>NZ_JAFBEX010000023.1 GCF_016908975.1 Neobacillus cucumis
GGATTCGGGGTCTGTTATTACCGAAGTAACATGACCCAACCTTTAACAGTAAATCATGCTTGTGTAAAAGCAAAAGTGCGACTGCCCGTCGCACAGAATAAAAGGGACCTATGGCCCCTTTTTTATTTGATTACTGATACAAGATATCATCTTTTAATGAAGCAACCCTTGTTAAAGCATCATCAATGTCTCTCTCACTTACACCATAATGGGCAAGAGCCTTATGCAAATGATTGACAATCGCGTTAAAATGTTCAGGCTGTAAATTCATACCTTGATGTGCTTTCGCCATTGATTGACCCGAATATTGATTAGGACCACCAAGAGCAAAACTAATAAATTTGGTTTGGTGGCTTTTTTGTTTTTCCATATCAGTGTGTTCAAAAAATTGATTAACTGTTTCATCTTTTAAAACTAACTCATTGTAGAAATAATCTACGACCTTATTAATCGCTTCTTGACCACCTAATTTTTCATACAGATTGTCTTCCATCGAATATTCACTCCTATTCTGTCAGGTACAAAGCTATTTTCCTCAGAAAGTACGTAAATATTCAAATTTTTCATGACATAGTTATTTACTTCGTCCTCCGTCACTGGTCCAACTTTTTCCAATATTTATATATGAATTCTTTGAATAATTCATTTAACATTGACTTTTTTTGTTTTTTCAACCATTCCACTTGATCAATCGGCAACTTTAGTTTTAAACTCATATCCTCATCGGGCATTTCTACTTTTCGTATTTCTTCAATTGTAATTCCTTCTTCCAGGTTGGGAAACCATGCATCACTCTCACTTACACGGTCTAAATAATAATAATCATCCGGATCATCAAGATCACAATATAAATTAAGCTGAGGTAATCCCCCTGCTAAGAATTTTACATGCATAATTGAATTTAGGACTCTGCCATCTTCTAATTCTATTTCAATAATGAGGTTATCTTCTTTCTTATACTTTTTTACGACAAGTTCACTCACAATAAGGTCCAATTCCAATGTAAAATTTGAATTTGTCTCAAAAACATAGATTGCACTGTTAAAAATATGTATATCCTCACCATCAATTTTTACTGATTTTACTACTGCCATAAAGGTTCCCCCAAAAAGTTGTTTCATTACATAATATGTATTGGATATACCTATCATCATAACACCAATTTAGCTTTTTGAGGATTATTTAGAGTGTAGCAAAAACAAAAATACCCATTAAAATCCAAGAAAAGTGAGTGGTCAAGAATAACCACTCTTCATGAATGTCTATATGAATGTTCACACTACTGGATGGAATGATTCTCCATTATTCACTAGCAACCTGTTTAATTCCTGTTGATCAACCGCTTGACTAATATAGTAGCCTTGGGCAAAATCACAGAAGTTTTTCATGAGAAAATTGTATTGTTCCCCATTTTCGACACCCTCGGCGACAACATTAATGTTTAAACTATGAGCCAAAGAAATGATTGCTATAGCAATCATTGCATCCGTCTCATCTCTTTCAATAGTAGTGATAAAAGACCGGTCAATCTTCAGTGTATCAATTGGGAATAATTTTAAATAACTCAAAGAAGAGAAACCTGTTCCAAAATCGTCAATTGAAATCTTGATACCCAATTTTTTTAGTTTTTGTAAAATGATAACGGCTTCTTCTGGATTTCTCATCACCATTCCCTCTGTTAACTCCAATTCAAGAGAATGAGGTGGCAATCCTGTTTCTTCCAGTACAGAAACGATCATCTCTACAAGATTCTGTCTTTGAAATTGTTTAGGTGACAAATTTACACTTATAGATAAATCCCCAAATCCAGCATCCTTCCATTCTTTACACTGTTTGCAGGCCTCCCACATTACCCACTCTCCAATCGGGATAATTAGACCCGTTTCTTCAGCAATAGGGATAAAGGAATCTGGTAAAATAATTTGATTTAGTTTATTTTTCCATCTGATTAATGCTTCCATTCCATAGATTTTCCCTGTTTTCAAATCTACTTTGGGCTGATAATGGAGGATAAATTCATTTTCATCCAAAGCTTTTCTTAATAAAATTTCTAAATCCATCCGTTGATTAGCACGATTTCTCATGTTTGGATGGTAAAAACTATAGCAATTTCTTCCTTGGTTCTTAGAACCATACATTGCCAGGTCTGCATTCTTTATCAACGAATTAAGGTCTGTCCCATCTTGAGGGAAAAAACTAATCCCCATACTGCTTGAAATATTCAGTTTTTGTCCTTGAATATTTATAGGGTTCGACATTTCTTCCATGATCTTATCACAGATGAAGATCATTTCTTCTTTACTTTTTAAATAGGGTACAAGAATAATAAATTCATCTCCCCCAAATCTAGCAAGTTTAACCTCTCTATAATCGGTAGCAGTTTGCAACCTTTTGGATACTTCTTTTAGTAGTAAATCTCCAGCTTCATGTCCTAAGCTATCATTTACCACCTTAAAATAATCCAAATCTAGTAATATAAAACCTAACAAAGTTGGGATATGATTTATCCCTGAAGTATACTCATCCAGGATGGAGTGAATGGCCCAACGATTTGGGAGATTGGTTAAGGCATCATGAAACGCCATATGTTTAATTTGGGCTTCTGCCCTCTTTTTATCACGAATATCCCGGCATAAAGCAAAATACATTTGTTTGTTTCCAATATTAATAAGACGAATATTAATATCAACAGGGATTGCTAAATGATCTTTTCCAATCATTAAATCCTCAAAATTCATTGACGCCAGCTGTTTAGAACCCATTTTTAGATGTTTCATTTTTTTCGGTAGTTTAGAAAATACATGTTCAGTACTCAATTCGAGAAGTTCACTTTTTGAATAATTTAAAACCTCACATGCTGATGGATTAACTTCTGTAAACTTCCCGTCCGTTCCGATTAGAAAGAAACTATCAGCAGCTTCTTCGATTAAACTTCTGAACTTTTCTTCACTTTCTTTTAATCGATTCTCGGCTCTAA
Source organism: Neobacillus cucumis (assembly GCF_016908975.1). Taxonomy (GTDB): domain Bacteria; phylum Bacillota; class Bacilli; order Bacillales; family Cytobacillaceae; genus Neobacillus; species Neobacillus cucumis. Next base: position 2,978 of record NZ_JAFBEX010000023.1, read on the forward strand.
CTCGGTCTGTAATTTCTAATCCAAACCCGAGTAAAAAATCCTCACCTGACTCATCAATATGGATGATGGTTTTTCCGGTAAACATATGATGTTCCTCACCTTTATATCCACTCGGAAATTCTTTGGTGATCAATTGTCTTTTCTCCCATACTTCGAGATCATACGCGCGATTAAGCTCTGCGATTTCACGAGGAAAAACATCAAAGATGGTCACTCCAATCAGTTCTTTTAAACTTTTCCCATTCGATACGCATGCTTGTTTGTTGGCATAGATGGTGTGTCCTTCCCTATCTTCCAGGAAAATATTGATAGGTAAGGCATCCAGAATATTTAAATATAGTGATTCATTTACGCGAATTTGTTTTGAGAGCTCCTGGTTTTGCCGTTCCAGTTGAGCTATTTGCAAACGCAGCTTTTCTAATTCTACCGTATGTTGATTAGACCGAACACTCATCTACACCCTCCTCCATACATCAATTACTAAAAATTAATATGTATCCGAAAACAAAGGACTCTATTGTATCATTATATAATAATGTTAATTCCTTACTAATGGGAATTACGAAAGATTTACGAAAAAGATTTTCTGCATAAAAGTTTGGATGATGGGCATTTTATACGTATGGACTTGTAGCTCAATGATAGAGCAACTTGCAGTCATCCAATGAAGACTGTTATGTTTCTTGTGGGTTTGAATCCCACCAAGTCCAATAATAAAAGCTCCAGCGCCTTGATTAGGCGCTGGAGCTGGACACTAATAAAACAGCTCCTGATACCACCCTTAATTGGTCGATGTCAGGAGCTGTTTTAATGGTAAATCCGGAATCAATTTATATTCCGCCACCCTCGTCATGAATCGTGCTGTTTTCTTTTCGAATATTTGCATATAAGCTTAAGGTTCCTAAGGCCGCAATTAAAGTACTTAAAATAATGATAATATTGTAAAAATTAGTCTTAATCAACAAATTAATTAACGTATAAGAGATAACAAGTGACGCTAATGGCGAAATAAGCCAAACCTTTAAAATCTTTTTAATAACGCCCTTTTGCCAAAAACCAATCCCATTTTGGGAAGCTCCAATCCCTAGGATTCCACATGTAGTTACTTGGGTTAATGGAATAGGGAGACCAAAAATAGAGGCAATTGTAACTAATGTTCCTCCAGTAAAGGAAACGGCACTACCTTCTAATAAGGACAATTTTGTAATCTTTTTTCCATTCGTTTCAATTACCCGGCCACCTAATAAAACAGCACCTATAGCTACAAATAAGCCGCCAATCCAAATGCCTTTAGTTGTTGAAAGCATACCTGCACCAACTAATGGTCCTACTGCATTCGCTACATTATTCATCCCAGCAGAAAAGGCTTCAAAGCATCCACCCAAGACGAGAACTCTCCCTATCCACTTTTTCCATTTTCCTTGTTTGGTCAAACTAGGCCAGCGCTTTTCAGATTTAGCAATTAGCTTTCCTAGAAAAAAGGTAATGAAAAATGAAATGATTGGAACAATGACCCAAAATGCCACAATGACAATGAGACTATTAATAAACAAGCTTCTATAAGCTATTCCAGCACCAACTATGGCACCTACGGTTACTTCACTGGTTGATAAAGGAATTCCCATTAGGTTGGCAATAAACAATGTTAGGGTCGCCCCTGCAAGAATAAGGACCACCAGCTCAATGGTAAGAATTTTTGAAGGAATAATGCCGTTACCGATCGTCTTTACGACTTCTCCGCCTCCTAGAACTGCACCTAAAAAAGCAGCAATTGCTACTAAGACCATCGCTAGCCATTTATTTCTAATCGCATCAGCACCATAGGCGGAGCCCATTGATGCAGCTGTTCCACTTGCCCCAATGTTCATGGCGAAGAAGAAAGCTATGATAAAAGCCAAATACGTCCAAAACATATCAATCTCTCCTTATGTATGTCTATCTATCTAGTAATATTAATCTCGCAATGTTTCGAAATTCAAATTCATACTATTCAGGTAGGAATAATTTTATATTATACATTTCCTTCCCAAAATAAGCAACCTACAAAAGGCATATGTCACTGAATTTTTAAAAAATTTTTATTGTAGCAATAAATAAAAAAACTATAACCCCCGGGAGGGCTATAGTTTTTTTATTTCCATTATCGTTTCTCTCTCAAGGCTACCCGCCGAATTTTTCCAGAGTCGGTCTTCGGTAACGCCTCTAGGTATTCAATCAAACGGGGATACTTATAAGGTGCCGTTAAGTTTTTAACAAAGGTTTGTAGTTCCTTTGTCAACTCAGGTGTTCCTTCGACACCATCTTTTAAAACAATACAGGCTTTAACCACATTTCCTCTTTCAGGATCCGGTGATGCAACCACTGCACATTCTTTCACAGACTTGTGTTTCATTAAGGCATCTTCTACTTCGAATGGTCCAATGGTATAGCCTGAACTAATAATGACATCATCTTTTCTTCCCTGAAACCAATAATAGTTGTCCTCATCTCTATATGCTCGGTCTCCTGATAAGAAATAATCACCTAGATAAGAGGCGGCAGTAGATTCAGGGTTTTTATAATAATGTTGAAAAAGCGCAGGAAACTCTTTTTTTATGGCAATCGTCCCAACCTCGTTAGCAGGAACAGGCTGACCATAATCGTCCACGACATCAAGATATTCAGGCATTAATGGCTGACCCATTGAACCCAATTTATTTACATTCGTGTTTAGATTGGCAATCAATAAAGTACTTTCCGTTTGACCATATCCGTCGCGAATCAATATGTTGAATTGACTTTTAAATACATCAATTACCTCACGGTTAAGTGCTTCACCTGCGGAAACAGCTGTGTGTAATGGTGTTAAATCAAAATTTGAAAGGTCATCTAATTTTGCCATCATCCGGTACTCGGTTGGTGTACAGCATAAAACATTCACCTTGTTGTCTTGAAGCAACTCTAAATATTTATGCGGCTGAAATCTGCCATTATAAACAAATCCTGTAGCACCTGAACCTAAAATGGATAAGAATGGACTCCATACCCATTTTTGCCAACCCGGTGCCGCTGTTGCCCAAACAAGATCATCTTCACTTATATTCAGCCATTTAGAAGCTGCGATTCGGAGATGTGCATAGCCCCATCCATGACTATGTACGACACCTTTTGGCTGCCCTGTTGTTCCAGAAGTATAAGCTAAGAAAGCTAAATCATTTCTTAAAGTATCAATATCCGTGAAAGTTTCTGATTCACCCTCTATCAAGGCTTCCATTGATAGCCAGTTTGGTACTTCTTGCCCAAAGACAATTTTAAATTTTAGAGATGGTGTCTCCTCTGTTATATTTTCAAACTCATGAATTAAGTCGTAATAAGAAATAACCGCTTTGGCTTCTGAGTGATTTAACCGATAAACGATATCCTTTGCTCGCAGCAATTCAGAAGTGGGGCTAATCACAATGCCCGCTTTTAAACAGGCTAAGTATATGACATAAGACTCAATTATCCTTGTGGTCATTACTACCACCCTGTCACCTTTATTGATCCCTAATTTTGTTAAACCGTTAGCTAATTTATTTGCTTTTTTATTAAGCTCATCATATGTAATTGATTTCGTTTCTCCTGATTCATTTTGCCATCTCAAGGCAATTTTATCTGAAACATGCTTTGAGATTTCACTAGCTAAGTTAAAGTGTTCTGGTGCAATTAATGATTTAAAATCCACTTTTGACATTCTCCAATCTGTTCATTTCAAAAGCACACGATTAAATGTGCATTTTGAAATTCCTAAAAATTAGTACCAAGTAATAGTACAAGCCTTTAAAAATTATATACATACAATAATACCACTTTGAAATAGTTTGTAAATTATTTAATACCAGTGTTCACTTATTAGTAGGATTTATTATCTACACAATTGCTATTCCTCAAATGATTATCATGACTATCGTCACTTCTTTTGATATATATGATTTTCAATTACTTTCCGAATAAAAGAATATTGGCCTACGTTATTGCTTATTTTAAAAGTGATCTTAAATTTAAATGGTTAGGATGGATTACAATGATTTCACTCAAGGGAAAAACTGCGATCGTAACTGGTGCAGGAAGAGGAATTGGACGTGCTACCGCGATCGCCTTAGCAAAGGAAGGTGTAAATTTAGGATTCATTGGACTGAACATGTCAAATCTTGAAAAAGTAACCTCAGAACTCGAACCATATGATATACAAATTTCAGCAGCCACAGCTGATGTTTCTGACCTTGAAACCGTCACTCATGCTGTTGAACATATCAAATCAGATTTAGGAACCATAGACATTCTCATTAACAATGCAGGGGTAGCCAAATTTGGCGGCTTCCTCGATTTATCTCCAGAGGAATGGGAAAATATTATCCGAATAAACTTGATGGGAGTATATAATGTAACAAGAGCCGTTTTACCAGATATGATTGAACATAAATCCGGAGATATTGTAAACATCTCTTCTACAGCAGGTCAAAAAGGTGCGCCGGTAACCAGTGCATATAGTGCTTCCAAATTCGCCGTATTGGGACTGACAGAATCACTTGCCCTTGAAGTTAGGAAGCATAATATCCGTGTCACTGCCATGACTCCAAGTACCGTTGTTACAGATTTGGCCACAGAAACAAATCTTATTTCTGGAAATCCAGAAAATGTAATGCAGCCGGAAGATTTGGCCGACTTGATTGTTGCCGGTTTAAAACTTCATCCAAGAGTCTTCCTCAAATCTGCTGGATTATGGTCGACTAATCCTTGATTTAAAAAAAGGTCAGCTAGAAAGAAAAATTAGCTGGCCTTATTTATGTATACAAAAAAAACACTAAGCTTTTGAAAAAATTCAAAGCTTAGTGTTAGCAATTCTCCATAATACATAAAAGCAAACCCGCGTTACAGCATTAAAGTGAAATCACAAAAAATATCACTAGATTTCAAAATCAACAATAATACTATCTACCAAACCAATCTCCTTTAAGTAACTAAATACAGCTTGATGTTCCGGATGTGGCCCATAATTTTCTAATGATGCTTTATCTTCAAAACGGACCGTCAAACCGATTTCAAAGCCCTGACTCCGGTTTGAAAAATTATATCCTTGCTGTATGTCTACAATACCAGGAATTACGTATTTTAACAGGAGAGTTCTCCGAATTAACTCTTGCTTCTGCTCTTCCGTGGTGTTTGTTGAAAATTTCAATAATACAATATGTTCAATCATGATTTAACTCCAAGTTTACGATTCAATTTTTCACGGTCAAAACCGGCAATTTGTTTATATTTATTTGAGATTTCTACCAATTCCTCATAAGAAACCACATCTTCTAAATTGGTAAAGCCGTTAGGGGCACGTTCTTCAACAATTTGCATGACAACCTCTGGTCCATTTTGTCGATTAGACATGACGATATTGGCTGTGGCTCCTAATCTAGTCTCTTCATAAACCTCCAATGCCCTTTCGGCTTCATGATGTTCTAAAATGGCTTCACCCAAGGCATCTGCATCAAGAATCGCTTGAGAAGCACCATTTGAACCAATTGGATACATCGGATGTGCAGCGTCACCTAGTAAGGTGACTCGTCCAAATGTCCATTTCGGTATTGGATCACGGTCCACCATCGGAAATTCATAAACCGCTTCGGTCTCTTCTATCAATTTTGGCACATTTAGCCAGCCAAAGTTCCAGGAAGCAAAGGCCGGAGCAAATTTCTCTTTATCAATTTTCCGATTCCAATCTGCACGAGAAGGCATTTCCTCGACCGTAAGTTCGGCAATCCAATTAACGAGTGAACTTCCTTCCGCTCTCTTTTCAGGACACACTGGATATGCGACAAATTTTTGATCTTGATAACCCGCCATAATCATGGATCTTCCTGTTAAAAAAGGTGTTGATTCCGTAATGCCACGCCATAAAATCCGACCGCTGTATTTTGGGAGACCTTCATCTGGATAATAAAATTTCCTTACAACAGAATGAATACCGTCTGCTGCAATCATGATATCTGCATGATAGGACCCCAGACTCTCGCCGGTTTTTCGATTTTCAAATTGGGCTACTACCATGTCAGCAATGTTTTGGAAGGATTTCAAATGGTGTCCCGTATACACAGCTTCCTCCCCAATCTCCTTCTTAACTGCTTCTAATAAAAGCATTTGCAGCTTCCCACGATGGATCGAATATTGTGGCCAATGGTATCCTGCTTCTACCCCTCTGGCTTCTCGCCAGATTTTCTGCCCGAATTTATTTACATACATTAGTTCCGCAGTCTGTAATCCAATTTTTTCCAGATCATCAACTAAACCTAATTCTGTTAATACCCTCACTGCATGTGGTAAAAGATTAATCCCCACACCTAGGGCTTTAATCGTTTCCACACTCTCAAAGACACGCACTGACACGCCAACGCGGTGAAGTTTGAGAGCAGTCACAAGCCCGCCAATGCCGCCGCCAACAATAAGAGCACTTTTGATATTCGTCATACCTATCTCTCCTTGTTCTACATAACTTCTGATTATTCTAATTATTACATAAATAAAAAATATATCAATATAAAAAACTAGTTAATAATAAATAGGAGAGAATCTATCACATAGATCCTCTCCAGCTTATGAAAAACGATTAAATTGAACGAGTATTCTTTTTGTTTGAAGTCATGCTTGCCGAACCTTTGCTTAAAATAATATTTGCTGCAACAAACCCAAGAATGACTGCCACGACAATGGTGATGATTGAACCTGTCATTGCCACTTTCACTGTCATTAGAAAAACAATAGCAAAAGCTAGCATGGTCATAACTAAGACTGAATTCCAAAGTACACGATCCCTTACCTTCTCTAATAAGCTATTCGTAGGCACGCTACTTTTTTCTGCCTTTGCTGCATGTAAGATAGTTTTTAATCGTCTCAGGTTAATGATAGGACCCATAAATGTCATTAAAATCAAGAGTGCCAGTGAAAAATCAATCCAAGCATTTTTCCATCCCCAACTGGAGAATACTAGGTATAAGCCAGGCACAATGATTAGGATTACACTAAAAGGCAATAACCCATCCAGTTTTACAGCTAATGCTGCCCAATTTCGTAAATTTTCTGTTGTTTTTGAATGAAGCATGGAAACCATCGATAATAAAGTGATTCCCACCGCGACAAACATAACCACAACCCCAATGATGTGTATAAATAAAACAATACTATAAAGCAACTTCCAATACCCCCTTATTTTTCCTTTCCCATTATATAAAATTTTTTCGTAGGGCGAAAGTCCTTTATTAAAAATATTTTGTTAAAATATGAGTATTTATCCCTAACTCTATAGGTTCATTCGCAAATGGCGTTCCATGATAAAAGGCTGCCATTCGATAGCAGCCTTCTAAGTCATCACACAAGTTTATGTGCATACCATTTCTTCCCTTTGAACCGCAAAGCAAAAATTAATGTCCGCATCCCCCATTCGATATTCATCGCTGCCCAAACACCGACAATCCCAAAACCGAAAGTGATTCCCAAGAGATACCCCAGAATAACTCTAAGCAGCCACATAGAAAGCAATGACGCAATCGATGTAAAGTTTGAATCGCCGGCTGCCCTTAATGCGGACGGCATAATAAAACTTGTTGGCCATAAAAGTGGATGCCCTACAGAAGAGATTAAGATTAGTGTAAAAATAGTCGAAATAATTTCCTCTGGCGGGCTGAAGAGCTTGACTAAAAATGGAAACAATGGCATTAATACTGCATCCGCTATCACAAACAGGACTGTTCCAAGTCCAATCATGGATATAATAAACTTCCTCGCATCCTGTACATTTCTTTTTCCTATACATTGCCCCACTACCGTTACAATTGCAATACTCAATGAATTGGGTCCGATCTGAAATAGCAATGCAATCGAATTCGCAATCGCATATGACGTCAATGCAAGTGTTCCTAACTGAACAATAAAGGTTTGCGTCAACAACTTTCCACCATTGAAAAATAACTGTTCTGCTGCAAAAGGAAGTCCGATAAACATGACTTTTTTTAAGATAGCAACATCAATATGTAAAGCATTTCTTAGTTTGAATTGAATGGATTCATTGTATTTTAAAATATAGATTAATGAAGCTACTACACCTATTAATCTTGCAATAATAGTGGAAATGACAAGTCCTTCCACACCTATGTTGAAAAGAGTTATAAATAAGAGATTTAGTAAAGTATTGGTGACATTCATGATTAAAGATAGATTTAAACATGGTTTCGTCTCTCCAACACCTCTTAATGCCCCGGTTACGGCTTGAAAAATGGCGATAAGCGGATATGAGAGACAGCTGCCGATTAAATAAATTCGGGCTTCTTGAAAAACATGTGCTTCTGCTTTGCCAAATAAAAGGGACAATGTTGGCGTATGGAAGATAATAACCAATGCACTTAGAAGTACAGAAAAGATGGTTACAGCTGAAATGGCCTGTGTAGCAGTTTTGGACACCATTTCCGGATTCCCGCTGCCTTTATATTGAGCCACCATAACCGTCCCACCTGTAGCTACGGCAATAAAGACATTCACTAAAAAGATATTCAGTGAATCAACCATACTTACCGCACTAACAGCATCAACCCCAGCGGAGCTGATCATCGCAGTGTTTAGTAGACTCATAATGATCAAGAAAGATTGGTCTACAAAAATAGGCGTAATAATGGCAAATAATTTTTTGTAATCAAAGGATTCGCCAGTAAAAAACTTTTCCAACAAAAAAACGGTTTTGGGTCTTAACTTCACTGCGAGTTTATTCATTACACGACACTTCTTTTCAATTTGTCAATTTAATATGGTTTATTATAGCATGATTTTCGGAAGATGAAAGGGCTTTTACAGCTAGTTGTTAAAGAATAAATATCATGCTTTAGCATTGTTTTCCAAAAAATTATTACCATTTTTTGTTTCAAATAGTCTATATTAATGATATGTAGGGTAATTAAAAAAAAGGCGCAAGGCAGGCGCTTTTCTTTATAAAGTTAAGAACCTAAATATCATTAATAAAACGATACGGAGGTCAATCATGTTTTTATCCTGTCCGATTTTGGCTGCACTTCTAGGAATGCTGATTGCACAATTTGTTAAGATACCCATACATTTTATTTCAACAAGAGAACTAAAATGGAATTTGATGTTTAGTACTGGCGGGATGCCTAGTTCTCATACATCAACCATTATCTCCTTAACAACAGCGATTGGGTTAATCTCGGGTTTTAAATCGAATGAGTTTGCTATTTGTGTTGTCGTTTCAGCCATTGTCATGCATGATGCAACGGGCGTCCGCCGTCATGCTGGATATCATGCGGAAATATTAAATACGTTATTAGTCGACTTTAATTCATTAATTGAAACATTAAAGAATCCGAAAATAAAAAAGCCTGAGTCTCGAGAAAAACTGAAAGAATTATTGGGACACCAGCCAATTGAAGTCTTTGGCGGAGCGATCACAGGAATCATTATTGGAGTCGTTACATATTTTCTATATCCGTTTTAAATTTTGTTAACAGACATAATCCACCCGAGAGTCACGGGTGGATCGTTTTTTGATATCATGATTTAAGCAAAACGATAATATATTAATAAGAAGGTTGCCAGTACGAAAATAAAGTTCAAGAAGACAAAGATAAATTGATCTATTTTTGTTTTGTGCATTTTAATTGGCGGGTTATAAAAAGATACGCCTTCAATAATGAAGATCAGTAACACAATATGAATCATAAAATGCCCGATCACTTCTGTCATGCCAAACAACATAGTTGTTGAAATAAATATACCTGTTACCACAAAACCTAATACTCTATTTAAAATACCAACTACTAATAAATACCCAACAACAAATTCGATGAACGCAGCCATCATAACAAATAGATCTGGGGCAAATCCAAACGTAGGAACATGATGGTGTGCAACGATATCCAAGGCCATATCAGGGTAAACCCATTTTTCCACTGCTACCCAGCTAAGTGATAATCCAGTTCCTAAATATAAAAACGGGAAACCTGCCTTTTCTAACTTAGTATTTCCAACCAATAACACACCAATAATGGCTACATAAAAGCCGTAATCTAACATATGGAAAATGCCATGATGGACTGTAACATAAATAAATAATCCCAATAGTATGCTTGCACCAATTTTGGTTGAGATATGATGTGGAATTAATAAAAATCCAATTGTAACCCATGTTAATATAACAGCAATTGTATTATGAATATGGAATTCCGGTGCAAATAATGTACCATTAACCATTTGAATGATAAGTGCAGCGGCTGTTCCATATTTTAAAATATAACGAGAATACTTTCTTAAGCTAGATAGGCGGTCCTCCCATTTCTTCATTGGTCCCCATTCAACCATTTTAGGAATGATTAAGGTCAATGAAGCTAACACAACGGCAGCCAAAAGAGCAAAAAATAGAAACATTGGTGAAAGTATATGTTCAATCGATTCCTTGTGAGGCTTCACATTTGTGAACCACTTCACATGAGCCTCAGTAAAAAAGGGTGTCATAATTAGTCCTAACATTAATAGTATCTGAAATAGCTTTTTCATCATTAAATCCCCCTAGTAACATTAACAACATGTTTATAGTGTTAATATACATGATAGATTAGTCCTAGGTTCGGCCTATTTTTGAACTTTTTGTGAAATGATTCACATTTAAATAATAACAATCATATTCAGAATTACTAAGTCATGTTTTTATCAAAAATATAAGTTACTCAAGTTCAATAACTGTATTTATTTTGTTTATTATGGTTCAATATATTGTGATTAAGCCTTCATTGAAGTCTAAAGGATTAATGATGGATTTACTTTACCTTTTAGTTTTTTAAAATACATATAAGGAGGTTGAGAACATGATAAAAAGAATAATCATTCTTGTCGTACTTTCATCCATTTTATTAGTATTAGTTAAATATCAGACATCTACTCCTGTTAACAATACAAGCACAAAAAGTGATGATTCTTCTAAATATACGACGATCGTTTATACGATAAGCAAAATTAAAGGTGATAAATATTATGGTAAAAGAAAAAATGGAAATGAAATCATTTTTTCTGCTAATAACATCACTTCAGGCGAAAAGATTCAAGTGAATGATCAAGTCATCTGTTATTTTGATAAAAATGACTTAGGTGAAGGATTAGTAAAAGTAGAGAAAAAATAAAATAATGTCCCCTTTCCTTTTCTTGAAAATGAATGATTGACCTCTGTTCATTTAATCTTTAAATGATCAAAGGTCATTCAGCAGTTTCATTGTTCAAATTCCTTCATTCCTCCTCCATTAATCCTATCTTCCCTCTTTAATTCGTTCCTTATTGTAATCCCATTCAAAGTGGATGGTTTATTTTTAGGTGAATTGGATGGTTAATTAATGATCCAGTTGCGCTAATATTAAATTAAAATAACGAGTTATATTTGAGGTGAATTATGGAGATTGCCTTCCTTTTGGTTACATTGATTTTGATTTTTTCTGTCGTCTCAACTTTGCTATTAACAAAGAAGCCAGACGAAAACTATAGAAGTTCAACCAAAAGAAATACGTTCAATTTGACTTTAATATATGTAGTGATTATTTTCTTAGCATTAATTTCTCTAGGGATATACATTTGGTTGACCTAGTAAATTTTATTATTAGTTTTGGAGATGATGTTAAATGGTATGGACGATAATTTCATTAATACTCCTTGGTTTATTAAAGGTATTAGTAACTTGTCTTCCAACAGGTCCTGTGGAATGGCTAATTAAAAAATTTGAAACTCATTCAAAACTGAGTGATGACCATATCACCATAACTTTTGAAGGAAAACAAGTAAAAGGTAAAGACAAAACGACGCTTATTCATGATTTTAATGAAGCAATCTTTTTAGAGAAACACTATATCTATCCAGGGACTGAGGAATTATTTTTAAAGCCAGAGCACAGTGAACCTCCGGTCGTCATTGATACAAAGAAAGGTAAAAAAGATATTCGATTATTTTTGTATCGGTATAAGGATCGCATTGATGTAGTGAAACAAGACAAGAAGAAAGTTGTGGCCTATAGTTTGCTTTCGGATCGTCTTCAATTATCACAAGAAAAAAAAGGGCTATCCGTATAGCCCTTTCTCTGTTTAAACTCCCCATTGTTTTATCACTTGCTCTTCTCCTATTTTATAAATTTCTTCCTTCGATTGATTTTTGTTTGCAATCACATTGGTTTGATATTTTTTTCCTTTAACTGTTACATAAATTGTATACATACACATTTTGTTTATTCTCCTCGTCATTAAGTATTTTTTTAATTTAATCTATTGTTAGTACCCATCCGTGAAATCGGTCATTAATTATTTTGCCTCAATCAACCCATATCGCCCATCTTTACGTTTGTATACCACATTGGTTTGGTTTGAGTAAGCATCGGTAAAGACATAGAAACTGTGACCAATTAGGTCCATTTGCAGAATAGCCTCCTCACTGTCCATTGGTTTAAGGTCAAATTGTTTCACTCTGACTATTTCTAACTGATCCTCTTTTTCATTCTCTTCCATGTCGGTAGTGAAAGTGGCACAATATCCAACCCTATCACGAAATTTGCGATTTACTTTTGTTTTATTTTTACGAATTTGACGTTCTAGCTTATCTAGGATTAAATCAATTGCTGCGTACAAATCAAGATTTGTTTCTTCGGCCCGTAAAACAAGCTGCGGCTGTACAATCGTTACTTCTATCTTCGATGTTTTATCAGGATTAATCCTTAAATTTACGTGTGCACTTGTGTCATGTTTCTTGATTAAATGACGATCTAGCTTGGATACTTTCTTTTCAACATACTCTAGAATAGCTGAAGTTACCTCTATGTTTTCACCACGGATATTAAAATTCATATTAAACTCTCCTTACAAATTTTTTATTTAGGTACAAACCTTCTTTTCGGAAGCAGTAATGGGTGTTTCTTAACCCTATGCCTGAATTATGCTCCCACAAACTGAATTAAGCTTGAAGGTAAGCTGAATGTTTCCTTAAAAAGCATCCAAAGTGTAAATTTTCCTTACTACTTTCTATTTGGTGAATTACATGATATGGAGTTTTTCACTAATAATAAGAAGGGAGGTTGCGAAGAATATGAATTTTACCTGGATACTTGGACTACTTATTTTATCTCAGCCAGTGAACACGCATAACCAATTATTAATCACAAACAATGGACACCCTATCTCGAGCATTGACCGTGCTAACTTTTCAATCAATTCGTCAGGATTACCGATTATGAATACGGAAAAGTTAAATCAATTAATGAATCAAATAGACCAGAAAGTTTCGAAAACACCTAAAAATGCCATTATTGACAAGAACGGAAATATCATCCCCGAACAGGTCGGTTACCGCCTAAACCGTGAATTTTTCACAGAAAAAGTGTTTTCTTATTTTTTTAATAATGAATCAACAAATTTAGAAGTGCCCCTGCAAGCGGTTTATCCTAGTGTGGATAGCGAAATACTTGGAACGATTCGAAGTGAAAAAATTGGAGAATATATAACAACCTTTAATTCCAAAAATAGAGAAAGAAACCATAATATCTATCTTGCAGCAAAAGCGATTAATAATTTTGTTCTTTTTCCGGGTGAAACCTTTTCATTTAATCAAGTAGTAGGAGAACGAACCGCTGGGAAAGGATATTTGCCAGCTACTGTCATTATTAAGGGAGAATTATCGGAGGATTTCGGTGGTGGAATTTGTCAGGTATCCTCTACCCTTTTCAACGCAATTGATAATGCTGGGTTAACCGTCATTCATCGATATTCACACAGTAGAGAAGTTTCATATGTCCCTCCACGAAGAGATGCCACTGTAAGTTGGAATGGCCCTGATTTAATTTTTAAAAATGAATATAATCAACCGATTCTCATTCAAGCAAAAATGTTACGGAATAAATTAAAAGTTGAGATTTATTCCTCGGATGTCATAACTTATAAGCCCAAAAGAGTACCATACCTGCGTTATTAACAAAATCACCCCAAGTGCTGAACTTGGGGTGATTTTATTACTGATTTAATTTTGTTGTTCTTCATTTTTAAGATTGTTTTTTATGGATTGAGCATCATTTTCAGTAGCAAATTCATGATTTACATTGCCTAGATTTTGTTCATGGTTGTTACTTTTGTCGGTGTGATTGAGGACAAATTTTGCGAAACTACCATTGTTAAGGTTTTTCTCTTGGCTCATGAAAAGCCCTCCTTGGTATTAGAATTAGATTGTATTAACTTAGGAAATAGAGAAAATTAGCTTTCAGAATTACATAGTGGATATATCTATAACGAATCGATAGCGAACATCACTACGTAGAACACGCTCATATGCTTCATTTATTTGATCTGCACGGATGGTTTCAATCATCGGTTTAACGCCATGTTCAGCAGCAAAATCCAGCATCTCTTGCGTTTCACGAATTCCACCTACCAGAGATCCTGCAATGCTACGACGACCCATGATTAAAGAAAATACATGATACTTATCTGCCTCAGCTGGAGCACCAACATTTACAAGTGTTCCATCTACCCGAAGCATAGATAAATACGCATCAACATCTAGATTTGCGGAAACTGTGTTTAAGATGAGGTCAAAACGGCCAGCCAACTCTTTGAATGTATTGGGATCACTAGTTGCATAGTAATGATCTGCACCCAACTTTATGGCTTCATCTTTCTTGCTCATGCCTTGGCTCAAGGCAGTTACTTCAGCACCCATCCCATGTGCAAATTGAACCGCTACGTGTCCAAGTCCTCCTACCCCAACAATAGCGACTTTCTTACCTGAACCTGCGTTCCATTTCTTTAAAGGGGAGTATGTAGTGATGCCTGCACATAATAATGGGGCAGCCACATCCAAACCTAGAGAATCTGGAATACGTACAACGAAGCTTTCTTTTACAACGATTTTTTGACTATAACCGCCGTATGTTGGTTTACCATCGTAGTCTATTGAATTATATGTGTTGATCACACCTTTCGTACAATATTGCTCTTCACCGCTCTGGCAGTATTCGCATTCACCGCATGAATCAACAAAACAACCAACACCAACATGGTCCCCAACTGCAAATTTTGTAACATTGTCACCCACTGCTTCCACGACCCCTGCAATTTCGTGACCAGGTACCATAGGGAAGATTCCGCCCCCCCATTCATCGTAGGCACTATGAATATCGGAGTGGCAAACACCACTAAATTTAATATCAATTAAAATGTCATCTGCTCTTAATGCTCTCCGCTCAATAGTAGTACGTTCAAAAGGTGCCTTTGCACTACGGGCACTAAGAACACCCGTCGTAGTTGTGTTTTTTTGATTATTAGACATAAAAGTTCACTCAATCCTTTCCAGCTAACACTGAATAACTCGTTTAACAATAATAGATTTACCCCTATCCTGTTCCATATACACAAAATACTTTTAGAAAAAAATAAAGATGGATCAACCAATTGGTTGACCCATAGTAAAACGCGCTCAGTTAATTGCATGAAACTTAGTCCATTTTCCATGTAAATATCGACGTACAAAAATCAATGCTTTCACAATCCAATCAATAAACATTGCTACCCAAGTACCAAACATTCCCATATGGAAATAGATGCTGAATAGATATGCGAAAGCAATACGACAGCAAAACATAGATAAAATCCCAACCCACATCGGGAATTTTGCATCTCCTGATGCTCGGAACGTTACGGGTAACGTGTAAGCAAGCGGCCAAATGATGACCTGGAATACTGCATGCCACCAAACGATTTGTGTCGTCAATGATGTCGCAGTCTCGGATAAATCATAGACATTTAATATGGATGGGAGCAAAGCAAGTATCAAAGCACAGCATACTACTTGTGCAGCATACACAATTCCGATAATCTTTTTGGTAAAATATTTCGCCTGTTCATAATCTCCTGCACCGATACATCTTGATATAACAACAGTCATTCCAAACCCAATGGCCATACCAGGAAGAACTTCAAACATCACAATAGTGCCTCCAACCGCATTAGCTGCAATAGCTGCCGTACCAAAAGATGAAACAAGACTGAGTACAACAATTCTCCCTAGATTGAATAAACCGTTTTCCAATCCATACGGAACACCTATGCCTAAGATTTTATTGATCATTGACCAGTTAAATTTGTGGTTAAAACTTTTCTTTATATATAATGGGAGCTTCTTGTTAAAAGCCCATGTAATAATAATCGCGGCAGCCGCAATACGTGAAAGAAGGGTCGGAATGGCAACACCTTCAACACCAAAATGAAAGCCATAGATAAGGACGGCATTCCCTATTGCGTGAACAATATTCATGGCGAGCATGATATACATGGGCAGTTTTGCATTACCCATCGTTCGAAATATGGCAGCTCCAGCATTATATAAAGCAAGGAATGGAATAGATATGGCAGTGAACATCAGATAAGTATTGGCATTTGCACGTACTTCATCGGTTATCTGCCCAAATAGTCCATTTAATATTAGTGGTTTGATGAGATAAATAATGACCATGATAATAATAGAAACAGCACCAGCAAACCATACCAGTTGATTTGTTGCTTCTCTTGATTTTTCCAGCTGCTTCCTACCCATGTATTGTCCCGCAATAACGGTCCCACCTGTTGCCAGAGCAGCAAATAAACTAATGAGTAGTGCCATAACAAAATCTACGAGGGAAACTCCAGATACAGCAGATTCACCCACATGCGCTACCATAATGGAGTCCGCCAATCCCACTAGATATTCCAAACCCTGTTCTATTACAATTGGCACAAATAATAGGAATAAATCCCTATTCGTAAATAACTTTGTTGATGGCAACGCTAATAACTTCTGTTGCAACTAAATCCCCCCATTTTGCTGCTTCATTTTATTGCGAATTTCCATAACTCTAGTTGTTATTAAATTAAATATTGATTCATTAATGAACAACTGTATATAATTATAAACAGATTTAGTATGCTTACAATTGTTAATTCAACGCAATATGACTAGTAATGAACAAATCATTTAAAATTGTTCATTATCTTTTAAGAAAGTTTGGTGAACCTTAAAATGCCAAGAGTAGATAGAAGAATAGCTAAAAGCCAAGAGGCCATAAAAAAAGCCTTGATTGAGCTGATGTCTGAAAAAAGTTTTGATGATATTACGATTCAAGATATTTCCGATAGGGCAAATGTTAGCCGTGGAACCATTTATCTTCATTACATGGATAAGTTTGATCTGCTGGATAAGCTCATTGAAGAACATATTAATGAAATGGGGGAAATCTGCGAAGCAACCTCCTCAGAAGAATATTCAGAGGCGAATCTGCCTTGGTTTGAATACCTTGAAAGTCATTATTTATTCTTTTCAACGATGTTAGCCAGTAAGGGAGCTCCTTCTTTTCGTAGTCAGTTCCATGAGTTTCTCGTGGAAGAGTTTAAGGATGAAGTTGATACATCACAAGGAAAAAACCATGAGTTAAATGAAGATGTTCTTCTTCAATTTATTGTTACTTCTTATGTTGGGATTGTGGAATGGTGGATCGCGAATGGAATGCCTTATCCACCTCAAGTCATGGCAGCACAAGTTGGAATGTTGTTAGAGAGGAATTTATAATTTTTTTCAACTGTAATTCCAAAAATGAATATAGCTTAACACATAGATAATGAAAAATTGAAACTTTTATTTCATTTCTGTAAAATTTACCCTCTTAGTACTAATTTTGGAAAATTAGTAGAGTATTAGTGAATATGTCGCTATTTTACTAATTTCTTAATTGTTGTTGAAAATCTTTATTGCTAAATCCAAACTTTGTATCTTTTACATGGCAAAAGATTATTCATAAAAAAAAGATTCAGCTAGGGGCTGAATCTTTTTATAAGCCTAATTTTTAAGTATTTTATGCATTAAAATGATTTTTACTTAAAGATGCTGCCCTCCGTACTTTTTCCATCCCTAACAGCCATAAGAAAATCATAAATGGAATCATTGTATATATCCATGATTCTTCTTTAAGCATTAAATAATTAAAAGCACCATGTAGTATTGCAGGAACAGCTAATGATGCTACAAGCAATACTAACTTATTCCCTTCGGTAAATTTCAATCTACTCATGTAATAACCCATAATAACTCCAAACAATGCATGACCAGATACAGGTAACAATGCTCGGTTGAAAGCAACTTCGACGCCATTGGTAATTAAATATATAACATTCTCAGCAGTTGCAAAACCCAACGCAACGGATGTCCCATAAACAATCCCATCAAATGGTTCATCAAATTCAGCATTCCGATAGGCAATAAAAAATAACACTAACCATTTAGAAATTTCCTCTAATATTCCGGAAGAAAATAAGAAATGAACCATTTCTTGTCTTATTAGGTTTTCTGTTTCAAATATATATTCAACAAATGAAATTGGAAAGATTAGCAAGGCACCAAAAATAAATGTGCGAATCACCATTGATAAAGGTTCTGGTTCATACTTATCTCTTAAATAAAAATAACTTAATAAAGCTAAACCAGGAGCAACTCCAGCTAGTATTATTGCTATCATTTCTTACCCCTTCCTTTATAAAATGTTTCTTTTCTATATATTTATTTAATAACGAAAACTAAAACTCTTATTAAATAGATCTTATTTGAAACGAAGTTCCAATAATCACACTTACTCCATTATCTCATATTCAATCATGAATTACAAAAAGGCATCGACTAAAACGCCAATGCCTTTTAATAATTATCCAAAAAATGTCTGAAAAAGTAAATATACATTCAAGCTAATGATTACAAATGCCACAAACCAAGCCAGAATTTTAAGCCAAAGTGGGTTAACGAATTCCCCCATTTTCTTCTTATCACTGGTAAATTTAATAAGAGGTACTACCGCAAAGGATAGCTGTAAAGATAATATGACCTGACTTAAAATGAGAAGTTGAGCGGTACCACTTTCTCCATACAGTACAGTCACAACCACAGCAGGGACAATGGCTATTAATCGTGTTATTAGTCTTCTTAGCCAAGCGGGTAAGCGAATATTTAAAAAGCCTTCCATCACAATTTGACCAGCCAAGGTTCCAGTTAATGTGGAGTTTTGACCAGAAGCAAGCAATGCTACTCCAAATAAGATACTTCCTAGAGTGGTTCCTAAAATTGGAGTGAGCAATCGATAAGCATCATTAATCTCTGCTACATCTGTCATGCCTGCTTGGTGAAAAGTGGCTGAGGAAACAATCAAGATAGCAGCATTGATGAATAATGCAAAGAAAAGGGCAATGGTTGAATCCCATGTTGCATATTTAATGGCCTGTCTTTTACCCTTACTTGTTTGAGAATACTTTCGAGTTTGAACAATGGACGAGTGAAGATATAAATTATGTGGCATAACCGTTGCACCTAAAATTCCGATAGCAATGTATAGCATAGTTGGATTACTAATTATTTCGGCACTCGGAACAAAACCTTTTAGGATGCCACCTACATCAGGCTTAGATAGAAAGATTTCTGTTGCAAAACATCCGCCTATTGTGATAATTAACACGATCACCAACGATTCTATAAATCTAAAACCTTTATTTTGAAGTAGCAAAACCACTAGGACGTCTAAAGCAGTAATGATTACACCATAGACTAATGGAATTCCGAAGAGAAGATTTAATGCGATTGCCGAACCTATGACTTCTGCTAAGTCACATGCTGCTATGGCTAATTCACATAGTATCCACAAGCCCATTGCTACTGGCTTACTATAATGATCACGACATGCTTGAGCTAAATCCCTTCCCGTAACAATTCCCAGCTTTCCTGACAGTGCTTGAAGAAGTATTGCCATTAAATTAGACAATAAAATTACGGATAGTAATGTATATCCGAATAATGATCCACCAGCAATATCCGTTGCCCAGTTGCCCGGGTCCATATATCCAACAGCAACTAAATATCCTGGACCTGCAAAAGCAAGGAATTTTTTAATCCAAGAACCCTTCTTTGGAATATGCAGGCTTCTATATACTTCTGGTAATGATGGCTGGGTTCGATTATTTCTCCAACCTTCCTCGGCACCTAATTGTAGTTTCTCTACATCTTCACTCATAATGATCCCTCCCATTTTTGGTACATACTAAATATTTTGCATTAGGTAAACTTTTTTGTCAAAAAAATCTCTTTTTCCTTTGGAGTTCATTATATGTTGGAGAAATATAAATGTTGTTTAATAAAATTGCGTTTGATAAATTTTTTTTACAAAGGGAAACATTTTGGGTAATTAATCCCCTATTGGAAAGCGCGATTTGGGTCTCCGGCCAATAAAAATGGCTCCCCATTATGGGAAGCCCAAAATTATTTGTCTTTTACTCGGAGAAGTCTTAAACCATTTAAAGTTACTATCAACGTAGCCCCCATATCTGCAAAAATTGCTATCCATAAGGTTAACCAACCTGGAATGACAAGCAGCAAGGCAAATAGTTTAATTCCTAAAGAGAATGTGATATTTTGTTTGATTATAAATAAAGCTTTTCTGCTTAATTTTAAGGTAAATGGCAGTTTCCCTAAATCATCTGCCATCAAAGCAATATCTGCTGTTTCGAGAGCCGTATCCGTACCGGCTCCTCCCATGGCAATTCCGACAGTCGATGCAGCAAGAGCTGGTGCGTCATTCACTCCGTCTCCGACCATAGCGACTCGATCATGTTTGTTTCTTAATCCTTTAATAAAAGCAAGTTTATCTTGAGGCATTAGATCTGCTTGAATTTCCGAAACCCCTACTTGCTGGCCTATTGCATTGGCAGTTCCTCTATTATCACCCGTTAACATGATGGTTTTTTCAATGCCCAACGAGTGAAGCTTTTGAATAACTGATTTGCTGTTCCCTCTTACTTCGTCTGCTACGGCAAGAAGAGCTAGTATTTCGGCTTCCGTACCAGCCACCATAAC
Organism: Neobacillus cucumis; assembly: GCF_016908975.1. GTDB lineage: Bacteria > Bacillota > Bacilli > Bacillales > Cytobacillaceae > Neobacillus > Neobacillus cucumis. The sequence continues at coordinate 23,918 of NZ_JAFBEX010000023.1, forward strand.
CGTTTTCCCTTTATTTTGCAGTTCGGAAATTGTCTCTTTTAAATTTGATGGAATACCATGTGATAAAATCTCATCAAATAAATTAGGACTGCCCACATAATACATTTCTCCTTGGTATTTTCCCTTGATACCTTTACCTGTCATCGAAGTAAAATCTTCAATCGTGAAAAATTGATAAGGTAATTCTTCTTGTACAGCTTTTTTCATTATCGCTGAAGCAAGAGGATGTTGTGACCCATTTTCCAGTGCAGCAATAATAGTTAGCAATTCATTAGGTCTAGCATTAGGCTGTGGCAGATAATCTGTAACAACGGGAATACCGTGAGTTAAAGTTCCTGTTTTATCAAAGGCAATCGCTTTAATTGCTCCCATTTCCTCTAAATGGATTCCACCTTTAATCAGAACTCCGTTTCTTGCAGCATTACCAATGGCGGTCACAATGGACACAGGAGTGGAAATAACAAGTGCACAAGGACAACCAACCACAAGAACAGCTAAACCTTGGTAAATCCATTTACTCCAATCAGCAGCTAACAATAGTGGTGGGATTATAGCAACTAATAACGATATCAACATAATAACTGGCGTATAGTACTTTGCAAAGCGATCAACAAATGCTTGAGACGGTGCCCGTTCTGCTTGAGCTTCCTCTACAAGATGAATGATTTTTGCAATCGTAGTATCGTCCACATGTTTGGTAACCTTTATTTCCAGAAGTCCTTCTTCGTTTAGAGTGCCAGCGAATACTTCATCATCAATGGTTTTAGAAACTGGAACAGATTCACCTGTAATCGCAGCTTGATTAACGGTTGATAATCCTTTTACAACCGTTCCATCCATCGCTATTTTCTGCCCTGGTTTAACAATTAAAATATCATCTATCCGTATATCATCTACTTCTACGGTAAACTCTTTATCTCCCCTGCGAATTAAGGCCTCTTTAGGTGCAATATCCATTAAAGACCGAATGGATTGTCTTGCCTTGTCCATCGAATAAGACTCCAAAACTTCACTTATCGCAAACAGGATAACAACCGTCGCTCCTTCTCCCCATTCCCCGATAAAAGCTGCTCCTATAACCGCAATTGTCATAAGGGTTCTCATATCAAATTCTAAATGAAATAAGTTTTTGAATCCTGTGGTAAAAAGACGATAACCACCTATTAAAATAGAAACAGCATACGCTAATATCGATAAGATACTGTCCTCACCATTCATTTGTGCCGACAACCACCCGATGATTAGGAACACTAATGAAGCAATAACAGTCGCATGCTTTTGCAAAAATGGCTCTTTTTTCTCGTCAAACCGTTGTTTTTCAGGAATGACTTTGATATTTTCAAAAGCCCCAGCTTTCTCTAATTCCTCAATCGATGTTTCGCCATAAACCGTAAGTTTAGCGGCACCGAAATTTACACTCGCATTAACAACACCATCCAGGTGTTGGACGTTCTTTTCGAACTTTGTCGCACAGCCAGCTCAGGAAAAGCCCTGCACACGATAAACTGTTTTTTCATTTGCTTTTTCTAAGCTATTAGTCATGGTCCTTCACCTCCTTATGATGCTCTAAAGCAATTTGAATCAATTGTCTTACATGATCATCATCTAATGAATAATAAACCAACTTGCCTTCTTTTCGATATTTAGCTAATCCTAAATTACGGAGAAGACGTAAATGATGGGATGCTGTAGCTGTTGTACTCCCTACAATGTTCGCTACATCACAAACACACAATTCATCCTCAATGGTTAAGGCGTAAGCGATTTTAATTCTAGTGTCATCAGATAGCACTTTGAATATTTGTGAAACAGCCATTGTATTTTGTTGGGTAACAATTGCCTTCACCCGTTGTACTTTTTCCCCATCAACGCAGGTCACTTCACATACATCATCGTGTTTCATTTTTTTCACCGACCTTATTCAAACGTCTATTTGAGTATTAGTATATGAAAGTTTACAAGAATGGTCAAATGATCATTTGAATGTTTATCAATTTTCTGAAACAAAATCGTTTTAATTTTATCAAACAAAATAAATTTAATAGAAAGGAGGCAAAAGAAAAAACGCTGAATTTCTCAGCGTTTTTTTACTATATAATATCCAAACTATTAAGTGCTTTAAGATCAATCTATTTATCTTAGAAAAGCCTCATTTTTTGAAATTCGTATGATGTCATTAGGAAGATATTTTTGAAAATGCCTTGCCACCATTAGATGCAAGTCTTTTCGATACCACCTCGATAAATCATGCTCCTGAAATAACGCAGACATTCCCAATCTCTCTGAACGCTTTCCCATTGCTCCATCCCCTATGCTTAGCGTATCAATCCAAATATGGTCCACAATCCCTTCTAGCAATAAGGGAAAGTCAGGCGTAAAAGGTAAAACAGGAGAAATGGACGCTTGGGTCGATATTCCCGCATCATGTACTTCTTTTAAGGCTTTTAACCGCAATTTAATTCCAGATGCAAATGGAGCAAATATTTGTTTAATATCCTCCATGTCAGTTTCAATCGTTATGGAGACAAGAACATCACATTTTTCTTTTAACCTTACCAACAAATCAATATCTCTTGTAATGAGTGGACCTCGTGTTTGGAGTTGCAGAAAATCAGGCGGATTTTCAATCATTTCTTCTAAGATTCCCCGTGTAATGTTTGCTTTCCGTTCAATGGGTTGGTAGGGATCTGTTGCAGAGGACATAAAGATATTCACAGGTTTGTTTTTTTCTCGTAGCTTTCTAATTTCTTTTCGATAATTTTCTGCTGCATTTGTCTTTATATCCAACCATTCACCCCAAGGAATATCTTTAAACCTTTGAATGGGCATTTCTCTTACGTAACAGTATTTGCAAGAAAAGCCACAGCCACTATAGGGATTTAATGAATGTGTAAAACCAACATCCAGATAACCCTTTGCTTCGGTTAGGATTTTTTTAGCAAATGTTTCTTTTATTTCCATCCTCATAAACATCGCACCTCTCGAATTGTCTTCCTAATATCAAGAAAATGAGAGAAAAACTACTATACATTATAAACCTATGTGAATTACTTAAGTAAACCCTTTTTTTCTAAAAATGCTTTTGCAACACTGTTTGCCTTTTTCTTGTCTACTGTTACTTCGTAATTCATCTTTCTCATTTCACCATCCGTTATTAGACCGGAAAGTTTATTCAAAATGCCACTCAACTCTGGATATTTATCTAAGGTCTCTTTCTTTAATAGTGGTGCTCCTTGATACGGAGGAAATAGATGCTTGTCATCCTCTAATACTGTCAAATTATTTCTTTGAATCTCACTATCAGTTGAATAGGCATCTACTATATTTATATCCCCTCTTTTTACAGCTGCGTACCTTAACTCGGGTTGCAAGATATTTACTTTAGAAAATTGAATTCCATAAAGCTTTTGTATCCCGAGGTACCCATCTTCACGCTCTGGAAATTCTGGTGTAAAGCCAGCCTTTATCATTCCTTCTACTGATTTTAAATCAGAAATGGTCTTTAAGTTATACTGTTTTGCAAGTGCAGTTGGAATAGCTACTGCATAGGTATCATTAAATTCCATTGGCTTAAGCAACACTAAATTTAATTTATTAAACAATCCTTTCTTTGCTTGTTCGTAAACTTCTTTCCGATCCGTGCTTTTTGGTTGTTCTTTTAACAGGTCAACAATGACCGTCCCTGTAAATTCGGGGTAAATATCAATACTTCCAGTCGATAAAGCATTATAGACGAATGTCGTTCCCCCCATATTAGGTTTAAGCTCAACAGTGAGGGAAGAATGCTGTTCAATTAACAGCTTATACATATTCATTAGGATTTCTGGTTCTGAACCCATTTTTCCACCAATGATAATATCCGCTTTTTTAGGCTGACTGAATGATGACACCGTTATGACTAAGATAGCTGCTACTATTACGGAAATAATCGATACCAACGATTTCTTAAATGACAACCTTTCAAATTGCCTCAATAAAAAATCAAAAAACAAAGCTAAGATGGCAGCAGGAATGGCCCCTAATAAGATGAGACTTGAATCATTTCGACTAATCCCAACCGTTATCAAATCACCTAATCCACCAGCTCCGATGAGGGAAGCGATCGTAGCTGTACCGATAATCAGAACCATCGCCGTTCTTATCCCGGCCATTATCACCGGCATGGCTAAAGGAAGCTCTACCTTAAATAGCAGCCTCCGGTTATTCATGCCTAGTCCTTTAGCAGCTTCGATTAAATTCGGATCGACCTCTTTTATTCCAGTATAAATGTTTCTTAAGATAGGAAGTAAAGCATAAATAACTAAAGCAATAATGGAAGGTATGGTGCCAATTCCTACCAATGGTATCAGGAGTCCTAACAATGCTAGTGACGGAATGGTTTGAAATACAGCTGTGATTCCAATGATCATTTCTGCTGCTTTTTTATTTCTAGTTATAAATATTCCAAGCGGAATGGCGATTAATAAAGCAAAAAAGAGGGCAATAAACGATATTTCAATATGCTGGATTAAATCATTTAGCAATTCGCCTTTTCTTGATATGAAGGTATGGAATAAATTATTCACTCTTCTTCACCTTCTTTCAAGTTGTTTAATAGATGTTGAATGATCGACTGCCGATTTAAGTAACCGATAATTTCCCCTTCTTTTTCTACACCTATTTGGTCTTGTTTAGATAAAGCTTTTAAAGTTTGCTGCAGTGAACTGGTAATCGGGATAAGTGACATTTTTTCTAATTCCAGATTCTTATCATGGGTTTGAGACAAGACATTCTCCAGGTCAAAATGAATCTCGTTATAGTTAATCTTTCCAATAAATTCTTTAACAAAATCATTGATAGGATGATAGATTAATTCATTTGGAGTGCCGACCTGGACGATTTCTCCATCTTTCATAATACAAATACGATCACCTATCTTCAGAGCTTCTTGCATATCATGAGTAACGAAAACGATGGTTTTCTTTATCTCTTTTTGCATTTTAACAATATCATCTTGTAACTTTTCTCTGCTAATGGGATCAAGAGCACTAAAAGGTTCGTCCATAAGAATGATTTCTGGATCCGCGGCTAAGGCTCTTACAACACCAATTCTTTGCTGCTGTCCGCCCGATAACTCACTGGGCTTCCTGTGTTTATATGTTTGGGGTTCTAATCCAACCATTTCTAACAACTCGTCCACTCTACTAGCGATTTTCTCTTTATCCCACTTTTTCATATCGGGAACAACCGCGATATTTTCTTCAATGGACATATGAGGAAAAAGAGCAATTTGCTGAAGTACATATCCGATATTCCAGCGCAATTCATGAATATCATAATCACTTATTTTTTTCCCATTAATAAAGATGGTTCCATCAGATAAATCTATTAAACGATTAATCATTTTTAAGGTTGTGGTTTTCCCGCTCCCGCTTGGTCCAATTAGGACAAAAAATTCACCTTCATTGATGGTTAGATTTAATGATTTAACTGCCATGGTTCCATCATGAAACCGTTTTGATACATTTTCAAACTGAATCATTTTCCTACTCCTTTCATTTGATTAAGGATTCACAACCACAATTTTCCCGTTTGCTGTATTGCTTTCCATAAGAAGGTGTGCTTGACTTATTTCATCTAATGTAAACACCCTTGCAATAGGTATTTCCATCTGAAATTGGCTAATATGATGAAGTAAATCGGTTAGCAATTGGTCTTTGAAATTTTCTCCGCTGTCAAACTGGGTGAAATAGGTACCAGAGGGAGTATCTACCATTGGCTCAAAATTCTCCAACACCCATTTTCCGCCTAAAATTCCCGTCATGCAGAGGATCCCTCTTTCTGCAAGCATGCCCAGTGAGTTTTTCAAAGTGACCGTCCCTACCAGCTCTAAAATTTTATTTACCCCATGGGGAAAAATAGAATATAGCTGTGATTGAATATTCTCGTTATCCACTAACACAAAATCAGCACCATGTTGCTTTAATAAATCAACTTTGTTTTTATCCCGAGTTGTTGAAACAACCGTTACCCCAATACTTTTCGCAAGCTGCAATGCTGCTATACCTACCGAACTAGTTCCGCCGCGAATTAGGAGGATGTCCTCTTTTTTCAACATCAGGGAATCTAATAACGATGCATAGGCGGTATAATACATTTCAGGAATTGCCGCCAATTTCACCCAGTCCATCTCATGGTTAATTGGATAAACCTGAGTCGAAGGAATAAGGGCATACTCGGCATAACTTCCATCAAATTCTCGTCCAAGACCTCCCATCAATGAGACCACCCTCTGGCCTTTTTGAAATGAACTATCGGAAGGGTCTGCGATTTCTCCAACACATTCGATTCCTATAATTCGGGGTAACTTAACTGATGGAGAATCACCTTGTCTAGTGAAGATTTCGGAACGATTGATGCCAAAGGCTTTGATTTTGACCAATACCCAACCTGATTTGACCCTCGGAATTGGTACTTCTCTTACAACTAATTCCTGAGCTGAACAAGCTTTATCTAATAGAATTGCTTTCAATATGGGCACACTCCTTTTAGTTTCATATCATACGAATCTTTTTGTTTTGAAGACTTTTAGATTTTTATTGAATCTTTGTCACTACATACATTAAAGAAGAGCTTGAATGGATATTAAATCAGTCCTAATTTCATTAATCCATTTAATATCCCATCTTCTGTGTTAGAAGAGGTAACAAAATCGCTGATTTCCTTCAACTCTGGAATGGCATTACCCATTGACACGGAAGTTCCGACTACAGAAAACATTTCCATATCATTTAATTCCCACCAAATGCATAAGTGTTTTCTTTTGGAATACCCGTTAATTCAAGAAATTTAGCAATCCCTTTCGCTTTTGAGATACCGTTTGGTATTACATCTAAAGCATATTTATGCCATCTAGTAAATTGCATATCCTGAAATGTTTCTTTATAAAAATCTTCATGTGGCTTTTCGCAAAACAAAATTAATTTATAGATAAGATGGCCACGAAAATATCCCTGATTAACAGGTGGATATCCCATATTCACTGGCTTATAGACATCCTTGATATAAGGATGACTTTCAATCGAAGACTTCATATCCAAAAGACTTCCATATACCAATGGGTGTTTTCGACTTGAAGCAAAGCTTGTAATGTCCTGTAAAAAATCTTGATTGAAAGGTATTTTATAGACTTCATTTCCCTCATAAACAGCGTGTTGTCCATTGATTGTTATATAAGAATGAATGTTTAATTCATTCAATATCCACTGAATTTTTGCTGGGGGTCTCCCTGTTGCAATAGCAGGTATTATATGTTTTTCCTGAAGTTTTTTAATCGCTATTTTTGTAGAATTAAGTATTTTTTTCTCTTCATCTAATAAGGTTCCATCAAGGTCGAAAAAGACCATTTTTTTATTCATAAAACTCTCTCCCCTATAATGTAACTGATTGACATGGCCTAATTGGAATCATAAAATCATGATAAGAGCATTAGTAGCTTTTGAAAAGTAGGCACCTTAAGGTTGTTTAGTAACCTTTAGGTAACTATTGGAGGTCTTAACATGGTGAACAATAAAGAATTACCTCTTTGTCCCGTAGCAACTACCGTGGGTTTAATAGGAAATAAGTGGAAGCTTTTAATTCTTCGGGAATTATTGAGTGGGACAAAAAGATTTGGTGAATTACGAATCGGAATTCCGGGTATTAGTCAGAAAGTATTGACTCAGAATTTACGGTCAATGGAGGAAGATGGAATCATACAACGTCAAGTTTACGCGGAAGTTCCACCAAGAGTAGAATATTTTCTTAGTGAATTAGGTAAAAGTCTTAGACCAATTATAGACGTAATGGCAGAATGGGGATTAGCTTATCAAGAATTGGTTAAGAATAATTCATTTCTAACTGAAAAAGAAGCATAGGAATCATTCTTAGAAGGAAGTAAAAAAAGGGGGGATAACTTGGTTATTTATGAGAGAGAACATGATTGGGTAATGACACCACAACATCATCACGGTCTTCTTTCGGGTGATATTGTCCGCCTTTGGAATTCTGCTTATATCAGTGATATAGAGCGATGGAGTGAAGTAATCTTTGCCATCACCCAACATGATTGTTGCTGGATAGATTTAGATGAAACACCTTTATGGAATGATAGGGCAAAAATGCCTTATACCTTTATCGATTTTCCTTTAATCCCAAGGCTTACCTTTTATAAGAAAGGAATTGATGAACTAGAAAATCAATCTCCTTATGCTGGACTTCTTTGCAGTCTCCACTACCATTCTTTTATGATTGGGAACAAGGAACCTGCTGCTGTTACCTTCACTAAGCAAGAAAAAGCCAGGCAACACCGCTTGATGAAACAATTAAACCTCTTGACGGACCATGAAGAAGACTTAATTAAACTTCATTTTCAGATAGTCCAATTTTGTGATAATCTCTCTTTATATTTGTGCATGCAAGAACCTGGTACCCCTAAGGCAGATGAGTTCCCTTGGTTTAAAGAAGGATTTCCAGAGATTTTTTCATTTACAAACGGACAGAAGATTATTGCAGAGTGGCTTGACTCAAAACAAGTAGCACTTTCCCCCTCTCCTCTAGCCTCTCCAGCCGTTGTAACCATTAAACTAAAAGAAGTAACGAAATCTAGTATTCATATGCTAGGGATTGCAGAGGCCTATCATAATGCTGAATGGAAAGAACGAACGTTTACATTGATATAGGTTGTTCAAAGTACAATCACTAAACTAGAAAGTGTTCTATATAGGATATACTCTTGTTGAAAAATAACAAAAAGAGAGCATGGGAGTCCAGCTCTCTTTCGTTTTATCTTCATAAAGACATATTCATCAATGCCTGTATGTACAGTAATAGATCTTTTCAACCTCACATGATAGGAGTATAGGCTGACAGCACAAGAGTGCTTTAATCCTTTTCAACACTGGATAAAAAAGGACTATTGTTCAGCTAGTTCTGAAACAGGGATATTGTGTTTAATTTCTGGGCTTCCAATCTCGTGGACTACGGCCATGTTTTGATCTCTGTCAATGGCTTCAATGTACACAGGTGTATCTTTATAGGTTACGTTAATTACGGCAGAAGCACTTAAAATTTCTTGTGCTCTTTGAACTTTCATTTAAACACCTCCATTCTAATTCCAATAGGATAAGTATTTAACGAAAATATATATACTATTCATTTGTTAGGGATTGCGAAGGCATATCATAAAACTGAATTGGAAAGAACGTATTAAAATAATAAAAGGACCGCCACAGCGGTCCCATCTTTAGGTGTTGATAAGAAAAACAATCATTAAATATCAAGTTTACGGGTCCCGATCCATTTCACCATTTCAGGGTTTTGATGTGAAAAGAACAGGCTTTCTTTCTTATCTAAAGCAGCAATTTTCTCCATATCTTCTAGACTTAATTCAAAGTCAAATATATTGAAGTTTTCGATGATTCTATCCTTCCGAACAGACTTTGGAATGGCAACGATGCCTCTTTGTGTTAACCAACGTAACACCACCTGGGCAACAGATTTATTATGCTTTTCGGCTATTGATACTAAAATTTCGTTTTGGAACATGTTATTTTTTCCTTCAGCAAACGGTCCCCAAGACTCGATTTGAACATTGTTTTCTTTCATAAGGTTATGACTTTCTATTTGTTGGTTGAAAGGATGTGTTTCAACCTGGTTTACAGCCGGAACCACTTCATTATGAATAATGAAATCAGTCAAACGATCCGGATAGAAGTTACTAACGCCAATTGCTCTAATTTTTCCATCAAGGTACAATTCCTCCATCGCACGCCATGAACCGTAAACATCACCAAATGGCTGGTGAATTAAATATAAATCCAAATAATCCAGTTGCAGTCTTTCTAGCGATTTTTCAAATGCTTTCTTTGTTCTCTCATAGCCAGTATCCTGAACCCATAATTTCGTAGTAATAAACAATTCCTCTCTTGGCACACCACTCCGCTTAATAGCTCTGCCGACTGCCTCTTCATTTAAGTAGGAAGCTGCGGTATCAATTAGACGATAGCCTGCCATAATAGCGTCATAAACAGCTTGTTCACATTCTTTTTCATCTTGAATTTGAAATACACCAAAACCGAGTATAGGCATTTCAACACCATTGTTTAAAATAACTTTTTGCATAAGGCAAATTCCTCCTGTTTTATAAAACATTTTGTTCATTGGTTCTATCTAATTATGTAACATCTATAAAACCGAATGGTATCACATTACTATCAAATGATTGCCTAATCCTATCATCCCACTTTCGCAATAGTCGCATATGCATTAGAATGGAACTAGCAAGAATGATGAACAAGGAGGCTCTTATGTCTGATCAAATCTATAAACAGCAAGTTGAGCTGGCTAAACTCATAGAGCGTTATTCAGGACAGGATGGTGTTAACACGACTGAGATTCCGTCTTTATATTTTATTCGCCGCTCTCATGTTACCGATCTAAATCACAGTGTTTACAAGCCTTCTTTATGTATAATCGTACAGGGAGCGAAGGAAGTATTGCTCGCTCAGCAGCGCTTTAGATACAGTCCTTCCGATTATCTTGTTTCATCGGTTGATCTACCTGTTTCGGCTCAAGTTGTAGAAGCTTCTTCCACCGATCCATATTTGGCTCTCACTCTTGAATTTACACCGAGTCAAATCTTAGATGTATTACGTGATTTTAACATGCAAGGTAGAAAGAAAGAGAATGCTAAGCGAGCCATGTTTGTCAGCCCGATGGAGAAATCGATGTTGGATGCCATCATCAGGTTAGCTCGTTTACTAGACAATCCGAACGATATTCCGGTACTTGCTCCTTTATTTACGAAGGAAATTCTCTATCGAGTTCTGCAAGGACCGCATGGGGGAACACTGGAACAAATAGCCATAGAAGGAAGCTCTACCTATCTTATCAAAGACGTTATCGAGCAGATTATGATTAACTATGATCGCACTTTTCGGACTGAGGAACTTGCGGAAATAGCCAATATGAGTGTTTCTTCACTTCATCGGCACTTTAAAGAAGTAACTGCGATGAGCCCAATTCAATTCCAAAAACAACTGAGATTACAAAAAGCACGGCAATTGTTATTGTCTGAGTCAACAGATGCCGCTGATGTCGCATTCCAGGTCGGTTATGAAAGTCCATCACAATTCAGCCGTGAATATTCCCGTATGTTTGGTTTTCCACCTAAAGAGGATATAAAGCGTTTGAGGGAGACCTATGACGAATCGATAAACGCGTGAACCCCTTAATAATTGGAGGGGTTCTTTTGTGTGGAGGAAAAGGATAATTTGTATTAACCTTAGAAATTGTTGTAACTAACAATTAAATTGAGAGTATGATTATAAACGTAAACTGCGCTAATAACAGAAAAGCGACTGTTCAAATAGAACAATCGCCTCTGTTTATTTAAATATATTACTTTAACAATACTATTAAGTTAATACTGGTAATGCATTACTTAAATGACTAAAATCATGATTAATAATTTCAATTAATTTAAATTCATTGTTTTCATATTCAAATTTCAAAATACAACAATTGCCAATTTTTTCTCTTTGAGTAATAGTACTTGTATGTTCCCAATATTGCATCATTTTTCTACAAGCTGCTCCGTGAGATACTGCTAAAACCACTTCATTATCATCTTCCATTATTTTTTGACATGTGTCAGCAACTCTTTTTTGAAATTCTTTTTCTTTTTCTCCACCATAATTAGCGAAGAAATCACCGTAAGGAAGTGAGGGATTTAAGTCTTCACTTTCACCTTCAAACGTTCCAAAATTCCATTCCTTTATTCCTTTTAATCTAGTATAAGGCATATCAGTCACAATCTCTAACGTGTCACTTGCTCTTTCAGATGTGGAACAATAGGCCTGATCAAAAACAATATGGTGTTCTATAAAATACTTTGCAGCAGTCTCTGCTTGTTTAATTCCTAATTCTGTAAGTGGGGAATCACACCAACCTTGTATTTTCCTTCTTTTATTAAAAACTGTTTGTCCATGTCTCATTAAATATAACGTCTTTTTCATTTGTATCCCCCTTGTTGGTTCTTAAATGAACATTTAAATTTAAGTTTACAAACTTTTATACCAAACTTACTTTCTTATATTATAAAATAATTTAATGATAAGCGTTATCATATTCCTCTCAAATAATTGCCTATTCCTCTTATTTAACACCTATCTTTTATTTTCCTACTTTTGCAAAATACCTAAATATTCTTTCCAAGGTCCCACGTCCGCCCCGTATCTCTTAGACATTACCCTGACAATCTGGGCAATGTGCGTTAGATCATGGACAACCCAAGTTGCAAGCAACTCTCTTATTTTAACTGCACCAAATTCAGGGTGCGCACCAGTCAGTTCAAGATGCAATTCAGGATCAATAAGAACCTTAAGTTTACTAATATTTTGTGTTCTAATTGCATTAAATTCAAGCAACCTATCGTCAATCGACCTTTCAGAACTTTCGTTTAAGTGCGAATAGCGATCAAATGGAGGAAATGGTTGAGTGCCTGCTTGCTGAAGTATAAATTCTAATCTTGGTATCCAATTACTTTTCTCCGCCTCAATGAGGTGCTCGATCACTTCAAAGACATTCCAGGTTCCTTTACCCTCATTACAGTTCAACCATCCTTCTGATAAACCGGATAATAAATTCTCCAGTGTTTGTGGCGTACGCTCCAACACCTCTATTGCTTCTTTCATGTTAAAATTCATACAATTCTCTCCTCTTAATATCCAAGTGTATTTTTCCTGCCATTAGCCCCACCACATCGCACAAACAAATACTGACCATAGGGATACGCAAAAACCTATCATTCCAAAACCATATATGTAAATAATATTAAATTTATTATCAAATTTTTTTACCTTTATCATCAAATAGGCAAATAAAAGGATAACTAAGTATAGGCAAACACTTATAACCGTAAAGATGGTTAAAAAATATATCGGAGGATTTGTATTAGCCATATGTTCATCCACAAAATAGGCTAAAGATTGTCCGTATATACCAAATATAGTTGCAATTATCATTAACAGCCATATAAAAAAATGCACTTTCTTCAATCCCCACTCCTCCTTAGAATCAAAATATCGTTGTGTAATTTTACACTAATTATAACAAATTTCCCATATATTAAAAATATAAATATAATCAAAATCAATTTAAATTTTTAATCTTTTTTTGGATAAAACTAACTATGGGATTAATAAGGGGTAACAGAATTGAGCAACCAAATTAAAAGAAATATTATAAGGTTGTGGTTTATTTTTGGTTTTTTCTCATTTTTTAATTTAATTAGAAAGTCCCTGATCGTTCAAGAAAAAAGGTGATTGCAATTTTAGGCAACCACCTTCTGTCTACTATTCAATAAAGGATACCTCATTTCCCTGACACCATTCAATATGGCGGCTGGCTCATTAACTATTGCCTCTGTTAGCTAAAGGCCCTTTCCACCCTTTGTTTGTAAAGTGCTGATTCTCTCCATTCCAGTAATGATTGGTTTTGCCTTCTTGATTAATGTTTGTGTAGCTTCAAGAGTTAGAGAGGCTTGATGGGCATTTTCATTACTCCACACTTCATAAATATAAACACAATTTGGCTCGTTTTCAGAAATATTTACAAGGTATATCTCGCATTCATCCAGATTCTTCATTGATTCTGCTGCTTCTAACAAAATATCTACCATCGTGTCACGTTCGCCTTCTTGTATATTAAACTTAACAAACAAACTATATTTGTTCATATGGTCCTCCTTAATTTTGATGTCTGTTAGTTATTTCTACATCCAAACATTTTTTCCTATAATTTCAATAAATAAAATTAATAAATGCTAATTTCAACTGCCACAAACTGCTATCTCCATAAAAATACTCATTATTACCACTAAAATTATATTCTAAATTAAAGAGGAGACCCTGTTCAAATCCCCCCTTGCTAAAATATGTAAGATGTTCACATTACTACTTTAGTTTCTACTCCAAAATGGTCGGAAATGACTGATTTGTTTTCCCCATTAAAGATTACATTTGAATATTCAACCTTTACACCCTGGTTTGACAAAATTAAGTCGATGCGTAAGTCTTGCTTATTATTTTCCCATCCATTAATTTTTCCCTTTACTGTTATTCCGTTATCTTTGTTTCTAGCCAATTGATAGGTATCATAAAGACCTTGTTTTAATAAATAATCGTATCCTTCACCTTTGAGATGAGTGCTGTTATTAAAATCACCCAAAAGATAGAACTGCTCATCCTGATTTACATGCTGAAGCAGTGAGTCTAATTGATACTTAAAAGGTTCCTCAACATCTCCCCACCAACCCATATGACAGGAATAGAATGATATTGGTCTATTATTATAGATAATTTTAGCTCCAACAATTTTACGTGTTTTCCAGTTGTTAATATCAACAAGTTTAGAAACGTAGAAGGAAAATTCTTCAACGATTGGATATTTTGTTAGAATAGCTAGACCCTCCTCATACATCTCCTCTATTTCATTTGATAAACCCCAAACCAAGGAATATTCAGTGATTCCTAACTTTTTAAACTCTTGTAACAATATGTAGGCGAAATTACTAGATTTCACATTCTTATATACACAGTCTTCCTCAATTAATTGATTTACTTCTTGTAGGGCAATCACATCATATGATTTTTCTTTAATCGTTTGTGCGAGATAATTAATTTTCTCTAATTGAGATTCCTCTTGCCAAGAATGACAGTTTAATGTTAACAATTTCATTTCGTTTCTCCTCCCCATACTTGATGGATATGTTACCATCTTTCATACTTGGTCCAACTCAAATTGTCCCTCTTTCAATAAATTTTACTTCGAATTCCTTTTTAGAAATTTCATCACGTACAGCTTGAAGGAAAAGTTGGTTACCTATATCTACCAGCGGAATTTCTATAGTTGTGATATTCATTATTTCCGCAATTGGCTGATTATTGAACCCTATTATGGCAAGTTGATCGGGTACTGATATATGTTCTTTTTGACAAGTAGCAACAATACCTGCAGCCGCTTGATCATTTGTTACCAACAGTGCAGTTGGAGGTGTATCCATCACTTTTATTTGGTGAACTACTTTTTCACCGTCTTCAATATGAGAACAGTTATCAAATACAAAATAAGGGTTATAGGGTAATTGATTCTGACTAATAAAATCCTTATATGCAGCATCTCGTTCAATACTGCTCGGCCCCGACCTCCTACCAACACAATAACCAATTTTCCGATGACCTTTTTCGTATAAATATTTTAGTGCCTTATAAAAAATTTTGTAATGATTTACAAAGGTTGTTGATACTTCTTTTTCATTAAGATTTTCACATAATACGATGGGGCCAAATGGCAAATGCTCCTCGATGATGGACCAGTCACAAGATCTTGAACAAATAATTAAAGCGTCGATTTGCTTTTGTTTCAACATTTGCAACGCTTCCATTTCTCTGCTAACAATATAATCCGTTTGAAATAAAATCAACTTATAGTTGTGTTTATTTGCTTGTATGGCTATTCCTTTTAATATCAAGGAAAAATAGGGATAATCGGAATACGGCAAAACTACACCAATCATCTGAGTTTTTCCCTTACTTAAATGAACAGCATTTATATTTATTTGATAATTACTATCTTTAATTGCCTTCAATACAGCCATTCTTTTTTCTTCTTTAACAAATGGATAATTATTTAATACACGAGATACTGTTGATACAGATACTCCAGCCATCTTTGCCAAATCTTTTATATTTGTCATTTTTAGCTCCTTCATCATTCAATCGTAGTAATCAAGAACGAGTGTATTTTCTTTCATTTCATTCCCTGATAGGGTCCATAAGCCTTGTAATTTATAACTTTTATTAGCAAATTTTTTAGGTTTGAATGAACAAATACCACTATAAAATTGTGATTCCTTATTACAATAGTTGAAAATTGCTTTCAGTTCACCTAGCTGATTTACCATTCCAATTAATTCTCCATTTATTATATTTTCCCCGAAAAACTTAGCACGAATAATTCCACCATTCTTTGTGAAATGAAACCTCGTGCCAGTTGCAATATCACTAATGGTATCATTAGTACTGCTAACAAAAATCCGATTATTAAAATATTGCATGAGAATCCCCCTAGAAATTTTCTTTGTTCTATGGTTTATTCCTGTTAGATTAATTGCCAATATTAATTTCATACATTTCTTTTTAACAACTTTTCACTATATGCTGATTGTAATAGTTGAAACGCGTTTCAAGTCAATGAAAACTTTTTATAAATGAAAAGAAAAAGATCCCTTGATTATCAAAATGAAAAAAGGGATCGCCGCAGCCATCCCATTCGTTGAACTTATAATGTTAAAACATAGAAATGCAGAATTTCAATACATCCTTTTGTATCCTTATGGTGTATTCAGCAATTACAATATTTCAATATACCCTTCTGTTCCATGCACACGAATTCGTTGCCCGTCTTTTATCAGTTTGGTAGCATTTTCCACCCCAACGACTGCTGGTAAACCATATTCACGTGCGATTACGGCTCCATGGGTCATTAGTCCGCCAACTTCGGTAACTAGACCTTTTATGGAAACAAATAATGGTGTCCAACTAGGGTCAGTATAGGAGGTTACTAATATATCACCCTCTTCTAAATTAGCATCCTCCATGTTTAAGATGACACGCGCTCGTCCCTCGATAACTCCGGAAGAAACAGGCAGACCCACAAGAGCTTCAGCTGGGAGATTTTCTCGTTTGTACTCACCTGAGAGTATTTCACCATCAGATGTGATCGCACGCGGAGGCGTTAGTTTGTCATATATTTTGTACTCGTCTTTTCGTTTACTGATGATCTCATAATCTAATTTTTTTGTGCGTACGACTTCGTGAAATTCTTCAAAGGTGAGATAGAATATATCTTCTTTTTCATGAATAACGCCCGCTTTCACAAGTTGTTCGGCTTCTTGCAGTAAAGCCTGCTTATAAACGAAGTAGCGATTAATCATACCGTATTTTGGATATTCACGATACCCAATGTAATTCCGGATTAGGTCAATCATTCGTTTTGTTTCTTGGGCCTTTTGTTCACTATCCGGCAATTGTTTCAATCGGTCTAATAACTCTTTTTCCTTTTCCAAAGCAACACGCAGCCCTTGCTCAAATTTCCGCTTGCCAGCATTTGGCTCAAAGTTTTTGATATTACTAAGGAGCATAGGGATAAGTATATTTGGTTTTTCGCTCCAACGTGTTCTCGTAATATCAATTTCACCAGCACATCTCATTCCATATTTGTTGAGAAAAGCAATGAAAGCGTCTCGGGTTTCCCTTCCTCCTTCAAACTTATCCAGTTCATCCAAAAAGTTTTCATCTTTTACATGTTGTAAATAATCAATTACTTCTGGATATGGACGAATCACATCTGCGACATCCAAAAGTGATAATCCCATTTCTGAAGTAACATTGTTTGGTACAGATTGGGAAAGCGTGTCTGCTGCGTTGTTTTCACCTAACCACTCGTTCATTTTTTCATTGACCCAATTTGAAGCATTTATAGCTGCCATAAAAACAGCTGTACTTTGTGGAGCAAATAAAATCCTCTTTAACTCCTGAATATCTTCAAGAATAAAATCTAATAAATCGGTTCCTGATTTCGTTTGGATGTTTTGTTTTAACTCTTCTATCGATGTTTGACTTTTCTTAATCAAATCAGAAACGATTGTTGGATTATTTTCGATTTGTGCTAGCATATCTGTATTGTTTCTGCTAGGACCGGGTGCTTTAAGCCCATTTGATAATGGTTTTATAAAATCTCCTCGCTCAATTATGGTCATAATTGCGTCTTTTAAGAGCGGATCGTGTTGTCCCATGCCTTTTAATAACATGTTTCTACTGATGGGTGAAGCCAGCTGATGTGTGATATCAACAAACAACCTCCCACCTGCTTTACGCATCGGTGCATTAGTTGTTAATAGGAAAAAAGACAATCCTAATGGTTTTATAGGGTCAGTCATCATTTGTTGATGACCGACAGAGATATACACGCGATTTTCCTGATCGTTTGCTTCAGGAATGGGGAAAAGCGTAGTGATTGGACGACTCTGGACAATATAAAATGTATCATCAACCAAACACCATTCGATATCTTGCGGGCATCCAAAAGAGGCTTCGATCTGTCTTCCGATGCGTGCTAGTTGTAGTATTTGTTGGTCAGTAAGTGTTTGAGTCTTTTGTTGATCAGGATCGATCTGCTTTGTCTCTGTTCCGCCATCCATTAGTGCATAGATAGCTAATTTTTTTGTAGCTATCATCTTATTGACGATATTATCTTCCTGAACTTTATAACAATCGGCAGAGACCAAGCCGGAGACCAGTGCTTCTCCAAGACCATAACTGGCATCAATTGATAACATCTTACGGTTATTGGTAATCGGATCTGCGGAAAATAAAATCCCTGACGCCTGTGGGAAAACCATCCTTTGAACGATAACGGATAGATGAACTTGTCTGTGATCAAATCCGTTTTGAATTCGATAAATCACAGCTCGATCCGTAAATAGAGAAGCCCAACATTTTCTGATATGCTGCAAAATCGCTTCTTTTCCGATGATATTTAAATAGGTGTCTTGTTGACCAGCAAAAGAGGCATGTGGCAAATCTTCAGCAGTCGCACTAGATCGCACGGCATAAGCATGTTCATCACCAAACTGAGAGAGATATTCAGTTACTGCTTTTACAACATCGGAAGGAATTTCTACTTCCAAAATGATTTGTCGTATCTTCTTGCTGATGTCACCTATTTGATCTCGATCCTCTACTTTTAACATGGTTAGATGATCCAACAAAGCTTGAAACGTTTTGTTTTGTTCGATAGCTTTTTGATAACCTACTGTAGTAACACAAAATCCATCGGGTACCTGTATTCCTTGAATTTTTGATAATTCGCCTAAATTTAACCCTTTTCCGCCAACGAGCAAAAGCTCTATTTTTTCCATTTCATGAAAACCGAGAACCAATGAACTCATTTTATATCTCTCCTAACCATCAAATCTCAATATGTTTCTATTGAATTTTAGCAGTAGCAAATAAGAATAAACAGTCTTAATATACCATTTATTGTATGTTATAATTAAATTAGGAAGAGTTAAAGTTCAATTACCTGTTAACCGATTCATCCCCCTCGAAAGTACCTCATATACCTTTTATCCTCATGTACTTATTCCCGAAAAATGATAAATAGTTGAAGGATAAATTCCTTTTTTCAAAGGGTTGAATAGTATTAAACAAAAGCTATTACATCATTGCTGGGGGAGAAAAACTTGAGTGCTGAAAATCATAATAGTATGGAAATTGGAATTTATACATTAGCGGATTTATACCCAGATCCACTAACAGGGAAAACAATTAGTGCAAAGCAGCGGATAGAAGAAATTATTAAGATTGCAAAAATGGCTGATGAGGGCGGGCTTGATGTGTTTGGAGTAGGTGAACATCACCGTTTAGATTACGCAGTGTCCTCACCGCCGGTCATCTTATCAGCCATTTCACAAATCACCAAAAAAATTAAGCTGACAAGTGCAACAACAGTTTTATCCACTGTAGACCCTGTTCGCTTATTCGAGGATTTTGCAACCCTTGATCTTATTTCAAATGGGCGGGCTGAAATCATTGCAGGGCGTGGGGCTTTTATAGATTCATTTCCACTTTTCGGATATGATATAAAGAATTATGAAGAATTGTTTGAAGAACACATCGAACTCTTTCTAAAACTAAATACCGACGAATTGGTTACCTGGAATGGTCGTTTTCGTCCATCATTGAAGGATGCAGAAATATCTCCCCGTCCTGTTCAACAAAAAATTCCAGTATGGTTAGGTGTTTCAAGGACAATGGAAAGTGCAGAACGAGCTGGCAGCTTAGGGACTGGCTTAGTACTAGCCATACTTGGCGGTGATCCAAGCTTTTTTAAGCCGCTTGTTGAGCGCTACCGAGAATCCGCTTCTCAAAACGGTCATCCTCTGGAAAACTTGAAAGTCGCGGTTACCGGACACGCATATATTTCAAAAACGAATCAGCAGGCAATAAATGAATTTTATCCATATCATTCTAATTATTGGTATCACAGCAACCGACATCGTGGAATTCCTCTGCAATTAACAAAAGCAGATTTCGAACAGGCGTCTAGTAAAGAAACCGCCCTTTTTGTTGGAAGCTCACAGCAGATCATTGAAAAAATCATGCGCCAATACGAGCTGTTTGGTCACCAGCGATTTATTGCGCAAATAGACATAGGTGGTATGCCATTTAAAAAAGTTGCCGAAAACATAGAACGATTGGCAACAGAAGTGGCACCAGTCATACGTAAGGAAACTAAATCCTAGAATTTCCTTTTGCTTTAAGTCAACAATTTTTCACAAGTGATGACTTAAAAGAGTTGCTATTGGAAGCAACTCTTTTTGTTTATTTATAAAGTTACTTTACTCCCAAATATGTCTTTAAAAAAATACATCTTTTAATAAAAATTGTTAGAAGGTTTGATAGAGAATATTACAAGTTTTTTCTGTGTATTTTTTTAATCAAAAAATAAATATACAAATTTCGAATCAAAAATTGCATATTTTCGGCTCTGTATTTACTCTTATTAGGTTAAAGCCAACTATAGGATCCCCTTATCCCATTCATATCAAGTTTTTGCCTAATCCTCTCACTTGCATTTACACGATAGACGAATATACGATAGAATGTGACTATGAATGATTCATCCATGAGGAGAATTGGATAATGTCTGAAGAAATCTACAAACAGCAGCATGAACTTGCCAATCTCATTTACCGTTATTCAGGAGATGATGGTGTTCACCAGACTGCTATCCCATCTTTATTTTTAATCCGTGAATCGGTTGTTACCGAACCCATTGCCAGAGTGAACGAAACATCCTTTTGTATTATCGTCCAAGGGGAAAAGGAAGTATTGTTAGCGGAGGAGCGCTTTAGGTACGGTCCAGGTCATTATATTGTTGCATCCGTTGACTTGCCGGTGACCGGGCAAGTCATAAAAGCTTCTTCTGATACCCCGTATTTAGCTCTCAAGCTTGAATTTACACCCAATCAAATTTTGGCGGTTTTAAGTGATTCTGATATTCGCGTAGGAAAGAAAAAAAATGCCAAACGTGCTATGTTTGTTAGTAAAGTAGAGCCATCACTGTTGGATGCTGTCATTAGGTTAGCCCGGTTGCTAGAAAATCCGAAACATATTCCATCCCTAGCTCCTTTATACACAAAGGAAATTCTCTATTGGATTCTGCAAGGTCCTCATGGGGGCGCTCTTGAACAAATGGCAATAGAGGGTAGCAACGGCGATCGAATTAGAGATGTTATTGAACATATCATCAATAATTATGACCGCTCTTTTAAAATCGAGCAACTTGCAGACATAGCGAATATGAGTGTCGCTTCTCTTCATCGGCACTTTAAAGAGGTTACGGCTATGAGCCCAATACAGTTTCAAAAACAATTGAGACTTCAGGAAGCTAAACGCATGTTATTAGCCGATTCGACAGATATCGCTGATGTCGCATTTCGCGTAGGTTACGAAAGTCAATCACAATTCAGTCGAGAATATTCTCGCATGTTTGGCCTGCCACCAAGAGAAGATATAAATCGTATGAGGGAGAAAAACCCGAGCAAAGAATTAACGCTTAACCAATAATAGAAAAAGCCAATCTTTTATTTTGAAAGATTGGCTTTTTTTCAAATTTATAATGGCATTACCTTGACTGTCGCAGACCGTGCGCGATTGCTAATCATTGAGTCAAGATATGGGCTGCTATTATACTTCTTACGGTAGGCGTTATCAATGAGGTCGTTGATTGTGCCGTCGACGGTCTCGAAATTGACTTCCTTCGTCATGCCGGCGACCGTGATCCGCCCTGCTTTCTGCTTTACCGCGGCCTGGTACCAACGCGAGTTCTGCCCGAAGTAGGCGCGTACATAAAGGGCATCGTCAACTACGACGGACCAAATCCAGGTCGGGGTCCCGTAGGTTACCCCGTCCTCACGGAACGGTGAGATGTGCAAGTCATCGGCCTCAGCAATTTTAAACAGTTCATCCTTCAACCATGTGGCCATTGTGAATTACCTCCTTACTTATATGTAGATAATTTTAAACAGAAACGAAATGCTTGCAATAGTCAGATAACTTCTATTTGTTGATTATTGAACAGATGAATCAACATTGTTGATTATCTATTTCTTATTATCTAGTAAGTTATTTTTTGACTCTGCTTCTTCTACCTTTGATTAGTTCGACCAAATTCTAGGGATTTCTTACTGGGAAAGCTGTTTAACCGGGTTATATAAGGAGCTTCGGAGTAGAATAGTCACCCAACTCAAAATCAGAAACAATAATCCTCCCCATAAGATGTATTCGATTCCCATGTCTGTGAGAAATAATCCTCCTACAGCGGTGCCGATGCTAATCCCCCAGTTGGAGCAGGACACAAATAACCCATTTGCAAATTCAGGTGCTTCAGGAGCAGCAGACGTAATCCAATATTGGTTAATATTATTTTGTATGGAAAACAGGATCCCGAACAGCGTCATAATGATGACCATAGAAACTAGAATCTCTCCTGTGAAAAACCACACAATAAAAACGAGTCCCATTACAATGGGGAAAAAGATGGCCGTTTTCATCGCATTTCTGAACAGTAGCTTGCCTGCCAATACGTTTCCAAGAATACTGGCTACACCATATAAAAATAGAACGATACTTAAGGTTTTCCCAGATATATGAGTCACCTTTCCTAGATAGTCAGCTGTATAACTATTCGTGCCGGCTACAGCTGCCGTCATAAAAATAATCGTCGCAATGGATAACCATGTAAGAGGCTTTTTCAATACACTTAACTGCAAGCCATAAGACATTTTTCCTTGCACAGGCATGGAAGGGACAAACAGCAAAGTCGCGAGAAAAGCGAGTGCATTAAGAACCGCAGCAAATGTCATTGCCATTTCAATCGAAGATATACTAGCAATAAAAGTAGTGATTGGCACACCAAGCACCATTCCTGCAGAAACGCCCATTACGATTGTAGTAATCGCCTTACGTGCTTCTTTTTGATTGCCTGACGTAGCCGCAATTGTAAGTGCCAATGAACAATAAATCGGATGGAAAAATGCTGGAATAGCTCGGGCAACCAGTGCAACGTTGAAGTCAGCTGCAAATATGGAAATCACATTTCCCAAAACGAAAATGCCCAATGATAGCAACATGACCTTCTTGCGATTGATGCCTGAAAACAATACGGGCAGGACCGGACCAGTTATAGCCACCACAAGAGCAAATAAACTTACCAACTGTCCTGCTCGTGAAACTGTAATTCCATAGTGGTCTGCCATTAAAGGAAGGATGCCGACCACACCCATTTCAGTATTCATGAGGCCAAATACGCCTATAGCTAAAATTAAAACAACTAGATTAGTACGATTATTCAAAAATACAACTCCTTAATCTTATTAACATAAAATGTAGCAATCATATCCATATCCTCTTGACTTAATTCGAAGTCAAAAATATTAATCATTCGAAATCTCCTACTTTACCATTAAGGTGCCCCAAAAAGGAGCATCATGTTTTCCGTTAATCTTGTGGTATGGACAAAACGATTTTCCCAAAGTTTTCTCCCTTTTCCATTCTGAAAAGCGCCTCGGATGCTTCCTCCAGCGAAAAAGTTTTATCCAAAACAGGGTAAATCTTGTGTTCCTCCACGAATTTGACCATTTCGGAAAAATCTTGCGGGCTTCCCATCGTTGACCCTATCATCGACATTTCTTTTACAGTCAAACTTGGCAGGACGAGATTCGGAACCGGTCCTCTCGTTGCTCCGAAGCTGACGATTCGGCTTCCGATTTTGCCTAGTGACACCAGTGTTTTAAACACTTCGCCGCCAATACTGTCGACGGATAGATCAATGCCGCCAGTTAATTTCTCCAATTCATCCGACCAATCATCTGATGTGTAGTTGACACCCTCGGTTGCACCAAATCTTTTTGCTTTTTCGATCTTTTCTTCTTTGCTGGATGTCACGTAAACTTTAGCACCGAGTGCGGCTGCAAATTGTACGAGATAGGTGGCTACGCCTCCGCCAACGCCAGGTATCAGAACGGTTTCACCTTTCTGCACTTTGCCCTTCGTCACAAGAGCACGGAAGGCGGTTAAACCAGCAAGAGGGAGCGCTGCCGCCTCTTCCCAAGATAAATGGGACGGTTTTAAATAGACGTTTTCCGCTGGCACTTTCACATATTGGGCATAGGTTCCGTTAGTAGGAACGCCGAGAACTGTGAAGTCAGCCATTTTTTTGTTCATATCGTTGCCCCAGTTCAAACCGGGATTGATGATCACTTTGTCACCGATTAAGACATCGTTGACTTCAGCTCCAATTGCAACAATTTCCCCTGCGCCGTCAGAGCCGGGAATAACGGGCAGCTTGATACCCGAATATTGCCCGTGTACGACCATCAAATCCCGTCGGTTAAGAGCTGCGGCTTGTAATCGCACGACGACCTCTTTCGAACCAGGTTTAGGCGTTTCTACATTTTCCAGCTTCAGTTGATTTGGTCCGCCTATTACGCTTAACATCATTGATTTCATATGAAAATACCCTTTCCTTTCTCCATCGGCTTAAATATCCATTTTCCAGTTAGCGAAGACTTAACTCTCTCAGGATCTCTTTTTGAAGGTCCCAAACTCTTCTTTGTGTCTAACGTAGCAATCGCCTCCATGTCTTCTTGGCTTATTTCAAAGTCAAAGATATTAAAGTTTTCGACGATTCTCTCTTTATGAACAGACTTCGGAATCGTAACGACCCTTCTTTGTGTCAACCAGCGTAAAACCACCTGAGAAACGGATTTATGATGTTTTTCAGCAAGGGAAATTAACACCTGATTCTGAAAAATGTTATTTTTTCCTTGTGCTAAAGGTCCCCATGACTCATGTTGAACATTGTACTCCTTCATAACTTCAGCAGACTCTACCTGTTGGAAAAAAGGATGTGTTTCTACTTGGTTTACAGCAGGAGTTATTTCGTTATGGAGTATCAAATCTACTAGACGATCTGGTTCGAAATTACTCACTCCGATGGCCCTGATTTTCCCTTCCGCGTACAATTCCTCCATAGCACGCCAAGAACCATATTTAACATAACATTTTGCATATGAAATCCTCCTGTATGATTATTGTTGTGATGAATCACTTCAGTATTGCCCTTGTAAATTCTCTATATTGGGGAATACATTCTAGTATGCTGGATTGATTATTAGGTTATCACCCTCGTGTAACACGAAGTCAATAATATTAAATTAATTTTATTCAAGTTCTGTATTGCGGATTTACAATCAGGGGGGGCTTAATGTATTATTAGAACACTATCTTCGAGTAACACGAAGTGTAGTTTTTATTAAACCTATATAAAGTAATATGAGGAGGCTATCATGTACACTGTTAAAGAAGTTGCTAAATTACTTGGTTTAACCGAACACACTGTTCGCTACTATACCGATAAGGGATTAGTTCCAAATTTAAAACGAGACAAAAATAATAATCGTTTGTTTAGTGAAGAAAATATTAACTTTCTTATAGGTGCTAAAAATTTAAAAAAATGTGGAATGTCAGTGGATGACATTAAATACTATGTAGATCTTTGCTTGGAAGGCGATTCTACGATTCAGGAACGTTATGAAATTATACGGAAGCAGAAAGAGGCTGCTCTTGCTCAATTGGAAGAAGCTAAAATAAGAGCGGAATTTATGATAAATAAAGAAAAACACTACCGTGACATTATGAATCAAGTCATTCCGGATGATACCAATCCTGCCAAATGGCAAAAAAATAAAATGCCGATTGTTCATTAATTATTACTTATAGTACTCTAGAACAATTTGCTGTTAAGCAAATTATTCTGTCTCTTAAGGAAGAAAAAGCAGATATTCCTAATTGGAAAATCGGTTTTTTCTTTATTTTTGTGATGACTTGATGACTCATAAAAATTTCTGTTTGATGGAAACATGAAATATGATTTAGTTGACCTTAACGGCATTTCGTGTTAATTTGTATATGCAAATGAATAAAAGGATTTGATCTAATGAATGAAGAAGAAGAAGTATTAATTCATTGTCTTTACTTTACAGCCAGCCGGTTTGCTCGTAACATTACAAAATTAGCCGAAAAAACATTTGATTTTGGTGACCTTGCTCCTTCATATCTTTATATGATTATGATTGTGAAATTCCATCCGGAGATCACACAGAAGGAACTATGCCACAAGTTATCTATTGCTCCTTCGACCAGTACGAGATTTATTGATAAACTTGAAAAATTTAAACTCGTTACTAGAAAGATGGATGGGAAACAAACATTTATTTCTTTAACTAAAGAAGGAGAAAAAGTGTACCATCAATTTCGGCTGTCTTTAAAAGAATTATTTACTAGCTATTCCGAAGTCTTAGGGCCCGAGTTCAGTAAAGATTTAAGTAAAATGCTTCACGAAGCAAGCAATAAGCTAGAAAGAGAACTGTAATTTTTTTACCCTTTCATTTGCATATACAAATAAGTTAGGAGGCAGTTGTTATGTCAGAAAAGATATTGCTAATTGTCGGTACTGGACCTGGGATTAGCTTAAATACAGCAAGGAAATTCGGAAAAGAAGGATTTAATGTTGCCTTGATTTCCCGTAGTATGGAGTCATTAAAGAAATATGAAAATGAACTTAAAGATGATGGGATTGCAGCTAAAGGATTTCCTGGGGATGTCTCTTCAGTAGAATCTTTAAAAACAGCCATTGATGCGGTAATTAAAACTTATGGAAAAATTGATGTACTCTTCTACAATGCGGCTGCAGGAAAACCAGGTAAACCAACAACATTAAGCCAAGATCAATTAGTGGATGATTTTAAAATCAGTGTAGCTGGTGCTCTTACAAGTGTAAAAGAAGTGATTCCCCATATGGAGAATGGAACCATTTTATTAACGGGCGGAGGATTAGCTCTACACCCCTATGCTGACTATGCTTCATTAGCGATTGGAAAAGCAGGTATTCGCAATCTAGCCTACAGCTTGCACCAAGAATTAAGCCCTAAAGGAATTTATGTTGGCACATTAACGATTAAAGGGTTTGTACAAGAAGGAACCTATTTCTCACCTGATAATATTGCGAATACATTTTATAGCATGTACGAAAATCAAACTGATACAGAAATAATATTTGAAGAAAAATAAAATTTTTTCAAATTACATTTGTATGTACAAATGTAAAAAATTCATCGAATTAAACTAAAAGTGAAATCAAAACTAGAAAAAGACAAAAGGAGACTTACTAATGAAAACTCTTGTAATTATCACCCACCCTAATTTAGAACAATCTCGAATTAACCGCACTTGGATGCAGGAATTAAAAAAACACGAGGAAATTACAATTCATACACTTTATCAAGCGTATCCAGACGGGAAAATGAACGTAGCACAAGAACAAAGCTTATTAGAATCACATGACCGTATTATTCTTCAATTTCCATTCTACTGGTACAGCACGCCCTCTTTGTTAAAACAATGGCAAGATGAAGTGCTCTCCTACGGCTGGGCATATGGCGAAGGCGGCGACAAGCTTCACGGTAAAGAACTAGGTCTTGCGATTTCAACCTTTGGACCGGAAGATTCTTACCAGACTTCTGGCTATAATCATTTTTCCATGGAGACTTTAACAACTCCTTTACAACAAACAAGCAACCTCATAGGTACCCGTTTTATGCCGTTATTTGTGCTGAATGGTGTTATGCATGTCACAGATGAGCAACTTGAAGAAAATGCAAAAGCATATGTAAATCATGTTCTGCAACCATCCTTAGTTAAAGCTTAATTAAGATATATAAATAAAGGTATTTCTTCTACTGAAATACCTTTTAATAATTTTTATATACATGGTCTTATTCCGCCGCTAAAGCCTGTGCCTTAGTTAAATGAACCGTTCCAAATGGATGTTGTGGAGGAGCATATATAGAATAAAGTTTTAAAGGGGTATTACCTGTATTGGTTACATTATGCCAGGTGCCAGCAGGTATCATAATGGCAAAATCATCATGAACATTCTGAACAAAGTTTAAATGATCTTTACTCTTGCCCATTTGCACAATCCCTTGACCTTGTTCAATCCGTAAGAATTGGTCAATGTTAGGGTGAATTTCTAAACCGATGTCTTCCCCAACATTAATACTCATCAATGTAACTTGCAAATGATTTCCTGTCCACAGAGCTGTACGATAGGTATTGTTATGCTTCGCAGCCTCATTAATATTGACTGCAAATGGTTTCCGCCCATAATCTTTTACCTTATTTCTTGAGTCATCATAAATATTCCAGTAATCAGTCTGTCTTAAATACTGATTATACGTCGGGTAATTAGAACTATAAAAATTAGGTTGATATGGGTATGGATACATCCAAGGGTTATAGTACATTTTATTCAATCCCTTCACAGATTTATACAAATTATCGTATGCACCTTTTATAAGAATGTACTTATGTGCAGGGTGAACTTAAACCAAAACAGTTGTTCAATTTTATGGAACTATTGAACAAAGGTTAAAACATAATCTTCAATTAAACTCTTGGACCCTATGGTAACCAAACATTATCTTTTGGATTTAGATACTATTACAATAAAAACCAATAAACATTTTTTACTTTATTTTTGTATTTTCAGTGAATAATTTATAGAATCCTTACTTTCTGCACATTTCTCTTATAATCTAAAAATGTCAATATTATAAGAAAATTCCCGAGGAGGATTCTAATGCAAAAATTGATTGCAACATGCGCTTTTATCTCACTAATGGCTGTGGGGACTTCCGTGTTTGCTGCTGGTACAGGTGTGGCAGCTTGTGCACATATGGAGAAAGGTAAATGTGTTTCGATGTGTGCAAAAGATATGAATCGTGGTGTATCCGGATGTGCAACTTCGACTGTTTGTCAAATGTTAATGGATGTCAATAATTATAAATAAAGGAGTAGCCGATATTCCTAGTTGGAAGATCGGCTTTTTTTAAAATTTTATGAAGACTTATATTCAATCTTAATTCCATTCACACTTTTATCCATTTTGTAAGTTTCAGAATATTTATCATAAATCACTTTAAGGATCTGGTCGTCTAGCCATTCAATGGAAAATTCTTTATCTGCCCTAAATGTGTTACCTGATTCATTTTCAAATTTTTCGTCGATATGAAAATGAATAATTGGGAGAAAGTCCTGTCGTTTTTATACCCTTAGCGATCCACGGAACCCTCTGGCAGCATAGTAAGAGTCCGCACCGTTGCAATACACGAAGACATGCCCGAAGCGACGATCGCAAAAAATGGCCCCACCGAGTTCTCTAATATCAGCGGGTGTTTGAACCCAGCTCGACGTTTTCATATCGATGTTTTCAAGTTTCTGCAACGCTCGATATTGTTCTTCCGTTAATAGTTCAATGCCCATGTCAGTTGCCATATCAATAACGTTATTCTCTGGTTTATGATTTTTCCGTGACTCCAGCGCTTCACGGTCATAACAAATACTTCTTCGGCCTTTAGGACTTTCCGCTGAGCAATCATAAAATATGTATTCGTCCATGCTTTTATCATACCCTACAACATCCGGTTCACCACCAGTTCTTTCCATTTCATTGAGCGACCACAGTTTTTCAGTATTAGCTTCTAGCTTTGCTTGGACTTTTGCCCATTCAAGACCTTTATGGCGGTTCATGTTTTTCTCAAACCGTGCTTTCAATACTTTAAGTAATTCTTCACGCATTTCTAATGACAACTCCTTTTTATTGCTAGTTTTATTACTCGCTGTCATATCAGTTTCCTGCTACTAAAAACATAAACAAATATAATCATTCATTTATGCTAGATTAATTTCCTGTTTCATTGAACCCGACCTCACCACTTGCTCGCTACTATCGTCTGTTCGGCTCTCCACAGGCGTTAATTCGGATGTAGCCCACCCTATATCTATACATTACTGTTAAGTGATAATGGTATAGTCCATGGCATATTTAAGATTTAAACTCGCATTAAAATCTCTTTCTATTTCGATTCCACATTGGTCACATATGAAAATTCTCTCAGATAACGATAGGCATACTTTCTTGTGACCACAGCAGGAACAAAGTTTAGAAGATGGGTAGAATCGACTTACGATTCGCAATTCAATCCCTGTCTGCTTGCATTTTTGTTCCAAGCATATACGAAAATAATAGAAATTTTGTTTTCTAACGCAGTCGGCAAGGTGTTTGTTTTTTAACAAGCCCTTGATGTTTAAATCTTCAATCGTAATAAAAGATGGTTTGGCTTTCACCACTCGGGTTACGACATCACGGACATATTCTTTGCGTATATGGGTTAATCTAGCATGAAGTTTTTGAATAATCTTTATTTGTTTTTCGATGTTTTTGTAGCAGGATTCACCACCTTTCTTTTTGGATTCGTATTTTCGACTAAGCTTTCGCTGCTGACGTTTTAAGCTTTTTTCTAGCTTCCTTATTCTTTCCGAAAGGTTTATATTCCTAAATACCTCAGTATTGCTGCAAACCGCAAAATTCTTTATGCCTAAATCGATTCCTACCCCATCATGGTTGTTGATCGTCTTTTCTTTAGGCGGCACTTCACATAATACCGATACATAATATCGTCCTGCTTTTTGCGAAACCGTTCCGCTTCTAACTTCGACCTTTGTTGGAATATATCCGAATTCCTTCAGCTTAATCCACCCTAAGGTAGGAATCTTAATCCGATGGCGTTCTACTGTCCAATCTGTTTGATTGTTCTTTGGGAAATAGGCTTTCACATCCTGATTTTTCTTCTTTTTGAATCGAGGACGTTTGGTTTTCCCTTCAAAAAAATTTCTAAATGCTTTATCGCCATTCATAATTGCTTGCTTAACTGCTTTACTAGACACTTTCTTGATCCAAGGGTCGTTTTCTTTGGTATAGACATTATTAAGCCACTTAGAAAAATCAAAGCCACTTATAAATTTCTTTTCTTTTTCGTAAAGCTCCTGATTTGTTTTCAGATATAAGTTATAAACATAGCGGCAAACCCCTATTGTTTGATTCACTTTCTCTGCTTGATCGGAAGTTAATTCAATTTCCGTTTTATAGGCCCTTTTCATAACTCTTTATCTTCTTTCAATTTCTTTTTGTATTTTCTTAAACCATAGATACGACAAGAAAAAACGTGAATAATTGAAATTAAATCTTGAACGAGTTCTTCTTGTGGTGAAAGGGTATCATTGTTCACAACGACCAGTTCTACTCCACACTTTGGCAAAATTCCGCAAAAACTCAATCTGGCTTTCTAAATCCTTTTTTTGATTTTGATTGGAAACTCTCGCATAAATGATCGCCTTATCTACTTTATTTTCCTTTGGAATTCCTCTGTATTCTCGATACTGCGTTTCGGTATAGTACCTTCTTCCTTTAGGGTTTCAGTAAGAAATCAAATTTACCTTCATTATCCCATCGCTGAAGAGTAATGACGCTTACGCCCAACATAGACGCAAACTCTTTTTGTTTGTATATTTTTTCCATGTAATAATTTTATTACTTTTGAAGACATTTGTATGTGGTTTTAGTCACTGTTAAATATCTCCTTATTTTGTTTTATTTTTAATAATTTAAGTATATAAATATTTGATTTATAATAGCTATGACTTATAGTATTGTATAATTTTATATTTTGATATAAATTTATACAATAAATATTAGAAATAAAGAGGAGAGGGAACAATATGAAAATCAGAAGTGTAGAACACTATGATCTAAACCAATTAACCGATTTAATGTATCAATATATCGTAGATTTTTATAAAAGACCTAAACCACCGATTGAAAAGATACATAATTTAATTGAAACTCTACTAGAAAAGAACAGTGGTATTCAATTTGTTGCTGAACAAGATGGTAAACTTATTGGCTTCGCCACATTATATTTTAGTTTTAGTACTACGAAAGCAGATAAAATAACCATAATGAATGATTTATTCGTAGTAGAAAACGCAAGAGGAACAGGAGTAGCCCATGAACTGTTTAAAAGATGCGAGACATATACAAAAGAAAATAGGTATGCATATATGTCGTGGGTAACTTCAACTGATAACTACCGTGCCCAAAAATTCTATGAAAAGATGGGTGGTTCTCTTGAAAATTGGTTGAACTATTCCATATAACCAAACATGATCACTCAGAAAAGACCTCGGTATCGACGGTCTTTATTTTTATGATTTTTTCTATTTTTAAGTGATTTACTATGTAAGAAATTAATGTATCCAAAGGATTAATTATAGATTTGGATGTCATATATTCAACTTCCTGGGATGCATCGACCATAGATAATTGAGCAACGGAGATAATTTTATTTTCATAAATAATTGTATTCAGAAATTTAGAGATTTCTTGATCATATTCGTGTTTTAGACCTTGCATGATTAATTCAAAAGTATTGTTAATGACCATTACCTCTATATCTAATGACTTTTGATGATTATAAGCATATTGATGGAGACGCTCCATCGTACCATTAACAGTTGCAGGATTTGTAAATAGGATTGTCTGAGGTTGCTGTATATTACAAATGAATTCAAAGTAGGGTTCATCAATTTTTATGATTGGTACTGATATTGAGAGTTGTTCTTCCTGTAAAATTGCAATATAGTTTGTGCAAGTAATGAGAATGACATCAACATTACATTGGGCAATCCACTCTAGTTGCTCTTTAACTTTGTTTTGAGCATCTACTACTTTAAATTTCTCATCTGATGTAACTCGATACATTAATGCGGGGTCAACAAAATGTATTAATTCAACGTCATATAAGGAAAGTGCGTTTTCGATATACTCAATATTTGAATAATGGGCGTGCAGGCATCCTAATCTTTTTTTCAATTTTAATTTCCTCTCTAATATATTTCAGATTATTTTATCAGTTAATATATGGAAATGTCTATAAAAGTAAAAATAAAAATCCCTAGTAACCTGACAGATTGTTTAAGTGCAATTCTCTATAACCTAACAGTTCACCTATTTTAATAAGATAAAATGGTTATTCAGCTCCCGCTCATTAATGGATATTCTGATTGCTAGATCTGTAGTTCGTAAAACAAAATCTTTAACACCAATAAATTCAGATTCGGCTATCAAATAGAATTGTGTTCCCTTTTTAATACCTTTAAAATTTTTCTTTAGCTTGTACATCTTCATTATTTACTTAGCTACTCCCATAATCTTTTTTTATCAACATTAACACAGTATTATTTCTTGTATAATTCTCCTTGCATTAACAATAATTCCATTAAGAAATTCTAAACTAAGAATCTTATCTTATTCTAATAAAATTGTATGCGAGAAGCTATATGAAGGCATTTAGAATTAACTAAATATGGATTTGTTTGTATAATAAAAGATGAAAAATGATGGGAGGGTTCAAATTGATTAAACAAATCGCAACAGTAGCCGTATATGTAGAGAACCAGGAAAAAGCAAAAACCTTTTGGTCAGAAAAAGTAGGATTTGAAGTCGTTGCCAACTACCCCATGGGGCCTAATGCCTTTTGGCTTGAAGTGGCACCAGCAGGCGCAGATAGTCATTTAGTGATTTATCCAAAAGCAATGATGAAAGATTCAGAAAACATGAAGGCATCCATCGTTTTCCAATGCGATGACATTCAAAGTACATTTGAAAAAATGAAAGCTAATGGCGTAGAATTTTTAGGAGAACCACAAGAAATGCAGTGGGGTGCATTCGTTCAGTTTCAAGATGAAGACAATAACGTGTTCTCATAAAACAATAGAAAAAAAAGCAGGTTCAAATCTTAGCGAACCTGCTTCATTTGATTTATTCACCTTTAGGACCCTTAAAGAAAAAATGCATTCCGCGTCCCTTATGTGGAAACAGATCTAATTCCTTCACCTTATCTGCATGCTTGGTCATAATTTCATTAAAAAGCTCATCAGCCGATTTATTTTTAGTATTTAATCCTAACTTCTCTGCAGCTTGGAAAATCTTCTTATCCCGGACCTCATGAGCTATTTGATGAAAATCCTTATTCGCTGTTGAAATTCCTAATTTTTTTGCTTCATTTTTTATTTGAGTTTCGCGAATTTCATGGGCGACATCACGAAGATCTCTTCCTTCCGTCGAAATCCCCAGCTCTTTCGCCTCTTTTTTGATTTGGGTTTCATGAATTTCACGAGCTACCTCACGAAGATCCTTTCCTTCCGTCGAAATCCCTAACTTCTTGGCCTCATTTTTAACTTCCGTTTCAAAGACCTGTTTCGCTAATGAATCAATATCCTTACCCTTTGTACTGATGCCGAGTGCTTCTGCTCGCTGTTTAATCATGACTTCTCTAATTTCTTTTGCGATTGTCTCTATATCTTTTCCTTCTGTTTTTATGCCCATTGATTCAGCCTGTTTTTTTATAAACTCTGGATTGTGTCTGAAGTGCCCCCCATGACCGTGGACTTCAGTTGATTGATTCTGTTCACTTGGCTGTGTAGCCGCGAACACTTGGATTGGTCCAACTAGTCCCAATAATAAAGTAAAAGCAAAAAAATAATTCATCAGCATCTTTCTCATCTTGAAACTTCCTCCTAAAAATTGGTTTTGTTTTACAGATGGTAGGATGCCCATGAATTATGAACAAATTATGAACAAATTATTAAATTAATATGCATTCAGTGATGTGCTCTTTCTTGTTGTTTTCCCTAGCATAAAAGGGAAATAATGATTGATGGCATATACTGCCGGTACTAAAATTATGACGGTAATGAGTGTGTATAACAGCCCTTCTACAATTGGATAATCCGCGATCGTTTCAACATTAAAAACTGATTTTTGAATCATTAAACTAAAAACAAAGAACACGATTTTTTGGTGGAAAGCTAAATAGATGAATGAATTTTTTCCAATGTACTGGAGAGATTTATTTTTCTTTATTCGTTTAATTAATATGACAAATGCACCAATTCCAGAAAATGCGGATAAGTAGAAAAGAAAAATATTTCCTAAGCTGCTATTGTAAAAGTCAACTCTCTCTCCTGTATAATTAAAATTTAGATAGCCTGTTACAAAATTGATTAACATCAAAAGAATAAAAATCTTAAATTGGTTCATCCACTCCAATTTCTTATGGAATTCTTTATAAAAATAACCCGCTCCATAAAATCCAACGCTGATCATTGCTATATCTAAATTCCAAGGTAATGGTTGTCCTACTGCTTTGTTATAAAAACATCCGATAGCTGATATGAATAAAAGGAAGAATCCAATGATTTTCTTACTTCTACCTATTTTTGAAATAAAGTAAAAAAGTAATTCTGTACAGAATAAACATGCCACAAACCATAATGCACCCGTATGAACCGTCCATATTGTTTTTCTTTCTGCAATGACAGAACCTAATAATGGAGTCAGCAGATTGTTATCATAATTTACTAAACCTAAATGATTTAGTAGTAAGAACCACAGGTAGGCTACTAGCGAAAATGCGATATACGGAAGGATTAATGACTTTGTCCTTCTTTTTAAAAATACTTTTAGGTTTGGAAACTTATCTTTATTATATAAATAGCCTGATAGGAAAAAGAATAACGGCATATGGAATGTATAAATATATGTTTTAAGTGGAGTTGGAATAGCAGCATGCCCTAACATGACCAACAGCATCCCTAATCCCTTCCCAATATCTAACCAATCTAGTCTCTTACTCATCGTTTCCCCTCTCTTCTGTTAAAATTTGAGGTTCACTTGTTTTTAGGATATGAATAATCCATCCATGAACTACGATTAAGAGTATAGTATGACTTCCTTAATTGAAACTTAAATTTCTTCGTTACCATTTACATAAAAAAAGAAAAGCCGTAATCATTTATACTGACCTACGGCTTACTAATTGGACTTTATAATAAGTTAATATAAATATATAAAGAAATGAATGGAAATTCCATAACACTAATATAAAGAATTGTTAAAAGAGTGTAACAAACTTATAACGATACAAAAATTCTCAATAAAAAAGACACTATCAGTTTCTTGATAGTGCCAGCTCTCATTCCTAAATTAATTTTTTAAAAGATTAAGTTAGAAAACAATCGTCTTATTTTGATGGACAATAATTCGATCTTCAATATGCCATTTCACGGCTCGAGCCAATACACTTCTCTCAATTCTTCGGCCAATCTTTTTAAGACTGTCAACATTATGATGATGATCTACACGACTGATATCTTGTTCAATGATCGGACCTTCATCAAGATCGTTGGTTACATAATGGGATGTCGCACCGATTAGTTTTACTCCGCGGTCAAAGGCGCGTTCGTACGGCCTTGCCCCTACAAATGCTGGTAAAAACGAATGGTGGATATTAATAATTTTATTTGGATTTTCCTTAATAAAATTGGGTGTTAAGATCTGCATATAGCGTGCCAAAACAATAAAATCGATCTCATATTCATTTATAAGCTTAAGTTGTTCTTCTTCAGCTTGTTGGCGAATATCTTTGTTCGCAGGAATATAGTAAAAAGGAATATTAAGTCCTTCCACAACCTCTTTTGCACTCTCATGGTTACTAATAACTAATGCAATATCAGCCATTAGATCCCCGCTTTGCCACTCCCATAAGAGTTCTAGCAAGCAATGGAGCTCTTTTGAGACAAAGATAGCGGCTTTTTTAATATTATAAACATGTGTAAATTTCCATTCCATTGAGAAATAATCCGCGATCTCAGCAAATTGTGTTTCCATTTCTTTTGCTTTTTCCTTAAGACCCGGACATTCAAATTCAATCCGAATGAAAAAGATTCCGCCTTCAGGATTCGTAGAATACTGACTAGATTCGATAATATTCGCATTATGCGCAAATAAAAATTTAGAAATGGCTGAAACAATTCCTGGTTGGTCCGGACAGCTTACTAAAAGTCTTCCGCGATTTTTATTTTGTTCTTGAAATGATTCAATTTGATCTTTTATAAATGCATTCATGTCATAAACCTCTCTATCTTCTTTGAAACATTATACCTGAAAAACTCTTAATAGTTAATTATTATTTGAAAACTCTTTTACTAAGGCTATTTTCGCATAAATTATTTCTATTCGTAAAAGTTCAGTATGTGATTTGCCCCAGAAATCAAATCGCTTAACAATTTCTCAGCACGGATTTCATTATGTAACAGCCTTGTACCCTGCCCAGCCCAAAGCGACATATATTCAGGATTATTTTGTAAAGCAGCTTGTTTGCGGATATCATTTGTCAATGTATTTTGTGTTGGAAAATCAGCCGGGGATAAATTCATATCCTCGTATGCTCTCATAAATGCATTTTTAATTCCCCGTGCCGGACGTCCAGAAAAAGCTTTGGTAATGACAGTACTTTCTTCTGTACTATTGATAAGTGCTTGCTTATAAGCGGAATGAGCACCCGACTCCATTGTGGTTAAGAATGCCGTTCCCATCTGAACTCCTTGTGCACCTAGTGCCAATGCTGCAACAAGACCGCGGCTATCCATGATTCCCCCTGCAGCCACCACCGGCACTGAAACAGCATCAACAACCTGTGGAACAAGGGAAAATGTTCCGACTGCAGCGCCGAGTGAATTTTTTTCAATTTCAAATGTGCTACGATGGCCACCTGCATCACTTCCCTGGGCAATAATGATATCTGTCCCTTCGGACTCTGCCAGTTGTGCCTCCCGAACTGTCGTGACCATAGTTGTGACCTTAATACCTCTTTCCTTTGCTTGTATCATTTTATCTTGTGGAAAAATTCCAAAAGCAGAAGAAATCACAGAAACCTTTTCTTCCATTAAGACCTCAAACTGTTCTTCAAAGAAGTTGTTCGTTATCACTTTTTGATTCGATTGCTTTAGTCCCAGCCTTTCACGTATCGCATTCAAAACTTTCTGAGACTCTTCTACGCCAGCATATTGATCTGTCCAATTTGTACAAAACAAGTTTACGGCAAATGGTTTTGAGGTTTGCTCCTTTATTTTTCGAATAGCTGTCCTTATTTCTTCTGGCTTCATATAGGCGGCTCCCAAGGTTCCTAAACCGCCGGCATTGGATACACTTGCGACAAGCTCAACTGTGGTTGGTCCCCCAGCCATACCTGCTTGAATAACAGGATAGGCGATACCGAGAATCTTACAAAGTTTAGTATTTAGCTGCATATGCCTACTCCCCTTTTGAGCAATAATTGCCTTTTTTCTCATCATAAACCATCCTTTGCTAATAAAACAAAGGAAATGTCCGTACAAAAACCCTTATCATTACGAGATAAGGGTCAACTATAGACAGTCTTATTTTTGAAGTACCGGCTCTTTGTTCTCTTCCACATCTTCATCCAGCCACCATGTGAAGCCATTCTCAGCTAGAAGGGAATCAGCCGCATCCGGTCCATTTGAACCGGAACGGTATTCATGAAGTGGTACCAGTTTTTCTTCAAAGGCATCTAAGATGGGCTGTACCCATTCCCAAGATAATTCCACTTCTTTCCAATGAGCAAAGAAAGTAGAATCTCCAAGGAAAGCATCAAAAATCAGTCTTTCATATGCTTCCGGTACCCCTATGCTATTAAGCTCTAAATCTTCATTAGAGAAATTAATATTTACAGCCTCGATTTTACCGTTTAATGGATTTTTACTGTTTAATTGCAAGGTAATATTTTCATTAGGATTGATCTCGATTATTAATAAATTAGGCGCTACCTTATGATTTTGAGTATAAAGAAGCTTTAAGGTGTTTTTTAATTCGATTACGATACGTGTTGACTTTTCCTTCATTCTCTTACCGGTTCGAATATAAAAAGGAACCCCGCTCCATAACGGATTATCAATCCATATACGTGCTGCGACAAAGGTATCCGTTTGAGAAGATGGGTTCACCCCTGGTTCATTTCTATAACCTTCCGAGAGCTTTCCATTCATTTCACCAGAAGTGTACTGCCCACGAACAATTTCGAATTGGACAGCTTCTTTACTCATAGGACGAATCGCTTCCATCACTTTGCGTTTCTCATTTCGAATTTCGGTTGCATTAATCTTATATGGCATATTCATAGCCGTCATCATGAGCATTTGCAACATATGATTTTGGAACATGTCGCGAACGGCACCTGTTTGATCATAATATCCGGCTCTTTGTTCTACTCCAACGATTTCACTTGCTGTAATTTGAACATTGGCAATATGATCTTTATTCCAAATTGACTGGAAAATGGGGTTCGCATTTGTTAGAGTTTCAAGGTTTTGAACCATTGGCTTTCCTAGATAATGGTCAATTCGATAAATCTCCTCTTCATCAAATGTCCTGCTAAGTTTCTCATTTAATTCCCGAGCGGATTGAAGATCATGACCAAATGGCTTTTCAATGATCAATCGTTTCCATCCATTCGTTGTACCTAGTCCACTGTTTTTGATATTTAAGCCAATGATATCGAAAAATTCTGGTGCTACCGACAAGTAAAACAATCGGTTTTCTGTAAGCTGCAATTCTTCTTCACGCTGTTGCACCAGTTGCAATAGTTTTTGATAATCATCCGGATTATTTACATTTAAGCTACAGAAACGAAAAGCCTCAAGAAATTCTCCGAGTTCACTCGCATCATGTTCTAAACGACGTGAAAAGTTTAAGACGGATTCCTTTACTTTTTCTTGAAAATCAAGATGTGAGAGATTACCTCTACCGAGCCCAATAATCGATATAGGCTGTGGCAGCTTTTGATCTATATATAAATTATAAAGGGCAGGGTATATTTTTCGTTTAGCTAGATCGCCCGTTGCTCCAAATAATACAAAAGTCATTGATTCCATAATTATTTCTCCCCACTAATTAGAAAATTATCTTTCAAGTGTACCACAAATAATTTAAATATTTAAACTTTTTATTTAAATTGCCTTTTTTATTTTTATCATTTGCTTTTTAATTTGACTTTTTGCGATACGCAATATTTGTTTCTCTGGTGTCCCCTTTTCAACGATTACATTTGTTAGATAGTTTTTTCCTCTATAATGGATTAACAATCTCACATTCTCCACATTATTTCCCCCAATAAAGTTAAGCTAAATATCTATAATAAACGATTTGATAATGAAGTAAAATAACCTAGGTTAATTTTTGTGTAACTATCATACGGCCGGAATTTGATTTCCGTCAAGAAATATATCTCAAATTTAAGATTTTAGATAATAAAAACAATATAAAAATATTAAAAAAACTGATAAAAATACCTTCAATACGTAAAAAGGACCTATTGAAAATTATCTTCAATAGGTCCTTAATTTCTATAATATTGTCATGATATTCCTATATCCTAGTATTTGCTCCAAGGTCTTATTCTAACCTAGCTTTGGCACTTCTAATTTACTAAAAATAAAAGAATGATTTATACCTTATTTACCTTAAACGCACATTTTTTATTTAATAGGTAGGGACGCATATATCCATTTAGATTCGATAGCGGAAGAATTTCAGGCTTGATGTGAATTCCCAATGTATGAATCATGTAATCCCTGCGAGCTTGAATTCGCGCCCAAACGTCAGGGTACTTGTCAGCAAGCTCTTGGCGTAATGCTTGATCCGCAATGGCTACTCCATCTTCGGCACTTGCGCCGCCATAGCCAGGAACACTTGGTATAATATCCATTTGAAACAACATCCCACTTGAAATGGCAAGATCCGAGCCCGGATAAATGGGTGATGACATCCATTCTTCTCCAGCAGTTAGATGACCTGGATTCAAATGCCATCCATAAATTGATTTCGGTAGGACGGACTCAATTAAATGATACATTTCATCCCCTAACATGCCGATTTCAATATTTTCATACCAAGCAACCGTCGCTGCATAATAGGGTTTTGCCACCGCATCGAGATAATCCCTTACATCTGCTGGCAATTCTTCTTTAGTAGAAACAACGTAAGCCGAGCGACTTGTTAACCCCCCTCGATATCCAAGGGTAGAAGAAAATTTATCACCAATCTCCACCTTTTTGGCTCTTGGTGCGACCACGGCATTCGTAAACCGATCACCAGTAGCACAAATCGTTTGGACATTGTTGGGCTGGCCAAAGGCGGCTAATTCATTGGCAAGTTCCATTTCCGTCTTACCTGGCTCAATTTGATCTAGCAAACTAAGGATACATGAGGAAGCCAACGATGCTCCAAACTCATAGTGGGCAATCTCATTCGCATTCATCGTAATGCGAGCCCCTTTTCCAGGATGAATAAAAAGGGAAGTGGCATTCACAACTAGTCCAGAATTACCTACTAGGTTCTTAACCGCTTCAACAATGAAATATGGAACATCAAAAAGCTGATCATTGTCTTCTAACGAACTGGTAAACAACTTCCAGCCCATAATACCTGTTTTCATACCTTTTTCTACTCCTGCAGACTGAATTAATTCAGCAAAGGTTTGGGTATTCCCCATGGGTTGATTGGGAAGTGAGAAATATGGAGTATGGATTACTTCTGCCTCAATTCTGCTATACTGCCCCATTTTTAGTGATTCGTTACCTAATAACATATAGGCCTTTCCATCACGGTGTAAGACAAGAAGGGCTTCTTCAAATCTTGGTTCAAATCCAACGAGGTAGCCAAAATTCACCCCATGTTCCCGGTCGGCATAGACAAGCAGGGCATCCAATTTTTCTTCTTTCATCCGCATTAAGATTTTTTCTTTGTGAAGCTGCATCGTATCATCTGTTAAATCAACTGGATGTTGCGCGGGTGCCGTTATAGGGGCAGGCACCTCACAATAGGCAATCTGTTCGATTAGATTAGTCATTATAAAATACTCCTGTCAATCAAGTTATATTAGCTATGCCTAGCTAACTTCATCGATCCTAGTATACACCTCCTGAAAGAAGTCATTAAAGATGGACATCGCTGTGGTTAAATGAGTAGACCTATTTATTAGTAAATCCAAAACTGTTTATGGTTATGGTGCATGAAATTTCGAACAGCGGCTGTCTTAGGGCAAGCCTTCCCTAACGGTATAACTTTTTTGATTTGGATCAAACCTATAAAGATGCCTATGGGATGCCATTATTACGGATGACTTATGACTATACCGATCAAGATCGTGAATTAGTCAAATGTATTTCCAATGTGACAAGAAAGATTGCGAAAAAAATGGGACCGGATCATGGTATAAAAAATACCTGACCAAGATTCGGTCAGGTGATTTTTATTGCTCGTACTGACAAAATTTGTCTAGATTATTTCCGACTAAGTTATCGTGTTAGGCACATATTAACAGTGAATCAATTAAAGAAATGGTGCGATTTTTATGAAAAATAATTGGAAATACCCATTTTAACCACCCTGGTTTCCGTTTCTTTTTTAACAGGATGTAATGATAACAGAAAAAACAATAACATAAATGAAAAGATTGACGTAGATAATAAACCCATTCGGTACGAACCGAA
This sequence comes from Neobacillus cucumis, assembly GCF_016908975.1. GTDB lineage: Bacteria > Bacillota > Bacilli > Bacillales > Cytobacillaceae > Neobacillus > Neobacillus cucumis. The sequence continues at coordinate 66,436 of NZ_JAFBEX010000023.1, forward strand.
TCTAAACCCTCATAATCTCAATGAGGACCCTAATCGTGGAAATAAACCTTTTCCACACGATGAACCCCCTCTCAAACAATCAAAGGATAGAAAAAGGCGATAATTTGTAATTCAACAGAAGCAGAGGTGCAGAGTAATTTAATTATCACCTGAATTTAAACTCTTTAATAGGAGGAAAATAATGGATACTCATGTTAGGTCAGAATTATCGTTATTAAGTGAGCTCCTCTTATCTATTTTATTAACCGCAACCATTGCCCTATATTGCTATAAAGCCATTGCTCCCTTTCCCTGGCTTACCTTTATTGGATTTCCCTTAGGGATTGCTCTAATGGTTGGATGCTGGGAAAATAAAAAACATTCTTGGAGCCTGTTTATTACAGGTGTATTATTCAGTGGTTTCGTCTGGTTAATTTATTATAATTGGTCATCACTACTATAAAAAATTATTGAAAAAGAATCATTTAGGAGGCGTCTAAATGAAAAAAGTTGGGCTTACCATGATAGGCAATGTCATCCTTGCCGGATGTCTCGTATTTTTATTATTTTTTTACGAAGGACATCAGAAACAAACGACTAATAAAACTGCAAACAAGGGTACTTCCTCTGCAGATAATGCACAAAAGATTGTCAGCAGCAACTGCACTACTTGTCATGGTCAGAACCTGCAAGGCAATGTAGGACCTAATTTAACGAAAATTGGCTCTAAATATTCGCAAAGTGAAATTGAAAATATTATTAATCATGGAAAAAATGCTATGCCTGCAGGGGTCATTTCAGCTGACCAAGCAAAAATCGTCTCAGAATGGCTAGCCCAGAAAAAATAATTATAAACCCTTTTTAAATTCATCATAGTCTGATTTAACGTAATGGAAAACTATCTCGTTACCACCATGATCCGGGTGTGTCATTAATAATAATTTTTTATATCTAGATAACACATCCTTCTCACTCGCATTTTTGGAAAGCCCTAACTTTTTGCGATAATCAAGTGAATGAGCTAATGAGGAGACGTAGACTTTTTCAGGATCTCTTTTTCCTTGCTTTGTCAGTTTCTCTTTTAAATACAACAATTCACTGCGGAGCTCAATATTTTCTTTTAGTGCTTTTTTTGTTTCCTTTTGTAATTCATTTTTCTCAAGCTCTAGGTTCAAGATTTCTTTTTGCAATTTATTTCTTTGCTGGATTAAAGTCTTGACGGAGCTTTTATGCATTTCTTCTAACTCTCTTATATGGTCATCTTGTACTTTTACTTTTGCTTTTAATTCACGGATAAGCTTGTCCTGTTCTGTAGGTGGATTTAATAAATGCTTAGGATTTTTCACATTTGATATGTATTCGGTAAGTTTATTGCCGTTTCCCACATTTTGAATCTTGCCTTCATACAGCCAGCGTTGAACTACTTGTATGCCCATCTTCGCAGCAACCCCCGCATCATTTAACAGAGAAATAGCCTGATCTGTATCATGAAGGATGTAGTCTGTTTGTTTAAACGCTCCCTTTGCATCGTATTTAATTTTTCGCTCTCGCAGCCACCGTCTTACAGTTTCCATGCACTGATCCTCGGAAACTCCCGCGGCTTTTAAAAATTCAAAAGCTTGATCTGTATTCACTGTAATCTCCCTTCCCTGCACTGATTCAATCTATATTAATGCTAATAATGGATTTTCTAACCTTCATCATTTTTATCTTAAAGGAGATAAGGATGTATGTGAATGGCTAAAAAAGACTATTAATTGGGGTTAATAATAATTAAAAATCAATTTACAAATTTTTTTCTGTCCCTTTTGCAGCATGCTGAGTTTATTTGTTCAGATAATCTACTTCTTTGATAAAAATGATTTTGTTATAATTTGTAATAAAGAGGAGGAGATTCCATGGGCTTTGAATTCAGAAAAAGTTTCAAGATCGCTCCAGGCGTTCGTTTAAATGTAGGTAGCAATAGTGTCGGGATCAGTGCCGGTGTTAAAGGATTACGTTATAGTATCAATTCCAGAACTGGGAGCAGAGTAACCGCAAGTATTCCAAACACAGGGATCTACTATACGACTTCAGGAGGAAGAAATCGTAAAACCCCTGCATATAATCGGCAAAAGGAAATTCAAGCAAGACAGAAAGAACTAGATCGACTAAATGAATTAGAACAAGCTGCACTCGATGTAGATGACTTTGAAAATACAATCGAAAGAATTCACTCTATTCATAAGGAAGCAGATGATCCAGTTAACTGGATCAAAGTGCGGAGTGTTAACCCCCCTTTTCATAAAAACGAGGGGCAAATTGGTATCCATGAAAGAGCTGCATTAGAAAAGTTACAAAACTATAAACCAAGTGTCATTGCGAAAATTTTTAAACATAATGAAAAAGAGTTAGAAGAGCTTCGAAATGAAGTGATTGAAGCAAGAAATAATGATGATGAAGAATACCGCTCATGGGAGAGAGATGTCAGAATCGCGACTAAGGTGATTGAGGGAGATATTGATACATACTTCGAAGTGATACAAGAATTTAACCCCTTAGATGACTTATCGGAATTTGGGAGCGGCTTTGAGTTTTTTGCAGAAGATCCAAAAATAATGGAAATTGAATTTGATGTACATAGTAATCTAGTGGTCCCAAAGGAACATTTATCTTTAACCAAAACAGGAAAACTGTCCTCGAAACAAATGCCAAAGGGCAAATATTTAGATATTCAACAAGATTATGTCTGTAGTTGTGTCTTAAGAATTGCAAGAGATATGTTTGCCCTACTGCCATTGGATATCGTTTATATCCATGCGGCAGATACCATGATGGACACTATAACGGGGCATTTGCGAACGATGACGATTCTCTCTGTTAAAATTGATAAACGATCGTTAAACAAATTGAACTTCGACAACATTGACTGTTCAGATGCGATGCAAAACTTTGTTCATAATATGAAATTTAAGAAAACCGGCGGGTTTAGCGAGGTAAATAAATTAAATGTTGAATAGTTTCTTGGTCCTACAAGAAATGAAGAATCTTTCTAGCTCGACACCAAGAATTCAAACGAAAAAAAGTAAAGAAAGGCTAATCATTCGCCCTTTCTTCACTTTTTGCATTTCATCCTTTGCTTTACCAAAAGCTTCGGTGCCGCCCGTAAATAGGCTTCTTGAATGAGATCGGTCAATTCATCCCAGACTTCCCCATCCGGATTTTGGATAGATACCCAACCATGATGTCCCATATGGGCGGTTTTAAAAAAATACTCTTTCTGCAGCAGTATCTCTTGAGTCTCCCGGTCTGACTTGAACGATATGCCGAATCCCTGCTCGCTCTCCCCTGAAATCACGAACGATTTTCCATTGATTTTAAACGTATTGTGACCAAAACCATCGATTATTTCAACAGCCTCAGGTAAGGCTAGACAGATACTGCGCACTTTTTCAAGCATTCCTGCTCTGTCTTGTGATTTCATGTTTTTATCACCTATTAGCTCTATTTTGCATTTACATCGGGTTGATGAATTCCAAAAATATTGCCTTCGGTATCAATATAGTAGCCTTGCCACGCCATTCCGGGCAGCGCATATTTAGGCAATGCCACCGTGCCGCCATTTTCAAGAATTTTCGCTTCAGTTCGGTCGTAATTTTCAACACCCATTGTACAAGCAAATCCATTTAAGGGTTGGTTGGCTTGCGGCGGTGGACCTTGACGCTGCATTAATGCACCATTGATTCCAAGTTCATCTTCATTGCCAGTTACCGCTCCGAAGTAAGGCATACCTGCATATTCAGTCCAATCTTGGAAGACCCAACCGAATACTTCTCCATAAAACTTCTTGGCTCGTTCCATATTATCGACATGAACTTCGAAATGAACTAATCTTCCCATAATAGACCTCCTAAATTATAAAGAGTTTGAGTTTGATACCGTTGCTTGTCCAGTAATTATGTAGACAAAACTTTCTACCCTATTATACAGTATATTATGGAAACATAACCAATTTTTACAATAAATTATAAATCGTTATGGGCAATTCATACTGGGCATAACAAAAAGGCAGTCGCTTTATGCTGACGGGTTCTCTTGTTGGGAAGTTGTGTGAAAAAAACACAGGTAGGAAATGCTGTTTCTAGAGATTCCTTTAAACTTGTCTCTGTTATAACTGAATGCTAATTTACTGTATTTAAAAAATAAACGGTAAAATTCCTCTTAAATTGGGTAATACACATATTTCCTTAAAAATAAAGGAAGTTTTTCCGTTTATATAATCCAAATCTTTGGATTTTGTCTTATTTAGAGCAGTTAAACGGAATTTCTCCGCTTATCTCTGCTTCTTAACCTTCCTATTTATACATTAGCCGGAAATTCTCCGCCTAATCTTAAAAACGGCTTTATATCAATGAAAGTAGACCATTCCAATTATGCGAAATGGTCTACGATTCTTTCTGTTATTCTGAGTAGTACTCCACCTGAAGTGAACCGTTAACTTTATGCTTCTGCCTTTTTGCTGTTAGTTCACTTTTTCACTCGAAAACCTTTATTAACTTGCGCGAGTGTCCGGAGACAGGCCACGAATTTTGCCAGTATTCCTTTTATCTTTGGCTTTAGGTGTTCCATTGCCTGGCGCCTTGATGAACATGGCGATAATGACAGAAACAATGGCCAAAACTGCAATTAGTTTAAAAGTAGGAATAAATCCTCCTAAAGAAGAAGCGATAAATGATCCTGAAATCGCACCAATACCGAAGCCTTGATAAATAATTCCGTAGTTTTTACTTTGATTTTTCAAACCAAAGAAATCTGCAACGATGGCTGGAAAAACGGTAATATTTCCGCCAAAACAAAACGCAATTGCTGCTACACAAGCAAAGAATAATCCATAGTTTAGATGAACAAAACTTAATACCGTAACCGCTGCTGCCGTTACTAGTAATGCACCTGAAACCACGCGTAAACGTCCGACTTTGTCCGATAAGGCTCCAAGAATGATCCTTCCGCTTGTATTAAAAATTGCTACCAATGCCACTGCATTACTTGCTGTTGCTATATCGAGCCCCGCCATTTTAACACCGATGTCCTTGACAATTCCAATTAAGAATAATCCGCTCATGCATGAGGTAAAGAAAATCACAAATAGAAGATATGCTTCTTTCGTTTTCAACATTTCTTTGACAGTATAATCTTTTTGAAGGCTGCCATTTTGCTTGTTCTGCGCTTGAACTAGTTTCGCTTCGCGAACAAGGAATGAACCACCCACAACCATGATCATTACAATTAATCCCCAATAAAAGAATGCTTGGGTAACTCCGGCTGATTGGATGAATGACCCGTTAATAAACTTAAATATCAAACTACCAGTTCCATAAGCCCCAACAGAAATACCAGAAATAAGTCCTTTTCTTTCCGGAAACCATTTAATAAGATTCGATAAGGAAGTGATATAGGCCGTACCATCGGCTGCCCCAACAATCACGCCTGCTAAAATATAAAGCATCCACAACGAAGAAACTTGAGAACTAATCATTAATCCTGCTCCGAGAACAATGCCAGCACCTGTCAGTAGGCGGCGAATTCCCCATTTATCTTGCAGCTTCCCGGCAAACAAAGTAGATAGTGCCAAGGCTAAGCTTGTAATCGAAAAAGTCAAAGCAACTGAATTTAACTTCCAGCCAAAGTGATCTACTAAGGGCTGGTTGAAAAGACTCCAAGTATAAATAGTACCTAATCCCATTTGAACAATAATCGTGCCTATTACGATTAACCACCGTCGATCCATGCTTGCTTTCATTCCAATCTCCTCTTTTCTCCCGATAAAAATGATCATTTTCCACTTAAAATTTTTATTTATCTTGTTGATGTGATCATCATACCATTGAAAAAATGCCAGAAATCGTTTTCAGCATGAAATGCTTATTATTCGGAATGAATGGAGATTATAGCTGCATGATTTGTCTAAACGCTTTTACTTTGCTTCTGCTTACTGGGATTTCCACGTTAAGATCTTTAAGACGCAGGATGTAGGTTTGGTTGAACCATGGTACAATTTCATGGATTTTCGTTAAATTAACTGTGTAAGATCGGTGACAGCGATAAAACATGTCCTCTGGTAGAAGGGCATGAAATTCTGAGATACTCATTTGCATGGTATACTCCTCATTTACGGTATACACCAATGTCACTTTTTCACTTGCTTCCGCATAATAAATGTCATTTACATCCGTCACAATAATTTTATCGTTCTTTTTTAAATTGACCCGGTTTGAAGACTTTGCATGGACCTCCACTTCCTGCCCTTTCGCATTCTGCCTTTTTTCTGGGATTACTGCTTCGGTAGTTCGATCTCGTTTAAAAGCAGCTTCCAGCCTGCTTAACATTGCCGCCATTCGCTTTTCATCGTATGGCTTAAGAACATAATCAAAGGCTTCCAGCTCAAATGCCCGGGCGGCATGTTCTTTGTAGGCAGTGGTAAATACAATATAAGGTCTTTTGGTAAATTTGCTTATCGTACTAGCCAGCAGGATTCCATCAAAGGATGGAATATTAATATCCAGAAAAATCACATCTGTTTCTTGTTCCTGCAAAAATTTTAATACATCTACGCCATCATCAAAGGAATGAGTCACTTCAATTTCGCTATAGGCTTCGATTAAATACTCCAATTCTTCACGAGCTGGAATTTCGTCTTCGACAATTATCGCTTTCATAGTTACTCCTTTACCATATCAAAAAAAACTTCTGTTCCGGGTGACAGCCTGTGAATCACTAATCCATTTCCATAGATAAGTTTGACACGCTGATGAACATTATATAATCCGATTTTGTTAGCCGGAACCGTATCATGCTGCACATGGTGGATGACATCTTCACTAATTCCCGCACCCGTATCTTTGACGCTTACCCTTATTTTTTCGCTCAAATCTTTAACTGCAATGGTCACTACCCCGGGACCTTTTTTCTTTAAGATGCCGTGAATAATGGCATTCTCCACTAAAGGCTGGATAAGAAGACTCGGTATATTCACATTCACATCGTCAATATCATATTCAACAGTCAAACGGTTGCCAAATCGGGCCTTTTCGATTTCAACATAATCGCGGACTTGATCCAATTCTTTATGAATGTTAATCAATTCATCACTGACCTCTAAATTGTAGCGCATATAACCCGATAGATTAATAATCAACTCGCGGGCCTTGTCCGGATTTCTTCGGGTCGTCGAAGCAATCGCATTAAGAGCATTAAACAAAAAGTGCGGATTAATCTTGGTTTGAAGTGCCTTCAACTCTGCCTTATTTGCTTCTTCCTTTATCTGTTCAATCCGGGAAACCTCCATAAGGGTAGAGATAATCTGAGAAAGTCCAATGGCCATTGTCTGAAGCGAATACGTCATCTTATAGGCTTTGCGATAGTAGATTTTTAAGGTACCTGTCACCTCTCCATGTTCTTCAAACGGAACAATCAGCAGAGAGTGAATTTGGGGCGTATGGTGATCCGCGATATGATTCCGAATGATGAATTTGCCCGTTCGGATCGCTTCTTTTGTCAAATCACTAATGATTTCCTGTCCTGTCACATATCTTTCTTCCCCGAAACCAACATAGGCGAGTACATTTTCATTATCTGTAATGGCAACCGCATCAGCGTTGATATCATTTTTGATAATACCGCAGATTTTTCTTAAGGAATCTGCATTGATGGAGCGAAAATAAGGCAAGGTCTTATTGGCAATATCCAAGGCCAGCTTTGCCTGTCTTGCCGCAATGGTTTCCTTTTCCCCCTCCACACTCATGACCAGTAATACGATTAGACCGATGTTAACTTCGCCTATTATCATCGGAAACGCAATCTTCGAAACGATATCCAACCCAAGTGAAAAGGGTTCGGACAAAGCAAGAATCAGCAACATCGTCAATACTTCACAAAACATTCCTGCAGCGATTCCATAGATCCAACGTAACGACCTTTTTACTTTACGATTAATATAACCGGAAACAATCCCAGCAATAATACTTGTGATCAAACACGGAACGGATGTGATTCCCCCAATATCAATCAAATAGCGATGCACGCCTGATACAACGCCAGAAATAATCCCTACCCAAGGCCCAAACAAAATACCACCCGACACAACGGCGATAATCCTGATATTCACCAGTGAACCCTCGACATGAATCCCTGAATAGGTGCCAAAAATAGCAAATAAGCAAAATAAGATGGTAATCACAAGCCGCTCTGTAGGGGAATGGCGGTCTTTTTGCAAGGATTCCTTAAATCTTGGAATTCGGATCATAAAAAACAAACAAATCAGCAGCAAAGCCGCTCGTTCAAATAAATGGATTAGCATTTCAAATGATGTATTCATGGAAAAATCCTCTCAAATTACGCATCAATATATTGGCTGATAATTGTTCTTCTGTACCTTTATTTTGTTCAATTACATTCAACAGTAAAAGTCTGCCTCGTAATGGAAGGCAGACTTTATGTGAGAATTACTTTCTCCCGCAACACTTTTTATATTTTTTGTTACTCCCGCAGGGACAAGGGTCATTTCGTCCGACTTTCAGTCTGGTTGTGAAATCTACAATATTATCTCTAGGATTCGGAACTGGCTGCAATGGTTGCTGCTCATATTTCGCCGATAGCTCCCTTGGTGAGTATCCTTTGAGAAACCATTGTTTCGTGTTATTCATGAGATTTACGACTTTGTCCATACAAGCCTGGAGTATTTCTAAATTTTCAAATTCGAGTCTGCTTTGCAGAAATTGAAGAATATGATTTGGACTCTCCCCAATGTTTGTCGCATAAACGCATTCTTCTACAATTTCATCTGCTTCGTTCTTGCTAATTTCATAGTTTTGCGTTAAAAAGTGAACAAATTGAAGATAGCTTTCATTTCGTTCATTATATCCTGGTTCACCTGCTCGAAGTAATTGCTGTTTAGTGAAAGGAAAAAACGCGAGGTCTTTTCTAGCTTTGTGTTCACTTTTTACCTTGTTTGGATCAAACACTCGAATATTGGAATAGCCATACTGATCAAATCTTATTTGCTCGTAGTAGGAGATAGCATGATTGATGACAGATAAATATTCGGAAAGTCTGACAGGTTCGTTCATATATTTTTCTAGCAAATCATGTAGCTCAGTGAGGTTCAAAGTCCCATAATAGAAAAGCAATCCATGTGTAAGCTTGATCCATTCGGTATTTCGACGGGTAATCGTGATGAATTCCTTGTGGTTGTCTTGCATAAACGGATTCCCCACGATTTCTTCAGGTATTGCAATGATCTTTTTACCATTAAAAATTCCTGGGAAAATAATACCCATGTTACGAAAGAAGTTTAGTTGATTCAGAGTAAAATTTGGCGCTTCGATATATCCACCATGATGGACTATTTTTTTGATTAAGTTGTACCGCTCCTGGTCTAGAGTCGAGCATGTGTTTTCAAGTGAAAGTGGAATGTTTACACTTATTAAATCGATTAACTCCCCTTTTTTTAAATGACTAACACCTTTTAGATCTAATTTTCTTCTGATTTCACTTAATTCATCTTTGGATAACCTTGAAAGTGCATCTTTTATAGTTAATGGAACAGAAATATCACTCCACATTTTTAATTCCCTTTTCTCCTGAGACTTGCGAGTCATTTCTTTCATTCCAACTAATGCGCCAAGTAATTTTTTATAATTTTCTTTATCTGTGCTGCTAGTATTCAAGATGATCACCTTCTGAAAATATAGTTTATTGTATTTTTTGAAATTGCTATATGTAAAAAAAGGGCTTGCCTTTTTAGGTGTTAATTATAACAGAAGTAGCTTTTAATTTTAAATATTTTATCAAAATGGCTACATAACCTTAACATGGGTGGAGACTATAGCCACTTAACTTGTTTACATAATATTATTATAATTTATCAAACTTTTTACTTGGTGATAACATTAATAGATTCTTATCATAGGAAATAAAAAAGAGCCATTTCAAAAAAAGAAATAAGCTCCTTAAATTATCCCACTATTTTTAAAGTCTAATCAGGTACACAATCAAGCATTTTTAGTTCTTACAACATCAAATTCACATTCTTTGTATTATTTTACATATTTTAATAAATTATTACTGTGATTGCTTTTCTTTGTCGTTCGCCGCTTCTTTTACTGTAGCCTTGAAATCGTTATACGTATTCCCTTCAAATTTTACACCATTGATATAAATTGCAGGGGTACTAGTAATCTTTAGCTTATTAGCAGTAGTCATATCTTTTTCCCACGCCTCTTTTGTTTGACTATTATTATATGCTTTAACGACTTTATTGACTTCAGTATCAGAAGCGATTTCACTTAATGTATCCTTTAGAAAAGACTCTGTATATATGTCCATTTGCTCTGCTTTTGTATCTGTGGGCTGTTTTTTGTATAAGAGCTCATGGAATTTCCAAAACTTTTCATTTCCAAGTACTTTATATACGGCTTCCGCAAATTTAGCAGAACGAGTTGAGTCAACATTTATAAATGAATAATTCATAAAGTACAACGATGCTTTACCCGTTTTAATAAAATCCTTTTCAATACCAGGAAGCAGTTGATCGTTGAAATTTTTGCAATAAGGACACTTGTAATCACCAAATTCGACTATTTTTACTTGAGCCGATTGTTCCCCTAAAATTGGCTGTCCTTTATAGTCTATGGCTTCCTTTTTAGCGTTATTTGATAAAAAGATTAAACCAACCAGACAAACAGTTACTAAACCAATAATCCAAAAAATAAACTTGGAAGTTTGTTTTTTTGGTGATTTTGATTTTTTGTTTCCTGAAGACATTTATTCACCTTCTTTTAACTAAGCTATCTTTTTGGTCTAAAAATTAGCTTTTGATTCCTGACTTTTAGAAAACAATTTCGTATCAAGGGAAAGCGGTGTAGTTGATTTAAGGATTAAAAATATCGCCATTACAGCAAAAGCAAGTTCTAACTCATATCCTGCTCCTTGCCCATTCCCCATAAAACCTGCTGCTATTTTTACCTTTACAATTGCTCCAAGCAAGATGAATACAAAAAGAGTAGCTATGTATCTCGTACCAAATCCCACAAATAATAATAGACCACCAATTAGCTCAATACTTGCAACTACGTACCCCATAAAGCCTGGAATTCCTATACTCTCAAACCAACCAGCAGTATTTCCAATTCCATTTTGAAACTTAGTTAAACCATGAATAAAGAAAGATAATCCTAAAAATATTCGTAAAATTAAAGCACCAATTTCAGTTTTTTTCATTTAAATTTTCCTCCTAAGAATCATAACTTTTTAAAAAAAATTAAATACACTACATTTTGTAGTGCGAAAGAATGTTATATCCCTCCTTTTTTCCAAAAGTTTGCGATTTATCACACTACTCATTGTAGTGTAACGTACAGCTAATGGTCAAGGATTTTAATTTTCGGCTCATAAATAAAAAATATAATGACAAAGGATTGGACTTTGCCTCCAATCCTTTTAATAAATCTTTTAAGCTATAACTAAAATGAATAGGATGACAACGAAGATATTTAAAGAAAAAATGACTGACCAGGCTTGAATCTTAACTGGTATGGTCAGTTGTGGATTTACCAGTTGTTGTAGCCGATAATCAACCGTTTCATCTGCAAAATGTACTACAGCTGGTGCAGAACTTGGATTTATTTTTAGTTGATTCTTGATTAACTTTAATAAAGCACTTCCCAAACCAAGTTCAGAACCCATTCTTTTAATTGCAAATTCATCCGCCACTAGTTCAACCAATATTCTATAATTCTGATAGGACCATTTCGTAAGAGGGATATACCACATTACTTCAGAGATTATTTGTAAAACAAAAAACTTCAATCCATCATAATACATTTGGTGCGACGTCTCGTGGTAGATTACTGCCTCTAATTCTTTCGAATCTAACATGTGGATTAAATAAGTAGAAAGAACTATTTTAGGTTTCCAAAACCCAAAGGTAAATGCCAATAGTTCCTTATCGTGAATAACCACTATGTCATTATTTCTTCTGCTAAATGTTTCATTTAATTCACTAGTTTTATGTATATTTATACGTTGTTGAATTTTGTGTCGAAATGATCGTAATAAGACACTCTGCTTAATCACCTTTTTACTTATTATGAAAACTGAATACAAAATATAGGTATTTACCATTACTTCAATAGCATAATATCCAAACGTACCTGGTTTAAATAAACTCACGCAAAAAATAAAAATATTAAAGAACTCAATGGGTCCATTAAAAATATTTAATACGTACAATCCCATTTGAATAAACAAAATAATCGCAAAAAAGAGGGCTAATCCAAACACTGCGGTTGACTTTTGTTTCCAGGCCATTTACTTTCTGTCCCTTTTAAATTGTTCCAGTTTTTGTTCTAGTTTTAGAAGTAAATGATCATCCACCTCTTTTAATGAATCGAGCATATGGTTAACAACTAATCCCCCAAATTCATCTAAAAGGTTTTCTGTTAGTTTTTTGGACTGATTATTAATAAAGTCCTCTTTTGTGGTGACTGGTTTATAGAGAGATGTACGTCCTTCCAATCTTTTCGTAAGGATGTTTTTATCAACAAGACGGTTCATAACGGTCATAACCGTATTGAAATTTATAGGTTTCTCTTTTTCTAAAATTAATTGAACTTCCTTAATACTACTCTCATTCCCATTCCAAAGAATATTCATTACCTTGGATTCAAGTGGACCGAAAAAACGATTAAGCCCTTCTTGATCTACACGAAAATTATTTATGGTCAATTCACACACACCCTTCATTACAAATTGTAGTGTATTAGGCCTGATTTTTCAATTAAATAGATAACTACCATGTTTCTGACTTATTTAAAATTATTCCTGAAATCATTGATTTAGCTTGCTCTACAAGTTCATTAGTATTTTCAGAAGACAATGATGATTGAAAAGAACTTTCATTGTCCCATTCCGCATCTACTATCACTAAATTTGATTCTTTTAGGGAGATTGATACATTAAAATAGTTACATTCAACAAAATTATTCGATAATTGATGCAATATATTAACCAATTCAGCAAGATTATTTGACCTTGAAATTAATCCACTTCGCAATCTAAATTTCCCCATAGTATTTTCCCCTTCATTTTTTAAATAATTAATATTTGATGGAAAACGGAAACAGTTACCTTTATCAGTTAAAATGCGAATGACAATCCTTATATTAAAAATATTTTCTAAGTCATTTTATTCTATTAGTCTAAGAAATAAGCTTCGTTATGTTTTTTTCCTTGACTACATCTTCAAAATCAGTTGGCTTACTTAAGATTATTCCTCTCTGATTTAACACCATCGTAATCAAACCTAGTTCATAATACATTGCTTTAGTTAAAATACCGTTTTCAATGTTTTTACATATCTCGTTATAAAAATCAATTAAGAAATCATTAGGTAATTTTTCATAAAGGTTCATATTTTACACCTTCTTTAGTAATATTCTAAATTATTAATAATTATAATCGTAAAAGAAAGCGTTTACAAGTAATTATTTAATCTCTAATAAAATTCTAATAAATGACCAATTTTGCTAAAAATCTTCCATAAAAGTTATTTCTTACGTATTAAAATAAAAGACTCCTTAAACAGGAGCCTTTTAATATTCATTTATTCATTGCTCATTAATAAAACATCATTGATGCTCCAACGATGATTAGGAGGATGAACAATACTACAATTAACGCAAAGCTAGTACCATAACCGCTCATTTATTTCACCACCATTCTATTCCACATATTAGAGTTGGAGAGGACCTCTCATAAATATATATATTTTTTAAGACAGGCTTTGTTTGGACAAAAATCACCTTTTTCAAAAAAAATTAAAGTGAGCATCATAAGAATAATGTTAATAAAAATTTAACAATTTTTTAAGAAAGTGAATGTTTTGCGTTCCATATATTAGGTATAAAGGAGGAGAGGTAAATGGCAGATGAACCTCAAGAAGAACCTCAAGAACAAGGGCAAGAAGAATTACAGGAAACCAGCCAAACGCTGAAAGAGGAAATAATAACTGAATTAAAAATGGAAATGAAAAATTTTCATCAAAAGAGAAAACGCCGTATAATCAAATCTGTTTGTATTTTCGCCCTTGGACTATTGATTGGCTTTGGAGGAGGAAGGGCTACTCATACTGAACATCATTTTGAACATGGTCATTTTCAAAAATGGCATCAATATCGACATTAACATTGACTTTACATCCTGGAGAGCGTTTTTCTCCAGGATTTTTGCTGTCATCAAAAAAACAGATTTTAACCTCTTATAAAATCATCTTTTCCTGCCTTTATGACCCCTCCTTAAAAAGCATTCAAAAAAAGTTCATACTTTTATGTAAACATTTTGAACTTCCGTAAATCTCACTTTAAAATATCTTGAAACAAATATATATTAATTGAGTAATTATTAATTAAATATTTTTAAGGAGTGGGATTATGATAAAAACGTTACGAGAAAATACAATTGCTGCGCGAATTTTAACATTGATCAGATTGTATTTAGGTTATTCTTGGTTAACAGCAGGATGGGGCAAATTAACTGGCGGTTTTGATGCCTCCGGATTTTTAAAAGGAGTGATCACAAATCCTGTAAAGGGACCAGATGGCAGCGTTGTTTATAGTATGTATGTTTCGTTTTTAAAAGGTTTTGCTTTACCAAATGTAGATATTTTTAACACCATTGTTCCTTTAGTGTTTTTGACACCCATAAATTACCGATAGTTGAAGGTATTGCCTGTCCGGAAGTGGACGAGTATAATGTCCACGTATAAATCCGGAGAAAGGAAA
>NZ_JAFBEX010000024.1 GCF_016908975.1 Neobacillus cucumis
TTGAAGACACTTCCTCCTTTTCTTTTACCAGTTTTGTCCTCAAGACCCCCTATTGAAGACACTTCCTTTTATTCTTTTACCAGTTTGTCCTCAAGGCCCCTTATTGAGGACATTCACCTAAATTTAGCCGAAAAAAAATGCACAAGAGACAATTTAAATCGCTTGTGCATTGCTATTCTTATTTTTCAACTACTTCCGCTAAAAATTGCTCAATCCTTTCAGCAGCCTCTGTTAATCGCTCAGGCGGCTGTACCATCGCAATACGGACATAGCCCTCCCCTAGTGCACCAAATGCATCACCCGGTATCACAGCCACACCTGCCCGGTCGATTAATTCAAAGGCAAATTGGCGCGATGTCCAGCCGGAAGGAATCTTTGCCCACACAAACATCGTTGCCGGAGACTTCTTGACCTTCCAGCCGCTTTTTTCAAGTCCAGAAATCAAAGCATCTCGACGAAGCTCATATTCTTTCACCTGCTCACGTAAATAAGCGAAGTCAGATGTTAATGCTTTTACGGCTGCCTTCTGAATTGGATAAAAAACTCCATAATCAATATTGGATTTAAAGGTCGCTAACAGTTGGATGGCTTGGGGATTCCCCACCACATAGCCAATCCGGCAGCCCGCCATATTAAACGTCTTTGAAAGAGAATTAAATTCAATTCCAACTTCCTTCGCCCCGGCAATAGACATAAAACTAATCTGAGGATGCTCATCAAAAATCAATTCAGAGTAGGCAAAGTCGTGCACCACTAAAATATTATGGGTTCTAGCAAATTCCACAACCTTTTCAAAAAAGACCTTATCCGCAAGAGCTGTTACTGGATTCCCAGGGTAACTAATTATCATCATTTTTGTTTTCTGTAAAACGTCTTGAGGTATATCATGTAAGTTTGGCAAAAACTTATTTTCAGCCTTCAGCGGCATCGGATAAATGATACCTCCAGCAATATTAACACTTGCCTCATAAATGGGATAACCAGGATCTGGTACTAAGACATAATCACCAGGGTTAATAATAGCGGTGGCTAAATGAGCCAATCCGTCCTGTGACCCCATCAACTGGAGCACTTCATTCGCCGGGTCTAAATCAACATGATATCGCTGCTTATAAAAATAACCAACGGCCTCATTAAATTCCTCAATCCCCTTTAATGTGTATCCATATTTACTTGTATCTTTTGCGGACTCCACTAATGCATCGACAACAAAGGACGGCGGTGCAAAGTCCGGACTTCCAACACTAAGGTCGATCACATCTTTCCCATTTTTAATTGCCTCCATTTTTCGATCAGCGATTTCTTGAAAAATACTAGCTGTCATCTTTTGGAGCTTTTCAGAACCAACGAGATTCATAGACATTCCCCTCTAATTTTTTATATTCATATAATTTTAACATATTTCTGATTATAGCAAGTTTTTAAAATTATGCTATAAAGTTCTATACCGTCTTGAATTTAATAACCTTTTTTACGAAGAAAAATCCGCCATTTAGCGGACTCGATTAACATACTATTGATCATTATCCTTCCACGCTTCAACAAGAACATGCCTAAACAACTCATTTAAAGTAGCTGTAAATTCCTGCTTTGGCGCCTCTATGTCCTTCGAATAATCCTCAAGATATTGGATTTCTTCTTCAATAAAATTTTGAATAATGCTGATGTTTAGTTGTTTTTGGTTATCACCACGATTTACCTTCCTCTCTATGAGAGTCAAAATTGCTCGCTTTATTTCTCCTTCGACAATTACATTCCCCAATAATGAATGAATATCATTGGGCGGAAATCGGTTTTGCTTTTCTATCCACATGCAAGCTAAGATGGGGCGGATCACATTTAAGTAACACTTACTGTTTATTGGTTCTGTTTGAAGACAAATGCGATAATTCGCTTTAGCCATATTTAAATAATGAAATAATGATGCTTTTGGTTGAAATACTTGATTTTCTAGTTGTTTCATCTTCTCAAGTAGTGAAAAAGCTTGAGAGTAAACGATGTTTGAATGAAGCCATTCCAACAAAGATGGATTTGACTTTCGGAAAAGCTGAAGGGCTTTCCGCAAATCCCAGCCACTTAGATCAAGTTGCTCATTAATCGGCTGTTCAATGACATCTTTTTTTTGATCGATGGATAAATACCAATCTTTTTTATGAACATAAATAAAACGGACATCGTAATCACTATCCTTTGAAGGGGTGCCCCATGCGCGGCTTCCAGCCTCAACGGCATAGCATATCTTTACTTCAAATTCCCGCTCAAGCCTTTTCAATTCCTTGATAATCCTGTCTTTCACCATACCCACTCCATACATCTTGCTTTTCCCGTACATGTTTATTTTTAACTACTTATGGAACTTTTATATTATTCATTAAAAAATGAAAAGGACCGTAAATGAGGTCCTTAATTGCTGCATTTCACTATTGATTAAAAGAAACAATTTTAAAAATATTACTAGAATATTTCAATACAGAGATACTAGAATTTTTGATTTCCATTTCCTTATCAAATTCATTAGAAAATTTACTTATAATATTTCTTATGATAACACCATGAGTGACAAGTAATATATTTTCATTATCACTTTGACCATTATTAATAATTTCATTTAATCCGTTATCAATCCGACCCCATATTTCCTTATAGTTTTCAGCATGATGAAAAGGATCTGATTCTTTAATAAAATTCATGACCTCTTCTAGATTATGTTTTTGAAACAATTTCTCTCTGTTGGAATAGCCTTGATCCTGAGCTACCTTTTGAAAAGCAACCTCCGAATATTCTCCCTCAAAGCTTCCAAAGAAACTCTCTCGAAAGGCTTTTCTCCTGTTAATGATAAGATCATGGTTGTAATGATTCTCTTGAAGAATTAATTCAGCAGTTTCGACTGTTCTTCCTGAATCACTGGTATAAATTCGGTCAAATTTTACAGACGCCAATCTTCTTCCCGTTTCACTAGCAATCGCCTTTCCTTCTTCTGTTAGCGGGCTGTCTGCCCAGCCCTGCATCTTTTTATAACGGTTTAAATACGTTTCCCCATGTCTTATGAGATACAAATTAAATGTTTTATCCATGAAATCCTCCAGCTTTACTTTTATTACCTTAACAAAATTAAGACTTTGGCATTGATTTTATCAGACATCCATATTATGTGTCACAATAAATCTTTTTTTGTAGACAGTTCTCCAAACAGAAAGAAGCCCTTATCCAATCATGGTAAGGGCCGTTTTATGGTTATTTGATTAAGATAGTAAATTGTATTAAGAAATCTTCTTTAGCTCTTCTGTTAATTTAAGGAATAACTCCTTATCCCCATCTTGTAATGTTTGGTCGATTTCCTTTCGGATTTTCTCCCTTTTGAATTCAAGCAGGGCATTATTTAGGAACATCTCAGCAATAACAGCATCTTGATTCTCATCCGATTGTTGTGGTGAATTAAGTAACTTCTTTTCCATGGAAATCAACTCCTTGAGCTTTTTTTCATTATACTAGGAGTTTTCTAAAAATTCAAACACTTTATTTCGATTTTTTAAAAAAATTTTTTTGGTTACTGGTGACATAATGGTGACAGGCACCAATGAAAGACACTGTCCACCTAAGGCGTACACTTGGTTAAGTCATTTAATGGATTTGGTTCTCAAATAGTACATTTCGTTTGTTGAATTTTGTGATGAGCTTTAGTAAGAAGACATTTGCGATTAGTAGTCCTGCCCCGATGAGGAATAGTAAAAATGGGCTTAAGAAAAACAAACCGCTCGCTTGGCTAATGACTAAACCTACTACTGGCAGTACCATCATTCCGCCAAATTGCTGAGCTTCTTGAAATGATTTTACTCTAGCTGATACTAGTACATTCAGGATGATATTAAAAATGACCAAGGCAGGGATTACCCATAACATTAATAAAAGCCAGGTTGAATTCAAAAATAATACTTCCTTAAAGTAGGGATAGGTAATCGCATTGACTATAATCGCGTTTAGTAAAAAGGCTGCATAAGAAATGAGCAGCGAAGGAATAAAAGCTGCTACAACCTTCCCCACAAATAGCTCTTTTATAGAAATTGGTGCAAATAATAAGGTTTCGAGGGTGTTCCTCTCCTTTTCTCCAGCGAAACTATTTGAAGCGGTTACCATTGAATTAATAATGGCGGCCATTAAGAAAAAAGGAATCGTCATAGAGTTTAAAAAGAAATAAACCGATTTGTACGCCAATGTGGGCAGAGCTGTGAGGGTGTTACGGATATGATTATTAGGAAAGCTTTTGATAAATTCATTAATTGGTTTTTCCAAGTCATTGGCATTCTCACTATTGAAACCTGAATGAAGCCCAAAATACGAGAACAACGCTGGCAAGGCTACACAGAGGATGGCAGGCAGGACGATCATTGGGATCCAAATCTTTTTGGATGAGAAGGTTGTTTTAATATCCTTTAGGGCAATGGCCTTAATGATTTGTTTATTCATGATCCCCACCTCTAATCTTAAAATATAGTGTTTCAAGCCCTCTGTTCGTAATCTCACTTGAATAGATCCAGGACTCATTAAGGATTTCTTGCAGAAGTGGGCTGATTTGCCCTTTGGTATCAAGGGTGAATTCCAGCTGTGTTGGACTAACTCTTATGTATGGATACCCCTTATAAAACTGGAGATTAGATGGCTGCAGTCCTGTCTCCACTAATAATTTTATCTCTGTTAAATATTTTTCCTCCAGTTCGCTCCTAGTCCCCTGTTCAATTAAGCGTCCTTCCTTTAGGAATAAAAAGGATTCACAGATTGTTTCCAGCTGATGAAGAACATGGGAGCAAATTAAAATGGTAACGCCCTCTTCCTCATTTATTCTCTTTAATAATTCGATGACGTCATTTATTCCCTCCGGATCTAGCCCATTTGTCGGCTCATCAAGGAACAACAGTTTTGGTTTATGGATAAGTGCTTTAGCTAAAGAAATTCTTTTTTTCATACCTGTCGAGAACGTGCCGACTAATTGGTCCTTTTTTTCATACATCTCAAATAGTTCTAATAGGTAACGGATTCGCTTGGGATCATAGGCATTATAAATCTTAGCAAAGAAAACAAGATTGTCCCACGCACTCATGTCATGGTAAAGAGCAGCACTCTCTGTGACAATCCCAGCCATATTTCTTATTTTGTCCCCTTGAATCTTGGGGTCATAATTTATGACGTTCATAGTCCCACTCGATGCATCAATGACTCCATTAAGCAAACGAATAAGTGTAGTCTTCCCGGCCCCATTGGGACCAAGCAAACCATTAATAGTCCCTTCCTCAATCGTAAACGAAACATCCTTTAAAATAGAATGGCCATTAAACTCCTTCTCCACATGAAATGCCTCAATAATATTCAACCTTCTCCCCCTTTTTTAATTGGTGTCAGGCACCACTAAAACACATTTATCTCTATCCAGTGGACACTATTTAAGGTCCTTGTTAATTTTATCTTAACAGATTTTGGTTGGGTTTTTATAGTCTTTCTTTAGGAACAGTCCCTATATATTCCTTTTATTTCCTTATTGGTTTGTGAGGGATTTTTTTCGATGGAGAGGGAAAATTAAGGGCAACTTTTTTTGTAGAGTAGGAGGAACATGGATGGAGCAAGCTGCTTTTACCGGATATCAGCCGGTAAATAATATTAAGGTTTATTATGAATTTTACCCTCACCAAACGTCTGATTACACGTTTGTTTTATTACATGGTTTTCTTTCATCCACCTTTACTTATCGGCATTTAATTTCATTATTGAGAAACGATTATCAAGTTTTATCAATAGACCTCCCCCCTTTTGGAAAAAGTGAGAAATGCCATCGCTATGTGTATTCCTATAAAAATCTTGCGGAAACGGTCATCAAACTTACTGAATCTTTAGGTCTTAAAAAAATGACTTTTATTGGACATTCAATGGGAGGACAAATTGTCCTTAACATCCTCCATATGATGCCAGAGATTGCAGACAAAGCAATTCTTCTTTGCAGTTCTGCCTATTTAAAGCGTTCTAAGTTCCCATTAATCATAACTAGTTACCTGCCATATTTTCATCGGTTTGTAAAATACTATTTCGCTCGAACAGGGGTACGAAAGAATCTTCAGGATGCCTTATATAATCATTCGATTATCAATGAAGAAATGATTAATGGCTATCTCCAGCCTTTTTTACAGGATGAAATTTTTATTGCACTAACAAGAATGATCCGTGACCGAGAAGGCGACCTACCAGGAGAGGTATTAAAAAAAATTAAAACACCATGTTTGTTAATTTGGGGCGACCATGATAAATCAATGCCACTAAAGGTAGGGGAACAGCTAAATAAGGATTTAATCAACTCTGAATTAATTGTTTTAAAGGAATCTGGGCATGCTCTCCCCGAGGAACGTCCATTTGAGGTATTCGAATATATAAAAAACTTCCTAGAAAGCTACCAAACAGCCGCAGAGTGAAGGATACTAATTTTTTCAAAAAGAAAAGGTGTATTCTCTAGGAATACACCTCATTTAAACCAACCTTTTTCTTTAGATTGGGTAATGGCTTCAATTCTATTCTTGACTTCTAGTTTATCTAATATAATCGAAATATAGTTGCGGACTGTTCCTGTTTTAATACTAAGCGTCTCCGCAATTTCTTTTGTATTTTTCCCATCTGCCACAAGTTCAAGGACTTCTTTTTCCCTATCCGTTAATGGATTTTCTTCCCCGTAGACATCATCCATTAATTCAGGTGCATAGATTCGACGTCCTGCCACCACATTTCGAATCGAATTGGCAAGCTCCTCACTCGGACTATCCTTTAACAAATATCCGCTTACACCAGCTTTTAAAGCTCGCTGAAAGTAGCCAGTGCGTGCAAAAGTGGTTAAAATAATGACCTTACACCCGAGGCCTTTTAGTTCTTCCGCAGCTTCTAGACCACTTTTTCCTGGCATTTCAATGTCTGTGATGCAGACATCTGGTTGAAGTTTTTTTACCAACTCAACAGCTTCTTCACCATTTGAGGCTTTACCAACCACCTCCATATCATCTTCCAAATTCAGCAGGGAACCAAATGCACCTAAAAGCATTTGTTGGTCTTCAGCAATCACAATTTTAATCATTTCGCTCCTCCTATTCCATGGGCTTAACATCATTAGGTACTGTAACAATTAAAGTAGTTCCATCATGTGTTAAAAGCTCTAAACTGCCATTGATGAATTCAAGCCGTTCCTTCATTCCAATTAAGCCATGACCCTCGGTCAGTTTATCTGTCCCCCCCTTAAAAACACCGTCATCATGAATGGTCAGCACCGTTTCTTTCAACTTATGCTCAATCGAAATGGTACAGGTATTGGCCTCACTATGTTTAACCACATTATTAACGGCCTCCTTTAGACACATGCTTAAGATATTTTCGGTTAAAAGTGAAACATTCTGAAGCACAAACTCACCTTTACATTCAAAATGAATTTCAGCAGCCTTAATCATTTGTTTCACCCGTAATATTTCATCCTTCAGTCGAATCCCCCGCATGGAAGAAACTAATTTTCTCACTTCACTTAAAGCAGTCCGGGCCGTTTGCTGCACATCTTTTAGCTCTTCCCGCGCCTGCTCAGGTTCCTTTAAAATTAATTTACGTGCCAGATCGGTTTTTAATCCAATCAGAGAAAGCTTTTGCCCAAGTGTATCATGCAGGTCTCTAGCAATTCGGTTACGTTCTTCCAATTTAACAAGTTCCGAAATACGTTTATTGGCATCCTCCAGTTTTTCTTCCAGCTGTCCACGCTCTTTCCTGTTATGAATACTAAACGGCAGGAGAATAACACTTATCCAAATGATAATCACAAATGGAAGCTGTTGGAGAAATAATTTTTCCTGCATGACAATGTTGTAGTTGATCGAAGCAGAAGTACTGATTAAGTGAATAAAATATAAAGTTAAAAAAGCAATTCGGTCCTTAATATTCCCTATAAAATAAGCTAGAAAGAACGCAAAATAAACATAACTATAAAGACTAGATGCCGTAATGGAAATCCCAATTAAAATCAAGGTCCATAAATAAACCGGCCAGCCTTTAGAAATAAAGGCAATTCGATAAAGAATAAAGAACACTACAGTCAATAATATACCCAGTACAATTCCAATAGTAGAGGCATACTGGAATATAAAGTAAAAAGGCAGTATGCAAAGTATGGTCCATATATACGGTGCGATGCCATTATTTTTTTGGAAAGTAAAATACTTTTTAATCATAAACGCCCTCATTTTCTATATTTCCTGTCTCAAAAGATCTTCTTATACACCATTCTAGCTGATATCCTTCTTTCTTAAAACTAATTCCACCTAGAGCACTGAATTTTCATCATATATGTAAATTACATATACTGGTAATAAAAAATCCCAGGACTCAATATAATTCAGTATTCAGAATATTTTCGAATATTTACACCTTACAAATCTAGTCAACATATGTTTATAAAAACAATAGGAGGAATCTAATTGGGAGAATTTATGAATGGCAGCTCATGTATTCCTTATTTGCGATTTGGTGAGGGTGAACCATTAGTTTTTATTCATGGACTTGGGGAAGTGAAAGAGGGCTGGGCCAATCAGTTTGAGTTTGCCGATCAGTACGATTTAATCATACCTGATTTACGTGGTCATGGAGAGTATCAAAGACCTGGAGAAATTTCAATTAAACACTTTGCTGAGGATGTTATCAGTCTGTTAAAAGGACTTAGAATTGAGAGCGCACACATTTGCGGCTTGTCGATGGGTGGCATGGTTGCTCAAGAAATTTACCGTCAGGCTCCCGAAATGTGCCGTTCATTAATGCTGGTCAGTACCTATCATTATGCACCAGAAACACTTGGAAGGCTCTTCTTAAAATATCAGAAAGCACACATGGAAAATAAATCCACCGATATTTTAAGAGAAACTGCAGCAAAGATATGCCTTTATTCTTGGAATAGGGATAATCTTGAAAAATTTTATCAATATTATAAACCTAACCGAGAGTACTATTTTAAGGCGATGGAAGCTTGCCTGAAAGTGAATAATTTAACATTACTTCCTAAGATTAAGGTCCCCACATTGATTATTGGCGGTCAATATGATTCCGTCATTCCTGCCTGGGTCCAGCTATTAATGCATAAACAAATCCCTCATTCCGAATTTGTCATCTTCAGAAACACGGGCCACATCGCTAAACTCGAAGCGAAGGATAGCTTTAATCGGGTCCTACGAAACTTTTTAAACAAGCATAAAAGGGCAGGTTAAAGGAGGGAATAAACCTCCTTCCCTCTTGCCTATACATATATATTTACTTGTACCTGATATTATTACAAATTTTAAAGCGGATTTGAACGACTAGAAGCCCATTGATGGACAATTTTGGCAAATTGGCCCGTTAGTACTAAACTTACATGACCTGCTTCAACTGTAATATAAGTTTTATCCTTGCTAGAGACTAAATCCATTATCGGTTTACTTTGATCTTCGAGAATTAAATTATCTCGTGAACCAGAAACCACAAACAAATTAGACTTTATATTTTTTAAATCTGCTCTTTTATTGCCGACCATCATTTCCCCCTTAACAAGCTTGTTCTCTTTAAAGAGGTCATGTGCCAATTGTCGGTATGCTTCTCCTGCTAAGGGAACGTGGTCTTGAGTCCATTTATTCATCCGCCGCCATTTTTCAACATACTGTGGATCATGTGCTTGATGTAAGAGCTTGGTGTAATTTGTAAAATTGATTGGCGAACCGATTGCTTGAAACATGCCTTCCACTAATTTTGGAGGTATTATTCCATAAGTATCGATAAACCGCTCAAAATTAATATCTCCTTCTCTAAAACCCTCAGCCCACTTTTCCGGCCCACAAAATGGTTCAAAATCAATTGGTACAGTTGCTACAATTAAATTTTTAATTGGCTCTTCCGCAATGGATGCATAGATGGAGGCAATCGTGCCCCCTAAACAATAGCCGATAAGGGTTATTTCCTCAGCATCTGAGTGGCGAAGTGCCCGTTTTACCGCTATACGTAGGTATTTCTCTATATACGTATCAATCCCTAAATGTTTATCTTCATAACCAGGTGAACCCCAGTCTAACAAATACACTTCGTAGCCCATATTAGTAAGTCCTTCAATCACACTTGTTTTAGGGCCAATATCTAAAATGTATGGTTTATTAAATAAAGAGTAGACAAAAAATAATGGAATTTCATATTTTTTCTCTTTAGCTGGATAATGCCAAAGTACAGATTTATTCTTTCTCCAAATTTCGTTTTTAGGAGTTTGACTAATTTTGGGGTCAGGCTCACTTAAAATCATAAACAGATTAACCCAGCGCTCCATTTCTTTGTCATAATCCAATGTGGGTAAGAATTCTTTTAAAGCTGAATCATCTGCCAATGGCATGTTCCCTTCTTTCTATTCTCCTGAAACTGTGTTCGTTAATACAGGTTCTTCGGCCTTTTTGTCGTTAATAAGTTCTTTTAAGGTTTGAAATTCTTGTTTAAAATCATTTAATTTTAATAATTCAAATTTCAATTCTTGCAGCTCAGCATGTAAACTTTTTGTTTCCACTATTTCTTTTTTGGTCTTCACTAACTCCGTTTTTAATTGCTTCGTGAGTTTAATGATTTCCTTGGATACTTCAACAACCGTTTCAATTTCTTTATTTTGTGAATTTACAGATTCCTGCAATTCGCAAATTTGCTCCTCCAAAGCCTTCATTTTCGTTTCAGCTTGAAGGGTTATGTTAGCCACATTTGTCACATCATTTTTCGTTGGCAGATTCAAAACACTTGCTAATGCTTCCTGATTCTTTTTTAAAGATTCAAGATAACTCGAATGCAGATTAGTCCCATTATGTGACATTTTTATGAATTCCTTGTTATTTTTTAATAGATTGATAAAATCGTTGATTTGCTTTTCCCACAATAAACTAAATTTATGAAGAGTCTCATATGGTTCAAAAGAATTATTGTCAGACATCTGCTTTCACCTCATCTAATTTGTTTACTCTATTACCATTTCAAGTAATTTTGAAAAGGTAAAATCGCTGATTTAACCTGTTTCGCAAAGCCATCAACGAATAATTTTTGATTTTCATATAAAACATTCGTTGTTTTTTTCACACTATCGATATATTGTTCGCGGCCTTTTTTACTCATAGAAATATATTGTTCAATTGTTTCTAATGATTTATCGAATGCTTGAATCTGTCCAGTTGTTAGGGTTTGAACAGGTGTAACGAAAGCCTGTGCCGAATTATTCTGGATATCCTCCAGTACTTGATTGATCTCTTCATAGGACTTTAAAGGAAAGAAATTCTGCCATGCTGTAGTACTCATTAAGAGTTCTTCTCGTGTTGACTTTTCCCATTCCTTTAGTTCCGAACCGAATTGGGTCGCTAATGAAATCATGTTTTCTTGATTTTGTTTTGCTTTTTCAACATAATCCTGTACTGTCTCTAGGTAAAGCTCATCTAGTTCGTTAAAGCGCTCTGCCCATGTATCTAATTGGTCTAATCCTAACTTCCAAAATAGGTCAAGGCTTGAGAGTTCCTGTTCTATCTCCTCATTTCCTTGTTTTTCTAATACTTTTTCATTATTTTTTGCCATTTTTGAATTCCTCCTTATCAATCTCCATTTCAAATAGTTGCTTTAACTCCTGAAGGTCCTCTTCTAATGTCTTAATAGTAGACTTTCGTCTATCTTGCATCTCACTCTTTAGGTAGGTAGACCATTCCTGAAGTAATTGCCGTAACACTACCAGCTTTTTTTGATTGGCTTTTTGCAGTTTAAGTGTCTGGTAAATGGATTCATCTAAAGAATCAATCCCCTCTACCACATCTATGATTCTATTAGAAAGGTCAGCAAAATCATCCTTAGTGGCAAGTCCCATACGATTTAACCATCTAGTCGTCAATCGCTTATAGATTCTTAATTCCCTCAGATGTGAATCTAGTGCCTTTCCAACTGCCACTGTAAAGGCCCGGGAATTGGTGCTAGCATGAATTCTTTTATTTATTTCTTCTTCGAGTTGTTTATAAAATTGATTCACGTCTTGCTGTTTAGAATTCATGTTTAACCTCTTATATTCCTGCCCATTAAAGATTTTCTCTTCCAAATTGTATTATTTCTTCATCTGTTACCAAAAATCCTCCTTTTAACATTACAAAACCGTTTACAATTTCACCACGGTAAATTCAGGAAATTTCTCTGGTCTCATTAACCCTCAAAATCTCCCTGACCTAAAAATGGAAAATATCAGCAGTAACGACATCAATGTCCCCAAGCCAAAACCGATTTCTACTAAAGGTACCTTTGTCAAAAGGACGGAGGTTTGTCCTGCTAGGGAGGCCCCAATAATCACACCAACCATAACAATACTAAATGAGAGTAAAACAATACTAAACGAAAACCGATTACTAATTTGGTTTAATTTTTAAAAAAAATCATCTAACTCAGGTGTTGAAATTTCGACCCTCATTTTTCCCTTTTTCATAATCGATGTAAAATCCTTCACCGTTTTGGGGAATTCATTCATAATTTCACTGTACTCGAATAAGTGGTTCCAAACCTTTTCTGCTACATTTTTAGGTTTGAGGCGATCCTTTACGATTTGTTTCCCAAATGGTTCAGCCACTTTAATAATACTTAAATCTGGGTCAAGCTTTTCCACAATCCCTTCAATCGTAAGCAGAGTCTTCCCTAATATCGTTAAATCTGTTGGAATTTGAATTCGATGCCGATACGCGACTGAAAATAGCTCATTCACTGCCTGCCCCGCCTTCATTTCACTAAATGAGATACTGATATACTTGTCACGTAGTTGATCTACATCCGCCTTTAACTTGACCAAATTGACATCTTCCGGAACTAATCCCATATTCGTAATCGTTCTAACCACTTCATCCGTATTTTGATTCATCAACGCTATCATAAAGGAGGCGATGTGTGACTTCATTTGGTTCGTTAAACGACCTACAATTCCAAAATCTAAAAAGGCAATGACATCACCGGGTAATGCCAGAATATTTCCTGGATGTGGGTCCCCATGAAAAAAACCATCCAATAAAATCTGCTGAAAAACAGTATGAACGACTCGTTCGGCAAGAACTTTTTTATCATAGCCGTCCCGTTCTAATTTTTCTGTTTCATTTAATTTAATGCCCTCGATATATTCCATCGTTAGTACTTTTGATGTGGTATAATCCCAATTAATTTTTGGAATCCTTACTTTTGGATTATCCTTGAATTGTCTCGCAATCCTTTCGGTGTTACGTCCCTCATTTTCGTAGTCTAGTTCTTGACGGATTGACTGGGCTAGTTCGGTAACAATTTCACGGATTTGGTATCTTACAGCCCATTCTAACCGTGATTCCGCTAATCTTGCCAGATCCTGCAAAATCTCTAAATCCGTCTCAATCATATGTTGGATATTGGGACGTTGTACCTTGACGGCAACCCGTTCTCCTGATAAAAGAGATGCATAATGCACCTGTCCAATGGAGGCGGCTGCTAAAGGGAATTCACTAAATTCCGCAAAGGACTCTTCGATTGGCTGTTCAAATTCCTGTTCAATTATCTTCTTTACCTC
The DNA here is from genome assembly GCF_016908975.1 of Neobacillus cucumis. Taxonomy (GTDB): domain Bacteria; phylum Bacillota; class Bacilli; order Bacillales; family Cytobacillaceae; genus Neobacillus; species Neobacillus cucumis. The sequence continues at coordinate 13,595 of NZ_JAFBEX010000024.1, forward strand.
TGCAAACGGAAAATGGGGCACTTGATCTTGAAGCTTTTCCAATTCTTGAATAATTTCGCTTGGAATCACATCAGGCCTTGTACTGACAATCTGCCCAATCTTAATAAAAGTTGGTCCTAATTCTTCTAAAAATAGTCTTAATCTTTCACCTGTCGTTTTACTTGTAATGGTCATATTTCCTTCGGTAAACAGCTTTTTAGGAACAGATAATAAATCTATCAGCCCTAATTCATTCATAACATATCCAAATCCGTATCGAGTAAAAGCATAGACGATATCCCTGTAGCGTTGAATATGACGGATTCTCTTTTTGAGCATATTCTTCACTCCTCTTGCTATTTTTGATTCACTAAAATAACGGTCTCATTTTTGTCTATCCTTTTCAAGCATAAATACTAGATTTCGCTAATTGTTCAATTAATTCATCTAAAAAGAAAGACGAAAGCGCTAGACTATCAATCGATAGACTTCAAGCGCTTTCGCCTTTTTCTTTACGGAATAATATTTCCCGCTGCTTTATAAATTTGATACCATTCTTCTCTTGTCAGTCTAATATCAGAACCTTGACAAGCATCTTTCAGGCGCTCAACTTTTGTCGTTCCGAGCACAACCTGAATGTTTGCCGGGTGGCGTGTAATCCAAGCGGTGGCAATCGCCGTATTGGTCACACCATATTTTTCAGCAATATTGTCCACTACCTCGTTTAACTTCGGATAGGTTTCTACATCACCTAAGAAGGATCCACCAAAAAATCCATGCTGATATGGGGACCAGGCTTGGATGGTAATATCGTTTAAGCGGCTATATTCCAAAACACTCATGTCTCGGTTAATTGATTGGTCAACCTTCATATTCAGGGTAATTCCTGAATCAATCATTGGTGTATGCGCAATGCTAAACTGCAGTTGATTCACTACTAACTTTTGCGGTATGTATTTTTGGAGCAATTCAATCTGAGCAGGATTGTGATTAGATACACCAAAATATTTTACCTTTCCGCTGTTGTGAAGTTCTTCAAATGCCTCTGCCACCTCAGCAGGTTCCATTAATGGATCAGGACGATGAAGCAGAAGAATATCAAGATACTCAGTATTCAATCGTTTTAAAATTCCGTCCACTGACTCCACAATATGCTCTTTTGAAAAATCAAAGTAACCATTACGGATACCGCATTTACTCTGCAAAATCATTTTTTCACGGATAGAAGAATTCATTTGAATCGCTTCTGAAAAAAGTTCCTCTGATTTCCCTTTCCCATAGATATCAGCATGGTCAAAGAAATTAATTCCTTCTTCCATCGCGGAACGTATTAAGTTCTCTGCTTCAGCTACCGAAAGCTGCGGTAATCGCATATTCCCCATGATGATATTTGATACTTGAAGATCAGTATTTGCTATGTTTATGTATTTCAATTAATAATCCTCCCTTCTAATTCGTTTCTATTATACCTCACATTGAAAGCGGATACCATGATTCTATCTTCATATAATATATCATTTCTCTTTGACTGCCTGTTCTCTAAACTCCTTCGGTGTTAGCTCATACTTCCCTTTAAAAATTCGATAGAAATAGCTGATATTATCATAGCCTACCTCCTCAACAATAGAGGAAATCGGCATTTCCGTACTCTCTAATAATTCCTTTGCTTTGACAAGCCTTCTTTCCTGAAGAAGTTCCTTGAACGTATGCGACGTAGCTTTTTTGATTGTTTTACTTAATCCATAATGTGATTGCTTCAATTTTTCGGCTAATTCATATAATGATGCATGTTTGTAATTTTCTTCAATGTATTGTAGGGATTCAACTACTAGATAGTGGTTGATAGAAGCTTCCTCCTTCCGCTCCACTAAATCCGTACTCTTAATTAACTCAATCATCAAGAGACCCATATATAACTTGATCGTCGATTCTGAAAAAGTTGAAGGATGCATGATCTCATAGATGATTTTTCCAATCATATCTTGAATAGGCTCCACTTCAGCTACTTTAAAATAAAGAAATTGTCCATTTTGCGTATTGTTATATAAGCCGCTAATTAAAAAATCACTAACAATATTGCCCGAATTTAAGAACGAAAAAATAAAATCAAAAAAAGCAGGCCGTATGATAAAATTGATAACAATATCTTCTTTGGCACAGGCTTTAATTTCATGTTCTATATGTTGATTTAGTAATAACAGTTCACCTTTTTTTAGGGTTATCGGCCTGCCGCCTGCCGTTTGCTTTAATTCCCCATTATATACATAATTAATTTCGATGTAGTCATGTTTATGTAAAGGAAAATCCACAAAGCGTGTATGCTTTCTGACCATAATCATTTTATCTTTACTAAGAAATTTTTCACTTTCAATGATGAAATTTGTCTTACTTGTGTAGAGTTCTTTGCTGACATTCTTCCGCTGATCGAGTATGTTTTTTTCTTCTTCTGTTACTTGAAGGAGTTCACTAAGAAGATCTTGGTTCATATACTCACCTATTTCTTGGAGTATTTTACACATTGTTTAGTCAAATCATATCATATTCTCGTTAAAAAATAGGCATTCCAACTTTATATCCAGGAGGGTACAAAAAACCTGGACTCAATAAAGAATCCAGGTGATATTTTAGACAGCTTTCCCTTTAATGGCTTTTGTTGTGCCAAAGCGTTCTTCTTCAATTTGTTTCAATGTTTTTCCATTTGTATTTGGAGCAAGAAGAATACCGATTACACAATGAATCGCCAAGAATACAAGCATAACAATTCCAGCGGTTTTAAATCCTAATTTATCCATTACAGTTGGTAGGATAAAGGACCAGATTGCAATCCCAAGTCGTACCAGGAAGTACATAATTCCTTGTGCACCTGCACGATATTTTGTCGGGAACAATTCGCTTGCCCACAAACCGTAGAATGCTTGGGCACCGAAACCGGCAGCGCTTCCCCAAAGGAGTACGAAAGCAAAGAGTGAGAACCAGTTCATGCCGGTAAAGGTTAGAATTAACCATGCCGCGATTCCCATTACTGCTCCTATGCCAAACAAGGTACGTCTACTATATTTATCTCCAAATTTCATGAATACAAAATAAGTGGTTGCAACCGTTAAACTCCAAAGAAGAACTTGAAGTAAGTTTGCTTGTGTTCCAGTTAAACCGCCAACATTTTGATAGATATATGGCATGAAATAACCCATAGCCCCTGCAGTTAAATTCCAGAACAAGTAAATACCAATTAAAAGAAATAAGGCTTCACGATTTGGTTTAAGACGAAGTAATTCTTTTAATACACCTTTATTATTTTTATTTTTATTGCCTTCTTTCGCTTCTCGTGCCTTTCCTTCTTTCCAGATAGCTGATTCCGATAATCCCTGGCGGATGTACCATGTAATAAAAGCAATAATCAATAAGTGAATGAAGATAATTCGGCTTCCTAATAAACCAAGCGGTGCTAGGAGAACAGCGAGTAAAAAGGTAATCGCAGGACCAGTGGACCATGCTAACTGGGCTGTTCCAACATGCGCAGCCCTCTTGTCGGCTGGCGCTTCTTCTGCGATATATGTCCAAGATGCAGGCACACCAGCACCTACAGCAATCCCTGTAATAATGGTTCCAACTAATAACATAGGGAAGTTAACAGAAACAGCAATTAATAAGACACCCAGCATATAAGCCAACAAGTCATATGTGTAAATAAATTTCCGACCATATTTGTCACATAAGTAACCGCCAAACAATGCTCCCACCGCTGCACCAAATGCATTCGCACTCAATGCACTTAAAAGTCCTACCGCCATATTATCTAAATGCAGATATGCCTGCCACATCGTTAAACTACTTGCTGCCGCGATAATCGAACCAGCTTCAATATAGTTTGCCATTGCAACAGAGATGGTCGCTTTCCAACCGGTCGTTTTTTTAGCACCAATCTTTGCCATTGTAATACCTCCTAATAATTTATTACACCCATTAAGGGCAAACGTTTTCATTTTTAAATCGAATGTTCAACGATTATGCTAAATAAAAGACTTCCTCTAAGTTTATCGAAACCGGACTATTATCAGCATTCGTATCCATTAATGGCTCCATATATGCCCACCATTTTTTACAGATGTCAGTTTGTGACATCTGTTCCCATTTCTCTTCATTCTCAATTTCTAAATAAGCAAACAGTCTGCCAGTCTCTTTATCTAGAAAAATAGAATAATTGTGTGCACCATGTGCCTTTAATTCTGCCGCCATTTCTGGCCATAATTCATCGTGGCGGCGCTTATATCCATCATAACTATCACGGTTGACAAACATGATACTCGCTTTTCTGATCATATTGCTTTTCCTTTCTTGAATTTATTTTCTCTTTATATTTAAACTATACCGTGATAAAACGCTTACTAGTAGGAGACAAAATTCAGTTAGGGGTGAAATTATTCAGAATGTTGAAAGGGATTACAAAAAAAAAGAGACTAGGAAAGGGTTCCTGTCTCTTACAAACTATCATCTATTTAGTTAATGTTTTAGCAAAATGGTCCCTGAATTGAGAAGGCGTTTGTCCGATCCATTGTTTAAATAAGCGGCTGAAATACTTTGTATCTTGATATCCAACCGAAAGGGATATATCATAGATTTTCAAATCTGTATTCTCTAATAATTCCTTTGCTTTTTCAAGTCTAGCACTTGTTACATAATCTAAAATCGTTTCCCCAGTTTGATTTTTAAAGTAGTCACAAAAGTAATTGGGGTTCATATAAACCTGCTGTGCAATTTTCTTGATTGAAATATTGTCTCCCAAATTATCTTTTATCCACTCTTTCGCAACCTGAATAGGATTTTGTTGCTCCTTTTTCAATCTCGTCATTTTCTCCATTACATGTAATATCCATATCTTCACCTGATCCTTCAACTGGATGAAGTTTGCTGCATGTTTTGTAAAACTTAACGCATTAGTAAGCAACTCCGGGTCTTCACTATAACCATCATTTTCAATCCAATAATTTGCAATTCCAATTAATAAATAATGAACAGCTTCATTAATCATGATCGGTGATGATAGGGTTTCTACTTCTCGAAAAAATCCTTGTAATGCCTGAAGCAGTTCAGCCTTTTTTCCTTGTGCAAAAGAGGTAATGACTTGTTCTGTGTACTTCAGGATGGATGACGAAATTCCCTTTGATTTTTGAATTTTAATGTCATGAAATGACTCAGCCTGAAATACTCGATTTCCTCCCTGTATCATTCGAAACTGAAGAAGGGTGAGCAATTCATTTTTCATATTACTAAATAAAGCCAGATCATTAAATTTATGCCCTAACGCAACAGAAGCTGTAAATGGTGTTAATTTCTGAATAGATACTCCTATATGTTGGGCAAACTGCCCTGTTTTCAATGAGATTTCATCCTTATCATATTTATCTTCAAAGTGCAATAATAACCAATAACTGAACTTACTGCCCCGCCACCACCAGCAATCGATCTGTTGATCTCGGATGTCAGCTTCCACTAATTCTTCTAATAAATGTTCAATTTTTTGCGACCAGTTATTCCAGTCTTCTGGCAAGTATTCTTTTGTTTTTGAATAAATTTGATCAACACTCATGTGTATTAATTGATAACATCCGTTTGGGAACTCCCGGGTCCAGTCGAGATACAAAATATCCTTTTCTTCATTCCATGTCATTTCACTTAATCGTTGAAGCTGTTTTGTATACTCTAGTTGAGATGCCTTTTCTTGCATTGTAATCCATTCCTGTTTTTCCTCTTGTACCGTCTGAATCTTTTGTTTCACTTCATCCATTTGAACGTGAAATTGTTCCTTGTCAATTGGTTTTAAAATATAATTTACAGCTCCATCTCGCATGGCTGTTTGCAAATACTCAAAATCATCATATCCGCTTATAAAAATGGTTAGGAAGGAGAGATGTTCTTTAAGTTTTTTATTTAACGTCAACCCATCCATTTCAGGCATCTTAATATCAGAAATAAGCAGATCAAAAGAAATGGATTCATTTACAACGGCTTCATATACTTCCAATCCATCAGAAAATGTACCGGCTATTTCCCATTCTTCACCAAGGGAACGAACCATCCGTTCGATCCCTCTGCGGATTCTTCCTTCATCATCAACAATTATTGTTCTTATTTGGGTCATTTCCCATCACCATCGCCTTGTATCGTAAAATAGCTTGATACATCATTTTTTGAGATTGCTGGAATTTGTATCGTAATCCCTGTCCCATTTTCAATGGAACTAGATACTTTTAGTTCATATTGATTTCCAAACATCATCATGACTCGTGCATGAACATTTAATATTCCAAAACCAGAATCCCTTTTTCCCATTGGATCTGATTTTAACTTACAATTTAGTTCTTCAAGTTTCTCTTGATTGATCCCTGGACCATTATCACTAACTGTAAATAAAATATCCTTTTTCCCTGAGGTATTGAGAATTTCCTTAACATCAATGTTAATTGTTAATCCCTTTCTTTTCTCCAATCCATATTTTATCGAATTCTCTACTAGCGGCTGTAAGATAAATTTAGGAGTATAGTAGGAGCCTGAATCTAACTCAGTTTGGACCTTGTAAGTAAGTCTTTCTTCAAATCGGAATTTTTGGATTTTTAAATAGTCCTGTATGTGGTCCACTTCTTGAGAAATGGGGACTAGGCGCTCCTTGTTACTCAGTGAGTAACGAAGCATTCTCCCAAGAAGTGTGACCATTTCGATGACCGTTTCAGATTCACCATCTTCAACCGCCATATTGATCGTTTGAAGTGTATTGTACATAAAGTGCGGATTAATTTGGGATTGCAGCGCATATAATTCAGCATTCTTTTGTCTTATTTCAATCGAATAATTTTTTCGAATTAAATCCCTAATCTCAGTAAGCATAGAGTCAAAGCTTTGAGCAAGAACACCCACCTCATCTTTTGAATCAATGGGAATCGAAACACTCAAGTTGCCCTCTTTCACATCCTGCATTAAATTCCCCAGCTTTTTAATGGGCTTGGTTACAGTCCATGCCAGAAAAACCGATATTAAACTGGAAATGATAACAAGGATAAAAAAGGCTAAAACGGTTACATTCCGAACCATATCTGTCCCCATCGTTAGGTATCTTAATGGGATACTATGAACGATAATCCATTTATGACGGGTGGATTTATTCACACTAATAAGTGTTTTTTCTTTACCAGACCCCGTCTGAAAGCTTCCATTAAGAAGCGGATAGCTTTTTATTTCACTGAAAACAGAACCAATTTTTGAAGCATTCGTATGGTAAATCACCTGACCATCTTCGTTCATCACCCACATGGTCGCATTTTTTTCCTCTTCTAAATCTGCTAAAACATCTTTAATAAAAGATAATTTAACAGCTAAAAAAAGTGTACCAAGTGATTTTCGATTATCGAAATCGGTAACTTGTTTCATTAGTAATATATACGGAGGATCCCCATCAAACTTCACACTTGCTTGTTTAGGCAAGATAAGTGTCACTTTTTCTCCTAAATCATGTTCTTCACCATATGGAAGGGATAGATTTTCAAGATTGAATCCCTCATAGGGAATACGAGTGCTGACAAAGGATCGATTTTTGGAGAGCAGAAACGCTCCTAATATTTCTGAGCTATTATCAAGATAAGTGTTCGTTAAGAAACTTTCCACGACAAATTGGTCTTGATGTAATTTTGATTGATTTTTATAATTGCTATCTCTTAATACAGACATAACATCACTTGAGCTGTAAATTAATTCTGGCAGACGTTCTAATTCACTTAGACTATTTTCTATATTATTATTTGCTTGTTTTAGTAGTTTTGGAATATATTCTCCCACTTTTTCTTCAATTGATTTTGTATATTCATAATAGGCTAAAACGCCTAATAGACCCATGGGAATAACCGTTAATAAGATATACGTAATAATTAGTTTCGTTGATAGCCGGGAGTTTTTTAATTTTATATTCTCAAGAAGCTTAGAAATCATATTGATCAATATTCTCCCTTGTAAAATCAATTGGCAGTCCCATAATAACGGTGTCACCTTTTATTTTGATATTGCCAACCTTTCCGATATGCTTTCCATCCTTAATCTTATCACCCTTCAATAAATCGTTAGCTAGACTAACAGTTAAATAGCCAAGCTTTTTAGGGCTCCATAAGGTAATGATTTGCGACGAACCATCTTCCAAATGCGTCCGCATTAAATTAGGAGTCGAAAGCCCAGTAACCGTTACCTTCCCAGTCTTTCCCGCATCTAACACGGCTTGAGCTGCTGCGGGTGGTCCAACTGATGAACTTCCTAAAATCCCTTGCAAGTTAGGATAGTCTTTTAATAGTTTTTGAGCCCCCATATACGATTTTTGGGGATTATCATCCGTTTCGACTACTTTGACTAATTTCATTTCTGGATAAACTTCTTCTTGCTGCTTGATAATATAACTCATCCATGCAGATGAAGTGGCCGCAGCATGAGAACCTGTCATGATCGCATACTCGCCTTTTTCACCCATCTTGGAGGCTAAGTTATCCATTAGATGACGCCCAAGATTCTCTGGGTCAACCATATTAATAAATAATTCTCTATAATTGGCGTCTGTATCTGAATCCCAGGTGATTACTCTTATACCTTTTTCTCTCGCTTTTTGTAACACAGGACCTAATTTCTTTGGATCATTGGCCGAAACGGCGATGAGATCGACATCTCGCTGAATAAAATCCTCAATTATATTCCGCTGCTGCTGCCAATCGGCTATCGGTGGACCTTCAAAAAGCACATTTACATTGAGGTCCTTCCCAGCTTCAAGTGCTCCTTCTTCCACCGCGTTAAAATATGGAATTCCGCTTACCTTTGGAACAATAGCAATCGTAAAATCTTCCTTGCTTTTATTTTGGTTTTTCTGCTCCTTCTTTTGTTCACCATTATATATTATTTGATATTTTCCGTCATTTGCACCGCAACCGCTTACAAATATTGCAATTAACAAGCAAACAAAAATCTTTATGGAATGTTTTATGTTCAACACCTCACAATAAGCCACTTAAATATAAGAAGAGGCCAGCTATTAACTTGACCTCTTAACTATTATAACATATATTGAAATCGTTTTTATTATTTTAATAATTTATAAAACTTCTTGAAACATTTTGATAACTTCTTCTTTTGTAGGCTGGAAGGGATTACCTGGCGCACAAGCATCTTTTAAAGAGTTTACAGCAAGTTTTTCTAAATCTACTTCTCCTACACCTAGTTCTGCAAGCTTACTCGGAATACCCACTTCTTTTGAAAGGCTCTTAATGGCTTCAATTACTTCTTGCGCACATTGCTCATCTGTTTTTCCAGCGACTTCAATACCAGCAGCTTTTGCAATCGCACGGAATTTTCTAGGGTCACGTTTCGCATTTTCTCTTTCCACAATTGGAAGAAGCATGGCATTACAAACACCATGTGGCAGATCATAAACACCGCCGAGCTGGTGTGCCATCGCATGCACAAAACCTAGACCTGCATTATTAAAAGCAATTCCGCCCAAGAACATGACATAGGTCATTTGTTCACGAGCTTCAATATCGTGACCATTCTTAACGGCACGAGGGAGATAATTAAAGATAATTTCAACCGCTGCAAGTGCAGTCGCGTCGGTTACAGCATAAGCACCTGGCGTAACGATCGCTTCAATTGCATGTGTGAGAGCATCCATACCTGTCGCTGCTGTTAGCGCTGCTGGCTTATCAAGCATTAATTCAGGGTCGTTAACAGAAATCGTAACTAAACTATTTTTATCCACCATTACCATTTTCACTTCACGTTCTTTATCAGTGATCACATAGTTGATGGTAAATTCACTTGAAGTACCTGCAGTAGTATTGACGGCAATAATTGGCATTGATTTATATTTGGTTTTATTTACTCCTTCATAATCACGGATGTCTCCACCGTTTGTTACGTATAAGCCTACTGCTTTTGCCGTGTCTTGTGGGGAGCCTCCACCAACTGATACAAGACAATCACATTCATTTGTTTTAAATACATCTACACCCGTATAGACATTTTCAATCGTTGGATTTGGTTTTACTTCATCATAAACAATATATTCAAGATTAATAGAATCTAATTCAGCTAGGACTTTACCTGCAACCCCGCTTTGATGTAAAAATTTATCCGTAACGACCATGGCCTTTTTAAATCCAAGATCTTTTACTAGCGGTGCTAACTCCTTCAAACAGCCTCTTCCCATTAAATTTGTACTTGGCACATAATAAACACTCATTTTTATCTCTCCTTTATGCTCACTTTTTCACAAATTTATTTTTAAAATGAAGGGACCATGACGCCCCTTCATTTTATATCAAGTTCATGTTCTTATAAATTTAAGATGCCAGGTCTTGGAACTACATTGAAAGCATCTGCCAAGTCTTGAAGCTGCTGATCAGTAATGGTTTGTTTTTTGCCGCCTTGAGTACAAACAATAGTATAAACCTGTGCTGCTTTTTCAGCCGTTTCAATTAAACCAAATGTTTCGTCCATAGTCGCACCAGCTCCGAATATTCCATGATGCGGCCAAACCACAAGGCGTACATGTTCCATTCTTTCTGCTGTGGCTTCGCCAATTTCATTTGTTCCTGGAATGATCCAAGGGATAACGCCCACACCATCAGGGAAAACAACAATGCATTCAGTACACATCTCCCAAAGTGTTTTGGTAAAGTCTTCTTCTTTCAAACTATGTGTAAATGTCATCGCAATCAAATTGGTTGCGTGGCAGTGCATGATGACACGGTGGTTTTTATCTGCTGCTAATCGTTTCATATGATTCATAAGGTGGGTTGGAAGTTCACTTGTTGCTACTCCTCCATCTTCGAGACCCCAAAGAATTTCGTAACTTTTTCCATCCGCTGCAATTCGGATCACTCCCAGATTAGAAGCGGGATCCTCTTTTACATTTTTAAAGTACTTCCCAGAACCAGTTACGGCAAAATATCTTCCTGCAAGCCCTGATGCATCAAAATTCATTGGTACATTTCTTATTACATTATCGACATCAAGATAAGGTAAAACTTCGTATTCATTTAGTAAATAACTGATATTTCCTCCATTACGCTCATCCCAGCCTAATCGGTACAGGTTAGAAGTGGCTTCCATCATTTCTTGGATAAAGGGTGCTCTATATATTAAATTTCTCACATTCATACTCATGTTCAATCTCTCCCTTTTTAATAATGAATTTATGTTTGATTTCTTTAGTTATCTTCTTTATGTGTTTATAATAAACCCAAAACAAATATAAATCAACATAAACAAAGATATTAATTTTGTTTATTTTTGTTTAATTTACAGATTTGTCACAATTAACATTTGTTTACTTCTGATTAAATAAAAAAAACAGACCTTTTAGGTAACGGGTTCCGATATCTGTCACTTTTTATAAAAGTGCGTTTAAAAATGTCCTTATATTTGTTATCAATTTTGTCCTGCAAAATTCAGAGCTTCCAAAGTGCCACCTAATGTATACTGCATTTTATGGCCAAGGCGCTCTTATAAAACTGAATGTTGAATTCACTGTTTTTGAAAAATAACCGGAAAAATTCCGTTTAAATTGGGAAATACCCATATTTCCTTAAAAATAGGCGGAGTTTTTCCGCTTATTTGATCTAAATCTTTTAATTATGGCTTATTTAAAGCAATTAACCGGAATTTCTCCGTTTATATTAGCTCCTTTTTCCCACTCTTTATCCATTAGCCGGAAATTTTCCGCTTATTAATTCTCTTACCTACACGAAAATCAACAATGAAAAATAACAGAGCCAAGGCCAAAGAAAAACGTAGTTTTGTAAATAAAAAACACAGCATTTTGCAGTCCAATTTACGAGGTAACAGAAATCTCTGTAACCTTACATTTTGATATACAAATTGGACTACAGTTTCACGCCTATTTTTATAATTATTCGAGTTATATCAATAAAAAAATGACCATCAAATTAACATAAAAATTGATGGTCATTTTAATACATTTTTGATTTTGTGACAGGTAACAGAACCCGTTACCTTTTAGGTTTGTTTTTATTTGATTCCTAAATTTAATTATTGATTTTGGCGATTACTCCAAACTTTGTTTTATCGTACAGAAAGAAGCGCTTCTTTTCTTCTAAAGTTATAAAGAGCCCCAACCATCCCGGCATCATTTTTATGTTTACAGATTTCAATAGGGATCTTAAATTGTTTCCAGAATTCCAATTTCTCTAAATGATCATTGAGTTGGCTTATCAAGTCTTCCCGGGCGCTCACTCCTCCACCAATCAATAGTTTCTGAGGATTTAATGTAACGGCTAAATTAAAAATTCCATAACTAAGGCTCTTTAACCATGAATCAATAAGTACTTGTACTTCTGGATTGTTTTCTGCTTCTTGAAATACTTTCTCACCTGAAATATTTTCTTCTTTGTTTATTCCTTTTAATTTTTTATAAGAATGAATTAAGGCTGAGGTGGATGCATTCCAGTGCATAATCTCTTGTCCGCCTTGTGTAATCATAAAACCAAATTCTCCACCTCTAAAGGTTCCCCCATGCAAAATTTGATTATTGATAAAAATTCCGCCACCAATTCCTGTCCCAATGGTCATACAAATAAAATCGGTGCAATCAACTGCATTCCCATTTAGCTTTTCTGCCAATGCAGCACAATTCCCATCATTTTCAATTTCAACATTAATCGTAACCTTTTCTTCTAAAAGACTCTTAAGGTTTTGCTTATCCAAGCTTGTTATCGATCCGGCTCGTTCAGAATATCCAGTATGTGGATTGATATACCCTGGCAAACTAATGGCTACTCCACTAATTTCATGTAAACTTGTATACATCTCAATAACCTTCAGCATATCAGATAAAAATAATTCTAAATGATGGCATTGGGTAGGATACGCATCCTTTGTAAGAATGGAATAATCCTCCTGCATGATTCCATGCTTTACCTTTGTACCGCCAACATCAAAAACAATGTACTTTTTCATCATTAACCTCCACTTTGTTTTTCAAAATTGATTAGCCATATAAATGACCTACTTATTTGTATCAGAAGTATAATGTGTACCATTCACATATACTTTTGTTTTTTCAACGCTGTGATATGTTCTCCACTTGATCTAGAAGCGTATTTGCAGATTCACATATTTCCCCAAACCTTTACAATAAATAACAATTTTACCTTGTGGAATGATAAACAGAATCATATAGCAAACTCTCATGACAATCTGATTCTCTTTTTTCCTCCTCGCCGTTTATTTATTGTTAAAATAAAAAAGTCTTGGCATTATTTAATGCACAAGACTTTTTTATTTAATAGGTCTATAAGTTATATTTCCTTATTAAATAAGTGGGTGTGCAGCTCCATGCATGGCAATAGCTGTTGATAAGATGACTGCCGTAAGGGGAAAAATCTTTATTCTTAGGATCATATAATTCCCAGAACGTATCTGCTCCATCTTGGATCATACCACCCCAGTAGCTTTTCATCTCGGCAATAGCTAGCTCTTTTTCTCCAGAAACAAGTAATGCCTCAATCAAATGATGATACATGTATGGTGTGGCAATACCTACAGTTGGTTTTTCTTTTAGAAGGCGCTTCATAAGTTTACTATTTTCTTCCTTAGTTAATACACCTGCAAGTACCATCCAAATTTGACTTGCCCAAGAAATTTGATGATCTGAACCACTAATAAAAAATTGCTGTTCTTGATCCCATAAATGAGTTTTCGTTGCTTCGATAATTTCTTCTAAACGTTCTTCTAAGTTATTCTTTTCTGGAATGTTTAATTCTTCCGCAAGGCGGATCGCTTGTTTCATCGTATAGATTAACACTCCTTGAGATGGAGCTTGTTTGTTTAATCCCTCCACCCAATCAATAAAAGACCACGAATTGTCAGAGTCTTTTAAAATATTGTTTTCACCAAGTCTTTCAAGTGCAAGTTCAACTTGACGATAGGCAGTTGGCCAGAGTTCTTTTAACGTCTCTAAATCACTTGTTGCAAAATAGTAATCATGTAATGATGCAGCAAAGAATAATGAATAGTCGAAAAAATAAGTATCATCTGCGATAAGTTTGGGAGCCACAAAAACATTTGCTGATACATTCCCTTTTTCATCTGGGACACCCGCAAACAGGTATAGACAACGTTTTACCAGTTCATTGTCTCTAAATGTTTCATAGTTAGCTAGTGCTTGTAATCGTAAATCTCCCAACCAAAGCCTGCGATCTCGTTTCGGTCCGTCTTCAAAAACATCCTGCATACAATCGGCAAGTGTCTTGATACTGATTTCATCCATCCTTTGCAGTTCGGCATCTTGGTGTGAAATTTTTTCGACAGCATTTAAATTTGCTGAAGTGACGGCCTTGCATTCCACACTTTCAAAGACTACCTGGTATTTTGGAGATGTATCGATAACTTCAAACTTTACATATCTAAAGCTATATCGACGAGGCAATGAAATGACAGCTGGTAATACATCTACAAAGATTGTTTCCTCTTGAAGCCATGAACTGCTTAGCCATCCGTTATAATTCTCAAATGGTTCAGCCATCTCAACTGGCATTTCTCCAATGGTTAATTTTAGTTTGAGTGGAGCATCCGGCGGGCTGCCAGCTGGACGAAGGTTAATGGTAAGGTAACCTACCTGATGGTCACCAAAATCAAGAATAAATGAATCATTTTTTCCATATTTGTAGTTTGCTAAAGTGGAAGCAGGAGCAGCCACCTCCGACCTCCAGCCATGAATAACTTCTGTATCCGCTTTAATTTCTACAATTGATGTAGGCTTTACAATTGTTTCATGAAGTTGTGGTTTTAATTGTTTACCTTTTTCAATAAATTTTTCGTTTCTGATTATCACTTGATTTTCTAGTGTTTGAATGCTCATACCGCTATCCCCTGATTCTCCCTTTGACACTTACGTGCATCCATTTCAGCACGGATTTCTGGGTATATTTTATCTAAATTATAGAAACACATTGTAATCATCGAAATAACAACAAGAACTGCCGGTATTATTAAATAACCTAATTTAATTGCAAACAATGCATGATCTGTCTGGGTTGCATTTGGTACATAGTTGCCCCAATTAAGCATAAGACCAAACAATGCTCCCGCAACCGCCATTGTTACTTTCCCAAGAAAACCGTTTAATGCGGATAACAAACCTGAAGCATTAATTCCTGTTTTCCACTCACCGTAATCGACAGGGTCTGCCTGCATGGAGAAATAGATGCTTGAGCGAGTTCCAGAACCAAAGGCAGCTATTACTGCTCCTACAATAATTACTGGAATTGAAGAGCCAGCTAGCAACATGATTAAAATACCAACAAGGTTTACTACGCTTGAAACTATAAATAAAGTGCGTTTATACATCTTTTTCGCTAAAAATGGTGTTAATATAGTACCTGCAAGCGGTACAAAAGAACCGATTCCCGCAATGGTGGCAACAAGATCTGCACGGTCTAAATTGTATGTGAAGTAGTAGATAAGTGCTCCTTGCTGAAAGAAATACGAGCCCCACATGAACAAAATATTCAAAGCAAAAATATAATATGGCTTGTTTCCTTTTAAGGTAGAAAATGCTTGTTTTACAGTTACATTTTCAACTTGAACTTTTACCTTTTCTTCAACATTTTTAAAAGTAAAGAAGAAGAAGAAACATGCAATAATACTAAAGATTATCATTGTCCAAAAGAATCCACTCGCTTGTGAACCGCCACCAAGAGCTTTTACCATTGGCATAGTAAGGACACTGACTGCGGTTGCACCAATAGCGGAAAAGAGAATCCGAACTGTTGATAGCATTGTCCGTTCCTGGGGTTCACTAGTTAAACTTGGTAAGATAGAGGCTAGTGGAATATTAACCATTGTATAAACCATTGAAAGTCCCATATAAGTCATATATGCATAAAGAAGTTTTTCTACCGGGCCTACATCAGGAACATAAAATGCTAAAATACCAAGAAGAGCGAAAGGAATAGCTCCCCAAAGAAAATATGGTCTTGATTTACCCCATTTTGTATTTGTTTTATCAATGATTATCCCCATCATCACATCAGCGACACCATCAACAATTCTAGTTAACAAGAATAACAAACTGACCTGAACTGCCTTTAAGCCAACAACATCTGTGTAATAAAACATTAAATAAAGCCCTATCATTTGCCAAATTAAATTACATGAAAGATCTGCCGCGCCGTAACCAATTCGCTGACGCCATACTCTTGCTGTAGAGTTCATAACTATTCCTCCTGTATTACATATCACTGTTTGTTGAACTAGTTCTATCTAATTAAACCGTTTTCTGAATTCGGATACAACAAACAAATCACAGTTAAAACTGCTCTTTTTACAGGTGTAATGTAGGAATTTACAAACATTTATAGATGTGACTAACATTATTTTCCTTTTTTACGAAACTGGCTTGGGGTGCAGCCAAAATACTGTTTAAATTTCCTATGGAAGAAACTGCTACTCTCATAACCAATTTCAAAAGCAATGTCATCTATGCCTTTTGTCGTATTCTTTAATAATACGGAGGCTCGAATCATCCTTTGCATTTGAATAAGTTCTAAGAATGTTTTACCCGTTTGTTCTTTGAGCATATTACCAAGATAATTGGGGTTAAAATTAAATTTTTCTGCAAGACTCGTGAGACTGCAATCCTTATAATGCCGCTCAATAAAATGTATAATATCGATAATATTAGCCTTTCCGGATACACGTTTTAGTTCAAAATTTTTGTCAAGCTGGTATACACGCATTAATTCCGTTAAGATGACAGGTAAATAAGCCTGAACCATTTCAATTGAGTAGTCTTGCTCATCTAAAAACTCACAAATCATGTTTTTAATTATGTACTGTAAGTTTTCATTATTCTCTGAGTGAAACATAATGTAATGATCATGCCTTTGATTTTCAGATATTGCATTAGCCAAAAAGTTCGACACGATCCCTGTATTTCCCAATTGACCTATGAAGGATCCGGCAAAGATCTCTTTTTTGATAATAATATTTATCAAAATATCATTTACCCCAAGTGCCTGTATACTGTGTGGTACGTCTACATCTAGCATACATACTTGCCCCTGTGTCAAAATCACTTCTTTACCATTAATATTTTGTTTGCAGACACCTGAATAGACATAGTTGATTTCGATAAAGGAATGCATATGAACATACATATCAGCAAATCTATGGTGCTTACTAATAAAAATTGGGCCTTTGTCAAAAAAATACTCTTCTGGCATTCTTATGATGTTATTTACGCTTTCAATAATCAGTTCGTTCTCTTCGAATTCATTAATATTCTGGTGGGTTTTTATTTGGATTTCCTCGATTTGATCAAGTTTTCTTAAATATTCATCAAGTTGTTGGTGATTCATCGCCAGGGCCCCTTATTATTAAAAAAATTTAATATTTTTAATTTAAGAATAAGAGCTATTATACCTTGTTTAGAACAATTGTCTATATGAAATCGAATAACTATATCAATTGGAAATATCATTCTAAAATACCTATCCCGAAAGATAAATAAAAGACAAACATATCCTTTTATTCAGGTTGTAGACAAAAGGCATCCGGATGGAGAACCCGATCACTCAGTGAACGAATGGGTCGGGTCTCATTCAAAACTACCTTTTTTACTAGTATTTTATTTAACCGATCCTGCAGTCATTCCAGCAACAATTTTCTTGTTGAAGATAATAAATAAGATAAGCGGTGGAATAGATATCACTAGAATATTGGTAAAAAGTAAATTCCACTGCGTAATATACATACTCATAAAATTGTAGAGTGTTAGTTGTAAGGTAGCGTTCTCTGCCCCCGGAAAAAAGTATAAAGGATTAACAAAATCATTATAGACACTTACTGCTGTTAAAACTATTACAGTGGCGGAGACTGGCTTTAGCAATGGTAAAATGATATTAAAGTATAAACGGAACCTGCCACATCCATCCATTAAGGCAGCCTCATCAAGGGATTTAGGAATCGTAACCATAAAGCCTCGATACAATATTATCGTGAATGGCAGATTTAATGCCACCTCAAGAAGGACAATTCCTGGCATGGTTTTAAAAAGTCCCATTTCTTGGAGTACCCATATAGTAGGAACGACTGCTGGAGGAATAATTAATCCCGCAAGAATTAAAAAATTAATAAATGGCGTTACTTTTGTGATTTTACGTTGTAAGACATAGCCCGCAGCCGAACCAAATAAGATAAGGAGAAGAATCGATAATCCCGTTATCATCACACTGTTATAAAATGCCCGAAGAATCATTCCATCTCTTGCACTTATAACCGCTTGGAAATTCTCCACAATGTGAAAGGAACTTGGCCAATCCATATTCAATAAGGAAGATTCCTGTACATCTTTCAAGGCATTGATAATAACAAAATAGAATGGTATCCCAAAGATCCCCAATGTAGCTACAACAGCAAAACATTCGACTAGAATCTTCCAAATCTTTTTACGGGCCTTCACCTTACTTTTCTTTACCATTATTGGTTTTGTTTCAATATCACTCAAAACTATTTTACTCATTACAAATCCACCTCTTTACTATTGAGATAAGCATATAGAGGGAAGGCTAAAGTAGAAACGAGTACGAATAAAATAACATTTCCAGCCGTTGAAAGACCGAAGAAACCTGACTGATATTGTTTATATATGATGGAGGCAATCAGGTCTGTACTAAAACCTGGACCTCCTTTGGTCATGGTCCAGATTAAATCAAACGAACGTAAGCCACCAATAAAAGAAAGAACGATAACTGTGTTCATCGCTGGCCTGCTAAGCGGTAAAATAATGCTTTTAAATTTGTGCCATGCATTTCCACCATCCATCATAAGTGCCTCATAGTAATCTTCTGGAATAGACATAATTCCAGCAATAAAAATAACGGTCGCCATTCCGACACCTTTCCAAACGTCAACCAATGCGACAGATAATAATGCAATCTTCGTATTCCCTAACCAATCTGGTCCGACAATTCCCAACCCTTTTAAGACAATGTTAATAAGTCCTTGAGAAGGATGCATTAACATGGTGAAAGCAATACCTACAGCAATAGTACTTAGTAATGTTGGAAAAAAGATCATAGAACGAATAAAACCAACTGTTTTCAACTTTGAACTTAAGAAAACCCCTAGTAAAAGACCAAGAATGACTTTCAAACCAGATGTAACAACCGCATATATGAGTGTGTTTTTAAAACCGATATTTAAAGACGGTTCTGACAAGAAGGTTTTAAAATTTTCGAAACCAATAAACTTCCAATCTGTTAACGTCCACCATGTCATACTAAAAAACAAAGACATAATGGTTGGCAACAAGAAAAACGCAAAATAAACAATTCCTGCTGGGAATAAGAAGTAATACGTGTACGTTTTATTTGCTAATTTATTCATCTGCTGTTACTCCCTTCAACCATATTGGCCCTGCTAGAAACTAGTCAGGGCCAATAAATGAATAGATTAATAAGTTTTTACCAACCTTTAAGACCTAGTTGTTTTGCTTGTTTTTCAACATCTTTATCGTATAGCTTTGCCCCATCTAAAGCTGAACTAATTCCACTGCCCACTTGTGTTGTAATTTGCTCTAGGTTAGGCCCTTTAACTGGGCTAAGGAATTCAAGAGCTGGAGTCGTTTTTCCTGACTCAAAATATGGCTGCATATCCTTTACTGCAGTGTAAACATCATCTGAGAGCGTTATCCCCTTTATCGCAACTGGACCAGTTGGTTTAATCTTAGAAGTATATAAATCAACACCTTCTTGGGACACATAAAACTCTAAGAATTTCTTTGCTGCTTCGATATGTTCACTATTTTTATTAATAAAAATTCCCGCAGGCATCCACACTGTTAATCCATTCTTATCAGCAGTGTCACTTGGTTGTGGGAAGAATCCAATATCTTGCATTTTGTCTGGGGAAGTTACTGCAAGGTTAGCTAAAGCGAAAGTAATCATTGGATATTGGACACCAGTACCATCAGCTAACATTTTTAAACCTGCATCATAACCTGTCGCAAGGAAATCCTTATTTAAGTAACCTTTTTTATAAACCTCTGCTAACTTTTCAAAACTACGAAGTGCCGCAGGGGTAGTGGCAATTTTTGCTTTGTTTGCTGTAAAGTCATCTGCGAATGTCGGATCTGCAGCAAGAACATTATAGTTATCTGCAAGTACAATGACTTGAGATGTCCAAGTATCTTTATATGTTCCAATAACAGCCGTTTTGCCAGCTTGTTTAATTTTCTCATTATTTGCCATCAACTCATCCCATGTTTTAGGAACGGATAGACCAAGTTCTGCATAAACCTTTTTATTATATAACCAGCCCCCTGCATTTGTTGGGGTTCCCGGAATACCAAACACCTTTCCATTTGCAGAAACGGCATCTTTGTAATCGTCCATGATATTTTCCATGAAAGGTTCTTTACTTAAATCTACAAAATTTTGTTCAGGGTTAAGTGCCTGTAGTTGTGATCCTGAATTATTCCAAACTAAATCTGTCATATCACCGGTAGCTAAACGAGTTTTGATAATATTATCACCCTCTGAGCCGCCAGGACGAGTCTCAATTTCTACTTTAATATTATTCTTTTTTTCAAATGCATTGATAATTGCATTGATACCATCTAATTGTGTCTGATTATCAATTAGGAATGTTACTTTTTCCTTTTCTGCGGTTTTGCCGCCACCTGAAGTGGCTTCTTCTTTGCTGCTACATCCAGCTAATATTCCCGCCATTAGTGCACTACTTAACAATATTGAGGCAATCTTTTTCTTTTTATTTCTAATCATCTCTTTTCCCCCTTTTTAATGTAGTTCTAACCAATACACATCTGTGACAATACTACGGGTGCTTAATTTAATTTTAAGCGCTTTCATTTTGTTTTTTAAGTGAGGCTTTTTTTGGAATAACGTCCGTTTTTTTTAGATAGGCTGTGTTATATATTGGATGTTGATTTCCGCTCCAATCAACATCGTTCAAAAAATCAACATTAACCTTTAACACAGCCTTTATAAAAAAAAAGTCTCCCTTGCATTGTTAAATGAAAGAAAGACTTTTAGAAAGGTTTACCAGCCTTTAAGCCCCAGCTGTTTTGCTTGTAATTCCACATCTTTATCGTATAGCCCAGCGCCTGTTTTAGCGGAAATTTGCCCGCTGCCTACCTTCATAGTAATTTGCGGCAAATTGGAACCTTTTAAGGGACTTAAATATTCAAGGGCCGGCGTCGTTAGCCCAGATTGAAAATAAGAGAGAATGTCCTTGACAGCGGGTATAGCATCTTTTGTATCATCCATCCCTTTTATAGCAAGCGGACCGATGGGGCTCCTGCCGGCAAACAATGTTTTCACACCCTCAGGGGAAGTGGAATAAGCTAACCATTTTTTTGCAGCTTCTAAATGCTGAGTATTCTTATTTACGTATATTGCAGCAGGTAAAAAGACCGTTACTCCCTTTTTCTCAGGGTTATCTCCAGGCTGAGGAAAGAATCCAATATCATTCATTTTATCTGGGTAATTCTTTGCAATTCCCATTATTATCGATGATAACATAGGATACTGCACCCCAGTCCCATCTATTAACATTTTCATACCTTCCTTATAGGTCGCAGTTTGAAAGTCCTTGTTTAAGAACCCCCTTTGGTACACCTCCGATAATTTTTCGAAGCTTCTTAATGCTGCAGGTGTAGTAGAAAATTTAGCCTTATTAACTGAAAAGTCTTCTGCAAATGTAGGATCATCAGCAATAACATTATGGTAATCGGCAACGACAATTAACTGCGTAGTCCAATCATCCCTATAGGTACCAATAACTGCCGTTTTACCTGCGGCTTTAATTCTTTCACTATTGCTTATTAATTCATCCCAAGTTTTTGGCACAGATAAGCCTAACTCTTGATAAACCTTTTTATTATACAGCCATCCGCCTGCAATAGCGCTGCCCAGTGGAAGTCCGAATACCTTACCGTTAACGGTAACTGAATCCTTAAAGGAGGGTACTATTTTCCGCATAAACGGCTCATCTTTCAAATCAACAAAATATTCCTCTGGATTGAGTGATTGCAAAAGAGATCCAGAATTATAAATAACCAAATCTGCCATATCACCCGTAGCCAATCTGGTTTTCATCACCTGATGTCCTTCCACTCCACTTGGACGTGTTTCAATATCCGTTTTTATTTGATATTTCTTTTCAATTTTTTCAACAACTGCGCGGATTCCCTCTTGATCTGCTTGATTATCAATTAAAAGGCTTAATGTTACCTCATTTGTGTCTGAATGATTCGGAATGCTTCCGTTGTCACTGGTGCAGCCTGCTAAAACACAAAAGAGTAGTAACATACATAAAATTACTGATACTATTTTTCTATTATTCAACATACTCATTTCCGCTCTTTCTTTAGTTTGATTCAATTAATTAAGTTAATGAGTATTAAAAAGAATCTCGATATTGGCCTGGATTTACTCCGACATGCTTCTTGAATAACTCGGAGAAATGTCTATAAGTATGGTAACCTATCTTTTCACTTACATCCGCTACTTTATACCCCTCACGAAGCAGCTCCTTTGCCCGCTCCATTCGCAGCTTAGTTAAATATTTAATATAAGATAACTTCATCTCTTCCTTAAAAAGCAGACTAAAATAGGTAGCATTCATCCCAACATACTCCGCAACATCCTGCAACATCAAATCTTTAGAATAATTCTTTTCTATATATGTACATGCTTTTTCTACGGCATCATGCTTCTTATCCTTACGAATGAGGAGGAACCAATCCAAAATCATTTCCATTTGCTGCTTTAGCCAACTAAACATTTGTTCTTTTGTATTCAATAGTCTTATGTCTACGTGAGGCAAGTAATTTCCCTGACTTAAATGTGAGACATCTTCCCCTGTTTCTTTTGCCACTTCCAATCCAAGATAAATAAGTTTTAATATTTCACGCTCAATCACGTCTGGATTTAAGCGCTGTATTTGAATTTTGCTAATAAATTCATCAAGTTGCTGGTAAAGTCCTGCCTTGTTGCCCGTTCGCAAAAAGAAAATGATCGCTTCTTCCTGTTCCGATAAATCACTAGGAATATTAGGATTTTCTCCAATTTCCTCGAAACGTGTCCATTCCCCCTGTTCCATAAACTGTCCATATCGTAATGCTTGTAATGCTTCTTTATAGCTTTTGGGTGTGTCAGTAAGATCAGGATAGATTCGTCCGGATCCAATCGTTACTCCATGTTCATTCGGCCAATAGATTAATTGATTCATCAGTTCTGTTGAATCAGCTTCAAGATGAAAAATAACCAGCAAGTGCTCTGCACCATTGCGAATATATACTGAAAAGTAAGAAGGGTGGCTTGGTAAGTCAGGACCTTTTTCAGAAAGAGCCAGGACGGTAACCGCCACAATATGCTTAACTTCTTCCTCAAAACTCTTCCTCCACTTTGGCAAAGCCTCATCACCCTGAAGAAGTAAATCCAAGGTCGCTTTTTCGACAAGCTCGATTCGGCTGTCTTCCCATTTCTCCTTTAGCGAAAGGACTGTTTTTTGATGATGTAATTTTTCTAGTATTCTTTTGATCGTATCCTCCATCATTGGGATGGTAATGGGCTTTTCCAGATAATCCGATACACCTAACTTTATGGCTTTTTTTACATATTCAAATTCATTGAATTCGCTAAAAACCACACAAACAATCTCTGGTGCAGCTTCTAGAATCTTTTCAACTACCTCCAAGCCATTCATTCCAGGCATTCGGATATCAGTAAAAACGATATCTGGGGAATAGGTTTCAACTAAATCAATTGCTGCCAATCCATTACTTGCCGTACCTACCAGCTCAATTCCGTATTTTGACCAGTTTATCATCTTTTGCAATCCGTGAAGAACAATGTATTCATCATCAAATAACACAGCTTTTAGCACCCATCACCCCTCCTTTGCAATATCACGGAAACTGATCTCTATACAGGTTCCTTCATTTACATTACTGTAAATAAACAAGGTACTGTCCTCACCGTAAAACAATTTTAGTCTTTCGCGTACATTCTTTATTCCATAGCCGCTTTCCGTTTTCTGAATGTCATCAATTCCCACACCATCATCCCTGATGGTAAAGGTAATCCATCCCTCAGAGATTCTTCCTATTAACTTAATGGTCCCTTCTCCAACTTTTGTCTCAAGACCATGATAGATGGCATTTTCGATAAAGGGTTGCAGCAGCAGCTTAAGAATAGGTTTTTCCTTTAAAGCAGAGTCAACATCCTCGATATAAGAAAAACGGTTTTGATAACGAAAATTCTGGATGGTCATATAGTGGTGAATATGTTCTAATTCCTTTGATATGGGGATTAAATCTTCGCCATTATTTAAACTTAGTTTGAAACTTTGTGATAAGGCAACGGTAATCTCCGCAATATCCTGATTATTTTGTAAGATGGCCATCCAATAAATGGAGTCTAGCGTATTATATAAAAAGTGCGGTTTAATCTGAGCTTGTAATGCCCGAAGTTCGGCCTCCCGCTCTTTTAATTGCGAATGAATAAGCCTCTCGTTTAGTTCTTTATTTTCAACTGTTATTCTTTGGAATGTTTCGCCGATTACGCCAATGGTGGCAGATTCATTGTCTTGTCCTGAACCCCACAGTCCTTTGGCCCAATCCAATGTCATTTTTTTTAATTGCACCCATGGCTGCGCAACTTTTCCAGATAAAAAATAAGAGATTAATAAGGCTATGATCGCAATAATAGCAGAAATGCTTGCTGTGATAATGCCTATTTTATTAGACTGTTTTAGTAGCACCTTTTCTTTTGTGATATTTGCGAATGTCCATCCTGTTGTGTTATTGGTATAGCTGCTAATTAAATAACCTTTTTGTTCTAAGTTTTGAAAAATCGATAAGGTATTCTTACCCTTCGACAGCTCTTTATCCAATGTAGAGGAATTAATAAATACAGTATTTACTGCATGATTGGAGGAATCGATAACGGCCATTACACTATTACTGTCATCATTTAAAACTCTAGAAAACATTGATTTTTTAATATTAACAACTAATAAACCTATTTGTTTTGGGTTAAAAACATTCTGTGGGTCCCTTAATAGTTTCACTGAAGAAAAAGTGGTATTGTCCCCTTCTAGGACATTATAACTGAAAAAAATGGGCCTTCCTTGAGCATTAACACTCTTTTTATACCAAGCTGATTTGGAAATTTCCATGTTCCTATTATTAAATTCAACACTGCCTATACTATTATGGTTACCGTAACATACAGGGCGAAAATGAACATCAAATAAACAGACCGAATCAATATCTTCCGTATCTATAAAATAACTAGAGATTAAATCTTGCATTCGTTTGGTTGTGTTCTCGTCCAATACATTTTTACCAACTTCCGAAAAGGCAGCGCTGTCAATTAACTCTTCTCGGACACTATTGCTCCATGAAATAACACGTTCCATATTAATAATATTTCGGAACAAAAGGTCTGTCACTTCACTAGAGGTTCGAAGATTGTTACTGGTAGTTTCTAATTGATTTTGAACTAATGTATTTTTGGCAATATTAAAAGAGATAAACCCTAGTAATAAAAGGGGCAATATAGAAAGGCAGAGCATAATCAAAAAGTATTTATTTCTAATTTTGTCACTATGAAAATAGTTTCTAACTCTTCTGAATACTCTTTTCATGATTATCCACCTTAGTAAAAATTATTTCCTTCACACCTTAACTTTTTTGCTATTCATTGTCATCATAAGTCTAAATAAAATGGATTTCTATATGTATTTAAAAATGATTGATTTTTATTAATATATGAAAATTTAAAATACCACAGCCCTTGTCTTTTACTTAGGGCTGTGGTACGCATTCATTTTAAAGTACTCTCTCCGTTCGTTCCATCACATCAGGCTAATTTATTTTACCTTGAAGGATAGACTGTCAATTCGAAGGTCCGGTGCATGGAATTGAACATAGATCGTATGCTGTCCTTTTGGCGCATTATTTCCTAAATCTACTGTGATATCCTTGTACCCTAGCTCATTTACAGTTACTCCAGCATTTTGAATAGTGTACGTATTCTTACCAGTAGTTGGTACATTAATGGTAGCAAAAGGTGCACTATCTAAAGAATCAGCATGCAATGTTATGGTTCCACCAGCTGCATCAGAAGCAACGGAAGCGGTCACTTTCTGCGAGCCAGTCAATACCAACTTCGGCAGAGCAACCCATGAGCCGTTTTGTTTAGAATGCACCGCATAATAACCGCCAACAACTTTCTTCTCTTTTAAGTCTTCAGCTGTTCGTGCTTTAGATACTTCATTATAAACAACCTCATGAGCGGCAAATGCATGGTCGAAAACATTAAACGGCTTATTTGCAGGGAGGGATGCAAGTGAATCGCCTGAAATATCTATATCTTTCTTGGCAAGGATATCTTGTGATGAGCTTCCGATCGTCAACTCATAGCTTCCATCCTCAACAATGAAATCACCCTTATTTACATCCCAGATAGAGAAATCTTTTGGATTAACCGTAAGGGTAACTGTCTTGGTCTCACCAGCAGCTAAGGAAACTTTATCGAATCCTGCTAATTGCTTTTGTGGAGCATGACTGCCATAAGCTGATTTTTTATTTTTAATATATAACTGTACCACTTCTGAAGTATTAACCTTCCCTTCATTTTTCACCTTTACGGTTACTTTGAAAGGCGAGTTTCCGTTAGCAGTTACTGGTACATTGAAATCGCTATACGAGAATTTGCTGTATGACATACCGTAACCAAATGGATAGGTTACTTTTGCATTTGTATACATGTAGGTTAGTTTAGATTCCTCTGGATCAGCATTGGTCATATCTAACGAATAACGTGGATCAACATCATCCAACGTAATGCTTGTATTCCCTTCAGGAATAGAGTACTTATTGATTTTCGGAAATGCGGACATATCTGCATACCATGTAGAAGCTAAACGACCTGTTGGTGCATAGTCACCATACAAAACCTTAGCCAATGCATATGAATCGTATTGTCCACCATATGGCTGGTATACAATCGCAGACACATTTGGATTGTTTTGAATCTTTTCCATCCCTACAGGGAAGCTGGATTTAACGACAACAACTGTCTTTTTACCCTTTGCAGCAAAAGCGGATGACACTTTATCAACTAATTGGTAGTCTGCTTCACCCATATTTAAATCAGAGCGATCGGTACCTTCTCCTGCACTATGACGCGGGATTGCTCCTACAAAGACAACAGCGTAGTCATCTGTATCTGCACGCTTGACAGCATCTACGCCAACATCCTTAACAACAGTTTGATCAAATTTCACATCATCGTTTCGGTTAGCTGCGATTGTTTTGTTAGTTAGGGTGGTTCCGGATGTCTTAAGCTTTCCATCTGATCCTGTTGTAATAAAGCGTCCATTTGAGTAATACCAATTCGTGAAGTCTCCTGAAAACCCTGTTCGGAAGCCACTTGCAATTAAGGAGACAGTCTTATCGGAATTTTCCTCCACGCGGATAGTCGGCGGAATGGCACTTGTGTTACCAAGCATCTGGGCAAGATCCCAGTCGTTATCGGTTAGATTTAGTGCAGTATTATTAGTATTTTCTACAGCAGCATTCCCTGTATTTGGAGATGTTACCCAACGACCATTCTTTTGAGAGCGTAAGCTGTAACCTTTTTGACCCCAATCAAACACTTCAAATAATTGTGCTGGGTTATTTACATCCATTTGATCAGCCGTTGTAATAAGCTGGGAACCGTTTGTAACATTTGCTGCATTTGGATCAGCTGTTACGACTTGGCCGTTTAGTTTAGATTTCAACGCTACAACCTTAGCTCCAGACGAGTAGGATACGTTATTTGCACCATTTGCTTTAATAATCGCCAACAAAGGAGAAATCCCTGAGTTTTCAATACTTGGTGTCGTACCTACTGAGTAAGTTGTTTTAAACCTTGAATCTGCATAAACTCCAGAAACTGCAGCCTTCTTATTTTTGGTAAGTGGCAGTGTTCCATCATTTTTCAACAATACGATACTTTCCTCTGCTGCACGCAAGGCAACTTGCTGATGCTCCGCTGTATTAAATGTCGCAGGCTCAGATCTTACATCCTTTGCCTCTTGAGCAAATGGGTAATTCTTAGGAATTCCGTTTGCATCCACTTCATTAAAAATACCGACGCGGACCATTTGGTTTACATGAGGGCGTGCTGCTTCGATTAAATCTTCTTTAGTAAGCCCGTATTTACCTTGTTCAACAGCATTCACTATTGCAGCAACATCATCTTTTGCATTTTGCTCATTTGGACCTGGACGTCCAGCGTTTGCCTTGGCTAAAATCATTAAAATAGTAGCGTTCGTTCTGTCTGTAGCATACTGGGTATCGTACCCATTCCCCTCCGCACCTTGGAACACCAGTTGGTCAGCATTAAAATCTGGAGAGCTGTAGACTCCATATTTGGAGAAATTATTCGCATGACGTTGATATGGTGATAGAATATTGGGAATTCCGTTCGTACGTCCGAACGAAGTCATAACTCCACCAACTGATCCAGAACTAAGCGCTTTCAAGGGGCTTTTAGTCTGATATTCGAAAATAGAACGAGCACTCGCACTATTACTAGATGACTGACGGAACCATTGTGCATTATAAACGGAAAAATGCTTGGTTCCTACCACTGCACGCATCCAGAATCCATCATCGCTCTTTGCTTGATCAGTACCACTAAGACCTGCTGCCATGTTATCAACCATTGTCGCAGCCATATTTGGATCTTCAGAAAATCCTTCATCAAATCTTCCACTAAGTGGGTTGATTCGCATGTCGCTGACAACTGTGAATGCAACCGTGGCGGAGGCATTTGCACCACCATGTATGTTTGATTCCCCTTGCTTTACTTTTAACGTACTTATTTTTTCGCTTCCCATCACCTTTCCAATATCAGAAAGCAATTCTTTGTTCCAGGTTTCCCCCATACCGGTTAACGCTGGAAAATCAGTAGAAACCCCCTGAACATTGTCAGCTGCGGATAAAGCGCCAGGAATCACTTTCCCGGCATTCGGTCCACGCTGGAGTGTATAATGGTTCCTCGAACCTGTAGCATAAACAGCAGGTCCTTCAAGACCCGTGTAATCAAAATAAGCATCCACATATTCATTTAGATGCTCTGGAACTCCGTCAAACAATGGCATCCCGTCAAAAACCCCGCCAACTTGTTTTTTAAATACAGGGATTTCTTCAGCTTTTTTCTCTAGTGGATGGAAACCAACTAAACCAGCCGCAAGTGTAGTAGTAAGGATTATGGATAGAGTTCTTTTTCCCATCTTAGTGAGCTGGGATTTTTTCATTTAATTCACACTTCCTCCCCCAAAATATTTAAAACGCTTCCATTTTTTTGTAAAAGAATAGGGCCCGGCTACCTATATGACTATCATAGAACATAGATTAACACACCGATAGTGTCAGATTTTTCTGATTAATGTACGCTTTTTTTGGGATGAGAAATGTTAAGAAAAGGACAACCACTAAACTACTTGATTGTCCTCTCCTACTCTATAAGTTATATTTCCGTATTAAATAGGTTGGTGTACAGCTCCAAGCATGGCAATAGCTATTAATTAAATGGCTTCCATAAGGGGAGAATTCTTTATTCTTTGGATCATACAATTCCCAGAATGTATCGGCTCCATCACGAATCATTCCACCCCAGTAGTTTTTCATTTCGGCAATGGCCCGCTCTTTTTCTTCAGAAACAAGTAGAGCTTCAATCAAATGATGATACATGTATGGTGTAGCAATTCCAACGGCTGGATTTTCATCAAATAAACGATTCATAAGTTTATTATTCTCTTCCTTAGTTAAGACACCCGACAGGACCATCCAAATTTGACTAGCCCAAGATACCTGATGGTCAGAACCACTGATAAAAAATTGCTGCTCTTCATCCCATAAATGTTTTTTCGTTGCATCTACAATTTCTTCTAAACGGTCTCTCAAACTGTCTTTTTCCGGTACGTTTAATTCTTCGGCAAGGCGAATAGCCTGTTTCATAGTATAGATTAACACTGCTTGGGATGGAGCTTGTTTGTTTAACCCTTCCTGCCAATCAATGAAAGACCACCAATCGGGAGAATCTTTTAAAATATGATTTTCATCAAGTCTTTCAAGCGCCAGCTCAACCTGACGATAGGCAGTGGGCCAAAGCTCTTTTAAAGTCTGTAAATCACTTGTTGCAAAATAATAATCATGTAACGTGGAAGCAAAGAACAATGAATAATCAAATAGATAAGTATCATCTGCAATTAGGTGTGGTGCAACAAAAACATTAGCGGGTACCTTACCTTTATCATCTGGAACACCGGCAAAAAGATAAAGACAACGTTTTACCAGGTCATTGTTCCCAAATGTTTCATAGTTTGCTAGTGCTTGGAGTCTCAAATCGCCGAGCCAGAGCCTGCGATCGCGTTTCGGTCCGTCTTCAAATACATCCTGCATGCAATCAGCAAGTGTTTTAATACTTGTTTCATCTATTTTTTGCAGTTCTGCATCCTGCTGAGTAATCTTTTTGACAGCATTTAAATTCGCTGATGTAACGGCTTTACATTCTACGTTTTCAAATACGACTTTATATTTAGGTGATGTATCGATTACGTCGAACTTTACATATCTAAAGCTGTATCGTCGAGGCAATGAAATCACAGCAGGCATTACATCCACAAAGATTGTTTCTTCTTGAAGCCAAGAACTACTGAGCCATCCGTTGTAATTTTCAAAAGGCTCAGCCATCTCCACTGGCATTTCACCAATGGTCAGTTTTAGTTTAAGTGGTGCATCCGGTGGACTGCCAACAGGATGAATAATAAGGGATAGATACCCAACCTGATGGTCACCAAAATCAAGAATAACCGAATCATTCTTACCATATTCAGAGTTTGCTAGAGAGGAAGCAGGAGCAACAACCTCCGACTTCCACCCATGAATCACGTCTGTATCCGCTATTATTTCTACAATTGATGAAGGCTTTACAATGGTCTCATGGAGTTGTGGCTTTAATTGTTCCGCTGTTTCAATAAATTTCTCATTTCGAATGATCACTTGATTTTCTAGCTTTTGAATACTCATACCGATACCCCCTGTTACTTCATTTTAAAACTATCATTTTGTTGCACTTTGCAAATTTAAAGGCATATTTCTAGTTTCAACATGGAAGGAGTAACAACCCGATCCTACTAAACAAACTACACCATCTGTTGTGTTTGAAACCGCAATATTCTCCTCACCCGGAGTGAGTGTTTGAACCGTTACTTTTTCTATACTAATATCCTTTAACCAAATCTCAGCTTTTGAGTTTACAGGTATCTCTACATCAATATTGATGATCTCTTCTTTTCTTTCCCATGAGCAAAGAATGGTTCCATAAGGGGATTCTAAGGAAGCCTTTGCTGAAGATAGACCATAGGTAGAAATATGTGGCTGGATCTTAATTGTTCTATAACCTGCTTCTACAAGATCAATCCCAGCTAAATATCGGTATAGCCATTCCCCAATTGCCCCATAAGCGTAATGATTATAGGAATTCATATTGTCACTCCAGAAAGACCCATCTTGTTTGATGCCATCCCAGTGTTCCCAAATCGTAGTGGCACCTTGTAAAACAGAAAATAACCAGGAAGGATAGCTTTCCTGTAAGAGTAAACGAAGTGCTGTTTCATGATAGCCATTTTCAGATAAAGCAATACACAAATAAGGAGTTCCAACAAATCCTGTAGATAAATGATAGTTGTTATCTATTATCAACTGATTTAAGTCTGCCGCAATTTGTTCGCGAACCTTCCCATCTACTAGATTAAATACCAATGGAAGGATATGAGCTGTTTGGGTATTCGCCTTCATTTTCCCGTCAGTTGATATAAATGTTTTTTTGAATTCCTGAATAATTCCACTCAAAAGCTGCTCGTATTTTCTTGCATCTTCCATTATATTTAAGACCTTTGCAGCGTCTCTTACGATTTGGGTTGAATAGGCGTAGTATGCGGTTGCTACTAGATGTTCAGGTGTTGCTCCAAAATAAGAATCTTCTTCCGCATCAAGCGCGAGCCAGTCACCAAAATGAAATCCTGTATTCCAAAGATATGGATTAGCACCCTGGGCTCTAATATAGTCAACCCAAGCTTTCATACTTTCATACTGTTCCTCAAGTAGTCTTTCATCACCAAAAGTTCGATAAATAGTCCATGGACAAATGGTTACAGCATCTCCCCACGCCGAAGAAGTATAATTATTATCCCCCCACATACCGGAAATGTAGTCTTCTAAAGCGTCTGGGATCACAAATGGAACAGTTCCATTTGCAGTTTGATCGCTTTTTAGATCTCTAACCCATTTGGTGAAAAACGGGGCTACTTGATAATTGTAAGCAGCCGTTCGAATAAAAATTTGCGCATCTCCCGTCCATCCTAGACGCTCATCCCGTTGCGGACAATCGGTTGGAACATCAACAAAGTTTCCTCTCTGTCCCCAAAGTATGTTGTTATATAATTTATTGACTAGTTCATTCGAGCTTTCAAAGTACCCTGTTCGAGGCATATCAGAATGAATGACCTCTCCGACCAAGGAGTCTAACAATTCTTGTTCGGTTAAACCTTCTAAACCTTCCACCTTCACATAACGAAAGCCTTGAAAGGAAAAATTGGCTGCATAGGAAACAGGACCATTCCCATTGGAAATATATTCTACTTTTTGCTTAGCTTGACGTAAATTACCTGTATAGAAATTACCTTCTTTATCCAATACTTCGGCATGATATAAAACAACCTTTTCTCCTGCCGGTATGTTAATATTTATCCGGATTCTTCCGACCATATTTTGCCCTATATCGAGGACGGTTTCTCCCTTAGGGGTCTTCATTACCGCAATTGGAGAAATATTTTCTGTTACTTTTGTCGGCCAGTTTTCTTGGGCAACAAGCTGGTTAAACGGGAGATCACAAATTTTTGTCTTTTTCCAGATAGAATCATCCTCATAGAGATCATCCCTTATCTCTAAGCGTGCATCGTAGATTTCACCGGCATAAAACTCTGATAACAAAATCGGACCGGTCGATGTTTTCCATGTTGAATCAGTCACGACCACTTCTTCTGTTCCATCCTCAAATACAATATGTAATTGCAAAAGAAGTGCTCGTTCCTTACCATAGATGTTTCTTTTTAAAAGCCAGGTTAATTCTCCTTTGTACCAACCATCTGCGACCATGGCACCGATAACAAATTCACCTGGGAATAACTTGTCCGTAATGTCATAAGTCTGGTATTGGTGACGATGTTTGTAGCTGCTCCAACCAGGCGCGAATAAATCATCTCCGATCTTATCATTGTTCAGGTAAAGATCATATAGCCCAGCAGCCGTTGCATAAATACGAGCGGACCGGACCTTTTTTTCAATCTTAAATGGTTTACGGAATACGGATATAGGTTTTGATTCTAACTCAAAAAAATTAGGGTCAAGCGTAATCCATTTTGCTTGCCAATTATCTGATGACATTAACCCGGTTTCGAACCAGTGAATGTTGCTCCATTCTGACTCACATCCGTAATTATCCCAAACACGAACACGATAATAATAACGAGTCCTTGGATTCAAATCTGGCCCGATATATAGAATATGAATAGATTGATTTGATTTATACTTTCCTGTATCCCATAATGGATTCTCAAATCTATTTTCCGATAAAGAGACTTGAATTTGGTAGAATTCTTGCATCGTATTATTTTTATCAGAAGTTATTTTCCAGGAAAACCTCGGATGAGAAAGGTCTGTCCCCAATAAAAAATCTCTGTATTCACATGTCAGCGTTCTCAATTTTAGCACGCTACACTACCTCCCCTTATAGTATGAACTTAATTTATGGACATCAATTTTTCTGCAAAGCTTCCAAAATGACAAATTTCCTATTGATATGCCAATAAGTAAGGAATATACAAATGCTAGAAAAAAAGAATACGAATATTACAGGAAACTTATAAGCAATAAAAAATATCATATAAATACAAACCATATTTAATAGAGTTAAGTGGAATTTATATAAGCTAAATTTAAGAGCATTCACCAGTAACTGTTTACTTGAATAGAAGCCATTAACCATTAACGGAAAAATATGTAAAATGACAGCTATGTAGAAAACTATCATGAAACAAAAAAATAAATATAAAGCGATCTTAATGTTCGTGTGAATTTGTACGATAATATGAAAATCGGCATAAAGTAACAAACCAACTATCATGATAAAGATACCAACTATCATACTTTGTCTAAAATTTTCTTT
The DNA here is from genome assembly GCF_016908975.1 of Neobacillus cucumis. Taxonomy (GTDB): domain Bacteria; phylum Bacillota; class Bacilli; order Bacillales; family Cytobacillaceae; genus Neobacillus; species Neobacillus cucumis. The sequence goes on from NZ_JAFBEX010000024.1 coordinate 47,932, forward strand.
AAATAATTTAAAGTAAGTTGTAATAATAGGTGGATCATTCTTTTTTATCCATTGTCTGGACACCCCAAAAGCAGCCGCTAAAGAAGGGAATATTGTAATTATTGGTATACAGGTAATTAGAAATAGAAAGTTTAAAAGTGTGACGTGATAAATCCAAATACAGATTCGATATAAAAAGCCTTCTGTCGACAACATTGTTGTACTCACCCTCCATCCTTTGTGTTAGGCATAGTATCTTACCCAATTAAATCATGTTCCTAAAAAGATTATACCGTTTCAGGCGGTGTACTTTATTTTGTCTTTAGAGTATATTATTTTTAGGTTATAATAGACTGATACTAATTGATGACGAAGGGGTTGATTCCATGTACACCTATATCATCGTAGACGATGAACCTCTAATCAGGAGAGGAATGTTAAAAAAATTAAAAGCGTTTTCAGAGGAAGCTAGATTTGTTGGTGAGGCGGATAATGGCAGCGATGCCTTGGAATTAATCCGCAAAGTAAATCCAGACATTATATTTACTGATATGAGAATGCCAGAAATGGACGGAAAAACTCTTTTAAAAACACTTCAAAATAATTTTCCTGAAAAAAAGATTATTGTCATAAGCGGCTACAGTGATTTTGAATATATGCAAGAAGCCATCTCTGCAAAAGTTGTTGGTTACTTATTAAAACCTTTCAATCGTGAAGAAATCCATTCAGCCTTACAAAAGGCCATCAACTTGATTGATCAGGAACGTGCCTATCAACAAAAGCTGGAAACAACCGAGACGGAAAAGGAAGAGATAAAATACCAGTCTGACTTACACGTTTTAAATAACGTAATCTTAGGTATCTCGAAAAATTTCGAGCCGAAATCTACCATATTTCAAAACTTTGATGAAGGTCACCAATTTATATTGTTTACACTTTATTCAACTGTCAGTCTCGTTGAATATCTAAATGATTCGGTGCTAATTCAAAACATAAGGACTAACGGCTTTATTAACATACAAAATCCCCATAATGATAATATCTATTTCTTTCTTTTATACTATGAAAAGAATGTCAGAGATCTCCAACAATTAATATCATTGAAAAGCGATCTGCTTTACGAAGGTATTAGCAGTGTGATTCCTAAAGACAGTATATATCTAGGAATCAGCAAAACCAAAAAAACATTATTACAGTTAAATGAGTCGTATACAGAAACAATTTCGGCATTAAATAATAGATTAGCTACGGACATAAACAACATATTATTTTATAAGGAAGAACAAACTACATTTGAAATTCCAAATTGGGAAAAAACCGATGAATTGCTTTTTCACATTGAGTCAGGCCACTACGACAAGGTTCTTGAACTTACTAGTGACTACTTTAACTTTATATGCGAAATACCTTCTTTGACTATTTTATCTTTAAAGAATTTATGTAATGATTTAATCCATGAAGTAAGAAATATGCTTTCAAACTACTTTGACACGATAACGAAGGATTCTCCTTCCTCTAGTTTTGATTCGATGCTGGAAACAGTATTTGACATTGAGTCAATTAAATCATACTTTTTTCAAGTTTTACCTAGCTTAACTGAAGTGTTTCGAGAAAAGAATATTTATGGTTCGGAAAACCTTATTGACAATATAAAAACGTATATAATAAAAAACTATAACAAGGAAATTACACTTAATAAAATATCTACGTTGTTCTTTATCAATCCAAGTTATTGCAGTTACTTATTTAAGGAAAAAACAGGTGAGAATTTCAATGATTATGTTAATAGAATAAGGATTGAAAAAGCTAAGCTCCTGTTAAAAAGTTCTTCGGATAAAGTCTATAAGATCGCAAAAACATTAGGGTATGATAATACGAAATACTTTTTCAGAGTATTTAAAAAAGTGACCGGTTACACCCCGGAAGAATATAGAATGATGTAAATGCGATAGCTGAATTACTGGCTATCCCTTTTTAATTCTTCTATTATTTTTTTAAAAATTTTAGGTATACTTTATTTAGGTTTATACATCTGGAGGCTAACGATGAAATTTCTTACTACCAGAACAAAATTGTTCCTTGTATTTATTGCCATTTCAATTATTCCCATCATCATCGTTACAATTAACTCTTACAGAAGCTATACTAAGCTAGTGAATCAACAAGTATCTGTCGTTACCTCAAATACAATTAGTAATTCATTAGAAAAAATAGACGGTATTTATCAAAATATAAAACGTATAACGTTAACATTTCAACAATTCTCTACGGTACCCGGATCCCCTACTGTAGCTGATCAATTATACAAATTAATTAACAATAAAAATGCCGGACCATACGATTTTTATCTTGCAAGAAGGGACATGAAGTTCTTTTTTAATAATTTGATTCTCAGTAACGACTATATAAACGGGATTTATCTATTTCTACCTGACGGCAATTCAATTACTTACACTAATAACAATACGGATTTGCACTATGGCTATGTACCATTCAATGATGATTGGTATAAACAAACGCTACAACAAAAAGGTGGACTTTATGTTAGCAATGTTTCAACAAAGTCTTTTATCATTAATGCCCAGCCTTCCGTCACATTTGCACGTGCAATCTATGATTTTAATTCACATAAATTACTCGGAGTGTTGATGTTGGATTGTGACATTAGAATCTTTCAAGCCCTTGATAACGATATTATTCCAAATATGACAAATGTTTACTTGGTTAATAACACGGGAAAAATCCTTTATGACAATACAATGAGTAAAATTGGACAAACTCTTCCAAGGCCCTACCAAAGTATTCTTTCAAGGAACTCCCAGGGTGTTTATCAAGAGGTGAAAAAAGGCCATTTAACGGTGATTAAACCATTCCCTGATAACAATTGGAATATTGTAGCATCCATTCCCGTTAGTGAGTTATATAAACCGTACAACCTTTCCGAAAAATTAATCATTTACATTTCAATAACATGTGCTGTTATCTTTATTTTGCTTTCCTTGGTCTTATCCAATCAACTTACAAGACCCACGATTGAGTTAAGTAAAATTATGCGTACTAATAAACAACTGAAACCAGTTACCAATGATAAATACCTAAAACGCCAAGATGAAGTCGGAATCCTCTATACGGAATATAACAATATGATTGAAGAGATTCACAGGCATATAAAAGAAAGTTACCAAAATAAATTGATTACTTTAGACTCACAAATGAAATCTTTAGAGGCACAGATTAATTCTCATTTTTTATATAACACGTTAGAATCGATTAATAGTATTGCTGAAATTGAAGAAATAGAAAGTATATCTATTATGACTAAAGCGTTGGGTGATATGTTTAGATATAGTATCAAAACAGAAAGTGAATTAGTACGTTTAAGTGATGAGCTTGATCATGTAAAAAATTATATAACTATTCAAAACATAAGATATGATAATAGCATTGATTTTGAACTTGAAATACCTAGCGAAATTTCTTCATGCCGCATTTTAAAATTGATCCTTCAACCTATTATTGAAAATTCCATTCTTCATGGACTTGAAAGGAAGAGAATGAAAGGATGCGTCAAGTTAAAAGCATATGAGATTAGCCAAAATCGAATCGTCTTTGAAATCTCAGACAACGGCATAGGTATTGAAAAGGACAGGTTAGATCAAATAAGAAACTTCTTACAAGAACAACCGGAATTTAAGGAGCTTGGAAAACGGAGCAAACAAAGTATTGGACTTAAAAATGTCCATTCTCGAATTGCGCTTTATTATGGGTTGGAATATGGGTTAATGATTGAAAGTGAACCTAATATAGGAACAACAATTAAAATATGTGTTCCTAAGATTGAATAAAACCAAATATAAAAAAACGGACCGCTTGCATTTGGGTCCGTTTTTCTATGTGATTAACAATATGGAATCATTCTTATTTTGCATAATCAGCCCTTTACAGAACCTACAGCTAAACCTTTGATAAAGAACTTTTGCAAAAAGGCAAAAATAACTAAAAGTGGTAAAGCACAAAGGAAACATGCTGCAAAAAGGACGTTCCAAGCGGTTGGATTGGTTTGGTCACCCATAAAGCCCAGCATGGCTAGTGGTAATGGAGTCAGATCTGCTTTTGTTATAAAAATCATATTAAAGAAATAATCATTCCAAATCCATACCCCCTGTGTAATGACAACTGAAACTGTTACAGGTATTAATAGTGGAAACACAATCTGCCAGAACCTTCGAAATAAACCGGCTCCATCTAGAAGAGCTGACTCCTCTACTTCAATAGGTACACTGCTCTTAATAAAGCCTGAGTATAAGAATGAAGAAAAAGGGATACTACAAGTGATAAACATGATAATTGATGTTAGCTGGCCACTTGGAATATTTAATGCATTGAATGTTTTTACAATTGGAATGATAACCATCTGGCTTGGAACAACAAGCCCAGCAAGAAAAAAGATATATAAGAACTTGCTTAAGCGAGTATTCATTCTTGCAATTGGATATGCTGCCATAGATGTAAAAATGACAACTACAATAACGGAAACTCCCGTTAACAGAACGCTATTCATTAATGCCTGAAGAAAATGCATGCGCTCAAAAGCTATCTTATAACTTTCCAAACTAAATTGAGTAAATAAATTTAAGGGATTCGTCATATTATCAGGTGTCCGTAAGGAACTTGAAAGAGCAATTAAAAGTGGTAAAAGATTTATTAACATTAGTGCGGTAATTCCTATATGGTAACATGTTTTTTTGATAAATAATTTCCTTTTCTTTGCTTCATTCTGTTTTATGCCGATATCATAAGAAGTACTTTGAACAACTGTCCTACTCATCATACATTTACCTCCCTCTTATTTAATTTCGTCACGAGGAATACTGTAACGGCTATGATTATGGCGAAGGAAACGACTGCCAATGATGCAGCTTTACCATACTGCCCTTCTGTAAATGCCATTCTAAAAATATCGTAAACCAGTGTGCTAGTCGATCTGCCAGGACCACCGTTCGTCATAATGAAAGAATAATCGAAAGCTTTAAGACCATTGATAATACTTAGCGTAACGTTGATTGTAATAGATGTAGCTAACAACGGCAGACGAACAAACCTGGTTAATTGCCAACCGTTAGCACCATCAATTTTACCGGCCTCCATCAATTCTTGTGAAACAGTCTGCAACCCTGCAAGAAAAATGATCGTACTGGTTCCAATGGTCTTCCAGATATCTACTGCAGTAATACCATAAAGAGCAGTCTTGTAATTACCAAGAATGTTCAAATTTTCACTGTGTATGCCAAACCAACTTAGTACTGTTGGGAGTAGTCCGGTATCAGGCATGTAAACATATGACCAGATATAACCAACAACGATTGTACTAAACAATGTAGGTATATAAGCTACTGTCCGATAAAAACCTAACCCTTTAATTTTCGAATCCAAAACAAAAGCTAGACACAGAGCGATAATATTTCCAAGGACCGTTGAAAGCAGCGTGTATATCAAAGTATTTGATATAGATGAACCTGCAACCCCTTCCTGGAAGATTTTCATATAGTTACTCAGACCAATAAAATGTAGATTTTGCTGTACACCGTTGTAATCTGAAAAACTATATTGAAAAAGTCTTAAAATGGGAAAGATCCAAAATGTCAAATATACAATCAATGCAGGCAAAACAAACAAATACATCGATTTTTTCATGACTGTAGAATTCATGGTATCTTATTCCTTTCCAAAATTTACTTGAGGTGGGGAAACGCCCCCACCTCACCTTGATTTATCTCTTAAACTTGAATATTTTAGTGTCTCGATTTTTTTACTTTTTCCAAAGCTCGTCGAATTTGTCTTGCATAGCTTTTGTTACGTCTTTTGGAGTTGTTGATTGTCCACCGATAATCTCAGCAAATTTTGCTTCTAACGTTGCATCTACACCGCTTGGCCACATTTGGTTAGCGAAATAGATGGCGTTACCAGTGCTTGTATATTGATTATAAGCATCTTTATATAATTCGTTAGTTAATGGAACTCCTTTATATGCAACGATTGAAGACGAAGTTTTTACCCATTCTTTAAATAAGTCAGACTTACCATCAAACCAATAGTTTAGGATTTGCTTTACAGCCTCAACATTTTCGGATTTTGCATTAACTGCCCAACCAGCTGCTGTAGCTGCTGCTTGATACACAGGTTTTCCTTTTTCATTAGCAGGTAATGGGAAGAAACCGCGTTCAAAATCAGTTGCACCTTTCGCTGTTAACGGGGTGTAATCCCATGTACCGTCTAATGTCATAGCAGCTTTACCATCAATAAACATTTGAATTGCTTGTGGTCCGCCTAGCCCAAGAGTATTCTTGGCAATGTATCCTTTTTTGTACAGTTCTTGGTACATCGAAACAGCTTTTTGCCATTTTGGACCGTTGAGTGATTCTTTTCCATTTTGAAGTTTTGTATCGAATTCCTTGTCGTCCGCATAAACAGTATTTGCTGCAATTTGATATAAACCAAACTGAATGACCCAAGGATCTTTATCCCCCATCACAATAGGAGTGATACCGGCATCTTTTAATTTTTGGCAATCAGCAAGGAATGTTTCCCAATCTTTAGGTAGTTCAGTAATGCCAACCTTTTGGAACAGGTCTTTATTGTAATAAGTACCTAACATATCGAATCCTTTAGTGATTCCATAAACTTTTCCATTATAAGACATATCATCTACTACTGACTTAGAAAGATTATTCATAAATGACAGATCAGAAAGATCAGCTAAATAACCACCTTTACCAAGGTCCATGACAGAAGCGGCGTTTGCCATTCTAGGCCATACGCGGAAAATATCGGGCGCTTGGTTTACTGCAAGTTTTGTCTTAATCGAAGTTGTATATTGATCATCAGGAAGCTTTTGTACCTCTAATGTAATGTTCGGGAATTTTTTATGAACTAATTTTGGTAAGATGTCTACTTCAAAGTCTTGACCTGAAGCTGCTTTATTTCCAGAAACCAGCATAGTTATAGTAACTTTTTTCGAATTAGATGAGCCGCTGCTTTTGGATTCACTTGAGCTTGAGCTTGAACAGCCGGCTAAAAGTACGATGGATAATATCAGAACTAAGGTACCAGATAGTAACGCTTTCATTTTTCTCATTAAATTCACCCCACGAGTTTATCTTTTAAAGTGTATGGCCATTTATTCCTTGTGCACATCTTCATTATAGTGTAAGTTATGGTACATTTAATTTAGTAATAGGAGTGCACAATTTTTAGATTTTTTTAATATCGAACAAAATGTTAACCATAGTCCAATTAGTAGACTTTTAAATATATGAAAAATACCACAGTCCCAAAAGACTGTGGTATTTTTTAAACAATGATTTAAGTATCCCATATTCGGCTTATTTAAGTCACCACATAAAAGTTTTCTTGATTTCAGGTGGTACAGGCATTTCTCCATAAATTTTTGCTTTGCCAGGAATGGTGGAATGATTATTTCTGTTCTCTATCACACATACCCAATCCTGCTCATATCCACGAGTAGGCGTTATTATTTTTAAAACGTCATGCTTTTCAACTTCTAAACTGATTGCTTTATCTGTTATAACATTCTCTTGTGTATAGCATTGTCCATCTCGAGGATTAAACCACCAAATTTGTAACTGATCTATTTTCAAACTACTTAAATCTACCGTTTCCTCTCCACCTGAAGGGAAGTATAGACAAGCAAATTCCCCATTTTTTTCTACACATACCTGTATGTGTTCATCTAAAATATCTTCCATCTTATCATTCTGTACAATTAGTAATTCCTGAAACGGAATACACTGACTTAAATCTCTAGATTCCAAAAAATCACGTAGGATCTTCATCTGCCATGCGCCAGGTTGGTCTAAAGCTTCAAACCACGAATATCTTCTGAAACTGTCTCTTTCCTTCTCCGAAATCATCCAACACACGGATGGATGCCCATATGTATGTCCAAATGCCCCGGCAAACAAACTCCAATAGGCACGTTTCCTTACCATCCATCCCCCGTGAAAATCATTTCCAATTGGCCATGATGTGGGCATTTGTTCATAAGCAGGTTCTCCATCAAAAACTGGCATAGGATTTTTTCTATTATAATCATTTTTCACTAAATCATAGTTTTTCGGTGTTAATCCATGCCCCGACTGAATCATAATAAATGATATCCAAGCATCCTCATCCGTCCAATAAGACATGGTTGAACATTCACCTGTCTCCGCTTCATGGCATGCATGATAGGTTATTAAAAGTTTTTGCCAATCGGGATCTTTTACGTTATTTTTAATATCCTTATTTAGAACCCCTTTTGCAATCCCTTCGGCCATTTTCCGCCAAACATCCTTGTAATCCACCCCTAGATGGATGGGCTGCCTGTCCCCACCTAGACACCAAATGATATTGGTTCTATCTTTATAGCGATTACCAATCCATTTTCCGTATTGAAAAGCATTTTCTTTAGTAACAATTTTCTCTGAAAACTCACCCATCCAGTTATGACCTACTACAAGTTCTCCCCATACTGGCAGTAATAGAACATAAAATCCATATTCTTGTGCTTTATCTATGATCCAGTCTAAATACTGAAAATATTTTTCATTAGGAGTGTTCAGATTATCATTTAATAAAGCTTTTTCTCCAGCCGGATTTCTCATTTCCTTATCCTGCTCGGGGTCAAGTGCGACAATCTGTAATACAGTAAATCCTTGTGATTTTCGCTTCTGCATTAAATATTCTGCATCGTCCCATTTTAATCTATGGGCGATTGTCCAATCCGTATCTGCCAACCAGATGAATGGTTTCCCGTCCTGATGCGTAAAAAATCTTCTATTTTCTGAGATTTTTAATCTATTCATACTTTCCTCCTAAAATGGTATGGGTGGAAACTTTAAACAAATAATGGTTCCTTATTTCTTTGAGTGGAATTTCTAACAATTAACTCAGGTTTAAAAAGGATTTCCTTATCCCATTGCATTTCTCTAATTTTTTTGATTAGCATTTCGGCTGCTGCTCTACCCCCATTTCGGAATTTGAACCCTACCTCGGGCTATGAAAGGGTGGTTCATTACCCATATCGGAATTTGACCCCCACCTCGGGCAATGAAAGAGCGGTTCATTACCCCAAATCAGAATTTGATCGATCCTTGGGTCATAAGAAAGAGCGTTCAATAATATCAAACGCTTACCCATTTTAATTATTTATCAGAATTTTTCCGGTTCTTTTCTAACCTTTCTTATGTCGTTTCCTAACTTTTTCAGCATCTACTGGAAGTCTACAATGACTTTCATTTTCTTTAACTTTTGATCCAAATCGTCCAATACCTCTACGGATATTGGCAAGAACGGCATATGGGATAATTCTCTTAACGATTGATGACCTATATTAGCAATCATCTCCTGAGGGAAAGCTGCAACTTGTGGCACGGCTTCCACCAATATATTTTTCACTTGAATATTTTCCACTAATTCACTTAACGGCAGATGTGTACTGTAATATTTTAAATAGTCAACCTCAGGCGTATAAGAGAATTCCCAGGCTCCACTGTTTAACTCAACCAGCACCTTTTCACCACTCTGGCTTACACTAACTCCTACGTCGTTTAAAGAACTTCCATTTAGAAGTACGTTTTCAAGCGCAGCATCAGGCAATTCAACTGTCGCTGTAGCATTAAAAGGAATAACAAACTTAAATGTCAATTGTCCATCTTCAGTTAATTCCCACTGACTTTCGTATAAACCAGCAGCAGAATCCAATTTGGCTTTCGCATACTTCAATCGATAATCAGGCTGTGGCGCCAATCGGACATGTCTAAAACCTGGCTGTTCTTCAACAGGGTTAATACCTGCGACATTACGATACATCCATTCTACAATCGAACCATAAGCATAATGATTTAAAGAGTTCATGTCTGTTCCGCTTATCTTCCCGTCCGGCAAAACAGAATTCCAACGTTCCCAAATCGTTGTTGCTCCCATTGTTACGGCATACAACCAGCTTGGATAATCCTTATTTAGAAGTAAAGTATAAGCTAGGTCATTAGCTCCGTTCTCAGAAAGCACTCTGCACAAATAAGGGGTGCCAACAAATCCAGTCTTTAAGTGATTTTTATCTTTTTTCAATCTTTCCCGTAAATCATTCGCTAATCTGTTTCTATGCTCATCAGGAACAAGGTCCATAAATAAGGCAACAACTAACGCTGTCTGGTTATTCAAGGCTAGGCGTCCTGTGGGAGTAATGTATTCTGCTTGGGTTGCAGATCTAACTGCATTTGATAACTCTTCATACTCCTGTGCGATTTCCATCTTACCAAGTACTTTTGCTGCTTTAGCGACTAGCATAGAAGAATAGCAATAATAAGCAGAGGAAATAAAAGCTGTTTCAGTTCCGCCCATTGGCGAATTTGGATCGTCTCCATCCAAAGCCAGCCAGTCACCAAAATGGAAGCCGGTTGTCCAAAGCCTTTTAGAACTTGATTCCTCATCTGCCCTCCTGATAAAATCAACCCAGCCCTTCATACTCTCGAATTGCTGCTCCAGAATGGCTTTATCTCCGTAATGTAAATACACATTCCACGGAATAACCGTTGCGGCCTCTCCCCATGCACTTGAGCCGCCGCCTTTAACCGTTGCCATCGGGACTACCATAGGAACCATACCATTTAAACCCGACTGTTCTTTTGCTAGGTCATAACCATATTTACTGAAGAAAGCATAGGTGTCCATATTAAAGGCAGCTGTACCTGAAAACACCTGGGCATCACCAGTCCAGCCCATCCGTTCATCACGCTGCGGGCAATCAGTCGGTACATCCAGAAAGTTACCTTTTTGACCCCATAACGCATTCAGGAATAATCTGTTCACTAATGGATTGCTCGTTTCAATAATTCCTGTGGTTTCCATATCTGAATATAAAACACAGCCTGTAAAATCATCCTTATTCAGTTCACCAGACCAGCCGGTAACTTTTACATATCTAAAGCCGTAAAAAGTAAAATGAGGTCTTACGACAGATTCTTCTCCATTCGATATATACCTGAATTCGGCCTTTGCTGTGCGGAGATTGTCTTGATAAAAATTTCCCTCCTGCAAAAGTTCAGCATACTGCAAAACAATTTCAGAACCCTTTGGCGCATTGGTTTTAAACTGAACCCAACCTACCATATTTTGGCCCATATCCAATACGGTTTCGCCAGCTGGTGTTTTGATTACATCAATTGGCTTTAACTCTTCCTTTACCACTACTGGCAGGCTTAATCTTGCCTTTAATCGGTCGTGACCCAAATCTATTTCCTTAACATTATAGGATGTTGCATCAGTTGCTTCCGCATGATAAATTTCTCCGTCGTAAATACCACTGAACAGGATCGGACTCTTCCTTGCTTTCCATGAGTCATCGGTATTGATGATGGTGGTGTTTCCATCTGCATGTTGAATGACAATTTCACAAACAAGAGAAAATTGATTACCATAAATTTCAGTTTCACCGCCTTCAAAACCAAAACGGCCCTTATATAATCCATTACCAAGACTAACTTCTACAGAGTTTTGTCCCATTCTGACTAAATCAGTAATATCGTAGGTTTGGTATTGCAGCCATTTGTCATAGGCGTTGAAATTAGGGGTAAGATATTCATCTCCCGCTTTTTCACCGTTAATCTCCATTTCATATAAACCCAATCCACATACATAGGCACGGGCAGAAACAACTTCTTTTGATAGGTCAAATTCCCTGGTTAATACCGGGTGGGTTTCCTTATCTAAATCCGGTGTTATCCACTTGGCAGCCCAAGCTTCTGCAAGTTTTGCTGTTTCAAACCAAGCCGTTTCACTTGTAGCCTCTTCGCCGTTATCTGCCCAAACCGTAACCCGCCAATAGTAACGAGTACGTGGCTTAAGGTTAATAGTAGGTTTAAATGCAAGGCTGTCGATTCTCGCATTCACGCCACTGTCAAAAATGATGTCAGTAAATTCTTGATCCAGTGCAACCTGTATTTGGGCGGCGGTTTGTTTTTTAGCATTCGTATCATATGTGACAAAAGATAAACGTGGTATCCCTAAATCAAATCCCAGTGGATTAGTGATACGATTGGTTTTCAACTGTTTTATTTTCATACCAATTTTCCTCTCAAAAAGTAATATCAAAACTATATTTTTTTAAAATTTAAGATGATGTTGCGAAATCTTAATTAATTTTAGCAAACCCTTTTATCTTTTTTAATATTGAAAAAAAAGATTTATATTGCTTGAATCAAAGATTAATAAGAAGCAACACTCCATCTTACCAATGGAGTGCTTATTCTATTTTAAAATCTAGTATCCCATTTCCCGCAAAAAGGATCTACAGGACTCTTCCCTTTAAATTCAGATTTCCCTAAGATTTTATCGACGATTGCTTCTACTACAAAACTATTAGATGAATAAGCATTAATATAGGTCTTCACCATTGGGACGTCCTGCAGATGGTACGGGTTAGCTACCGAAATAAACAATGTAGGAATATCATAGACAAACCATGGAGCGTTGGCATTTAACGGTTGCTGCCAATTAATTCTAACAGTCGTTTGGTTGCTTGCAGTTTCAAGGTTCGCAACGTATATGATAAGATCGTATTTCTCTTTAAAATCGTTGACACTCATAAACAATTCTTGGAAATTAACTTGCTTGTCATTGTAAAGTTCTACTTGGAATCCAGCCTTTTCAAGATAGCTGATAAACGGCTGGGTGACAGAACCGCCTTCCTTAAGTCCACCTTCTTGATCACCCAATACATATAGACGAACTCGTTTATATTTTTCCGCACTAATCGGCAGCAATTTTTGTGTATTCTTAACTAGAGTAACGGATTGATCTGCACATTCTTTTGCCCAAACCTTATGTTCTTCACACTGTAACAGGGATAATTCCGCTTCACTAGGTACTAAGGTTCCCTGTTCCTTCTGCACATGCAGCCCAAGGGAAGCTTTAAGGGCGAGAACTCTAGTTACCGCTTCATCTAATCTATCTAAAGTTAGGATACCCGTTTCAATTCCCTTCAACATGAATTCGTAATCTTCTTTTATATTACGATTGAAAAGAAACATATCACACCCGGAAGCAATCGCCTTAGGTACTGCAATTTCTCTTCTTTCCGAAGTAGTGAAACCAAGCATTGGCGTTGCATCAGTAACAATTAAACCATTAAAGCCTAATTTTTCTCTTAATAAACCATTAAGTATTTCTGGTGCCAGTGTAGCCGGCATAATTTGTTCATCTGCAATGCCTGGCATTAGCTTTCTCGAATACTCAGGGAGCATAATATGTCCCGCCATAATTGATTTAGCCCCACAGTCAATCATCTCTTGGTATACCATCCCAAAGGATTGATCCCATTCCTCAGTAGAAAGGGAGTTTATGGTTGATAAAAGATGCTGATCTCGATCATCTACACCATCGCCTGGGAAATGTTTCACAGCTGCTGCGAGTCCACTTTCATGAATTCCTTTCATAAAAGCCTTTGACATTTGAGCAACCCGAATGGGGTCAGAGCCATATGTTCTAACGTTCGTTATGGGGTTTCGGTAATTCATATCAATATCTACAATTGGCGCAAAAGCCCAGTTACACCCGGCCACGCGGCCTTCACGACCAGCTACTAAGCCTAATTTATAGGCCATTTCTTCCTTGTCTGTTGCGGCTACTTGCATCTGCTTACCAAAATAGGTTCCGTCCGTCGCAATCCCATTACCGCCAGCTTCTAGGTTAGCGGTAATCAATAATGGTACGGAAGAAAGCTCCTGAAGTATCCGATGAGTCCCCTGTATTTTTGCACCTGAATCAGGACGGTACATAATGCCCCCAGGATGATATTCGTTAATGAACGCTTCTAAGTCTTGTTTATTGTATGAACCGCCAATTGGACAGAATAATTGCCCTATTTTTTCATGCAAGCTCATCGATTGAAGGGTTTCTTCTACCCATTCAATATCTTTATCTCTAAGGAAAAAAGGTTTATTACTTAAATGGGCTAGACTGGCATTAAGTTTTATCATTGTTTTCAACTCCTAATCTCGTTAACTTCTAAAAGCTGGTCTATATCTAAATTCGTTAAATCTTGTAATTTCATATCCGCATTTAAGCAATTAGCTGCAAAACCAATACCTACCGCTTTCATTTCAGCAGCTTTTGCAGCATCTATTCCTGCTTGGGCATCTTCAATAACTGCGCATTCTTGAGGGTCCACAAAGAGCATTTTAGCTGCTAATAAAAATACCTCCGGATCAGGCTTACTATTTTTGATGCAATTCCCATCCGCAATGGCATCAAAATTTGCAGTTAGTCCAATCTGCTCTAAGATAAAAGGTGTGTTTTTACTAGAAGAGCCAATGGCGATTTTTATGTCCCTAGCCTTTAAACTTATTAAAAGATTAATAACCCCAGGTAAAATGTCATCGGGGGATAACTTGTTAAGCAGCTCACAATAGATGTCATTTTTTCGCAGTGCAAGTTGCTGCTTTTCACTTTCACTGTAGGCTTTGTCCGAATGGCTCAGAATAATATCGAGACTCTCCATTCTGCTTACACCGCGAAGTTTTTCATTTATTTTTCTATCAAAAAATATATTTTCTTGATCACTAATTTGTTTCCATGCTTGGTAATGATATTCATCTGTCGAAACAATTACACCATCCAAATCAAAAATAACAGCTGATATTTTCATAGTTCCCATCCTTAAATCAAATAGTAGGAGACGTTGCCACCAATTGTGGTAACACCTGAAAGCGTTTCCGGTTACTATTATTATGATATAAAAAATTGCCTTAAACCGCTTTCCCCTTTTTGGCTGAAAACAGGCCGATATTTGTTCTATTTTTTATTTGAATTTGTAGGAGGTGCATGAAAAAAAGAGCCCTTATTTATAAGAGCTCCTATATAATACACATCATTAAATCGTAATATGTATCTTGACTGACATATACTATTGATTTATTGTTAGACCAATCAAACTGTTAAAATAAGAATGTTTATAAATATAATTTTTGAAACTTTAAATACCAAACAATTTCCTTAACCAATTATTAGCGAGTTCTGGCCATATAGCTATTCCTTGGTCTGGCTGATTATCTGGTGCAAATCGCTGCAATCCTTGTTTTATTGCCTCTCGTACACTAGCACCTTCAGGAAGGGTTCCAAACATGTTAAATGTTTCTGGCAATTTGATCCCATTATCCACTAAATACTGTACGGTTTCATAAAGTTGCTGCATTGTATAGTCTCCCCCATAATTTCCAGAAGCCCAATCCTCATTTGCCAGTGATAATCCATGTCTTCCATTTCCAAAAACATGATGTTCATAGACTACTCCCTGTTCCTTGCAGGCATTTGCAAATAGATAGCTGTTTTCAACAGGTACTAGTTCATCTGTTGCTGTATGCCATATAAAAGTAGGAGGAGTTTTTTGGGTAACATGTTTTTCTAGTGACATATACTCTAGCTCTTCTTCGGTAGCATCTGGGCCAAAAAGGCTAATAAAAGAATCTTTATGACCATATTCTCCAGAAGTAATAACTGGATAGGATAAGATTACGGCATCAGGGCGATTATTGATTCCTTCATATTCCCCATCAAGAACGAGTTCCTTTACATTATGATGCACAGCCAAGCTTCCACAGAGATGTCCTCCTGCTGAAAAACCACAAATGACAACTTTAGATGAATCAATGTTAAATTGTTCTGCTCTCTTTCTTACAAACATAACCGCCTTTGATAAATCCTTCAAAGGCTGCTGCCTTAATGGTGATGCCTTTAATAGATTTGTAGTATAAGTAACAACAAATGCATTGTACCCTTTTCTATAAAACTCTTTAGCTACAATTTCACCTTCTGTTGGAGATACTACACTATATCCCCCGCCTGGCACCACAATCATCGCTGGCCTTTTACGATCACCCTTTTCATGAATGTAAGTAACCACATTAGGAATGAACTGTCCCATAACCGGATACGTATACTCTTCTTTTGTCCATAGCTGGTAAGTCTCTTTGATCAATATTACTTCCCCCAATCATTAAACTATCTCGAGGAGCTAGAATTCAATGTTGTGTCGTTAAGTTGTATAGCCATTCCTTATTAATAGCAAAAAATTCAAATCTATATTTTAGTATTTATATTTCCCTAATTGCCTTTGCAATCTCAATACACAAATCTTCTGCCTGCGGAACATGCCCTAATTTATCAATAAATGCATGGGTCATCCCTTTATAACGGAAACAAGTGGTTTCTACTCCAGCATCTTGAAGCTGTTTGGCATAAAACTCTGTATGAATGCGCAAGCCGTCAAATTCTGCTCCCGCTAGAATTGCTTTTGGCAGACCAGCATGTGATTCAGCAAGCATTGGACTTACATATGGATTATTAATATCTTCCTTATTTGAAATATACACTCCTAAAAACAGATTATCTTCAAATTTTGAAGGTCTTCCAAGTGAAATTAGCCCATTGATGATGTCCTTGTGCTCCTCAGACTTTTCGAAAAAGTTCTCACTCCACTCATATCCCTCAACCATTGCATCCGCATGTGTAATTGCCGGATAAATTAGTACCTGCATCGCAATTTTTGGTGTTCCTTCATCTCTTGCCTTCAAACAAACTGCCGCTGTATAGTTTCCACCCGCACTATCTCCGCCAACACTAATTTTTTCAGGATCAATACCATAGGCATCGGCATGATCGTAAACATGCTTGACTGCATAATAATTGTCATCTAAACCATTAGGAAATTTCTTCTCAGGAGCTAAAGAATAGTCTACGTTAAATACTACCGCATCTGCTAATTCAGCTATTAATTTGCAGAAGTTTTCAACCGTATAGACGCTTCCCCCAATCCAGCCGCCTCCATGAAAAAATACGAACGCAGGTCGTTTTGGATTCTTTTCAGATTTTCTTGGATAATAGCGCCACAGGCCTACTGTATTTCCGCTATCTGTAATCTCTTCGTATTTTGTATGTATTTCTACCGTGTTTAAATTATAGTTAGGGAATCCCATGTTTTCCCTCATGATGGGGATTAATACTTCCAATGGTGGCATGGCTGCAGGTTCTTCCCCTTCTAAATTTCCTGCCCAATGATTATCCATGAGACTTAATTCCATTGGATCAAGATATCCTGGTCTATCTTCGCCAGGGCTTGGTTTTACGATAATATTAACTCCATTGTTTTCGATAATCGTAGTTTCCTTTTGTAATTGGTCAATGGCGCTTGTATCATATTTACGCATGATAAATAACTTCCTTTCTTAAGTTCTAGACAAATCATGATTCATCATTTGTCTTAATGGATTTTAAACATATTAACCGAGTGGTATTTAAGTAGTATTCCACTTATAGAAACCGCTTTCTTCTATTAATTTTATAATAGATATAATTTTTGAATAATGCATCCCTTTTTTTGGCTCAAAATAGGCAAATTTTTGTCTTAAGAAGTCAAAGAGCACCGTAATAGGATGGTATCCTTTGTAAAACTCCTCTTTCCTAAACAATCAATTTTATTTTCAGAGACTACTAGCATCGGAAAATTGGGATCACCGATTTTATCCATATGTATCTCACCATTCGGACAAATTCTTGCCTCATATCATTGGATAATCGGGTTTTTAAATGGAATTCCTTTACTGTAATCCACATGTGTTGCATAATCTAGAAAATTCTCAAGATACTTACTATCCAATAAATCAGGGTAATGACCAATCACAAATTTATCACAACCTAAGCCAACCGCTTTTTTCAAGGTCTCAATATAGACTGATAAAGTTGTTGCCTCTTCAGCAAAAAAGCCACAGGAAAGACCCCATCGCATCCCCTGCATACAACCAGTTTTCTTCTTCATAAATTAAGTCAATACTTCCTGTAGTATGTCCCGGAACTTCAACTATTTTTAACGTAATGCCACCTAAATTAAAGACATCCCCTTCTTTGACAGGAACAATATTTCCAGTACCTAATTCTAAATTGGCCTCTTCATCAAAATCATTAGGTAAAATATTACGTATCTGACCAGTGGCATAATCCATATAGGCTTTTGCATTCTCGATCGAACCTTTTCTAAATTCTGAACTAGTGTGTTGTTTACATAACCCAAAGTCCTTTTCATGTAAATATACCGGTTCCTTAAACTGTCCATTGGCACTTACATGATCAACATGACCATGGGAATTGACAATTTGACAATTTATAATGGTTTCGTGGTAATCCCCTTAATGACAGCCTCTCTCCAAATCCATAACCTGTATCTAACAATAATGCTTTTTCGGTACCAACAAATAGGTCACAAAAGACAGCCTCATCACTGGTTATACGGTAAACATTTTCTTTGAGCTGTTTTACATGATAATATTCATTTCGAGCTTTCATCCAATCCGACTCCCCTATCTAATTTTCAAACATGGCAAATGGACTCTTTTCTTTCCCTGTTGTCTCCGGGCTCACCTGATGCATCAGGAAAGTCTTAGCAAGTGAAAGCCATTGTGCACATGCATGAGCTTTTTCTTGGAGAAAAGGCTCAATCAAGTTTCTGCCCAGAGAGAAGCCGTGGTCACCGTACTGGAACATATGAAGCTCATAGGGAAGCCCTTCATTTTGCAGCTTTTCAGCCATCTTAATGGAGTGAATAGCCGGAACCATTCCATCGTCAATGGCAGCTGCCATAAAGAAGATTGGCGGGGGTGTCCTTGCTGACATGATAGATTGGACTGTATTTTTTCAGCTGTTCCTCTTATAAAAGGTGTTGAAACAAAAGCTCCCAAGAGAACTTGGGAGCACTGTAACAATTTATTTGTTATCTATGAATTACACTTTCCCCAAATAACTTCTTGTACTATTCGGAATAATTATTTTCCCATTATTGCTATATTTTTCAAATAAATTTGTTAATGCAGTAATGAAGGGATTATAGTCCTTGTTGGTCTTTTTTGGCGAATAGGACGCGGATAAATACCTGCCCAAAAATCCACTTAAATCAAATTGTAAATCATTGAGAAAGTACTTATAATCATACTTTCCCTCTTTAAAAAATTCCTGAAAATCAATCGGAGTTTCCTCCATACCGCCGCTGAAGCCTTTAAAATTAGGGCAGTACTTTCGGCAAACCTCAGCACTTTCCTTGTTTAAAGCGCTTGAGCCATCCCGGCTATTCCATACAAGAGCCACTCTCGCATCTTTTTTCAAAATCCGTTGACATTCCAATCTAAACTGCTTCATGTCAAACCAGTGAAATGCCTGTGCTACTGTTACTAAATCCAAGCTATGATCATCTAAATTTGTGTTTTCAGCCGTGGCCTTAACCGATATAAAACGGGTATTTGACTTCAAAGTTTTTTCCGCTACTAATCTCATATCATCATTTGGTTCCACTCCGATTACAGTAAATCCCCGTTCAAGAAGCTGCACGCTTAATATTCCAGTCCCCGAGCCAATATCTCCAATAATACTATCCTCATTTAAACTAGCTTCAGAAATTAAATATTCAATATAATCAAGGGGGTAGCTGGGACGATATTTTGCATATACCTCAGCTTTGTCAGTGAATTTATCTGTTGATTTCATAAAGGCACCTTCTCTCCCTATTCCAAATGTATACGCCATCCAATTTTACCATCTTTTATAATAAACATATATTACTGGTTGTGTATTAAAAATAACTTTCTTCTTTTTCCTGTACGTGATAGACTTCTTTCTAAAAAAAGGATTTTTGAATAAAATGAAAAAAAAATTATCATATATTGAAGAAATAGCACCTTTGTACTTTCCAATGGAGAACTGGGAGTTTGTTCCAGGACCAAGTGGGGAAAACAATACAACTCTATTTATACTGGCAAGTAATGAGCAATACGTACTGAGAATTTACGAAACCCATCAAGATAAAGAGAAGGTAAACTATGAACATGCTGTATTACTAGCATTAATTGAACGGCCCCTTTCCTTTTCCATACCATTACCAATGAGAACAAATGATGATCAAACCATTGTCAAGACTGAATCAGGATTTCTTGCAGGATTGTTTAAATTTGTCGAAGGGACAAATCCCGACCTAGAGGACTTAGATCAAATATATTCATTTGGTGAGGCGGCTGGTCAGCTTACTGTAGAACTTGCCGAGGTATGTGTAGACCAACTGCCAGTATATAGACCGTATTATGATATGAATAGTACCCATCCAAGATGTTCTTTGGATCAGATGAAAGATTTTTCTCTCAATCCACCAGAGGACTTTGTGGAGTTAACCCAAGAATTATCAATTATCTACGAACAACTAGTTTCATTTCAAGACAGAGTCCCATTTTTAAAAAGCCTTCCCCACCAGCTCGTCCATGGGGATTTAAATGCTTCCAACGTTCTTACGGGTGAGGATTGTAGGATTAGCGCCATTCTTGATTTTGAATTTGTTACACATGATTTACGAGTGATGGAAGTTGCGGTTGCTATTTCAAATTTTATAGTTGATAAAGAGGATGAGACAATTATTTTTAAAAAGATTACTGCCTTCCTAACGGGATATGTCAGTAGGATTAAGCTGACAGAAGATGAAATTCATGCACTGCCTCTTCTAATTCAGCTACGAAGTTTAGATGTGTTTATCCATTTTCTTGGTCGTTATTGGGACGGGGTTGACTCTATTGATACGGTTAAGAAGTATATTCGTAAGGCAGCACAAAGAATCTCATGGATATTGATACATCAAGACAAATTCATTAACTTCAGTGAAAAATAAGTAAGATATATGTAATAAAAAATGACTATCACCCACTGATAGTCATTTTTATTGGGTTATAACTAATTTTACGATTTCTCAGTCAGAACGCACCTTTTTTTAATGAGGTTCGTTCTGAAACTTAATTCTTCAATCTCTAGACCATCTTTTCTTACCTTTACAACTTACTTTAAAATCTGGAGGCAGTCCTTTATGTGAAAAGGGAAATAACTCAATCTTGTCCAATTTTTAAGCGACGTAAATCCTTTACATATATACAATATAGTCAGGTTAAGCTTTATTATAGGAGCAAGGGTAGATGACAAAGTAAGGAAAAGTTCTCAGCCCCGGCTAAAAAGAGTTATGCCTTTTACAATATAAACAAGATAGAGGTTCATATGGAATCATTGAAAAACAAATTTTCAAATGAAAATTTATCTATCCTAGCGTGGAAATTAGCTATAGGCTCTACTTTATCCTGGGAATTAGCCAAACTATTAGGTTCCGACCATCCTTATTTAGCTCCGCTTTCTGTCATTCTAACAATTCAATCAACAGTGGATAAAACGGTGAGCCTATCAATAAAACGTATAATTGGAACAATGATCGGAATTTTAGTTACAGTTTTGATAGCAAGACATATGACTATTAACGGTTGGAGCTTGGGAGTATTAATTCTTTTAGGTTGTTATGTTTCTATTTGGTTAAAATTGGACAAAAAAGTCCTTCATCAGGTGTCGCTTACAATACTATTTGTTTTCTTTTTTGAACATCAAACAAAACATTATGCTATAGACAGGTTAAGAGACACATTAATCGGAATATTGATTGCAGGAATTCTTCAATTAGTTTGGTTCCGGATCATTTTAAGGAAAAAATAATGGCATTAAGATTACGTCTAATTCATGATTCATTATTTTGTTTAGTATCTAACTACTTAAATATTATCTTTTAATAGTTACTTTTCATGGTAGCCAAGAAAAATTTAAATTTATTTGACGTGAAACCCGTTATATGATTAAACCAGAACTATTAATTAATATACAAATTTGGCAGTCCTTTTTTGAAGGTGTTGGGAGGAAAAGCTGTCAGCTCAAAGATGTGAATTGTATTGGTAATCAGAATATTTTTTTATAGATAATAAGGCTTTATACACAAGTTATGTATTTAAACTTGTATATAAAGCCTTTTTTAAAGTAAATACCCTATAGTTAAAATAAAAGATGTGCTTTTATTTTAAAATTTAAAATAGAATCTACCTAGATACGGATTTAATTGATAAAATTGATATCCCTCCGATTATCGAGAAAACAAACGACATGATAAAAATGGATGAAAATCCAATTGCTGAAATCATAAATGCAGCAATAACTGGGGCAATAGCTTGAGTTACAGTATTTCCTAAATTGTAAATTCCTAAGAAAAATCCAACGCGATCTTTATCAGGAATTACTTTCAAATTTAAAAAGTTATCTAAGGAATTCCATATTCCCATTCCCAAACCAGCCATAAAAGCATAAATAATGATACCGATTTCATTTTGTAAAAAGAAAATGCTTAGTGCACCAATTCCTAATGCAATAGTAGATAAGCCTACTGGAAATTTTAATAATTTGAACTTATCTGCAATAGGCCCAGCAATAAATCCCATCGCAATACCAAATATCAACATGATTAAATTAATTAATTGTATAGAATGTTGTGTAGAAGATGTATTTTTGTGTAAAAAATCTGTCATTATAAATAATAGATAACCTGTAATAGCAAAGTTTCCAATCCCTTGAAAGAGTTTTCCGATTAATGCCAAATAGTAATCGCGACCAACGGACCACTTTGGAAAAATGGTTAATACTTCTTTTATAGATAATTTTTCCTTTTCTGTTGATGTTGATATATCTAATTTCTCGTTCAAGTTTGATGGCTCACGAACAATAAATGCTGTAATCAATGTGCCAATAAATGTAATAAGACCAAAAATGATAAAACCTAAACGGTATTGCCCTAAAAAGATAGCTCCTATAATATTAAAACCATTATTACCGAGCGCCATACCTAAGCCACCGTAAGCAGCTGATGCTATTCCTTTACCACTTTCAGGTGCTAAATCTAACCAAGCAACCATTGGTGCTACAATAAAGTTTAAAGCAACCTGTCCTAGCATCCAACTTATTAACAATAAAGGAATAGTAGTACTTACTGAGGCAAAAATCATGGCCAACATAAATACGAATGCTCCGGAAACTAGCCAAGGCGTTCGTTTTCCAAAACGAGACTTTGTGCGGTCAGAAAGATATCCAGCAACCATATTAGAAATGGCTGCGGTAATCATCGCTACTGATGAAAATAATGCTACTAATTTAATTTTGTTATCGGCATCCAGATGCTGAATCAAAGCTGGCAAAAATAAACTGACACATGCAATATAGGGTCCCAGCCAGGAAGCTGGTCCAATAATTAATCCTGGCACTAAACGTTTTAGTGATATAGTATTCAATTGGACCTTCGATGTTTCAGTTGTTTCGGTTGTATGTTTTAGTGGAATCGCCATGTAAAACTTCCTCTCTGAAAACTAGTAATTTTTAACTGAATAGTAATCAAATTCTGCAAATGAGTCATGCTGATGAGAATCAACTGAGCCTATAAAATTAAACAATCCTGTAAATCCACCTATTTCTCCTGGTTCCCCGTTAACGCCTTCATCAGACAAATAAAGAACATCGATTTTTTCTACAAATAATTGCCAATCCTTATTATTACTCAAACGATAAAAGATATCAGCTACACCAAAATTGTAGACAACTGCCAACTCAACTACACCTTCCGGTACTGCAATATTATTATTAACAAATTCGATGCGTTCTCCTAATTTAGCCTGTAGGATACTTAAAACTGTTCCACCTAATGATTCCGAATGAGTTAAGTGGACATAAATCCAATTATTTGAATCATAGTAAAGCCCCATACCCGCAGTTTCTGAGTAATGATCAGGATGAAATTCGACCTTTGTTTGAAATTCATAATTAAATGATGTCGCACGTGTTGCCATAATAGCTGGATTTACTTGTGAAAATAAAGAATTCTCGCCGTGAATACGTAAATATCCAGGACGCTCAATCGTATTCACCCAATCAACATCTTGATTTCGATAAGGTGTCATAAAATGTACATTATAATTATCGTTATTAAAATGATCGAATACATCATGAGATACTCTAGTGGATAAATTAACTCCCTTCATACCTTCAACTTCCATCTTTGCTAAATTTGAACCATCTTCCATTTCCAGCCAACCGTCCTCCGTCCACTTCATTTTTTGAATAGACGTTTCGCGTCCTAATGGATTTAAGCGAGTTCCTTCAATTGGTCGGGACATTAGATGAGCAATATACCATTCCCCCGTTTGTGTTTGAACTAATGAACCATGACCAGCTTTTTGCATGATTGAGTTTGGATTATACATTTCAAAATGTCCCGCATCTGGATCACCAAGTGAAAATAGATGTCGTGGTGAAGATGTTATAATCGGTTCTCCTGATGGATGTGGTTCATATGGCCCAAAAATATTCTTCGAACGTCCAATCTCTACACCATGTGCATAGCCTGTTCCACCAGCAGCTATAATAAGATAGTAATAGCCATTATATTTATATATTTGTGGTGCTTCAGCACATCCACGAGTGGTAAACCCTTGGGTTACTCGGTGCCATTTACCAATAATCTCCCCATTATCTAAATCAAACTCGGCAATCACAATATGTCCAGGCGCTTGATACCCTTGACGTGTTTCCCATTCAAGTATGGAGATGTAATGTTTTCCATCTTCATCATGAAAAATAGCTGGGTCGAACCCAATTGAAGTGATATAAATTGGTTCTGACCAAGGGCCATTTATATCTTCTGCCCACATTGCATATGAGTCTGCGTTAAATTCACGACCTGCCATATTTAACATGTGTGAAAATGCTAACCAGTATTTGTTCGTGGAAGAATCGTAGGATAAGTGTGGCGCCCAGATACCAGCTGGTGTATGCGTACCACGTAAATTCACTTCCCCGTTTTTTAATATAAAGCTAATTAGCTCCCAATTTGCTAAATCAGTTGATTTAAAAATTTGTATGCCGGGGTTCCAATGAAAAGTGGATGTTGCAATATAATAAACATCATCGACCCGAATAATGGAAGGATCTGGTGCCATTCCAGGAATAATAGGATTTTTAATGATTGTCATTTCTCTAGTTCCTTTCGCCGCCTAATGGTTTTTTATAATTTAGTCGGTGTTTCTTTAAAAGCGCTTTCCATTTTATGCCCCCCTTATTTACCCTTTTTTATTAGACAGTCATAATGCCTAAACAACAGATTGATACCGTTTTCTATTTTGACTATAATAAAAATACGTCTCGCTAATTTATTGATAATATTAGTGTAATCATGGTCAACAACGAAAGCGTTTCCTGTTGCTTAGCTATATTATAGTAACAATTAATCTGCTAATGCGATTGTACAATTAAGGTTAAATTTACCCTAATCAAAGGTGATTATAAAAATGGAAAATAATGAAAATAACTTTATAGGTACTAAAACACAACTTCTTCCACGTATTGATTGGAATATACGTTTTTTTGGTGCACACAAACAAACGGTTCATTCAAATTGGTCAATGACAAAGGAATTTCACCATGCATTTGAGATATTAATTGTATTAGATGGTGTACAAGAAACCTTAATTGAAAATGAACAATATATAATAAAGAAGGATGATATTCTCCTTATCCCTCCTGGCTTTGAGCATACCAATAAGTGTATCTCTACTAAATCTATGACCTATTTTTGTGCTCATTTTGATATAGACGAACCTTCTTTACGCATGAAAATAATGAAAAACTGTGATTGGGTCTATAAACCTTCCAATTCATATCATAGTAGGTTAATAAAATGTCTTCAAAAATGGATTGACATTTTAGATGAACCAGATATATTGGTTTCTAAAGCAAAATTAAGAGCACAAGTTGTCCTCTTTGAGTTATTAGAAGTTTTGGTAGATATACAGCCGTTAAACACGGACATACGAACTAATGAATCAATGACTACAGCAAAATATGCCAAAGAAATTGCTGAAGCAATAAAGGGGACTTTTAAGAAAAAATGTATAGAGAAAAATGAAAATGTAGATTACACAATCCACATCCAACCGATTATTGCATCTCTTGGGATAAGCCCCAATTATGGATTAGAAGTCTTTCAAAAAATATATCAAATGTCACCCCGGAAATATTTATCAGGTCTAAAATTGCAAGAATCTAAAATTTTACTACAGCAACCAGAGATATCTTTAAAGGAAATTGCAAATCGTTTAGGCTATAAAAACCTTTCTCACTTTAGCAGACAATTTAAAAGGTGGACTGGATTAAATCCTTCAGAATTTCGTAAAAAAACGAATGCTTAGACGTATAAAGGAATATTTTCATGTTTCTGGCATCTAATATGTTTACTAACCATTTTGAACTCAAATTGGTTCTGAATATGCCTATATTTATACATAAATCGGAGGGTAGACCATTATTTTTGGACTGTGAAAAAAATAGGGCTCCTCAGAAAGATATGAGCATAGACGCCAATCTTACTGAGGAGCCCCAATTATGAAGTTTCACTTGAGATAGGAATTGAATCCTTTTTCCAATCTCATTCATCACTTTATCGAATTTCTCTTAATGCACCACTCCATAAAATAAGTTGATCTAGCACTTCATTAATATCGAAACAGCTATGAATATAATTGTAGGGAAATGGAAACCAATTATTCTTTTTTCATCTTATGCATAATGATAAATTGCGTTTTTCTGAACTTCAAAGAGCGATACCCGATATAACTAAGAAAATGCTAACAACGCAATTAAGAGAATTAGAATATCATGATATTATTAATAGAAAAGTGTATGCGGAAATTCCACCGAAAGTTGAGTATTCAATGAAAGAGTATGGGAAGGGACTTATTCCTGTTTTAAAATCTATGAAAACTTGGGGACTATCTCATCTATTGCACTTAAAAGAATTATATGGGGAAGAACATATAAAATAATTCCAAAAACCTCTTACCGAATTCGGGGAGGTTTTTAATTTTTATTGGTATGTCGCTTAAATTAACCTACCACGTTCGTATTAAGTTCATAGATATTTCTGGTTGACCAATTTTTATACTAATAGAAAAATCATATGGCAGATTAGTATCTTTGTAATAATTAAGTATAATCCAAAAGAAGCACCTCACAAATGGTGCTCTTTTTAATAAAGAATTATTTACAATACTCAAACCAGTCAAAATATGCAGGATTACTCTTTTTCTGTCCATTTCCTACGGCAAAAAGTCCAAAGTATACACCAGTAAACCCACCCGCTACTTCGGTCGATAAAAGAAAACATTCACCTGAGCCTAATAAACGTATAACTTTTTGCATCGGCATGAACAGTTAGAATAATAGATTCTTCTCCATACTCATGCTCAGACTCAACCTTCCATAGGGAACCGATTCTTCTTCTTAAAAAGACCTTTTTCACCCCATCTCTTACTCCTAATGCTATTTCATAATGAAATCGCTCATTCATAAAGACGGTTAGGCCAGCCTCTTCCCTCTCCTCAGTTGGAGAGAATTCTAGAAACGTTGAAACTTTACAATCAAAATGCTGTTGCCTGCGGCTTACAAATGCTTGAAGTCCTAAGTCATTTAAACTAGTCGAAGACCCATATAATGTAAGGAAACCCGGCCTGTCCGTTAAAGACCAACTTTCTTTACAAGGATTACGCAGGAAATTCCAGGATAAATCTAAATCAGTCTCCATAAAGTCATCTTTACAACCTAACTGTTCTTTGTTTTCTATCTTGAGTGTTCTTCCGTCCATTTCTAATTCGACTTGAGCGCCAATTATTGGCCAGCCTTCCTCATCCCAATCCACTGGCGCCAAGAATGTTTCCCTGCCAAGATGATGATGCTTTCCACTAAATGGAATAGGGGCAGGCCGTATTCCTAAAAATACAGTCCACCAGCTGCCATCAATATACTGTACTAAATCAGCATGTCCAGTAGCTTGAATAGGACTTGCACTGCTACGATGGGTTAGAAATGGGTTATTAGGATGACTTTCAAAAGGACCAAAAGGCTGATTGCTTCGAGCTATTGTCACCATATGCCCGTATTCTGTTCCACCTTCTGCGATCATTAAATAATACAAGCCGTTTATTTTATAGAGGTGAGGTCCCTCAGGATGGGCCCCGCCTGTCCCTTTCCATATTATGCGGCGCTCAGTAAGAATCTCTCCTGTATCAACATCAATTTCAGCCTGATAAATCCCTGAAGGTTCACCAAAAAAGATATCTTGAGTGCCTGTTAGATAAACCTTCCCATCTTCATCAAATAATAGAGAGGGATCAATCCCAGGCCAATCCAGCCAAATGGGTTCTGACCAAGGACCTTAAGGGTTTTCAGTCCATACGATAAAGTTTTTTCCGATTGTTAGATTCGTAGTAATCATATAAAACCGGCTATTATGGTAACGAATGGTTGGTGCAAAAATCCCCATGGAACTTTTTGACTCGTGTAAAGGTAATTGACTTTCACGAGTCAAACAATGTCCAATCTGTTTCCAATTGACTAGATCCTTTGAGTGAAAAATTGGTACACCTGGGAAGTATTCAAATGAACTAGTTACTAGATAAAAATCTTCCCCTACTCTACAAATACTAGGGTCTGGGTGGAAGCCGCTAATGACTGGATTTTTATAATGCATGATGCAAATTCCCTTCTTTCTCATAGATTGTTTTTAATAGAGATAAATAGTAACCCTTTTTGTTATAGGGACTTAATTCTTATAAGAACAGCTCATTTACTTGTTCAAGGCTGTCCAAAAGTGCACTCGAATTCAGACAGGATTACTATTTTTTGCTTCGATACTGTCCGAAGTTACTTCGGGTTCGGACAGGAGCAACAGTTTCTGCCTCGATGCTGTCCGAAGTTACTTCGAGTTCGGACAAGAGTACCAGTTTTTGCTTCAACCCTGTCCGATGTTGCTTCCAGTTCGGACAGCTTCACCTGGTTTTACTTCAACCCTGTCCGATATTGCTTCGGGTTCAGACAGGAGCACCAATATTCGCTTCGATGCTGTCAGATGTTGCTTCGGGTTCGGACAGGAGCAC
>NZ_JAFBEX010000025.1 GCF_016908975.1 Neobacillus cucumis
ACGGCACTCGCACTACCTGTCAGCTTTACATTTCCGCCACAACGGCATGTTAGGGACTTACACCCTTTAGAGCGAAGCGCTGCCAAGCGCACAAAGGACAGACTGGCTTAAATATCCATCTGTCCTTTTACTTTTGTATTGGCTCATAAGAAACTGATTATTAATTATATAATATAGTGAAAAGCTTGAGAGATTAATCAATATCTTTAAAAAACGTTGACATAGAATTCATAAGAACTTAAACAATGGCTTTTATAATGTAATTATTAAGCCATTCTAGTTCTAAATGAAGAAAGATCCGCTGGCACATCTTTATCATCACTCTCTTTTCATTATTTTTCACAAATTTTATTGGATTATCAAAATCAAATTAAAAGGAGAAATTTTTTTGCTGTGGTTAGATAGTATTTTACTTATGTGGATGAATAGAATTTTACTAATTGGTACCGTTTTTTCGTTTATTTTAGCGGTCGTTATTTTTAAAAAGTCATTTGACCGTTCTTGGCCGTTTATTTCTTTTCTTATAGGGATTGGCTTAATCAGCACATTTTTTATAGTTAACTACACAACGAGATGAATTTAACTATCG
The DNA here is from genome assembly GCF_016908975.1 of Neobacillus cucumis. GTDB lineage: Bacteria > Bacillota > Bacilli > Bacillales > Cytobacillaceae > Neobacillus > Neobacillus cucumis. The sequence goes on from NZ_JAFBEX010000025.1 coordinate 590, forward strand.
AATAATTCGATTGCTAGGAAATAGAGGAAAACACGGCAATTCCCAGGTGATTGCGTGTTTTTTATGTTTATCAAATGTTCTGCAAATGTTTCAAATCAACAGTACTCGGGTAGATATTCTATGCACCTCGATGTAATTTTCTTACTGCATTAGTACATTATAGGAGGCATGGTAATATGAGTATGGAAAAAAGAATCGTTGGAACATTCTATTCAGAGCAAGAAGTCTTGTATGCAATCGAAGATTTGAAACGTCAGGGACATCGGGAAACTGATATGATGGTTGTGGCTAAATATCGAAGTGACATTCCATTGATCACTTCCCAAACTGGCGTCATGGTAGAAGCGGATACACAGGTGAGTAACTTAGCTGGTGTCATGATGGAAAGCTTTTTTTCCTTGATGACGGTAGGAATGGGCGGAAGTCCGGCAAATGCCTTGTCCAGGAGACTTATTGAAAGAGGGATACCACAATTTATCGCAAAACAGTGTGAAAACGAAATAAATACTGGAAAAGTGATCCTGCTGGTCGATACGAATAAAACTTACGACACTCCAATTTATGAAGAACAATATGAGACCGAAAAAACAACATCTGTCCAACTTCGAGAAGAACAGCTTGATATTATAAAAGAGCGTGTCCAAGTCGGGGAATTACAGCTCCAAAAAGAAGTAGTGGAAGAACAGCGAACTGTTTATGTACCGCTTTTACGAGAAGAAGTATATATTGAGCGCCGTCCGGTCACTGATGGAAAGTATGAAGGCAGCGCATTTACAGAGGATGAAATCATTCGTATTCCCATTACGGAAGAACGAATAGAAGTAACGAAAAGACCTGTAGTAGTTGAAGAAGTGATTGTAGGCAAACGAAAAATCCAAGAAACAAAGCAAGTGCAGGATATTATTAGAAAAGAAGAAGCTCGAATTGTGGAAAGTTCTGTCCCCTCGGTTACGGAAGCAGTTACGGTGATGAAGGCTCATTTGGGGCAAGAAGAAGTTATAAAAGAAAGCCCAAATATTTTAATAGTGGAAGGAAATCCCGACATTGAAAGCATAATGAAAGAGGATAAAAAGGAAGAAACCCAGGAAAAACGCACAGGCTCCCTAGTTATTAAAGGTGATAAAAACAAACCAGAATCATCTGCTACTAATAAGGATGAAGCGAACGTCATGCTAACTAATTCTCCTGTTATTAAGGAAAATGAAAGTTACGAATCAATTACTGTAGAAAATGTGAAACACGAAGAAAGCCACAGCAACGAAAATTCTTCAAAAGAAGAAAATAAAAATAATAAAAATCAAACAAAAAAAAGAAAAAATTGATCATTCTCAGTAAATAAGATTAGATAATTGAATTCCTTAGAAACTAGAAAAAATCAACAAAAATCTTTATCATAGCCTTACACTAAAAAGCACATTCCTTAATTTAGGAATGTGCTTTTATTAAAACAATAAAATGCATTTTAAAAAATGTCTTCATTTAAACCGAAATAACTTCGACGTTATACCCAATGAAAAGACCAGATTCAATTACACCTGGTATGGATTTAATCTTTCGTTCAAAGTCATCAAAAATTTGATTAAAACGAACATCCAATATAAGGTTACCAGCTTCTGTAATGATTGGACCGTCTTTACCTATCGCATTTCGAAGTTTAATTTCTTCAGTGCCTAATCGTTTTAATGATGTTTCAACTAAATGAATGGCCCGTGGATCCACCTCAACTGGCACAGGAAACTTTTCGCCCAATCTGTCCACAAATTTAGAAGGGTCAACCAAAATGAATGTTTTATTTGCGCTAGCCATCACGATTTTTTCAGCAAATAAAGCACCGCCTCTGCCCTTGATCATACGGCGGTTGGCATCAATTTCGTCTGCTCCATCAAATGCCCAATTTGGCTTATGAGCCATAAGGGATGTAGTTGGAATGTTTAATCTCGCACAAGCCATGGCAACTTCGTGTGAAGTCGGAATAGCCAGAATCGAAAGACCTTCTGCTTCTATTCTATTTGCAATAGCGTGAATAGCCAAAAAAGAAGTAGAGCCTGAACCCACTCCGATAACATCTCCATTTTTTATTTCTTTTGCTACTTGTTCTGCTGCTACCTCTTTTTGCTCCCTATTGGATATTTCTGAAGTCCAATTGGAGTTTATAAATAAAGGGTTAGACCAATTCATTTTTTCTACCTCCTATAAACATCTAATGATTGTATAAAGACTAAAAGAGATTTGAAAACTAATATTGATAATATGGATTTAAGTGAATGAGAACCTCTTCAATATTATCATACTTTTTCATTAGTTCATGTTTGATTTCTCTGGTAAGATCATGTCCCTCTTTAATCGTTTTCTCGTGATCGATTGAAATTCGAAGGTCCACTAAGACATAGTGGCCATGCTCCCTTGCTCTAATCTTATCAATTCGTTTAACATCTGGAAATGATGAAATAATCGAACTGTAGTCCATCATTTTTTCAGAATCGATATTCCTTTCAAGTAAAATATCAAAAGATTCTTTAAGCATTTCTATTGCGATTTTAAAAATTAATATGGCAACTACAATACTGGCAATTTTATCTCCATAAAGAAGAACATGAATATTAAGTTTATCCCCAATAATGGATAAGATTACCCCTCCTGCGGCTGCTATCGACGCCACAATATCTGCTTTATGGTCGTATGCAATAGCCTCAATCGCTTTACTACTATGCACCTTGGCAACCCTTAATGAGTACCTATATAAAAATTCTTTCAATCCATAAGAAACAATCGCTACCCACATCGCCAGTATATTTGGTGTAGATATTGGATGAAAGAATCCCACAATTCCCTCGAAGACCACGTAAAAAGATACGATAAGTAATACAATCCCAACCATTCCAGAAACAATGATTTCCGCTTTTCCATGGCCATAAGGATGCTCCTTATCTGCAGGTTTATTTGCTATTTTTATGACTAAGAGTACTATTACTGAGGCAAATACATCTGCGGCTGAATGAATTCCATCAGCAAATACTGCATCACTTTTCCCGTGATAGCCGACAATTAATTTCCCAAAAGTTAGAAGTATATTACTTATTACGCTTATCCAAGCAACTTTTTTTGCTATTGATTCCCTAGTACCCATTTTTTCCCTCCTAAAAAAAACACTTTTGTATCTTATCAAAGGAGGATTGTGTGAGTCTAGAGAAAAAATATTGGAATGAACTATCAGTTTATCGTTTATAAAACAGTTTAATAGAGAACTAACAAATTTGCATTTAGGAAAAAATTAAAAACCAACCTACTATTCTAGGTTGGTTTCGTTTAAGAATTTTTATTTATTACCTGGAGCAGGTTGGTCAACTCCTTTTACGTGATGCCGATGGTGATCATTTTCAGTGGTATAAAAATCATAATAATGTACATGCATACCATTTCCAACTGGTATAGCTGGTCCCGAATACGCCTTATAATGATGGGTATGACCGTCTTCAAACATTACATAACCTTCTGTATAATGAATATGGTTTCCATCCTGGATTTGGATTGGAGGAGAAGTGACATCTAAACATTGATGAACATGACCATCCGCTACCGAAGTATAATCCACTGATCCATGAGTATGATGTGGTACAAAACCGTTTACAAAATCATCTTTCCCTACCTTCGCCATTTGCACACTCTCCCCACTAAAGTTGTTTGCATATTTTCATTTTATTAAACCTGTCTTCAAGATCGTTCAATGAACAATTGTCCATTTGCAGCAAATGATTTACATCTAGTTAAACTGAACCATGCCAACATGACCAGGAAGATTAGTCTGTTGTTGCTTACTTATCCCCTCCTCACTTTCCCTCTTTACCATGATATTTGTTCCATTTTTGAATTATGTTTCATTCACAAGTACAACTCTTGGGAAATTTGTTTATAAAGATTTTATATCTCACTAAGAATCTAATTTATTAAATAAAAAAGGGCTCACTCTAAGTCGTGTTCATTCCATAACACATTCTGAGAATAAACTACTAAAAAGAAATAGGAACTTTATCTTTTTTAATACTTTTAAAAACGAGCTGAAGGTTAAAAATGGGTTTTCGAAATGTAAAATAGTTCATCAAATACTTTTGATTATATAGTTGTTGGAACTGTTCCAGCAAGTGCAGTGAAGATACTTGATTATAATGACCCTCGGTCCCCTATTGGTCCTTTTACTAGATGGCAACTATTTCAAAAAAACAATGGACAACGTGAGAGCTCATCGACTGCATTTTGTCATCAGACATTATGACTCCTGAAGGATTTGGTGTGAATGGGCGTAAATTACAAGTTTTATATAAGACAACTGCACTTCGTATTTTATTTGATGGTAGAACTGCAATTGGTATGAAAATTCTAGTGGAAGGGAAAAAAATAAGAGCATTCGTCCGTAAAAAAGTAATTATCTCAGCAGGGATAAACAGCGCACAGCTTTTAATGTTGTCTGGAATTGGACCTGCAAATGACCTTATAAATGTTGGTATTCCAGTTATTATTGATAATCCGAATGTAGGAGAATTTTTAACTAATCACACTTTAAATTCTGCTACCTTTTCGGCTAACAAGAGAGACATTTCTGAACTGCAAAAAGATCCGAAATATTAATGCTACTATTTTTAGGTCACCGCACGGAATCCTCATTAGATAATTCAAGACTATATTCTAAATAATCAATTATACATACTATAAAGCATGAGTTTTTTTAAATCTCGATAATATATCAAAACCTTTTATTAATAAAAAGAACCCTGAAGGACGCTATTCAAACGTCTTTTAGGGTTTTGGTGAGTCAATCCTCTTACCATCTTTTGTTGGATTCATTACATAATATAACGCTGTACACAATCTTGCTTCGACATATTCCAAAGGATTGTGAATGACAATTTCACCATCAAGTCTTTCTTGTTCCATTTTGGCAAACATTGATAAAGCTCTGGCGGTTAAATCTAAAGCCCTTTTTAACCTATAAGTGTCATTATCATAGTCTTTGTCATTTGCTTGTTTTGAAATTTCATCTGCTTTTCTAATGATTTCCTTAAGTCCTTGATAATCGGTCAAATTAACCACCTCCCAATAAATATTATTGAATTGTGATTTACTTTATTACTACTTATTCTACAGCGCTTGTCTCACCATTTTTTGAAAACCTGTTAAGTGGCCTTTATTTGTTTTATAATCAGCCAATTATTTGTCTTTTCATTTAGGCGAATAATCCAATTTTATATATTGAAGATATTTGTCCAATCGATTCTTGTCTTAATAAATATATATATATAGATAAAACTTTCTAGCAATCCTATAGGTGGTGAAAAATATGGGCTTCGGTTACGGATGTGGCTATGGCGGCTTCGGTTATGGGGGATTTTACGGCGGCAGTACTTTTGTTTTAATCGTAGTATTGTTCATCCTTCTTATCATTGTAGGCACTGCTTTCGTCTATTAATTCTGCTTAAAAGTAAGTGGAGGTGTTTTAAATGAGCGATGGCGGATATGGAAATTCATTTGCTTTAATCGTAGTATTATTTATTCTTCTCATCATTGTTGGAACAGCTTTTGTGTTCTATTAATAGATGATTAAGAAACCGAATGACATTCATTCGGTTTCTTTTTTACATTTTGGATAAAAGGGAAAAAGAAGCCATTTGTGATTATTTTAAAAATTATCACAAATGGCATTCTCTTTAGAATAGACCTGCTTCCCTTGCGGCAGCAATACTATTTCTAGCAAACTCTTCCGCAGACATGCCGACATTCCCTCATTGTATCTCGAAAGCGCTGAACGACGTATGCTGGCGTTGAGGCGATGCAACATAATGTTAATTCAATGAAATAGTTAGTGAAGTTTTACACTTAAAGAAACTGGGTGCATCAGTTGAAGTTATAGTTGTCAATATGGCGGCTTCATTTTAATTATGCTAACGTGGCGGTCGGTTGAAGAAAAAAAGCCTAATTTCGGCTAAAAATAGGCTTTTTATTTGCTTTTGCCGTTATCTAGGTTATCTGGTACCACCAGTAAGATGTGCGTCAAACATATCAATAATTTCTAGGAACCTATCAGCTTCCCGAAAAACATGGTCTGCTAGTAGAGGATGAATAATGCTCTTTATTTTACATTGCTCAATTAAATCACGGGCTGTTTTCTTGAAGTCCCTAAGAGATACGACCGACACCCGATTTTGATCAAGGAATTGATCTAACATAGGAACTGTTTGAGATTGAGGCTTCATAGATTCTAAGTCTCTTGCCTGATACAGCAATTGATCAAAATCATTGCTGAAATTCCGCGCTAAATCAACTAGTTTCCTTTCCGACGGATCAAGGAGATGACCAATAAATTTGGCATGGTCTGCCATAATCCTTAAGAAGAAGACATTTTCTTTAATAATGGCATCTGGAAGCGATTGTAATTTTCCTTCATTTAATTCAACTAATCGTTTTCTAAAATAATTTGCTTCCCTACTTGTATGGTCAACTAATAATGGGAAATTATTGGCCCCTGGCAATTTGCATGTGAGAATGAGTTCTAATACTTTCCTTTTAAATACGAAAATATTAGTTGCAGCTTGTTGTACCTCTGAGTTAAATCTTCTTATTTGTTCCGGGTCTGTTTGATTATTAAAGGAATGGGCAGTTTGTTCGATGTATTCAAATAAGCGATAAAATTGATTTGCCTCTTGAATTAGTTGAGTGTCATCTGCTCTAAAACCCAATCGAAGAAATAAAGAATGTTCTTTCATGATCCTAGCCCAAAAACGAATTTCATTTAAAGAACGCTCAACAAACAATCCAGATGTAACACCTGTATCAGCATGCAAAGGTGTATGATCCCCGTTCATTCTATAACCTCCCTTAATACTCCTTTTGCTCTATTCATATTTACTTAATCAATCTAATATGCCTTAAAGCAAATAAACACATTTACATCCTTCACATACAACAACCGTAAAACAAACTACATGTTAATCATCAGCACTATTTTTGTAAAAAAATATGCAGGTGCTTTCCATAATGAAAAAATCTCCAACTGAATGCTGGAGATTTTTTAAAATCTATTTATTAAATTTTTCCTGAAACTGCTTTACAACTCCCGCAGAGATAGTACCTGCTATTAGGATTATATGTGTGATTCCTTCGTCAATTAGACCGATTCTTCCATTCCAATCTTTTGCCAAGCTTGCGGAGAATCATTTGTCACAAATTTCAGATGCATTTACAGCAAATTTATTTGTATTGATATTATTTTGTTTCTTTCTGAAGTTCTTTCAAGGCATCAGTTAATTTATCGTTTAGATTACCTAATGCTTCTTTATCAAGAGTAGCTGCTTCTGAACCAGCAATTGTTGGATCAAGATATTTTTCAACTTTCTCATATAAGTCTTTATTGTCTTTTTTCACATCATCTTCAAATGAAGACCATTGATCTTCTAATTTTGGGCCAACTTCTTTTACCTTTGATTGGTCACCACTATCGATGGCGTTTGATAACTGTTCTGTTGTATCCAACATTTTATTGACACCATCTGAAACTTTACTATTTCCAGAACTACAGCCTGCTAATAATAATGCACTTCCAAGACCGATTGTTAAAATCATAGATGTTATTTTTTTCATGATAATTTCCTACTTTCAGTGTTAGTATTGTTTTCCACAACAGTTTTTTTGTTTTTTAGCCTTTTTGATAAAACTATAATTACTGCTACAAGAACAAGAATTATTTGTGGAATCGTGCTTTCCCATGATGGGTATAGTGCAAAAAACTCTATACTTGGGATGCTTTCAGAATTCGTTGTTTGGATTAACCCAGATAATTGCAGACTGTGTATTCCCATTCCCGCAAACTTAACGCAAAGATAAAATACGATTAAACTTGATACCATAAAGAATGGGCGAAGAGACAATTTCAATCCTACAAACACCATTAGATAAGCCAAAATTCCAAGGATTGCCGCCCCAATAAGAAAACCGATTAAAAGTGATTGAAGTTTTATTTGGCTTGCCATTCCGATATAAAACAATACTGTTTCTGTTCCTTCACGAAACACTGCAAGAAAAGCTAGAATGCCTAACGAGATAAGTTTACCTGTTGATAATGCTGTTTGGCTTTTTTCACGAATATATCGATTCCAATCGGCGATATTTGATTGGCTATGAAGCCAATAGCTCATATACATTAACATAGCTGCCGCAAAAACACCCGTCCATCCAGCGATTAGGGCATTATTGTTGCCAAAAGCTCCAGATGAGATCACAAATTTTACAATGACAGCTAAAATCACACTAACGCCTAGACCTGATAAAACTCCAGTCCAAATCCAGCCTCTTCCCTTTCCTTCTCCTGACTTTTTCACAAAAGACATAAGAGCAATGACTACCAGTAATGCTTCTAAGCCTTCACGAATAAGAATCATTGCTGCATCCCAATAAGTGTAACTGGATTTTTCAGCCAATGGAGTTAGATAATTTATCATGCTATCAATTGTTTTATTAGCTAGTCTATAATTGGGAGGATTTGCTGCAAGCATAGCTTGAATAGAAACCAAGTCTCTTTCTGAATCACTATAAACTGATGCCGATTGAGCTACCACTACTCCTTCAACACTTAACCAACTACTACTTGCCTTTTTAATTCCTTCCAGGGCCTGAGCTTGATTTTGTTCTTTAACTTCTTTCTTTGTTTGTTGAAGAATCAAGATAAAATCATCTAAAGAAATATCTTCTTTCTTAAAACCTGCTTCTTTTGGATACCCACCATTTACAAACTTTTCATTTACAGCTTTTAAATCTTGTAAAGCCAGTAAAACTTGATCTTGTTTTTTAAGGGTAAAGGCATAAACCACCTGTCCCATATTCGATTCAATTTCTCGATATGCAGTAGCTGAATCACCTTTTATACCATCTTCTATTTGTATCCAGGTTTTGTTAAATTGATCATAAGCCTTTTGTGCATTCGAAAGGTCTCCTTTGGAAGCAAAATCAATTGCTTGATCAATTGAAACATCAGCTTTCTTTAAATCCTCACCAGGACTTGTAGCCGCATATACTGGATTATGTAATCCAAATCCTAATATTAATAGAAGGATAGATAATTTTAGTAATAGATTTTTGCCCATCGGATCCTCCTTGTTAATTTATAGTTGATAACAATTTTCAATATCATCTATAAATAATTTTATTTTAACTGATAATGATTGTCAATTAAAGATTTGTAGTAATTAGTTACATTTATGTGAACATTCATGAAAGTTTAGGAATTACTCTTTGATTGATGGTAAAAGGAATTTGACAATAAAGCCCACATTTTGGAATTTATGCAGTCCTTATCTAGACTGGTTTTTAGTCGGGGCTATAAATTAAGCCAAATCTCTAATTACATTTTTCATTTCATTGGTACATCATTTGTGTTCTACTAATAATAAGATGGATGGAGCAGGAAAAGGTCCCTTATCGGACCTTTTTTGATGGCTAATTTGCATAGTGTATATTTCGAGCTTTTAGTTGTTTGACGAGAGTAGATGAGGGTTTCTCCCTATCAAAATCGAAATCGAGATAGAGAAAAGAAGACGCGGATTGTTTGAAGCAAATGATTTAAACGTGTTTCCAAAGAGCCTACGGGCTCTCTTTTTTAAGATTTTTTCATCTAAAAGTTAATGAACTACGGCTACTTTTAAACAGTGATATAGGGCCAACATATCACTGTTTTGTTGCTGATACTATATATCATGTCTAACTTTTTTAGCAATTCATTTTCAGCGTGCAATAGAAACATCAAAATCGTTCTCCTTAAAAATCAGCCGGGGTAATTCTCCATTCTCGCTTTCAGTAATAAAGATTCTTTTAAATTCATCAGTGTATGTAAGGCCGAGCCTAGGTGGTATCATATAACGGGTGGGATTCCTGTCAAGTAAGAACTAACCATTCTCTCGTATCGAGTCTTGGAGCGCTAAAGGTAACTTTAGTCTTTAAGCATAGACTGTTAGGTTACGGGCCCGAAAGCCAGATAGTTGAAGGAATTGAGCTAGATAATGTTAGTAATTCGAGAGGGATGAAAAATATTGGAGCAAGGCATTTTGTAAAAGGTGGTATTTCTTAGCTGTGAATTATTGCCTTGCTCGGATATTAGTTTATGCAATACAACTGAATTTTTATACAAAAATTGGAAATATCGCCTTCCCATATTGTAAAATAATTAATAATTTGGATATAAGTGTTCCTGTATTTTTTGAATAATTATTTACTAAAAAAGGCAGAATTGGAGGAATTTGAGACGGAATTACAAACTCATTTTTGATTCCGAATAAATTTTACAGTATTCAAACCAATCATTTGCGCAGCTAACGCCGTGTTACCGTCAAAAAAATAGGAGCGATAGAAAGATCGGCAACTTTCAGGTTTTCGGTGCCAAATACATTTTAGTTGAAAAACTAATTGTTCTTTAAAAGCAGTCCATTTTTTGTTTTGGTTTTTAATCTTTCTTCCAACATATGAATCATAAAAAGAAATGATCAGCTTCCCTTAAACCATTGTCTGTTTATAGGGAAAATTAAACTAACATTTAATTAAGCTGGTCCATAGTTACATGTCCAAGCAGTTGAGGTTGAATGTATTCCCCTCCTTTTTTACGACTTTATTAAAGCATATTTATCGAATAATCTGAATATGTTTTGGACGGGAATTGATCTATTAGGTATTAAAACAAATAAAAAAACCTTAACGTTTTAGGCATTAAGGGTTGAAGGTTTAATTTTATGTAGTTTTATAGAAAAACTAATTCTTAGTAGAGGCCTCATTTACCATATCAATAAGTTCCTGATAAGAATTACCGTTAAATTGTTTTCCATTTACAAAGAATGTCGGTGTCCCTGAAATTCCTAATTGATTAACATAAGAAGTGTCCTTATCTAAAGCACTTTAATATTTTTTTGTTTTGAATACTTTGGCCACTTTCTCACTATCTGTTTGGCTAACCACTTTGCTTATGTCTTACCTCCTTTGAATTTTGATAAATCCATGTGCAAAGAAGGTAATACCTAATACAACCCTTAATAGTAATGAACTAATTTCTTGACTGTTTCTCATTTTTATTCTCCTTTCAAAACCACTACACTACATTATTTAGTGTAAAAATATATAAAAAATCTAGACATGGAATCTCTAGAAATTTATTATTAAATTGAACATATTTAAAACCAAATAGTTTTTGATTGTACTAATTAATCAACCGCACTACAAATTGTAGTGATTAGATTTTTTTCGTCAAGTATAATACCGATTTTTAGGAAGGAAGGCCTGATTTTGTACTATTTTTTTATTACTTTTGTTATTTTGATCGATCAATTATCAAAATATTGGATTCGGACTCATATAAAAGTAGGTAATTCTATTGAAGTCTGGAAAGGTGTTTTGAATCTTAGCCACATTGAAAATAGTGGAGCCGCATTTAGTTCTTTTCAAGGGTATGGACGATACTTTGTGCCTATTGCTTTTTTAATGGCTATTATACTGATTAAATATCGTAACGATGTTAATAATAGGAGGTTTTTAGTTGATTTAGGCACTGGCCTCATAATTGGAGGAGGAATAGGAAATGCGATAGATCGTATTTTATATAGTCAGGTTACGGATTTTATATCATTTCATTCAAACCATGGTATCCTAAACTTCGCAGATTATTTCATTCATTATGGTATGATAATTTTATTAATTGATTTGATTATTAGCCATTTATTAAATAGAAGAGCTCATAAAAAACTTAGGGGGTTGTCCTTTATTGGACTTCCCGCGTTTTCTTTATTCAGCTTCATCTAATGTTAAACCATAATCATTAAAATGATCAAAAAAATCATGACATATTTATAATATTTTTAGGATGATTCGAATTCTAAATTCATTTATGTTTTAAAAGTATTTTAGGAGTGGTGGACATGAAAATATTGGTTTTCGGAGCAACAGGACCTACTGGCCAGCATATTGTTCGTCAGGGTCTAGAATTAGGATATGAAATCACTGCATTTGTTCGAGACCCAAGTAGATTGAATTTAAAACATCAACATTTATCTGTGATAACAGGTGACGTACAAAATTCCAACTCTGTTTTAAATGCAGTACGAGGATTCGACTTAATTATAAGTGCATTAGGAAATGGAAAATCGCTCACAGGTAATGTTTTTTCAGTAGGAATTAAAAATATCGTTGATGCAATGAAGCAGTGCCATATCAGAAGGATTATCGTAATGTCGGCATTTGGTGTTGGTAACAGTTTGAATCGGGTACCCGTGTTACCAAAAGTGTTCTATAAAACACTTCTGAAGAGTACTTTCGCTGATAAAGAAATTGGGGAAAAATATTTAAATCAAAGTAACCTAGATTGGACATTGGTGCACCCAGTAATCCTAACCAATGGACCCAAGTCTGGAGTTTATAAAAGTGGAGAAATCATTAGTGTTGGTGCATTTCCGAAAATCTCTCGTGCTGATGTAGCTGATTTTATGCTTAGGTTAGTATCGGATAAAACCACCAATAAACGTACCTTTGTAATCAGTAGCTAAATTGTCAGAAAATGAACTTATATTTATTGCTTTAATAAAAAGACTCGCTCTAATGGACAACAGAGCGAGTCTTGGTTTTCTAATAGGTGGTATGTAGTTCTACAGTGTTTCATGGCATTTTACTTATTATATAACTAATCGCATTTGACCATTCTTTGATAGTGGCCCCATCATCTTGAGGGTTCCCATCATACATTTCTTTCCCATTGCTGTTCACAAAAAGCATTTCGGATGTATGTATGACATCTTGTGTTTTACTTGGTTGTTCCACTATTAGCCCATAATCTTTCCAAATTTTTTTAAGAGTATCAACGGAACCAGTTAGAAAATACCAGTTTTTGAGGTGGGATAGTCCTTCCTGGTCTGAGAAAGCTTTTACATCACTTACTTTATTATAGTATTGGTTTACATTCAAACCGATGTAAACTACATTTTTAGCACTCGTTCCTAATTGTTGGTTCGCATTGATTAACTCTTGAGAAATAATCGGACAAACATCGGTACACCTAGGGTCGATTGGTTGGATAACCATTTTTTTATTTTTAAAATCAGTTAAAGAAACAACTTTCCCGTTTTGATCAGTAAGAGTAAATTTGGGCGGATTTTTAGGCGAAACTTCAGAAATGCCAAGGTCTTTTTCAAATTTCTTAAGGTTGGGATCAAAAGCTTCTGTGGACTTGTTATGGAAGTAATACCATACATTAAAAACAACGAGAACAGCTACAACGAAGTATAGAAACCACCTTAACTTTTTTAACATCTTTATACATCCTTTCCTTTATTCATTTATGCTCTTTTAAATTCTATAACATTTCAAATAAAACAAGATTAATAGCCTGGAGTTTCCTCCAAGCCGTTATACCTTATAAGTTTAATACACAACAACTGGTTCGTTCACACTAAGATTGTTATAAACAGAAGGCATTACGCCTGGTGGAGTGTTAACACAGCCGCCTGAACCTGAATGTAGGTACGCTGTGCTAGTCCAATTGCTCCGCCAGCTGGCATCGTGGAATCCTTCTCCATCCAAGGTAAAAGGTGCCCAATAATTGACAGGTACGTGGTAATTTGACATTCCCACTTCGCTTCCGACAAGGACGGCTGGGGACTTTTTGTACTCAATATACCATACACCTGGATGGGTATCTTCACCAACATCCTTTCTTCCTGTTACTACATGAGTGGTGAGCACCATCTTCCCGTTTTTATACAGCCAAATTCGCTGTTGGGCGATAGATACCTCAGCATAGGTATCTCCGATTCCGTAATTGGTTGTGTTTTTAAAACCAATTCCGCCAGTGTTCCATCCCTTTCCATAAACGCTAGAAGCTACAACGGAAGTTTGCCCTGTTTCAAAAGCTTGTTGAATGGCTTTTGCCTCTTTATGCACATTGAGTGCCCAGCCATATGATTGGCCTTGTACTGAAATTACGCCGCCTGTAGTCGTTTTGAACTGAAAATTTTTGCCTAAAGTGGATTGGCTGGCGTTGATTTTATTCAATTCGTTGATGATGCCGTCCGTATCGACCGTAATCTGCAAATTCTTCGCCAAACCTACGTTTTTAATCAGGTCGCTTCCCTTCAAGGCGTAAACTTTGTCTTGTACGGTGTAATTGACTGTTCGTGCGAGGACAGCTTGCAAGGCCGCCTTTTCTTTCTGAATAATCGGGTCATTTACTTTAACTGGCTGACGATAGACAGGATTCAATACGATGACGCTGTTATATTGTTGCTTCTGAAATTGCTGCAACATGGTAGGTACATCATACTGTTGTCCAGGGACGCTTTCTGTCACCACCACTTTCCCCTGTTGCAATTTAACTTGGGCATCTTGTGGGGCTTTTAAACGTTTGTTCAGAGCAGTCAGTTTTTGTTCTAAATGACTTTTCATCGTTTGGCTCTGATTTTGATTGACCTCTGTTGGCAACAACGTATAATTCTGAGTCTTGGAATTAGGAAGGAATGTCCTTTGAGTGGATAATACTTTATGGACATTGGATAGGTCTTGCTCTGCAAATCCTGCTTTTGTTTGGCCCTCATCCAAAACGAGTGCTTTGCCAATATAGACCTGATTTTTTGAAACAGAAATCTTTAATTTCTGCAATGCCTGTTCTGCGGTCAGGCCGCCAACATTTGTTCCGTTAATGTTGATATGGGAATTAAAATGATTATTTTGGTAATAGGATAATCCCCCTAATGCAAGTCCTCCTGCAACAACGATACCACCTAGTGCATAGATCCATTTTTTCGATGATTTCTTAGATACGTTTTTTGATTCTCTTGACTCTTCCTGTGGGACAATTGCCTGTGATACGTTTTCCATTACCCTTCCCTCCACTTTCCTGTGAACGCAGCCATCTTCGAACATTAGACTTAGAATGTTGCATCTTCTATTTTCGTTAATTTATATTTCCTTTAATGTTTTGTTGAAGATGAAATAGTAAATTTACACTACATTATGTAGTTTTTATGTCAAACATTCTTGACTTCTTTTTTGTATTAGTATTTTAAAGGTGTTCTTGTGTTATTCTATTAAACTACTAACTAATACAATTAAGAATGGACACAAATTCTGTGTTCTTTCCCCACTAACTTTTTGTCACATTTTTATTACATTCGTAACAATAATTAAAAAGATTCTATATTATTGTCGGAATTCCTGCACGAAAGGTGAAATTTAATAAAAAAAAGCACCCTTTCCTTCAAAAGTTTGAAGGAAAGGGTGCTTTTTAAATATTATAAATTACATGTATTATTCTGGTAAATTTGTTACATCCATTAAATAACGATCACACTCCCTAGCAGCACCTCTTCCTTCATTAATAGCCCAGACGATAAGACTTTGACCACGACGAATATCACCGGCAGCAAAAACCCCTTCGATATTTGTTTTATATTTTCCATACTCCGCTTTTACATTTGACCGATTATCAGTCTCGACGTTCATTTTTTGAAGTAAATCCTGCTCTGGACCACTAAATCCAATCGCGAGTAATACTAACTGAGCTGGCCAGATTTTTTCTGTACCAGGAATTTCTTTTCGAATTCGCTGCCCATTTTCATCGGTTGTCGTTTCAACGTTAATAGTATGAATTTCTTTGACATTCCCAAACTCATCCCCTACAAACTTTTTCGTCATCACGGCATAGGCTCGAGGATCTTCACCAAATGTGGCTGCGGCTTCTTTTTGGCCATACTCCACTCGATGGATAACGGGCCATTGTGGCCATGGATTGTCATCTACCCGATCTTCACCTTTTTTCTCATAAATATCAAACTGTGTTAAGCTTTTACATTTATGACGAACAGAAGTAGCCAAACAATCTACACCTGTATCCCCGCCGCCAATGACAACCACATCTTTATCTTTAGCTGAAATAAAATCACCGTTATCAAGGTTTGAATCTAATAAACTTTTGGTATTGGCATGGAGAAAATCCATGGCAAAATGGATCCCTTTCAGCTCTCTTCCTTCTACTTTTACGTCACGAGGTTTTGTTGCACCGCCACATAGAACAATCGCATCAAATCCTGATTGTAATTCTGAAATTGGATAATCTTTTCCAACGTCTGTATTTGTCACAAACGTAATCCCCTCTGCCTTAAGAAGATTGACTCTTCTCTCGACAACAGAGTAAGGAAGCTTCATTTCAGGAATCCCATACGTTAACAGCCCCCCAACACGATCATGACGTTCGAAAACTGTGACATAGTGTCCTGCTTTATTGAGTTGGGCAGCGCATGCCAACCCAGCCGGACCTGAACCAACAACTGCCACCTTTTTATCCGTTCGAGTCTCTGGAGGCTCCGGATTCACCCACCCTTCCTTAAAGCCTCGATTAATGATTTCTAACTCGATTGTCCGGATTGCAACCGCCGGCTCATTAATCCCAAGTACACATGCTCCTTCACATGGAGCCGGACAAGCAAGTCCAGTAAATTCAGGGAAGTTATTCATTTTATGTTCTCTCTTCAGGGCTTCCTCCCATTGGCCTTGGTAAACTAAATCATTCCACTCCGGTATGAGGTGATGGACGGGACAACCTGATGTCATCCCGTTTATCATGATTCCAGTATGACAAGTTGGAATCCCGCAATCCATACAACGAGCACCTTGTTCTTTTAATTCATGTTCTTCAAGAGGTGACGTATAAACGTCCCAATCAGCCGTGCGTCTTTTAGGGTCACGTTCCGGCCTTGATTGTCGTTCATAGTCCATAAAACCAGTTGGTTTTCCCATCGTTCACCCTCCCTCTTTTATTGCTTCCACTGCTTTTTGACTTTCTTCAAATGCCCGAAGTGCTGCTTGATTTTCACTCAACCCAGCTGCTTGCAGGCCTTTAATTCGCTCTTGCATCTCCAAATAGTCTTTCGGAATAACACGGACGAATTTCTTGCTCATGTCTGCCCAGCTAGTTAACACACTCTCCCCAAGGGGACTATGCGTATATTGAACATGCTTTTCAATCATTTGGTGGACAAGTTGGAGTTCCGACTCATCTTGGATGGGATCGAGATAAACTTGAGCCTGATTACATTTGACTCGAAAATCGTTTGTCATATCCAAGACATACGCAACCCCACCTGACATACCGGCTGCGAAGTTTTTCCCTGTTTCCCCCAGTACAATCACTGTTCCACCTGTCATGTATTCACAACCGTGGTCACCCATACCTTCTACGACCACATTTGCTCCGCTATTCCTCACACAAAAGCGCTCTCCGGCAATTCCGCTGATATAAGCTTCTCCTGCCGTTGCTCCGTAAAAGGCAACGTTTCCGATAATGATATTATTTTCCCAGGTAAAGGTAGCCCTCCGAGAAGGGCGAACAATAATTTTCCCCCCTGATAACCCTTTACCGATAAAATCATTGGCATCTCCTACTAGTCTCATCGTTAATCCGGGTGGAATAAAGGCAGCAAAGCTTTGTCCGGCAGAGCCTGTAAAAGTTAGATGAATCGTATCCTCAGGCAGCCCCTTGGCACCATATCGTTTTGTTATTTCACTCCCTAACATGGTCCCAGCGACTCGGTTAATGTTCCGTATCGACAAAGTCGCCTTAATAGGTTCCTGGTTTTCGAGCGCTTCTTTACATAAAGGGATTAACTCTTGTTTATCCATTGTTTTATCAAGTCCATGAACCTGTTCAACCGTGGCATAACGGCTGGTATTTTTCGGAACTTCAGGCTGATAGAGAAGAGCAGAAAGATTTACTCCTTTTGCTTTCCAATGGTCAATGGCTTGATGTGTCTCTAAAACATCGGTCCTTCCAATCATTTCATTGACAGTGCGGAATCCGAGTTCGGCCATAAACTCTCTTACTTCCATGGCGATGAACCTCATAAAGTTGACTACATGCTTCGGTTCCCCCGTAAATTTTTTCCGTAACTCGGGGTTTTGTGTGGCAACGCCTACTGGACAAGTATCGAGGTGGCATACCCGCATGATGATACAACCTAATACAACTAACGGTGCCGTTGAAAATCCATATTCCTCTGCCCCAAGTAAGGCAGCAATGACAACATCCCGGCCCGTCATCAATTTCCCATCCGTTTCCACGACGATTCGATCACGAAGACGATTTAACAGCAATGTTTGATGTGTTTCGGCTAAGCCTAGTTCCCACGGCAATCCTGCATGCTTTAAGCTTGTTCTTGGCGCAGCCCCCGTTCCGCCGTCATATCCACTAATCAGAACCACATCGGCTCTTCCTTTGGCAACACCTGCTGCAATGGTTCCGACACCGGCCTCCGATACAAGCTTGACACTAATTCTGGCGGATGGATTGGCATTTTTTAAGTTATGAATTAATTCGGCCAAGTCTTCAATGGAATAAATATCATGGTGTGGAGGCGGTGAAATCAATCCTACGCCAGGTGTTGAGCCCCTTACCTCGGCAATCCATGGATATACTTTTTTTCCGGGAAGATGTCCCCCTTCTCCCGGCTTGGCACCTTGGGCAACCTTAATCTGGATTTCATCCGCATTTACAAGATAATAACTAGATACTCCGAATCGGCCAGAAGCAACTTGTTTAATCGCACTGCGCCTTGATTGTCCATTTGGATCAGGTGTAAATCTGTCAGGGTCCTCTCCACCTTCTCCAGAGTTGCTTTTTGCACCAATTTTGTTCATGGCAATGGCAAGTGATTCGTGAGCTTCACGACTAATGGAACCGTATGACATCGCTCCCGTCTTAAACCTCTTACAAATTTCTTCAATAGATTCCACTTCGTCAATTGGTATCGATTCTCGTTTTTTGAACGATAACAAGCCGCGAATGGATTGAAGATTGTCGCTAGGATCCGTCAATAATGCTGAATACTCTTTAAAAAGTTTATAATTATTCGTTCGGCAAGCTTGCTGTAAAAGATGAATGGTCCGCGGGTTGTATTGATGATCCTCTCCGTCATGGCGCCACTGAAAATCATCACCTGAATCCAATGTCCTCTCTCCACCTCTTGCCTGTGCAAATGCTCGTTTATGCCTCATCATCACTTCTTCGGCAATGATACCCAACCCAATACCTTCAATTCGTGAAGCTGTCCCAGTAAAATATTTCTCGATCACGCCTTGATCAATCCCGATTGCCTCAAATATTTGTGCCCCAATATAACTTTGAATGGTTGATATCCCCATTTTCGATAATACCTTAACGATTCCATCGGTTGCTGTCAAAATGTATGTGTTAATAGCCTTATCAACTTCTGTTTCGCGTATATCACCGATTTCAATCAAGCCCCTTAGAGACTCAAAGGCCAAATAAGGATTGATAGCTTCTGCCCCGAAACCAAGTAATGCACTGAAATGATGGACCTCTCTTGGTTCTGCCGATTCAACAATGATGCTTACCTTTGATCGTGTTCCTTTTCGAATGAGATGATGATGCAATCCCGAGACTGCGAGCAGAGCTGGCAACGCGGCATACTCGGCATCGACTCCGCGATCAGATAAAACTAGTAAAGAAATACCATTGTTAATGGCAGTGTCGGCTTTCAAAAATAAGCTATCTAAAATTTTATTAAAATCAGGTGGATTGGCTTCAACAGGAAACAGAATGGATAGAGTTTCTGTTTTAAAGCTGGAATAATGAATTTTTTCTAACTGCCGATTCGTCAAAATCGGTGTCTGAAGCTGAATTTGTTGACAACTTTCAGGCTCAGGTTTAATTATGTTTTTCTGTGGTCCAATTGTTGTTATAACCGAAGTAATAATCTTCTCCCGAATGGCATCAATCGGCGGATTGGTTACCTGGGCAAAAAGCTGTTTGAAATAGTTATAGAGCAACTGTGGTCTATTTGATAAAACAGCAAGGGGAGAATCATACCCCATCGATCCAATGGGATCATGCTTATCTGTAACCATCGGCTTCAAAATTTTATTGAGGTCTTCGTTTGTATACCCAAATGCAAGTTGCTGTTTGAGTCGTTCATCTGTATGAATAACTTGTTGATGACTGTGCGTTTCAGGCAGATCATCAATATCAACTAAATGTTCTACTAACCAATCTTTATACCGATTCTCTGAGGCGATTTGCCTTTTAATATCTTCATCCGGAATAATTTTGCCCTTTTCCAAATCAACAAGGAGCATTTTCCCTGGGAGAAGTCTGCCTTTATATTCAATATCCTCAACAAAAATATCCAATGCGCCTACCTCAGAACCCAAAACTATCATACCGTCTTTTGTTACATAATAACGGGCAGGACGGAGCCCATTCCGATCAAGACATGCCCCGATTTGTTTTCCATTCGTAAATACAACAGCAGCAGGACCATCCCATGGCTCCATTAAACAGCTATGAAATTGATAGAATGCCTTCTTGGCCTCATCCATTGTTTCATCATATACCCATGGCTCGGGAATCATCATCATCGCTGTATGCGCAAGTGAACGTCCTGAAAGATGCAGAAATTCAAAACAATTATCAAACATGGAAGAATCACTGCCCTCCGTATCGATGACCGGAAATAACTTTTGATAATCTTTGTCTCGAAATAACTCAGATTCACAAAGAGCCTCTCTAGCCTGCATCCATTTGACATTTCCTTTTATCGTATTAAATTCTCCATTATGGATGGTAAATCGGTTTGGATGAGCTCTTTCCCAGCTAGGAAATGTGTTTGTACTAAATCGCGAATGAACAAGGGCCAGTGCAGACTTAAAATCACGATGATTTAAGTCAACATAAAAGGAATCCAGCTGTTCAGGAATTAACATGCCTTTATAGACAATGGTTCTTGAGGATAAACTGCAAACATACATCCCTTCTTGATGTTCCTTATCTGAAGGGCATACTTCTTTTTCTAACCGTTTACGGATCACATATAATTTTCTTTCGAAATCATTTTGATCATGTGGATTAAGAGAAGAAGCAATAAACATTTGACGGATAAACGGTTTTGATTTTTTGGCCATGTCACCAACAAAAGAATCATTAACCGGAACAGTCCTCCAACCTAGAAAGACTTGCTCTTCCTCTTTAATAACGTTTTCAATTTGTTTTTGGGTTTTTTTTCTAACTTCTGGATCCTGTGGTAAAAAGATCATACCAATCCCGTATTTACCCTCTTCAGGGAGTTCAATATTTTCTTTATCACATTGTTTCTCAAAAAAAGAATGAGGAATTTGAGTCAGAATCCCTGCTCCATCCCCGGTACTCGTGTCTGCGGATTGTCCACCCCTGTGTTCTAAATTACATAAAATCGTGATAGCATAATCCACAATGTCGTGTGACTTTTTTCCATTAATATTAGCGACCATTCCAATTCCACAAGCTTCATGTTCATATTCAGGGTGATATAAACCTTGCGGACCAGGATACCCAGGCTTTTTCATAACAACATCCCTTCTTAAAGAACTTGTATTCTATGATTAAGTAGACCTGCTATGTACAACTTTTACTTGGTAAAATATTTTTCACATAAAATATAGTGTATACATTCCATTTCTATATATCCAATTTCATAAAAAATTCATCGCTGTTAAAACCGATTTATTGAAAATATCTAAACAAAATTCTCGTTTAAAAAATGAGAAGAACCTTTTTCAGCCTACCGCAATACTGTTACACACAAGAATAATAAAAAGAGCCTCCCTAGAAGAAAAGACTCTTTACTCATTTTTGCCATCCTTTTATTTATCTATTTTTACAAGCAGAGAACAGCACTCCACATGTGTGGAATGTCGATCACCACATTAGCCTACAAAATAAATCCGTTTTCTTGAGTCGGCATTTATATTATTTTAAAGATAAGATCTTTTATTCTTGATCTAATACTCCAGTTGTCTCTTGTGATGACATTTGTTTTTGTGCTTTGGCAACAGGGTTGTTTTCATGGTTGAATTCATTGACTTCACTGAATTTTTTGATGTCTTCCTGTTCTTTTTTCGTCACAGCTTGCGTATTATCCATATTTATCCCTCCCGCCAGTAACTTTTTAAACAATATCTATGCGCTCCAATGTTGAAAAAGGAATAAACCATTCCATAGGTTTATTCCTTTTAAATAATTTTGAAAATTATCTATTGAAGTGATTGAGAAATATGACTTAACGCATCCCCTGCTTCATTAATATGAATGTCAACGGTTGCCAGGTCACCAATAGCACACATTCCAACCAATTCTCCATTTTGAACCACAGGGATACGGCGGATTTGATTCTCGGACATCATACGAGCACATTCATGGGCATCTGTTTCCGGAGAACAGGTAATTACTTCTGATGTCATAATCTCATGGCAATGGATTGAGCTACAGTTTTTTTCATCTGCAACACAGTTAAGGACAATATCACGGTCAGTAATCATTCCCACCACTTTTTTATCCTCACAAACCGGTACGGAACCACAATTAATATCACGCATAATTTTTGCTGCGGCTGTTACTGGCTCGTGCAGTGTACATACCTTTACATCTTTGGACATTATATCTTGTACGGTTGTCATTTTTTCTTCCTCCCTTTTCGGTTAAAATCATTGACTAATGTATTTTCTCCATTCAGACTGAAAATATTACTATTTTTATTCCAAGAGACGCTCCCATTTCAGAAATTGCCAAACTTGGAGTCATGCACTTTTCAACAGCCTTTAATTTCTCAAAAAAGTTGGAAAACCAAGGATTTCAGCAATTATAATGATTCTGCTTTAGTTTGTTCTTTTTATTCAGCTTTACGCACTTAAGTTTTTTTCGAGACAATAATATAAAGTTTCACAAACTGATGATGAAACGAAACAAATTGATGCTAAGACAGTAAACAGGCATAAATCCTCCCTACGCTCTTTGTTTAAATACCTAACAATAGAAAATGAAGTAGCAAACAATGAACCCTATTTTCATAAAAATATTATGCAAAAAATTGAAGTAACCAAAGTAAAACAGATTTTTAATGAAGGTGCTAAACAATTAACAGATAAGATCTTTATTGGAGATAAGGATTTAGAATTTTTGGATTATATTAAAAGTGAATATGAGAGCTCCCTTTCCCCTTCTCAACTTAAGTATTTTAAACGAGATAGAGAGCGAAATATTAGTATCATTTCTCTTTTTTAGGAACTGGAATTCGGGTAAATGAGTTATCAAATCTAAGGATTAAAGATATTGATTTTACTTCAAAAGAATAAGTGTAACTAGAAAAGGGATTCGAATCCTCTCTGGAACGCTAATAAACCCTTGAATCGGAAAAAATTTTTCTCTTTATCTGTTTATAGTGATACTTATAAAACAGCTGGATTGTCGCCATTATGCCATATTTTTGATCATAATCCCGTATCGTTGGTATTTTTTCTCCTTTTTTACTCACTATTTTGCCTTAATAATCCGTTCTTCGATTGCTTACATAATGGCAGAAGAGAGGATTTTTACATCTAATTTGGAATAAATATTAGAAATATAGTTTTTTACCGATCCAAGAGATAAATTTAATATGTAGTAACCTTTTGTTAAAACAGCAAAGTTATGTCCTATACTATAAGCTCGATAGATTGTTTGAATTCCATAAACACCTACATATTCACCATTAATAAAAATTAGAAATTCTTTATATATTTACGAGTTTCCCATTTTTATTTAATATTTCACAGTCAAAACTTTGATTGTTACCTTCAACTATTTTTAGATAATGATTATATATTATTTCTATGTCATTAAATGAAACTAATTTAAGGAAACTTATAGATTTGGCTTCCTCTGCCGTATATCCCGTCAGGCTTGTACAAGAGGGATTTATAAAAATAAGAAATCCGGTAATATCTATAACAAAAAAGGATTTGGAGCTTTTAAGGTTTTTATTTTCCCTTGCTTCTTTAATAAAATTCTCTAGCAATATTATGTTTTCTCCTTTTTATTTGAAAAACCTTTATCCAACAATCGCGCCCTTTAGCTGATTAAACCACAAAAGATGTTCAGCCTTCAATCATTGCAGAATCATCATACCCAGAAAAAATGTATAATATATTTTTGTCCATTAATAACCACATCGCATAGTAAGATGATTAAATACCTCACAAACGTCCTCTTGAGAGAAATTATTCTCGGATAAATAATGCATATTTCTATATTCCTGAAATATTGGACTTTTATTTTTATTTTCTAATGAAACTAATACAACAGAAACGAAACTCCATAATTCTTCATACAAAATTTTTTAAAATAATCTCTTGTAACAAATACTATCTTTACATCCTGACAAAAAGGGAGAAAAGCCATGAAAGTATTCGGAGTTTTTGTATTCATTCTTTTATTATCCGTTTTACTCATTTCATTAATGGACATTCTTTTAGGATTTAAGCTCTCTCACGCATTATTGCATTTAATCAACCCTTTTTGGGTAATAGAACCTGGAGAATATGTAATGATTGCGTTTCTTTTATTTATTACAATTGGCCAGCAAATCATGATAATTATAAAAAATTACAAACAAAAGGGTTCTAGTTAGCTTTCTCCTTAAAACGGTTGCGAATCAGAAGCATTATCAAGGGAATAATGATATGGAGAGCGATAGCAATTTCATGAGGGATGATACCTTCTTCCGTTTGTTCTGAAAAATTGGAAGCCATCACCATTGATAAAAAAAATATTAATAACCCAATTGGTAAAACAATTTGTTGATGGTTTTTTAACTTGAACAAATCGACTATACCGATTAAAGGAACAATAAAAATAGATGGATGTTTTAAAAAACATCGTAATAAGAAAAGTAAAAACAACAATAGCATCAAGTCGTTGTAAAAACTCCATAATTAACCTTCCCGATGGTTGATAACAAAGGAAACGTCGATCTCTCCACTTCTTCGATACCAAGAACGGATATCTAAACTAACGGTCCAACTTAAGGCCAGGCCGCTTGAAATCAAGGCAGATAGCCACACTTTTTTCACTGATTCAGGTCAATTTAAGTAAGGAAGCAGCATCGTAAAAACAAGCATTTCTACAAAAGGGAAAACGATTATGTGGAAAGGATGTTGTTATGATTGGTTTCCATCTAATTTCCAGAAATGGCAGTAAATTATTAAACTCGACATTACCTGAAACAAAGATCAAAAAATTTCCTACTACTCCAAAAAAAGAGTAATATGACAATCATTATTTCTGCTGTTCCCCCTACGACTTCAATTCCTAGATAAGGACATAACAAATAGCAAGTACCATTAAGATCTTGATTCCCAATAACGATGTTTCTCGCATAGTCGATGAAAGAGCAATTCACCGAACTCACGTAGATTTCGGGCAGCAATATATATAAAGAATAGGATGTATAACAATCCAATAACCCATCCCAGGTATTTACCAAATATTTTTCTGGCATATCCGGTAAGTGGTAGATTTGGATATTGACGAAAGTAATAAATGAAAAATATGGGCATTGCCCCGCCCATTCCTAAAAGAATGGCTGGCCAGGCGCCTTTTTTGGCATGGGTTTTATTGTTTTTTTAAAATTATCTTTTTCCTTTTTTCCTATTCGATGGATAAACACTTGTATCTTAAATCTAGTCATCTTCCTACTTTGCTTACCTATTTTTACTCCTTTTAAAAATGGGGGGAGTAGGTTATGGTGTAAAAAATCTATTAAATTTGGACATGTCGTGAGTAGCAAAAAATACAGTAAACAAAAGGGTTCTAGTTAGCTTTATGTTTTAAACCATTACGACTACGAATCATGGAAACAAGCAACATTAAAAACGGTATGATCACCATAATAGGCGGGAAAAAGAAATATTGAGCCGTTTTCTGCCCTTCTTCAATATGTTCCGCAAAATTTGAAGCAATCGCCATAGATAAAAAGATGAGAATAATTCCTGCTGGTAAAACAATTTGTTGATGGTTCTTTAAATTGCATAAATCGACTATTCCGATTACTGCACCATAAAAAAGAATGGCGATCTTGAAAAACATAAGGATTAGAAGAGTAAAGACAACAAGAGCATCGAGTCGTTGTAAAAACTCCATAAGATTGACCTTTCCGATGGTTGATAACAAAGGAAACGTCGATCTCTCCACTACTCCGACACTAAGAACGGCGATATTTAAACTTGTGTTATAAGCTAAACTAAGACCGCTTGAAATGACAGCAAATAGCCCAACTTTTTTCGCTGACTCATGCCGATTTAAATAAGGAAGCAACATAGTGAAGGCAATCATTTCTCCAAAAGGAAAAAAAGTAAGTAACGGAAATGCTGTCGTTAAGATTGGCTTCCATCCATTTTCAAGAAACGGCTGCAAATTTTTAAAATCAATATTGCCTGAAAAAAAGACAAACATATTTCCTGTGAAGCCTATAAAGAGCAGAATGACAAAAAACACTTCTGCAGTCCTTGCTAATACTTCAATCCCTAAATACAGTACATAACAAATGGCAAGAACCAACAAGATGTTGATCGCCAATAACGGGGTTTCTGTTAATGTCGATGAAAGCAGCAATTCCCCAAAATCACGCAAATCTCGGGCAGCATCGTACAAAAGGAATACGACATATAATAGACCAATTATCCACCCAACATATTTACCAAATATTTTCCTGGCATATCCGGTCAACGGTAGGTTCGGATATTGACGAAATAAAGTGTAGTAAATTAAAAATAAGACAACTCCACCACTCATCCCTAAAAGAATCGCTAGCCAGGCGTCTTTATGGGCAGTTATTCCATAACTTACGACCAGTGCACTTCCAAGTTCGAACATAAACATCATGACAAATAGTTGAATGGCGCTAATTTTGGCTTTCTCCATCTTTTTAGAAAACCTCCCTTCGTTCCATGTTATGCCCGAATTTTTTCATTATTTTATATATGATTTTGTTCGCAAACCTGACCGTCGAATAAACGCTTTTACGTTTACGTTGATTTTTGTCTCGGGAAAGATTTCATCATTCCATTTTTTCTTGATTTCCTTCCACAATTTAGGGTTTTCACGGTTGATATATTCACTAAAACGAAAAATATCGGTTTTTTGTTTTTTGGCCTCTTTTACGGCCATCATCACTTCCTCTTTTATTTCCTTCTCCATCTGGTTTTCAAGTTTTTCAATGGATGTATGTTTACTGAGATCGATTGGACAATGCACTTCTGAGAGATGGCCTTCTGATTTAACTGTGATCTGAATAACAGGTTTTTGGTTTTTTATTTCTGCTTTAATTTTTGTTTTTGCGCGCATAACTTCCGCTGCAATCCCTTTTTTTACCTTCTCACAATTAAGGTCTATAACGGTTTTTTTTAATTCATTATTAATCCATATAGCACCTCGGGCAGTATCTTCATCCAACCATTTTTTGAGTTTCCCCTTTTTAAAAATAGCAAGTCCTCTTATCTCGATCACTGTCTTTGGAGATATTTCTTGAATGTTTGTCATCTTGTTTCCTTTTTCTGGGTCTCCGGTAATCTGAACCCCTGTTAAATTTGCCGTTTCTCCTCGTTCTAATTGTTGAATGACTTGATCGGCACGGGTACTTGCATACTCTCCCCGGATTTTTGTGGTAGACTCCAAGCCCCCTACAATTTTGGCAGAAGGAACGTCCTCTAAAGGGGTCGTGATTTGGAGAAGAGTCTTTGCTGTATTATCTCTGACGACTAGAATCGGAAACAATGTTCGAAATTGTGAGTCACGTTCAATAAAGTCAAACAAATCATGAATCCCTTTTTTTCGTGCTAGCTCCTCACCTATCACCATTAATTGGACATGAGGGAAAAAAAGTTCCTGGGGTGACTTTGGCATAACTTTTCGAATTGCCTCTTCAACGGTGCTTCCTACAGCCGAATAGGTCGTAACAGGCGCCGACATTGATTTCACTCCTTGGCCTCCCGCAGTAGCTATTTGTCCTTCATTAATAACTTGTACTGTAACAAGATATCTGTTTTCCGAAGTATTGCCGCCTTTATCAATGCCAATAGCACTTACAATGTCAAGATCTTGTAATTCTTGCCGATCCCAACATCCTGACAGGAATACGGTAGATACAATCATAAAAAAAATAATGAATCGTTTATGTTTCATTAGAATCCCTCTTCGATTCGTTTTCCTTAATTTGTCCTTTCTTCTGTGAAGGGCCCAGATTCTGAGTAGTACCTGTTCGTATTATCTTCGTTTGGTTCAACAATCGAGGTCGTTTTGACAAAAACGGTTTTGGGAAACGAATGATGGTATCTTTCCAATCAGCAAACATAAGGGGAGCAAAAGGAGCCAAATAGGGAATACCAAACGAGCGAATGCTGCAAGTGTGTGCAACTAACACAATGACTCCAAGACCAATCCCATACAGCCCGAAAGAAGCTGCCAGCATCATCATAATAAATCGAAGTAAACGTGTCGTATCCGTCATCTGAACATGGGGCATAGTAAAACTGGCGATTGCCGTCCCTGCCACCACAATCACCATTGCACTTGAAACAATTCCTGCCTCAACAGCTGCTTGACCCAATACAAGTGCGCCAACAATTGAAACAGCCTGTCCAATAGGACGCGGCATCCGAACTCCGGCTTCTCGTAACACTTCAAATGTAAATTCCATCAATAGGGCCTCTATAAATACCGGAAACGGGATTCCATGCCGTTGTGCGGACAGACTAACTAATAAAGGCGTTGGAATCAATTCTGGATGATACGAAAGAAACGCAATAAAAAGGGACGGGCCCAAAAGGGTGATCAAGAATCCACCAACTCTTAGAAGTCTCAAGAAACTGGTCATATGCCAATTGGTATAATAATCTTCGGCTGTTTGAAAAAATTGAATCCATGTCGCTGGTAAAATTAAAGGAATCGGTGTCCCGTCCACAAAAATAGCAATACGTCCCTCCAATAAATTTCCGGTTACCACATCCGGACGCTCTGTTATAAATATAGTCGGCCAAGGTGTCCATATGTCATCGCTAATCCACTCTTCGATGGTATTGGAACCAGTAATTTCATCCACTTTTATTTTACCTAACCGTTCTTTTACTTCTGTAAGAAGTTTGTCATTCACAATCCCTTTTACATATATAATG
Organism: Neobacillus cucumis; assembly: GCF_016908975.1. Classification (GTDB taxonomy): domain Bacteria; phylum Bacillota; class Bacilli; order Bacillales; family Cytobacillaceae; genus Neobacillus; species Neobacillus cucumis. Next base: position 29,630 of record NZ_JAFBEX010000025.1, read on the forward strand.
GAAACATCTGTTCGTGTAATTTCCCCTAGTTGTATGGTTTCAACCCGTAGATTAGGGCTTTTAATCCGGTGGCGAACCAATGCAGTATTGGTCACAAGAGCCTCAACAAAGCTCTCTTTAGGCCCCCGAACAGATGGTTCTATCGTAGGTTCTGAAATGGTTCTTAATTCTCCGCCTTGCACACTGCAGGCAATTGCTTGAACTAAACCTTCAATTAGAAGAATAGATTGCCCGGATAAAAGGTTATGGACTAGCGTGTTCCAATCGGTGACATCCTTTACACCCATAATCGTTAAAATATTTTCTTTAATATATGTAAATAATTCACGTGGCTGCTTAAGACTACCGTTTTCCGTATGGTAACCGTCACTCATTAGCCTTTCTATAATAAAACTGCCGATGCTCTCTGTATCCGATAAGCCATTTATAGCAAGTAGGGCAGCTTTTGTCATGGGGGGATTTCCTATTTTAAATTCACGAATCATTAAATCACTACTGTTACCTAGAACCTCTATAATCGTTTTTAAATTTTCCTTTAGATCTGGACTCAGTTCTTGTTTATTTACTGTTAGTTCTGTTTCCTCATACTGCAGTGTTAGTTCTTTTTTTCTTCTCTTTTTTATTATTCGGCGCCATGCACTGTTCATTTTCTAACACTCCAAGTTTATAGTGTCACCAAAAGAATGGATCTACGGTTCCCTCGTTATGTAGCATCCCTATATTCCAATTTTTGATACAAGTAGGATAAAAAATATATATTTGGATAAGATAATTCATTGGGACGTTAGCAAATTCCCACGGTTGAAATGACCGGGATACATAGCATTAAGTTGCCTATATAATCAAGTGGGATAAGGACAACCAGCATCGTTGTCCTTATTGATGTAATTCTTCTATGAGCGCTTATTGTTCAATTAGAATTGAAACATCGACATTTTGTTTATTATTTGGTTCGTCGAGCGGATGAATCGTGGCGGTGCTATTTTGTTGATCCACATGTTCAATATAGACCTGTCTTCCGTTACAAGTTACATTAGCCATGACTTGTGAACGTGAAATTTCCTGTGCTCGTTGTGCGTCCATTTTATCTACCTCCTTTTTGATTTAGAACAGATATAATATTTACTTTTAACAAATTGATTATGTAAAAAATCTACTTAGAGCGGGTTTCAAAAGTATCTTTTTATTGCCATAAACAAAATATTAGAGAAAATTGCACCCCAAAAAGTCAGTCAAAATTCAGCTCTAACTTTTGGGGTCCAGTACAAAAAAAAGCCGATTTCCATTTGGAACGAACTTCTAAAATATTCTTCAACAAAAGCTGGTTTACTTTAAATACATCATTTCATTACAAGTCCGCCATCAACATTAATACATTGCCCGTAACAAATGCTGATAGATCTGAAGCTAAAAACAAACTCAAGACCGATTTCTGTCGGTCTTGAGTAATTGGTCCTTCCTTCGTTTCAGCCAGTTCATGTTTCAAAGACGATGGTTTCAAACTATCCATTTTCTAAGCTAAATGAAAGGCATAAACTAAAAGGTATCCTAAAATAGATAACAATATTGAACCTATTAAACCTGCTCCCAATGATTTGAGTCCAAGCCTTCTAAATGTCTCGACATCTACATTAAGTCCTAGTCCTGCCATAGCCATAGCTATTAACAAATAGGCGATAAGAACAAGGTTATTTGTGAATGTTGTTGATAATATCTCCAATGAATGGATGGCACTCATTACCAAGAAACCAAAAATAAACCATGGGATAGGAATAGATTTCCATATTTTATTCTGTTTTCCGCTTTGAGAACGATTACCTCGATTTGTCCAAAATCCAATCATAATAGCAACTGGTACCAGCAATGCAACTCTTGTTAATTTTACAATCACTGCTATGTCAACAGCATCTTTCCCACCAGGAGCAGCTGCTGCGATTACGTGTGCAATCTCATGTAAGGTAGCACCTGAAAAGATTCCATATCCATGTGTAGATAATCCTAATATAGGATAGAGCATGGTATATACTAATGTAAAAATCGTGCCCAAAATAGCTACAGTTGCTGCTCCGATGGCTGTTTCATCATCATTCGCTTTAATTTGTGGGGCAATTGCAACTACAGCTGCTGCACCACAAATGGCAGTGCCGCATGCTGTTAATATTCCCAGTCTTTTTTCCACTTTAAACAATCGAGATAACCCGTAAACCACGAATAAAGTGAAGACAATATTAATCACTGCAATGGAAAATACTTTTGGTCCTGCATGGAGTATATCAACTAAATTCAGCCTCATACCTAGTAGAATAATCCCTATACGAAGGAGTTTCTTACTTGAAAAATTTGTTCCAGCGATTAAATTTTCAGGCACACCCAATAGAGCCCTCCATCCAATACCAAGCAATATAGCAATAACTAGTTGACCCATATTATTTAAAAATGGAAATTGTCCTAAATATTTGGCTAGGATAGCAATGAAAAGTGTCAGAACTATGCCTAGAATAAAAAATCGCATATTTGGATTTTCTTTTACGAGTGTTTTTTCCAATTTTATCACTCCAATCTATTCTCTTATACGAGATGTTTTTATAAATCAACTTTACGTCAGACTTAACAATAAGTTAAATATATATTAACTATCTTAATCATTATAAAAACTTATGATAAGATGATGTTAACTAAGTTTGAAATGATTGGAGGAAATCAAATCAGTGATTGTAGATACAATGAAGGTTTTCGTAACAGTTATTGAACAAAAAAACTTTACTCGTGCAGCAGAACTTTTACATATATCTCAACCCAATGTAAGCTTACATATACGAAATTTAGAAAATGAACTGGGGACCAAGCTCATTCATCGTTCGCCTAAACAGGTACAAATTACGGAAGCTGGGGAAATACTATATAAGCATGCTAAACAGATACTATTACACTTTGAAGAAGCAAAACATGAAATTAATGATTTGTTTCATGTTGTATCAGGAAAATTAAGAGTAGGAGCAAGCTTTACCATTGGTGAATACATCCTTCCTAAAGTATTAGCTGAATACGCAGGTCAATTTCCTCTAGTAGATGTTCAGATCATTATCTCTAACACTGAAGAAGTTATAGAAGGAGTTAGAACAAATCAACTTGATATTGGATTAATCGAGGGTGAGACAAATGTTCACGATATTCATATAGAGCCTTTTATGGAAGATGAAATGAGTGTGGTTGTACCTTCAAACCATCCATTATCTCAAATGAAGCTGATTGAAAAGGACATGCTGCAGAATCAAATCTGGATTACTAGAGAAATGGGTTCTGGAACACGGACCTATATGGATAAATTTATTTCAGAATTGGGCTTAATCATTAAACGCTCCTTTGTTTTTAGCAGTAATCAAGGGGTAAAAGAAGCTGTCAAAGCAGGGCTAGGAATTGCATTGTTATCCCGATGGGCAGTTGATAGAGAAATTGAGACAAATGAGATACGTGATCTCACTTTAAAAAACAAAAAAATCACAAGACCTTTTTCGTATGTTCAAAGTAAAAACTCTGATGATTCCAAAGCAATAAAAATGTTTCTTCAGAAAATCGAAGAATTTCGTATGAATAACTAAACAAATATTTTATAAATCAAAATTCAATAAAAAAAGGCAGTCCTAAATTTTGTGTAATTTAGGACTGCTTTTTTTAAGCTCTATGCCCTCCTGTCTGGCTTACTAGGGTGGAACACCCTGAAACCAAGGAGACAAGAAGGCAAATCTAATTCCTGCTTTCTACTCTACTATACCTATCGTTTAACTTATGGTACTTAAAGGCTGTAATGCAAGATAAACTTTTACATGATGCACTTGACCGTCATCTAAAAGTTTTAGGTACGGTTGATCACTGGCATCCTTATCGTTCACTATCCATTTTACTGGAGTATCAGAATCGTGGTTACAGTGAATGACAAGTGAATACGTGGTTTTTCCAAATAGATAGTCGATACTGAATGATTCCCAATCTGTCGGTACACAAGGTTTAATATATAGTTGATCACCTTGAAGCTTGACCCCTAATATATATTCTAATCCTGCTTGGTACATCCAACTAGACGCCCCTGTGTACCATGACCAGCCGCCTCTGCCTTGATGTGGGTGTGCTGTATATACATCAGCTGACATCGCATATGGTTCATTTTCATATGTTAGCACATCACGAGTGTTGAGCGTGTGGTTGATTGGATTGAGTATCGAAAATAGTTCAAAGGCTTTGTCGCGACGATTTAACATTGACCAGGCGACAATTCCCCATATGACACCGTGTGTATATTGTCCACCATTTTCACGAATTCCAGGTGGATAGCCTTGAATGTATCCGGGGCTCGGTTTTGTTTTATCGAACGGTTTGGTTAACAAACGAGCCAGATTTAAATCACGATCGACAAGTTCTCGGTCAAACGAAGTCATGGCCTGAGTCTGACGGTCGATTGAGGTTCCCTGCGAGATGACAGACCACGACTGAGCAATGGCGTCTATTTTACATTCCGTGTTGTTATTTGATCCAATCCATGTTCCGGCATCCGTATATGCACGGCGGAACCAGCTGCCATCCCATGCATGCTGGTTAAGGTTTTCCTCCAATTGTTTGGCAGTATTGTTAAAATATACAACCTTATCATCAGGAAGGATACCGTCGTCAAGTCTTGAAAATCTGTTAAGAATATCGATAAGGAACCAACCAAGCCAGATGCTCTCACCACGACCCTTTGCTCCGATACGACTCATGCCATCATTCCAGTCCCCAATACCCATGAGCGGGCATCCGTGTTCACCAAATTTTAAAGCATGGTGAATGGCCCGAAGGCAATGATCTAACAGTGAACCTTTCTCTTCAGACACTACTGTATCTTCATAACGTTCTAGTTCCTCCTCTTTAAGAACCTCGCTCCGCAAGTAGGGGACAATCTCTTTTAGAATGCCGTAATCACCTGTTTGTTCTAAATAACGGGATACAGCATAAGGTAACCAGAGTAGATCATCTGAAAATTTCGTACGAATTCCTTTATCGGTTTCTTGGTGCCACCAGTGTTGAACATCTCCTTCTTGGTATTGGTGGGCAGCATTAATGAGGATTTGCTTTCTCGTAATCTCAGGATCAGCATGTAAAAGCGCTAGCGAGTCCTGAAGCTGATCACGGAACCCAAATGCACCTCCCGCCTGATAAAATGCGGTCCTTGCCCATAATCGGCAGGCAAGTGTTTGATATAATAGCCAGCCGTTCATCATGATGTCCATCGCCCGATCGGGTGTTTTAATCTGTACTTGTCCAAGAATCTTCTGCCAGTAATGAGTAACTTCTGAAAGCGTGTCCTCGAAAGCAGATGGTCGACCATATTGTTTAATAAGCGAGGATACCTTGTCCTTTGAGGATTCACAGCCAAACAAAATCAGTACCGTTATTTCCTCATCTGGTGGTATTTCAACCACTGCTTGAAGCACCCCGCATGAATTTGAGAAAGCCCCTGTCCGTTTAGATAACCCCTTTCCTAAAAAAGCACTAGGGAACTCATATGTGCCGCTACGTCCGATAAATTCTTCGCGATCCCCCGTCCAAGAATACAAATTGTCTGCCTTCTTGGACGAATTGGGAACGGATATATGCATAAAACTGACTGCATTACGAAATGTTTCTTGATACGCATTACGCGCAAGTAGTGCTTTATGATCTTCGTCCCATTCCGTAACAATGTAAGGGGCCTGGGCTTCACGTATAACTCCAATAACCCATTCTGCGTAATAGGAAATGGAAATGCGCTTTTGAGTATTACTTCTATTACTAAGGTTTAGCTTGATAAGTTTTAGCGTATCGTTCAAAGGAACAATCGTGTCCATCTTGTGGACTACATCTCCATCCATTTGTTCAAACCGGCTAAATCCCTTGCCATGAGTTACTTTGTAAGTTAGCTCGTCTCCTGCTGGTTTTGGGGTAGCTGACCAGACTCGCTTCGAATCGAGATCCTGCAAATATAGGCACTCTCCAGGTTCATCTAATACGGGGTCATTCGTCCAAGGTGTGAGTTTACACTCTCGAGAATTGTTCCACCAACTATAACCTGTACCGAAATCTGTGATTAAACAACCAAATCGAGGGTTTGCAAGTATATTACTCCAAGGTCTGGGCAGATATGAACTTTTCTGAACATACATTTGGTAGGCACTACCACCCTCGATGAAACCTCCCCAACCATTGAAAAATTCACCTATAGGAGAAAGAGAGGATGGTTGTTCCAGCCTATCCCATTTTCGTTCTACAACAAGTTGCTGCTGTACTGAAATTATTGGATTTTCATACACGCTTAGTTGTGCACTCAAACTTGGACCTCCTGCTCGCAGCCAGACACGTGCTACAGATTTCAGGAGAGTTACTATTTTCTCGTCCAGTTGTGAAGCCTTTAAACCAATAATTCGTCTTAATTGGCCCAATCCACGGCCTGCCAGTTGATCTCTTAAACGATTCATGAGTTGATCCTGATAGCCACCAACGGTTTCATCAAGCACCACCAAGTCAATTTCTAATCCTAGCTGACACAAGTACTGGTGTTGTTGTGCTAACAAACTAACGAAAGGCAAATCGGCTGAATGCTTGATAGAAACCATAGCAATGGGCACGTCGCCGCTTATCCCATGCGACCATAAGGCAGACTGACCTAAACTATTCTGTTTAATCGCTTCACTTCGCATCGGAGTGAGGGACGGTGTATATAGAAGACGACCCGCCAACCGATGAGCAGCCGAAGCTTGCTTCGGTGTTAGGTGCAGGTGCCGAAGATCAATTTGCGAACGTACTAAAGCTAAATGGAAGGTACGATCTACCTGATTCGGCTCACGCAACTGTTGAACAATATCCAATGCCTTCTCGCGGCTATTGGCCACACCTGTCACAATGTAGATAGAAGCTGATTGCCGTGGTGCCAAATGAATGCGTCGTCTCATGATAAACGCTGGATCCACAACAGAGCCGACAAGTTCACGAAGTCGTGAGGATATTGCATATGGTTCCTTGAGTGAATATCCACGTCCAATAAACTTAGCACGATCCGTCTCGAATTCGTAATCATGAGCATTAGGGTCATCAGTATAGACTGTATGAACAGCCCATGTCTCTTGCTCTTCATCTTCTCGGGTACGTCTCTTTGCCAATAGACATTGTGCTTGTGCATCGTGGCTTGTATCGATAAATAACTTGTTAAATGCCGGATGCGCACTAAATGCAAGAGGACTGGCCAGCGCTAATTCTAAAAACGTGGTCACTTCCAGTATCTTTTCTTCGGTACTATTATTGACAAGTTGGAGACGTCGTACCTCGGCGTCAATATCAGGAGGAATGGTTATTTCAAGCTTTGATGAAATATCACAATAGGTACCCTCATATGTAGTTTTGTCAAGACGAAATACGGAACTTGGATCCTGAATTTTATTACAAGGGAAACAAGTTATACTCCATGTCTTTTCAGAAGGAATTTCGTGAACGTAAATCATCATACCAGAAGTATCTGCAATGGGATCTTCACGCCATCTTGAAATCGAAAGCCCATTCCATGTAATCATCCCTGTTCCATTGTTTGTGTTTATAGTTGTCATTCGGCTGTTTGATAAGACGTTTATTTCGGGAACCAAAGTTGGTTTTGTAAACGACCGTTCCATATTATCAAAGTGTTCATCAAAAGAAGTGAACTTTGCATTTAGACCTAAAGGCTCTTCAATAAGGGCAGCCTTTTCAGGTAAGCGCTCCTGTAAAAGCAGATTGCAGGTGCGTACGCGGGCATCGGAATGGAAACGTCTTATCATAATATCATCCGATAATAAATTGGTTAGAGTTAGCATACTCATACCTTGATGGTGAGCCATGTAGCTTTGCACGACCTGAAATCGGTCTCCATTTAAAAGTCTTTGGGCAGTAAAATCAACTGCTTCATAATACCCGAACTCACTTTTGGCACGATAATCTTCAAATTTACGTAATGCTGCAAGACCAGCTTCACCCGCATAAGGAAGAGCCATAATCGTAGCATATGGTGCAAGGACCAAATTTTGTTCTAGACCACGATCAAGTCCAAGTCTAGGGACACCAAAAGCGCGGTATTGATAATTCAGCTGATAGTCGAAAGCATAATAGCCGCTCTCTGAAATTCCAAAGGGCAGTTGATATTGATCAGCATACGTTTGCTGTGCGTGAACAACTCCTCGATAAGTGGAATCCCATATAGTATTGCGGTATGAACGCATAATCAGACTTGGCATCAAATACTCAAACATGGTTCCTGACCAAGATAACAATGTTTTGTGCTGCCCGGAAATAGTCATCGTCCGTCCTAGTGAAAACCAATGTGAAGCTGGTATTTGTCCCAAAGCTATGGCTACAAAGCTTGCTTGTCTCGCTTCAGATGCCAATAAATCATAAAGAATCGTATCTTTTTGGTTGGTATCAATATGGTATCCGAGAGAGAATAATCGTTCATCTGAATTAAAGAGTGCTTTGAAATTAGTTTGTTGAATAAGCTGGTCTATTTCACTGATGATGTCCTTTATGCGTGTTTGAAAATCAATTTCCCGTAGGCTCCACTCAAGTAAACTTTGTTCTACGACCATTAAATACCCTACAAAGTTGCCAGAATCAACTGTTGAAACGTATTTAGGGAGCAGCGACGAAGCTGAACAGGTATCATACCAATTCAATAAATGCCCATTCCATTTTTCCAGCCGAATAATCGTTTTCAGCGAAGATTCGATGCGGTTTAACATGGTAGGCGTATCGATGAATTCCAAATCACGGGCAGCAACCACACATGCTAAATATAAGCCAATATTGGTAGGTGACGTTCTATGGGCAATGATTTCTTTTGGATGGTACTGCACGTTATCAGGCGGCAGCCAAGACTCTTCCTCCGTGACATATTTTTCATAAAATGACCAGATTTGAAAAGCTAATTCATTTAGTTCAGAATGTGCATTATTTATCCATGTTCGGCTTTCTGCTTTTGGCGGTTGATTTAATTGCGTAATGACAGGGCGAGCTAGAAGCCAAAAAATAAGAGCAGCAGTGCCAAATATCCGCTCAAACAGGCCACCAGAAAACCAAGCAATTAAAGCAAATATGAAAATAACCATGTATCCTGCAGGCTCAAACAGGAAAACTCGTCTCCTAGTGTCTTCACGATCTGTCTGCGAAGAAGGGATCCACTCAAGTAAATTGCGACGACTGACGAACATGCGGTAAAGTGTACGTAAAATAGCATCAAAAGAAAGTACTGTTGTAAATGGCAGGGTAATTAACTGCATAGTGCACTGGAGAAAGCTAATGCAAAGAGTTCGGTTTAGTCTTCTTCCTAACATTGCTGAAATGAGAGAACTAAGAAATGGAAGAAAAACTGTTAACCCTATGATTGTTTCCCAAATCCAGCTCCTGCCTGGCAAAGCGAATAACCCAAGTATTGCAATAATTAAGAAGACAGGTGCACGTAGACTCCGGCGCAAATTATCAACAATTTGCCAACGGGTTAGACTGCACAAAGCAACTCTGCTTTCACCTTGTTGATCATTGCATCTGAGACCCAACCATTTAATTAGCTGCCAGTCCCCGCGAATCCATCGATGAGCACGTCGCTCGTAAGCGTAATAAATGCCTGGATATGACTCGACCACTTCTATGTCAGAGGTTAAACCAGTGCGTAAAAATCCACCTTCAAGTAAATCGTGACTCAGCACAGAATTTTCTGGAATTCGGTTTACCAATGTTTTCCGAAATGCTTCAACGTCAAAAATGCCCTTACCAACAAAAATCGCGTGACCAAATAAATCTTGATAAACATTTGAAACAGCAAAAGCATATGGATCAATTCCTGGTTCCCCAGCCCATAATGAGGCGAATCTTGAATTTTGGGTTGATTCATAACTTACACCTATACGAGGCTGCAGCAAACCAAAACCTTCAATAACACGAGTTCCCTCATCATTAAGCCTTGGCCGATTGAAGGGAAAATGAATGGAACCCGCTAAGCGGCTCACTACACCAATCGGGAGTTGTGTATCAGAATCAGTAGTAAAAATATATCGGATTTTTTTCAATATTTCTGTTTGTCCCAGGCAAGTGGTGTAGCTAGTTTGGTCACTTCCTGCAAGAAGCTCAACGAATTCAACAAGTTTCCCGCGCTTGCGCTCCCAGCCCATATAATTTTGATCAACCGAATTATAAATACGAGATCTGTGGAATAGAAAAAATTTCTCAGACCCGTATTTTTTTCGTAACTCATTAATTCGTTCCCCAGCATAAGCGATTATCTTCTCGTCATCTGGCATCGTTTCGGTAGCTGCATCATAAAAGTCGGCTAATATGGCAAAATGTATGTTCTGTTGCCGATTTGCCAGGTAATGAATCAATAGTTGGTTTACCACATCATCCACTTCTTCCAGACTTGACCAGATAACAGGCATAACCACCATTGTGACCGCATCATCGGGCAGGTGTTCCGAAAAGTCATATCTCAGAAGTGGAGTAGGTCGGCAGCATTTACCAATAACGGCATGGATAATCTCAATTACCCAATCACTGACTGGCAGCATTAAGGCGATAATAATCGCCAACCAGGATAAAGGCCGAACTGCCATACCATTTGCTACACATATTCCGGTGAGCAGCATCAATCCTGCAAACAATAAGATTGAGCTTAGAAAATACGCAATGGAAGGCTGCCTCTGAATGGCAAGTTGAGGTAAAACTCTTGGACGAGCCACTTTGCAGAGCTCTTTGCGCATGAAGGTAATTCCTTTTGGATCAAATAGATAATAAGCAAGGCATGCACCACGAGGATTATTCATGGTTTGTTCCGGGTTTTCATGACAAGACGCTGCCAGTCGTACGGAAGTCTCGGCAACCAGGGTTTCCGGTACGTTCAGTTGATTGGCAATTTTGACTATACGTCCACGAAGTAAGTCACGGCTTTCTATATCGAGACGTTTATAGTCATTTTTCGAATCAGAGAGAAGAGCTTGTTCAAGATAAGAAACTCTTGAAAATGTCAACCGCCATGGCAAGCGCTCCAAAATGTGCAAACTTTGCACTAAATTCCCACAAGTCACCTGTAACTCTGCCTGAAGCTGATGCTCATATGAAACCATCTGCTCAAGGCTAAATTCACTATTTTCTACATGAGCTGAAAGCCAATCGTGAACGATCCGTATATTTGGCTCTCTTTCACTCAAATGTTGGACGAAATGGACAATTTTGATTGGATTTAATGGTTCATTGCGTGTTTCCTGCTCTAATAAAGAACGTATTTTCGTATCTGACATATTTCTGGAGCCTATTTGCTCTATTAAGGACAGAATTGAGTGACATGCATCGTGTCTTTTTCGTACTTCCCGCATCACCTCGGATAACCGTCTAATAATAATGACACGCATGGCACTTGGCAATGTCCAGCATTCTATATCCTTCAGAACAGAAACTTCCTGAAAAGACATGAGGTAACTCTCGAATGAGTGCAAATCGTAACGACCATCCACGTGTTCGAGATAATCATTGCATAGGGCATAAATTCTTGGTATTCCAGTGGACTGCAATTTAGGTAATATTTTAAGAGTTGCACGAGGCAGCTCCTTAAAAACAACTTGTGCTTGTATTTCAATAAAGTTGATGTGATCTAGAAGCCAATCTTCAGCTGGTTGCTTACATTCAACTTTGGTATTTCTTAAGTCTTTAGCGAATTCATGGAGACTTGCTAAATCCGATCGAAAAGCAGCCCATTTTCTTGTAGGAAACCTGTTGGTTGAAGTTAATTCTTGAGTTAAGGCAAATGCATAAGCCCTTTCTCTTAATTGTTCATTGTTTAAAATCCTAGACTCCCCCTCTTTAGTTACATATGAAAATATTCCCACGGACTACTCATTTTCATACATGATTTAACACTCTTTCTTGCAAATACATTGATCATAATTAAGTAAAAAGAGTAGGAGGAAGCTATTTTTTTGGAGGATCTCCCTTTTTATGAATAGAATAATAATAAAATTTGAAATATTTACAACTTTATTAATATTCATTTTACTGCCATAATAAATTAAAATAACTCCAGAAAAGTAGGTGGAAATATGAGTAGGTCGATTAATGATTATACAATTATGGAATCACTATTTTTTACTCAAAGAATGATGCAATTAAGTAAAGCGCTCTGGAAAGTAATTGAAAAGGATTGGCAGCAATGGATAAAGCCATATGACCTTAACATTAATGAACACCATATTTTATGGATTACCTATTATTTAAAAGACGCTCCCATTTCAGAAATTGCCAAACTTGGAGTCATGCACGTATCAACAGCTTTTAATTTCTCAAAAAAGTTGGAAAACCAAGGATACTTGCAATTCTCTAAAAAAGAAAATGATATGAGAAACACATATATTCAATTAACGAAAAAAGGGGAAGAATTGCTTTTAACCATTTTCAAAAATTATGAGCCGTTACAAAATTCCGTATTTAAAGGAGCATTACCATTACACGAATTATACGGAAAATTCCCTGAATTTATTGAAATGTCAGCCATTGTTCGTAGTATATATGGTGATGACTTTATGGAAGTTTTTGAATACTCTTTCGATAACATTGAAAAAGATTCGCTTATTTGGAAGGAATGATTAAAAAACGAAAAAAGCAATTTCTAAGTAACAAAGTACTTCTTAGAAATTGCTTTTTAAATTATAAAATCTCTATAAATAATGCCCTAAGTTTATAATATTCCTATCCATGTCTTCACTGCAGTAACCAAAATTAAGATCCCCATAATGACTTGTAACACATTAGTGTTAACCCTCTTCCCTGCTGTTGCTCCTATGGGTGAAGCCATTAAACTAGCCACAACCATGATAATTGAAGGTAAAATTGGTACTTGTCCTGTTGCTATTTTTCCGGAAACAGCGCCAATCGATGAAATAAGGGTAATGGCTAAAGAAGAGGCAATCGTCATCCTAGTAGGAATCTTTAACACAACCAGCATAATCGGCACTAACAGAAATGCTCCTCCGGCCCCTACAATACCTGCCCCAATCCCCACGATAAAAGATAGTAGTGCTGCAAGCCATTTATTAAACTTGATTTGTTCCAACGGAATATGATCAATTCCTCTCTTAGGTACAAACATCATGATAACAGCTATCAACGCTAAGATACCATATACAATGTTAATTCCACTTTCTGGCATGTGAGTGGATCCAACCCCCCCAATAAAACTTCCAATTAAAATACTTATACCCATGAATGCAATGAGTGTTTTATTTAAATAACCACCTTTCCGGTAAGCCAAAACACCACCAATTGTTGCAAAAAACACTTGGATAGCTGTAATACCAGTAACTTCATGTGCTGTAAAATGACCCACACTAAGCATGACTGGAATATACAACAACATCGGATAGTTGATGATAGCTCCACCTATCCCTAACATTCCAGAAATAAAAGAGCCAACAAACCCCATTAGGAAGATCGTAATCATTAAGCTGATATCCATGATATCCTCCTTTTAAAAAGGGAACCTTATTGATTCCCGATATTTTCAATCCCTTTATCGTACCGCACAACGATTTGGTCCAATCTCCATCTCTCGTTGTTGATCAATGTCTGGGTTAATTTTTCCCATATTGGTTTGACGAATCTCTTGATAAGCATTTGGCTGAGGTGGCAAGTTTTCCGTTAGCATTTTTCTGAATTCATTTTCGTCTTTAATATTTAGACCATGATTTTTCGCAAAAAGTGTCCCTAATTTTTCTGCCACACTTCCATCTTCATTTAATTCATCAATAATCATAAAGTGTGCTGGAAGAACCATAAGCTCTTCTGACAATTCTTTGTATCGTTTATAAAGAGTTTCTCTTAAATCTCCAACCCAGTCTTCCGCCATACCTGCAAGGTCCGGTCTTCCGATTGAATCAATGAATAGGATATCACCTGAAAGCAGGAACTTTTCATCCACTACAAACGATGTGGATCCGAGCGTGTGACCAGGAGAATAGAAAGCATGAATATTTATAATTGTATTGCCGATGGTTACGTCATTACCGTCGTCTAATGGTTGATAAACAAAGGTTACTTCTGTTGCATCCTTTGGTGGAAGCCAGTAGGTTGCTCCAGTTTTCTCAGCAATTGTACGCCCGCCAGAAACATGATCAGCATGAAGGTGTGTATCAAATACATGAGTAATTTTGACACCGATACTTTCAGCAAAATCAAGATAGATATCCGTCATACGTGTTGCATCAATCAGTGCTGCTTCACCGTTTGACACCACCATGTAGGATAAACAGCCTTTACCAATTCGAACAAACTGATAAATTTCGCCACCATCCTTTAGGTCACCCACTTTAACCGGTTCTAAATGTTCACTCCATGCTTTCATACCTCCTTTAAGGTATGACACGTTTAACCCTGCATCCGAAAGCATTTCTGCTACCATTACCGATGAGCCTTCTTTTGCACAAACCACTACTATGTCTTTATTAGTAGGAATTTTATTTATGATTTCTTCTACACCATCTAACAATTCGAAATAAGGAATATTTAAATACTCAAAGTTTTCACCTTCCATTTTCCAATCCTTAAAATCAGTTTCATTACGTACATCAAGAATAAATAACTCTTCTTTATCAAAAACCTTCTTCGTAACCTCATTTGAAGTCATTACATTTACAGTCATCTTTCATTTACCCCCTAAGGTATTATTTTATTTAAAAAAATATATTCATCTAAAAATAGGTGATCTAGATTTTATTTACTGATTCCTGATGTTTTCCAAGTCCATTGACTCATACCGGATACAACATTGATAACATTCGTAAATCCCTTTGCCGTTAATTTTTGTGCTGCAAGATCGCTTCGGTTGCCTGTGCGGCAAACTACATAAATTTCATCTTGTTTGTTTAATTCATTTATTCTCTCTTCCAATTCACCTAATGGAATAGAAATCGCGTTTGGAATATGATTAAAAGCAAATTCTGCCGCTTCTCTTACATCAATCACGACGATATTATCATTTGCTTCAAGCTTATTCTCTAATTCTTCATTATTGATAACTTTCGGGTGCTTTTTTTCATTGGATTCATCATTAGAGGATTTGCGAAGATAATGCTTTAACACTTCGCCTTCTTCGATTGTCCCCAAATATTGATGTCCTGAACTTTCAGCCCATGCTTTCATGTCCGCTTTGGATCCTTTATCTGTCGCTTCGATTTCTAATACTTGACCTGCCTTTAGGTTATTCATTGCCTTTTTTGTTTTTACAATAGGCATCGGACATGCTAATCCTTTTGCATCTAAACTCATATTTGCTGTTAAGTTATTCATGGTAGACCTCCTGTCAATATACCTATAAGGGTATTATCTCCGTTAAAAAAATTTATTCAACTTTACCTTTCCAACTTTCCTACGTTTAATAATTTTTCAACCTCTTTTGCTGTCATTTGTTTCATTGTAAAGACCTCCATTATATAAACAAATTCACATTACCTTCTTCTGCATCTGCTAAATATGCAGCAACTCCAGCATATTCGATTGATTCTAATAGCTCTTTCTCTTTAAGACCTAACAAATCCATTGTCATGGTACATGCTACAAGTTTTACATCCTGCTCTTGAGCCATTTCGATCAATTGTGGTAAAGACATCGCGTTATGCTTTTTCATAATATCTTTAATCATTTTCGGACCGAATCCGCCAAAGTTCATTTTGGAAAGTCCCATTTTATCCGCGCCTCTAGGCATCATCTTGCCAAACATTTTTTCCATGAATCCTTTTTTCACCGGAATGTTTTCATCTTTACGTAAGGCATTCAATCCCCAAAACGTATGAAAAATCGTTACTTCATGATCATAAGCAGCTGCACCATTTGCAATGATATAGGCTGCCATTGCTTTATCATAATCTCCACTAAAGAGAACAATTGTAGTCTTTTTCTTTTCTGTCATGTTGTGACCTCCTAGAAGTATTATTATAAACATATACCCGTATGGGTATTTATTTGATAAAAAAAATTATCCTTTTTTAATCCAAAACTTTAAAACATTATTTTCTTCTTCATGTTTCAAAAGTTCATGCCCCCCTGATTTTGCCCAAGCAGTAAGGTCGTTTTTAGCACCTTTATCCGTTGTATGGATTTCTAAAACTTGACCAGATTCAAGTTCATTCATCGCCCTCTTTGTTTTAACAATTGGCATTGGGCAAGCTAAACCTTTAGCATCAACTACTTTTGTAATATTCATTGTTTCATTCCTCCTATTTTATAATACCATTACCCCTACGGGTATTAATGTTAGTAAAAATAAAAGAGGGTGTCAACCCTTTTTTATCGACTTTTTACGAGCAAATTAACAGCTTCTTGTACTAATTCTTCCATGCTCTTTTCCCCAGGCTCACTCGCTTTCTGAACACACTCCACTAAATTCGAACTAACAATCACCCCTATAGTGCGATCAATTGCACTCCTAGTTGCAGATAACTGGGTGATAACTTCTTTGCAGTCCTTATCTTCTTCCATCATTTTTAAAATTCCTCGTAACTGTCCTTCAATGCGTTTTACTCTGTTTTTCATTTGATCATTATAATCCATGTTTTACCTCCTTTAAAAAATTAGTTCTATTTCGATAAATTTTCTTTTAATGATAAATAAATTGCAAAAATAATCCTTATTCAGGGAAACACTGTCATTGACAAGTTCCATAATATACCCCATTAGGTATAATGTCAATGGTCAAGATTTCAAAAGTATGCCTTGAAAAAAACTCCATCTTTTCACCATTCAAAAGACTAATTTTTGCTCATAGATTTTTCATAAATTTAGTATCATTTCTACCTCGATAATCCATTCTAAAAACTTCTATCACATTTTTGTATAGAAATATTAACTTTTCTTTAAATTCTTTTATAGATGTTTAAGGATGTTATAATAAAGATTGACCTGAAGTTTTAAAAAATTTAAGGAGGATTTTTTTATTGTGCAAACTAATATTAGACCTTTAAATCCCATTGCTTTTCACTTAGGACCGATAGACGTACATTGGTACGGAATAATCATTGGTTTCGGTGCATTATTAGGATTGTTTATAGCTACAATAGAATGTAAAAAAAGAGGTTTATCGCCAGACCACCTCGTGGATTTAGTCATGTTTGCATTACCAATTGCCATTATTTCTGCGAGAATATATTATGTATTATTTGAATGGGGGTATTATAAAAATCATATCTCTGAAATCCCCGCAATTTGGCATGGGGGTATAGCTATTCATGGTGGCTTAATTGGGGCTATTGTAACGGCTATAATTTTTACTTATAAAAGAAAAATATCCTTTTGGAAGCTTGCTGATATAACAGCTCCAAGCATATTACTTGGTCAGGCAATAGGTAGATGGGGGAATTTCATGAATCAGGAAGCTCATGGAGGTCCTGTCTCAAGAGCTTTTCTCGAACAACTGCATCTCCCACCATTTATTATTAACCAAATGTATATAAATGGGGTATATTATCATCCGACATTTTTATATGAATCAATATGGAGTTTTGTTGGAGTTTTTCTACTAATTTCATTAAGAAAAGTTAATCTTCGCCGTGGCGAGATGTTTTTAACTTATCTTATCTGGTATTCAATTGGCAGGTTCTTTATTGAGGGAATGAGAACTGACAGTTTAATGTTAACAAGCCATTTAAGAATGGCACAGGTGATTTCCATTGCAATTATTCTAACCAGTGTATTGTTAATTACCGTTCGCAGAATGAAAGGATTTTCAAAAGAACGATATATAAATACTGAGGTATAAGGTATATGAATGAAGCTAGCAAAAAATCTATCAATTCAGAAAATATACAGCAGCAAACTATTGATTCAAAATATATTCAGCAGCATTTGGCAAATGAAAGAACCTATCTTGCATGGATTAGAACAAGTATTACCATAATGGGAGTAGGTTTCTTAATCACTAATCTGCATTTTTCAACTACTAAAATCAAAATAAATATGGCAGATATCTTAGCCAAAGTGATTGGTTTAGCTTCTATTGTCGTTGGAATTATTGCGTTAATCATTACAACTATTTCGTATTTTAAAAAAGGTAACGAAATTAATCATCAGACATTTAGATTTTCAAAATTAATGGTTGTTTTCCTATCCGTTTCTTTAATACTTATTTTTCTTGTATTTGGTCTTTATTATTTGTTTGTTTGGCGATTGATTTAAAGTCCTAATATAACATTTATAAATTACAGAGCCCTAAACTAAAAAAGTAACGGGTTCTCTTGATGGGGAGTTTTGTGAAAAAAACACAGTATTTCGCATCTATTTAGGTTACTAAATCCACTATAAAATTCATTTGAATGCTCTTTCCATACAATCTTTACAAGGATATTATAACTGAATGTAGATTGCACTGTATGAAAAATAAACGGAAAAATTCCGCTTAAATTGCGAAATACTCCTATTTTCTTAAAAATAAAGGAAGTTTTTCCGTTTATATTATCCAAATCTTAGGATTTGCTCTTATTTAGAGCAGTTAAACGGAAATTCTCCGCTTATACCTGCTTCTTAACCTTCGTCTTTATACATTAGCCGGAAATTCTCCGCCTATGAATTCTCATACCTACAGGATCATCAACTATGAATAATAACAGAAACTTAAACTGAAAAATAGCACAATTTTTAACAGTAGGTTTAGACAATAAAATCGCACCTCAATCAGCAAGAGAATAAATCATTGTACCTAATCTTTCTAAGACTGAAACTAACGCGATCTTTCACTAAAAAACCTTAAAACGGCTTTAAATCAATGATTATAGTCCATTCCGATTAAGCAAAATGGACTACGATTCTTTTTTTATTTGGGTATAACTCCCCCTGAAGGGAACCCATTACTAAAAAAGTCCTGCTTCTTTTATGATAAAATTCTTAATAAACCACTGATTAAATCATTTTCCTTTTATTCAATTTTAATAATATCTTCTATGGAGCTTTGCTCTACATTTTCAAAAGAATCGGTTAATTTTTTGTGCAAATAGGAAACAATCCCCTTTTCTGAAGAATGAACCATCAGACAACGGCCTCTTTTATGTATTTCGATAAAAGCTGTTCCTCTAAGACCATAGATTCGATTTCCGTAAATCGATAGAGTGTCTTTATCCAAAAGATTCTTCACGATATTTTGCACCTTATCTAAATTCATATAGGCTTTTACGAGTAAAGTTCCTCCATCCTTGTTAATGGCAAGTTGCATCGTGGCCATTTTTTCTGGTTTTCCATCTCTATGGATTTTTTGTTCAACAGACCTATATACCTTGACCAATTTCTTTGCAGATAGTGGTTCGCTAAACAAATAACCTTGACCCCTATCACAATGCTGCTGTTGTAGAAAGATTAATTGTTCCTTTGTTTCGACCCCTTCTGCAATGACACCCATACCCAACTCGTGAGCCATAGCAATAATGGCTTTGATGATCGTGGAATCTTTCGTATACAAGGTACAATTACGAACAAAACTTTTATCAATCTTTACAACATCAATCGGAAATTCTTTCAAATAATAGAGAGAGCTATACCCTGTTCCAAAATCGTCCAAGCTGATTCTGACACCAATTCGCTTCAAATCCTTTATGATAGGAAGAACTTTTTGAACATCTACCATCATACTTTCTGTAATCTCAAGTTCGAGATATTCGGGAGGAAGTCCAGTGGCATCCAAAACATTTTGGATCTTTTCAACTATATTGGGTTGGTATAATTGTTGTGCGGATAGATTAACGGCCATAATCCAAGAAGGGAGCCCCTCATCTTGCCACTTTTTATTTTGTAAGCAAGCGGTATGTAAAACCCAGTCTCCTATTTCGATGATCCTGCCTGTTTTTTCAGCTGTCGGAATGAATTCCAATGGAAAGATCATCCCTTTCTCGGGGTGTTGCCAACGGATTAACGCCTCTACCCCTGAAAGTTTACCCGTATGTAAATCCAACTTTGGTTGATAATGCAGCTTAAATTCGTTTTCTTTAATCGCTCTGGACAGGTTTGTTTCTAATTCAAATTCTTCATTGTACACTTTGTTCAAATCGCTCATCCTCAATCATTTATTTAAAATGAAAATTGTAAGGTATGACTTCTACATTACACATAAAATTCCCTCTATACTCTAAATATTTATTAACGTTAACATCAAATTTAAAAGAGCTAGAATATCCAGCTCTTTTTTGGTAGTTTGCTTATTAATATGAAATTCAATAACTCCTATTTCACCAATTGATTATTTAGCCCTTCGAGTTCCTCTTCAATCCTTACCGGATCAATTCGTTTAAACAACGGTTCTACATGAGACAATCTTTGAGGTTCAACTAAGAATGCTCTCCATTCGGTTTCTGTTGTGCTTATCAAACTCTTAACTTTTTCGCTTGAAAAAGGAAGGAACGGAGTTAGGATATGAGCTAAGTTTGCAACAAGATACACGCAATCTGCCAGAGTTTGTTTGCAAGACTCCGTATCATCCTTTATTTGTTTCCAAGGTTGTTGTTCATCAAAATACTTATTCGAGAATCTAACAAGCTCAAATACTTTTTCCAGTCCTTGTTTAAAGGAAGCTGTTTCAATGCAATGACCTACTTCAATGTATAAGAGGTTCACTTTATCCTTGATATTTGAATTTATGTCCTTATCAGGGATAAGACCTTCAAATGACTTTTCAATAAATTTTAATGTCCGATTGACGAAGTTTCCATAGGCCCCTAATAATTCACTATTATGGCTGTAAATGAATTCTTTCCAAGAAAAATCAGCATCACGGTTTTCTGGTGCATTGATGGTTAAGAAATATCTGATCGAGTCTGGTTCGTACTTTTCTAAAATAGCTGGAACCCAAACAGCCCAATTTTTGCTAGTTGATAGTTTTTTCTTTTCCAAGGTTAAATACTCGTTTGAAACGATATGCGTTGGTAATGGTTCTTTACCAAGTCCAGCCAGAATTCCAGCCCAAATAATCGAATGGAATGGGATATTATCTTTTCCATGAACATAATAAGATTGAGCAGAAGCATTCCAAAAAGCTGAATCATCATGGTTTGTTTCTTTTGCCCACAATTTACTTGCTGTGTAGTATCCTGAGACCGCCTCTATCCACACATAGATTTTCTTATCTTCATATCCAGCAACTGGAACACTTACCCCAATTGGCAAATCTCTTGAAACAGCTCTATCTTGCAATCCTTCCTTTAAATATCGTTTCGTAAGAGAGATCGCATTTTCCCTCCAAAGGTGCTTGTCTTCTGCTTCCTGAGTATAGTTTTCCAAAACAGTCTGGAAGGAGCTTAAAGAAAGGTAAAAATGCTCTGTGAATCGAGTAGTTGGTTCATTTCCGCAAATTTTACATTTTCTTTCAAGTAATTCAAGCGGTTCTAGTAGAGTAGAACAATGATCACATTGGTCTCCACGAGAAGGTTCCTTACAAACCGGACAAATACCTTCAACATAACGGTCCGGCAAAAACTGCTGACAATGTTCACAATAAGTCTGTTCGATTTCTTTTTTGTATATAAGTCCTTTTTCAAGTAACTCTAAAAAGATCTCTTGGACGATTTTATGATGATGTTCTGTATCCGTTCTAGTATAGGTATCGTATGAGAATCCTAATCTTGAAAAACAATCTTCGAATTCTTGGTGGTAACGATCAGCAATCACACTTGGAGAAACTCCTTCTTGTTTTGCTCTAACGGTAATCGGCGTACCATTACAATCACTTCCCGATAGATACAAAACTTTTTCTCCTTTTAAACGGTAATATCTCGCAAGAATATCCCCAGGTAATAAACTAGAAATATGACCTAAATGTAATGAGCCGTTTGCATAGGCCCAAGCTCCTCCAATAAAAATACTCATAGATAAAACCTCCAATTATCATTTATTAAAAAACAAAAAAACCTCGCCTTAACTGCAATAGTTAAGGACGAGGTTTGAATGACCACGTGATACCACCTTATTTCACAAATGGCTCACACCATTTGCCTCAGCAAGTACGGAGTAAACAGTTGCTACTCTTATACTGTGACATTGATAACGAGTGCCAAATCTCGTCGTATCCTACTAATACCAAAGTACGTTCAGTACGCAGCTCAGAGACCATTGTTCAAATGCATGTTTTTGCTTCTTTTCAGCTACCGAAGCTCTCTGGTGAAAAACAGTAACATTTTACTTTTTCTCTTCATTGCTTTTAATTTATCAATAGTTTATTCAAAATATTTCTTCAAGTCAATATTTTCATGTTATTAAATCTAAATAATAAACTAGAGGCTACTCAATATCCTTATTATTCTAAGTCCCTTGGACCAAATTGATGACCAGCGTGAGGACCAAAGAACATTCGTTCTGTTTGTTGACCTGCTTGTGTCCCTGTCTGTGCTTCAGCTTGCGTTCCAATTTGTGTAACGGTTTGTGCTTCCGGTGTTTGTTCCAAATGTGGAGTTCCTGCTTGAAATCCTGCTTGAAACCCTGATTGGAATCCCGCCTGGAACCCAGCTTGAAATCCTGCCAGATGCATAGCTGTTTGACTCGTTTCTGCGCTACTCAATGGACCTAGGTTTTGCCTTAAGTCATAAAAATCAGGTATTTCATATTGGTTTTCATTTAACAGATTTTCAGTTTCATTATACATATCCTCACCACCTGCCGATATGGTATGCACCTTAAGAAACAGATGAGCCTTTCCAATAAAATGACAGGAGGAACAAATATTAACTCGAATAAAGAATACACAAAGAAATAATGTACTAAAAAGGAAAGTATGTTCCTACTCCCATTATGTTTATGCCTTGAAAGGAATCATATGCTCTTACTAATTTGATATCCGTATTTTTCATAAAATGCCTGCCTATTGTAAATTCTAAATTTGTAAATAACAAACTGAAAAGGAGTTTTACTATGCAAATGATGAATCAACCACCTATTCCTAATCCACCTCGTGCGATTACTACAAAGGATGTAATGTATTTAAAAGATGCCATGTCATGGGAGCTGCTGACCTTTAAAAAATTCCATTCGATGGCACAGCAAGTGCAAAACCCACAATTTAAGGATGCACTCGAAAGAGCCGGGCAAATGCACCAAAATCATTTCCAAAGAATCCTTACACATCTTCAAGTTGACAATGATGCAGCTTTAGCAAGCTTACCTAACACACAACTACAGTAAACAATATAGAAAAATTGGAGGTTATAAGATGCAAAACCAACAACAATCACAACAAAACCAAAACAAAATGCAAATTGCCAATCCCCAAACAGGTGAATTGCCAAAAGTAAAAAGTCCGGAAATGAATGATCGTGATTATATCAACGATGCACTTAGTACCTGTAAATACTTAACTGACAGCTTAAACATTGCGGTTCGCGAAGCCAGCCATGAACAGTTGCATCAAGAAATGCTGCAAATCTTAAATGAAACACACCAAACCGCTCGGGAGCTTTATAATTTAATGTTCCAGCATGGCTGGTACAAGCTTGAAGCTGAGGAACAACAGAAAATTGATCAGGCCTATCAGCAATTTAATAACTATTCCTCACAGTTCCCATACTAATTTAAGCCTAGGATTCTAGGCTTTTTTTAATCCTCCCCTTTATAATCATTCAAAATAAAATAGCAGAATAATCTTCACGATTCTTTTTTTCCTAAACGCTGTCATATTTTCGGAATTTAAATTATAGAAATAGTCGGAATCGCAATCCTGCAGGAGCAAAAGAACAAAAGGCAAACACATTCGTTAGGCAATCAAGCCTTTGAATGAAAGTATGAGCATCCCAAAAAGTGAACGCAATAATTGAGAGTGATATACTACTTATGGTTGAGCGGGCACATGAAGAAGCGAATCCTCTCGATCCTGTACCACGAATTTTCTTTAAAGATGATTTATACCAACTATACCAGCTAATTAAAGAATAAAAATTTATAAGGTGGCTACAAAATGGAGACATACAGTTCTCTTATTACCAAGCAAAAATCCTTTTTCAAAACAGAAAAAACAAAAAATATTGCATTCCGTCTCGAAGCACTCCAGAAATTACGAAATGCGATTAAAAATAATGAAAAAACACTAATGGAAGCCTTGAGAACCGACCTAAATAAATCTGAATTTGATGCCTACACCTCAGAAATTGGGTTTATATTGGAAGAACTTCGGTTTACAATTAAACATTTACGTTCATAGGCTGCGCCCAAAAAGGTTAAAACACCGGTTACCCATATTGGTTCGAATAGTTATATTTATCCTGAACCATATGGGGTCACGTTAATCATTGCACCTTGGAACTATCCATTTCAATTAGCGGTTGCTCCGTTAATCGGTGCGATTGCCGCCGGAAATACCG
The DNA here is from genome assembly GCF_016908975.1 of Neobacillus cucumis. Taxonomy (GTDB): domain Bacteria; phylum Bacillota; class Bacilli; order Bacillales; family Cytobacillaceae; genus Neobacillus; species Neobacillus cucumis. The sequence continues at coordinate 54,010 of NZ_JAFBEX010000025.1, forward strand.
CCATTATTAAACCGTCTGAATTAACCCCAAAAACATCTGCAATATTACAGACACTTATCCGAGAAATTTTTCCTGGAGAGTATATTGCGGTTGTGCAAGGAGGCGTTGAAACGAGTCAGGCCTTACTGAATGAACCGCTTGATTATATCTTTTTTACCGGAAGTGTCCCTGTTGGAAAAATCATTATGGAAGCTGCGGCGAAACATTTAACACCGGTGACCTTAGAGCTTGGTGGAAAAAGTCCTTGTATTGTTCACGAGGATGCTAATCTAAAGCTGGCTGCTAAGCGAACCGCCTGGGGAAAGTTTACCAATGCTGGACAAACCTGTATTGCCCCGGATTATTTGTATGTTCATAAAAGAATTAAGCAGGAGTTCCTTCAGCAATTCAAGGAAACAACTTCTGAACTATACGGGCAGGAGCCTTTAAAGAATCCTGACTTTACTCGGATTGTAAGCGAAAGGCATTTTAATCGCTTATCTTCTTTTTTAGATGATGGGAAAGTTTTGATGGGAGGGAAAACGGATAAGGAACGCTTAACGATTGAGCCAACCGTATTAACCGATATTACCTGGGAGGATTCCATAATGCAGGATGAAATCTTTGGACCAATCCTGCCAGTGCTCGAATATGACAACTTAACAGAAGTAATCGAGGGAATCCATCGTCACCCGAAACCGCTTGCTCTTTATATTTTCACAGAAAACAATCACATTCAAGAAGATGTTTTAACTAAAGTCTCCTTCGGGGGCGGCTGTGTGAACGATACTGTTTATCACTTTGTTTCTCCATACCTCCCGTTTGGCGGGGTCGGTACCAGCGGGATTGGAGCCTATCATGGGAAGGGTAATTTTGATACGTTCTCCCATCAAAAAAGCGTCCTTAAACAAACGACCAAGTTTGATATACCGTTCCGCTATCCAAATGTAAAGAATGGGTTGGAAAAAATTTAGATGTTTATGAAGTAAGAAGAAAAGGCCTGGACTCAAGTGAATCAAGGCCTTTTCTGTATTTAGGCGGTTCCAAAGGTCATTCCACATTCGACCATTTACAAATGTGCTGAGGATTTATGTTAAAGTTCAAATTCCCATTCATCCTTAAGGATGAAATAAAGACCAAGAAGGATATTTTCTAATTCTATTTCACTTTTTCCAATCACTTCAAATCCTAACTTTGGCAGAAGGAGGTCTGCAATTTGTTTGGTCAATTCATTTCTATCCTCTTGTGGAATTTGTAAAAAACGGTTCGCATATGTACTGACAAGCTTCCAATCCTTTTCCTTAAACGAACCTACTGTCCATTCATCCAAATGAAGATCATTTTTGTTTAGCCCCCGCAAATTGATTTCTTTTTCAATGTGTGAAGGTTTATTTTTCTTTTTCGCCTTTCGCTCATGAACCACAATGGTCCCGGCCACTAGATCACCGAGCCGTTTATGTTTAGGATGGAAAAAGATCAAAATAATACCGAGAAAATAGGCAGTTGGCAGTGAATCAATCATACGAACGAGATTTCGGATAAAACTTGAAAGCAATGTAATGCTATGCCCGTTGTCTTGAATTACTCGAATGCCTACCATTCTTTTCCCAAGGGTTTTACCGCCTGAGAAAAACTCAAAGAAGAAGAAATAGCCCCAATTGATGATAAACAAGCCAATGACAGCAATTGCGATTGGAACGGAACTATCCCTTAGAAAAAACGGCAGCGAATCCATCCCATCATATACGAAAAAAAGAACTACTATGATGATAATATTGACGAGTAATAGCAGGACACGATCAATCATATACGCAGCCGCTCTGCTTCCTAATCCGGCCATTCGAAACTGGATGGCTACATATTCAGGTGTTTTGATATCTATCTGATCTTGCGTCATTAAATTTCCCCCTTAAATCTTGTTGAATCTTTCTATTTTCCTACTATTTTTCTATAATAAGGAGAAACGTATAATAATTTACAAAGCTCCGGTGAAAGAAGGTGTCAAAATGAATATTAAGCAATTTGTAAAAATGCACCGTGAAGAGTGGAAACAACTAGAACAATTTGTAACCCTATTAAGTAAGCAAAAAAGGCATTATACCGGTGATACCATCACACAGTTTCATCGATTATATCAAAAAACTGCCCAAAATCTTTCCTATAGCCAAACTTATTTTCCTAATGAGGAAATAACGATTTACTTAAACGGTCTTGTATCAAAAGCCCATAATCTTTTGTATAAAAATCAGGTGTCGAGTTTTAAACAGATTCAGTACTTCTTCAGCACAAAGTTTATTGGCCTATTGCTAGAGCAATGGAAATTTGTCACAGCAGCCTTTATCTTATTTTTAATTGGCGCGGTTGGCAGCTTTCTTTCGGTAATGAATGACCCTCTCCATATTTATTCCATCCTCCCTGCTGAAATTTCCCAAGGGGTTGACCCTGACAAATTAGGAAAAGGAACAAACGCCCTTGATTCTTCTCTCATGTCAGCAGAAATTATGACCAACAATATTAAAGTAGCAATCTTTGCCTTCGCCGGGGGAATTACCTTTGGACTGGTGACAGTCTATTTAATGGTCTACAATGGTATCATTATTGGCGCGCTTGCTGCCCTTTTTTGGCATCACGGCAAATCGTATGATTTTTGGGCTTATATTGTACCGCATGGAATGATTGAGCTGACAGCCATATTTATTGCCGGTGGAGCAGGTCTATTAATGGGCTATAAGCTCTTTGTTCCAGGGCAATACACGAGAGGCTATCAATTAAAGCTACATGCCAAGCGATCCGTTCAACTACTCCTTGGAACGATTCCATTGTTTGTCATAGCAGGGATGATAGAAGGCTTTATCACCCCTGCAAAAATTTCGTTAGAAGCAAAATATTTCGTCGCACTCTTAACCGTTGCCGGGCTCATTCTATATGTAATCATCGGTAAGTTGAAATGGGCCAAATCCATGCTTATAAAAGACTTTGATTCATAATCTCAATATAATGGGAAACGGCTGTCACTGCCAATTTTTCCTCGCGGGCCTCAATCATCTGGAGGCCTTGTTTTTCCCATCTATTTTTTTCTCTTTTTTTAAATAGGATTTGCTGCTGGGCAATGCTTTTCACCATCGCATGCTGCATAGTGTCAGGCGCTCCTTGAACTCTTTTTAACAGTGTTTGGTCCTCCACACCAATCATCAAAAACAAGTGACGTTTTCGCAGCCGCTGTAAATAGACTAAAGCACTTTCCTCATGTAAAAAAGTAGAGATATCACTAAATAGTAACAATAGACTTCGTTTCTTTTGCACCGTTTCTAAATAGCGTAAGACAGCACCGTAATTGGATTCTGAAGCATCTACCTTTAAATTATAGATGGCTTGTAAAATCGTCTGTAGATGGGTCATTCCTTTAGCAGGCGGAACAAAGACATGAATTTCTTTTGAGAAAGCAAGGACCGAAACATAATCTCCGTTCTTTAAAGCTGCAGCGGTAACCGTCAAGGCAGCTTCTAACGACTTTTCTAACCGGTTTCCCTTCTTTAATTCCGCTCCCATCATTCTTCCGCAATCAATTAAAATCGTAATGTATTTACCATGCTCTGGTTCATATTCGTTCGTCATTACTTCCTGCAGCTTAGCTGTCTGACGCCAGTTAATTTTCCGTGGATCGTCACCAACGACAAACTCTCGAATCTTGGAAAAATCACCAACACCTCTTCGCTGTCTGCGGATTTTTAATCCTTCATATTTTAAAAATTGCTGCGCGTTTTCTAAATATTGTTTGGTCTCCGTTAAATCGGGAATCACTTTTACAGATTGTGCTAAGTCAACAGTCGTCTGTTTTTCCCATAATCCTATTAGGCTGCTATAACGAAAATACAGCTTTTTTACATCATAATTACCTCGAACCTTTGCAGTTGTATGGTAAGTAATCACTTGTGCCGAATCCTTAGGGATTTGTCCTTTCAACGGAAACGGCCAGTTAAAGGACAGTGGCAAACCGTCCACCAACCGGTAAAAAAGAGAATAGGGAGAGGAATTGCTAATCTCAATTTCAATGGAGTAAGAGATGCCTCTTTCCAACTCAGTTGGTAACATTCTAGTAATGGTAAGCTGTTGTTTTCTTGGTGAAAAAAGCAAGTCCAGTAAACTAATACATATTGTTAATAGATTAAAGGTAATGATAAAAGCCCATGAAAGTCCCAAAATCGAACCCCACATGAATACCAGAGAAATAAAAAGGTAGACAAACAAAAAACGTTTGGTAGGTAAAATTCCTTTATCTTGGAACAGGAACCGAGCCCACAAGCTCTTCAATGATTTGGTCAACGGTCGCTCCCTCCAATTCTATATGCGGAGATAATAGAATCCGATGTCGTAAGGCCGGTTTAGCCACCATTTTAATATCATCCGGCGTTACATAATCTCTCCCTGATAGATAGGCCCAAGCTTGAGCCGCCTTGCCGATTGAAATTCCTGCTCTAGTACTAGCCCCAAAGCGAATTGATTCCGACTCACGAGTTTTTCTGACCATCTGCAAGATATAACCCAGAACATTCTCACTAAGAGTTACTCTCTCGATTTCACGTCTTATCGATAAAAAGGTCTCTATGTCCAAGATAGAGGTGAGAGGATTCTCCATAAAACTATTTTCAATCACTAGTTTTAACACATGTTTTTCCTCTTCGAAAGTTGGGAAATCAATGTAAAGCTTAAATAAAAAACGGTCCTGCTGTGCTTCCGGTAGTAGGTAGGTCCCTTCAAATTCAATCGGATTTTGCGTCGCTACCACAAAAAATACCTCCGGCAATTGATAGGTTTCTCCTTGAATGGTTACCTGCTTTTCTTCCATTGCCTCTAAAAGAGCTGCTTGTGTCTTAGCGGGTGTACGGTTAATTTCATCGGCTAACAATATATTGGTAAAAATCGGTCCCTTTAGGGTTTGAAAGGTACTCTCTTTCATGTTATAAATCGTACTGCCTGTTATATCACTTGGCAGTAAATCAGGGGTAAACTGAATCCGGTTAAAACTACCACCAAGAAGTTCAGCAAGTGTCCTTACCATTTGCGTTTTCCCGGTGCCTGGCACTCCTTCTAACAGTACATGTCCGCCAGATAGGATAGCCGAAAGAAGGAGTCTTAAATTAAGGCTTTGTCCTAAGATTCGCTCCTCATATTTTTCTAAAAAGGATGTTAATTCTGTCTTCATGATTCAACCTCGTTTCGTAATTCGTCTAGTTTTCTTGACCATAAAAGATACTCTTGTTTATTAATTTTATCTTTACTTAAGACACCGGTTAAACCATTTAAGAAAGCTTTGATTTCACTTCCTGTCAGTCTCATCCATTTCCTTTCAACGTATGGCGCTATGTCCTGCCATTCCTTACTGTATGGAATTTGCCATCTTTCTTGGATTAACACTTTTACATAATCTTCTTGAATGGCGAGTGAATCCTGATAACGTCTACCTCTTATATACCAGGCAGCAATCGCTTGAATACCCTCATCACTAAATCGAATCCAATCCTCTCTTGGCTGCATAAGCGGCCCAAATCGTTTTCCCTGATAGCATAACCACAGCAGCAACAAAAGAATTCCTTGAAAAATTAGAACCAAAAACCACATTGGATATATGGTCAAAATGGTCGATTCATTTTCTCCGCCATGTGTATATTCATCGAATAACAGGCTATCCGGTTTACCTTGATTTAAAAGTTGAAAACTAAGCGGCAAATGATCTTTTTTTAGGAGTTTGCCATTCGTAAACCATTCAGGAGTGATTGCAACGATTAAAGATCCCTTCCCATAAGGCCTTTTGATCGCAATCGGTCCGTATGAATCAGAAAGGATAATTTGATCATTTTTCTTTGTACGAATTCGAACATCAGAAATCACATCAGCCTTAAACGTATGATGATTCTGGTCTTTGATTGTCGTCAATTGACGATCCATTTGAATATAATCGACATCGACATTAAACATCCCTTTTGGATTTGTTTTCAATATTAGAATCGTATTTCCGGACTGGATAAAATGAATGTAATCATTCATTAACTCTTTTTCAGGTATAAAAGCAGGACCCGCCATCACCAGCATCTGGTGCTCATCCTCTTTAGGGAGTAAATCAGGGGAATGGTTCCAGCTTTTTACCTCTTTATCTTTTTTTAAATATGTATACAGCGCCTTCAATCCAGTCGGAGAAGGGGAGGTGGTGATATAATTGGGATAAGGATTTGGCTTGGGTGTATAGGAAAAATAGCTAACGGCTATAAAGAGCAGAAGCAAAACCAAAAACCAAACCCACCCACGTATTTTTGAATGAGTCTTCATGAAATACCTTCCCCCACCCCTTCAGCCAATATGTTTTTGATTTTTGTCCTAAATGTTTCAAATTCTTCAGGTCTTATGTTTCGTTCTCCATAGGTAACATCCTCAAAAAATTGTGCCAGCTCGTTAAATTGGTCAGCATTTTGCTTATTTACTTTTCTTAGTTCATCAAAGTAATCCCAATTTGTTTTCCAGATTCGAGCTTCCAGCCACTTCTTTTCATGATAAAACAAGAGCATCGCAAGAAAAAGGTGGCGGGTGGAGCCCGGATAATCCTCGAGAGATTCGAGGCGCTCCGCCTCTTTTATATGCTGTACAAAAGTCCAATTTCGGTCCTTTACTGATTGAAGTGGCTTTTGATTCCGTAATAGACGATTCCTTTTCACATTTCGAATGAGTAAATACGCTGCAACCGCTAATATCATTATGACCATCACAATCATTCCAATCAAAATGGCACTTGAAGCACTACTTGCAGATTGAAAAGACGGAAATAATTTTTCCAGTTGAGCGGCAATCCATTCTTTCGCCTTATCCCAGCATGTTTCGATGAACCCTTTTGGGTGATCGTAATAAACTTGATATTCTTTTCTTTTTAAAATCTCTTCAATATCGTCTCTCGCTTTGTTTGCATTTAACATAACCATCACCTAACTTAGGTCTTCAAATAGAATGATAATCTTCAATTAATTCCTTTAAATCATCAGCATCATTTCTTGTTTTTAAGTCTAGATACATAATCGCATAGCCGACAGAGAATATCATCGTTGTAAATAATGAAGCCAGATTGGAAATGAGGCCTAATAAGACACTATCCCCCAATAATGCCCCGAAAGTTAATTCTACGGCAAAGCTAATAATAGTGACAATCAAGTAAAACACAATGTACAGCCCCAATAATGCCCAAGTCCGTTTCTTCGAGAGCCGCCAGCTTCGGGAGAAACCTGGTGATACCTTATCAAGCACAACAGACCCAAAGTAAAAACTCCATCTAGTAATTAATAGACCGCCCCCAATGGCTAACGGGATAAATAACATAACGCCAACTAAAATACCTATAAAGGGATGGGCTGCTGCTGCAAGAATTCCACCTATTACCCCTGAAATGGCAATAGGGATTAAGAAGATCCCTAAAAATATAAGTCCAAATAAAATGGAACTGCCTAAAATGGGCCAAAACCGACGAAAAGCTTGTTTTATAACCGAGCGAACTGTATACTGCTCCTCTTTTCGGATATGATTGACCGCAAATAAAATGGCAGCCTCGGCAATTGGAAAAAGCAACGCACTCAGTAATCCAACGACGATTAGCCCTATATCTGCCCCTATGTTGCTCGAATCATAGGAGCTAGAATTATTGAGGTTTGAGAGAATTTGTTCGTACCATTGTCCCCCTTTTCCTGTTTCACGAAAAAAGCTTGCACCAGTAGCAATTTGAACAATCGCCTGAAGTAAATAAATGGGGCCCATAAAAATAATGAAGATCATAAAAAAATCCTTAAATCGATTTTTACATAAACTGAAGGTATGATCTAATATTTCTCCAAATCCTTTTGGCTTAGTAAACTTAGAATCCAAGTCGTAATCCCCCTAATACTTGTTTTTAGTTTTATTTTAACAAAACTTCAGTGTAAAAAGCTGTAAAAAACCACAAAAAATGGCCAAACTCGATGATTTTGAGTAAGGCCTTTTTTTCATCTATCGTTCTGGTCCATCTTCATTTCCTAAACGGGATTCTTTGACCAAATGAATGGCCTCATCTCGGTCAGTAACTTGCAGTTTATTTAATATATTGGTGACATAATTGGAGACCGTTTTTCCACTGATTTTCAGTTTTGCTGCTATTCCTGAATTGGTAGTACCGTCCGCCATCAAATAAAGTACTTCTCGCTCCCTCTCGGTTAAATCCGGAAACGCCTCCCTTGGAGCTGCCGGTCGGGCCATGGCAAAATAATCAATCATTCTGGAGGCAATTCCAGGACTAAAGATGGCTCCACCATTAGCCACGGCACGTATCGCATTTAGTAAGTCCTCTTTTTCTGCATCTTTAAGTACATAACCTTTCGCACCTGCCCTCATCGCAGCGAAAACGGAATGATCATCCTGGAACATCGTTAAAATCAAGATCTGTGTTTCTGGGTTAGATTTAATAATCTCTCTTGTTGCTTCAATTCCGTTACACCCTGACATGCGCAAGTCCATCAGGATCACATTAGGAGTAAGTGATTGGGCCATTTGAATGGCAGTTTCTCCAGATGTTGCTTCACCAATCACCTCTAAGTCAGGTGTGGTCAAAAAGAGGGTTTTTACACCGTGACGAAAAAGAGGGTGATCGTCAACGATTAAAATCTTCACTTTTTTCATTTACATCCCCCATTAGATAAGTATGAACCGGTAAAAATACAGTAATGACCGTTCCTCCCTGAGTATTGGTCTTAAGCTGAAAACGTCCACCCAATTCGGCCGCTCTTTCTTTCATTGAGCCAATCCCAATTCCACTATTTTTCTTGTTTTTTCTAATTGGAGATACCCCGATTCCATCATCTTCAATCTTCATTTCCAGCCCACACTCCCGCTCTCCGTGCTGATTAAATACAAGACTAATGTTACATGTCTTTGCTCTTGCATGACGGATGACGTTCACGATGGCTTCCGTCACGATTCGATATGCAGCCACCTCCACCGCAGCTGGCAAGGGCGGCAATTGGTTTGGAGTATTAAAGGTAAAAACGACTCGGTCCGTGTTTATTAATCCTTTCTGTATTGGGATTGTCTCTGACAAATCCTTTATTCTTTCATGTATTGCCCCGATTAAACCCATCTGATCGAGGGTAGGTGGACGCAAATCATAAACTAATCCGCGGATTTCAGCCACCGTTTGGCGAATCGTTGTCCGTAGTTCACCAAGAATATCTTTCGTAGCATATGGATTACGATCAACTAATTCCTCAGCTGCCGCTGCAGTTAATGCCAAGGCAGCGAGCCGGGGTGCCAAATCATCGTGAAGATTGCTTCTAAGCTTCCTTCTCTCCTCTTCTCTAGCAAAAACAAGGCTTTCCCTAGATTCTTGTAAATCTTCGGCCAATAGAATTAAGTCCTTTGACACTTTGGCACTTTGCACCACCACACTTGCTTGGCGTATAAGAATATCAATAAATTTTTCATCAGATGAATTAAAGGACTCACCTGGAGTACGTCTTGACAGCTTAATTTCTCCAATCTCATGTCCCTGATAAATAAGACTGTACGATATACAGTCTTCACTATAAATACCATCTTCCGCTGCGACGACTGTTTCACCATATTGATAAAGTGATAGAGCTGCATAAGGTGTCCTTAAGGAGTCTTTAATGGTCCTAACTACCAAATGTAAGACCGAATCCGGATCATTAGGATGTTCTAGTTCTTTTGCTAAACGAAATAAGACCATATACGGTTCTTCATTTTCTCCATACATCCGCCGATTAATAAAACGTTGGACCTTTTCTTTTACAGGAGCGAACAAAACAGCTACAATTCCTGTCGCAATCAGCGAGCTGATTAAATTGTTATTTGTTTGAAACAATAAACTAGAGTACCAAACCCCAATGATATATACCACTACCGTACACGCTGTCATAATCCCATAAACGAGTGTTCGATTAACAATCAAATCAATATCCCATAATCTGTGTTTCATCATGGCTATTAAAATAGCTGCTGGAATTAAAAGCATCGTGGTGTGAATCCCAATTTCCATGTAAAATAGCTGATTAGGCATCTTCACGATTGAATTTTCGGTAATGATATAGATAGCTGTTAAACTAAATAGTCCGATGAGTGCTAACGTTGCTCCGTAGACGACCCATTTTGCTTGCTGCTTTTCGACTAGGGTCAGAATCCTTCGATAACGATAAATTTGGACAGATAATAAACTCCCGATCCAAAGAATAAACCAGCAAACAAATAGCCAATTAGAGACAAATTGTAGATCTACATAAGTTTTTGGGAATAACATCCCTGGAACTCGAAGACCTATCAAGACAACACATAGGTATTTAGACCATTTTGGGGCAAACCGCCCATTTGGAAAGAGGAAAAAGAAAAGGATAAAAGCCGCCATCCCACTTGCTTCAATCACTTGAACAATGATACGAAAAACCGGATGAATGACTTTTAACCCCCACATGATTGGCGTAAAAGTCCCTCCAAGCGAAATCAGCATGTAGCTCCCGATCAATCCAATAAGGTTGGAAAATTTTTTCCACAAAATCACTAAACCAATAAAGATATAAACTAATCCAAACATCACATAAATCGCATCATAGGCAAATGCATATTCCGAAGCTGTGATGCCATGCTCCTTAAGCCACCCGCTTCCTGGGGCAGGATTATAAAAAGCTTCGCAACTGTGAGTAATACAATTCGATTTAATATATTGATAGTATTGTGGAGCACTTACGATAAACAAAATAACAGTAAGTAAACTTATTGAAAGAAACCCTCTTCGTAACCAAACCATCTTTCCATCTGAAGATAAAAGATTCGTTGATATCATAACCACTTCTCCCATTAATCAAGTGACAGAAAAATTGTACCAATAATCAGACTGTTCTGTAAACATATTTTAAGATTCCTAACTTAGTTCCTAATCTTTGGGAAAAAGAGTCTCTACCAACCGGGTAGTGGTGGGATGGTATGATTCAGGTGTAAACAAAAACAAATCATTACACAGGAGGAATAACAATGATCACCATTCCAAAAGGTTTTCTAAAGTTCAGCGGGTTTTTATTATTGATAGGGGGAATGATGGGGTTTACTGGCCAGTTGGTTCATCTCGGGGATGTCCCTGAAACAGTAAAAGATATCCCAGAATTTTTAAAAGGCGCGGTGAATATACATGTTCTTTTAGCCTATGCTTCTACATTTATCCTAATGGGATTACCTGCCTTATTTTTACGTCAGTCTGGCCATTTAAAATGGTGGGGCTGGATGGCATTCCCCTTATTATTCATCGGTTTAATGCTGGAAATTTTCCATGGTCCTGTTCAAATTATTGCCTATCCAATCATTTTCGATTTTGTTCATACAGCTAAAGATTTGCAGCATGTAACAGACCTTTTTAATAACATGGCCATAGATCGATTCCCACTACAGCTTGCTATATTTATTCCACTTATTCCAGGGATCTTTATTGGACTGATTTTATTAGGAATTTCTACGTACCGTGCAAAAGTGTTGCCTAAAGCACCTGCCATCTTTACATTAGTGGTTTTGGTTATTCAAATCATTGGCATGATTGTTCCAGTTCATATTCATCTCCTAGAAATTTCTTTTGCTTACATTCATCTGATTTTTGTCTGGTTCGGGGCCATTTTAGCCTTTGAAAAAGCACAAACAACCTCAAGCCAGCAAGAAAATAAATTAGTATTATAATGTCAAAACCCAGGGAACAATGATTCCCCGGGTTCTTATTGGATTAGATTTGTGAAAATTCTTTGACTAGCTCGCCAAATCGTTTAAGGGCATTTTCAATTGGGTCTGGTGTCGTTAAATCAACACCAGTCTTTTTTAATAATTCTAACGGATAATCAGAACTTCCACTTTTTAAAAATTCTAGATAGGCATGAATGGTTTCTTGATCACCTTCAAAGATCCTCGTTGCCAAGTGAATAGCAGAGGCAAATCCAGTCGCATATTTATAGACATAAAACGGTCGATAGAAATGGGGAATTCTTGACCAGCCATATTTGACTTCCTCGTCAAAGACAATGTCCTCCCCATTGTATTCCCTAAACAAGGTTTCATAGGTTTGGTTAAATACTTCCACATTCAATGGGATTCCCTTCTCAGCCATGTCATGGGTTTTCATCTCAAACTCGGCAAACATGACTTGTGTAAAAAAGGTCCCTTTGAATTGGTCGATAAAATGATTAAGCAGGTGATTGCGTACGTTGGTGTCTTCCTCATTCTTTAATAAGTAGTTGATTAAAAGAACCTCGTTTACTGTAGAAGCAACCTCAGCCACAAAAATACTGTAACCTGCCGTTATTTGAGGTTGATACTGTGAGCTTAACTTGCTGTGAACACCATGACCGCATTCATGCACCAAGGTAAACAAACTATCCAAATCATCTTGGTGATTTAACAAAATAAACGGATGGACACCGTATATGCCAAGATTATAAGCACCTGAGCGTTTCCCTGGTGTTTCGCGAACATCAATATATCTCGCATCTTTAAACTCTTTTAGAATGGTAAGATAATCTTCCCCTAAAGGAGCCAGTGCTTTCAGCATCGTTTCATAGGCTTCTTCGTAAGAAATCACTTGTCTTACACCACTGACAAGCGGGACGCTCATATCATACTGGCGAATTTCGTCGAGTTGCAATTTTTCCTTTCGTATCCTTGTATACTTGTGCATTGGTGCGATGTTTTCTTTTGTTGTCTGAATCAGATTTTCATAAACCTCTCGCGGTACTTTGTCACTAAAAAGTGCTTTTTCAAGTGCAGAAGGATATTGACGGATTTTAGCTAAGGTAACATTATTTTTGATAGCCGCTGATAAGGTCGATGCAATCGAATTTTTTAATTGTACATATGGCTGATAATAGGCTTTGTATGCTTCTTTCCGTTTTTCACGGTCTTCATCTTCAATTAATTTGGCATACATGCCGCGCGTTAATTCGACCCGGTCACCATTTTCCTTCGTTACTTCTCCAAATTTAATGTCGGCGTTATTAATCATTCCATAGGTATGACTTGGAACCGACAAAGCTTCCCCTAATTGAGAGAGGAGTTCTTCTTGTTCTTTACTTAATACATGCTTTTTGTAACGGAAAGAGTCAAGTAAATCCTCTTCGAAGTAGGTTAAGCTTTCTTCTGCTTTGATATATCCTTTTAATGTTTCTTCATCTAAACTAAGTAAAAAAGGCATAAAGAAGGATGTTGCAGCACTGACTTTTACACTAAGCTGTTTTGCTTTGTCTAAATAGGATTGCGGAAGGGTTTCTCTTGTATTTTCATCAACCATTAACATCGCATAGGCATAGACCTTGTTAAGATGGAAAGAGAGTTCTTCCCTTTGTTTAAGATATTCATATAGAGAATGGCCATCCTTAATGTTTCCATCAAATTGCTTTAAATTGACAGCAATTTGCTCGATTAACTGGTAATCTTTTTCCCAATGGCTGATATCTGGGTATATATCGGCTAAATTCCATTTTTCATGGATAGGGACTTCATTTCTACTTGTATAGGTGGTCATGGATTGTCTCCCTTCAATTCCTTACTGTATTATTTTCCATTTTCAAAAATGAATTAAACTCAAAAGTATATTCCATATGTATCAACGATTTTCCTTTTTTATGTTAGAATTCGTTGGGTATGAATAAAAGCAGGCCTATGAACATGACCTGCTTTTACATATTAATTGTGGCTTAAAGCCATTAGTCTTTCATTTACTTCTTCTTCACTTAAGCCGTGTTGTGCAACATAACGGTTTCTTGGGTGTACACGGCATTCATGGGAACAGCTTCGTAAATGTTTGTGTTCATTTTCTTCAGAGCAAAGGATTTTTTTGTTACACTCAGGGTTGGCACAGTTTACATAACGCTCACATGGTTCACCGCTAAAGTAATCCTTACCGACCACCACATGTTCTTTGCGATTAACTGGCACACTAATCCGCTCATCGAACACATATAACTGACCATCCCATAGGTCTCCTTTAACCTCTGGGTCTTTTCCGTACGTCACAATTCCACCTTCAAGCTGCGACACATCTTCAAAACCTTCTTTACGGAGCCAGCCTGAGAATTTTTCACAACGAATTCCACCTGTACAATAAGTGAGGATTTTTTTGCCAACAAATTGTTCTTTATTTTCTCTAATCCAATCTGGCAGATCACGGAAATTCAAGATATCTGGTCGAACAGCCCCTCTGAAATGACCTAAATCAAACTCATAATCATTGCGGGCATCAATCACAACCGTATCTTCCCTTTGCATGGCCTCATAAAATTCCTTTGGCTTTAAATGCTTACCGGTTAACACGTTAGGATCCACATCATCTTCTAAACGAAGCGTTACAAGCTCAGAACGGTAACGGACTTTCATCTTTTTAAAAGCATGCTCAGATGCTTCATCCACTTTAAACCAAGTACCAGCGAATAGTGGGTGCTCGTCCATATATTTCATATAAGCATCCGTCTGTTCAATGGTGCCTGACACCGTACCATTAATTCCCTCAGCAGCGATGATAATTCGTCCCTTTAAGCCGAGGTCGTTACAAAATTGTCGATGCTCATTTGCACATTCCTCAGCGTTTTCGATTTCTACATATTTATAATAAAGTAATACTCTATAGTCTTGATTCATTATTAACCACCCTTAAATCTTTATATAAATGTGTTAGTTTTTAACATTAACCTTATGATTATATCAGAAACTTATTAAGCTTTCAAATCTATTTACCTAGGTAAATAATTTAATTTTAGAAAGGTGGAAATTACCATCCATTCTTAACCCTGTATTCTGTTACAATTTGATAGAAAATAAAAGGAGGAACCATCCTATGAATAAACGATTTCTCCTCCTTGTAATGGTCATTGTTCTTACCTTCCTTGGAGGAATCTATACAGGATTACAGTTCACAACGATTATGCCACAGAAAAACGTTACATCTGGGAAAGCACCGCAATCGGCAATTAAACCAGAGACAAAAGAATTACCTGAAGTAGCAAAAACACAGTCAAAAGTGTTGATGGGGTATATCCAGGATTTTCGAGACCCAAACCAAGTAGACTATAGTAAATTAACACATGTTATCTTCTCATTTGCACATCCCACTAAGGATGGTGGTCTTTTACTAAATGGTGATACGGCATTAAAAAACCTGCGGACCACTGTCGCTAATGCCAAGAAAACCAATACAAAAGTGGAGCTCGCTGTTGGTGGTTGGTATCATATGAACGGTGGAGAATCCTATCCGTATTTTAAAGCAGCCATTTCAAGTCCAGCTTCCCGTACAAAGCTAGTTAACAATCTTACTAGTATAGCAGTTCGTGAAAAGCTTGATGGGATTGATATTGATTTTGAACATCCCCATTCCAAAGCGGATGCTGACAATCTTGCCGCTTTTACAAAAGAGTTAAGCACACAGCTTCATGCGAAAAAGAAGGAACTATCAGTTGCTGTAAATGCTAAAATTAATGCCGAAACTTTAACTGTATCAGGATTTGTACAATACAATTCTTCTATGTTCAAGGACGTTGATCATGTCAATATTATGGCATATGACGGACAATGGGATGGAAGTTATAATGCGGCTAACTTATCACCATATCCATTTACGGAGAAAATTGTGAACTATTGGAGCCAATTGTTTGATGAACAAAAGATTTCAAAAGAAAAATTAGTTCTTGGGGTTCCATTTTACGCCCAGCCGGCAAATCCTAACATTAAACAGGTATCTTATGGTGCGATTATTAATCAAAATCCCGCTAATGCCAGCAGTGACACTATTAATATGAACGGAACGACCTACTATTATAATGGTACTGGAACAATGAAAAGGAAAACGAAACTGGCTTTAGACAATGGTTTTGGCGGAATGATGATCTGGGAGCTTGGACTTGATGCCAAAGGATCCAATAGTCTAACTAGTTCCATTTCGAATACAATCAAGGAATCTATTAACTCTCCTGTTAAATACTATACAGTTGTGAAAGCTAATTAGAAATTGAGGCCATACACTCGCACATGAGTGTATAGCCTTTTTTATAATTGAAAAGCTTCTTCTGCGATCAATTGATAGGACTTCACACGATTCTCTGGCGAGTGAGTGATGGTTACAAGCATAATTTCATCTGCTTGATATTGTCTTCCTATTTCAGCTAACCTTTTAACAACCTTTTTAGGATTGCCTATAATCATATTTTGCTTCATTTTTTCAACTGTATGCTGTTCTTTTTCATCTAGCTCGTACTGCTTCGCTTCCGCAATGGAAGGAACCCCATTTCTTTCCCCTTTTCCCCTTTGTAGTGACCATATAAGGGTACTTAAAGCAAGCTCTTGCGCTTTCTCATCGGTCTCTGCACAAATTGCATTTACAGTCACAATCACTTCAGGCTTTTGCCCTTGTTTTCTCGGCTTAAATGACTCTAAATATTGTTGAATGATTGCAGGGCCGTCATTGTCACTCATGAACTGCCCAAATGCATAGGACATCCCGTTTTCCGCTGCCAGCAAGGCGCTTTTTTTACTTGTACCCAGCAGCCATGGTTCAGGAGGAACACTAGGTATTGGGGAAGCTGTCACTTTGGAATACTCATGGACAGCAGGAAAATCATTGTCTAAAAAATGAAGCAGATTAGATACGGAGGTTGGCATGTTCCAGACCTGTTGTAAAAAATTATCGGATAAGGCATTGGTTACCTCTGCAGAACCACCTGGAGCCCGGCCAATCCCGACATCGATACGACCTGGAAATAATGTCGCCAACATATTGTAAACCTCAGCGACTTTAAATGGTTTGTAATGTGGAAGCAAGACAGCACCTGCACCTATCCGAATGGTTTTCGTATGGGCACCGATGAAACCAAGCATCACTTCAGGAGCCGGACAGGCAAGTCCTGGTAAATCATGATGTTCGGCAATCCAGTAACGCGTGTAGCCTAATTTTTCTCCGATTTGAGCCAGTTTCATAGATTCATATAGTGCTTCTTGTGGAGTTTGATTGGATGAAATTGGGGATTGATCTAGAATACTTAATCTCATGATAGTCACCTCTTTTCTTATTATTTTTATAAAAGCATAGCACTAGGATATTTCTCAATCAAATTTAGTACCTCAAGGTAAATATCGGATTTCATAAATCTGCCACAAAAATTTGACAATTGTCGAATTTTTTTCCAATTTTTTAAAGGAGATTGTCGAATATGAGCGAATAAATTAATGAGAATTAAAAAAAGGAGGAAGAAAATTGAAAAAATTAATAACAATTATTGGCGGATTATTAGTGGCAGTTTCTTTGTTTGTGACATATGGAAATACGGCTAAAGCAGAAGAAGCAACCGTTTCAACTTTTGTAACAAGCCAAAATGAAGACTGTGCTTGTCATGACGTTACTCCTATTTTAGGAGCTGAAAGAAATAAAATTGTAGCAGACCTTATCAGTAATAACGAATTTAAAACTGTCAAAAAAGATCTTATGTCAAAGGGTTATAAATGGTTGGGTGCTAGTGAAGTGCAAGTCTATAAACATAATCAACTTCCCATCATGATCGTAGGACTACCATTTAAAGATAGCAAAGGAACGAAATGGATGGCAACTTTCCTTAATGGAGATTACCAAGGTAATGTTCCTTTAGAATAATAAAAGTCCCAACACAAAAGTTGGGACTTTTTAATACCATATAAAAATTAATATTATTGTTGTTGTATTCTATGCAGGTTTCTACGTGACCAAAAGAAATAGGAGATGCTTATGACAATTACAAACCCTAAGAAAGCATAAAAGCCCAATCGAAAATCATGCACACGTAAGCTAATAACGAACAAAAGTAGGATTGATAGAATTGTTCCATAAGCCCCCAGGTGCCCCCAGATTAATTTAGATTCAAATGTTTCTTTTTCCCCTTTGTTTTTCCGCCAAAGCAGATACGTGATTAGGTTCAGAGTCCAATTTAAAAAAGTGAAGTATGAAGAGGCTGAAACCAAATAACTATATAAATTAGAAGGAAGTAAAAAGGACAATCCAACTACGATTAAAACTCCTAGGCCAACTGCCATCCAGGCATTACGGTAAAATCCTCGACTTGAATGCTGAAGAAATAACCTTGGTCCCTTTTTAGCTACAGATAGTGATACTATTAACTGAATGGAAGCAAAGTAGCTTGCAGCCATGACAGAAAATGCGGCAAGTAAAATAATGACATTTAAACCTTCCGCTGCCCAATCCATTCCGATTACATCAAAAGCATGGACAAATGGTGATTTTTTTGTTGACACCGTATTCCAAGGTGTAATCATTACTAAAACCAGCATTGCAAGGACATATAGTGAAATCGACCCAAATGACAAATATCTTGTTGCACGTGGTATTTCAACACGAGGATTTGATACCTCTGTTGCTGCCATAGCAACTGCACTTATCCCTGAAAATGAGAAAACAACAACAAGCATGGATTGAAACAAGCCAGAAAAGCCTGTAGGAAAAAAGGCGTGCCCGCTAGAAAATGGACTTGAAGAAGTAAAGCCCACTTGTGTTAGGAAGGCATAACCTCCAAGAAAGATAAACAGCAAAATAGCTAGAGCTTTTACTGCAGCCATTCCAGATTCTATACGTCCAAATTGTTTCATATCCATTAAGTTCAACAAAATAATAATCCCCGTAAACGTAGTGGCTAAAATCGGTAGTGCAATATGGGGCATCCAAAAGTGTACAAAGACTCCCATTGCAATTGCTTCCGATCCAATTCCCAAAATACTGGAAACAAATACAGCCCACCCAACTAAAAAGCCAGCATAGGAACCAAGAAACTGTTCCACATAGACACGGAACGATCCACGTTCCAGCCGATTCACATTTATACTTGTCATTGCTCCAAGAACCTGCATCATCATGACTCCGCCAATTAAAAAGGCTATAGATACGGATGGACCTGCTTCACGTACAGCTAATCCTGACCCCAGAAAAAAACCTGCCCCAATCACACCGCCAATGCCAAGTCCAGCCAAGCTTACAGCATTAAGACCACTACGACCAGCTTCTTCGGGCTTTTCACCACGTGGTAAATTGATACCGTTTTTCAATGTTTTTAAAATAATAACACCCTCTTTTAGTAAAACTCTAATCCTTAGAATGCGGAATTATAATCTTACCTATTCTAGATTAGAGTTTCGTAAAAAAGGAACAGAACTGACGGACTTATATAAAAAGAAGAAGGAAGAAACTAAAAAAGTCCTCCTCCTCCTTCTTTTTATACTAGAAAGTCTTTCATTACCATAATCAACTTCGTTGGATTTTCATACATACTCATATGTCCAGAATCCTTGATTATGGTTTGCTTAATATTTTCCTTACTAACCGAAAAAGTTTTTTCAGGTGCAATAACTTGGTCTTTTTCACCGGCTATTAGCAGTACCGGTAACGAAGTCGTTTCCAACACATGATTCCGGTCTGGTCTGTCTCTCATAGCACTTAAAGAATGGATTGCTCCCTCTGAAGGTGTACGATAGCCAATCTCTTTTGCCGTTTCCACATACTGTTTGTCAAGATGATCCGGCGAGAAAAGCTTCGGAATCAAGCCATCAATTAGCCCCTTGATCCCTTCTGTCCTCACCTTTACAATATTATTTGTTCTGCCTTGCTTTGCCTCTTCAGAATCAGGAAAAGCTGTGGAATGAACAAGTGAAAGTCCATTTAAAGAATCACTGTACTTCTCTGCATAAGCAAGCGTAATATAGCCCCCTAACGAATGGCCGAACATGGTTATCTTATCGAGATTCAAATGATCTAAAAGTTCTTTAAGCATATCGGCAATATCTGAAATGGAATAGTCCTCTAAAACAGTTGCAGATCCGCCATGTCCCGGTAAATCCGGAGCGATCACCCGATAATTTTCGGACAACACCGGTATGACGTCTGACCAATACTCTGAACTGCCACAAAATCCGTGTAGAAGCACAATTGGCTTACCCGCTCCTTTATCTATGTATGTGATAGTCGAATTTTTTAATGATAGGCTTTTCATTTCCATAAAATAAAATCACTCCTTAATCTTTTTATTTATCATATAATAGGACAAGCAAAATCAATAAATAAAAAGCATTACCTCTTTTTAAGAAGTAATGCTATATGTTTACCCAATTTGCTCTTCGTTTAACTCATTATTTATTAATAATCTCTTATTTGGAATAAAAGTTAAGTTTGATTTTTTTAATAAGTATTGCATGTGTTCGACTGGCATTGAACCATGCCCTTTACTATCTCCAAGTGTAAACTGAACGGTGATGCCGTTAAAGCTTTTTACCGTCATGGTTTCTGCAGAGTTGAAGAACCCTTTTGCAAACTGCGAAATTTGATACTTATTTCCTTCTTCAATTAACATTTATGGACTCCTTTAATCTTATTCTCCATTTTAGTATGCCTAATGGAAAATTTTACATACATCATTTTTCAAATTTGTCTGTTGATTTCCGCTCCAGGCGCTCAGCAAACCCGCGGGCGTGCCGGGGAGCCTCCTCGGCGCTTTTGCGGAGGGCACTGAAAAACTTACGTTTTTTAAACTTTTCATTTTGAGCTAATAAAAAAAGATGACATTCCGTCTTAAATTTGATGAAATGTCACCTTTTTCTTTGTCTTCTTTTACACTTTTTCATTTAGGAGCTTTAGAATCCGCTTAATATTCA
>NZ_JAFBEX010000026.1 GCF_016908975.1 Neobacillus cucumis
TTGATTCGCTCGACTTGCATGTATTAGGCACGCCGCCAGCGTTCGTCCTGAGCCAGGATCAAACTCTCCAAGAAAGTTGATTAGCTCATTTTGTTCGTTGGCTTCATTTCACAAGAAATGAATATTATTGTTTGTTGACGTTTTTGTTTGTTTAGTTTTCAAAGAACAAGGCTTCTACGCTTGAAATATCTTCTCGAAATGCATCCTTAATTAGCTTCTTGCAACCTTGCGACAAGCTGAACATTACAGCTTCGAATATACAGTGGCGCAGGAGCAATTTCAAGTTGCTTTTTTGAAATTTCTATTTCTTCGCTCAAAAGCGACTTCCTTAATTTATCACATCACTCAACTTAATGTCAACAACTTTTTAAATTTCTTTTTGTTGATTGACTGCCTCGTTGAGGACGAGATTTAATATACCATGATAAAAAAATGATTGCAATAGATTTTTATATATTTTTTTATGTGCCTTTAATATTTTAACAAAGGACTTTCTGTTCTTCCCTTTTTCACTATATCTAGTTTAGAATCATCTTAAGCACTATCATCTAATCACCTTTGTATCGGAAGTGAATTGATATGAATACTACAGATGGCGATATATTGATTAAATTGGGAATTTCAGCAGTTTTCGGTCTTATTATTGGTCTTGAACGGGAACTAAAGAGAAAACCTGTAGGATTGAAAACAAGTCTTGTTATCTCGGTTGTGAGTTGCTTACTAACGATTGTATCGATTCAGTCTGCGTATATGTTTCCAAACTCAGATCATGTAAAAATCACTATGGATCCTCTAAGACTCGCTGCTCAGATTGTTTCAGGAATCGGTTTTTTAGGTGCAGGAGTTATTTTAAGAAGAGGCAATGATAGCATTTCAGGTTTAACCACAGCTGCGATGATTTGGGGAGCTGCTGGAATTGGAATAGCAGTTGGAGCTGGATTTTATCTAGAAGCATTTGCTGGTGTCGCTCTTCTGATTATCAGTGTGGAATTAGTTCCCTTTTTGATGAAGCTATTTGGTCCAAAGCAATTACGTGAAAAGGAAATTTCTCTCCAACTATTTATTAGAGACAAAACTCAAATTGAGTTAGCTATTTCTTTTTTAATAAGTAAAAAATATATTATTAGGCGGCTAAGGATAAAAGACTTAGATAACGGGGACCATCTTGTGCAAATCCTAGTTGCGGTGGATTATCGGGAAAAAACAACTGATGTTTATGCTGCTGTTTCAGAATTAGATGGGGTTAATAAAGTGGAAATCGAAAGTTTAAGCTAAAAAAATAGCTTATTCTTTAAATTTCCACTTGCAAGATTCTTATAATCCATATATAATTTTCATTGTACCAGATTGACGGGGGCTTAGCTCAGCTGGGAGAGCGCTTGCATGGCATGCAAGAGGTCGTCGGTTCGATCCCGATAGTCTCCATATTAGAAACTCTTTGCGATGGCAAAGGGTTTTTTATGTTACTTTGACGTCAACTTTCAAATAATAGTAAAATTATACTATTTTCATTATTTTCTATTGCCTATTTATTTCCATTTTTACTATAATGAAAATGCGATTTTAATTTTTTGAAAAATCAGAATTAACCAAGTGAGGAGGATTGGATACCGGTTCTATTTTATTGCTGCATTTTATTTAATGAGAGGGGGCTTCCAATGGAGGCGAGAAAAACGAAAATGAATTCTGAAAGCGATTACACTTCGATTGTTCATTCAGACGCATTTCAAAAATTACTCTCCGAAAAGAAAAAGTTTATTATTCCAATCACAATTTTCTTCTTTTGCTTTTATTTTGCATTGCCTATTCTAACTTCCTATTCTACTATTCTCAATCATAAATTTATTGGCAGTATTACTTGGGCATGGGTTTTTGCCTTCCTACAATTCATTATGACCTGGGGTTTATGTATGCTTTATTCAAGAAAAGCAGCTAAATTTGATAAATTAGCAAATGATGTGGTCGAAGGAGGAAAAGACGAATGAATACTCCTGCCTTTATCATGTTTCTTGGAATTGTGTTTGTTACCCTAATCATTACCTACTATGCATCGAAAAAAACGAAAAATGCCAATGAATTCTATACGGCTGGCGGAGGTTTAACAGGTTGGCAAAATGGCATGGCCATTGCAGGGGATTATATGTCAGCAGCCTCTTTCTTAGGAATCGCTGGAGCGGTTGCATTAACGGGGTTTGACGGATTTTTCTACAGTATTGGTTTCTTGGTAGCCTATTTAGTAGTTCTTTATTTAGTTGCAGAACCATTAAGAAATTTAGGGAAGTATACCTTTGCAGATATGATAGCAGCAAGGTTTGATGCTAAGAAAATTCGCGGATTTGCAGCAATGAATACAGTGGCTATCTCCGTTTTTTACATGATTGCTCAGCTTGTCGGAGCAGGTGCACTTATAAAATTATTATTAGGATTAAATTATACCACTTCAGTTTTAATTGTTGGTGTCTTGATGACTGTCTATGTGATATTTGGCGGAATGCATGCAACAAGTTGGGTTCAGATTATTAAAGCGATCCTTTTAATGGGTGGTACCTTCTTAATTTCTATTATTGTACTCGCTAAGTTTAACTGGAGTATCACTAATATGTTTGACCAGATGAAAACTGCTACACCATT
Source organism: Neobacillus cucumis (assembly GCF_016908975.1). Classification (GTDB taxonomy): domain Bacteria; phylum Bacillota; class Bacilli; order Bacillales; family Cytobacillaceae; genus Neobacillus; species Neobacillus cucumis. The sequence continues at coordinate 2,632 of NZ_JAFBEX010000026.1, forward strand.
GAAAGATTCTTTTTTAAATCCTGGTGTTAAGTACAAAATCGGTCTCGATACCATCTCTCTGAACATGGGATTGGTACTTGGAACTGCAGGTCTTCCTCATATTCTCGTTCGTTTCTTTACTGTTAAAGACGCGAAAACTGCCCGTTCCTCTGTTGTTTATGCCACATGGATCATTGGAATCTTTTATGTCATGACCATCTTCCTTGGCTTTGGTGCAGCCGCATTTGTTGGAAATTCAGAAATTATCACTGCTAACCCTGCCGGAAACATGGCTGCACCTCTATTAGCAAAAGCGATTGGCGGAGACATGCTGTTTGCTTTTATTTCAGCGGTTGCCTTTGCAACTATTCTGGCTGTTGTGGCCGGACTTGTGTTAACGGCAGCATCTGCCTTTGCTCATGACTTCTATAATGAAATTTTACGGAAAGGTAAGGCATCTGAAAAGCAGCAAGTCAGTATGGCACGATGGGCAGCCATTGGTGTATCTATCATCTCCATCATTCTGGCACTAGGTGCACAAACGCTTAATGTTGCTTTCCTTGTGTCACTTGCCTTTGCGGTTGCTGCAAGTGCGAACTTACCAGTCATTATTTACACCATTTATTGGAAACGTTTTAATACAACGGGTGCCATTTGGGCGATGGTAATAGGCTTAATCTCTGCAGTGGGACTAGTGCTTATTAGTCCGAATGTTTTCAGCCCTGAAGCAGGAAAAGCCATCTTTGTGGGCAACCCTATTTTCCCTTACACCACTCCTGGCATTGTTTCTATCCCACTAGGTTTCATTGCCGGCTATTTAGGAACGATTTTCTCAAAACAAAAAGCCGATGTGAAAAAGTTCGATGAGGTTCTTGTTAAATCGAATACTGGTATAGGGATTCGCGGCTAAAAAGTAAGGGACTGATTTGTGTAATCAGTCCCTTTTTGTGTCATAGTCTAGCGGCTCCTTTTACTTCTTCCTACTGCGGTTTTGGTGCTTCGCTTATTGGACTTGCTAGGAGAAGAAAAGCTAGGAGATTTTCCTTTATTAGATGTGTTCTGTTTTTTTCCTCTATCAGGTGTTTCTTTACGACTAGCCTTGTTCGTCCTTTCTGACCCACGCTCGTTTTTCCCCTTTGCACTACGGCGGTTTTCGTGATTACTGCTTTGCTTTTCTCTTATGGGTCCCCGAGTTTTGGCTGGGGCATGCCGACGTTCTCTTTTCCCCTCACCTGTATGTTCATTATCTTTTTTGTCATGGCCCCCATTTTGTTTCGGGATAGTAATCGATAGCTCTTTTTCCATTTCCTCAAGTACTGGTCTGTCGTCAGAAGAATATAAAGTTACAGCCAATCCGGTCATTCCGGCCCTGCCTGTCCGCCCAATTCGATGGACATAGCTTTCCGCATCTTGTGGGATGTCATAGTTAAAGACATGGGTAATCCCTTCGATATCTAGTCCTCTTGCCGCCACATCGGTTGCGACCAACAATTGGATTTCCGCATCTTTAAATCGTTTCATGACTTTTTCTCGTTTGGCCTGCGACAAATCTCCATGCAACTCGTCACATGAGAATCCATAGGCTTTTAAGGCATCGAATAACTTACTTACTCTACGTTTCGTCCGGCAAAAAATAACAGCTAAAAAAGGACGATAGGTTTCAATTAATTGAATCAGGGTAGCTTGTTTGGCCCTGTCGGTGGTATGAATGGCGATTTGTTTGACACTAATAGCGGGACCTTGCGTTTTTTCAATCTGAATATATTCGGGATTACGCATATACTGTGCCGCAAGACTCCTTACTTCCGGAGGCATGGTAGCTGAGAATAACAGGGTTTGTCTGGTCATTGGAGTTTTCTTGATAATCTCCTCTACTTCGCCCAAAAACCCTATATGGAGCATTTGATCGGCTTCATCTAAGACTAGATAAGAAGTTTTCTCCAGTTTAACTGTTTCTCTCCTGATATGATCCAAAAGCCGACCAGGTGTCCCCACAACAATTTGCGGATGCCTTTTTAGTTTTTTTAACTGCCTTTCAACATCTTGTCCTCCATAAACCGCTAAAACACTTACACCTTGAATTTCCGCAATTAATTTTTCGACTTCCTGTGTAATTTGTAAGGCTAATTCTCTTGTTGGCGCAACGATTAGCGCTTGGACATGGGAAGCGCTGCGATCTATTTTTTCCAGAATGGGCAGAATAAACGCAAAGGTTTTCCCTGTTCCAGTTTGTGCCTGGGCGATGACATCTGCTTCCTTTAATACTAATGGAATGGCTTGTTCTTGAACTGGTGTTGGAATGGCAATCCCATGATTCCGCAACTGTTCCACAAGCTCATTTGAAATACCTAACGATTCGAAATCTGACAAAAATACCCCTACTTTCTAATTTACCTACACCTAATATTGATTGTTTATAGTGGCAATTGCAAATATCCATTACCTATTTGTAGCAAAATAAAAAAAACATCTGTTGCCAATTTTGACTAAAAACATTATAATCTTAATAATACCAACTTAATCAATCGGAATAATGTAAATTAAAGGAGGGGTATAATGAATCAACAACATTTTCTTATTATTCACGGGTTAGGGGGAAGCGGTCAAGATCATTGGCAGACATGGCTGGCGGATACCTTAAGGGAAAAAAACTATCAGGTTACATATCCAACCTTTTCTTCGTATGATTCACCTGATTTAAAGATGTGGTTAAAGGAACTAGATGAAGCTATTGACACCATTCCGGCCAATACCGAACTCACAGTGATTACACATAGTTTAGGGTGTATTTTATGGCTTCATTACGCTGCAATAAAAACGAAAAAGTTAGCTAAACGCGTCATTCTTGTGGCACCGCCTTCTCCGGCAATTACGCTTACCTCAGCAAAAACTTTTTTTCCGGTTCCCTTAAGCAGTGACCATTTATCAAGAACTGCTGAAGATATTTTGTTTATCCTCTCAAATAATGATCCTTATTGCAATATCGAGGATGCAAATAACTATTTAAGTCTTGCACATCCCTCCATCGTCATACCAAATGCGGGTCATATCAATCCAGCATCAGGACATGGAAAATGGCAGACCATCCTTGATCTATTATTATCACACAAAATAGCTATCATGAATTAAGGAGTGGTATTCATCACTTCTTTTTTTTAATAAGCTCTGTTATTATTCACTGTTATTTGCGTGTAGGTATGCGAATTCATAAGCGGAGAATTTCCGGTTAAAGTATATGCTTGAAACTTAAGAACCAGATATAAACGGAGATATTCCGCTTAACTGCTCTAAATAAAACAAAATCCAAAGATTTGAATCATATAAACGGAAAAACTTCCTTTATTTTTAAGAAAATAGGGGTATTTCCCAATTTAAACGGAATTTTTCCGTTTATTTTTCAAACACAGTGAAATCAACATTCAGTTACAACAGAGCCTTTTAAAATAAAATAAGGGAAGAACGTGTTTCTCCCCTTTAAAGTAGAATACCTATTTCTTTTAGTTTCTTTTTATCGATTTTCCCCACATGGGTTTTTGGCAGTTCTTCTAAACAGATAAACTGTTTGGGAATTTTATATCGCCCTAATTTGGTTTCACAATACCTTTTTAATTCCACTTCATCTAATGTAAAAGGTTCTTTGAATGAAATAAAGGCCGTAACCGCCTCTCCCCATTTTTGATCAGGCAACCCAATGACTGCTGCTTCATTAATAGAAGGATGAGCGGCAAGCCAATGTTCGATTTCGAGTGGATACACATTTTCTCCCCCGGTAATAATCATATCCTTTTTCCTGCCGACAATATAAAAATAACCGTCTTCATCCCGTTTAGCTAAATCACCGGTATGAATCCACCCCTCCTGAATCGTTTCATTAGTAGCTTCTTTTTGGTTCCAATAAAACGAGAAGGAGTGCTTGCCTTTTATTAGAATTTCTCCTACCTCATCCGCTTTTGTCTCAGCTCCGTCTGATTTTAACAATTTAATCGAATTAAATAACATTGGCTTCCCAACAGAGCCCCGTTTGACTTGAGCATCCTCGGGACTAATGTAAAAATTATTGGGACCTGCTTCCGTTAAACCATATCCTTCCTTAAACGCTAACCCTTTCTTGTAAAAAGCTTCGTAAATCTGAAGCGGACAGGGTGCCGCTCCCGATAAAAAGATTTTCATAAAGGGAAAGCTGCTCTCTTGAAATTCCTCTGTTTGAATCATTGTATGATACATGGTCGGGACGAGGAGTACAATTGTACATCGATACTGGTTAAGGGATTCAACTGCTTTTGGTCCTTGGAAGTCGCTTCCGATTACAACCGTCCCGCCAGACATCAGAATCGGTATGCTCAAGGCATTTAATCCTCCCGTATGAAACATGGGTAGGTAATTGATTGTGGTATCCTCCATCGAAAGTCCCCAACTGATAATCGTGTTAATTCCATTCCAGACAATGGAGCGATGGCATAACACTACACCTTTTGGTTTACCGGTTGTTCCACCAGTATAGATCATAGCGAGCGGGTCAGTTTCTATAATTTCTTCCTTCAAAGCAGTGTCAATGGGATAAGAAACAATCTCTTCATAACTTGTATCTCCGATTAAAAAGGAGCTAAACGTATTGTTGGCTAATTGTGAACGGAGCACTTCAAATTTAGGATGAAAACCGATTAAGATGGGTGTACAATCCGCTAATATTTCCTTTAATTCACTGTCTGTTAAACGCCAATTTAACGGCACAAAAATGGCACCCATTTTTCCGCAGGCAAATAATAAATCAAAATAGCTAATATGATTAGGCGATAATAAAGCGATTCGATCCCCTTTTTTAACACCTTTATGATGCAGCCAGCTTGCAATCGAAAGGGCTCGATTATTTAATTCTGTGTAGGTCCATACTTTGCCCGAGTCCTCTTCGATCACTGCTGTCTTTCTAGGTGTTAATCTTGCTCTATGTTCCAACCAATCTAATTCCCACCACACCGAACAATCGCTCCTTCACCAATAAATAAGATAGCTCCATTTTACATGCTTTTAGTTACATAGAAGTTACAAAATGAGTTTATGAACAAATTTTCGGTGGATTTTAACAAATTTTTGAACTTTATTAACAAAAATACCGGATATATAAACAAATTTTTTGCACTTATTAACAAAACTCTGATTATATTTACAAAATGTAAAAAACGACCCTGAAAGGCCGTCGTTTCTCATCCCAAAAATTCGGTTATAACCGCTAACAATTGCGGCAAATCATCCACCAGCGGGGAATGCCCGCAATTTTTCAGTTCAATAAACGTTGCCTTTTCCCCTAGGTCTTTTATGATTTCTTGTGTCATTTCCGCTGTAACGACATAATCTCTTTCTCCACGCAATATCAGAACTGGGACATTTATGTCATCCACTTTACCATTTCCTTTTACAAGACCATTGTGACGATGGCTAATATTAAAGGTATTGTTAGAATGATGGACTTCTGCTAAATTTCGCTGTGTTCTCATATCTTGCAAATACTCCTCATACCGCTCGGATGACGGCTGATGATGTGTATAGATTACAGAATTCCAAATAAGCTTCAATAGTTCCGTATTATTGGTGTCATAGGCTGTTTGTACTGGGATGGTTTTGGTTACATCTTGTTTGATCTCTGCATGGGTGATAAAGCGCCGCTGTTCATCTTGTTCTTTTATTTTACCGTCAAAAGGATAGCCTCTCGTCGATTCGGATGCTAATAAAATAAGTTTGTTGCAATATCCAGGATAATCTGCTGCAAATTGCATGGCCACTGCGCCGCCAGTGGACCAGCCCACGACCGCAAAATCCCGTAAGCCCACCTCATCCACGAACAGCTTCACATCATCAGAAAAATCCTTAATAGACATGACTAGATTATGATAGGTAGACTTGCCAAAGCCTCGCAGGTCAACGGCATAAAGCTTATATTTGGCATCCATATTTTCATAGACTAAATCCCAGTGCTTCGATGATGTCATATTTCCATGAATCAGTAACACCTTTTGCTCCCCGCCTGCCCTTTCTCGATAAGCAAGTGTCTCTCCGTTTGGCAGATGAACTTCTTTCATTGTGACCTTCACCATTCCAATCATCCTTTCCCCCATTTAATGGCTGCTGCTCCCCAGGCATACCCGATACCAGCACTTACAAGAACGACAAGATCCCCATCCTTTATTTTCCCTTCCTTATTAGCAAGCTCTAATGACAAAATCTGATCAATTTGCCCGATATGGCCATAATCTTCAAGATAAATTGATTGTTCGGTAGACAAGCCTAGTTCCTTTAAAACATATTCATGGGCCGATCTTTTCATGTGAAGAATCGCTAAATAAGCAATATCACTTTCTAAATACCCGCTTTTCCGAATTGATTCCCTAATAACCTTCAAAAAGTTCGCCATTGATTTTTGTTCAAGACGAGACTTCATTCCCTCCGGATCAAGAACATCGAGCATATTAAGCCGATGCTCGATTGCCTCTTTGGTAATGGGATTCTTTGTCCCGCCTGATACAACGACCACATCTTCTGAAAAAGAACCGTCCGTAATCAACTCTGTTTCTAGCAATCTATTTTCCTGATGATCCTTTTTTAAAAGGATGGCTCCGCCGCCGGCACCCAGATTATACATAAATCGTGTCCTGGGATTTTCATAATCGATAAAGTCCACATTGCGATAGCCTCCTGCAAGCAAGACTGTTCGAATACCCTGGTCGGCTATCATCAGGCTTTTCGCAAGTTTTAAGGCCATTACGGTCGTTCCGCACCTTAAAGCTGCATCAAATGCCCAGGCATTCAATGCCCCAACCTCATGTTGAAGCTTAATTCCTGCTGTCCAAAGCGGATATTCCTTATGCTCTTCACCAATATAAATGACAACATTAATTTCCAAGGGATCAATCCCAGCTTTGTCGATGGCCCGTTTGGCTGCAATTATTCCCATTTCACAGGTATGGTCATCTTCTCCTGGGACATACTTTTTCTTTATCCCCATTTTTTCTTCCACAACATGAACCGGTAAACCTGACATTTGAGCAATCTGTTTACCCGTCACGAACTTCTCAGGCAGATAGATACCAGTACTAAGAATCCCGATGTTCAAACGTTCTGCCTCCCATCCTAGGCTTTTTCCGCGGTATTCTTCATATATTCCATCGCATCTTCCATACTTTCAAATAAAGATTCACATTCCTCTTGGACATGTGTAACCTTAATTCTCCACTGTTTTCTGCTAGGGCCATTTTCAACTGATGATAATTGAATCCGGACAACAAAGGAAGCAATTTGATTAATCTCCATTGGTCCCTCCTTTATCCCGCCACTTTTTCCTTCTTTTTCATAGCAGGTGGTTTGTTCCGTTTCCACGTGTAAGTACTTAATGTCCCCACAATTCCCTTTGGAAAAAACATAACGACTAAAATATAGATAATGCCGAAGAAAATAATCCAGCGTTCAAAGATGACATGTTCCTTCGCAAGTTCGGTCAACCAGTCATGTGCAAATTCTATCAACCCTGCCCCTATGATGGCCCCGACTAATGTACCCACTCCGCCAATAATCGTCATTAATAAAGCGTCTAAAGTAATATCCATAGAAAAGACGCTTGTATTGACAAATCTTAAGGAAATAGCATATAAAATTCCCGCTATTCCAGCTAATACTCCAGAGACGACACTAGCGGCAATTTTATAATGCAGCACTTGATACCCTAATGATTCGGTTCTTTGTTCATTCTCTCTAATGGCTTGAAGCACCCGGCCAAGCGGAGAATTGGTAAATCGCTTTAAAAATAGAAAGACGAGGACCATCATGATTAAGCAGAGCCAATAAAAATGAGTTCGGTCAATAAATAGGTCAGGAACCCGGAAAGTAAAGCCATCGTTTCCATACGTCATCGACCGCCATTTTTCTGCGAGTACTAAAAAGAGCCCGGAAAGTGCCAAGGTTAGCATCGCATAAAAATGACTTTTTAAGCGGAGGGTCAACAAGCCGACGATAAAGCTTACCAATGCCGTGATGATAATCGTTGATAGGACGGCTAAGAAGAAGTACGGCATGGTTGGTTCAAATTTTTTCATAAAAATCCCCATCAAATAGGCGCCAATTCCAAAAAACATCGCATGACCAAACGAAACAATTCCCGTAAAACCTAATAACAAATCATAACTCATGGCAAAAATGGCAAAAACAAATATTTGTGTTAATAAGATGAATAGGTTTCTTGACTCATAGACAAATGGCAGAATAATAAGAAGGGCTGCTATGACAAGAAAAGAAGCGGTCATTTTATTTCCTTGTACAACTTTCATCGGCTCACCCCTCTTGCACCAAATAAGCCCTGCGGCCGAATAATGAGCACAATCGCCATGAGCAGCATATTCACTGCCAATGACAAATCCGGTACATAGTAAGCCATGTACGAACCAGATAATCCTACTAAAATAGCAGCTAAAAGGGATCCCTTAAAATCTCCCATCCCGCCAATCACCACCACAATAAAGGCTAAGATGGCAAAATCCATTCCCATTCCAGCATGAATCACACCAGAGTATGGGGCAAACAAGACACCGCCAAGAGCTGCCATTCCCGCCCCCATCATAAACACAAACATAAAGACTTTTTGAATATTAATGCCAAGCGCTTGGACCATTTCTTTATTCATCACACCAGCCCGGACCACAAGGCCGAGCTTTGTTTTTTTTAGAATAAATTGAACGACCGCGAAAATAAGCAGTCCGACTATAATGATAAAGACCCTGTACTTAATAATAATGATTCCGTCCCATTCCCAGCTCCCTTTTAAATAATCAGGTGGTGCGACAGTCAATTGATTAGGACCCCATATGACTTTTAACATTTCGGATAAAACGAGCATAAGCCCAAGGGTAATCAAAATTTGCTGCACATGATTTCCATATACGGGTTTGATAATCCATTTTTCCGTAAGTATTCCAAGGATAAAACCTGTCATAATGGCCCCGATAATACCGATTACAAAACTGCCTGTTCGCTGATAAATCCAAAGTCCGCTGTAGGCCCCCCAGGCAAACAATCCACCATGGGCAAAATTCAAGACATCCATCAACCCAAAAATAAGCGTTAACCCGGCTGCTAATAAAAAAATCAGCATTCCGGTCGCAAGGCCATTTAAGGTTAAATTGGTTAATAAGTCCATCTAGTGGGTCCTCCTTTCTTTAAGCAATACCTAAATATTTTCGCTTCATCTCCTCATCTTCTTTTAATTGCTTCATCGTTCCAGAGCTGACCGTTCGTCCGTCATCAATCATATAAAAACAATCGCCAATGGTGCTGGCCATCATGAAATTTTGCTCGACTAACACGATGGTCGTTTGGTTCTTTATTTGTTGAATCGATTCCATTACTTTTTCCACCATAATGGGCGCAAGTCCCTTACTCGGCTCATCAATTAACAATAATTCATTTTCAGTAACATAGGCTCTGGCAATCGACAACATTTGTTTTTGCCCGCCGCTTAAATAGCCTCCAGGTTTTTTCCAAAACTTTTTTAGGTCAGGAAACAAATTTAAAATCCATTCCATTCGTCTGCTTGTTTCATCATTTTCTTTTTGCATGGCCACTTTCATATTTTCCTCAACCGTTAAACCTGCAAAGATTCCCTGATCTTCTGGGACATAGCCGATTCCCTTTTTCGCAATCTGATAGGTTGGCAGTGACTGAATTAACTCTTCTTTGAAGACGATGTTTCCTTTTGAAGCAGGATTTAGTCCCATAATTGTTCGTAATGTCGTGGTCTTTCCCGCCCCATTTCTTCCAAGAAGCACTGTCACTTCGCCTTTTTTTACTTGAAAAGATATTCCTTGAAGAATATGATATTGGCCGATATGTGTCTCCACTTGTTCAAGCTTTAACAGGTCGTTCATCTAGATGACCTCCTAAATAAGCAGACTGAACCGTTTCATTTTCCATGATTTCTTCAGGCGTCCCATCAGCAAGCAGCCTCCCATTAAATAGGACCATGACGGAATCTGATAAATCTAAGATCATATCCATTTTGTGTTCGATTAGGAGTATGGTCCGATTTCCTTGGTTTTTTATTCGTTTGATGACCTCTAAAATGGCTGGAACTTCTTCTAAAGACATGCCGGCAGTAGGTTCATCGAGTAACAAAAGCTCCGTTTCAAGTGCGAGTAGCATAGCGATTTCAAGCTTTCGTTTCTCACCGTGAGCGAGGTTCATGGCGAGCGAATCCTTTTTATCGTCAAGCAGGACAAGCTTTAGCCACTCTAGTGCCTTCTCTTCAAACCCCTTGTATTTTTTATGGTGAAACAGCATTTGATAGCGGACTCCCGCCTGTGATTGAACGGCCAATCTGACATTTTCTAATACGGTTAAATTCGGAAAGACATTTGTAATTTGAAAAGAACGGCCAATTCCTGTCCGAGTTCGGACTGTAGGTGAGAATTTGGTGATGTCTTTATCACGATAATAGATGTTTCCCTTTGTTGGGACTAATTGGCCGCTCAGAAGGTTAAAAAAGGTGGTTTTTCCCGCTCCGTTTGGTCCAATAATGGATTTAAAATGTTTTTCTGGAACGGCAATGCTGACTGAGTCTACTGCGGTATGTCCACCAAAGATAATGGAAAGATCTTTCGTTTCGATCAATGTTGACATTCGTTTCACCGCCTAAATGGTTTGCGTTAGAAAAAGGTGGTTGACCACGGTTCACATGGTCAACCCCACTCGTTTTTACACTGTTACTTATTCCGGATTGGTGGTGCAGTTTCTTCAGGAGAAAGTTCCCTCATGAGGACTGGTACTGGGTAAGGAACCCCGTCCTTTTTCTCCAGCTTAATAGCATACAAGGTTTGCAATGCTTGGTGGTCTTCCTTACGGTAGGTCATTTTGCCTTTAGGTGTTTCAAAGCTCATCCCTTCCATCGTACTGATTAATTTGTCAGTATCTGTGTTCCCATTCGTTTTCTTCAAAGCCTCCACAATGGAAATCGCGGCACTCATACCGCCAGGTGTAAACAAATCAGGTACATCCCCGTTAAATCTCTTTTTATGTTCAGCGACAAGCCAGTCATTAATTTTGTTTTTCGGCAGGTCATAGTAGTAAACAGTAAAGCCTTCCATCCCAATCAGCGGCTCCATTGTGGATAGGGCCGCAATATCAGGCGCACCCGTAGAAATCTTAATCCCCTTTTCTTGGACCTTCATGTCTGATAGCTGCTTCCATGGAGAGTTTGCTCCGGCCCAAACGACAAACAAATAATCAGGCTTCGCATCGATGATTTTTTGAATATTGGAGGTAAAGTCAGTAGCAGCAGGGTCTGCATATTCTTCTTTTACAATTTCAGCGCCAAGCTTTTGCGCCGCTTCCTTAAAAGCAGCCACTCCGTCCCGGCCAAAAGAGTAATCTGGCGCAAGTGTGGCAATTTTCACTCCTTTTTTAGCAATAGCGGCTGCACCAGCAACAGCATCTTGTGAAGAATTACGAGCAGAATGGAAAATATATTTATTAAATTCGGAACCTGTAATACTATCGGCAGCAGCCGGTTCTACCACCATTACCTTTTGATATTCCTCAGCAAGCGGAAGCACCGCTAACGTATCGGCTGAGCTGGAAGATCCTACTAAAAAGTCGACTTTATCTTCTTCTAATAGTTTGGTAGCTTTTTGGACGGCCACCTCTGGCTTTGTCTCTGTATCTTCTACAATAAATTGGATTTTTCGTCCAGCGACCTCGCGTTTTCCATCTGTTGCATAATCAAGCCCAAGTTCAAACCCTCTTAATGTTTGTTTTCCATATGCTTCTAAGGCACCTGTCTTCGAGGCTAGTACGCCAATTTTAATGGGGCCCTTTTTGGTGTCTCCCTTTGACTCTGATGATGATGAATTGGAACTGCAAGCGCTCGCAAAAATCATCATAAACATAAGCAAACCAACTAATGCCCATTTCCCACTAAACACCTTCACATATTCTCCCCCTTAAGATTTTACATTTTTAAAGCTTGATTATATGATAGAGAAATGCAGTTACATTTGAGTTACAGAAAGAAAAAAGCAACCCTAATTTTTAAGGCTGCTCCATCGAATGGATTCGTTCTGATTCAATAATCATTTGGTACATGTGCTTGGTCGGCTCTAGAGGGGTTACACCTAGTTCCTCTTCTAGTACTTCTGTACATTTTTTGTACCATCGCATCGCTTGGGGCCGATTATTTTTTCGATAATAACAGTACATCAATAAACGGTAAGCTTCTTCCCAGGTACGGTCACGATTCAAGATTTTTTCACACCAATTGATGGCGGCGTCATATTTTTCCGTTCGCACCATACCTTGAGCCATTTTCTCCGCACCTCGTAAAAAAAAGACTGCCATACTCTCTCTTTTACTTATACACCAATCATCATAGCGTCGATCAGGTAAATAATCACCATGATAGAATGCTAATCCCCTTTCTAAAAAAGAAATAACCTTGTCAGGATTGTTCTCATTTAAACCAGCCTCAATCCATTCCTTAAATGGTGTGGTATCCATCTCAATGACTGCATTCGGGTTTAATCCATAAAACATCCCTTCTCTTATAATAAAAAAGGGTGCTGCCCGAGCCTTGCGGTGTGGTTCAAGGACATGATGAAGGCAATTAAGCGCAACTTTAAAATCACGGTCCGCGCTTTTTTTATCCTGACTAGGCCAAAGAATGCTAATGATTTCATCCTTCGCCATTAATTCATTCACTGTAATCAGTAATTGAAAGAGCTCCTTTGCCTTTTCTCTCTGCCACTCTCTTTCGGACACCTCTTTTTCACCAAGCCATAGTTTAAACTGCCCCAAGGTCTGAACGCGCAGGGAATATCCCGGGTGGGAATCATAAGTGGTTATCCCCATATCCTGCAAAATTTTTCGAACAAAGGATGGCTGAATCTCTTTTTTCATACATTCAATTAAGAGCGGCACATAAATCTGTAAGTCTCTAGGTCCAAATACAGATCTTTTATGAAATAAGAATTCATAATCATACATTTGCACAAGCTTTAAAAAATGACTAATCGCAGCTTTAAACATCTCCTCCTGTTTTCCTAGGTAATAATGATAGGCCAGCCAAAATTGGCTTAGTGTTTGTCCGTAACAGTCCTCACATTGCACAAAGAGCCCTTCCGCTTTTGTCAATAGCGATAGTGTCTTGGGATGCTGATCATTATATACACAAGTAATTCCCAGACAGAGCGTAATAAAGGCTGACAGCCAAACATCGTGAACCTTATCTGTTTCCTGCAATGCTCTCCTGCCTGTTTCCAATGCCCGTTCTAGTTCACCTCTTGTTCCGTACAGAATACTTAAGCCCATAAGAGGCTCTGCTTTTCCTCTATCCACACGGAGCTGGTCCATGATATCCAACGCGGTTTGATAGCAGCTCTCAGCCAAACTCACATCATATTTATTCAGTAACTGGACCGCATGCCCCATACGAATCCAGCCGCACGCTTCTACAAAAGGGGCTTTATTGCTTATTCCTTGCTGAATCCCCGCCTGAGCGAGTTCTTTTGCTTTAACACCTTCTCCAATAAAGGCTTCGATTAAAGAGAGTATTAAATCTGTTTCACGATGCGATTGTGGCAGTGAATGGATGGTAGAACCTTTTAACTCTTCTTTTTTCTGTAGAAGTACGTTCTTAGCCGCCGTAAACCGTCCCGTTCTTAAGTACAATCTTGCTTCTAAATGGGCATCAGGCTGGAATTGGTTTACTCCCTTTGCTTTTTGAATCCATTTCTCCGCCTCATGAGCTTTTCCCGAGTTTAGTAGATTCTCAGATAATAAATGATATAATTGCCCCTTTTCCGTTTCTGCTCCCCTGCATTTTTCCCGCTGGTATATCGCTTCATATAATAGTTCTTCAGCTTGATGAGGCTGAATCGTATCGAGGAATATCCTGGCTTTTCCTTCAAGTGCCATGCTCATCCCAAGGTGATCCTTGTTCCTCTTGGCACCAGCAAAGGCCTTCTCATAACATTCCTCTGCTTCTTGATAGTTCGAACGATAGCGGAGGACTTCTGCTTTTAAATACCACAGCTGATAATAGATCTCCATTTCCGTTTCTGAAAGGATTCTTAACTGATCGTACAAGCTTTTCAGCTTTCCATTTTCAAGCATCCTTAAACCGATGTCTTGTAAAATCGAACTAATCGCTTTTAAGTGATTGATTTTATTATAATGATGAAGGGCTTTTTCCCATCGTTGATGTTTTTCATAATAACGGGCACAGCGCTCATGCAAAGCCGTATAGGAAGCTGGATTATTTTTTTGAAAGGTATCTTCCAGAAACTCCTTGAATAAGGCGTGATAGCGATATTGATTTATTCCAACCTTCTGAATAAATAAATTTCGGTCTTTCAGCTGCTCAAGAATACTAGAGGCCCCGTGGAAACCGATCACTTCATCACATATTTGTTCATCAATTTCTTCAAAAATGGACGTTTGTTCAAGAAACTGTTGAATCAGTGGCGGCTGTTTCGAAAAGACTTCCATAATTAGATATTGAAAAAAGTCTTGGAGCGATTGAGAGGAGTGTTGTAATATTTCGGTTATGTCCGTTTGTAATGGTATTTGCGCGGCAATCATGCAGAGGGCAATAATCCACCCCTCTGTTATGTCATAAATTGATTGTAGATCCTTTTGGTCTATCTCTAATCCATAAAGATCCGTTAATAATAATTCCATTTCATCCATTGTCAACACTAGGTCTTCCCTAGTTATTTCTAATAATTGACCGCATACCTTCATTTTTGTTAAATGGCTCCAGCCTGGACGGCTGCGGCTCGAAATAACAATATGTAAATTAGCGGGAATGTGTGCAAGCAGTCTTTCCATCCATGTATTAATCGTATAGGAATGTTCAATTTGATGGAAATCGTCAAGAATCAACGTGATCTCGGTCTTACACATGAGAATATCATTAATAAAAAGCGAACATAAAATGTTTAATTCCTCATCGCGTATATAACGATTCATGTTATCAAGAACAACCGACAACTCTTTTCCAAACGAAGGGTCCACTTGTTGAATCGTTTGAACCAGATGGGAGAGGAAGGTGAGGATATCATCATCCAAAGATGAGATCGAGTACCAGCATCCTGGTATTTTTTCATCCCGCAAAAATAAAGCAAGCGCCGTACTTTTTCCAAAACCCGCACCGGAATGGATAATGGTCAAAGGATACTCAGAAATCGTTTTCAATTTTCGAGTAAGTTTTGCCCTTCTGATAAACTCATCCTTTACCACCGGAATTCGTAGTTTTGATTGAATAATCGGCTGCTTCATAAGATCCCCCTTCCCTTTTTTTATCATATTTACACTATTTTACCATATTCTAGTGTAATCTTGGAAACTACTTTTGAGAGGTAGCTACTGGTTTATTCTTCCACATACATCATTTTTCTAGTCATCCCGCCATCGACGACTAAATTAATCCCTGTTACAAAATCATTGTAGGGATCGGTCAAATAAAGACAGGCACGAGCAATATCACTTGGTTTTCCTACACGTCTTGATAGATGCTGTTCATGGTCAGCCTGAGAAAGTTCCGCTTCATTTCCATTGTGGATCCAACCTGGTGAAATGGCATTAACGGTGATTCGATCTTGACTGAATGAGGCAGCAAGAGCATGTGTAATCGCGACGATTCCGCCCTTTGAGGCCCCATATGCTTCCGAGTTAGGCTCTGACATTAACGCACGAGTGGACGCCAAGTTTACAATCGCTCCACCTGTTGAATTTTTACGCATATATCGTGCCGCCTCTCGTGAGCAAAGAAATACACTGCGTAAATTCGTGTTAAGGACATCATCCCACTCCTCTATCGTTAATTCATACGGAGATTTAAATACACCTTTCCCAGCATTATTAATGAGAACATCAATGCGCCCATAGGATTTTTGGGCGGCTTCAAAAAGACGGATAATGTCCTTCTCGATTCGGACATCTGTTTGGACATAAAGGATATCTCCACCCCATTGTTGAAATTCATCCTTTGTTTGGGTATTGATTTTGGCTTCTACATCCGCGATTACCACTTTTGCGCCCTTTTCAGCATAAGCTTTTGCCACTCCCAGTCCAATTCCTCTCGCTCCACCGGTTATCACAACCACTTTATTTAAAAAATCCACTTCATTACCTCCTTATAGAAACCGTTACCTTTTCTTTATAGCATAATCAGCAAAATAGAAACAAAGCTTTTTTTCGCAAATTGGATATTTTTCCCGAGTAATAAAACCTTCCAATCCGAAAAAACTACAAAAAAGTAAAGCTTAGAAAGGGGTCTGATTATGGTGGAAAAATGCTTCTACTGTACAGATGACATCGAGGAAAAACAATTTCATATCGTTCCATTTGTTACTATGAACGAAGAAAGAGATGAAACACTATGTAATGATTGCTACAAGGAGTGGCTTGAGGGGATTAAGGGATAATTTCTTAATGATCATAAGAAATATCATGTACCTCTAAAGTCATAGTTACTGGAGTGTAGCAACATGTCCATTAAGAAAAAAATACCGTTGATCTTTTTTGTGCTTGTTTTGTTTATTTTAATAGTGAATAATACCTTTCATTATATTCGGTCAAAGAACCAACTTCTAGAAAATAATCAACGGGAAATATCGGTCATTACAAATGAAGTATCGTTCCAGGTTGAAAAAACGCGAGAGGGTTCACTATATGTTGAAAATATTCTAGGAAGAGACTTGAGAATTGCTTGTCTAACAATTGAACAAGCTCTTCCCGCAACCTATCAGCAGATCACTAATGATCAATTAAGGAAATTAGCAAGTGAGGTACGGGTATCACACATCACCCTATTAGCCAAAACGGCCAATGATATTATCGGTGTCCGTTCATCCGATCCCGAGGAAATTAATATGTCTACAAAGGGCTGGGGGTATTGGTATAAGGCGTACCAACAGTTATTCGCTCTAAAACCGGTCTCAGTAGGAAAAGGGTTAACGTTACCACACTATTGGTCTGGTCCAATTGAAATTGCGTCATCTGATCCTGATCATATTGATAAATGGGGCTATTATTATGATGGAACCACAAACTATATTATCAATCCTTATTTTCGTGATAAGGAAGTATTGGAGTTTGAAGAACGATTTGGACCAGGTAAAATCATTGAAGGCTATACAAAGGAACGTGGGATTCTAGAAATATCCGTTTTTAATCCTAAAAATTTCGGAAAAAAGAGTGAAGTGGTTCATTTAAACGGCAACAGCTATATACGAATTTCTGCAAGGCCTATTTGGTACGGTACATATAAATATCGCAATATTAACACAGATGCCGGTTATATAAAGAAGGCTGTTAACACCAAAAAGGTTCAATCCTACAATAAAAACTTGAATAAGAAAAGGGTGTTAAAAACCTTTGTTCCGGTCTTCCCGAAATCAGGACAGCCCTTTGTTATTGGACTTGTTTATAATTATGGTCTGATTCAACAGGAACTACGGCATGAGTTGTTTATGCATATTCTCCTCTCGCTTGGCATTATGCTAATCGTGTTCATCGTCAGTTTAATTTTTTCCCGTTCCATTACTCAGCCTATCGCTTATATTGCGGAACAAGTAAACGAGATTGCACAAGGAAATTTTGGGAAGCACTTCCACTTAAATCGAAAAGATGAATTAGGTCTTCTTACCGAAAATGTAAATGCAATGTCGACCGATTTACAACGATATGTGGAGGACTTACACCAAAGTAAAGCACTTATCGAATATCAAGCAAATCATGATCCCTTAACAGGATTTTTGAACAGAAGGTACCTGCAAGAAAATTTGAGCAGCATTATCTCCCAGGCGGATGAAAAGAGTAAAGGTGTCTCCGTTTTATTTTTGGACATGGATCGTTTTAAACAGGTAAATGACTCCTATGGGCACAACAAAGGGGACATACTTTTAAAAATCATCGCCGCGCGGATAAAAGATTGTGTTGATGAGAAAAACAGTCTATTAATTCGGCAGGGTGGAGATGAATTCATTATCGTACTTCGGCACCATAATCTAGAAGAGACGAAGACAATGACCGAAAGATTAATTGATACGCTTAAAAAACCCTACATAATGGATGGGAATGAAGTTTACCTCGGTGTCAGCATAGGAATCAGCCGTTATCCAGAACAAACAAACAATTGGAACACCTTGATTAGCTACGCTGATATGGCCATGTATAATGCCAAGAAGAACGGCGGAAATAAAGCGATTTTCTACTCAGAAAAATCTATGCACAGCGATTTTGATAGACCACGGCTTGAAGCCCATCTAAGAAGGGCGATTGAGAATAAAAAGATTGAAGTGTTTTATCAGCCGAAAATACAGGTCGATACGGGACTAGTTTTTGGTGCAGAAGCACTAGCGAGGTGGACAGACGAGGAATTCGGAAATGTTTCACCTGTCGTTTTTATCCCTATTGCGGAGGAAACAGGCTTTATCCAACCCCTATGGGAACTAGTCATGGAAAAGTCTTGTGAACAAATTAGTAAATGGAATCAATCTCGTTCACACCCTTTATCGGTCTCCGTCAACTTTTCAGCACGGCAGTTTCAAGAACCAGAATTAATGCTTAGGACTGTCAAGAAAATTCTTAAAGAGACCAAACTTTCACCAGAACATTTTGAAATAGAAATAACCGAGAGCATTTTATTAACGAATTCGGCAGAAATTGTAGAATCGCTTCAATCAATGCAAAATCAAGGGATTGCGATTTCAATTGATGATTTTGGAACAGGCTATTCTTCACTAAGTTACTTAAAAGATCTTCCTATTAATACCTTAAAAATTGATAAATGCTTTATTCAAAATATTAATGCGAGCTTCGAAAATACGGAAATACCTGAGGCCATTATTAATCTGGCCCGCGGTCTGCATTTGGATGTCATTGCAGAAGGCGTTGAAAAAGAGCATCAAAAAGAGTTTTTACTATCGAAAAATTGTGTCCTAATGCAAGGCTATTTATTTAGCAAACCTTTGAGCAGTGCTGAGTTTGAGAGGTTTCTTAGTGACTTTGAAAAGTAAGAAAAGCGCAAGCGCCTTGATTAGCCCCGACAAGCTTAAGACGCTCCCAAAAGGAAGGCGCTTTTTGCTTTCCTTTTGGGAGTAGCTTAAGACCTCGAGGGGCTAGGCGCTGGAGCTGGACAATTCTCAAAGTCAAAACATATGCATTCTTAGTATTCAACAAACGAGGGCAGCCCACTTCGCTGCCCTCGTTTGTTTTATTTGACTAATTCAACCACATTGCTGCCAGTATAATCAATTAATAGTTTTTTGGCTGTCATTGACGGAAAACCAGCTTCTAACGCCTTCACTAGGCCAGTCGCCTTGCCTTTTTCCGTAAAACAAATCATTGTCGGTCCTGCCCCGCTCAAGGCAGTCCCAAAAGCCCCATTCGCTTTAGCCGTTTGTTCAATTTCGTCATAACCATGAATAAGAGACTTTCGATATGGCTGATGGAAACGATCACTTTCCATCATTTTTCCGGCTAACTCCCAGTTATGGGATAATAAAGCCGCAACTAATAGATTAGCTGTAGAAGAAGCTTCAATCGCTTCCTGGCGAGTGTAGGAATTAGGCAAGACATCACGAGATGCCTTGGTTAATAAGATTTCTTGAGGGATTAACACCACTACCTCGATAGGCAGGTTTGTTAATGCAAGCATATCCACCTCATTTTCCTTGTAACAGCCAATCACAAGCCCCCCATAAATCGATGCTCCTACATTATCGGGATGACCTTCCCATTCTGTTGCAGAAATAAGCTTCTCATGTTTGGTTAACTGCAGTCCCCCAACAGTATCGGCAAGCTCAATCCCTGCGACAATCGCCGACGCACTTGAGCCAAGCCCTCTAGCTAATGGAATATTACTATCCACCTTGATTTTACAAGGAGGCAGCTCCACACCATAGTGAGCAGCTGTTTTAAGTGCTACCTGAACAATAAAATTGTCCTTCCCTGTTGGGAAGTCCTTTAGCTCCTCACACGTGGAGTAGCAGTGCCACTCTTTACTCTTCTCAATTTCTAATGTTAAATATAAATCCAATGCAAGCCCCATTGAGTCAAAACCGGGTCCTAGATTCGCTGTACTTGCAGGGACCTTAATCATGATGCGGTCATTGAGTCTCATAATGATTTCCTCACCACTCTGTATGCACTCTTTATTTCTTTTACTGCTGCCAAATCATTCAACTCTACTAAAATTTGATCGTAATTGGTTAACGAAGCCTTGTGTGTTACTAGCACAATTTCAGAAGTTTCATTTTTCTTGATTGGAAGCTGCAGGATTTTTTCAAAGCTTACACCGTATTTAGCAAAAATAGTCGTAATATCCGCGAATACGCCTACTTCATCCTGAACATGAATTCGTAAAAAGTATTTAGAAAACTTTTCTTGGTCTTCCTTAAGTCTTTTTGGATATTGCGGGGTAACCGCACTTCTGCCATTTACACCAAGCCTAAAATTCTTAATGACACCCACTAGGTCTGAGACAATCGAAGTCGCTGTTGGCAGGCTTCCTGCACCAGGACCATAGAACATCGTTTCGCCCACTGCTTCACCATATACATAAACCGCATTATATTCATTTTGCACTGATGCAAGAGGATGATTATTGGATAAAAAGGTTGGGGCAACACTTACTTCTACCTTTTCGCCTTCCCTATGGGCAAAACCAATTAATTTCATGGTATATCCTAGCTGTTTTCCGTAACGCAGGTCTTCTTCTGTAACGGAAGAAATTCCAGAGACTTTGACATCCTCGAGGTCAATATGCATCGAGAAGCCAAGTGTGGCAAGAATGGTCATTTTTCTTGCGGCATCTAGTCCTTCTACATCAGAAGTAGGGTCTGCTTCTGCAAAGCCTAGCTCTTGCGCTTCCTTCAAAACTTCCTCATATGAACGACCTTCATCGCTCATTTTCGTTAGAATATAATTGGTAGTACCATTGACAATCCCCATCATTTGCGTAATCCGGTCGGAGGCAAGACCATCAACCAAACCGCGTAAAATCGGAATACCGCCTGCCACACTTGCTTCATAATACAAATCGCAGCCATATTCTGACGCAACAGTTAAAAGTTCAGAGCCATGTAATGCCATTAAATCTTTATTGGCAGTGACGACATGCTTCCCTTGGCGAAGAGCTGTTATTAAGTAATCCTTTGTTTTACCAACTCCGCCCATTACCTCTATCACTACATCAATATCCTGATCAAAAAGAATATCTTCAGGATTAGACGTTAAAGAATTCGGATCCACATAAACCGGTCTGCTTTTATGTACATCTTGAACCAGAATTTTCTTGATGACTACCGGACAACCCACTTGATGGATTAGTTTATCCTGATGATTTTTAATAATTTTTACGACACCTGAACCGACGGTGCCTAAACCTAAAAGACCAATAGAGATTGCTTCCATGCTATTCCCTCCTACGCTGTCTATCTGAAGCGCACAATTGTTTTTCTATTGTAGACATTATATGATTCTCTTTATTTTTTTACAATAGATTTATTTTCCATTTCTTTTAATGTAACCGTTAAAAACACCGCTGTAAATGAATTATAGCAAACTTTTTAAATTTTTCAGAATTTTTTTGGTTTTAACTTTTTCCAGTCATTCCTGTTCGAAGTCTCTTGAAGAGAATAAAAAGGAACGGCGCCATTCCCTTTTTTATTAAACACTTTAATTTCAATTCCCCCCTTGACGGAATCTCAGTTTGCTTTTATACGCTATCGTAACATAGCAGACATAGTAATTTGAAGATATTGTCATTTTTCAAATAAAAAAGCCAATGAACAATCAATGTCAAGGCAGTGATTGTTCATTGGCAACATTTTCATAACCTAAATATCTAAACCTATGGAGATATATTTTACTTCTAAAAACTCCTCAATACCGTAATGTCCGCCTTCCCGACCAAGTCCGCTTTGTTTATATCCGCCAAATGGAGCTTGAACCACCGATGGCAAAGCATCATTTAAGCCGATAATTCCATATTCAAGCTGTTCAATAATTCTAAAAGAGCGGCTTAAATTTTCCGTATAGACATAAGCAGCCAAACCGTAGCAGGAGTGATTGGCCCGTTCAATTACTTCTTCTTCCGTTATAAACGTTGAAATCGGTGCGAGCGGTCCAAATATTTCATCTTTCATACAATCCATGTCATCATGTATTTGGGTTAAAATGGTCGGAGCATAGAAATACCCTTTTTCCTCCTCGGGTTTACCACCGCTATAGATCACCTTGCCGCCTTTTTTCACAGCATCATGGACCAATGATTCTACTTTTTTATAAGCGGATTTATCAATTAACGGACCGATATCTGTACCTTCTTCTAACCCATTGCCGACCTTAAGCGTTTCTAGCTCTGCTTGAAAAAGCTTAATAAATTCGTCCGCTACACTTTCCTGTACATAGACGCGATTGGTACAAATACAGGTTTGACCGGCATTGCGGAACTTTGATTGAACAAGACCCTTTGCTGCCTTTGCTAGGTTTGCATCATCCATTACGATAAATGGGGCATTTCCGCCAAGCTCAAGTGATACCTTTTTGACATTCTCTGCTGCCCCGCGCATTAAGGTTTTCCCGACTTCCGTTGAGCCAGTAAAAGTGATTTTCGTTACCCGCGAATCTTTTAACCAGACATCCCCAATTTCCGAAGATCGTCCCGTAATGACATTTAATACTCCTTTAGGGATGCCGGCTTCATGGGCCAGTTCGGCCAGCTTTAAAGCCGTTAATGGCGTTTGATTTGCTGGTTTTACAACCGCAGTGCATCCTGCTGCAAGGGCTGGGGCCACTTTCCTTGTAATCATCGCTGCCGGAAAATTCCACGGTGTAATAGCAGCAATTACCCCCACAGGCTCTTTTCTTACAAGGATTCGTTTATTAGGATGTGAGGCAGGAATGGTTTCGCCATAGACCCGTTTCCCCTCTTCCGCATACCAAGAGATAAAGCCGTTAGCATATGAAACCTCTCCTAATGCTTCGTTTAACGGTTTGCCTTGCTCGATCGTCATAATCCGCGCAATGTCTTCTTTATTTTTTTCAATCAGGTTATACCATTTCATTAAAAGCTGATAGCGTTCTTCTGCAGTCCGCTTCGACCAAGTTTTAAAAGCGGCATGGGCAGCATCCACAGCCCGTTCTGCTTCCGCGGCACCACCTGTTGGTACAGCACCAATAATTTCTTTTGTTGCGGGATTAATCACATCTGTAAAAACTTTATACTCTTCGCCTTCCCATTCACCATTTAAGTACATCGGATAGGTTTTTTGAAAGTGCTTTTTCGTTACATCCATTCTATTCTCCTCCAACTGATAAGGCAGGGTTATTTTTATAAACGGCTTCGATTGCTTCTTCAAGAATTTGTAATCCTTCCTCAAGCTGCTCATTAGTAATCGTTAATGGCATCAGGAGGCGGATGACATTGCTGTAGATTCCAGCGCTTAACAGCATGAGACCGCGACTGGCTGCAGCTTTAATAATTTTTCCAACGGTTTCTTTATCAGGCTCCTTCGACTGTCGATCCTTGACGATTTCCATTGCACACATGGCTCCTAAACCTCGAACATCGCCAATCCCCTCAAAACGAGTGGCAAGCAGCTGCATTTTTTCGATTACTCGCTCGCCTAAAATTCGAGCTCTGTCATTAAGTTGTTCACTTTCTATAATGTCTAAGACTGTTAAAGCAGCCCGGCATCCAAGCGGGCTTCCGGCGTAAGTACCGCCAATTTCCCCAATGTCAGCCGTATTCATGATTTCTGCCCTGCCAATAACCCCGCTGATAGGGACCCCAGCCCCCATTGATTTAGAGATGGTAATGATATCAGGAATTACATCAAAATGTTCAATGGCAAAGTATTTTCCCGTTCTTGCAAAACCTGTTTGAATTTCATCCGCAATAAACAATATTCCATACTGTGAACAGAGTTCTCTTACTCGCTTGACAAAGGCCTTATCCGGAATGATAAAGCCTCCTTCCCCCTGGACGGGCTCCATTACGACAGCGGCGAGCGTTTCCGGGGCGACCTCTGCCACTAAAAATTGTTCAAATTGATTTATGACCATGTCACTATATTGCTGTTCAGTCAACCCTTCTGGACGACGGTATACATATGGATACGGTGCCTTATATACTTCCGGAGCAAATGGTCCAAAGCCAAACTTATAAGGCTTGACCTTGCTTGTCATGGTCATCGTCATCAACGTTCTGCCATGAAATCCCCTTGAAAATGCAACGATGCCTTGACGTTTTGTGTATTTTCTAGCGATTTTAACCGCATTTTCTACAGCTTCCGCACCGCTATTGAAGAATGCCGCCTGTTTCTCAAAATCACCAGTAGCAAGCTTACATAGCCGCTCTGCTAAAGTTATATAGGATTCATACATCATGACATTAAAACCAGTGTGGATAAATTGGCTTGCTTGTTCCTGTAGAGCACTCACTACGCTTGGATGGGAATGACCAACATTAATCGATCCAATTGCACCAGCAAAATCAATGTAGTGGTTACCGTCCACATCTTCAACAAGTGCTCCTTGTGCTTTTTTTACAAAGGACTGGCAATTATTGCTGATTCCTTTTGGGACATATTTATTTCTTCGTTCCAAAATTTCCCGCGATTTAGGTCCTGGTATTTCGGTTTGGAGCTTCACAAATTTTCTTTCCAATTTCGTACTCCCCCTTTTATTAAAAACGACTAAATATTTACCGCTTTCAACATATATGGCATAGATATTACTATCTATATGTTCCATATGACGTTTATTTAGGATTAAATTGGATTTGTAGGTATAATTTCTATTGCCGGAAAGAAAATTCCTCCTTTTAGGAATATAAAAAAAGCAGTGAAATCCCATTTACTGAATGAATTTCACTGCTTTTATGTGTATATCAAATATTTTCATTGAAGATACTAATCATCGAGCAAATACATGATTTCCAATTCTAACTGTTACAGGACGTGATGCAACCCAAGAGCTTGTGGATGTTTTAGGATTGTAAAAGAATAAAGATCCGTTTCCTTTTCCAGTTAAAGCGATGGCTTCATTTACTGCTCTTTTAGATGCCGCATCAGCTGGCTGATTAATCTGTCCGTTTTCGACTGGTGTAAAGGCATAATGACCATTCGCAACTTGATAGATTACACCTCGCACTGTATTAGGAAAATCTGCACTTCTGACTCTATTAATAATAACTGTCGCAACCGCTACTTTTCCTGCATACGGTTCGCCCACAGCTTCTGCATGAACTAAACGAGCCATTAAGTCTTTTTCTGCAGCCGTGTACGGAGAGTTTGGTAATGTCATAGCTTGACCGGCAATAAGTGCCTTGCTATTATTTGCATTCATTACATTAGATACAGGAAGACCAAAACCTTTTGCGATATTCCAATATGTTTCACCATTTTGAATAGTATGTGTAGTTGCTGCCTCTGTTTGATTAGTTAATGTAAATGCTGAAATAGATACCAATAATCCAGCGGCTACTATTAGTTTTTTTAATTTTTTCATGTATATGACCTCCTAGTAGTCGTTCGCTTGTCTACTATTAGGCTATCAGATGTAATATATCTGTTCATGGTCCAAAACTTGGTAATTTAATAGAAATGCTTTCAACCTTTGCTATTAAACAACTACACTAGATAAAGTTAAATTTATCCACCTCTTTAAAAATTGAAGTAAAATCCATCAGAGGAAAAATAGTGTTCCATTTTTACAAAAGATTTCAGTCTGTAACATTCAAAATGGGGTTAAGAACACATCTTTCATTGAAAAACTTCACAAAATTGCCACCAGATCAGTTAAAAATGGTAGGATTTTCTTTTCAACTTTGGTAATAATAAAAGGGAAAGATATTGAAGGAGGAGATATCGTGGAAAATCAGTTAGTACAAGTTCTAAATAAACAAATCGCCAATTGGTCTGTTTTGTATATGAAGTTACATAACTATCATTGGTATGTAAAAGGGGATCAATTCTTTACCCTGCATGCCAAATTTGAAGAATTCTATAATGAAGCAGGACTTCATGTCGATGAATTAGCTGAACGATTACTAGCGATTGGCGGGAATCCTGTAGCTACTATGAAAGAATGTCTCGAACTTTCATCCGTCCGTGAAGCATCTGGCAGTGAAGCGGCTAGTGAAATGGTCCAGTCGATTATCAATGATTTCTCCATTATTATTGGAGAATTAAAAGAAGGCATGAGCCTTGCTGGAGAATTAGATGATGAAACAACCGGCGACATGCTGCTGGCAATTCACTCCGGATTAGAAAAGCACGTATGGATGTTAACTGCATTCCTCGGTAAATCTATTTAAACCTTAGCTAAGTTAAACGATACTGTTGTTTTTTACTCTGTTGATTGGAGCGGAAGGCGCTCGACTCCTCGAAAATGCTATCGCATTTTCTTCGTGCGTGGGCGAATTCGAGGAAGAATTTCAATGTCCTGTGGGAGTAGACCCCACAGGAGCTTCAGCGAGGCCACTGAAAAAGTCTGCGAAATTTAATGCGAAACTAATTCCTGAAAATTCCATCTCCACTTCCAGTTTATAATTAGTGGTAAAATAGACTGAATTCCCCCACTTTGATATTGGAAAACGGTGATATTTTGGGATTAGGTTTTTCGGAAATTTCATTATTAAACAGAAAAGAACTTTTTCAGTGCCCTCAGCTTCAGCGCCGAGGAGGCTCCCCGGCACGCCCGCGGGTAGCTTAACGCCTGGAGCGAAAATCAACAGCCAAATTTAACAGAGCCTAAACCTTTTTTGTCCAACACATGGTTGTTGGACTTTTCTTTTTCATCCCCTATTGTCAGAATCTGTCGTAAACTGTACAATTTTAAAATAACATTTATCCAATTTAAGGATTTACTGGGGGAATATCCATGAGACCTATCATTCTTTTTGTTCTTTCTGCACTAATACTTAGTGCATGCACTTCAAAAACCAATACCCAAAACTCGAAAGTGGAAAAAGCAGCAACAGTAGATAAAGGTACTAGTAATCAGGCAGCGAAACCTACAGAAAAGGTTGTTTCTAACCCATTAAAAGAAACAACTACTACAAAGAACAATAATGCTGAACAAGTCCAACAAGGTGCAACAAAGCCAGAACAACAAGAAACAACAAAACAAGAACCACAAGCATCCACGAAGCAAGAGGCCCAACCAAAAGTAGTACAACAAACTACAACTAACCAGCTAACCCATGAGCAGGCGGTACAGCTTGTCAAAGCACATCTAAATATACAATCCAATTCTAAGGTAAAAGCCGTCTATAAATATGATGCAGAAAATGGCGATTACATCATCCAAGTTTATGAATTTGTGGTAGATAATCCAAGTACCGGTGAAGGTCATACAGCTACACGAGGCTGGTATGGTGTGAACAAACAGACAAAAGTTATTTATGATGCTATGAAGTAAGAAAAGCGTAAGGCGCTTAGCTTTAGGCGACAAGCACAAGAGAAGCCGGCCGAAAGGTTGTTCTTTAACCTTTTGGACGGATTGATCTAAATGTGAAGGCGACTGTTCTGGGACTCTAGGCTAAGACGTACCCTGTAAGAAGGCGTTCTTTGCCTTCTTCAGGGAGTGGCTTATGACTTAAGTCCCAAGGGGCCCCAACTGGATAAGCTTGTGACCTCGAGCCGATGGCGCCTGGAGCTGGACAATTCTTAAAGTCTAATTATACCTTCTTATCTTTTAACAAAAGGCTGACTCTAATGAGCCAGCCTTTTTCTGTGATATCCTTAATCATTACTCCCATTCATAAATGGCGGTCTTGGATGGGTCCTTCTCCGCCTGCGAGCGGGGATTCCTCTTGCCTGCAAAAGGGTAAATGCCCCCCCGCCAATCATCATCATGACCCCTGCTGTTTGATTCTGTAACATAATCTGCGTACCCGATATGAATACACCAGTACCAAATACAGACAGAACGATTTTTCTTGTTTGTGTGTTCTGCTGTTGGAGAATTCTTTTTTCAAACGATTTTGATGGCTGGATTCGAATATCTCCGGATTCAAACTGATCCACTAGAGTAAATACTTTACGGGCAGCCGGAATAACTTGAAAGAATGTGTTTTTGACTTGATCGATAACTGTATCTTTTGCTGGATTTGCACTAGGGTTCCCCAAAATGTCTTCTACATATGGTTTCGTATTTGCGACGATATCAAACTCCTTATCCAAGCCATTTCATATACTAAAAACAGTCATAATAGCCTTGCCTAAAAAGGTCATCCGTGAAGGAATTTGAAATGGCTGTTCGTAAAGAAACTCCCGTAACTCTTCAAGAAAACGTTCATTATTAATCCTTTCAAAATTAAAACTCCCGTCCGAAAAACTGGAGATAATGACTTTTACATTCTTTGCTAAGAGTGATTTATCTGCCGTTTTTCTTAAAAAGCCGAGTTCATGAAAGGCCTCTACAATCCCTCCGGCATCCTTTAGATAAATTGACATAGCCAGCTTCACCATATTTTCCTTCATGTGATTCGAGATGGACCCAACCATGCCAAAATCAATATAAACAAGCGTTCCATCCTCTTTCACTAATAGGTTTCCCGGATGAGGATCGGCATGAAATACCCCATCTTCTAGTAATTGCTTTAAATAAGACAAATACAAAATCGATGCTAATTTCTTTTTATTGATGGAAGCTTGCCCCTTTAGAACAACTTCATTTATTTTGATCCCTTCAATAAACTCCATTACAAGCACCTTACTGGTGGTTAGCTCCCAATATACCTTCGGTGTTGCCACACCAGGAAACTCATCGAACGATTCTTTAAAAACTTCCAGATTTTTGCCCTCTGTCAGATAATTTAGTTCCTCCGTAATCACTTCCTCAAACTCTTGATAGACATCCTTTAAGTCTACAAATTGGCCAACCTTTGTGAAGCGGCTGGCAAGAGAAGTCAATACCTTTAATGTTGACAGGTCAAGTGCTACGATGGTTTCAATACCAGGACGCATTACCTTTACGGCAACGTCTTCTCCTGTTTTTAACACGGCCCGATGTACTTGTCCAAGAGAGGCTGCTGCAACTGGTTCCTGATTAAAAGAAGTAAATAAATTAGCTATTTTTCCAGACAATTCTTCCTCAATTCGGCTGACAGCCAATTCAGTGGGCACGGGTGCCACTGAATCCTGAAGCTGTGAAAGGATATCTGTATACTCTTTTGGTAATATATCCACCCTGGAACTGACAAACTGACCTAGTTTAATAATTAACCCGCCCTTTTCGACGGCTGCTCTAGCAAATTTGGCTGCCTGTGACGTATAGACGGCCTTATATTTTTTAGATGCTGTTTCTTTATGTAAAAATCTTTTTGTTTTCCCCAGCCACCAAAATTGAATAAAAAATCCAACGAACATAAAAAAAGTTGTCCGAAATCTCTTGTTGAACAGTAAGCGCATCATTTCACGCATTCTTGTCCTCCCCTTTCTACTAAAAGCCCCACGGGACAAGCCTGCGTGGTTATCTGATGTCTCATGATTGAAAAATCCTATTCTTCTTTATTCTCTTCTTCCACTTCCGTCTCGGTCTTTTCAAAAATCTCTCTTGCAATTTTTTCAAATCGCTTGGACTTGTTAAAAAAGAAATTAGCAAACTTATTCATTATTTCTGATTTTACTAGAATAACAGTCCCTTTCCTGGCATCACCAAAGACAACAAATTTCTCCCCTGATTGGATGCCCAATTCCTCTCTCGCTTCAGCGGGTATTACCACCTGACCTCTTTCACCCATACTAGTAGTTCCAAAAATTTTCCCGTGATTCATGATTATCACTCACCTTTCTCTTGTAGGATATATCATACTTTTCATACCAACCATACATGTCACTAAAAATACATATGGCGATTTTATGGCATAAAGAAAACTCGCCAATTGGCGAGCTCCGTAAGAGGCGGTTCATGAAGCGTTGTTGCACTTATGCCTGATAGAAAAGTTTAATTTCATATTGGTCATTGGTCAAAGTTTTCGGGTGCTTTCATATTTAAAGACACAAGTATTGACGGATGGATCGAGTGGGGCCGCACTTATCGGTTGGGGGATCGGGTTAAGAACCCGATCTGATAAATAGACGGAAAAATTCCGCTTAATTAGGAATTATTATTAAAAAAAGCTGAAATAGACGGAGAGATTCCGCCTATTGACTCGTGAAAATGCAAAAATAGGGAATTTTGCTTTGCATAAGCGGAAATCCTCCGCTTATTTACCCCCTAAACGAGCTTCATGCTACATTTAACCGGAAAATCTCCGCTTATTTCACTTTCGCGAGTTACTCGATTAAGGACAAGACATCTTATTTAAAAGGGACTTAGGGAAATATGGAATTTTTACGCAGTCTATGCACTTGTCCCTTTCCATTTACCTGTATCTTTCATAATTTATACTACTAGGATGTAGGAGGTGGATATTAATGAGCGACGGCAGACACAACAACTTTGCGCTAATCGTTGTTTTGTTTATTCTTTTAATCATCGTTGGTGCATCTTGGATGTACTAATTGATTAAAACCATCTTTGTTGCAAAAAAAGGGGTGAAAAACGTTAAGTTTTTCGCCCCTTTTCATTGTAATCTATATAATTAGAGATTTTCACCATTTGTCTCAATAACATCTTTGTACCAGTAATAACTTTTCTTTTTAATCCGGCGAAGGTCGTGGTCGCCCTCTTCGTGCTGGTTCACATAGACGAAGCCATAGCGTTTTTGGAAGCCATTCAGCCAGCTTAACAGATCAGTAAATGACCATGTGCAGTAGCCAAGCATTTCAACCCCATCAGTGATCGCAGCCTGAACCGTATTAAGATGGGAACGCAGGTAATCAATTCGATAATCATCGTTGACTACATCGCCTTCCTCCAATTTATCATACTCACCAAGACCATTTTCACTAATTAAAATTGGCAGCTGATAACGGTTGGTGATGCGGCGAAGACCGATGCGAAGTCCCGTCGGATCAATGTTCCAATCCCAGTTGGTTCTTTCCAGATTTTCGTTTTTAACGGTTTTAAAGATTCCAGGGATCCCCGTATCCTGTGATGTTCCTTTTTTTCCTGAAGTATTAAATACTCCTTCAGTAACTCCCCCGACAAGCGGATTCTGTTCATACGTAGTCGTTTGATAATAATTGACGCCCATAAAATCAGGGGTGCCCTCACGCAATAATTCAAAGTCCCCTTCTTCCACTTGAGGTGCTAAACCTTTACTTTCCAAGTAGTTCCAGGCCGCTTTCGGATATTTCCCCCATGCATAAACATCCATCCACCAATGATTGTTTAACTCTTCGGCATTCTCGGCTGCCAAGATATCTTCTGGTTTGGAGGAAGCAGGGTATGCCGGTCCATAGGCAAAGCTTGGACCGATTTTTCCATCTGGAACATATTTACGGAATTCTTTGATCGCACTGGCATTGGCAAGGTTAGCGTGATGGTTAACTTGATAGAATAGTTTTTCATCTTTTACACCTGGAGGATGTAGAGCCATTCTGTAGCCTAAACCAGTAAAAATATTTTGTTCATTTAAGCTGACCCAATATTTTACACGGTCACCAAAATGCTTATAAAGAGTAACCGCATAATTCGTAAAATCTTCGACAATTTGGCGTGATTCCCAGCCGCCGTATTCGTTTTGAAGTGCTTGTGGCAGATCCCAGTGATAAATGGTTAGAATTGGTTCAATTTTATATTTGATTAATTCGTTAATTAAATTGTTATAAAACTCAATTCCCTTTTGATTTACTTCCCCTTTACCTTGAGGAAAAATCCTTGTCCAGGCAACTGAAAAACGGTAAGCCTTCATCCCCATTTCAGCCATTAAACGGACATCTTCTTCATAACGGTGATAATGGTCAACCGCTACATCACCGTTTGTTCCTTTAAAGGTTTTCCCAGGAATTCGGACAAATAAGTCCCAGTTGGAAGGTCCTTTTCCATCTTCATTCCATGCCCCTTCTACTTGATAAGCAGCTGAAGCAGAACCCCATAAAAAGTTTTCTGGAAAAGCCTTTTGTTTTTCATGTATCATCAATGTCACTCCTTGAATAGATTTATGAAGCCCTTAAAACATAAGGAAGTTCCGGTAAAATCCATACCGGAACAGTAATTTATTACAGGAAGCAAGCGATGCTTTAAATGAAGCACATCTATCCAAACTTCTTGTTATTTATTAATAAGCGCCTGTGCTGTTTTTAATACTTCTGCACCATTACACATTCCGTAGTGAACAGGGTTAATGGCATCAACTGGAATTCCTTTTTCTTCACCTAATTTTTTCATTTGAGGTAATAGGTAACGAACTTGTGGTCCTAGTAATAATACATCTGCATTATCGATATGGCCTTTTACTGCATCAGCACTTTCTGCCCAGATTTTGCACTCTAAACCTTGATCAGCTGCTGCTTTTTCCATTTTAGTTACCAAAAGACTTGTAGACATTCCTGCTGCGCAACATAATAGTATATTCATTTTAAAATTCCTCCTAATATATAATCCATTTTTTAATCCAAGAGAAGGTTATCTCTTAAAATTTAAAATATAATTACATTCATTTTTATTAAACTCTTCATGTACTTTTTGTTTCCCTCTCTTGATGTCTTAATTATATTGTAAATGCACTCCTATGAAAACGCATTCTTTTTCCGTAACATAACGGAAATCGTTGTTCAGCTAAACGAAAATCAGTCAGCATAGTGCCCCTGCAAGAAGCGCACAAAAAAGTTCCGATAAAATCTTTACCGGAACTTACTTTTTTACGCTGACAATTTTAATCCCTTTTGTTATGCTTTCACGCCACCAGAAAGTTTAATAGTTTCATATAGATCAACAAATTCTGAAGCTAAATCTTTCATTGTGATGGCATTCATTAAGTGATCCTGTGCGTGTACCATAAGTAATGAAACCTCTGTTCTTTCGCCACGTACTTCATCTTGAATTAAAGAAGTTTGGATATGATGTGCTTCATTTAACGCATCGCTTGCTTCTTGTAATTTTGCACGAGCTTCAACAATATCTCCTTGCTTCGCTGCTGCAATGGCTTCCATTGAACAGCTTTTACCGTTTCCGCCGTGTAAAATAATTTGAAAAATAATGCCTTCTAAGTTTTCCATTTTGTATTCCTCCTGTTTTGGCATAATCCCCCACTAGATATAGCGGGGATTATGCGTTCTAAGATGGTTCGATCGATTAACTTGCTTTTTTAGTTGTTTCAAAACCCTTTTCTTGGTTATATAATCCCTTATCCCACATCTTATAGAATGGCAAGTAGATTAAGAAGTCGACAACGATATTGATTAGCTGCATGATTGAACCTGAAATATGTCCGCCAGTTGCCAAGTATCCACCGATGAGTGGAGGAGTTGTCCAAGGAATGGCGATACCAGCTGGCTTTACAACTAAACCTAAATCCATACCAACATATGTTAAGATAACGTTTGCAATTGGTGCTAAGAAGAATGGAATAATCATTAATGCGTTCATTACCACTGGCATACCGAAAATAATCGGTTCGTTAATCATAAACACGCCTGGAGGCATGGCAAGTCTTCCTAATTGTTTCATCTGTAAGCTCTTAGACCACATTACCATGATGATGACAAGACCAAATGTTGCTCCAGAACCACCAATGTTAACAAATACATCTAAGAATTGTTGAGTAATAATATGTGGAAGTGGATGTCCAGCTTTATACGCTTCCATGTTATCCCCAGTAGCGGCAAGCCAGATTGGGCTCATTACGCCCCCTACAATGTTGTTTCCATGTAAACCTGCTGACCAAAGAAGTTGAATTAAGAATACTGCGATTACCATACCCCATAAGCTTCCACCTAATAAACCAAGTGGCTTACCTAAAACTAATCCTACGATATCATGAATGCTTGAGATACCGAAATGTTCAACGATTAAACGAATAACCCAAATAATAAGAATAACTGCTAATCCAGGAATTAATGCAACAAATGATTTGCTGACTGCTGGTGGAACACCATCAGGCATTTTAATGACAATATTTTTCTTAACGATAAAACGATATACTTCAGTTGAAAATAAACCGATTAAGATGGCAACGAATAAACCTTTACTTCCCATATATGCGACTGGAATGGCTCCGCCGACTTCAACAGCTGTTTTTGCACCTTCTGGTGTAAATGGAACATTGAATGGTGTTGCAAGTAAGAATGCACAAAGGGAGATAACTCCTGATGTAATACCATCAAGACCATACTTTTCAGCTAAGCGGTACGCGATACCAAATGATGCGATCAGACCCATCATATTGAAGGTTGCATCTGTTGGGTAGGATAATTTGGTTAACCACTGATCACCAAATGTTTTGGCCATAAAATCAGCATAACCTGGAATCGGAAGGTAACCTAAGATTAGGAAGATGGATCCGATGATAATCATTGGCATCGCGAGGATAATACCATCACGAAGTGCCTGTAAATGTCTTTGCGCGGCTAACTTGCCGGCAACTGGCATGATTGTATTTTCTAAAATCGTCATAAATCTATTCATAGATGTTCACTCCTTATTTGTTTACAAGCCCGATAGCTGTTTTTAATACTTCTGCACCATTACACATTCCGTAGTGAACAGGGTTGATCGCATCAACTGGTATACCTTTTTCTTCGCCTAATTTTTTCATTTGAGGCAATAAGTAACGAACTTGAGGTCCTAATAATAGTACATCTGCATTATCAATATGACCCTTTACTGCATCAGCACTTTCTGCCCAGATTTTGCACTCTAAACCTTGATCCGCTGCTGCTTTTTCCATTTTAGTTACTAAAAGGCTTGTAGACATACCTGCAGCACAACATAATAAGATATTCATTTTAAAATTCCTCCTAATATATAATCATTTTTTAATCCAAGAGAAGTTATCTCTTAAACTTCGAAAATATAATTGTATTCATTTCAATTAAACTCTTCATTTACTTTTCTGTTTCCCTCTCTTGATGTCTTTATTGTATTTTAAAAACGTTTCCATGAAAACGCATTCTTTTTCCGTTACATAACGGAAATGGTTATTTAGACCTAAACGGAAAATAGAGTATTTTCCGTTTAAGATTTATCAAGCTATTACCCCCGCTAGGTGCAAAAAAAAGCTCCGGTAAAATCTTTACCGGAACTTACTTAATTAAGCTTCAACTTTTTTAAAGAATTGTGGTAAGTATTCTTTATGTGCTTCGAGCATTTCATCTAAGATTTCCTTAGCGACTTTATCAGATGGTACTAGTGGGTTAATCGTCATCGCTAATAGAGCTGTATTGTAATCACCTGTTACTGCTGCTTCTGCAGATACACGTTCGAACGATTTAATTTGTTGAACAAGTCCTCTAACTGCTACTGGTAGGTCGCCAACAGACACTGGTTTTGGCCCTTCTTTTGTGATAATACAGTTTACCTCAACGGCAGAATCATCTGGAATGCTCGCAATGGCACCATTGTTACGAGTATTAACCGGCTGAATATCACGTTTATCATTATAGATTGAGTTAATTAAGTTACATGCAGCATCACTATAGTAAGCTCCGCCACGTTTCTCAAGTTGTGGAGGCTTAATGGCCAACTCTGGATCCTTGTATAATTCAAATAATTCTTTTTCTACCTGTTTTACAACTTCTGCACGAGTCCCGTTTGTAGCGGCTGCTTCAAGTTCTTCCTCAAGCATTTCCTTCGTTTTGAAGTAGTAACGGTGATAACCGCATGGAATGGCATTTAAAGCGCGAAGAAATTCTGGCTCCCAACCAACAGCTGCAATATTTTTCATCGATAAGGCATTTTCAGGATCTGCCATTTTTTCAATGACTTCGTTAAGAACACTTACACCATCTAGATAAACATTTAAACCAAAGACCATATGATTAAGACCAGCAAAATCAACTTGAATTCTTTCTGGAGAGACATCAAACATTTTAGCAATACCCATGCGCATTCCTACTGGAACATTACATAGACCAACTACCTTTTTAATGTTGCTGTAGCGTAACACGGCTTCTGTCACCATGCCCGCTGGATTGGTAAAGTTAACGAGCCATGCGTTTGGACATAGTTCTTCCATGTCTTTACAGATATCTAAGATTACTGGAATGGTCCGTAAACCTTTAAATAAGCCGCCTGGTCCGTTTGTTTCTTGACCAATCACATTATATTTCAGTGGGATTCTTTCATCCTTAGCACGCGCATCTAATAGACCCACACGGAACTGAGTAGTTACGAAATCGGCATCCTTTAGTGCCGCACGGCGGTCTAATGTTAAATGAACCTCAATTGGAAGCCCTGCCTTTTCGACCATCCGTTTTGCTAATGAACCAACGATATTTAATTTTTCTTCTCCAGCTGGAATATCTACTAACCAAAGTTCACGAATTGGCAGTTCATCATATCTTTTAATAAATCCTTCTACAAGCTCGGGAGTGTAGCTGGATCCACCGCCGATGGTTACAATTTTAATCCCTTTTGTCATGCTTTAACGCCTCCAGAATGTTTAATAGTTTCATATAAATCAACAAATTCAGCCGCTAAATCTTTCATTGTGATGGCATTCATTAAATGATCTTGTGCATGTACCATTAATAGAGAAATTTCTGTTTTTTCGCCACGTACTTCTCCTTGAATTAAAGAAGTTTGGATATGATGTGCTTCATTTAAAGCATCGCTTGCTTCCTGTAATTTTTCACGCGCTCCAACAATATCACCTTGTTTGGCAGCCGCAATCGCTTCCATTGAACAGCTTTTACCATTTCCACCGTGTAAAATAATTTGAAAGATAATGCCTTCTAAGTTTTCCATTTTTTTGTCCCTCCTGTTTTCGCATACCCTCACTAGAAATAGTGGGGGTATGCGTTCTAAGAAAGTTGGATCAGATTAACCTGCTTGCTTAGATGTAATACCGTTTTCTTGGTTATACAATTGCTTATCCCACATTTTATAGAATGGCAAGTAGATTAAGAAGTCGGCAACCATGTTAATTAACTGCATAATGGAACCTGAAATGTGACCGCCAGTTGCTAAGTATCCACCGATAATAGGAGGAGTTGTCCAAGGAATGGCGATACCAGCTGGTTTTGCAACCAAACCTAAATCCATACCAACATAAGCTAAGATAGCGTTTACAATTGGTGCTAAAAAGAACGGAATAACCATGATTGCGTTCATTACAATCGGCATACCGAATGTAATCGGTTCGTTAATCATGAAGAAACCTGGAGGTAATGCAAGTTTTCCTAGCTGTTTCATCTGTAAACTCTTAGACCACATTAACATGATGACTACAAGTCCAAATGTTGCACCGGAACCACCGATATTAACAAACACGTCTACAAATTGCTGTGTAATAATGTGTGGAAGTTCATGTCCAGCTTTATATGCTGCCATATTATCACCAGTGGCCGCAAGCCAGATTGGGCCCATTACGCCTCCAACAATGTTTGCACCATGCAAACCTGCTGCCCATAGAATCTGCATTAATAATATCGAGATAATCATACCCCATAAACTTCCGCCTAATAATCCAAGCGGTTTACCTAGAACTAATGCTACGATATCGTGAATGCTTGAGATACCGAAATGTTCAACGATTAAACGAATAACCCAAATAATAAGAATAACTGCTAAACCAGGAATTAATGCAACAAATGATTTGCTGACTGCTGGTGGAACACCATCAGGCATTTTAATGACAATATTTTTCTTAACGATAAAACGATATACTTCAGTTGAAAATAAACCAATTAATATGGCAACGAATAAACCTTTACTTCCCATATAAGCGACAGGAATGGCTCCGCCGACTTCAACTACTGTTTTTGCACCTTCTGGTGTAAATGGAACATTAAATGGTGTTGCAAGTAAGAATGCACAAAGGGAGATTACCCCTGATGTAATACCATCCAGATTATACTTTTCAGCTAAGCGGTACGCGATACCGAATGCTGCAATCAGACCCATCATATTGAAGGTTGCATCTGTCGGATATGATAATTTTGCTAACCACTGATCACCAAATGTTCTAGCCATAAAATCAGCATAACCTGGGATTGGAAGATAACCTAAGATTAGAAATATGGAACCGATAATGATCATTGGCATTGCGAGAATAATACCGTCACGAAGTGCTTGTAAGTGCCGTTGCGCGGCTAGCTTGCCGGCAACAGGCATGATCGTATTTTCTAAAATCGACATAAATCTATTCATATAGGTTCACCCCCTTATTTGTTTACAAGCCCGATAGCTGTTTTTAATACTTCAGCTCCATTACACATTCCGTAGTGAACTGGGTTGATGGCATCAACTGGGATTCCTTTTTCTTCACCTAATTTTTTCATTTGAGGTAATAGATAACGAACTTGTGGTCCTAGTAATAATACATCTGCATTATCGATATGACTTTTTACCGCATCGGCACTTTCTGCCCAGATTTTGCACTCAAAACCTTGATCCGCTGCTGCTTTTTCCATTTTAGTTACTAAAAGACTAGTAGACATTCCTGCGGCACAACATAGTAAGATATTCATTTTAAAATTCCTCCTAGTGTATAGTCATTTTTTCAAGAGAAGTTTGATCCCTTAAAATTCGATAATATAATTTCAGTAATCCTATTAAGCTGTTAATCTAATTTTGGTCGCTCCTCTTGATGTCTTTATTCTATTATGAAAGCGTTATCATTTACACACAACGTTTTTCCTTTGCGCAACGGAAATGGTTGTGTGTAACATAAAAAAAAAGAAGTTCCGGTAAAATCATTACCGGAACTTCTGATTATTAAGCTTCTACAGTTTGAAAGAACTGTGGTAAGTATTCTTTATGAGCTTCAAGCATTTCATCTAAGATTTCCTTAGCCACTTTATCAGATGGTACAAGTGGGTTAATTGTCATCGCTAATAGAGCTGTATTGTAGTCACCTGTAACAGCTGCTTCTGCAGATACACGTTCGAACGATTTAATTTGTTGAACAAGGCCTCTAACTGCTACTGGAAGATCTCCAACAGATACTGGTTTTGGACCTTCTTTTGTGATAATACAGTTTACCTCAACAGCGGAATCGTCTGGAATGCTGGCAATTGCACCATTGTTACGAGTATTGACCGGTTGAATATCACGCTTATCGTTATAGATAGAGTTGATTAAGTTACATGCTGCGTCACTGTAATAAGCTCCACCGCGTTTTTCAAGTTGTGCCGGTTTAATAGCCAACTCAGGATCTTTATAAAGTTCAAACAATTCTTTTTCCACTTGTTTCACGACTTCAGCACGAGTACCTTTAGTAGCGGCTGCTTCAAGTTCTTCTTCAAGCATTTCCTTTGTTTTGAAGTAGTATCGGTGATATGGGCAAGGAACAGCATTTAGGGCTTTTAAGAACTCTGGCTCCCAGCCTAATGCAGCAATATTTTTCATAGATACGGAGTTATCAGGATTAGCCATTTTTTCAATGACTTCATCTAGAATACTAACGCCATCTAGGTAAACATTTAGTCCAAATACCATATGGTTTAGACCAGCAAAATCCACTTCGATTCTATCAGCTTCAACATTAAACATTTCAGCAATCTGCATTTTGATTCCAACAGGAACATTACATAATCCAACCACTTTTTTAATGTTGCTGTAGCGTAGTACTGCTTCTGTTACCATACCTGCAGGATTGGTGAAGTTAACGAGCCATGCGTTTGGACATAGCTCTTCCATGTCTTTACAGATATCTAAGATTAC
Organism: Neobacillus cucumis; assembly: GCF_016908975.1. Lineage (GTDB taxonomy): Bacteria > Bacillota > Bacilli > Bacillales > Cytobacillaceae > Neobacillus > Neobacillus cucumis. The sequence continues at coordinate 42,373 of NZ_JAFBEX010000026.1, forward strand.
TGGAATGGTCCGTAAACCTTTGAATAATCCGCCTGGTCCATTTGTTTCTTGACCAATCACATTACATTTTAGTGGGATTCTTTCATCCTTAGCACGCGCATCTAATAGACCAACACGGAACTGAGTGGTTACGAAGTCAGCATCTTTTAGTGCTGCACGGCGATCTAATGTTAAATGAACCTCAATTGGAAGACCAGCTTTTTCGACCATCCGTTTTGCTAATGCACCAACAATATTCAGTTTCTCTTCCCCAGCAGGAATATCCACTAACCAAAGTTCACGAATTGGCAGTTCATTATATCTTTTAATAAATCCTTCTACAAGCTCAGGTGTATAACTAGATCCTCCACCAATAGTTACGATTTTAATCCCTTTTGTCATGCTCTAACGCCTCCAGAAAGTTTAATAGTTTCATATAAATCAACGAATTCAGACGCTAAATCTTTCATTGTGATCGCATTCATTAAATGATCTTGTGCATGTACCATAAGTAAGGAAACTTCTGTTCTTTCTCCGCGTACTTCTCCTTGGATTAAAGAAGTTTGGATATGATGTGCTTCATTTAAAGCATCACTTGCTTCTTGTAATTTTGCACGAGCTTCAGTAATATCTCCTTGTTTTGCAGCGGCAATAGCTTCCATTGAACAGCTTTTTCCGTTTCCACCGTGTAAAATAATTTGAAAAATGATTCCTTCTAAGTTTTCCATTTTTATGTTCCTCCTGTTTTAGGATAACCCCCACTAGATATGGTGGGGATTATGCGTTCTATGATAGTTCAATCGATTAACTAGCTTTTTTAGTTGTGTCAATACCATTTTCTTGGTTAAATAATTGCTTATCCCACATTTTGTAGAATGGCAGGTAGATAAAGAAGTCAGCAACGATACTAACTAGCTGCATAACTGCACCTGAAATATGTCCGCCAGTTGCCAAGTATCCACCGATTAGTGGAGGAGTTGTCCAAGGAATGGCGATACCAGCTGGTTTGGCAACCCAACCTAAATCCATACCAACATATGTTAAGATAACGTTTGCAATTGGTGCTAAGAAGAATGGAATAATCATTAATGCGTTCATTACAATTGGCATACCGAAAATAATCGGTTCATTAATCATAAATGCACCTGGAGGGAATGCAAGTTTCCCTAACTGTTTCATTTGCAAGCTCTTAGACCACATCATCATGATGACGACTAGACCAAATGTTGCACCTGAACCACCGATGTTAACAAACACTTCATAGAATTGCTGTGTAATAATATGTGGAAGTTCATGACCGGCTTTATATGCTTCCATATTTTCACCCGTTGCCGCAAGCCAGATTGGCTGCATAACACCACCAACAATATTGGAACCATGTAATCCAGCAGACCAAAGAAGTTGAACCAAAAATACAGCGATAATCATACCCCATAAGCTTCCACCTAATAAACCAAGCGGTTTACCTAAAACTAATGATACGATATCGTGAATGCTTGAGATACCAAAATGTTCAACGATTAAACGGAGAACCCAGACAATCAGAACAACAACAAGACCAGGAATTAAAGCAACAAATGATTTACTTACTGCTGGTGGAACACCATCAGGCATTTTAATGACAATATTTCTCTTAACGATAAAACGGTAAACTTCAGTTGAAAATAATCCGATTAAGATGGCAACGAATAATCCTTTACTTCCCATATAAGCGACTGGAATGGCTCCGCCAACTTCGACTGCTGTTTTTGCACCTTCTGGTGTAAAAGGAACATTGAATGGTGTTGCAAGTAAGAATGCACAAAGGGAGATAACCCCTGATGTAATTCCATCAAGTCCATACTTTTCAGCTAAACGGTAAGCAATACCGAATGCTGCGATCAGACCCATCATATTAAAGGTTGCATCAGTAGGATAGGTTAATTTTGCTAACCACTGATCACCAAATGTTTTGGCCATAAAATCAGCATAACCTGGGATCGGAAGATAACCTAAGATTAGGAATATAGAACCGATGATAATCATTGGCATCGCGAGGATGATACCATCACGAAGTGCCTGTAAATGCCTTTGTGCAGCAAGTTTGCCGGCAAATGGCATGAAATAATTCTCCAATAGAGACATAAATTTGTTCATATTTTTCACTTCCTATCTGATTATTTATTAATAAGTGCTTGAGCTGTTTTTAATACTTCTGCACCATTACACATACCGTAGTGAACTGGGTTGATGGCATCAACTGGGATTCCTTTTTCTTCACCTAATTTTTTCATTTGAGTCAATAAGTAACGAACTTGTGGTCCTAGTAATAATACATCTGCATTATCGATATGACCCTTCACTGCATCAGCACTTTCTGCCCAGATTTTGCACTCTAAACCTTGATCCGCTGCTGCTTTTTCCATTTTAGTTACTAAAAGGCTTGTAGACATTCCTGCTGCACAGCATAATAAGATATTCATTTTAAAATTCCTCCTAAAAGATGATTTTTTTCTGTTTCAAGATAAGGTTATCTCTTATTAATTTCGAAAATATTATTTCTTTCATTCTATTAAACTCTTTAATCCATTTTTGTTTCCCTCTCTTGATGTCTTTATTGTATAAAAAAAGCGTTTTCATTTACACTCATCCTTTTTCCGTTACACAACGGAAAACACTGTTCAGAAATAACAGAAAATAGAAAGCGTTTTCCGTTGACATAAAAAAGGATGAGAACTCATCTCATCCTTTAGTCTTTAAATTATACATTTGTTGGGCTAACCGAAGTACTTCTTTCGCATTAAATGTTCCGTAATGGACAGTGTCAATTACTTCAACGGGAATTCCTTTTTGCTCGCCTAATTTTTTAAATTCAGGAAACATAAACCTGACTTGGGGCCCAATCAGTAAGATGTCAGCCTGATCTATATGCTTAGAAACAATATCTACAGGAACAGCCCAAATTTTGCAATCCAGCCCCTGTTGTACAGCTGCTTTTTTCATTTTTGACACTAATAAACTAGTCGACATGCCCGCAGCGCAGCATAATAAAATATTCATCTTCTCTTCACCCAATCACTCTATTTTTAATTTTTCATGAAGATGGCTTGAAATTCTTTAAACGTTTTACATTTCAACAATTGCTGTACTACTTGGCTGCTATCAATAATTTCCATAAGAGAATCATACATACATTGTAAGTCATTCGTACTGTTTCTCTCTACATTTAATAGGCAAACAAATTGCACTCTCTTACCACCCCAATCAAGTGGCTTCTTTAAAGTACATATCGTCCAAAAGGTTGAATTGGTTTGCGGGGTAATGGGATGTGGTATGGCTACAAAATTCCCATAACTAGTTGGGGAAAGTGCCTCTCTTTCGTAAACCTTTTCGATATATTGATCCTTCACCAAGCCAAATGATTGCAGCTGCTTTCCTAAGAAATCTAGTACTTCCTCCCTTGTTTCAAATGACTTTTGGAGAAAGACAAGTTCTTCTCTAATATATTTTAACTTGTGTCCTGTTTCTTCTAATAAAACTTGTTCAATTTTTTCCAAATCACCAGCACCTAAGATGGTGTTCACATGAATAACAGGTATTGGCAGCTCCATTTGAACAGGAATCGTACTAATAAGGAAATCGACGGCATGCATGGTTATCTGATTCAGCTTATAAAATTCCGTTGTCCCGATAATTTCAAGCCTAGTTCCAAATTTAGATTGAAGTTTGGAAGCCAATAGCCGTGCACTTCCCACTCCAGAAGCACAAACAATGATACATTTCTTCGGGCGGAAACCAATTCGTTGATTTTCTATCGCTGCACCTAAGTGGAGGGCTAAATATCCAATTTCATTTTCATTTATATCAATTTCTAATTTTCGTTTAAGGACGATTCCCGCAATAATAGCTGCCTGAAAAGCAACTGGATAATTTGCTTTAATATCCTCTAGCAGCGGGTTTGATAGGTTTATATCGTAATGGAAACGATGAATCGCTGGCTTCAAATGAAGACACATGGCAACAATCAGTTCTTGATCATCTTTTATATTAAGGTTGAGCTCTTTATCAATGGTTTCTAAAATTTCCTGAACAAGGTCATAGATTTGATGATCAATCAGTTCATGAATATCCTTTTCATCAAAGTGCAAATCTGTGACCATTTTTGTTCCGAGTAAATGAATCGTTATATAGGCAATTTCCGTTTCAGGAAATTTCACCTCAAATTCCCGTTCTAGTTGTTTAACAATTTCCTCGGCAACTTTATACTGCTTTTGATTATGCAATTCCTCTAATTCTTGGTTGAAAAAGGTTATATACTTTTCATTCTTGATTCGATTATAAGCAATCGCAATATGAATCACTAAATTATTTAAACCAATATCAGAAAGCGCGATATGATTTACTTTGATTTCTTCTAATATGATTTTTCGAATAATCGTTAAATCATGTTTAGAAAAGTTGGGAATACTATGGCCTAACTCCAATTCATTTTCCATATCATTAAAGATGTGGTCAGCCATACAAAGACGAAGCATGAATTCAGTGCCTTCTAATTTAAGTCCGAAATTTGGACGTTTACTTATCGTAATTCGATAACGACATAAAATTTCTTTTACATCTTTTAGATCATTTTGTAAAGTTGATTTACTGATAAATAATTCATCTGCTAAATCATCGAGTTTTATATATCCATCCATCAATAAGAATCTTTTAAGAACATATTGGACTCGATCTTCCGGTAATGTAGGAAGATCACCATCTTGATGGTGTTGTTCTGTTACTTCCTGCAGTAATTGCCGAAATAAATGATCCTCTTGGACGTGAAGTTGATAGCCTGTACCGCGAATGGATTTAATACTGGCACCAAATTTAGAGACAATTTCTTCTAATTCCTTTATATCATTTCGTACCGTTCTTGAAGTTACATCTAACACTTTGGCTAAATACTCACTTGTTAATGGAGTATCCGCTTTCATTAACTCACGTATGATAACTGTCATTCGAGTATTTAACATAAGAATCCTCACTTCCCCGAAAATCATTAGCTCATAATTAATGTATTTTATCATACTATTTATCACTTTTAGTAATAAATTTGTTTTTTTAAATAAAAATTTGGTGAAAATTAAAAAAAATTGTCACATTATGACTCTTAAATCAATTTCTTCTAAACTGTGGAAAAAACATGTGAGTAGAATACGAGGTTAATAGATTACAGTAATAGAATAATGTGCTGTGAAAACGATTTATTTTTTCTAGAGAGAGGTTTAAAATAATGGTAAGATTGACAGTTTGATTCAAATCTGTACGAGGAAAACTGAAAAAATCCTTCTAAAAATTTAATTTACAGATAATGAAGGGAATGAGATTCATTGGGAGACGTTTTCGTTAACGGTATAACATTAAAAAATATAAAGGTAAATGAAATAAGTGGTTATAGTGGTGTTGATGTTGAATTTACGATTAATGGATTGAACTATCTTTTTATGATCGCCAAAAGGGAACAATTTTTCCCATTAAATATCCTCCATAAATATAAGGAACTAGATGTTTGCCCACTATGTAAACGGCGAATTTACCCATATCCAATTGGTCAACAGCCATGTTTAGAGTTAAAAAAAATCGATAGGTTGCTTTTAGAAAGATTGAATAAATTTTTACCAAAGATTTGAATTGAAAAAGGGAGGCTTCTGCAGCCTCCCTTTTTCACTTTCTATTCTGCACTTTTGTTACGGGCTAGAACGACTAAACAAACCGTAATGATGGTAAAAGCAATAAAGGCTAACAATGGAATCGTAATAAAACCAAGCCAGTTGATGTAATCCTTGGAACATGGTACACCTGTTGTACACATTTCAAATTGCTGTAAATAAGGGAGTTTTTGCAACAGGGTATGATACCCCGATATTAGCATCCCAATGATTGATAGTGGAAGGACATACCGATAAATACCTTGATCATTTCGATAAAAGGCTACCCCCAAAATAATCGCTAACGGGTACATAAAGATCCGCTGGTACCAGCAGAGGGTACAAGGAATAAAGTGCATCACTTCACTAAAATATAAACTACCAAGTGTGGCGATGATTGCGGCAATCCAAGAGAGCAGCAAAGGCTTATTCATTGTCTTTCCCCTTCGCTGCATTTTCTACCATTTTCTTCAGATCATCAATCGTCTGACCTTGAAACATTTCTCCGTCGACAAAAATCGTAGGTGTCCCGGTAACACCCAATTTTTCAGCATAATCCATATCCTTTTGCCACGCAGCATCACTGTCTTTGGCTTCGAAGTTTTTCACAACCTTGTCCACTTCTTGAGCACTTGCCACTTCTTTTAACGTATTGGTTAAAAACTCTTCCGTATAAACATCCATCTTTTCGTATTTTGAGTCGGTTGGTTGTTTCTGATAAAGGAGTTCGTGGAATTTCCAAAACGTATCATTTCCCAATTCTTTATAGACCGATTCAGCAAATTTAGCTGAGCGGATTGAATCAGTATTAATAAAAGAATCATTCATAAAATAGAGCTTAGCTTTTCCTGTATCTACTAAGTCTTTTTCAATAACCGGTACCACTGTCGCAGCAAAGTTCTTGCAATTAGGGCATTTATAATCACCAAATTCAATAATCGATACTGGCGCATTCTTATCCCCGAGATAGGGCTGGTTGGAATAATCAATCGTATTGTTGGAGTTTTTGGTATCAGTTGTTTCTTGGTTTTTGTTATGATTCCCTAGAAATATAAATGCCACAAGACAGACTACCACTAAACCAACCATCCAAAAGATAAACTTTGCAGAAGAATTACTACCACTTTTCTCGTTTTTCTTTTTATTAGCCATATATTAGCTCCTTTATCTTTCACTACTACCTACAACATCCTATACCATTAAATTTTACTAAACTGAAACGATAATGCAAATAAAACAGTTTAGCTTCACAAAAGAATAGAAGCATTCGTCAAATGGTGAATGCTTCTTTTGCCTATTTTTATTACATAGGTGATTTTACCATTCTAACCCCATAGACCCCGCCTGCCAATTGCGTCAACCGCGAGGGTTCTGATAACAAAATCAACAAATGCCTTTAACACAGCCTTTTATAAAAAAAGATTTACTAATTAACGAAAAGAGTGAAAATAATTTTTCACTCCCTTTCAATGTTAATATCCACTTAATTAAAAATTCTGTACCTTCGTTTTACTAGCTTTAGAATTCTTTACTTTTTCCTTCCCTAAGAAAACCAGGAAGAGTAAGCCTACGGCTGCCAAAACGGTATACATGATAATTAAACTGCCATAATTCGTCACTTGTGAAATAAAGCCGAATAACAAATAACCTAGTGTTGACCCGATTGAAGTTGTATTCATATAAAGGGTTGTAGCCGTTCCTTGTGCTTCAGGAATAAAATCCTGAAAGTAAGAAATCGCAATCCCTCCGGTTATGGAAACTTGAGCCGCACTTAATACCTGCAGGGGATAAATTTGCCATGGCTCCGTTACAAAGTTTAATAAAAGAAAATAACTACACGCGGTAGCAAACCCGATTAAAATTAATTTGGCATTATCCATCTTTGTAGCCAGAATCCCGACAATAATCATCATCGGAACTTCAAACATTGGCGGGACACTAAAAATGATCCCTACATCCATCTCCGTTCCATGTAATACTTTTGTTACAAACTGAGGCATGTTTAACATATGGATGGATGTAGCTGTTGATAATAAAAAAGCTGCCGCAAGAAAGGCAAAAATATGAACTTTTTTTACATATTTACCTACTGCAGGCGCTTTTTTCATGGATACCTGCCCTCTTGGTACATCCTTTAATAAAAAAACAATTGTCAGTAATGCCATTAAATTACCTGCAGCGACCGATAAAAATAATCCTTTAAACCCAACTGATATAAGAAGAGCTGAACCTAGTGCCGGACCCACGGTCCATGACAGTGCAAAAAACATTCGAAAAATATTCATGATAAAGGGTGTTTGTTCTGCTGGTATGTTGGCTTGTTTAAGGGCATCGCGAGCATATGCCCATAATTGTGGAACCGCTGCTCCTGCTGTGCCCAAGACAAAAAAACCGGTTAAGGATAAGGCAAGATAATTTCTTAAGAATGCGAACAGAGTATAGCCGATGACACCAGCCGCTGCAGCAATAATCATTAATTTTTTTCGACTGGTTCTTGTATCCGATCGTTTGGCAATATAACTGCTTATCGTTACCCCGCCTATGGCCATAATCGTCATAAATACACCAAATCCAATATTACTCATCCCTGCCTCATCAATGCCAAATATAGATGAAAAAGGGGCAAAAAAGGAGGAAGAAAGTCCAAAAATAAAATTGATTAAAAATAAGGCTGGAAAAGAAGGGATGCGCCATACAAACAAACTCTTTTCTCTTACATTCACCCACAGATTTTTTTTCATTTTCCTTCATTCCCATCATTTATTACTCTAGCTGTTTAGAAAACTAATTCCTTATTTATATTCAGTTTTAACCAGTGGTATTTCTCTTTTCTTACTAATAGGTAAACCAATAAAATGGAGATTAGTATCAGGACCAATCTCCATTTATTCAGACTGCTGGAAAACCCAGCATTATATTTATTTTAGAGAGACGCTTTGCTTATATTCTAAATCTTGACCATTTGTAGAAATGACCTGCTTGTACCAGTTAAAACTCTTTTTCTTATATCTTTTTAAATCTCTCATATCTGTTTCACCGCGATTCACAAAAATGAAACCATAACGCTTTTCAAATTGACCGCCTGAGCTAATCAAGTCAGTAGATCCCCATGTAAGGTACCCAATTACCTCTACGCCCTCTTCCATTGCCAATTTCATTTGCTTAATATGCTCACTTAAGTATTCCATCCGGTAATCATCTTCAACCGTGTTGTGTTCATTTAACTCTTCTCTTACACCGATGCCGTTTTCAGTAATAAAGATCGGCAAACGATAACGGGCATACATATCTTTTAAGCAAACTCTTAAACCGATTGGATCAATCGCCCAGCCCCACTCATTTGCCTTTAAGTTAGGGTTAGGAGTCACACCTGAAATTAACCACTTACCATCAGCTTTTTCCGCACTTACGGTTTGACTCTGATAATAGCTAATGCTTAAATAATCAACTGTATTTTCTTTCAGTAATTCAGCATCGCCTTCTTCAAATATAGGCATAATCCCTTTTCTCTGAAGATCTTTTGTCACATACGATGGATATTCCCCATGCGCGAAAACATCAAAATAGAAATCTACTAATAGTTCCTTTGCTTTCATATTCGCAATGGCATCTTCAGGCTTGCATGTATGCGGGTATGTAACTTGATAGGTAACCATTCCCGCCATTTTTCCGCCTGGAACTAATTCATGAAGTGATTTAACTGCCTTTGCATGTGCAACGAATGCATTATGGGTAACTTGATATCTTAATGCCTCTTCATTTTCGGCAACATCTAGCTTGACTCCCCAGAATTGAGGATTTGTTAAAACAAGGTTCTGTTCATTGAATGTTAACCAGTATTTTACCTTATGACCAAAACGCTTAAATACGGTTCTTGCATAGCGGTCAAATAAATCGACGACCTTTCTTGAAGCAAAACCATTATATTTTTCAGCAAGTGCTAGCGGTAAATCAAAATGGTAAAGCGTAATGACCGGCTGAATTCCACTAGCTAACATTTCATCAAATAGATCATCATAGAACTGAAGACCTTCTTCGTTTACTTCCCCTTCACCATCCGGGAAAATTCTTGACCAGGAAATGCTTGTACGGTAGGCATTAAAGCCCATTTCTTGAAAAAGAGCAATATCTTCCTTGTAACGATGATAAAAATCAACAGCGGTTGTCCAATCTGATTGCCCTTCTTTTACAGGACGTGCATCGACGATGGAAGGACCCTTTCCTCCTTCATTCCAAGCACCTTCTGTTTGAAACGATGTTACAGCTCCCCCCCATAAAAATCCTTCTGAAATTACATTGTGCTTTTCCATACTTATTACTCCTCTCAGAATATAATCATTTCATATTTTAATCATTGGCTTTGTTAAACATGGATGTTGATTTCCGCTCCAGGCGCTCAGCGAACCTGCGGGCGTGCCGAGGAGCCTCCTCGGCGATGAAAGCGCCTGTGGGGTCTCCCCTGCCCCGTACTCCCGCAGGAGTCGAGCGCCCTCCGCTCCAATCAACATCGTTCCACATTCAACAATAATCATTAACTGAACTTATTCATCTATCAATTTCCAAGGTGATAGTTAAATACCCTATGTTACCAGTTAGGTACAAATCCATTAATTTCAGCTAATACCAAAGCTATTTCATCAAGAACAGGTTGTGGAATCTCAATCTCTAAAGCTTTTACATTTTCTTCTACTTGTTCTGGTCGGCTGGCGCCAATAATGGCAGAGCTTACTCCAGGATGTTTTAAGACCCAAGCTAGCGCTAATTGGGATAGTTTAACCCCTAAATTTTGCGCAATATTCTCTAATTTTTGGACATGGCTTAGGACATCATCATTTAAGTAACTGTTAATCACGGAATTGGTTCGATCATTTGCAGCACGGCTTGAAGATGGTATTGGCTGACCCGGCTTGTATTTTCCTGTTAAAATCCCTTGTGCTAACGGGGAGAACACCACTTGACCAAGACCTTCTCGTTCACATACTGGTAATACTTCTTTTTCAATGTACCGAACAAGCATGTTATAAATAGGCTGATTCGAAACAAGTGGTCTTAGGTTTTTCTCTTTGGCAATATGTACCGCATCCGTTATTTGAGCAGCAGACCATTCACTTACCCCCGTGTAAAGAACCTTTCCTTGTGATACTAAATCATCAAGCGCTCTTAAGGTTTCCTCTAAAGGAGTCTCGGTATCATAACGGTGACATTGATATAAGTCGATATAATCAACACCAAGACGCTTTAGGCTGGCATCACATTGTTCAATGATATGTTTTCTAGATAGTCCCCGATCATTTGGTCCTTTTCCCATTGAAAAGTAAACCTTTGTAGCCAAGACATAACTTGAACGTGAATATTCTTTTAGTGCTTCCCCGAGAACAACTTCTGCTGCCCCTTTGTTATACGCGTTAGCGGTATCGAAAAAGTTAATTCCCAGCTCATATGCTTTATGGATACAAGCAGCGGACTGATCCTTTTCCACAGCCGTTCCATATGTTAACCAGCTTCCTAAACCAATCTCACTTACTTTTAATCCAGAGTTTCCTAACTTTCTATATTTCATTTTAACCCTCCTAGCGACTTATTTTTTTAGCAAAAGGACTACATTCATCTTATATATGTAAAACGTTTACAACTCCTATTATAAATCTTATTTTCTATTTGTCTATCTATTTTATATAAAAAGTATAGACATTTTAATAAATTAAATCAACCTACTCCCAATGAGATATGTTGAGATTTTTGCAACCTCCAGTAAAATCCCTTTTTGTTTAACAACTCCTCATGTGTACCCTCTTCAAGAATTTTTCCTTTATCAATAAATAAGATCTTTGTCGCCGATTGAATCGTCGACAATCTATGGGCAATGATAAAAGAAGTTCGGCCTGCTAATAAGGTTTCCAAACCTCTTTGCAGTGCAAGTTCCGTTTCTGTATCAATCGATGATGTCGCCTCATCTAAAATAAGGATTTTCGGATCCGCTAATAACGCCCTTGCGAAGGAAATGAGCTGTCTTTGACCAGTAGAGAGCCTCGTTCCCCTTTCATTTACTTCTGTTAGATAGCCATCTTTTAAGTAGATAATAAATGGATGAGCTTGAACAGCCTTCGCAGCCTTGATCACTTCTTCATCCGTTGCATCAAGGCGGCCGTAACGGATATTGTCCATGATCGTACCTGAAAAAATAAAAGGATCCTGCAGCATTACCCCCATTTGTTTCCGAAGAGATGGAAGCGTTACAGTTGCAATATCAACATCATCCACTTTAATTTCACCGCTTTTCAGATTATAAAAACGACTGATTAAACTAACGATGGTCGTCTTTCCTGAACCTGTAGCACCAACAAGTGCAATGGTATCACCTGGATTTACTTTTATATTAATGTTATCCAGAATTCGTTCTTCTTCATATCCAAACACAACATGGTTAAACTCTACTTTTCCTTTTATGGTACCAAGTTCAACGGCTTGTGGATGATCGATTATGGTTGGCTTTTCATCCATCATTTCAAAGATCCGCTCTAAATAAGCCATCGCATTAATGATCGCATTGTAGAAGTTCCCAATATTTGCAAGAGGGGTCCAAAACATCCAAATATAACCAACGAACGCAACTAGTGCACCTACGGAAACTCCATGACCGATTGAAGCAATTCCTATCACATAAATCAACGAAACAGTGAGGACAGAAATGTTCTCAATCGAAGGCCAAAGTAAGAATTGAATATATACCGCTTTCATCCAAGATTTTCGATACCCATCTGAAACCTCTTCAAATATTCTTTTATTTTCTTCTTCCCGGGTAAAGGCTTGCGTTACTTTCATTCCATTAATACTTTCATGAATATAGGCATTCATATTGGACTGCTTATTACTTAAGTCTTGCCATGCCTTACGCTGCGCATTTTTTATCAGGAAAATAACCACTGCCAAGATGGGAAAACCCGCCATCGTATAGAGCGTAAGCTTCATATCAATCGATAGCATAAACCCCAAAATGACAATTAAGCTAAATAGGTCGGTAACTAGATTAATCAACCCATTCGAAAGTAAATCACTTAAGGAATTCACATAATTGACGACACGAACTAAGATTTTCCCGTGTGGTCTGTTATCAAAAAAGGAGAAGGAAAGCTTTTGTAAATGGACAAATAGATCTTCTCTCAATTTTTGGATGACACTTTGTCCGATTTCAGACATCATTCTAATCCGATATTTCATACATATTCCCGTTAGTACCAATGCCAATAGGTAAATTCCTGCAAGAATTAGAAGACCTGTAACATTCTTATTTGGGATTTCTTGATCAATGGCTTGCTTTATTAAGTAGGGACCAAGCAGATTTGCCCCACTGGCCACAAGCATTATCAGGACGGTTAGTACGATTTTTTGCTTATATGGCTTCAAATAGCCAAACAACCTCTTTAAATGCAAAAAACTAAAGGGAGTTTCAAGCTCTTCGTCTACATTAAATTTATTACGCGCCAACTAATATCACATCCTGACCAAGGAGCTTTTGATCAAAGTTTCCAAATTGATTTTGATACACGGTAAAATAATAACCTTTTTTCTTTAGCAGCTCCTCGTGTTTTCCTTTTTCAATAATCCTGCCATGATCCATTACTAAAATGAAGTCAGCTTCTTTTACAGACGAAATCCGATGGGCAATAATAAAACAGGTTTTATTTTGTTGAGTCGATTTTAACGTGTTTTGAATCTTTAACTCTGTTTCCATATCGACACTCGATGTTGTATCATCAAGAATTAAGATCGAAGGATTCTTTAAAATGGCGCGGGCCAATGCAATCCGCTGTCTTTGACCACCGGAAAGTCCGACCCCACGCTCACCCACGATTGTGTCATATCCATCTTGAAGTTCCAAAATAAAATGATGAGCCTCAGCCATTTTAGCAGCTGCCTGTACTAACCCAAGCGTGGCATTGGGATTTCCATAGGCGATATTTCCCTCAATCGTATCGGAAAACAGAAAAATATCCTGCATCACCATAGCCATCTCTTGTCGCAACTTATAAAGATCCCACTCCTTTACATTGACACCATCGATTTTAACTTCTCCATGGGTCGCATCATAGAATCGGCTAAGCAGATTGACTAAGGTCGATTTTCCCGCACCAGTTGGACCAATGATTCCTATTGTCTGACCAGGTTTTGCTTTAAAACTGATATCCTTAAGAACGGGTTTATCACCGTAACTAAAGTGGACACGCTCAAACTCAACCACACCTTTGAATTCTTCTAACTTCACAGTTTTGCCGTTATTGGTAATATTCGATTTTGTCTTCAGTAAATCTTCCACTTTTTCCGCTGAAGCAATAAAGCGCTGCACATCATTAATTAACCAGCCAGCCATGCGCATCGGATTACTTAAAGTCCAAATTAAAGAGTTAAAGGTAACTAACTCCCCAAATGTTAAGGAACCTTTAATAACCATGATTCCGCCAATAAGGATCATAACCACTGTTAAAAAACCTGCCAGTGAATCCAGAATGGGCAAATATTTTTCCCAAACTCTCGCTGATAGTAAATTTTTTTCCTTAAAGGCTTCATTTTCAACATTAAGCTTTTCAATTTCATAATCTTCCTTTGCGAATGCTTTTACGACCCGATTACCCGAGATATTTTCCTGTACAACTGAGTTTAACCTAGCAAACTGATTTCTAATTTCTGTAAATGTCGGGCGAACCGCAAAGGTTAATCGATAAGCAAAAAAACCAATAAAGGGAGCTACTGCTAATAAAGCTAACGCCAATGGGGGATGGATATAAAACATAAATCCAAGTCCAAAAACTAAAAGCATGGCATTCTCAAATATCATATAGATGGACCAAGCAGTAAAATGACGAACAGCCTCAAGGTCACCAGTCATTCGAGCCATGAGATCTCCTGTTTTTGTTTGGTCATAAAAACTGAAGTCTAAGCGATGGAGCTGATCATATAAATCTTTTCTCATCTTATAAATGACATTTTGGGCTAATTTTTCAAACATCATTTGATATCCGTAACGAACAACTGTCCTAATAAATGTGAAGCCAATCATCACGATTAGGAATTTCCATAATAGGTTGTCTTGATGTCCATAAATAACCTTATCGACAATCTTGCCAGCCAAATAAGGATTGATCATATTTAAGGCTGAAACCACTAATGCTAGGGTCAGACCCATGATTAATCTAGTCCGGTAGGTTCGAATATAGCTCCAAGCCCAACGTAAGCTGTGCATACTCTCCTGCCTCCCTCCTATGCACCTAAGATTAGGGTGCGTATTTTTCGATTTTCGAAATATCGGGTATAAAGAATTCAAGTTATCCAAAGAGTAATAATCTACTAATTTGAAAATAAATCCAGATTCACAAAATCAGCCATCGCTTTTGCTCCCTGTTTACTTGGATGCAAATGGTCACCTGAATCATAGGCCGGTAAAAGTTCTCTCGTTTTTTTAGGATTTTGTACTGCCTCATCAAAATCGATCACCCCATCAAATTTTCCGGACGTTCTAATCCAATGGTTGACTGCCTGTCGTTTTTCTTCCTCATGTGAAGTAATCCCGTTATAGCCATCAAACGGCATAATGGTGGCACCATATATCTTCATCTTTTTTTCATGAGCCCATTCTGCGTAGCTTTGTAATCCTTTGATGATTTCTTCGGCTTGAACCGGCTTTGAAATAGGATGTGATCCGCAAGAATGAATAATGTCATTTACACCATGCAAAACAACAATATATTTAACACCTGTTTGCAGCAGGACATCTCTCTGAAATCGTTGGATTCCAGACGAACCATAATGGAAAGTAGCAGGGCTATCATTTAATACCTTGTTTCCGCCAATCGCCTGCCGTAGTACTCCCATATTCTTTCCTTCTTTTAAGAATCGTTCTGCAAGGTAGTCCGGCCAATCCATTGCGGTAATGGAATCACCAAATGTGACAACAGCGGAGTATTCCTCACTTGTTAAAACATCTATACCTGTTAATAACGGTAATGCCGATTGAATGCCCTTTTCCCTTCTTATCTGATCGATCGGAAAGATATTTGAATTTACATAATCCCCTCCTACAGAGAAATAGCACTCACTGTTTCCTAGATAAGCGGTTGTAATCGAAGTTTCTTCTGAAAAAAAGAGGCTAATAGAAATAAAGCTTAAATTTGCTGTTTCTAACTCTATTTCATCACTCCAAACCACTTCCTGTTCAGCCTGGATTATAGTTGAAGCTTTCCCATTAAACGTAACCATACGATTTGTGCCCTCTATAATATCACTATCATTCTCAGACAGGGCAACCGTGACCCCTGATAGAAATACTGGTTGATGACCAAATCGATTTGAGAATTTTAACCTTATTTTTGTTCCACCTATTGAAAGTCTTATTTTGGCTCTAATCGTTTGTTTGTCCAAGTAAAGCGGTGCATCAGTAAAGTCAACAGGGCTAACACTCCAAGAACCCACCCATTTATGTGTATCCATTACGCTTTCCTCCATTATTATTCCATCGCTGCATCCTTCTATTTCACCTTCAGGGAAAAGGGTACTTGTTTTAGACTTAAACAAGTACCCTCTATTTATTATTTCAAGTTATAATCCTTACGAATTTGATCAGCAAATTTCTTTAATTCTTTAGCAGGATCTAAGTTTTTAAGATTAATATTGTCAGTTACTGGTGTTAGCTTCGTATAAATCTCAGCATATTGAGGAATGTACGGTGCGTTCATAACCGTTTTTCCATCTTGTAATAAAGTTGATAATGACTTTGCATTTTCTGGAGCATTAGCCATTGTCGTAATCTGGTCTGCATCTCGTTTTACTGCTGGAACGGCTGAGATAATCTTAGCTTGGATATCTTGACCCTTACCTGTTGTTAAGAATTGTAATAATTTATAAGCTTCTTCTGGATGCTTCGTACTCTTACCGATACCGATAGGAAGGTAGGCAGCAGCGGAAATGTTACCTGCTTTACCTGCTGGAACCGGTACAATATCCCACTTAAATTTCACGTTTTTCGCATAATCTGCCCAATCCCATGGACCTGTCATCTTCATCGCAGCTTTACCAGTCATGAATAGGTTGGTCATACCTTGTGATTGAGCAGTTGTTGGCTGGACATGATACTTGTTAATTAAATCACGGGCGAACTTAACGGCTTCAATTGATTCAGGTGAATCGATAATAACTTTTTTACCATCTTGGCTTACTAGACCGCCGCCATTCGAGGTTAATAATTGATCTAAATAGAAGTTTTCAATACCGAATTGAACGGTTTTGCCATTTTCCACTTTCGTTAACTTCTTTGCAGCATCTAGGAAATCATCCCAAGTCCAATTATCTTTTGGATATGGTACACCTGCTGCATCAAACATGTCTTTGTTATATCCAATCATCGTTGTAGAGGCATCACGAATTAACGCGTATTGTTTTCCATCTACTTGTCCTAATTTAAGAACGTTAGGCATATACTCGTCTTTATTAATCTTTTTGTCAGATAAATCCATTAAAACACCTTTAGAAACAAATTGACCCATAGCAGAAGGCTGTAACCAAACTAAGTCAGGCTGATCTCCGCCGGCAGACATGGTTAAGAATTTATCATTATACTTATCATATGGTGCAAAAACTGGATCTACCTTAATTCCTGGGTTTTCTTTTTCAAACTCTTTGAAGATTTGACCTTCAAGCTTTGTTCCTTCAGGGTTATTGTTCCATGTTAAAATTCGAAGGGTTACATCTTTGGAATTACCACTTGCGGATTCAGATTTGGAACCTGAACATCCAGTTAAAAACACAGATAGTACAAAAACAAGAGATAATAAAATACCTAATCCTTTTTTCTTGCTCATTGTGTTTGTTACCCCCTAGGTAAAATTAAAATATAAATGACAGGATAAATGAGATGGTGCTATTTCATTTACCCTAGGTAAAACCTTTAAGAATATCGTTTAGCCCTTACCACCTGTAGTAGCAATACCTTGAATAAAGTATTTTTGACCCACAAAGAATAGGATAATTAAAGGTAAAATAATCAGTACACTCGCGGCCATCATCGGTCCCCATGATATGATTAAGGCGCCTTTAAATTGTAAAATTCCTAAAGCGAGCGTATACATAGAATCATCATTTAGATAAACCAATGGTCCGAGGAAATCATTCCAGGTCCACATAAAGCTTAGTAAAGCAACCGTTATAACAGCCGGAACGGATAATGGCAAAATAATTCTCCAAAAGATGCCAAACGTTCCGCAGCCATCTAAAAAGGCAGATTCCTCAAGTTCTTTCGGTATGGTTTTAAAGAACTGACGGAGCATAAAGATGAAGTATGCGTTTCCAAAAAAAGCTGGAACAATTAACGGTAAGAATGTGTTCACCCATCCAAGTTTAGAGAAAATCATATAAACTGGAATCATCGTTACTTGCGGTGGCAGCATCATCGTGGCAAGTAGTAATACAAACCATGCATTCCTGCCTTTTGCCTTAATACGCGCAAACCCATAGGCTACGATCGTAGAAGAAAGGACAGTTCCGAGAACGGTTAATAGGGTAACCACGATGGAATTCCAATAATACTTTCCGAAATTAACCATTGTAAAAACATCATGATAGTTTGAGAACTTCCAAGTTTTCGGTATAATCGTTGGCGGGAAACTTAACGCTTCACTCTCTGGCTTTAGCGATGTTCCGAGTAACCATAAAAACGGAAAGATAAATACAATCGATAAACCAATTAACAGAGCATAAGTGACAATCCTTTCAATGATTCTTCCTTTTCGAATACTTCGCTCTTTTAATTTTACGTTAGGTTTTACTTTTGCTTCAGCAAGTTGCATCCTTATTCCTCCCTCCTCCATTACTCATCGAATTCGTAATAAACTTTCTTACCAAACACTTTAAATTGAATAACCGTGAAGATTAAGATAATGATGAATAAAATCCATGCAAGTGCCGAAGCATAACCCATCTTAAAGAATTTAAAGGCATCTTGATAGAGATAAAATACATAGAATAGAGATTTATAGTTAGGCCCGCCATTCCCGCTGCTGACAACATATGCTTGGGTGAATACCTGAAAAGAACCGATAAGGCCCATAATTAAATTAAAGAAGATAACGTTTGAAGTCATTGGGACTGTGACATTCCAGAACTTTCTAAGTTTCCCTGCACCATCTAATTCGGCAGCTTCATATAGGGTTACCGGTACACTTTGTAAACCAGCCAAGTAAATAACCATGCCGCCGCCAGCACCCCAGAGACTCATAATAATTAAAGATGGTTTTACCATCGATTCACTTAATAACCAGTTTGAAGTTGGCAAATGGAAAAATGATAGAATCGCATTTGCAATACCGAAATCCGGCTGGAAAATTAAAATCCACAAAAGGGAACTAGCCACGGTTGGTACCAAGGATGGCAGGTAAAAGATGGTTCTAAAAACACCCATAAATTTCACCTTTGTATTTAATAATACGGCTAGCAAATAGCCAACGACCAATCCAAGCGGTACACCAATAACGGTATAAAATAACGTATTCCATAAGGATTGCCAAAATAAAGGGTCTTCTGTAAAGATCTTCTTATAGTTTTCGATTCCTACCCAATTAGCTGTTCCAAGTCCTGAATAATCAGTGAAGGACATGTATAAAGAGTAGAGCATTGGACCAGCAGTAAAAACAAAAAAGCCAATTAACCACGGTAATATGAACATATAGAATAGGAATGTTTTTGATTTGTTCATCTTCCTCCCCCGCTTTCCTGGGTTTCCCCTGTTTTTCAAAAAACAACAGTAAAACATTAAATATGTAACCCTTTTCATTTTTGATAAAAAATCAGTTATTCCTCCTCTATAAAATTAGTAGGTTTTCATTATGGTTGTAATAGAAAAAGAGCTATTAGCAACTTAATAGAGTATAAAAATAAAAGAGTAATTTTACTTTAAAACCTTTCTAGCTTTTATTTTATATTAACTCCATTTTTACCTTTATGCAATTACTTTTTAAGTTATTTTTAAATTAAAATTAACTTTTTTTACTTTAAATAAATTTAAAAATAACTTTATGGTTTTATTATATACTCATTTTTAATTAAATGTCTATACTTTTAAAATTAATTATATTAGATTTATCCTTTCTTATATTTAACGATCTTTGGTTAACTTTTACCCATGAATGCCTACTAACATTTGGCCGAATCTATATTAAATAAGAAAACGGTAATTAAAATAAACATTAAAGTTACTAATTAATAATTTTACTTTAACGATTACTTTATAAATTAAAGAAATATATTGTATTGGATAAATTAAATTGTTACAATTTAAACTAACAAATAATATTTTATTAAATAAGAGGTGAGAAATATTGACCATTAAAGTGAACCAACCAACACAGGAGTTTCATTTATTTAACAATCAAGTAAGTTACATATTTAGAGTCTTAGAGAAGAGTAATCAACTAGAACATTTGTATTATGGCAAACGAATCAAACACCGAACCTCATTTAAGCATTTAATAGAACGAGAGGTTCGTCCTTCCTGTAATATGTTTGAAGGTGATCATACATCATCACTTGAGCATATCAAACAAGAATATCCGAGCTTTGGTACCACAGATTACCGTTATCCCGCTCACATGGTAACGAATAACATTGGCAGTCAAATTACCAATTATCAGTATCAAACCTATCGAATGATTCCTGGTAAACCTTCTATTAGTAACCTGCCGGCAACTTATGTGGAAGATAACGAAGAAGCTGAAACATTAGAAATTACTTTAGTTGATGAAGTATTACACAGTAAATTAATTTTAAGTTATACCATCTATACGAATCGAAATGTGATTTGCCGAAACGCTAAATTTATCAACGAAGGACTAGAGGCTTTCTATCTTACAAACACGATGAGTACAAGTGTGGATTTTCCTGATGATCAATTTGAAATGCTCCATCTTACCGGGGCATGGGCTCGTGAAGCACACGTTGAGGTACAGAGGTTAACTAAAGGAATTCAATCCATCTATAGTGCGAGAGGGGCAAGCAGCCATGCTCATAATCCCTTTTTAGCCTTAAAGAGATTCGATACGACCGAACATACTGGAGAAGTATATGGCTTCAGCCTTGTTTATAGCGGAAATTTCTTTGGACAGGTTGAGGTTGATACCTATAGTGTCACCCGCGTCATGATGGGAATTAACCCCTTCCAATTTAAATGGAAATTAAACCCGACTGAATCCTTTCAAACACCAGAATGTGTGATGGTGTATTCAAATGAAGGATTAAACGGAATGAGTCAAACCTATCATGATCTATATCGAACACGTTTAGCAAGAGGGTTTTGGCGTGATAAGGAACGTCCAATTCTAATTAACAACTGGGAAGCTACTTATTTTAACTTTAATGAAGAAAAGATTTTATCGATTGCCAAAACAGCGAAAGAATTAGGAATTGAATTATTTGTCCTCGATGATGGCTGGTTTGGTGAAAGACACGATGATACGAGTTCATTAGGTGACTGGTTCGAAAACAAAGAAAAATTACCGAACGGGATCCAAGGATTATCCGAAAAAGTCGAGGCTCTGGGGATGAAGTTTGGACTTTGGTTCGAGCCGGAAATGGTTTGTAAAGATACAAAATTGTTTAAAGAACACCCGGATTGGATTATTGCAACACCAAACCGCCGTCCTTCCCATGGGCGAAATCAATTTATATTAGACTTTTCTCGCGAAGAAGTCGTCGATCATATCTTTTCTTCAATGGATCATATCTTAGAAAAGTCAAAAATATCTTATATCAAATGGGATATGAACCGATATATGACGGAACCCTATTCCCTGGGTTTAGCAATCGACCAGCAAGGAGAGCTTGCCCATCGCTATATATTAGGTGTGTACAAGCTTTATGAAAGATTAATAGAGAAATATCCTGAAATACTCTTTGAGTCATGTGCTGGTGGAGGTGCCCGCTTAGATCCCGGCTTACTTTACTATGCACCGCAAGCATGGGCAAGTGATGATACAGACGCAGTTGAAAGATTAAAGATCCAATACGGAACCTCCATGGTTTATCCATTAAGCTCGATCGGAAGCCATGTTTCTGCTATTCCCAACCATCAAGTTGGGCGAATCACCCCAATCGATACAAGAGCTCATGTTGCTTACTTTGGAACCTTCGGATACGAACTAGACATTACGAAATTAAGTGAGAAAGAAAAAGAGAAAGTAAAGGAAAAAACTTCATTTTTCAAAGAAAAACGACAGCTTATTCGAAATGGACAATTTTACCGCTTATTAAATCCATTTGAATCAAACGAGGTTTCTTGGATGGTTGTATCTGATGATCAAAAAGAAGCCATCGTTGGACTTTACAAAGTGCTAGCAAAACCGAATGATAAATACTATCGCCTTCCATTAAAAGGGCTGGACCCAGATAAACTATATAAAATTGAAGGAAAAGAAACTACTCACTACGGCGATGAACTTATGAATATAGGAATCATCCTGGCTGACGATTATACCGATCGCGCTGGAGAATACTGGAGCAGGGAAAAAGCAGGTGATTTTTCTTCTACCATTTTTCTGCTAAAAGAGGTCCATGAATAAACTAACAACAGTCGAAAAAGGAGAGACATTCATGAAAAACTACATGGTATTTGATGTGGGCGGAACAAACACGAAATATGCAGTCATTAATGAAAACGGGGAATTCCTAAAGAAAGGCGATTTTCCATCCACACAGCATGATTTTGACAAATTACAATATGACATTGTGTCTGTTACATTGGAAAATAAAGAAAAATATCAGGTTGCAGGGATTGCCTTCAGCTGTCCCGGCGGAGTTGACAGTGATACAGGAATTATAGGCGGTGCTAGTGCTTTGCCTTGTATACACGGACCCAATTTCAAGCAAATTTTTAGAGAAGCTACTGGCTTGCCAGTGGAGATTGAAAATGATGCGAACAGCGCTGCACTAGGTGAAGTTTGGAAAGGTGCTGCAAAAGATAATCAGAACGTGATGTTTACGATCATTGGCACAGGAATTGGCGGAGCAGTCATAAAGGATCGAAAAATCCACAAAGGTGCCCATTTACATGGCGGAGAAATTGGCTATATGATTTTAAACGTTCAAAATCAAAACGGTGGGTATGCCTTTCGCACTTGGAGCCATTTAGCTGCAACAGGTGCGTTAGTGAAAGAAGTGGCTAGAGTCAAAGGAGTGGCGCCATCAGAATTAAATGGCAAAAAGATATTTGAAGCAGCCGAAGCTGGTGACCAAGACTGTATAGATGCGATTGAAAACTTCTATCTTTATTTAGCGCAGGGCATTTACAATATTCAGTATGTTTATGACCCTGAGAAAATCATTATTGGCGGTGCGATTAGCAGCCGAACGGATTTGATTGAGAAAATAGATGAAAAAATTGATCTTATCTTAGAATCGCTTGAGATTGCAAAGGTACGTCCAGTCATTGAAGTATGTCATTTTAAAAATGATGCCAATCTCCTTGGTGCCTTATTTCATTTCTTGCAGCGTCAAGAAGAACAAATGGCGGCTAGCATTTCATAAGGGAAAAGAAGAGGCCGGGACATAAAAATTATCTATAAATAAAAAACGTGAAATTGCAGCCGCAATTTCACGTTTTTTATTTTTTTCTTATCTAAGTGGGCAAGATCTTAC
>NZ_JAFBEX010000027.1 GCF_016908975.1 Neobacillus cucumis
TGATTAGCTCATTTTGTTACGTTGGCTTCATTTCATAAGAAATGAATATTATTGTTTGTTGACGTTTTTGTTTGTTTAGTTTTCAAAGAACAATTGGAGCGGGTGATGGGAATCGAACCCACTACATCAGCTTGGAAGGCTGAGGTTTTACCAGTAAACTACACCCGCATAATATATGAAATTGAAATGGTCGGGAAGACAGGATTCGAACCTGCGACCCCTTGGTCCCAAACCAAGTGCTCTACCAAGCTGAGCTACTTCCCGTTATATATGGCGCGCCCGAAAGGAGTCGAACCCATAACCTTCTGATCCGTAGTCAGACGCTCTATCCAATTGAGCTACGGGCGCTTATCGAATGCAACTTTTAAAGTATATCAAAACCATTTTGGTTTGTCAAGAACTTTTTTGGTGCGGCCGAGAGGACTTGAACCTCCACGGGGTTGCCCCCACTAGGCCCTCAACCTAGCGCGTCTGCCATTCCGCCACGACCGCATGAATTAACAACAAAATTAATAATAACATCTTACATCGTTTGAATCAAGAGGAATTTATTGGTGCGGGTGAAGGGAGTCGAACCCCCACGCCTTGCGGCGCCAGATCCTAAGTCTGGTGCGTCTGCCAATTCCGCCACACCCGCATATTATAATCGAATGGTGAGCCATGAAGGACTCGAACCTTCGACCCTCTGATTAAAAGTCAGATGCTCTACCGACTGAGCTAATGGCTCGTAAGAGAATTGTTACCTAAACTTTATGTTTCGCCGGATGCCCACACCTCAGTAAGCTTATTCAAGCAGCAGCTCGGCGTGTGCCCTGACGCTGTTTCGTTGAAGCTTATTCGTTCGTGCTCTACCGACTGAGCTAATGGCTCATTTAAAAAATGGCTGGGCTAGCTGGATTTGAACCAACGCATGTCGCAGTCAAAGTGCGATGCCTTACCGCTTGGCTATAGCCCAATGTGATTTATTAGAGTAAGAAACAGGAAATGAATCAACGTCACTCCCCGTCCCTGATGACCCCTACGGGATTCGAACCCGTGTTACCGCCGTGAAAGGGCGGTGTCTTAACCGCTTGACCAAGGGGCCAAATATTTATATGGCGGAGAAGGAGGGATTTGAACCCTCGCGCCGGTCACCCGACCTACACCCTTAGCAGGGGCGCCTCTTCAGCCTCTTGAGTACTTCCCCATATAAATGGCTCCGCAGGTAGGACTCGAACCTACGACCGATCGGTTAACAGCCGATAGCTCTACCACTGAGCTACTGCGGAATAATCATTAATAATGCTTGTCTCTAAGACGTTTGCCCTGTCGACTCTTTACATTATAAAGACTTACAACTATAAAGTCAACATTATTTTTACATAAAAATTATAACCAAATTATGACTCCTTTATAATTCAATCTCTTTTATTTTTTTTAGTCTTCCCCTGCACTTCCCGCACACATACCTAGAAGTATTAATACTCCTCTTTCTTTGATAGGTCTGCTGACAGTCTGTGCATTGATATAGAAGAATTCTTGCCACTTTTCTTTTTGCTTTTCTTTCAGGCAGCTGATTGCAAAAACGGGGAGCGCCTACTCTCTTCAATAAAAGTTTAAAGTCCTGATCCTTGTGTTGATATCCTTTACCTTCTAGATGCAGATGATAATGGCAGAGTTCATGCTTAATGATGCCGATTAATTCTGTTTCACCAAGTTGTTCTAAATATTTTTTATTGATTTCAATATTATGGGTGCCTAAAAGATATCTTCCCCCTGTTGACCTTAGTCTGGGATTAAACACAGCTGTATGTTTAAACGGCCTACCAAAGAATTCAACAGAGATCTTTTCTACTAAAAATTGAAGTTCACGCTGCTCCATTTTTACTATTCCCCACTTTCTAACGAACGTGACAACCTATTATAGCATATATTGTATATACCTTTATTGATTGATGTACTTTTCGGGAGGTTTTCACTATGCCAACTTGGTTGCAAAACCAAATGAAAAGGGCTTTCTATGAGAAGGACCGCTATCAGATTAAGCTGTTAAACCAGTGCTGGTTTTTTTACAGAAAAAAACACTGCTCCTAAAAGCAGTGTCCCCTATTATTTTAGCGTCTCGCCCGAGTCCTCCTCGGGCAAGGTGCTTCCAATTCCTAGGATGGGGGCAGCATGGTCAAGGCTACACGGCCCTTTTTCATATCAACAGAGTCCACCCAAACGGTCACAACATCCCCTACGGAGACAATGTCCAATGGATGTTTCACAAAACGATTGCTAAGCTTAGAAATATGAACAAGCCCATCTTGCTTCACGCCAATATCCACAAATGCACCAAAGTCAACTACATTTCGGACTGTTCCTTGGAGTTCCATTCCAGCCTTTAAATCTTCTAACTTTAAGACATCTTTTTTCAAAAGGGGGCGAGGCAAATCGTCACGCGGATCTCTTTCAGGTCTTACTAGGGCATCAATAATATCCTTTAAGGTTAATTCCCCAATGGAGAGTTCCTCAGAAACAGATTTTAAATTAAGTCCTCCTAGCGCCGTTTTCAATTCTTCGGATCCTAAATCATTCACCGTCAAACCAAGACTTGTTAATAGCTTTTTCACTTCATCATAGTTTTCCGGATGAATCCCGGTCCGATCAAGAGGCTGCTTACCATCTAGCACACGTAGGAAACCGATGGCTTGTTCAAAGGTTTTTGCTCCCAGACGCGGAACCTTCTTTAATTCAGCTCTGCTCGTAAACTTTCCTTCTTCCTCTCGTTTTTTAACAATGTTATTGGCAGCTGTTTTGTTTAATCCTGCGACATACTGAAGCAGCGAAGAAGAGGCGGTATTCACATTAACCCCTACTCGGTTAACAGCTGTTTCTACTACGAAATGCAGTGATTCTGAAAGCTGCTTCTGGGAAACGTCATGCTGATATTGACCCACCCCTACTGATTTTGGATCGATTTTCACCAATTCAGCTAACGGATCCTGTAGGCGTCGCGCAATCGAAACGGCACTTCTTTCTTCCACCTGGAAATTTGGAAACTCTTCTCTAGCGAGGTCCGAAGCAGAGTAGACACTAGCACCTGCCTCATTGACGATTAAGTAAAAGATTTCTTCCTTCATTTCTTTTAGAATATCGGCGACAAATTGTTCGGTTTCCCTTGAAGCCGTCCCATTTCCGATTGCCGCCATTTCCACTTTATACTCACGCAGGATGTTAATAAACTTCTCACGTGCTTCCTTCGTTTTAGAAACAGGCGGGTGCGGATAAATGACATCAATCTTTAATACCTTCCCTGTTTCGTCAACGACTGCCAATTTACAGCCTGTCCGATATGCCGGGTCCACACCAATAACCACTTTCCCTTTTAACGGGGGCTGCAAAAGCAAATTACGCAGGTTTTCTGAAAATATATGTATCGCCTGCTCTTCCGCCTTCTCGGTTAACTCAGCACGAATTTCCCGCTCAATCGAAGGCTGAATCAATCGTTTATAACCGTCCTCAATCGCCTCTTGTACGAATGGGGCTGCCGGGGAATGCTGCGCACGTATCCATTTCCTTGATAGATAAGCCGTTATTAAATCAGCGTTCATCTTAATCGAAACACGTAATATATCTTCTTTTTCACCTCGGTTTAAAGCAAGAATCCGATGGGGAACTATTTTATTTACAGGCTCTTCATATTCATAGTACATTTCATAAACATTTTTCTCATCTTTTTCTGCATCTTTTACCGCTGATCCAACCGTGCCAGATTTAAACGTTTCTTTACGAATCCATTTGCGTCCCTCGGCATCATCAGATACCATTTCAGCGATGATGTCCTTGGCACCTGCAATAGCATCCTCAATGGTAAGGACTTGTTTTTCTTCCGATAGGAATTCTTTTGCCTTTTGTTCGATAGAATCTTTCGGAAAAGTCATCAACCAATCTGCAAAGGGTTCTAAACCTTTTTCTTTCGCCACAGTGGCCTTGGTTCTTCTTTTCTGTTTATACGGTCGGTAGAGGTCTTCTACCTCTTGGAGTTTTTCAGCCTTCGTAATAGCTTTACTTAGGTCATCGGTTAATTTCCCTTGTTCTTCTATGATACGGAGTACTTCTTCTTTCCTTTGCTCAAGGTTTTGGATGTACTGCCATCTTTCTAAGATCGACCGAATCTGAACTTCATCAAGGGCACCCGTCATTTCTTTTCGATAGCGGGCAATAAACGGAACCGTGTTTCCCTCATCCAGTAATGAAATAACACTTTTTACTTGTTTATAGGCGATTGAAAGCTCTGCTGCAATTTTGCCTAAGAGCTGATCATCTTTTACAGCTGTATCATTCACTAAGCAATCCTCCATCCTTTTTTCATTTCATTTTATCAAATTAAACTAAAGGTTTCATCCAAAGACCCTGTTATACTTGAATGTTGATTTCCGCTGCAGTCGCTCAGCAAACCCGCGGGCGTGCCGGGGAGCCTCCTCGACGCTGAAGCGTCTGCGAGGTCTCCCCTGCCCCGTACTCCCGCAGGAGTCGAGCGCCTTCCGCTCCAATCAACATTCTTAGAAAATCAACAATTACCTTTATCACAGTAATACAAAAAGAAAAGCAAGCTAGGAATAGCTTGCTTTTTAGCAGAAAATGAAGAGGCAGGATATGTATGAAAAAACGCTCTTTTAAAAGAGCGTGCTTTAAACTAGAATTCGATGAGACCTAAACTTACCTGTAGGGCTTCATCCACTTTTTCCATCATTTCGTCATCGAGATGGGTGATTTTATCGGTTAACCGCTGCTTATCTATTGTACGAATTTGCTCTAGCAGAATGACCGAGTCACGTTCAAATCCGTAGCGCTTCGCATCAATTTCGACATGAGTAGGAAGCTTTGCTTTTTGAATTTGAGCTGTAATCGCTGCAACAATCACGGTGGGACTAAACCGATTCCCGATGTCGTTTTGGATGACAAGTACAGGTCGGACGCCGCCTTGTTCAGAACCAACAACTGGGGATAGGTCCGCAAAATAAACGTCACCACGCTTGACAATCAAAGGATTATCCTCCGCTTACAAGACGTTCAACTGTGTGTTCTGCCTCATATTCTGCTAAAAATGCTTCTGATGCAATCCTAAGATTAATCTTTGCCATTTCCATGTATCCACGTCTCATCGACTCGCGAATTTGTCTCTTTTTCCGTTCGCGTAAATACATTTTTGTTGCTTGGTAAATGAACTCACTCCGGTTTACATTTTCCTGTTTAACGAAGCCATCTAACTCCGTTAAAAGATGTTGCGGTAACTTTACTAAGATTTCCGTAGTTGCGCCAGTTTCAGACACAAACATACACCTCCACCATCACTACACACCATTTTTATCTAACCAGAATTACATTCTGATGCTTAAATTTAACTGCACTTCTGTTTACGCCCCTCGTATTCATCCGCGAGTTTTAAATTTAATATCTGTACCATATTTAATAATAACACTAATCAAGCCCAATTCATAGACTAAATATAATTCTACTGTATTATAAGCCAATAAAAGATGCTTTTATGCACAATTTACCGCAATATCATAAATATGTGCAAATTTCTTTATTTACTCCTGTTAATTGTGAAGAAGGCCATTTTTTACTTCGACAATTTTACCATCTTTTTTATAAATGCGTGGAACACGATTGGCAATCATACAGGGAACTTCATAATTGATCGTTTCAAGTTTTGCCGCTACCTCATTAACAGAAATGAATTGATCTCCTTGCCCGCCCATTAACGTGACAATGGTTCCCACGGGTAAATTAGAAGGTAAACGTACCATACACTGGTCCATACAAATCCTTCCGACGATTGGTGCACGTTGTCCATCCACTAACACTTCTTGACCCTGGAGCTTCCGAATCCATCCATCAGCATAGCCAATTGGAAGAGTGCCAATCCATTCACCCTCTTTGCCTTCATAGGTCGCTCCATAGCTAACCTTATCCCCTTTATTTAGCTGCTTCACATGGACAAGCCTTGTTTTTAGTGAAATAGCCTCTTTCAAAGGAAATGGAATTTCTTTTTCCATTGCAAGAGAAGGTGTTAATCCATACATGGCGATACCAAGCCTGACAGCATTAAAATAGGCATTAGGAAATCTAATGGCAGCAGCACTGTTACTCGTATGGATATATTTAGGCCGTTTGGTTAAAACCTTTAATAAATCCTCAAATAAGGCTAATTGCTGTTGGAAGTAACGAATATCTAATTCGTCAGCCGTAGCAAAATGAGTAAAGATTCCTTCAAAAATAAACCGTGGATCGGCTAAAATAAATTGTTCCACGGTTGATAATTCCTCGCCGCTGCGAACACCAATTCTCCCCATCCCCGTATCAACTTTGATGTGAAGGGGAACTTTGTCACCTTCTGCTAGATGTGTTTGGGCTTCTTGAAGCCATTCCTTCTGAAAGACTGTTAGGGTTATCTTAAACTTGGCGGCAATTTGAACATCTTCAGGCCTTGTTGCGCCTAAAACCAAAATAGGAGCTTGAATTCCTTTTTGCCTTAACGCTATCGCTTCATCCATAAAAGCTACCGCAAGATAGCTTGCTCCAGCTGATAGAGCCGTTTGGGCCACTTCCACATCCCCATGACCGTAAGCATTCGCTTTGACGACCGCCATAATCTCGACGTGTTCTGATAAATGTTTTTTTACAGCCGCAACATTTTCAGCAATACAATCCAAATCCACTTCTGCCCAAGTATCTCGATAAAAAGAACCTTGCATTACCATCGTTCCACTTCCTAATTAAATTACATTTTTATATTGTACCACAAAATTATATTATGATTTTTTTACGTCCGGCGAACCCTATACAAAAATATGATACTACTTTTTCCGCTTACATACCAAAAAAACAGGCACAGGGCCTGTTTTTTAAATTTCATTATTATTTTACAGAATCACCTTGAACGGATTTGGCTATTTCAACCATTTCATTCTTAGTCAGTTTTTTTGAGGCAATCATATAATCAATACCGCCTTGTGACCAAGACAATGAATGATCATTAAGCGCCCCAATCGTTGCACCTAAATCCACGATATCCCCTTCCATAAGGGCTGGAGTGGCCGAAGCAACTTTAGCCGCTACTTTTTCCTGAACAAGTGTAAAAGGTTTTTTACCGTCATAAGTAAGAACAACTCGCTTACCATCTTCAATCTTTACCGTCTTTTCTTCCAGCAGCTTGGTTCCTTTTAACTCATATGTTGGGTACATGACGGAGAAAGATTGATCTTTGCTCTTTCCTTCGGCCATTGCAGGCAGGTTTAGCTGAGCCCGAGTCATATTCTTTTTCATATCAAAATCAGCGTTATTTAAATCAGCATTAAACTTCACCTTCGAAAACTCAACGGTCACAAGGGTGTTACGATCTGGATCCATCACTTTTACTACAGCAGGCGATAAATCACTTTTATTCAACTTAATTTCTTGAAATGGAAGCATACTATTGTTTTGATACCGTGTCTTCGTTTCAAAAATATAATAGTCTTTTGTGGATGTAAACTTAGCTTCTTTATCCGCCACAATATCCTTTATTAAGGATTCATACAAATAAGCCTGGCTGCTATTTTGCGGCCAATCACTTTGGAAGCGGAAGCTCTTATTTAATGCCGGTGTAAGAACAAAGACGCCTTCTTTATTTCTTAAGATCATCTGGCTTTGGTCTTTTTCAGCATTTTTTAAATTAACGCGGTAAAACGTAGGATCTTTATGCCAGATTTCAACGTTGTAAACCTGCGAATCCGAACCCATTTTTAGCGTCATTTTCGCATTCACTTTATAGCTTGTTAAATCGCTCTGCTTACTCCTTAATTCTTTTACCACATCATCTTGTGATTTAGAACCACAGGCAGCTAGTACGAAAATAACCATTAGCCCAGTCAGTAGCAAGAAAAACTTTTTCCTCATTCCTTCAACCCCTTCTTGTCTCATTTCATATGATTATCAAAGAAGAGAAAGGCAGGAATCAGGCCTTATAAACCATAGCTGACCTTGTCTCTCCTATTTCCCTATGAATATATGAGACAACCATGGGGATTATTCTTCCAAAGAGCAAAATTGAAAATGAAGCACATTAACTAAGAGTTGCAACTAAAAAATTAAAATGTGTCAGAAAGTATCCAACCCTTTCGTGACTTTTCTTGCCTTATCCGAGAGTAGCGCATTCTCATCCACGAGTATTCGCACCTCATCCGCGAGTTACCAACCCTTTCGTGACTTTTCTTGCCTTATCCGAGAGTAGCTCATTCTCATCCGCGAGTATCCGCACCCCATCCGAGAGTTACCAACCCTTTCGTGACTTTTCTCGCCTTATCCGAGAGTAGCTCATTCTCATCCGCGAGTATCCGCACCTCATCCGCGAGTTACCAACCCTTTCGTGACTTTTCTCACCTTATCCGAGAGTAGCTCATTCTCATCCGAGAGTATCCGCACCTCATTCGAGAGTACCGCATATTCATCCGTGAATATCCACACCTCATCCGAGAGTAACTTCTCCTTAAGATTCTTAATTCAAGCCAGCATCTAATACTCAATCACTACCTGTGCAACAGCGTATTCCCTACTATGAGAGATAGACAAATGTGCTTGAACATCAGGTTTTGTAAAGAAGGGTTTTCCAGACAGATCGATTTCAATTTCAATATCTAAAAAGGATAGCTCTGTTCCAATTCCAGTACCAAATGCCTTGGAAAAGGCTTCTTTTGCAGCAAATCTCCCCGCTAAAAACTCCACTTTTCTCGCATCCGATAAATCTTCAAACATGTTCTTTTCATTTTCAGTTAAAATTCGGTCAACTAACTTTCTTTGCCTGCTGATGATTTCCCGAACTCTTTTCAGCTCTATAATATCAATGCCAATTCCTTTAATCATGGTTTATCATCCTTCTATTTAATTTACAATTTGCATAATAGTGTACAAGACCACAAAACGGTTTAAGCTATAACGGAAAGGGGGTTTTGTCCATTTTTACAAGAACGGAAAGCTTTCGTGAATTTATCTTCTACTATCCGATGGTCTCTCTGATCGTATCGATACACATCATATTATATCTTTTAACCATTCTTCCCATATTCCCAAACAACTGGTTCTTCGTCAATTTTTCGGGAGTTAATCTTTATATAATGGAAGGAGAAGTTTGGAGACTGATTACCCCAACATTTATGCATAGCGGTTTTTCTCATATGCTGTTTAATAGTTTTTCCCTCATTCTATTTGGTCCAGCGCTGGAACGGATGCTCGGAAGCGGCAAATTTTTATTCGTTTACCTCTTCTCTGGTATTATTGCCAATCTGGCCACATTACTGTTAGAGCCGTTAACCTATACACATGTTGGATCAAGCGGGGCGATCTTTGGGCTTTTTGGCTATTATATTGCGATTATTATTTTTAGGAAGAAAATGATGTCGCAGCAAAATGCGCAAATTATTCTTATTCTCAGTGCAGTCAGCATCATCATGACCTTCCTGCAGCCAAATATCAATATTATCGCCCATTTGTTTGGGTTACTAGGAGGCTTACTATTAGGAGCGATCCCCTATTTTACTAAAAAGGATCTATCTGATTCAATCCACACCACCGCCTCTTGGGCCAGCAGCCAAAGGAAAAATATCTCCTTCCAATCCCCGGTTAAGGTGCTGATTTGGGCGATGATTATTATCTTGGCTATTCTAGGTTTTTGGAAATAAGTTAAGTGACAGGGAGTAAACCACTTCATTCGGGCTGCTCCCTGTTTTTCTATTAGGAAAAAAGTTTCTTTACCTACAATATATCCCATCCTAGGCATAAAAAAATATCGATAAATCATCTTTAAATTCATATTTATTTATGATAATGTATAAAAATGAAAAGTATTCACTGCACCATTTGAACAAAGTGAAGGATTTCCTTCTTTTTCGGAAGGGTTGATTATATGGAACATCTTCCTTTTAAACAATTGGTTAAGGATCAATTTAAAGGACTATCGACGGGGCAAAAAAAGGTTGCGAACTACCTCATGGAAAACTTAGATAAGGCAGCCTTCCAAACGGCCTTTCAAATTGGAAAGCAGGCATCAGTCAGCGAAACAACTGTTATTCGCCTTTCCTATGCATTAGGTTTTCAAAGCTTTAGTCAAATGCAGGAGCGTATTCAACGGCAAATGTTATTACAGAACCAAGCCGCCGCATCATCTGCTGATTTGCTTCCATCCAGTGACCAACATGTTTTTAAAAAGGTAATAGAAAACCAGGTTGATATCCTAAGAAATTTATTAGATTCTGCTAACATCCAAGAGATTTGGAAGGCTGTTGATGTATTAATCCAAGCAGACCAAATCTTAATTTCCGGTCATCGGATTTCACATGCAGCAGCTTATTGGTTTTCTTACATGCTGAGTACGATCCGAAACCAAGTAAATCTAAGTTCTACATCAGGTGATTTTTTCGAAAAGTTTTGTAATCTGACGAAACAATCTGTCGTGGTTGTTTTCTCTTTTCCCCGTTATTCCCATGAAACAATAAAGATTGCGGAATGTGCTGTGGAAAATGGGATTACCTTGATTTCCATAACCGACCGTCTTCTCTCTCCTGTTGGCAGGATTTCTGACATTGTCCTTACGACAGAGGAAAATGCTGAAACCGGCACAAATTCCATTGCATCGGTGATTAGTTTATTAGACTTAGTTATCGAAGGAATTCAACAGAAAGATAAGGAACGCATATCAGCATACCAACAAAAACTTGAACAGCTTTATTCAACCTTTCAAGTTTTTAATGAATAGATTTGTAGTTTAAGAGGTGAACATGGATGAATCCACTAGAATTCATCGATCAACATAAAGATGACTTACTAAAAACCTACCAAGACCTTCACGCCCTGGCAGAGCCAAGCTGGGAGGAAGAAAAAACATCCGGCTACATAGCAGAAAAGCTACAAACAGCTGGTTTCAAAGTTAAAAGGTATAAGGGCCATTATGGGATAACGGCAGAAATCCCTGGAATTTCCGATCAAATCATAGCACTGCGGGCGGATATGGATGCATTGGTCCAAGAAGTGAACGGTGTGGTTAGACCTAATCATTCATGTGGTCATGATGGACACAGTACGATGGTCCTTTATACAGCACTGGCATTAGCTGAAAGTGGTCTAAAGCCAAAGCATACATTGAGATTTATTTTTCAGCCTGCTGAAGAAAAAGGAGAAGGCGCGCTAAAAATGATGGAGGATGGTGCACTGGAGAATGTCAGCTTGTTGTTTGGCACTCATGTACGGCCAGTTAGTGAACTTCCATATATGAAAGCCTCTCCTGTAATTATCCATGGGGCAGCTGGGACGATTCGGGGCATCATAAAAGGACGACAAGCACATGCAGCCCGGCCAAACGAGGGAATCAATGTGATTGAGGCAGCATCCCTTTTGGTACAAGCTTTAAAAGAAATTGAATTGCAAACAGAAGTTCCCTACTCGATTAAGATGACACAACTGACAACAGAAAACGATTCAACAAATGTCATTCCTGAAACAGCGCATTTTGCTCTCGATGTAAGGGCACAATCTAATGAAGTAATGAACGAGCTAAAAACTAGCGCTATGGCCGCAATGAACTTGGCCGCGGAACAAACAGGAGCATCCTTCACCTGGTCTATGGAGGCATTTGTTCCTGCCGCAGTACAAAACGAACGTGCGATGGAAATGGCACAAAGGGCGATTTGTGAGATCCTCGGCAAAGAAAATGCCGTTCCGGTCTGTATCTCTCAAGGCGCTGAAGATTTCCATTTTTACACCGCTAAAAATCCAGGTCTAGCCGCTACCATGATTGGTTTGGGCTGTGGATTAACGCCCGGATTACATCATCCGGAAATGAAGTTCAAACTAGATGCGTTGATTTATGGAACAAAAATTTTAACTCAAACCTTGTTAACAGCATTGCAAGATATATAAAAAACAATTAGGAGAGTTGTTTGTAATGGAAAATACAGCACGTAAAATAGATACCACCATTGAGCAGACTAAAGCCCAAGAACCATTAGAAAGAAAGCTAAAGACAAGACACTTATCAATGATTGCCATAGGCGGAACAATCGGTACTGGATTATTTTTAGCAAGTGGCGCCACCATTGCGGATGCGGGCCCTGGCGGAGCTCTTGCTGCCTACTTAATCGCAGGTATTATGGTTTATTTTATTATGACAAGCTTAGGTGAAATGTCAGCATTTATTCCTATCACAGGCTCGTTCAGCACGTACTCTGACCGATTTGTCGATCCTGCTTTAGGTTTCGCGGTTGGCTGGAATTACTGGTATAACAACGCCATTATTGTCGCGCTTGAGCTATCAGCTTCCTCCTTGATTATGAAATATTGGTTTCCGCATGTTCCAGGAATAATCTGGAGTGCAATTTTCCTTGTCTTAATTTTCGCCTTAAATATTTTATCGGTAAAAGGCTATGGAGAATCGGAATTTTGGTTTTCCATTATTAAAGTAGCTACAATCATTATTTTTATTGTATTAGGTCTTTTAATGATTTTCGGAATTATGAAGGGTCATACAGGTGGATTCGACAACTTTACAAAGGGTGAAGCACCATTTAAAGGCGGCTTCTTGTCGATCTTGAGTGTCTTTATGATTGTAGGATTTGCATTCCAAGGTACGGAACTTGTCGGGGTTGCCGCCGGTGAAAGTGAAAATCCTGAAAAAAATATGCCTAAAGCCATTAAACAAATCTTCTGGAGAATTTTATTATTCTACGTTTTAGCGATTTTTGTCATTGGCTGTTTAGTAAGTTATAAAGATCCATTATTATTAAGCACAGATGTGAAAGATGTAGCCGTAAGTCCATTTACACTTGTTTTTAAAAATGCTGGTCTTGCTTTTGCAGCAGCCTTAATGAATACCGTTATTCTTACAGCTGTACTCTCTGCAGGAAACTCTGCCCTATATGCTGCTTCCCGTGTGTTATGGGTACTTGCTAAAGAAGGAAAAGCTCCTGCTTTCTTAAAGAAAGTAAGTAAAAAAGGTCTGCCAACGAATGCTTTGTTATTATCAACCTTGATTGGTATGTTATGCTTCTTAACCTCCCTGTTTGGTGATGGTACCGTTTATGGCTGGTTATTAAATGCTTCCGGTTTAGCAGGATTTTTATCATGGTTAGGTATTTCTATTTCTCACTACCGCTTCCGTAAGGCGTATGTTGCACAAGGAAGAAGTTTAGCGGACCTACCATACGTTGCAAAATGGTTCCCACTAGGACCAATCATTGCAATTGTTTTATGCTTAGTAGCTGTCTTTGGACAAAATTTTGGCGCCTTCTTTGGTCCAAAAATTGATTGGTATGGTGCATTGGTTTCCTATATCGGCCTGCCACTCTTCCTATTAGCTTATTTTGGCTACAAGGTTGTGAAAAAGACCAAACTGGTTGCCTTACAAGACGTGGATTTCAGCCGCGAATAGTATAAGAAAAGCGCAAGGTGCTTAGATTTCGGCGACAAGCACAAGACGAGCCCGCCGAAAGGTTGTTCTTTAACCTTTTGGTCGGATTGACTTAAATGTGGAGGCGACTGCCCTGGGACTCTAGACTAAGACGTACTCTGCAAGAAGGCGCTCTTTGCCTTCTTCAGGGGGTGGCTTAGGCTTTGAGTCCCAAGGAGCCGCAACTGGATACGCTTGTGACCTCGAGCCGATGGCGCCTGGAGCTGGACAATTCTCGAAGTCGAAATTTATACTTTCTTATTTCTTAAAAAAGGGGGAATTGACATTGATGACAAAAGAAATTGAAATTCGTTCCCTATATACGATTGAAGAGCTAGAAGATGTACGCAGACTCGAAAGTAAAATTTGGGGTGAGTCTGACTCCATCCCCACACACCAAACCATTACCGCCGTCAAAAACGGCGGTTTAGTGCTTGGTGCCTTTTACGAGGGACAGCTAATTGCGTTTCAATATAGCTTCCCTGGTTTTAACGGTCAGTCCGTCTACCTATGCTCTCATATATTAGGAACAGATGAACAATATCGCAATAAAGGGATCGGCGAAAAGCTAAAACAGGCTCAGCGCGACGAGGCGCTAAAGCTTGGTTACTCCCTTATTACTTGGACATATGATCCACTTGAAAGTATTAATGGCTATTTAAATATTGGGAAACTTGGGGGTGTAGTCTCCACTTATCTTCCAAACTGTTACGGGGAGATGGAAGACTTATTAAACAGCGGACTCCCTACAGATCGCTTTCTTGTGGAATGGCATATTCGTCATGGACAGCCTAGTGATCCTTTTGGAAACAAATATGATGAAGACTTTTGTTTAGCAAACTCACTTTTACAGTGGTCTATCAATGATAAAGGGCTTCCTGTTGTATTGCCTCTTACATATGAAGGTTTACAAAATGATAACCGTATTTTTGTACCGATTCCTAAAAACTTCCGGACGATTCGAGAAACGAATTTGGAATTGGCCACTGACTGGCGCATGCAAACACGGCAAGTTTTTACAGAAAAGTTTGCGGAAGGATGGCAGGTCGGCGGTTTTAAAAAAATCAGCAATCCGGATATTCCGGTAAATTTCTATATTCTTACTAGATGTGCACTTAAGGGAGATTTTTGTAATGAAGATTAAACAAGTCATTTTAAGGCATCTGAAGCTTGATTTACTCCATCCTTTTACAACAAGCTTTGGAACCGAATATGATAAGGACTTTATTTTGGTAGAAGTAAAAAATGAGGACGGGCTTTCTGGATGGGCAGAATCGGTTGCGATGCTCGACCCCCTTTATAATGAAGAAACAGTTAAAACCAATTGGCATATCCTAGAGGACTATTTAATTCCGATTGTCTTAAAAAATGAAATCCAGCATCCTGATGAACTTTTTGAAAAATTCTTTGCCCATTTGCGCGGAAATTATATGGCGAAAGCAGCCATTGAAGGTGCGGTTTGGGACTTATATGCCAAAGAACATAATCTCTCTCTATCTGCTGCTCTTGGCGGCGAACGGTCTAAAATTGATGTTGGCGTCAGCATTGGAATTAAGGACTCCATAGAAGAAACGGTGGAAACGATTGGCGAACGCCTTTCGGAGGGCTATAAGCGGGTTAAATTGAAAATCAGGCCGGGCTGGGATGTCGAGTTAATTGACCGCGTTCGGCAGGCATATCCTGATATCCCGTTGATGGCTGATGCTAATTCAGCCTATACCCTCGATGACATGGACCGATTGGTCGCTTTAGATGATTATAATTTGATGATGATTGAACAGCCTTTAGCTCATAACGATATTATTGATCACGCTGACTTGCAGGCTAGGATGAAAACGGCTATTTGTTTAGATGAGAGTATCCATTCTGTTGAGGATGCACGCAAGGCACTAAAGCTTGGCAGCTGTAAAATCATTAATATCAAGATTGGTCGTGTTGGCGGGTTAACGGAAGCGCGGAAACTGCATGACTTTTGCCAGGCTAATGATATCCCTGTTTGGTGTGGGGGGATGCTTGAATCTGGCGTCGGTCGTGCCCACAATATTGCGATTACCTCTCTGCCAAACTTTACTCTGCCAGGTGACACGGCTGCTTCTTCGCTTTATTGGGCGGAGGATATTATTGAGCCAGCGGTAACAGTTGAGAACGGGATGATTACGATTCCGACTACGCCAGGGATTGGTTATGAGGTTAGTTTAGAAAAGGTTAATAAGTATACGATTTATAGTCGGACTTATCGTGGTTAAGTTTAGCGCCCTTCATAATGTTATGGAGGGCGCTTTTTTTTGAGTTGTGTCTGCCAGGGGTGCCTCTCTTAGAGCTTATTGAGGACAGTTTGATTCAAGATTTTGATGGAAGTGTCTTCTATTGGGCTTCTTGAAGACAAAATTCTGCTAGATTCCGGTGAAACTGTCTTCTATTGAGCTTCTTGAAGACAAGATTCAACGAGTTTCCAGGCAAACTGTCCTCTATCAGGCTTCTTGAAGACAAAATTCTGCTAGATTCCGGTGAAACTGTCTTCTATTGAAGTCAAGTCCACTAAATTGTGTAAAAGTGTCTACAATGATTATCAACTATTAAGAACAACTTAGTGTAGTGAACTATAATTTACTTTGGAAAGCTCTGCGTGATTTTTGGCTTGAGCTGTCCGAACCTGGCTTAACTTTGGAAAGCTCTGCGTGATTTTTGGCTTGAGCTGTCCGAACTTGGCTAGACTTCGGACTACTCCGCGTGATCTCTAGCTTGAGCTGTCCGAACTTGGCTAGACTTCGGACTACTCCGCGTGATCTCTAGCTTGAGCTGTCCGAACTTGGCTAGACTTCGGACTACTCCGCGTGATTTTTGGCCTGAGCTGTCCGAACTCGGCTTAACTTCGAACAGTTCCACGTGATTGTTGGCTTGAGCTGTCCGAACCTGGCTTAACTTCGGACAGCTCTACTTAATTTCTGCCTTGAGCTGTCCGAACTTGGCTAGACTTCGGACTACTCCGCGTGATCTCTAGCTTGAGCTGTCCGAACTTGGCTAGACTTCGGACAGTTCCGCGTGATTTTTGGCTTGAGCTGTCCGAACTCGGCTTAACTTCGGACAGTTCCACGTGATTGTTGGCTTGAGCTGTCCGAACCTGGCTTAACTTCGGACAGCTCTGCGTAATTTCTGCCTTGAGCTGTCCGAACTTGGTTTAACTTCGGACAGTTCCGCGTGATTTTTGGCTTGAGCTGTCCGAACCTGGCTTAACTTTGGACAGCTCTGCGTAATTTCTGCCTTGAGCTGTCCGAACTTGGCTAGACTTCGGACTACTCCGCGTGATCTCTAGCTTGAGCTGTCCGAACTTGGCTAGACTTCGGACTACTCCGCGTGATCTCTAGCTTGAGCTGTCCGAACTTGGCTAGACTTCGGACTACTCCGTGTGATTTCTGCCTTGAGCTGTCCGAACCTCTATTGAGCTTATTGAAGACAAAATTCACCGAGTTTCCAGGCAAACTGTCCTCTATCAGGTTTCTTGAGGACAAAATTCAGCTAGTATCCAGACAATCCGTCCTCTATAAAGCCTCCTGAGGACATCTCCATTTCAGATACAGATGAAACTGTCTTCCCCCCTACTCCACTAAAAAATTAGTCCGATCCAGCCACTTCAATCCACTCCGCCCCTTCAAATCCGCAACCAACTGAAAAAGCGCTGCGTCCTTTTGCTTTGCTTCAATCATGCAATGAATTTCCGGCACGGTCCCCTTAACTTCATTTAAAAACCTGATAAACATCTCGGGATCAACATTATCAGCATGTGCCCGAAACTCCTTCTCCGAACGAGGACTAGAAATATGCATTTTTACAGGAAGGGAAGAATGACTCCAAGTAGCCACAACCCGCTCCCATTCAGCTACCCAATCTTCTTCTTCATGGTTCGCCAAATGGTGATGATAATCAAACACCATCGGAATCCCCAACTTCTCACAAAGATACAACGCCTCCTTAACTGTAAAGGTCGTATCATCGTTTTCCAGCATAATCATTTTTTGAATATCCGGCTTAATAAAACCCCAATTGTGAATAAACTGTTCCAATGCTTTTTCCTTATCATCATATCCCCCGCCCACATGCAGAACACAGCGATGCTCGGGATTGACCTCCATCCCCTTCAAAAGAGCCTCATGCATTGCAAGGGTCTTAAGGGAGTTTTTTAAAATATCCTTATCCAATGAATTCAACACCACAAAGTGGTCTGGATGGAAATCAACTCGCATTGGATGGTCCTTTAAAAATTCAGCCAGCTTCCCAAGTCCTTCCCTTAGCGGTTTGATATAGTTCCAATCCTGTAACTCCTCGTGATTGGCAAGGGGGATTAGTCGCGAGCTAAATCGAAAAAATTGAATATCATTGCCCACATTATGCTTTAATAGCCGCAAACAATTCTCTATATTAGATTGGGCAATTCTCTCTAATTTACGAATGGCTGCTTCACGGTCTTTAATCTTTGAAAATTGGGCATATGTCATGGTTTGAGAGGGAGATGCCTGCTGCAGTTCGACACTCATAGCCACATATCCGAGTTTCACAATCATATCTTCCACCCCTGCTTTAGTCGATATGATTATTTTCACCCTCTCCGTACTAATCCACTACAACTTATTTTCACTTTTATGGGTAAATCTAATAAAAAGTGCTGTGAAGGGAGTGAAACACCATGCCCTTTTTCTCAAAGGAAAAAAAGCAAAACAATGATGCTGCTGCACAGGTTTTTATAGGAGGAGATTTTGATGCTCGCTATAAATGGCTTAAGCAATCTGCAGAAGGCTGTAGACCATCGAGGGGCTAGGCATCGAGCTAGACAATTCTCAAAGTTAAAATTTTTATACTTTCTTATCTCATGAGAAAAAAGAGCAAGGACCAGGTCCTTGCTCTTCTTACATTTATTGATGATTATAACTTCTTGGCTTAGACGTCTTACCGCCGCCAGTTCTCTTTTCACCGCTTCTAGGCTTTACAGGCGCCTTTTTACGGTTGCGGTCGTATGACCCTCTTGAGTCATCTCTTCTTCTGCGTTCGCCACGGTCAAATTGTTTTCTCTCACGTTTTTGTGGCAGTGGAGCCTCTTCCGTTAATTTAACAGGAGTAGTATCTGGCTCTTTCGTTAACATCTTTAACACTGCAGCTACAACCGTTGAAGCATCATTGGCTTCAAGTAATTCCTCTGCCGCAGCTTTATAATAATGAAGGTTGTTGGATTCAATTGTTTGAGTAATTTTATCTACTACCGCACGTTGTTGACCTTCCAAAGCCTCATCTAATGTAGGAGCTTTCATGCGTTCCATCTTCCGTTTGGTTGTTTTTTCAACAACAGCAAGATAAGATTTTTCACGTGGTGTAATGAACGTCATCGCTACACCCGTTTTTCCAGCACGACCTGTACGGCCGATACGGTGAACATAGCTCTCTGGATCTTGCGGAATATCAAAGTTATACACATGTGTTACACCAGAAATATCAAGGCCCCTTGCCGCAACGTCCGTTGCAACAAGCACATCAATGGTACCTTCTTTAAATTTGCGAAGGACTTGAAGACGTTTCGCTTGGCTTAAATCGCCATGAATACCCTCTGCTGTATAGCCTCTTAAGTTTAACGCCTCAGATAATTCATCCACACGGCGCTTTGTCCGGCCAAAAATAATCGCAAGTTCTGGCGATTGAATATCCAGTAGTCTTGTTAAGACATCAAATTTATTTCTTTCTTGTACTTCAAGGTAATATTGTTCAATCAAAGGAACGGTCATTTCTTTCGCTTTTACACGAACAATTTGCGGTTCCTTCATGAACTTTTCAGCCATTCTTTGAATAGGTGCCGGCATTGTCGCTGAGAACAATAACGTCTGACGCTCAGCAGGTGTAGAAGCAAGAATGGATTCAATATCTTCAATGAATCCCATGTTCAACATTTCATCCGCTTCATCTAGAATTACCGTATTAACGGTATCAAGGCGCATCGTTCTGCGATTAATATGGTCTAGAACACGTCCAGGCGTACCAACAATAATATGTGGAGCTTTCTTTAATGAGCGAATTTGGCGGCTAATATCTTGACCACCATAAATTGGCAGCACGCGAACTCTTTTTCCCGCCCCAATTTTGTATAGTTCTTCCGAAACCTGAATCGCTAATTCACGGGTTGGAGCAATAATAATCCCTTGGATAGCATCCACTTTTGTATCAACTTTTTCCACCAATGGAATTCCAAAGGCAGCTGTTTTACCAGTTCCTGTTTGAGCTTGCCCGATCAAATCAATACCTTTTAGCCCTAACGGAATTGTTTCTGATTGAATTGGTGTAGCTTCCTCAAATCCCATTTTGAGGACAGCTTTTAAAGTGGCCGAACTAAGGCCTAAGTCTTCAAACTTTGTCAATGTGTTCATTCTCCTTCATTTATATAAAAATATTTGGCAGATAAGTGCTGAATATACCAACATACGCATCAAAAATGCTGTAATTACTACTTCTTTATTTTACCAAAAAAAAGACATTCTCCAAAAGAGTATGCCTTCAATCATCGTTCTTTAGACACGTTGATGAATATCATACCACTGTTACTAGTATTTTGCAATAAGGACGTCTTTTAAACCGTTGAAAAGCCTTAAACCTGCTTTTTCTCATTTAAAAAGGCCAACACTTGAGAAAATAATGTGTCTCGTTCCTCACAGTGGCAAATAAGATGCTTGGAGTGTTTGAAAAGGGCGAGTTTTTTTTGTTTGGCACTTATGGTATGGAATAGATATTCAGCGCTCTTAAGCGGCACAATCCCGTCACATTCCCCTTGTGCAATGAAGGTTGGCACGTTTACCTGATGCAAGAGAGGTTTAATAAAAGTAACTAGTCTACGGAACTGTAATGTAGCCGCAAAAGGTGTTTCTTTTA
Organism: Neobacillus cucumis; assembly: GCF_016908975.1. GTDB lineage: Bacteria > Bacillota > Bacilli > Bacillales > Cytobacillaceae > Neobacillus > Neobacillus cucumis. The sequence goes on from NZ_JAFBEX010000027.1 coordinate 20,348, forward strand.
TTTTTCTTTTATAACGGAGAAATAATTCATTATCCTGTAAGTTTCCTCGGAGGGAATCTTTAATCATTTCTTTTATATCTATTGTTAATTGTTTCGGATTTAGATAAAAAGCCGCTGCACTTAAGAGTATCAGCTTCTCTACCGGATAATTGGCGGCAAGGTAGCTGGCAATCATACCGCCCATTGAAAAACCAACTACATATACCTTATCACAGGTAGTGATTAGATGTGTTAATTCAGCTTCGGCATGATCAATCCACTCTTGATACTGCACTCCCTTTAAGGAGCCGGGAACACCATGTCCCGGCAATGTTGGAACACGAATGCTCCAGTCCGTTCGTTCTTTTAGATACTTGGCGAGTGGCTCTACTTCATAAGGGGCACCCGTGAAGCCATGGATAAGTAAGCAGCCAATCATTTTCTCACCTGCCCAGTTTCATTACTTTTTTTGCAACGATTGCACAATTTCTTCTAATCTCATGCCGCGTGAAGCTTTAACCAGAACAAGCGTCGATTTATCTACATATTTCTTTAAATGGTCAATTAATTGGAGTTTATCTTTAAAAGCAAACACTTTATGACTGCCTAAAGCCTGATTCGCTCCTCTAGCAATATGTTCGCCCAGCTCTCCATATGTGAACAAATAATCAATTTTTTCTGGATTAAGCGCTGTTCCTATCTGCAAATGGTATTGTTCTTCCTCTGGACCAAGTTCAAGCATGTCCCCAAGCACGAGAATCTTTCGTTTATATCCTTGCAGATTGGACACCAACTCAATGGCCGCCATCATGGACGTAGGGCTGGCATTATAAGCATCATTGATGATTTTTTCACCCTGTTTTCCTTCCACAAGCTCCATTCTCATATTCGTAAGCTTAACTTGAGCCAGACCGGCATTCATTTGTTCATATGGAATTGAGAAATAATGGGCAATCAGCATCGCTGCCAGGGCATTTAAAATATTATGGGTTCCAAGGACGGGCAATTCAAATACCGTTTCGGAAGCATTAATTTTAAACGAGTTTCCTTGCTCAATTTGAGTAATATCTTTAGGATAAAGATGATTCGTGTTCGTTCGCCCAAAAGTTTGGATATTTATATTTCCTTTATATTCATATATCCGCTCCATTAATAACGGCTCATCACCGTGAAGAACAGCAAGTCCTCCTTCTCGAAGCCCCTGAAGAATCTCTAGTTTGGCTTCCGCTATCCCTTCCCTCGAACCGAGGTCAAGTAAGTGGGACTCCCCGATATTGGTAATCACAACAGCATCTGGACAGGCTAATTTTGTTAAAAAGGCAATTTCCCCTCGTCCGCTCATTCCCATCTCAAGCACGGCGATTTGTGTGTCTTCACTTAACCCTAATACAGTCAATGGAAGTCCGAGATGGTTGTTATAATTCCCTTCGGTTTTTTGAACCTTATATTGAGTGGATAATAATCCAGCCGTCATATCTTTTGTCGTAGTCTTGCCGTTACTTCCGGTAATCCCCACCACTTTAACCGATAATTCTTGGCGATATTTGCGAGCCAACTCCTGCAAGGCAACAAGGCAGTCCTCGACAATTATAATCGGTAAGCCTTCGGGCGGGTTTGGAACATCCTTTTGCCATAGAGAAGCTGCTGCTCCTTTTTTGATGGCATCTTCCACATATTTATGTCCATCAACTTGTTCACCTTTAAAGGGTACAAATAAGTTTCCTGGCTGAATCTTCCTTGAGTCAATGGTCACCCCTTCAATGACAACATCCGCAAAAGGGGTAATGTCATTTATGGCGGAGGCCATATCTGAAATCTGTTTCAAAGAGCGCTTGATCAATTAAAATACCCTCCTTTTTCTCTTTATAAATCTACCCACTTTTCTTAAATAGAAACGGACACGGCTTTAAGCCGTGTCTTAAGGTCTTTTATTAAAACGTATACTTAATTTGCTGTTTCTCGGCATGTCTTTCTTGTGCAAGCTGAACAAGACGTTCAATCAGCTGTGGATACTCCAAGCCAGAATGCTTCCATAATAATGGGAACATACTGAAAGGGGTGAAACCAGGCATTGTATTGACTTCATTGATTAATAGCTTGCCATCCTTTGTTAAAAAGAAGTCAGCACGGACAAGACCCGAACAGTCCAGCGCCTTAAAGGCATCTACAGCCATTTCCTTCATTTCCGCATATTCCTCTTCCGAAATATCTGCTGGGATAATCAGTCCTGTATCCCCATCTTCATATTTCGCTTTGTAGTCATAAAAATCCTTCTTTGGAACGATTTCACCTACTACCGAACATTCCGGCTCATCATTACCAAGGACGGCAATTTCAACCTCACGGGCAACCACACCTTCTTCAATAATCACTTTGCGGTCAAATTGGAAGGCTTCCACAAAAGCGGCATCTAGTTCCGCGCGATTCGAACATTTGCTAATCCCGACACTGGAGCCAAGGTTAGCCGGTTTCACAAAGCACGGGTAGCCAAGTTGCTCTTCAACACGGGTATAGGCCTCTTCCTTTGCCTTTGCCCACTCGCTCTTAATAAAAGAAACATAGTTTACCTGTGACAGACCTGCTTGTGCAAAAATATTTTTCATCAGCACTTTATCCATTCCTGCGGCTGAAGCCAATACACCATTCCCAACATACGGCAAATTCAGCAGCTCTAATAAGCCTTGGACGGTTCCATCTTCACCGTTTGGTCCGTGTAATAATGGAAAAATTACATCAAGCGGAGCAGATTCTTGCTGGCCGCTCTGAAAAAGTGCAGGTGCCAATGATAACGGAGATAAGGCTTCTGCATTGGTAAATTCAAGTGCTTGAACATTTTCAACTGGCTCGAGTAACTGCGGTCCCTTAATCCATTGTCCTTCAACATTTATGTAAATAGGATAGATTTCAAATTTTTCAAGGTCTAAAGCTCGGATAACAGCAAGAGCTGTTTGTAAGGAAACTTTGTGCTCAGCTGACTTTCCCCCATATAATAAACCTAATTTTGTTTTCATTTATATTCCTCCAAATTCTCTTTCACGTTTTATTTTAACATTTTATTAATTAAGAAAGGAAATGTAGCAGACATGTTTTTAAATGTTTTTTCTCATTCCTTATTTTATGATACCTAATGCTTGCTTCAATACCATCTACTCTTATTTTGTTACAATTTCTATCTACCCGGCTATTTAGAAGTATATACGGAACAAATATGTAAACAATGGTCTTTTTTTCCTAATAAAAAACAGTCCTTGAGTTAGGACTGTTTTTCTAGCTTATATGACATTGAGTTTCCACTCTTTGGTTCTTTTATCAAAGATTAGTTTTGCATGGTAGGGCTTGTTGGAGATTTGTTCGTATTCTTCGTACATATCATCCATATTATCAAAATCGCCCATCACCCAGATCGGAATATCCAGTCGTGTCCGTTGATGCTCGGCATCCCTTAATGAAATACAAATTCCCTCTTTAATAAACGGTGTCAATGAGAGTAAGATCTCTTTATTAACCTGCGGATAGGCCCTTTTTTTCCTAAGTCCAAGGATGGATTTTTCGAGTTTCAATTCTCCTAACTTGACGGCGATCGCTTCGCTTAACAAATGAAAAAAATCCTTAAAGCTTCGATAATAAATTTTGTTATACCAGCCATCATCATGGGCTAAATAGACAAAACGATTGCTAAGTTTATTATAAAAAGGCAGTCTTAAATGCTGTTTCTGATGACCTAGGTATAATAATTCTGCCAGTTCTTGACCGGAAAGTTCATTCAATACTTCTTCCTCTGTAAAATCAATCCAGCAAAAGTTTCCGTAACTATATACATCCTCTGCCGCCAGCTTATCAATCTGGTCATCCGGGCAATATTCGAGCAGTGTATGCATATTAAAATCAGCATCATCAAAACGGTGCTTTAGCAAAAGCAAATGATTTAATGAACCTGAAAAAGCAGCAGCAAATTCGCTGAATTCGATACCGTAGGATAGTACATACTGATCTGATTGATTTAGATGTACATAGATGAGATCCCGTATGTCTTGATGATGCTTTTTCAAAGCCAAACTCCTCCGATCAACCGCATGGTATATGTTTAACGGACAGTTTCCAAGAAACTTCCAAATCACCTTTTAAATACTTCCTTATTTTATCAAATAATAGGACAAATAGCATATTTCATTTCGTTTACAAAAAATTTTCATCAATTACACATACTAATTGATAGAACTTACCTTTATTATTTGTTCATCTATCATTTTTAATCGGCACCCAAGAAAGGGGCATTTTATTATGATAAAAAATATGACTGCAGATGAAATTAACCTTTATATCATTAAAACGTTAAAAGAAAACAAAAAAGCGGAGTTTGAAATCATTCTTGAAGAGCTTCAACCCTATGATGTCGCTAAAATCTATGAGGACTTACCTGAAAAACATAAGGGAAGATTTTTATTATTTCTAAATACAGATGCATTAGCCGATTTAATGGAAGAGTTGGATAAAGAGGAACAGCTTGAGTTACTAAATATTCTTGGATTTGAAAAGTCCAGCAAAGTCTTGGATTTAATGGATAATGATGATTTGGCCCTTCTCTTAAATGAATTGTCTCCTGAAAAGAAGGATTCGCTGCTTTCTGGAATGAAACAAGAGGAATCTAATGCTGTTCGGGGCATTATGAACTATCCTCCTGAAACTGCCGGGCGGGTTATGACCAACCGCTTCGTTTGGATTCGTGACTATTTTACGGTCAGGGAAGCCGTAGACAAGTTTAAAATTTTTGCTGAATTTGCCGAATCGATTAATTATTTATATGTCATTGATGAAGCTAGGAAGCTCGTTGGCGTCGTATCTTATCGAGACTTATTGCTAGCAGAGCCGGATGAAAAAATCCGTGAAATTATGTATGAACGAGTTATCTCCGTTTCGGTTACGACAGACCAAGAGGAAGTCGCCCGGACCGCCGAACGGTATGATTTCTTAGCAGTCCCTGTTGTCGATCACGATCATGTCCTAGTCGGGATTGTTACCGTCGATGACATCATTGATATTGTTATTCAGGAAGCAAATGAGGATATCGAAAAATTATCAGCATCGGGGAAAGCCATTGATTTTGAAACAAAGACCTTGGTGGCAGCCGCTAGGCGTTTACCATGGCTGATTTTATTATTATTTATCGGTGTGATTTCAGGAAGGATTATCTCAAGTTTTGAAGATACCCTGCAGCGTGTCGTAGCGCTTGCCTTTTTTATGCCAATGATTGCCGGAATGACAGGAAACACCGGTACTCAATCACTGGCCGTGGTGGTCAGGGGACTGATAACACAAGATATTAACAGAAGGGTGATCACTCGATTAATCGCACGGGAACTTGGAGTTGGGATAACAATTGGTGTAATCTGTGCCATTATTATTGCCATCATCGCCTTTATTTGGCAAGGTAATCTAATCTTAGGAGCGGTTGTTGGTTCCTCCCTCTTTTTTACCCTAATTATCGGCACACTAGCGGGCACTATTATTCCATTGATCTTATACCGTTTAAAAATTGACCCTGCAGTAGCATCCGGACCACTGATTACGACCTTAAATGATATTTTTTCATTAATGACGTACTTTGGGATTGCGACCATTTTTTTGAAGCATTTGATGTAAGAAATGCGTTAGGCGCCTAAAGCTGGACAATTCTCGAAGTCGCAACTTATATATTTTATCTTTCAAATGAAACCTTTCGTTTTGTTAATCGTTATTAAAGAGGCTTGCCGCGAGGAGATTCTGTTATTTCCACCATATTAATTTCCATATGAGGCAAACTGGTATAAAATAAAACACATAATTTGTTTTAGAAGAAAATAAGCGAAGGTGAATTATGTCAGACTATATTAGTTCGATTTTGGAATTTTTATCACAGTTAGGCTACCTTGGGATTGCCCTAGGACTGATGATTGAGGTCATTCCAAGTGAAATTGTTTTAGGCTATGGCGGCTATATGATTTCACAGGGACATCTAAATTTTATCGGGGCAGTAATATCAGGTACCATTGGCGGGACGATTGCCCAGCTCTTCTTATATTGGGCAGGCTATTATGGAGGAAGACCTTTTTTGGAGAAATACGGAAAATATGTGCTAATTAAGAAAAAGCATATTGATGTGGCTGAAAGTTGGTTTGAAAAGTATGGAGCAGGAGTCATCTTCTCCGCCAGGTTTATTCCGGTTGTAAGACATGCCATCTCCATACCAGCGGGGATTGCCAAGATGCCAGCAAGCAAATTTACTCTTTACACGGTAGCAGCTGTATTACCTTGGTCCATTCTTTTCATCTACCTAGGAAAGATATTAGGCAGCAACTGGTCACATGTTAAAGAATTTGCACAGCCTTATGTAATGCCGCTCATAATTGCTGCGATTGTCCTTGGGGCTATCTACTATTTAGTCAAAAGAACAAAGAAAACCACCGATTAAATCGGTGGTTTTTTTGTGAGGCTAAGCCTTATTTTTTAAAATGATATGGAAGGGTTGCGACAATTACCTTCTTTTTAAAGATGAGATAAGCACGAATTAAAAAACTTGATTGATTGTGCAAGATATTATGCCAGCTCTTTTTCGTAATAAACTGCGGAATCAACACCGTAACCCGGTAATTGTTTTCACTTGCCTTATGTTCGACCGTATCAATAAACTTTGATAACGGATGAAGGATGCTGCGGTAGTGGGAATGCAATGTGACAAGCCTAACATCAGGCTGCCATTTCTCCCATTTTTCTTCGAAACGCTTTTCATCCTCGCGATCAAACGAAACATAAACCGCAAAGATTTGGTCTGTTAAGGATTTGGCATAATTAATCGAGTTTTCCACAACCTTTGTAATACCTGCAACCGGAACAATAATCACATTTCCTTGAACCTGAGCCGCTACATCATCCGGATAGATGCGTAACTGCTCCCCAACCGCATCATAATGTGAATGGATTCTGCGGAACATGATGACAATCAACGGTAAGAAAATAAAGACAAACCATACCTGGCTGAGCTTTGTAACAAAGAAAATAATTAAAACCGTTAACGTAATAAGAGCACCAATTAAATTAGCACTTAATTTTGCGACATAGCCAGCCGGTTTTTCGCGCAGCCATTTAATAATCATCCCCGTTTGCGATAGGGTGAAAGGAATGAATACCCCAACAGCATAAAGTGGGATTAAGTGCTCCGTCTGACCACCGGAAGCAATGATTAAAATGATTGAAGCGACTCCTAAAGACACAATCCCATTGGAATAACCAAGACGGTCTCCACGAATCGTAAACATTCTTGGCATATACTTATCCTTTGCAAGGGCAAAGGATAATAATGGAAATGCAGAGTAACCTGTATTAGCCGCTAATACTAAAATTAATGCTGTAGTACCTTGAACGAAGAAGTAGAGATAGTTGCGCCCAAATGTTTCTCTCGCAATTTGAGAAACAACCGTTTCATCCGCTTTTGGCGCTATCCCGTAATAATAAGCTAAGAATGTAATACCGGAAAATAATAAGGCCAAAAGTGAACCCATTAATACTAATGTTTTCGCAGCATTTTTAGGTGCAGGGTCTTTAAAGGTTGGAATCGCATTAGAAATAGCTTCAACCCCTGTCAATGCTGAACATCCTGATGCAAAGGCACGAAGAAGTAGAAATAAGGTAATTCCTTGAACCGGTGCTCCAATCGGTGCGTGGGGAGCAACAGGAGAAATATTACCAGTTAAAATTCTAAAAATACCCACTCCAATCAGTAGGAAAAGAGCTATAACAAACAAATAGACTGGATAAGCCAAAATGGAAGCAGATTCAGTCAGCCCGCGCAAATTTAGGATCGTAATCAATATGACTAGTACACAGGCAATGGAAACAGAGTGTGCATGCAATGTGGGAAAAGCAGATGTAATCGCGTCGGTACCTGCTGTCACACTTACCGCCACCGTTAATATGTAGTCAACTAAAAGGGAGCCGCCGGCAATTAACCCCGCCTTTTCGCCAATATTCTCTTTTGATACAACATACGCTCCTCCACCGTGTGGATACGAAAAAATAATTTGCCGATAAGATAAGATAAGTGCTGCCAAAAGGAATAATACCCCTATAGCAATAGGGACCGAATACCAGAATGCAACAACGCTAATCGTTGCGAGGACAATCAAGATCTGTTCTGTACCATATGCTACTGAAGACAAGGCATCGGAAGAAAGAATGGCTAACGCCTTTAATATCCCTAACTTTTGTTCGCCTAATGCCGTAGACTTTAAAGGACGTCCAATTAAAACTCGTTTAAAAGAAGAAAGCACGTGATTTCACCTACCACTTTTTTAAGTAGAATTACCGATTGATTTTATCACAACAAGGTTAAGAATACGAAGCATTTCTATAAAAAAATGGACAAAATATAACATTTTCATGAACGCTTTCCATGTAAGCGCCAATCATTAAACAAATGGATAGCTAATTATACTGTCTCCTTTTTCACACTGAATCATCCATATTTACAAAATGACAAAGGTATGAAACCATTCCAAATACTTAAAAGAGATACATCCCCGTTAAAGTCAACCCTAGAGATGGCCCCAAGTCTCCTTCTGATATATGTATGAAAAGTCGTCCCTAAGGTTAGTAGAAACGACTTTTTTAGAGAAAAATTATTTTGTTCTTCCGGCTTCAACAACCCGTTTCATCGCTTGGATTTGACCTAGATGGGTTGCCTCATGAAAAATCGCAAAGTTGGCAAGCTCACCGAAGGTTTCTTGACCAAGAAAGGGACTTTTTAGCCTTTCGTTAAAGCTTTCTGATGGAATTTCTTTTATCCTTTTGATTTGTTCTTTTAATTGCTCTGTTAATTCTTTGACTGAAGGTACCTCCCCATTCCAGTCAGCTGGTTTCGTACCTGTTGCAAAGAATTCCAAATATTGAGCTGGAAGGTAAGTGGTCTTCTTAGGGAACCCAAACATAAATTGCTCGGCAACGGTTAAGACATGACCTACATGCCAATGAATGGTATTGTTAAATCCCTCGGGCTTCACATCTACAGAAGCCTCGTCAAGCGCCTCCACATTTTTCAAAAAGAAATTCCTAGTTAGTTCAAAGCTCTTCAATAATATTTCACTCATTGTATTGCCTCCTCTCTAGCATTCAACCCTTCTATTTTATACCATTGATGGATAAATATTAAATCAGAATGCATCTACATTTCCTCTGGTGCTTCAATTCCTAACAAGCGCAAGCCCTCTTTTAGAACCACCGTTACGGAGAAGATCAGCGCTAAACGAGCCTCAAGATTCTTGTTCTCCTCTAGAATTTTCACTTCAGCGTAATATTTATTAAAAGCCTGTGCTAAATCAATAATGTATTTGGCGACGATTGATGGGTCATGGTTCTCACATGCCCGTTTAATCACCGGTGCAAAATCCATTAAGAGGCTTGCCGTCTTCCATTCTTTTTCCCATGTATTCGGTCCGTTTTCTGGGAGAACCTTTGCTTGATAGTTCGCTTTTCTTAAAATGGAGCGGCCCCGTGCATAGGTATATTGAAGATACGGTCCAGTTTCTCCTTCAAAACGAAGCATCTCCTCAAGGGAAAATTCGATATCATTCATGCGATGATTTTTTAAATCATGAAAAATAACCGCTCCCACGCCGACTTGTTTGGACACTTGGTCTTTATGGATCAAATGTGGATTCTTTTCCTCCATATTCTGTCTTGCCATTGCAATCGATTCGTTTAATACTTCCTCTAATAACACAACCTTGCCTTTACGGGTGGACATTTTTTTTCCGTCTTTTAACATCATTCCAAACGGCACGTGAACCATTTTCTCAGCCCAGTCATAACCCATTTTTCCTAATACAGCGATTAACTGTTTAAAATGGAGGCTTTGCTCATGACCCACCACATATAAAGACTGAGCAAAATCGTAATTTTCTTTACGATAGAGGGCAGCGGCCAGATCACGTGTGGCGTACAGTGTCGCCCCATCCGATTTTTTAATTAAGCATGGAGGCAGCTGTTCTTGCTTTAAATCCACCACCATTGCTTGATCCGATTCGACCAGTAACTGTCCTTCCTCCAGAAGATGGACAATTCGATCCATTTTATCATTGTAAAAGGCTTCGCCCGCAAAGGAATCGAACTCGACATTCATTAATTGATAAATACGCGAGAACTCTTTCAGTGACTCTTCCCGGAACCACTGCCATAGGGAATTAGCCTCCTCGTTGCCGTCTTCTAGTTTTTTAAACCAGCTGCGCCCTTGTGCTTCTAGGGAAGAATCCCGTTCTGCTTCCTCATGAAACTTAATATAAAGAGCTAAGAGTTCTTTAATCGGATTTTGTCTAACCTTCTCAGCGTCACCCCACCGTTTATAGGCGGTAATTAATTTTCCAAACTGTGTCCCCCAGTCGCCCAAGTGGTTTATTTTAATCGGTTTGAAGCCGCATTTCTCTGTAATCAAGGCAAGTGAATTTCCAATCACAGTCGAACGCAGATGGCCCATGGAGAAAGGTTTAGCGATATTCGGTGAGGACATATCAATCGTGATCGTGCCGCCCTTCCCGAAATCCTGGTCAGCAAACTGACCCACTTCAGCGATCACTTTATTGAGTAATTTCTCAGAAACCAGTTTTTTATTTAAAAAGACATTGATATATCCGCCTACCACCTCAACCTTTTCGAATGATAATGACTGAATCTGCACGCTTAGTTCTTGTGCAATTGCTTGAGGCGATTTTCTTTTCAGTTTAGCCAGTGTAAAGCATGGGAATGCCAAATCACCATGTTCGGGGAATTTTGGCTTTTCAATTAAAAGTTCTAATTGTGCTTCCGGGATTTCTTGATTAAGCAGCCCGTAGAGAATGGCTGCTAGCTCCTTTTTAAAGTTCATGTCGATAACCTCCTTCTTTTTATAATACTGTGTTAAACTTGAATGTTGATTTCCGCTACAGGCGCTCAGCAAACCCGCAGGCGTGCCGGGGAGCCTCCTCGACGCTGAAAGCGTCTGCGGGGTCTCCCCTGCCCCGTACTCCCGCAGGAGTCGAGCGCCTTCCGCTCCAATCAACATTGTTACAAAATCACCAATTGCCTTTAACACAGCCTTTTTTAAAAAATAAAAAACCCCCGTCTCTATAAAAGAGACGAGAGTTTGAATTTCCCGCGGTACCACTCTAATTGTTCTGAAAGAACCAGCTTTTCTTTTATAACGGAGGGACCTCCGGCGCACCCTACACATTTCAGGTCCGCATCTCAAAAGTGCGCTTCATCATCTGCTCCATATCAGGCTCTCACCATCCCTGACTCGCTGGGACTTCCCAGATAACTACTCTCTTTCGCACTGATTTTTTCAAGTTAATTAAAAGTTATTATACTGGAAATAATAGGATTTATCCAGTCACGGTGATTATTTTTTGCATTAGGGAATCTTATTGATAAGGAGGGATTAGAATGGCCAGACGTAATAAAATACTCGTTCCAGAAGCCCGCAACGGGTTAGATCAGTTGAAGGCGAAGGTTGTACACTCTGGTAGTCCTGAAGAAGCCAAATTTGAGGCTGCCGAAGAGGTAGGCGTACCGCTGAAAAGGGGCTATAATGGCAAGCTGACATCCGAACAGGCTGGAAAAGTTGGGGGAAGACTCGGGGGCAGCATGGTTCGCGAACTAGTTAAGATGGCACAGGAAAATCTAACGAAAAAACAGTAATTATCAGGAGCCATTTGTCAAGGCTCCTAACATTATTTTAAAAAAAGTTTGACAATTCTGTGACAATTGGTAGAATATTCAGTATAAGGGGGTTGGTAGATATGCATGAAAAACAAGTAAAGAGTTTAAGACCCATTAAACTAGCAGCAGCATACGGTGGGGGCTTTGGATTTATCTTTCTTTTATTCGGCATTATTGAAAGCGATTTCAATCTTTTGATGGGATTGGGTGTCGGATTAACCGCTTCTTCTGTTGTTCTTTTCCTATTTGGCGTTTTTTTATCTATACTGGATGAGTACAGTCTTTCAGGTCAACGAACAGGATCAACGGCACAGCCATCCCCTCAATTTTATTATTGGAAAAATGAGAATAGTGCTAGTGCCCGTCTTGTAAAATATCCTAGTCGCTAGGTGTGCTGGAACTGGCGATTCTCTATCAAAAAAGACTCGTGTCCTGACACAAGTCTTTTTATTTTTCCTACCCTCTTATTAGAAAAACTTTCATGACCTCGGCGATTTGCTCGGAACTCAATGGTTCATGACTTCTTTCCCAATCGGATACAAGGGCAATGTACATTTTTAATAAAAGGAAGCTGATTAATTCCGTATTTCCAGGCGGAATGGCTCCCTTGGCAATTCCTGCTTCCATTTTTTCACTTAGGTAAGCAATGATTTCATCCTCAACATGCTGGAGCATTTCAGAAACAGCTATAGTTCTCATTTCCTTTTCTTCTTGGATAAGCTTAATCATCAGCTGGTGCTGGGAACGAAAGGCTAATAATCGAGAAAGAGCGCGATGGACATTTTCTGCCACCGGAAGCCCAGGCTCAATTACCGAATCCGCTTCGGCGATCATTTCTTTTACGAGTTTAGAGATAATTTCTTCAAAGAGTTCTTCTTTATTTTTAAAAAAGGTATAAATGGTTCCTTTTCCAACATTGGCGAGCCTTGCAACCTGGTCCATCGTAGTCGCTTTATAACCAAATAACGAAAAGGACTTTGTTGCGGCTTCTACAATCATTGTTCGTCTGTCTGGAGCCATGCGATAAACCCCCTTTTTTTGACTATTTTAGTTCTCTAGTCATAACTTCGTTTTACTATATCATAGGTTGAGGTTCCATACAAATGGATGGAGGATTTAAAGTTTAACAAAAGGTTCAAGATTAAGGACTAGGTTGGCTTGTTATTTTTTATAAAATAAATTTGAATGGTCAATGATCCTTAGAAGGGTAGTGACATATGATTTATAAGGCCCGGTTTGAATCAGCGGAATTAAAGATCCTTAGGTTTCTAAACAAACGAATGACTTTATCTGATAAGGATAAAAGGCACTATTTAACGCTTAGAAAAAGCTATGAAGGAGAGGTACTGTTTGATAGAAAGACGGAGAAACTAACCTGTGACTGCTTAATTTTGAACGATTTGTTATTCAAAGTAAACAATACCACGTTTCAAATAGACTCATTAATTATCACTGGAAACTTGCTTTTTCTCAACGAAGTAAAAAATTTTGAGGGAGATTATTATTATAATAACGAGTTAGATCGATTATACAAACGACCCAAAGATGATGAATATCTCAATCCCCTGAACCAACTCAGCCGTAGTGAATCCCTGCTCCGCCAATTACTCCAGTATATTGGATACCATTTCACCATTGAAGCTTGGGTAATCTTTATCAATCCTGAGTTTACTCTTTACCAAGCCCCCCTTGACAAGCCCTTTATTCTCCCAACCCAGGTTAATAGCTATATAAAAAAATTAGATATAATTCCTCAAGGCTTATCTGGTAAACATAAAATGTTAGCTGATAAACTACTTTCACTTCATAAAGAAAAAAATCCTTATACCACACTCCCTCCCTATGCATATGATCAGCTAAAGAAAGGACAGACATGTGCTATTTGTGATTCTTTTGCTTTGTCTGTTCGAGGGAATAAATGTGTTTGTGAGGATTGTGGTCACGAGGAATTGGTTGCTTCGGCTGTTTTAAGGAGTGTTGACGAATTGAGGCTGCTTTTTCCTGACCGGAAGATAACCACAAATTTGGTTTTTGAGTGGTGTGTGATTTTTGAGTTTAAAAAGAGAATTGCGCGGATATTAGAGAAGAATTTTAAGATTGTTGGGTATGGTCAATGGGCATACTACGAGTGATTTTTTGTTTGCTTTATTTAATTTAGTATCATTATGAGGATATTTTTCTCTAATCCGTGGAGAGGGATTTTGTCCTCTATACCCTTTATTGAGGACACTTTCTCTTCTTTCTTAAATGGCTTTGTCCTTAAGAACGCTCCTTGAAGACAGTTTGGTACTACGTCAAGAAAACGGACAAAATAAATTGAGAATTTTTTATTCAAAAACCCTACCGCGCTTCGCTTGCTGACCTGTTGGAGTAGTGAGTCTTTTCAAAGACTCACTACTCCAACAGGAAAATGTCCAAAAATTAAGCCTTACTTGATTTTAATAAATACTGTTTTTCAAATTCATTAGGTGATATATATCCTAAGGTAGAATGAATACGTCTCGAATTATAAAATCCTACCAAATAATTAAAAATACTCATTTTTGCCTCATCACGAGTTTTATATTTCTTTTGATAAATTAATTCTTTCTTTATCGAACTATGAAACGATTCTATACAAGCATTATCGTAACAGTTACCCTTCCGACTCATACTGATGATTATTTCGGCTTCCTTAAGCTTATTCGTATAATCAATTGAGGCATATTGACTTCCCCGATCAGAATGATGAATTAGTCCCTTACTAGGCGGCTGATTTATCATAGCCCTTTCTAAGGCTCTAATAGCCAATTCCTTCGTCAAACGACTCCCCATATTAAATCCAATAATCTTTCGTGAAAACAAATCCATTACCGAAGCTAAGTATAACCAACCTTCCTTAGTCCACACATAAGTAATATCAGCTACCCAGACTTCACCTGGTGCTGTAGTAGTAAAATCCTGATTAATTATGTTAGGGTAAATTGGATCATCATGATCTGAATTTGTAGTTGCTTTATATTTTCTTACGGTCTTAGACCGTATAGATTCGACTGACATAATTCGTTGAACGGTTCTTTCGGAAATCTTGATTCCTTCATTATTTAACTGTTTATGAATTTTAGGACTTCCATAGATTTGATTTGACTCATCATAAATACGTTTTACTTCTATAGTCAGCTTTTGTCGATGTTGAGCACGTTCACTCAAGGGGCGATTTCGCCATCCATAATAACCACTTTTTGAAATACCTAAGACCTTGCACATCTTCACCACTCGAAACATTTTTTCGTGATTCAAAATAAAACGATAAATTACTTCGGGTTTTTGGTGAAGATGTGCATCGCCTTTTTTAAAATGGCATTCTCCTCTTCAAGGTCCTTAATTTTCTTTTCTAAATCTCTCTGTAACTTCATATCCGGATGAACATTTCCACTTCCAACAAACCCATTTTCCTTCTGATCCCTATAAACCCTAACCCATCTCCCAAGTGTTTTAGACGAAATATTCAACTCGTCCGCTAACTGAGTCGCGACTTTGCCTTCCTCCACAACTAATCGAGCAGCTTGAGTTTTAACTCCTTATCATAATGAACTCCCATATCGACACGTCCTTTATAAATTGGTTAATTTTACTATTATACCCAATTTATCGTGTCCGTATTTTAGTCTAACATCAGTTTTCTTTCTTTCCTTTGCTGCCTTGTCCTCAAGGACCCTTATTGAAGACACTTCCTTCTTTTTTTAAATCGTTTTGTCCTTAAGAACGCTCCTTGAAGACAGTTTTCTTTCTTTCCTTTGCTGCTTTGTCCTCAAGAACCCTTATTGAAGACACTTCCTTCTTTTTTTTAAATCATTTTGTCTTCAAGCCCCTCCTTAAAGAAAACAATTCTAACTAAACGTTTGATTAGTTTTCCTAATCTATAAAAGATCCCCTACACCATCACCCCACTGGCATGTAAACAAACGTTTAATTAGTTTTTTTTTGACCCCACTGATTTATTTAAACAAACGTTTAATTAGTTTTTTCTTGACCCTACTGATTTATTTAAACAAACGTTTAATTAGTTTTTTTGATACCACTTATTTAGGCATCTTCTTCCGGGCTTGATTGTTTTATTAATTTGGATCAGTCTTTTAAGTAATTGAAGGACTCCTTTCTTACAATGCGAAAGACTTAGTTAAAGGAAAAATTGGTATACTATGCTAGTATAGTTAATGAAAGTAAATGAATGGAGGTAAACAATATGCTGCCTAACTTTGAGGAAAATCTACATAAGTATGCCAGACTCCTTGTTGCGAAAGGAATCAACGTACAATCGGGAGACTGGGTGAAACTAACCATCACGGTAGACCAAGCACCGTTAGCACGTTATATTACCAAAGAAGCCTATGCACTAGGAGCTGAAAAGGTGATTGTTAAATGGTCCGATGATGAAATCAGCAAACTACATTACATACACCAACCACAAGACGTTCTCACTAACATCCCTGATTACGAAATTCAGGAATCCGAAGACCATGTATTAAATCACCGGGTAAGCCGACTATCCATTGTTTCAAGTGATCCAGGCTTATTAAATGAAGTCGACCCTGGTAAAATTGCTGCCTATCAAAATATAGCCGGTAAAGCATTCAAAGCCCAACGAGTGGCCACACAAAATGACGACTTAAAGTGGACCGTTGCTGCTGCAGCTGGAGCAGGCTGGGCTGCCAAAGTGTTCCCTGACTTGAAAACTTCCGAGGAACAAGTTGATGCACTATGGGATCAAATCTTTAAAACGTGTCGAGTGTATGAAGATGACCCTGTTGCTGCATGGGATGCTCATAAACAAACCTTGAATGAAAAAGCCGCAAAATTAAATGAATTGCAGTTTGATGCCTTGCATTATACTGCACCTGGGACTGATTTAACCTTAGGCTTACCAAAGAATCATATATGGATGAGTGCGGAAAGTCATAATCCAAAAGGGGAAGAGTTCATTGCTAACATGCCGACAGAAGAGGTCTACACCGCTCCTGATACCCATCGAATGGATGGCGTTGTTCGCAGCACGAAGCCACTTAGCTATGCAGGCACATTAATAGAGGGCATCGAGGTTCACTTTAAAGATGGCAAGATTGTTGATATTTCGGCTGAAAAAGGGGATGAAACCATCAAAAAGTTAGTTTTTGATAATGAAGGTGGAACGGGATTAGGTGAAGTGGCCTTAGTTCCAGACCCCTCACCGATTTCTCAATCAGGGATCACCTTCTTTACCACCCTTTATGACGAAAATGCTTCCAACCACTTAGCGATTGGGGCAGCCTATCCGACAACGATCCAAGGTGGTACAAAAATGAGTGAAGAAGAATTATTAAAAAATGGCATGAATACCTCAACTGTTCATGTCGACTTCATGATTGGTTCTGACAAAATGAATGTTGATGGCATTAAACAGGATGGTACTACTGTCCCAATCTTCCGCAATGGCGACTGGGCCATTTAAGAACAAAAGCGCAAGCGCCTTGAACAGCCCCGACAAGCATAAGACGCTCAGGGAAAGAAGGCGTTCTTTTCCTTCATTCCCTGAGTGGCTGTAGACCATCGAGGGGCTAGGCGCTGAAGCTGGACAATTCTCAATAACAAAGGGGTCCGTCCCCTACTGCCTTCGGAAGCAGCAGGGACGGACCCCTTTTTTTTATTTTTTCAACAGATCATAATATCTAATCACTTCTTTGGTGATGTCACTGTTTTCATCTAGCCCGCTGACTTCATTTAAGACTTTAACAAGTCCATTTTCCTTAATCATAGCTTGCAGTTTTACTGCCTCAGGATCTTCTTGACAATCAAATAGTAAAGCGGAAGCAATCGCCCTAGCAAGATTCGTGTAAGAAAGACCAGCTTTCTCGGCTTCAACAGCAGGACGGACGAGACGATCATTTGGACCCAGTTTGCGGATTGGTGAACGTCCTACCCTTGTCACATCATCATTTAAATAGGCATTTTCAAAGCGGTGAATGATTTTATCGATGTATTTACTATGTTCTTCAGGATTAAGATCATATCGATGGATTAAATAAGCACCTGTTTCGCCAAGAGTCGCTTGAACCTGTTTAACAATATCCTCATCTGCTAATGTTTGATCAATGGTCGACTTTTTCTCTAAATATCCCAAATACGCAATAACTGCATGGCCAGTGTTGACGGTAAATAACTTTCGTTCAATAAAAGGAGCTAGGTCAGCTACCTTTGTCATCCCTTCAACTGACGGGATGTCTTCACTTGTTTCAACTACCCACTCATAATAAGGTTCTACTAACACATCGAGTGAGCCTTGATTGTTTTGAAGAGGTACAATCCGGTCAACCGCTGAATTAAAGAAGTACACCTTATCTTCCAATTTTTCTCTTGTTTCACTATCTAAATGTTCAAATATATATCCCTTTAGTAGGTCGGTAGCCGAAATTTGATTCTCACAGGCGATGACATATAATTTCTCATCATTATTTTTTACTCGCTCTGTTAAGCCCTTCGCGATTAAAGGCGCAATATGAGGAAGAATATTCGGTCCGATCGCAGTTGTTAGGTAGACCGCCTGTTTGATGGCTTCCACTACTTCGCTTTCTTGTGTCTTATTATTTAATCCGGATACATGCTGGATTGTCATGCTTTCTTGTTCAACCGTGGCCAATTTTACTTGGTATTCTTTTTCCTCATTTAACTGATTGATAATGGCCTCAGCTATATCAACAAATGTTACATGATAGCCCGACTGTGAAAAAAGTGCCCCAATAAATCCTCTTCCAATATTCCCTGCTCCAAAATGAACTGCTAGTTTCATGCGTATCATTCCTTTATTATTTTTGTTTGAAGATAATGTAAAAAGATAGACTCTAATTTAGTGCGAATAAATTCTTCATTTCCTGATGAAAAAATCATCATAGCTTCATTGTTCTCAATGATACTTGTACTAATCAAGCTTACTATTTCCTGCTCTTTTACACTTAATTCCTCGGGAGCCAGCAACAATAGTACGTCCTTCATGTGCATGTCGCTGCCATCCATGCCTTTTACGATGATGGGTTCATGCAAATGAGAGATTTGAAAGATAAGTTTTTGAATATGCGGATCTCTGCAGTGAAAAAGGCCCATTCCCGTTCCCGGTATTCCGAGGCCTCCCTTTTTTTCTCGCTCCTTAAGCGTTGCTAGGACATCAATGCCCGAATTTAAAAGCTGTTTGCTTTGTGCCTTCATAACCATTTCTGCTAGCACTCGTTCATGGTTATTTATTTGGTGGAATTTATACACTTTAAAATTGGTTACTAAGTCCTCAATGCTTTTTTGGACAATCTTGAGTTGATTTAGCACTTCGGTAAGTGTTCCACTTGATGATATTCCCTCTCCAGGAACATCCTTATCAGACAAGGGGAGATAATCCCTTTTTTCTGTGAGAACCTTTAAGTTTTTTCTTAAAAAGTCCTTAATCGCGGTGATATTTTCCTCTGTTAAAAGCGGTGAAACCAATAGATAGTCCTTGTCTAAAAATGGAAGCTTGACAGTGGAGATGATTAAATCATAGTTTTTTACATTTGCTTGGTCTTGAATTTCTTTAATGGATTTAATTTCTATATGGTCAATTCCAGTGATTTCCTTTTTAATTCTGCTTGCTAACATCTTGGATGTCCCAATTCCAGTTGGACAGATAATCAGTGCATCAATAGATAAGTTTTCTTCCCTCATAACAAGAGCAGACCCAAAATGCAGGACAATAAAGGCAATCTCATCATCTGGAATGAATTCAATGTCCTTGAATTGCTTTTCAACACTATTCTTTACTGCCAAAAACAGAAAGGGATACTTCTGTTTGATTTCTTCTTTTAATGGATTAAACAATCCCATTTGTTGTTTAATTCGATACAGTGACGGTTCCATATGGGCAATCAGCCCCTGATACAAAGAAAAGTCATTGGTTAAATCAATATGCAGCTGGGAAGAAACATCTTGTATCAGCGCTTTTACCATTTTACTTAAAATAAGGCTGTCATACGGTACAATATTCACAGCCTGCAGCTTCGACCCTTTTAGAATAACAGCCAAATAAATCCGATCTTCCTCTGTAAATGTTACCGAAAAGGCGGCTTCAAGTTCCTTGCATATATCTTTAATTAGGGTATATTCATTTTTCAGATTATGAATCGGACCAGGCTCTTCTTCTAGCAGAAAGGAAGATTCTGTTCGCTGCATGGTAATCCCTATATGTACTATTAATCCGATATAATCATTATCGGCAAGCCGCTGCTGGGTACGATTAAAAATCGTATTAACTAAGCGATCGATTACGGCGATATACTCTGGAAGGAAGTAATATAAAATCAATTCCTGATTGAACTTCTGATTTTCTAACAAAAATAAACTCTCTATTAACTCTTCGTTAAAATGGTGCAAGAAGTAACTTGCTAGTGCATTTCGTTTAGCTGGTTCCGACCCGATCAGATCGACACCAACTCCCCTTTTTCTTGTAATCATGACGTTAAAATGGCTTAGCCATTCCGTCAATTCTTCTAAATAGGTTGTTAAGGTGGTGTTACTTACACCAAGTTCGACTGCTAGAGATTGTATTTTGAAGGCTTCCTCTTGCATCAAAGCAATAAGGAGCTGTAACTTCTTCTCTTCTGGAGTTTGATCGACTGGGATGATGCTCATGACGTTTTGAACTAAACGAAAGATTTTTTCATTTTTCCCGTCAATCCTTAATCCTGTCCCCAGATCCCGAACTAAGCGAAGATCAAACGACTGCAGAATTTTTTCTACCCCAGTTAAATCCCGATGGACCGTACGAGCACTTACATTTAAGTAGTTGGCAAGTGACGAGGCTGTATGTTTACCAGATGTTTTAACGAGTAACTCAATAATGGCCTTTTCTCTTGTAGTGATATACATGCTACCAACTCGTTTCTGTGAAGTAACATCAAGAGACCCGCCGTACGAAAAGTCCTGTAGCAAACGGAGCTGAAGATTAAATCCTATAATAAAAAGTGAATAAAAAAGCGGATTCACTCCGCTTTTCTATTCATTAAGAATGTACTAGTTCTTTATCGTTTAAGATGTCGACAATTTCTCTTGCTGATTTCGCTTCAACTAATTTCTCGATATTGGCCATATCTGAGCATGTGACCGCAATTCCAGACAAAATTTCAAGATGTGTGCCATCTTTCCCGGCAATACCGAAAATTAAACGAACCTTTTGCCCATCAAAATCAATACCGTTTGGTACTTGTACAACGGTGAATCCTGAATTTAAGACATCCTTTTTCGCATCTTCTGTACCATGTGGGATCGCTACATCGTTACCCATATAAGTAGATGTTAATTCATCTCTTGCAATCATCGCTTCAATATAGCTTTCTTTTACATACCCTGCATTGACTAATGCTCTTCCAGCAAAGCGAATCGCCTCTTCCTTTGTGGCAAAGGACTGATTTAAGAAAATATTCTCTTCTAGTAGCAAGGAATCTTCCGCATGACTGCCCCCATCAGGTACATTCGCTTCAGCATCTTCTACAATTTCATGTAGCCCAGCTGTTTCCGGATTTTTAAGTTGGTTGATTAATTTATCGTATTCCGGACTTGATAAGAAGTTATCGACTGAGATATGGTAAGCATTCGGCAATTTATTTTGTGCTCTAGGTGTTAACTCTTCCTGTGTTACCACAATCTGAGCATCCGCTGGTAAATTACTAATTGCCGTATTGGTAACTGAAATATTTAAACCAGCCTCTTTGACTTTTTTACGAAGCAAGGAAGCACCCATTGCGCTTGAACCCATTCCAGCATCACATGCAAAAACAATTTTGTTTACTTTTTCAGGAATTGTGCCTGAATTAGCTACTAATACATTGGATACGGAACTCTGCTTCCCTTTCATTTCCTGCATTTTTCTTGTTGCTTCTTCTATGTCCTCTGCTTGCTCTTTACCTGTTTTTAAAATAAATGATGAAACGACAAAAGATACGATTCCTGCTGCAAGTACTCCGGCAAGGTTGGCAAGGTATGTTCCAGCATGATGCGGGGTAACTGCCATAATCGCAAGGATACTACCAGGTGAGGCAGGAGCAAGTAATCCGCCGCCTAAAAGAACTAATGTAAACACGCCAGTCATTCCGCCTAGGATAACGGCTATGAATAACATTGGACGCATCAAGATGTATGGAAAGTAAATTTCATGGATACCACCAAAGAATTGAATAATAGCAGCCCCTGGAGCTGTTTTTTTGGCAGTTCCTTTTCCAAAGATACAGTACGCTAATAGCACACCAATACCAGGTCCTGGGTTTGCTTCTAAAAGGAACAACAATGATCTCCCGGCTGTTCTTGCTTGCTCTACACCGATTGGTGATAGAACACCTTGGTTAATCGCATTATTTAAGAACAAGACTTTCGCAGGTTCAATAATGATACTTGTTAACGGTAATAATCCTGTAGCGACAAGCCAGTCCACGCCTTTAACAAGCCAACCTGTAAACACTTCTACTGCTGGTCCAATCGCTAAAAATGACAGAATCGCCAACAATCCACCTAAGATACCTGCTGAGAAGTTATTCACAAGCATTTCAAAGCCTGCTTTAATTTTTCCTTCGATCAATCGGTCAAATTTCTTGATGACCCAGCCACCGAATGGCCCCATAATCATGGCGCCTAAAAACATTGGAACATTTGGTGCACCGACAATTACCCCCATTGTCGCAATGGCACCAACTACACCTCCACGTTGGTCGTGTACCAGCTTACCTCCTGTATAACCAATTAATAGCGGAAGTAGGTAACTAACCATTGGGCTAACCAACTTGGCAAGGTTTTCATTTGGAAAGAAACCCGTTGGAATAAATAAGGCCGTAATAAGTCCCCATGCAATAAATGCTGATATGTTCGGCAAAACCATTGAACTTAGGAAGTTACCGAATTTCTGAACAGCTACTTTTATATTCGATTGAGCCATTTGCTCTCATCCCTTCATTATTAAGTACTTATTTATAGTAATGTACTAAATCACTATAAACAATAAAGAGGAAAGTGATATTTGTCACATCAAAAATGACAAAACTATTGTTTCTCCAAAAATATAAACTATACATCTTTCCTATTTAGTATTTATGAAGGTTTAAAAGCTTCGGGCTAATCCTATCTAGCTGTCTCTTAATAAAATGACATTGCGATTAGTTCACTTCTTCGAAAATGGCTAAAATCTCTTCGGCTGATTGTGCGGTAACAAGTTTGTCGATGTTTTCTTCTTCCGAGCACACAATGGCAATCTTAGATAGAATATCTAGATGTTCATTATCTTTTCCAGCAATACCAATTAGCAGCTTCACCATATTTCCAGCCCCAAAGTCCACACCTTGTGGTACTTGAACAAATGATATGCCAGACTCCTTTACGAATGGCTTCGAGTCCTCTGTGCCATGCGGAATTGCAACAAAATTACCCATATAAGTCGAAGTTAATCGTTCTCTCTCAAGCATTTTTTCAATATAGTTGGGGTCTACATAGCCTTCTTTGACCAAAATTCCACCAGTCAATCTAATTGCTTCCTCTTTCGTACCAATAGATACATTTAATTGAATATTTTCTTTGTTAAAAATAGTTTTCTCCATCTCTATACACTCCATAATTCTGTTATTTTTTGTTTGAAATATTGATCAAATCTTTTGGTTAATAGGTCTAAAATTTTCGCCTCATCATTCGATTGAAACGCCGCGATATTTTCTTCACTTTCTATTAACAATGAACTTAAAAAACTTAAGATTTCTAAAGCTTGCTCCGAAGCATCTGCAGGCGATAATAGTAAGAGGAGGTATTTCATCCCCATCTGATGATCATCCATCCCAACAACTGTTAAGGGAGCATCAAGAGACATAATCATAAAACTTGGCTGTACGATATATGGCGAGCGGGCATGGTATAAGGCCATGGCTGTTTCAGGTATACCAATTCCGCCCAAGCACTCCCGTTCAAGGATGGCTTTCACCACTCTGTCCACATCATTTATCGTTTCCTGCTTTAACAGCCTTTGACAAGCATCTGTTAATAACTGATTAACCGTTTGATAACCATTTACTTCAATTAAACGAAATCCTTCAAGAATAGCGGCAATAGTAGCTGCGTACTCCTTTATCCTTCTCATTTCGTCAATCAACTGAGAGGAATGCCTCTGATGATTACTCGTCAATGAGACAGGAAGTTGTTTTTCTGAACTATTGACCATTTTGAACTCATTAATATAAGAACGGATTTTTTCAATTTCTTCCTTATTTAAAAAGGGATTTACAAGAATATAATCCGATTCATAATCTGGAATGGGAAGGGTTGATATCACTAGTTGATATTCTTCTTTATTCATTCTTTGGAATTCCATAACCGACACATTTTGAATGTGCTTTAGCTCAGGAAATTCCTTTTGTAATCTAGTTGCCAGCATTTTTGAGGTGCCAATTCCACTAGAACAAACCACTAATGTCTTAAAGCCTGCTAGGTCTTTTCCGCCCATCATCGCTGCCCCGAAATGCATCACTAAATATCCTATTTCTTCATCTGGAACAAAAAACTCAGGAAATACTTGATGAACGGCTTGTTTCACAAGTGCAAATAAATCGGCATAATCCGTTTTAATCTTTTCTAACAAAGGATTGCTTATGCCCATCTTTTCTTTTATTCGATAGATTGCCGGCTTTAAGTGAACCATGAGTCCTTCAAATAAAGAGGGATGAGTTGAGAGATTCATACCCACAAGCTTTCCAACTGTTTCGATTAGCTTTTTGGTTTTCATTGCCACCTGCAGACTGGCATCCTCTATTAGATGCTCATTTTCATGCCGCAGTTTCGCTCCCCTTAAATGCATCGTAATATAGGCAATTTCTGCCTCCGGAATGCTAATTTGGAAAACCTGCTCTAATTGTGAAACGATTCTTTCCGCAAATTTATATTCCTTGGTCATCTTTTGATCCTCTAAATAGGAGAGATTAATTTTAATCCCTTCGCCTTTTTGGATTCGTTCCACTGCCAATGTTAAATGCACCACTAGACCAATATACGCGCTGTCGGCCATTGAAAATGGAAGTTCCTGCACAATGGAATTGACAATTGTTTCAACAATAACCAGTTTCTTTTTTTCTACCAAGCCCATTAGTCTTTCAGAAATCGTATGAATGTGCTGGGTTGATCTCATTTGGATATTATCTCGTGTTAAGGAAAGAAGCTCCGATTCATCAAGGTACTCTGAAATTAGAAAGCTCATTGCCCTCCTTTTTGCGCTTTCTTCCCCCTCAATTTCAACACCGTAACCTCTTCTGCGGATCAAATCTAATCCGAAGGTCTTTAGCCTCTCTTCTAGTTTTGTTAGATCAGAGCTAACGGTTGCAATCGTAACATTTAAGTCTGAAGCAAGGGTTAGAAGCTTTACAGGCTCATTTGTTTCTAATAATTCACATAGCATAATCGTTTGTCGTTCCTCTGCCGTATATTCTGTATGTGACAGATTAAACAAATAGAGTTCCAAATCACGGATCCTATTATTTTCACCGTAAATTTGAACACCGACTCCTGACTTTTTTTGCAATGTCAGGTTATACTCGTTAAGAATATCTTCTACGTTTTTTAAATCTCTGTGAATCGTTCTTCCGCTAACACCCGTTTGATCTGCTAGGTCTTTCACGGTTGTTTCTTCTGTGGTCTTTAATAGGATTTCAAGGATTTGCCTTTCCCTCGCCGAAATATACAATAATTAACCTCCTTCAGCTAGACCTGAAACACGCTTATAATGTTGCCAAAATTAAAATTTGATTCTAACAATTTCATTGTAAACCCTTCAATTACCTTATACAATGAAAGCTATTTATGATTTCGTCCACTGCATTGTTGACATTATTAAACTAAGAAAAGCGCAAGCGCCTTGGTCAGCCCCGATATAGGGAGATTTATCGATGGCAAGCAAAGCGTAGCCAGTGATTAGTCTCCCTTAATGCGAACAGAAAACGTTAGTTTTCTGTAGCCAAGCACAAAACAAGCCGGCCGAAAGGTTACCTTTTAACCTTTTGGACGGATTGATCTAAATGTGGAGGCGACTGTTCTGGGACTTTAGGCTAAGACGCACCCTGCAAGAAGGCGTTCTTTGCCCTTCTTCAGGGGGTGGCTTATGACTTGAGTCCCAAGGAGCCACAACTGGATAAGCCTGTGACCTCGAGGGGCTAGGCGCTGGAGCTGGACAAAAAAAAGCCTAGGAAAACCCTAGACTCCAATCATTTTTAATTTTTCAAGCTATTGACTAATTCATCATATTTGGGGCTGTTTAAGAAGTTTTCAACTGAGATATGTTTGGCATTAGGTAATTTAGCTTTTGCTCGGTCTGTCAAATCCCTATGAGTAACAACCACATCAGCATCTGCAGGCAAATTATTAATGGCAGTGTTCGTAACCGTTATACCTAAACCTGCTTTTTGCACCTTATTTCTTAAAATCGATGCACCCATAGCACTTGAACCCATTCCAGCGTCACAAGCAAAGACAATTTTATTGACATTTTCAGCTTTGATTTCTTCTTGAACCGTTAGAACAGAACTTACTGAACTTTTCTTCCCTTTCATGGCTTCCATCTTAGCTGTTGCAGCGGATAAATCCTCTTCTTCTGCTGCTGCCTTACTTGTTTTTAGAATTAAGGAAGCAACCGCGAAGGACACAGCTGTTGCTACGATTACACCCGCTAATGTTGCAAAATACCCGCCTTTTGGTGTCATCGCAAGTAGCGCAAAGATACTTCCAGGTGATGGAGCAGCTACAAGTCCTGCATGAAGAACGCTAAATGTAAATACTCCACTTACACCACCGGCCATTGCGGCAAAAATTAACATTGGCTTCATTAAGATGTATGGGAAGTAAATTTCATGGATACCGCCTAAGAAGTGGATAATGACTGCACCTGGTGCCGTTTGTTTTGCTGTTCCTTTACCAAATAAACAATAAGCAAGTAAAATCCCTAACCCAGGACCAGGGTTTGTTTCTAATAAAAATAAAATTGATTTCCCTGCTTTTGTTGCCTGCTCAATAGCCATTGGGCTTAAAATACCATGGTTAATTGCGTTATTTAAGAATAGTACTTTTGCTGGTTCAATAAATACGTTAGCAAGTGGCAGCATGTTATGGTCAACGATAAATTGAACTCCAGATGCTAAAAATTTGCTTAATGCTTCAACAACAGGTCCAACACCTTTATAGGCTATTAGTGTTAAAGCGCCTCCAAGGATACCTGCTGAAAAGTTGTTGACTAACATTTCAAAACCAGATTTTACTTTTCCTTCTATTAATTTATCAAACTTTTTAATGACAAAACCGCCAAGTGGTCCCATAATCATTGCGCCTAAGAACATTGGGATATCGGTTCCGACAATTACCCCCATGGTTGCTGTTGCACCGACAACCCCACCACGGATATCGCCCACCATACGACCGCCGGTAAAACCGATTAATAATGGCAATAAGTAAGTAATCATTGGGCTTACGAGTGCAGCGAGATCCTTGTTAGGTATCCATCCAGTTGGGATAAATAATGCAGTAATTAGACCCCAAGCAATAATGGCACCAATATTCGGCATAACCATCCCGCTCAAATAACTACCAAACTTCTGTATTTTAACTTTTACATCTGAGTTAGCTTTTGTTGGTTCATTCGGTACATTTATATCTGTTTTAACCGCTTGACTCATTGATTTTTCCCCCTCATATTATTTTGTTTTTCTTTCTATTTATAGAATAAAGCGTTTTCAGCCCCTGTTCAATTGATACAAAATTTCAATTTGTCATGTTGAATGTTGACAACATTGATATTTAGATATAGGGTTCATAAATCTTCTAACTTGTTTTACTTATCCTGTTCACCATAATGTCAAACAGATTTAAACAAACGTTTGATTAAATTTTTCTCACAGCCCGAATTTAATTAATCAATCGTTTAATTAGTTTTTTCCTTACCTCCAAATAGATTATAATAACCATGAGGTGAGTATATGGCTCGTGAACGTAAATTCTCAACAGATGATTTATTTCAAGCTGCCAAACAAATGCTTTTATCACATGGTTATGAGGGATTTTCGTTTAGTGCTCTGGCAGAAGAGCTGGAAATCTCGAGAGGAGCCATCTATAAGTATTACGAAAATAAAGAAGAATTAATTACAGATTATATGCTTTATGAGATGGAGCATTTCCTTACAGAAATAAAAGAAATTGAACTGGTAGAGGGCTTTGATGCACAGTTTGAATTTTTAATAAATCTCATTTTTAAAAATTCAACCATTCCTCCTATGATTGAACTGGGGCGCCGTATTCCCGTTAATGGAAATAAAAAGGTCAAGGAAAACAATGAAAAGCTCGAAAAGCTCCATTTGAAAATGTACGACCATTTACAAGGTTTCATCTCCTTAGGCAGACAAGAATTAAAGTTAAAAGAGACACTGCCCGATCCGTTAATACTTGGATTTATTTTTCAAACAATTATGATACCAAACCACTTTGGAATTTCACATTCTCAATGGATTAGCTCCATTAAAGAAATGATCCGTCATGGAATGTTACGAAATGAATAATTGACACTACTGTCACTTTAACTCATAATGATGGTGTTAAGGTGTCATTTTCCCTCAAAGTGACATCAGTGTCACTTTGAACAATATGCATTAGAAAGGGGATTAACATGAAAACATTCATTCAAGGTATTACGGACCGTGTAACGACCAAAAAGGGGATGTGGACTACACTATCTGCATGGCTCATTATTACCATGTTATTAGCCGTATTTGCTCCAAGTGTAAGAGATTATGAGGTTTCTAATATTGCTTCGCTTCCTGATGACGCGAAATCTGTTATTGCTCAAAAAAAAGTGGATCATTATTTTAAGGATAGTGATGGAATTCCTGCTATCTTAGTCTTTCAAGCTCCTAATGATCAAGTTAGCCTTACAGAATTAACAAACCTCTTAGACCAGGTTCATAGTGCCAAGATTAATGGCGTTCAGCAAGTTGTATCTTTGTCATCATTGCCGCCTCAAGCAACAGCAGGCTTCTTCTCATCTGATCAATCGACAGCTTTAATACCATTGGCTTTTGACTCCTCATTAGAAACCAAGGATATTAAAAAGTCAATCGCGAAAATTACCGAAATTACTAAAGAAACAACAAAATTAAAACTATATGTCACAGGACCTGCAGGGATCGCAACAGATACTCTTGACCTATTCTCCCGGGCAGATTTGGTCCTAATCTTCTCTACAGTTGGATTAATCCTCATTCTATTAATTGTTATTTACCGTTCTCCGCTCTTAGCTCTCATTCCACTTCTTGCGGCAGCGTTTGTTTATGAGGTTGTTTCCCAAACGCTTGGATTGATGGGCAAAGCAGGACTCGTGATGACCAGCCAAACTGTTTCCATTATGTCCATTCTTCTCTTTGCTGCCGTCATCGATTATTCGCTATTCGTTTTTTCGCGTTACCGTGAAGAGCTTAAAACGTATGAAAATAAGTATGAAGCCATGAGAGAAGCTATGAGGGAAACAGGTATGCCCGTTTTCTTTTCAGGGGGGACAGTTTTAGCCGCGATGCTTGTGTTATTTTTTGCAAAGTCTGGCGACTATCATAATTTTGCCCCTACTTTTGCTACCACGATGTTAATTATTATGCTGGCATCCATCACACTTGTACCTGCTCTCTTTACCCTTTTTGGCAGAAAGTCCTTCTGGCCTAAAGTTCCAAAGGTTGGAGACGCAGCCGTTAATCATCATTCGCTCTGGAGTAAAGTTGGCCGCTTGGTTGCAAAAAAACCAGGTGTTTCTGTCGCTGTTATCGGTATATTTCTCCTATTAGCTGCAAGTAATATCTTAAATCTCAAATATGAATTTGACACCATGAAGTCCTTCCCTAAAGATATGCCATCGCGTCTTGGGTATGAAATCTTAGGGAAGAAGTTTGAGAGAGGGAATCTTGCGCCAACCACTGTCCTTTTTGAATCAAAAAACACCTTAACATTAGAGCAGCAAAACAAATTGCAAAGTATCCTTTCCGAGCAGCCGCTAGTTAGCAGTGTCCGTATAAATGGGAAGACAGCGGATCAAAAGGTCATAAATTACAGTCTTACATTTAAAGGAAATCCATATTCGACTACTACCATCGATGCACTGGAAAAGATTATCGAAGATGCAGGGAAAATAACCAAAGACAGCAGCCTTGACGGAAAGCTTTATTTTGCTGGCGAAACAGCTACTAAAGTGGATGACCGCTCAACAAATAATCGAGATGTAATAATCATAGTCCTATTAGAAACCCTTTTAATATTTACGATGTTAATTATTTTAACCCGTTCGTTTAAGATGCCTATTTATATGATGGGGACCATCTTAATCTCATTTCTAGCCGCACTTGGCTTAGGCATCTTTTTAACCAGTCTGTTCTTTGATATTAGTACAGTCAGTGACCGAGTGCCCCTATATGCATTTGTCTTCCTAGTAGCTCTCGGGATTGACTATAATATTATGCTAATCTCTAGATTCCAAGAAGAACAAAAGACTCATAGTATTAAGGAGGCAGTCGAGATTGCCGTTGCTAGCACGGGCGGGGTTATCTCCTCTGCAGGTGTCATCCTTGCAGCAACCTTTGCGGTATTGATGACCCAGCCCATTCAATTATTATTTGTGTTTGGATTTATTGTGGCTGTGGGGATATTACTTGATACCTTCCTAATTAGAGGGGTCCTTCTTCCAGGCTTAATTATGTTAATTGAAAAAAATAAAACCGTTATGGAGAGTAAATAAGAACTTTTACCAAACTAAAAACCCCCCAAGTTGGATTATTAGTCCAACTTAAGGGGGTCACTTCACTCTAGTGCCAATTACTCAACCGTTACAGACTTTGCAAGGTTACGTGGTTTGTCAACATCACAGTCACGGTGTAAAGCAGCGTAATAAGCAATTAATTGCATTGGAATAACAGAGATAAGCGGTGTTAATAACTCATGTACTTCTGGGATGACAAAACTATCTTCATCCATATTTAATCCATTCATGGAAATAATGCATGGGTTTGCTCCGCGTGCTGCCACTTCTTTTACATTTCCGCGGATACTTAGGTTTACACTCTCTTGCGTAGCAAGGGCAATAACAGGTGTACCTTCCTCAATTAAGGCAATGGTACCATGCTTTAACTCCCCGCCGGCAAAACCTTCTGCTTGAATATAAGAGATTTCCTTCAGCTTTAACGCACCTTCAAGAACAACATAATAATCGATTCCACGACCGATAAAGAAGGCATTGCGTGTAACAGATAAAAACTCTCTTGAAATATGCTCAATTAACTCTTTAGAATCACAAAGAACTTCCATTGCGTTTGCCACGATACCTAGCTCATGGATTAAGTCAAATGAAACTGGAATCCCTTGGCTTTTTGCTGTTACTTCCGCTAAAATAGCCAACACAGCCAGCTGTGCCGTATAGGCTTTTGAAGAGGCTACAGCAATTTCAGGACCTGCATGCAATAAAAGGGTATAATCTGCTTCACGTGACAAAGTTGAACCTGGGACATTCGTAATCGTTAAAGTACGATAGCCCATTTCTTTTACTTTGACAAGCACAGCACGGCTGTCAGCCGTTTCTCCACTTTGTGAAATAAAGATAAATAATGGCTTCTTCGTTAATAATGGCATATTGTACACAAATTCACTGGCAATATGAACTTCAACTGGAATTTTCGCAATACTTTCAATGAATTGCTTACCAACAAGACCCGCATGATAAGAAGTACCCGCCGCAATAATATACACGCGATCGGTATCATTCATCGCGCTAATAATCTCAGCGTCAATCGTTAATTCACCTTGCTCATTTTGATACGTTTGAATGATCTTACGCATAACAAGCGGCTGTTCATCGATCTCTTTTAACATGTAATGCGGGTACGTACCCTTTTCAATATCACTTGCATCGAGTTCAGCAGTATACGGCTTGCGGCTGATGACATCACCATTTAAATTTTGAATGGTTACTTCATCTTTAGTAACAAGCACAATTTCCTTATCCATTAATTCAAGATATTGATTTGTGACTTGAAGCATGGCCATGGCATCACTTGCTACCACATTAAAGCCATCCCCAAGCCCAACTAGTAATGGGCTTTTATTTTTAGCAACAAAGATGGTCTCATTGTTTTGTTCATCTAAAAGTGCAATCGCATATGAACCGTGCAAAAGAGCTAATGTCTTACGGAATGCATCGATAACTTCTAATCCTTCATTAACAAATAACTCAATTAGCTGAACAACGACTTCCGTGTCCGTTTCACTTCTAAAAGTAACATTTGTTAAATATTCACGTTTTAAAAGGTCATAGTTCTCGATAACACCATTATGCACAAGCGTAAAGCGACCTGATGCGCTCTGATGTGGGTGAGAATTCACTTTGCTTGGTACACCATGTGTCGCCCAGCGTGTATGGCCAATTCCCATATTCCCTTTTACATCCTTATCGACAATTTCACGTAAATCCGCAATGCGGCCTTTTTCTTTAAAAACATGAATTCCGTTCTCATTTTTTACAGCAATACCAGCTGAGTCATATCCTCTATATTCAAGCTTTTCTAAACCTTTTAACAGGATTTCTTTCGAATCATTATTTCCAATATAGCCAACAATTCCACACATTTTCTTATTCCTCCCTAGATATAGGGGGCAAGAATGCTTTTAGGGGCGAAACTTGCCCCCTTATCTCTGTTTTTGATTAGGTATCTGTCTATACCTTTTACACATTACAGTTAGTATGCGCATATTCTCCCCTTTGTGCACAGAGTTGCCTCTGTGTTTTAAAGAAGAATTTTTCGGTTGTGCACGCAACCGGGAGGTATCCGCCGAAACTTTCGATAAACCTCCTCCTCGTCAACTAATCAACTCTCTTTGATTAGTTCAGGCGCTTTTAAATTCCAATGTCAACCTCTATCCTCCTTCCAAAGATTCGCTATAAGAAACGAAGCACATTCATCTTACATCAATTGTCAGAGGTTCGTCAACTAAAAACCTAATACTTTAATTCTTATTTAATAACTACTCCATATAAAATATGCATAAGGGAGATAAACCGTTCCCTTATGCATATAAGAAAGACTATTCCTTTAATTCCATTTCGGATTTCACTACATTGACAATACGGCTCACAAAGGAATCACAAAGTTCTTCAGTTGCGGCCTCTGCCATTACACGTACAAGCGGTTCAGTTCCACTTGGACGGACAAGGATTCGTCCGTTACCAGCCATTTCAGTTTCCACTTGTTCAATCACTTCTTTTACTTTCTCGTTATCCGTCACATGGTTTTTATCAATTACCCGGACATTGACAAGTTTTTGCGGATACTTTTTCATTTCACCGGCTAACTCTGATAAAGGCTTTCCTGTTACCTTCATAATATTAACTAACTGTAATCCTGATAACAATCCATCACCGGTTGTATTGTAATCCAAGAAAATGATGTGTCCTGACTGTTCACCGCCAAGGTTAAAACCATTGGTCTTCATCTCTTCTACCACATACCGGTCCCCTACTGCCGTTAAGACACTATGAATTCCGTGTGTTTCAAGAGCTTTATAAAATCCAAGGTTGCTCATGACGGTTGAAACGATAGTCCCATGTTTTAAGCGACCTTGCTCTTTCATGTACTTACCACAAATGTACATGATCTGATCCCCATCGACGATATTCCCTTTCTCGTCAATAGCAATAAGCCTATCGCCATCTCCGTCAAAGGACAGACCCACGTCTGCTCCTTTTTCTTTCACAAGTGCTGCCAGTGCTTCTGGATGGGTGGAGCCAACACCGGCATTAATATTTAATCCATTAGGTGAAGCCCCCATGGTGGATAGGTCTGCATCAAGGTCGGCAAATAAATGACTTGCTAGGGCAGAAGTAGCTCCGTGTGCACAATCCAAGGCAATATGAATGCCGGAGAAGTCTTCATCTACTGTATTTTTCAAATATTGAAGGTACTTTTGACCGCCCTCAAAATAATCCATTACCTGGCCTAAATCAGCTCCTGTTGGACGTGGCAGTTGATCTTCCGGTAAATCAATGTAATTCTCTATTTCTAATTCCTGTTCATCTGATAGCTTAAAACCATCAGGACCAAAGAATTTAATTCCATTATCTTCAACCGGATTATGGGAAGCAGAAATCATTACACCTGCTTGAGCCCCTAACGCTTTAGTTAGATAGGCAACCCCTGGAGTGGAGATCACGCCTAAACGCATGACCTCTGCGCCAATGGAAAGTAACCCTGCTACAAGTGCTCCCTCTAACATATGACCAGAAACACGTGTATCACGACCTATAAGTATTTTCGGGCGATCTTTATCCTTTGTTAAAACATAACCGCCAAAGCGCCCCAACTTAAAGGCCATTTCCGGTGTTAATTCGCTGTTTGCTACTCCACGTACCCCATCGGTACCGAAATATTTACCCATTTTAAAAAATCTCTCCTTCAACATGTGTATTGCTAGATATTAAGCATTATTAGTTATGGTTATTTTTGCGGTTGCTTGATTAGTTGTCCACTTCACATCTGTCGGACCTGTGACTTGAATTTTAACATCATGAGTACCCTCTGTTAGTCCAGATAGGTCAATCACGGCAGAAAAATCATCAGGAGCTAGCCCCGTAACAGAATCACTTGGGCCGTTAACGACTAAATTAATCGTCTCACTTGTAGGATCATTTACTTCTGCTGTTAAATTATCACCTAGCCCTTGAATTTTGAGAGGGACACTAGAAACTGTTTTTTCTTGTTCTGCTTGTTCTGCTTGCTCTGCTTGCACCTCGGCTTTATTAACTACCACGGTTGCTTTGACAAGCTGAGGAGTCACCTTTGTAATACCGTCTGAGATTATAACTGGTAATGTCAGAGTTGTATTATCGGTAATTTTACTAATATCCACTTCCACTCGGACATTTTCAGTTTTATCAAGAACTTCCTTACTTCCAGTAATTTTGGCCTCTTTTTCATCCAATGTGATTGATTCAATTGTAACACCTGTAGGGGCCGTTCCTTTTTGAACGATATTGATTGGAACAGTTTTACTGTTACTTTTAATCGGAACAGTGACGTTAACGGTCTCTGGATCAACCGATACATTTAACTTATTAAAATCTTTATCAAGAACCTGTATGGGTGCTTCTTTAGAAATGGTTTCCTTTAGATTATCATTACTCTCAAGTGTTGCCTTGACATAAGAAATACGGTCAATATCACTTTTAGCGCCGGTAATTTTTACTTTATTTGGCTTAACCTCAGGTGTTCCTGCTGAATAGCCATCTTCTACATGATTAGTGTTAAATTCGGCCTCTACCTTAAATTCCTTTGTAATCTTTTCTTGTACGGTTACATTTACACTTGCCGGTTTCAAGGTTGCCGTTACTTTATCTGATAAATTTCTTATTTTAAGCTTTACTTTCTGTTTGCCAATCTCAGCATTGGTTAAATCCACATATACTTCAAAATTTCTTAATGCTTTTGCTGATTGGACATGTGTGATTGGGCCTTTTAGTGTAATATCTACCGTATTTGGGATACCAGATACAACCAAGTTCTCGGTATCATAATAAACCTTTACCGGTATATCATTTATGGTTTCGGTTGTTTGTTCACCAGGAACGTTGACATCTGTTAACTTTTTACTAGTACTCGGCACAGAGGAATATAATAGTACAGCCAATAACAAGGCAAGTATTTTTATAAACCACGGATTATCCATCAGTTTATCCATTTTGTTTCCCCCTCCAGTTCCAACGAGCTGAAGATGCCTGCTTTGTTTTAGTCTGAATCACCAATTCACTAGTAAGTAATTCTTTTAATTCCTCCAATTTTAAATCACGATGAAGTTCACCATTTTTTGTTAGCGAAATATTCCCTGTTTCTTCTGAAACAATAACGGTTAAGCTATCGGTGACCTCACTTATCCCCAAGGCAGCACGATGTCTTGTGCCAAGCTCTTTGGAAATAAATGGACTTTCCGATAAAGGGAGATAGCATGCTGCTGCTGAAACATTATTTTTTTGGATTATGACTGCCCCATCGTGAAGCGGTGTATTAGGAATAAAAATATTAATGAGTAATTCTGAAGAGATATTGGAATTTAATCGTATACCTGTTTCTATGTAATCACTCATGCCTGTTTCTCTTTCAATCGAAATTAACGCCCCAATCCGGCGTTTTGCCATATAATCAGTTGCCTTTATAATGGCTTCAACTGTTTTTTCCTGATTATCATCATCCTGGGTACTGCTCCGAGAGAAGAAACGGCCTCGCCCTAATTGTTCAAGTGCTCTTCTAAGCTCTGGCTGAAAGATAATGATAATTGCAAGGAATCCCCAATTTATGGCTTGTTGCATCATCCAGCTAAGAGTTGTTAAGCCTAGCCACTCACCGACCACCCTGACAAGAAGGATCACAAGAATTCCCTTTAATAATTGAACGGCCTTTGTGCCTTTTATCACATTGATCAGTTTGTAAATGACGTACCATACGAGGGCAATATCAACAATACTAGCTAGATACTTCCATATACTAAGATCTGCAAACTGCATTGTTTCTTCCTCCGTAACTTCTAGAAACATATAATTCATACAACTTATTTATTATAACATAAATCCACCATACAACTTAGTATACGTATGTAATGAAAAAAAACAAATCACCCGCCTTGGAGTGATTTGTTTTTTTCATAACCGTCTATCCAAAGATATGAAGGACATCTTGAGTTGTTTTTTTCATATGATACCAAATCCATTCGAAAACTTCATTTACTTCTTCTATCTGCCCTGTTACATGACCAGCTGAAGCTAAATACTTTTCTCCATTTATGACTGTTACATCGCCCTGAACTTCGCCTTCAATGCGCACATTCCCATTGTGGACCACGACATCTCCTTTAACCGTTTCCCCCTTTGGGATAATGACTGTATGATTTTTCACCACTAAATTCTTTTGATTTGAAACAGAAAAATCTCGATCCTGGCTCCAGGTTGAAAACACGCTTCCCATCATCAAAATGATAAAAACAGAGGCTGCTGTAAGCATTGGATGATTGGTAAACCATCTTTGCATCCACACCTTTTTCTTTTCCTTTGGCAGCCGGGCCAGCACATTAGCGGTAAAATCCTGCGGTGCCTGCAAATGTGAAATATTTTGAACAAATGCCACTGTTTTTTTCAATTCATTAAAGATAATTTCACAATCATGACAACTTTTGAGGTGATCTCTTAGGATTTGTTCTTTTTCCAAGTCTAGTTCTTCATCCAAATATTCGTGCATGAGTTCGATGATCTGTTCTGGACACATTTATGGTCTCACCTCTTTATACATATCGTAATTTCTGCCTTAATGCTTCACGGCCGCGATGAATTCTCGTTTTAACCGTACCAAGCGGGAGGTCAAGAATTTCACTTATTTCATTTAAAGATAAATCTTCAATATATTTAAGGATAATCGCAGAGCGGTATTTTTCAGGCAGCATTTGTATTTCTTTGTGAACGGTCTCCTGCAGTTCCTGACTTTCTACCTCTGTCTCCGGCAGCGGGGTATCAGAAGTGATGTGGGAATACATAGTTAATCCTTCTGTTCCAGCTACTTCTGCATCTAAATAATAATCAGGTTTCTTCTTACGCATCCGGTCAATACATAGGTTAGTAGCAATCCGAAAGAGCCATGTTGAAAATTTTAAATCTTGGTTGAAAGATTTAATATTCACATAGGCACGGATAAATGCCTCTTGAGCAATATCCTCTGCTTCATGACGATTTCCAAGCATTCGATAGCATAGTTGGTAGACACTGTTTTTATAGATTTCTACGATCTCTCCATAGGCTTCTTGATCACCTTTGAGAACCTGCTTTATTCGTTTTTTCACTATTTTATCCATTAAGTTTCCTCAGCTCCAATGTCGCTATACGATATACGAAACGCTAACTAAAAAGGTTTCAATTTTTAATGAAAAACTTCTTAATACCTTTAATATTAACAAAAATTTACTATTATGGAACTAAATATGTTTAAAGATTTTTTGGCAGGGGAAAAAGATAATAAGCATATTAAAAGAGGTGGGAAGATGTCTATACTATTCCGCAATTTACTAGAAGAAATTGAAACACAGCGTAATGATATGGTTCGTTTAGCAGGTGAGACGTCCCTGTCGAATTATAAAGTTATTGAGGCTAGCAAGAAGCTTGACTGTTTACTTAACAAATATCATTTATTATTAATCAATAAATAGAGGCAGCTGCATATCTCTGAATGCAGCTGCTCTTTATTTATAGTAGTTTTTCACCAAATAATGAACCCATTAATTCAACGGCACAAATGGCTGTTTTATTTTTTTCATCTAGGATAGGGTTTACTTCCACAAATTCCGCCGAGGTAATAATTCCAGCTTCTTCTAACATTTCCATTGCCAAATGACTCTCACGGTAGCTGATTCCGCCAATAACAGGTGTCCCCACTCCTGGAGCATCACTTGGGTCTAAGCCGTCTAAATCAAGCGACAAATGAACACCATCCGTTTTTTCTTTTAAAAAGGCAATGGTCTCCTCCATTACTTTGGCCATACCTAATCGATCAATTTCATGCATGGTGTAAACTTTTATTCCCTTCTCTTTAATTAATGCTTTCTCCCCATCATCTAGTGATCTCGCACCAATTATGACAATATTCTCTGGTTTGACTTTAGGAGTGTAGCCACCGATTTGGGTCAATAATGGATGACCTAAGCCAATGCTTACTGCTAGCGGCATCCCATGAATATTACCTGATGGACTAGTCTCTGCTGTATTTAAATCTCCATGAGCATCATACCAGATAACACCAAGATTTTTAAAATGCTTGGAAACACCAGCAAGTGTACCGATTGCGATGCTATGGTCTCCTCCTAATACAAGTGGAAATGATCCGGATTGAATGACTTCATCTAATTTTTCAGCAAGCAATGCACTTTTCTCTGCAACTAGGTCTAAGTTTCTTAGATTTGATTCTCTATCTACGACTACTTCTGGTCTGCCAATTGGAATATCTCCCATGTCGTGAATATCATCAAATAGAGGCTTCAAGCGCTCATTTATCCCCGCATACCGAATGGCACTTGGTCCCATGTCCACGCCTCGTCTCATTTGTCCTAAATCCATTGGCATTCCAATAATTGATAGTTTTCTCGTCATCTCAATTCTCTCCCCCTTGCCTAATATAATCCTATTTTAACCGGTTTCATAACGATGACTCAACTCGACAAAATTCTGTATATATATGCGTTATTGTTAAAATATTCTGGAGTTTGAAATAGATTTCACAAAAGTAGGCGCAGGAGGATGGGCTGCTAATTTTCATTAGTGAAGTTATATTAAAAAACAAAAAAAGCCTTAAATCATTTACATGATTTAAGGCTAAATATGTAGTGTGATGGTGGAGTCTAGGGGGATCGAACCCCTGACCTCCTGCGTGCAAAGCAGGCGCTCTCCCAGCTGAGCTAAGACCCCATTGGAGCGGAAGACGGGATTCGAACCCGCGACCCCCACCTTGGCAAGGTGATGTTCTACCACTGAACTACTTCCGCGTGTTGATTTTTCTTTGTAAAAACAATGAGCCATGAAGGACTCGAACCTTCGACCCTCTGATTAAAAGTCAGATGCTCTACCGACTGAGCTAATGGCTCATTTGAAAAATGGCTGGGCTAGCTGGATTTGAACCAACGCATGTCGCAGTCAAAGTGCGATGCCTTACCGCTTGGCTATAGCCCAAAGATGTTATTACTTATAGTGTGTCCGACTTTTTTAAAAATATAAATGGTGGAGGGGGACGGATTCGAACCGCCGAACCCGGAGGGAGCGGATTTACAGTCCGCCGCGTTTAGCCACTTCGCTACCCCTCCACATTCAAAAAATAAAGATGGTGCCGGCGAGAGGACTTGAACCCCCAACCTACTGATTACAAGTCAGTTGCTCTACCAATTGAGCTACCCCGGCAAATAGTAAGAAATATGTTATGGTGGAGGATGACGGGATCGAACCGCCGACCCTCTGCTTGTAAGGCAGATGCTCTCCCAGCTGAGCTAATCCTCCATATAAAAGTAAGTTATTTTCACTATTGTAAAAAAACTTTGATGACCCCTACGGGATTCGAACCCGTGTTACCGCCGTGAAAGGGCGGTGTCTTAACCGCTTGACCAAGGGGCCCTATTATTCTAATTAAAGGTAAGCTTCCAAGCGGGCTCGAACCGCTGACCTCTTCCTTACCATGGAAGTGCTCTACCTACTGAGCTATGGAAGCATAGCTAGAAATAAAAATGGCTCCGCAGGTAGGACTCGAACCTACGACCGATCGGTTAACAGCCGATAGCTCTACCACTGAGCTACTGCGGAACGATAAAATAACAGCCTGGCAACGTCCTACTCTCACAGGGGCGCATGCCCCAACTACCATCGGCGCTGAGAAGCTTAACTTCCGTGTTCGGTATGGGAACGGGTGTGA
>NZ_JAFBEX010000028.1 GCF_016908975.1 Neobacillus cucumis
TCCTGTCCCCGCAATTTGGTCTGGTAGTTCAGTTGGTTAGAATGCCTGCCTGTCACGCAGGAGGTCGCGGGTTCGAGTCCCGTCCAGACCGCCATATTCTTAAAACTAGTCGAAACGGTGTTTCGTCTTTTTTTGTGTAAAAATTACATAAGTATCCATCCTTAGGAGCATCCTAAGGTTTTTTTTATACTTAAATAAGGGTAAAATGAAAGTAAAGAATCGTTATGGTAAAGTTAGGTGATTGGATGAAAGAATATGAATTAACTACATCAAATAATGGGGAAACTTCTCAGTTTGCTGAAAAACTCGCAGAACATCTACAGCCAGGGGACGTGATCGCACTTGAGGGAGACCTGGGTGCTGGAAAGACAACTTTTACAAAAGGTCTTGCCAAGGGATTAGGTGTAAAAAAAACAGTTAGTAGCCCTACTTTTACAATAATAAAAGAATATAAAGGAAAGCTCCCATTGTATCACATGGATGTATACAGAGTCCTTGATGCATATGAAGACCTAGGTTTTGACGAATACTTTGAGGGAGAAGGAGTTACAGTAGTCGAGTGGGCTCATTTAATTAAGGAACAGCTGCCAGAGGAACTGTTAACCATCTATTTATATCATCAAGGACAGGATCAGCGAAAAATGGTCTTAGTACCTAAAGGACAAAGATATGAGCAATTATGTAAGGAGATTTTTTAAATGACCATTTTAGCGATCGATACTTCTAACTATGTTTTAGGAGTAGCGCTGTTAGAGGAAAATCAAGTACTCGGTGAATATATTACGAACTTAAAGAAGAATCACTCTGTTCGAATTATGCCCGCAATCGAGACTTTAATGAGGGATTGTGGAAGGGCTCCTGCTGATTTAACGAAAATTGTCGTGGCAAAAGGGCCAGGATCCTACACAGGGGTGAGAATTGGGGTAACGATTGCCAAAACATTAGCCTGGACTTTAAACATTCCTCTTGTCGGCGTGTCTAGTCTTGAAATTTTAGCGGCAGGAACAGGACGATACTTCAATGGTTATGTATCACCACTATTTGATGCTAGAAGAGGACAAGTATATACCGCTTTATATCAGTTTCAGAACGGTGAGGTAAAAGCCATCAAACAAGATCAGTTAATTATGTTAGCTGATTGGGTCGTGGAACTGCAAAAAATCGACAAATCTATTCTTTTTGTTGGAAATGATTTACCGATTCATCAGGTTAAAATAGAAGAATTTTTAGGAGCAAAAGCCATATTTGCCAGTGTAACAGAGCATAATCCTCGACCAGCAGAGCTGGCTGCTTTAGGTCAGGAAAAACCAGGGGAAGACGTACATTCCTTTGTACCCAATTATATTCGCTTAGCTGAGGCTGAAGCGAAATGGCTGGAGGCAAATGGGAAAATATAAAATGGATAGGAATAAAGACATATGGTAGATTCTTTTGTTTTTCGTTATATGAGGGAAGAGGATATTGACCAAGTATTAGAAGTTGAACATGCCTCCTTTACCACGCCATGGAGTCGAGAGGCTTTTTATAATGAAATACACAATAATAAATTTGCCGTCTATATCGTGTTGGAGGAAGATAATAAGATTATTGGCTATTGCGGTACATGGATTGTGATTGATGAAGCCCATGTAACCAACATCGCCATCCTTCCGGAATATAGAGGGAAAAGACTAGGCGATGCATTGTTAAGTAAGCTCATATCGGTAGCACGTGAAATGGGGGCAAGGAGTATGACACTCGAGGTTCGTGTCACTAATCATGTTGCCCAGTCTCTATATAGGAAGTTTGGTTTTCAAAACGGTGGAATCCGTAAAAATTATTATTCCGATAATCAGGAAGATGCACTAATTATGTGGGTGAACTTATGAAAAAAGATATATATATACTAGGAATGGAAACAAGCTGTGATGAAACGGCTGTTGCGATTATTAAAAATGGCCGTGAAATTGCGGCAAATGTGGTGGCTTCTCAGATTGAGAGTCATAAACGGTTTGGCGGGGTTGTGCCGGAAATTGCCTCCCGTCATCATGTTGAACAAATTACCATCGTAGTTGAAGAGGCATTGCGTCAGGCTCATCTTACCTTTGCGGAAATAGATGCTATCGCCGTTACAGAGGGTCCAGGGTTAGTGGGTGCTTTGTTGATTGGTGTAAATGCAGCGAAAGCACTAGCTTTTGCCCATAATAAGCCGCTTGTCCCTGTGCACCATATTGCAGGACATATTTATGCAAATAGACTTGTGACAGAATTGAAATTTCCACTTCTTGCCCTCGTCGTCTCAGGTGGTCACACAGAGCTTGTTTATATGAAAGAGCATGGTCATTTTGAAGTGATTGGCGAAACACGGGATGATGCCGCAGGAGAAGCCTACGATAAGGTTGCAAGAACGTTGAACATGCCATACCCAGGAGGTCCGCATATTGACCGTCTAGCACATGAAGGGAGCCCAACCATTGATTTACCAAGGGCGTGGCTAGAGGAAGGGTCGTATGACTTTAGTTTTAGCGGCTTAAAGTCAGCCGTTATTAACACCGTTCACAACGCTGAGCAGCGCGGTGAGGTCATTACACCTGAGGATCTGGCTGCAAGCTTTCAGGAGAGTGTGATTGAAGTCCTTGTGAAAAAGACGGAGAGGGCCGTAGGCGAATATGACGTTAAACAGCTATTAGTAGCTGGCGGCGTGGCAGCCAATAAAGGACTAAGAAGTGCTTTAGAGGAGACGTTCGCAAAACATCCAGAAGTGGAATTAGTGATTCCCCCATTATCATTATGTACAGACAATGCGGCAATGATTGCCGCTGCCGGTAGCGTGATGTACGAAAAAGGAATCAGAGCTGGATTGAATCTGAATGCCAACCCTGGTCTTGATATTGAATTATATAACGAGTAGTCCTTCTGTTTAAGAAGGGCTATTTTTTTTCCTCGAAAATTGTCTAGCTCCAGGCGCCATCGGCTCGTCTTGTGCTTGTCACCGATATCTAAGCGCCTTGCACTTTTCGTGCCTGTGGATAAAAAATTCAGAAAAGTAAATAAAGTATTCACAATTTGTGGATAGTTATCCACATTCTGTTGATAATGTGGATAAATGAAGGTTTTATTGTGGATAATGTGGAAAACTACAATAAACATTTAAGGAAATACCATCTAAAATGTGCGTAACCTTGTGGACAACTGAAATTCTGTCAAAATAAAAACCGGGCATTTTCGCCCGGTTTCGTCATTATTCTGCAAGTGCAGACCACTCTTCCATTAATTGTTCAAGTTCTGATTTGGCCTTTTCACTTTTTACATTAATCTCTAATACCTTTTCATGATCCTGAAAAACATTTGGATCACATAACTGCTGTTCAAATTCTTGGATTTGCTCCTCGAGTTCCTCAATACGGAGCTCCACCTCTTCTAGTCTTCTTTTTCGCTGCCGTTCTAATTTTTTGCTTTCTTTATCCTGTTGATAACTATTTTTCTCTAGCTCCTGTTCAGCCGTTTTCTTAACAGAAGCCGCTTGAGCTAGAGCTGCGAGTTCTTCCTGTTCGAGTTTCTTTTCTACGTAATAATCATAATCACCCAAGTATTCTAAGCTGCCTTTAGGGCTCAGTTCCAACACCTTGGTCGCGATGCGGTTAATAAAATATCGATCATGTGACACAAATAGAATGGTTCCAGGATAGTCAATTAAAGCATTCTCCAGTACTTCTTTGCTGTCGAGATCAAGGTGGTTGGTTGGCTCGTCCAATATCAGCAAATTGGCTTTTTCTAACATGAGCTTGGCAAGGGCTAATCGTGCCTTTTCACCACCACTTAGAGTAGAGACGATTTTCAACACATCGTCACCTGAAAATAGAAAGTTCCCTAAAACTGTACGTATTTCTTTTTCAGGTTTTAAAGGGTATTCATCCCAGAGTTCATTTAACACGCGCTTATTGGAGGTTAACTCTGCCTGTTCTTGGTCATAATAACCAATTTGAAGATTGGTTCCATAGCGGATGTCTCCACCCAGTGCAGGCAGTTTTTTGATGATCGTTTTGAGGAGTGTCGATTTCCCAATTCCATTTGGTCCGACTAGTGCAATGCTTTCCCCTTTATAGGCCCGAAACGAGATGTCCTCGGAGATCTTTTTACCTTCATAGCCTACCGTTAATGACTCGACTGACAATACATCATTCCCGCTTTGTCTTTCAATTTCAAAGGAGAATGTGGCTGATTTCTCGTCCCCAAGTGGGCGGTCCATTAACTCCATCTTTTCAAGTTTTTTGCGGCGGCTTTGGGCCCGTTTTGTTGTAGAAGCCCTGGCAAGATTTCGCTGAATGAAATCTTGTAAATCGGCAACCTCCTGCTGTTGCTTTTCATAGAGCTTCATGTCGCGCTCATAATTGGCCGCTTTTAGTTCAAGATAGGCACTATAGTTGCCCGTAAAGCGCTGGATTTGTCTCCTTGATACCTCATAGACTTGTGTGACAACTTTATCTAAGAAATAACGGTCATGGGAAACAATCAAAATTGCTCCAGAATAGCCTTGTAAATATTGTTCCAGCCAGGAAAGGGTATCAATGTCGAGATGGTTGGTCGGCTCATCCAATATTAAAATGTCAGGTTTCGTTAATAATAGTTTC
This sequence comes from Neobacillus cucumis, assembly GCF_016908975.1. Classification (GTDB taxonomy): domain Bacteria; phylum Bacillota; class Bacilli; order Bacillales; family Cytobacillaceae; genus Neobacillus; species Neobacillus cucumis. The sequence continues at coordinate 4,611 of NZ_JAFBEX010000028.1, forward strand.
CCAAGGGCCAGCCGGGTTTTTTGTCCCCCACTCAAGCTTGCGATCATTAGGGCTTGATTGTGAAAGTTTAATCCATAAAGGACAGACCGGATATCGGCTTCATATTGATAACCGCCTTGCTCCTTAAATTTTACCTGAAGCTGATCATACTCTTTTAAAATGCGCTCGTATTTACCGGTGTCATCCAGTATAGTGGGGTCGGACATCTGCACTTCGAGTTGTCGCAGCGATTTTTCCATGGCTTGAAGTGGTTTAAAGACAGTTAACATTTCATCCCAAATCGACAGGTTGGATTCAAGACCCGTATTTTGCGCTAAATAGCCAATAGTTACATCTTTCGGTTTAATAATTTCGCCGCCATCATGGGATAAGTGGCCGGCTATAATCTTTAATAACGTTGATTTCCCGGCACCATTACGACCGACGAGGGCCACTCGGTCACGGGTTTGTAATTCTAGCTTTATATTCGATAAAATAAGGTCAGCACCATAATATTTTTGCAGTTGATTTACTTGCAGTAAAATCATTTATTTTCACCTCTATTAACAACCAAACGTTAATCCTTTAATAGTAATTCATTCTTTTTTTAAATATAGGCTCTGTTATTATTCATTGTTGATTTTCGTGTGGGTATGAGAATTCATAGGCGGAGAATTTCCGGCTAATGTATATAGAGACAGTTTAAGAAGCTAATATAGGCGGAGATATTCCGTTTAACTGTTCTAAATAAGACGAAATCCAAAGGTTTGGATCATATAAACGGAAAAACTCCCTTTATTTTTAAGGAAATATTGGTATTTCCCAATTTAAACGGAATTTTCCCGTTTATTTTCAAACATAGTGAAATCAACATTAAGTTATAACAGGGCCTAATTTTGGCTTCGAGAATTGTCTAGCTTCAGGCCAAAAGCTTATCCAGTTACGGCTCCTTAGGACTCGAGTCATAATCTGCCCCCTGAAGAAGGTAAAAAGCTCCTTCTTACAGTGGTCATCTTAGCCTAAAGTCCCAGAACAGTCGCCTCTATTTTAGATCAATACGTGCAAAAGGTTAAAAGCCACAAGCTTTCGGCCGGCTCGTCTTGTGCTTGTCGCCGAAATCTAGGCGCCTTGCGTTTTTCTTATAGTGAAATCTTTCACTAATTATTACGGGCAAGTATGCCCATAGTATATAATTAGTGTACCGTATATGCTGATTGTCGGCAATAAACGGAGGTTTGATGGGACTTTTTTCAAGAAAAATAGTAGAAAGCTCAAAGTTTCACACACATAGTGTTAAAAATAGTGTATTATTTTTTTGTAGGAGGATTTTTTTTATGGCAGAATTTACACACTTTAATGAAGAAGGCAGAGCTAAAATGGTGGATGTCAGTGACAAACCTGAAACAGTGCGTACAGCTCTTGCTCATTCTAGTATTACGGTCAGTGAAGAAATATATTTAAAAATAACCAACCATGAAATGAAAAAAGGCGATGTGCTGGCTGTTGCTCAGGTTGCTGCTGTTATGGCTGCCAAAAAAACATGGGATATCATTCCAATGTGTCATCCGCTTCCATTAACAGGGGTCAATATCACTTTCTCATGGGAACAGGGACACAATAAGACCTACCAACTGCATATTGCCGCAGCCGTTAAAACAAAAGGGAGTACAGGTGTTGAAATGGAAGCGCTAACAGCCTCTTCTGCTTGTGCATTAACCGTTTATGATATGTGCAAAGCTGTAGATAAAGGGATGATCATTGGACCGACCTATTTAGTAGAAAAAACAGGCGGCAAAAATGGTGATTTTATAAGGACAGAACTAGTAAAATAAACTTATTAAATATGAATGGAGTGTGGAGATGATGGGTAATGAAACGATGAAGATACCACAGGCGACAGCCAAACGGCTGCCCCTCTATTATCGATTTTTAAAAAATCTGCATACATCCGGTAAACAAAGGGTTTCATCTGCGGAACTAAGCGAAGCGGTAAAGGTAGACAGTGCTACAATTCGCAGAGATTTTTCCTATTTTGGTGCATTAGGAAAGAAAGGCTACGGTTATAATGTGAATTACCTGTTAACCTTTTTCCAAAAGGCACTCGACCAAGATGAATTGACGAAGGTTGCCTTAATTGGTGTTGGTAATCTCGGTACTGCCTTTTTAAATTACAATTTTTTAAAAAATAACAATACCAAAATAGAGGTTGCCTTTGATGTTGATCTGGCTAAAATGGGTACGAAAATCCGTGAAGTGCCGGTTTACCACATGGATGATTTAGAAAAAGTACTTTTAGACCAGAATATATCGGTTGTTATTCTTACGGTCCCAGCACCTGTCGCACAGGTTATAACTGACAGGCTTGCTAATGCAGAAGTAAAAGGAATATTAAATTTTACACCGGCCCGATTAAATGTTCCCCCTTCCATTCGAGTACATCATATTGATTTAGCAGTAGAACTGCAATCTTTGGTTTATTTCTTAAAACATTATCCAACAGTGGAAATAGACGAATAAAGGATGAAAGGTGTTTCACTTTCCAGTAATAAGTGAAACGCTTTTTTTTTGACTTTACAACGTAACAGTGTTATGTTACATTGATAGCAGAAAGGGGTTATTTAACATGAGTGACGAGTTAATTTCCAAAAAAGAGCTGCTGGACCTTGCGGGAATTTCGTACGGACAGCTGTATCGGTGGAAGCGGAAGGATCTCATTCCTGAAGACTGGTTTATCCGTAAATCCACCTTTACGGGTCAGGAAACCTTTTTTCCAAAAGAGAAAATCTTAGAACGGATTCATAAAATTCAGATGATGAAGGAAAATTTGTCTCTAGATGAACTAGCCGATATGTTTTCTCCAAATATTAGTGATTTAAAGCTAGAAAAGGATGAATTAATAAAACGTAACATTGTTTCGGATTCGGTGATGAAGATATATATGGAAATCGATAAAGGCAGCAATGAGTTTACTTTTTCAAGAATGTTAGAGGTTTATGTATTAGAGAAACTTTTGCATTCAGGTGAAATAAATTTAGATGAAGGAAAAATGCTACTTCAGGTTTTACATGATCATGCGCAGCTAATTAAACAGAATAAATGTGAATTGGTGATAACAAGAAAGCTTGGCGTGTCCTCCTGTCTGCTCCTTATGAATCCAGAAACATTTCTCTTTGATAAGGGCACAAAGGTAGTTACAGATTTATCACTATTAGCCTGTATGGAAGAAATAAAGGCGAAATTATTATAGAGGAGAATGACAATGGAAACGACGCGAAGGGGAGACCTGATTATTAATGGTTTAGGTTCATCAAATGGCGGTCAATTTCACTTAGTAACGTTAAATGGGAATGGTTCGATAAATAGTGACATCGAATGCGATGAATTAGAGTGCAATGGCACAGGGACCTTGAAGGGAAACGTGGCTGCCACAAGTACAAAGGTTAGCGGAATTTTCCGCTTTCATGGAAATATAGAGGGCGAGAAGTTAAAAGTCGATGGGACGATTAAGATTAAACAAAATCTATCCGTGAAATCACTAAAGATCTCCGGCAAAGCCCATGTTGAGGGAAGAGTGAAAGCTGATGAGGTGAACCTTCACGGTATTTTCACAGTAGGTGAGGACTGTGAAGCAGAGAATTTCAAAGGGAAATACCGATTTACCATTGGTGGACTCTTGAATGCCGAACAAATCGATGTGGAGATTTATGGTGATTGTAAAGCAAAAGAAATTGGTGGAGAGACCATTACAGTTAAGCCTCATAAAGGTTCATTTATCGGGACTCTATTGAAACCATTTTATAAAACGCAATTAGTAACAGATGTAATCGAGGGTAATCAAATTGTATTAGAAAATACGGTGGCAAAGATTGTTCGAGGTCACAAGGTTAAGATTGGCCCCAATTGTCATATTGGTGTAGTCGAATATACGGATGAGTTTTCGCAAGATAAAAACTCTATAGTAGGCGATATTCAGAAGATATAGGGGAGGGGAGCGAGCAATGGGCAAAGGTCAAAATTTAATTATTAATGGTTCAGGAAGTTACCCAGGCGGCATATATGATAAAGTCAGCATCCGTGGTGAAGGAACGATTGTAAATGACGTGGAAAGTTCTGTCTTCCATGTTTATGGCACCAGCGAGGCTCGCGAGAATGTCAAAACAGGCTCGGTCAAAATCATGGGTGAAGCGGATGTAAAAGGAGATCTAGCGGCAGCCGAAACACTTGTCATGGGAACCATGATGGTAGGCAGAAATGCTAGTTTGAAAAAGATAAAGATATTAGGGCTGCTCGAAGTGGGCGGAAAGCTTAGTGGCGATGCAGCGACGATTAAAGGAAGTATATCGGTTAAAGGTGATGTGGAATATGAAACCTTTGATTCGAGCGGTGGTTTTGATATTAAAGGGCTGCTAACGGCAGACAAAGTAAAAATTGCGCTCCGATTTGGGCAAAGCTCAGCTGAAGAAATTGGTGGCGGACAAATTATCGTCAAAAGAAAGAAAAATTCGATTCTTCCGTTTGGAAAAGAGGAAGGGACGCTGACAGCCAAAGTGATTGAAGGGGATGATATTTATTTAGAGAATACAACCGCGGAAGTTGTTCGTGGAAATACTGTGAAAATAGGCCCTGGCTGTCAGATTGGCTTAATAGAGTATACAACAGAGTTAAAAGATGACTCATCTTCTACCATCAAAACGAAAACAAAAGTGTAACGGGGGAATGGGGATGGAAGCAAGGGAAAGTAAGTTAGGATTGGTTGTTGCGGGTTTATTATTGGGGATTCTAATGGCTTCAATGGATAATACGATTGTGGTAACCGCCATGGGAACCATCGTTGGCGATCTTGGCGGTCTGGAGAGCTTTGTCTGGGTAGTTTCGGCGTATATGGTAGCGGAGATGGCGGGGATGCCGATTTTCGGAAAGCTATCCGATATGTATGGGCGGAAACGGTTCTTCGTCTTTGGGCTGATTTTATTTATGGTGGGTTCAGCCCTATGCGGGACTGCCGAAACAATTACCCAATTAAGTATCTACCGGGCGATTCAAGGCATTGGCGGCGGAGCTTTAGTGCCGATTGCCTTTACCATCATGTTCGATTTATTTCCACTTGAAAGGCGTGGGAAAATGGGCGGTTTGTTCGGTGCTGTCTTTGGATTGTCGAGTATCTTTGGTCCACTTTTAGGAGCCTATATTACCGACCATATCAACTGGCACTGGATTTTTTATATTAATTTGCCGCTAGGAATTCTATCTTTAGTGTTTGTATTAATGGCGTACAAAGAATCACCGGTTCACCAAAAGCAGATTATCGATTGGTGGGGAGCCGTAACGTTAATTGGAGCCGTTGTTTGTTTGATGTTTGCCCTAGAACTGGGCGGGCAGAAGTATGATTGGAATTCTAGTATCATCTTAAGCTTATTTGGCGGATTTGCTGTATTATTTGTCATCTTCCTCTATGTTGAGACGAAAGCGAAGGATCCGATCATTTCTTTTGCGATGTTTAAGAACCGTTTGTTTGCTGGGAGTACGTTAGTCAGCTTGTTTTACGGCGCAGCCTTTATGGCGGCTACGGTGTATATTCCTATTTTTGTGCAAGGGGTCTATGGTGGAACAGCTACCAATTCAGGGCTGATATTATTGCCAATGATGCTGGGTTCAGTGGTAACGGCTCAAGCAGGGGGATTCTTGACGACGAAAACGAGTTATCGAAACATCATGTTTTTGTCTGGTGTCATCTTAATGATTGGCTTTTTGCTGTTAAGCAGTATTTCTCCTGATACCAGTAGGGCCTTGTTGACCGTGTATATGATTGTGATTGGCTTAGGAGTAGGTTTCTCCTTCTCTGTTTTAAGTATGGCGGCCATCCACCCGTTTGGAATGGAGCAGCGGGGATCAGCTACTTCGACAAGTAACTTTATTCGGTCGCTTGGAATGACCATCGGGATCACGATTTTTGGTACCATCCAAAGAAGTGATCTGAAAGAGGGGCTGAGTGATGCCTTTTCCGGATTGGGAGCGATGCAGGGGCAACCGTTTGGCGATTCACGGTCATTATTATCGGAAGGAGCAAGACACCAGATTCCGCCGCAAATCTTAGACAAAATCACAGATGCCCTATCAAGCTCCATCGTTCACACCTTCACCTGGGCACTAGTCCCAGCTGGCATCTCATTCCTCTTCATCTTCATCCTCGGCAAAGACCGGCTTAGAATACACAAAGAAGCACCCTCAAAATAAGAGAAAAGGTGACAGGTACCGTGTTTCACACGGTGCCTGTCACCTTTTCTTACCTTTTTACTTTATTCTTATACTTTAGATGAAATAGGATCATTTTGAGGCCGGAGCCAAAGTCGAATGTAGCTAGGAGAACAAGCAGGTAGCTGAAGATGCTCCAGCCATGTGTTTGGACATGGTCGATGGCAAAGTAGGTGAACAGCCCGCCTAGCAGAAGGTAGATAAAGCCGGAAAACAAGGGTGAACGTCTCATAGAAAGCCTCCGATAAAGTTTTGAACCGCTTCTGCCTCGCGTCTTAGCCGGTCTATATCATCTTTATAAACGTATTGAACCAACACAACCATTGTATTCATCGATACATGAGCAAAAATAGGAACAATGATCCGATTGGTTTTGACATATAAAAAGGCAAACGTAAAGCCCATTGCTGAATAAAGCAAAATATGTACGGGCTCCATATGGGCTAATGCAAAGACGACCGAACTAATTAATGCTGAGATAAAAAAGTTAAATCGTTTGTAGAGTGCACCAAAGATAATTTTACGAAAGACGATTTCTTCAAGAATGGGACCAATAATGCTCGTAACAATAATCGCGAGCGGCATGATTTCAATGATTTTTAGGATATCTTGAGTGTTCTCTGACCCCATTTTCACCCCTAAAAGGCTCTCAATCATGGCTGCTGCATACTGCGCAAATAGAGCTAAAAATATCCCTAGAACAGCCCAAATAGCCGAATAACCAAAAGGACTTCCTCTCTCGTCTAGGCGCCTCGTATTCATTTCTTTCCGTAAAATAATAAGGATGATGATTAAAGCAATCGAGAAACTACCGATCAGATAAATAGGAACAGCCAGTTTCTGACTAATATCGAAATGCTTAAAGCCATAAAGTAAGATGGGAAGTCCCACAAGACTTGAAAGCTGCATAGCAATATAAATAATAATGACCCACCAATATTCCTTTTTCAAATGACAATCTCCTTTAAATACAGTTATAGGATGGAACAAGAATCTAAGATTTTAAACGGGTCTTAAAGCACTAATATTTATTTTACTCTTAAAGCTGTAATTGTTTCAATTTAGACGTACTTTTCAAGAAATTTGCTTGGACAGCCCTTTTACCAGAAGAAAAAAGCAAAGCGAAAAATCTTTAAAAAAAGAGGTATAGAATGTCTGCAAATTCACATACTTTATAAGGTTGTCAGTAGAAAATTTCTTTGTAAAAATTTATGCGTCATACTTGCAAAAAAAATTCAGATTCATTATTATAATAATTGTGTTAGCACTCATTAGAGAAGAGTGCTAATAATGACAAAACTACATATCTATTTGAGGAGGTTGTTTGAATTGTTAAGACCATTAGGTGATCGTATTATTATTGAGCTTGTCGAGTCAGAAGAAAAAACTGCAAGCGGTATCGTATTACCAGATTCAGCGAAAGAAAAGCCTCAGGAAGGAAAAGTTGTTGCCGTTGGTACTGGCCGTGTTCTTGAAAACGGTGAGCGTGTAGCACTTGATGTGGCTGAAGGCGATCGTATTATCTTCTCAAAATACGCTGGTACTGAAGTGAAATACCAGGGTGTTGAATACTTAATTCTACGTGAAAACGACATTCTTGCTATTGTTGGCGAGTAAATAAAAGCGTATTGGCGCTAAGGTTTTAAAAAATAGATTCAGAGTAAAAAATACGAGGAGGTTTTTTTACAATGGCTAAAGAAATTATGTTTAGTGAAGATGCACGCCGCGCAATGCTTCGTGGTGTTGATGCTCTAGCAAATGCAGTAAAAGTGACTCTTGGACCTAAAGGACGCAATGTGGTTCTTGAGAAAAAATTTGGTTCTCCACTGATCACAAATGACGGTGTAACCATCGCAAAAGAAATTGAATTAGAAGATGCATTCGAAAACATGGGTGCTAAATTGGTTGCTGAAGTAGCAAGCAAAACAAACGATGTTGCCGGTGACGGTACAACAACTGCAACTGTTCTTGCACAAGCGATGATCCGCGAAGGTTTAAAGAACGTTACAGCTGGTGCAAACCCAATGGGTATCCGCAAAGGTATCGAGAAAGCTGTTGCTTCTGCTGTTGAAGAATTAAAAGCGATCTCTAAACCAATCGAAAACAAAGCTTCTATCGCACAGGTTGCGGCTATCTCTTCTGCTGATGAAGAAGTAGGTCAATTGATTGCTGAAGCAATGGAGCGCGTTGGTAACGACGGCGTTATCACAATCGAAGAGTCTAAAGGCTTCACAACTGAGTTAGATGTTGTTGAAGGTATGCAATTTGACCGTGGTTATGTTTCTGCCTACATGGTAACTAACACTGACAAAATGGAAGCTGTTTTAGACAATCCATATATCTTAATCACTGATAAGAAGATTTCTAGCATTCAAGAAATTCTTCCAGTATTAGAGCAAGTAGTACAACAAGGCAAGCCATTATTACTAGTTGCTGAAGATATCGAAGGTGAAGCATTATCTACATTAGTAGTGAACAAACTTCGCGGAACATTCAATGCTGTAGCTGTTAAAGCTCCTGGCTTTGGTGACCGTCGTAAAGCAATGCTTGAAGATATCGCTGCATTAACTGGCGGTGAAGTGATCACTGAAGAGCTTGGCCGTGACCTTAAATCTGCAACTATCAATTCTCTAGGCCGTGCTGCTAAGGTTGTTGTAACAAAGGAAAATACAACAATCGTAGAAGGTGCTGGCGCAACTGAAGATATCCAAGCTCGTGTAAACCAAATCCGTTCTCAATTAGAAGAAACTACTTCTGAATTTGACCGTGAAAAATTACAAGAGCGCCTAGCTAAATTAGCTGGCGGTGTAGCAGTAATCAAAGTTGGTGCTGCGACTGAAACGGAATTAAAAGAGCGTAAGCTTCGTATCGAAGACGCATTGAACTCAACTCGTGCGGCTGTTGAAGAAGGTATCGTATCCGGTGGTGGTGTGGCCCTTCTAAACGTATACAACAAAGTAGCTCAGCTACAAGCAGAAGGCGATATTGCAACTGGTATTAACATTGTTCTACGTGCAATGGAAGCACCAGTCCGCACAATTGCTGAGAACGCAGGTCTTGAAGGATCTGTTATCGTTGACCGCTTAAAGCGTGAAGAAGTTGGCACAGGGTTCAACGCTGCTAATGGCGAATGGGTAAACATGATCCAAGCTGGTATCGTTGACCCAACTAAGGTTACTCGTTCAGCTCTTCAAAACGCAGCATCTGTTGCAGCTATGTTCTTAACAACTGAAGCAGTTGTGGCTGATAAGCCAGAACCAGCTGGTCCTGCAATGCCTGACATGGGCGGCATGGGTGGAATGGGCGGCATGATGTAATCATCGCCCAAACCCCTTGATATATGAGGGTTTTATGTAAGAGGGGAGCGGAATGCTAACATCTTGCTAACATTTCTCTCCTAAAATTAGAGGTTTCTCATGAGTTGTACAAACTTGTGGGAAGCCTCTTTTTTCATTTCTTTCGTAACGTGTAGATAGACGTTCTTAGTTGTGTCGTCGTCACAGTGACCAAGCCGCTCCATAATCTCTTCTAAGCTTACCTTTGCTTCTGCTAACAACGATGTATGTGTGGCGCAAGGAGTGAGGCGTAAGCTCTGGGTTTAAGCCGGACAGCTTCAGCAGTCGCGCTATTCTGTTTTCGACGGTCTTGATGAAAATAGGATAGCCAGCTTGTTTCTCCTTCTTGGCGAAAATGAATCCTTCATCAAGGTATGCTTCACCATAGTACTCCTGCATTTTCTTCTGCGCTAGCATATGCTTTTTGAAAGCCGCAATGACCTCTTTATCTACTACAATGGCTCGTTTGGATTTCCTCGTCTTAGGCGGCACTAATTGATACTCCAGCGTGTTATTCGTAGGATTGTAATACGTTTTTGTGATGCTGATGGTTTGCTCATCAAAGTCGATGTCCTTCCACTTCAGAGCCACCAGTTCACCAGCACGCATCCCTGTATAGGAAAGGGTGAGAAAGATTAGATACTCTAAATCTTTTGAGCGCTGTTTGCAATAGTAAAGCTAGGTCCTCCTTTTCCATATACTTAGGGATCTCCTGTTCCTCTAATTCCTCAACAGTTTTTCTGTCTTTCTTCAGGTAAGCAAACTCCATTGGGTCATTTTTAATCAGCCTCATTTCAATGGCTTTCTTAAAAATCATTCTGCCAGTGCGATGTACGCCATCCAGAGTGTTGTCGGCATATCCCTTTTCTTTTAAGTCATTTATCCTGATACCGTTTTTCTCGAGATGGAAAGGAATTGTGCGATGTGTGCCTCTGTTAATACATCGGGCAGAGATTCCCAAGTTATACTTCAATTTTCCTTTTTCAAAACTACTTTCATTTCTTTTAAATTAATACCACTCGAAGCCCGAAATTGTGTTTACTTCTCAGTTTTACTTAGTCAGAGTATTCCTCCCTTAATTTTAAAATTTTCACAATTATTCTAAAATCTATATTGTAAAATGGTAAATTAACACATATAATCAAAAATGAGCATAAAACACCAAATTCACTCAAAAGTAATCTAAAACGGTCAAACGTCATATTTCAAATGAATTGGAAGAAAACGATTCAATGTACGGTATAGAAAGAAAGTCGGCCATACTAGAGTTACTAAACAAGAATGCTAGAGTAGATGTACAACAGCTAAGTTCAAAAAAAGAAAAGGGCTATTGCAAAGGAAGCGGCTAAGCTTATTAAGAACGGTAAAAGTATCTTGCTAGGTTCGGGTACGACAACTTATTATCTTGCTCAAGAACTAAGAAACTTTACGAGCTTACAGGTGGTTACCAATTCAATATTATGTGCCAACCAATTAAAGGATATATCTGGAATTTAGGGTTTATTATGAGGGAGTTTGGATGAAAGCGTTTTAAAAGACATCCACATCATTTTTAGGAGGTGATGCTTATAGAGTTGAAAAAATAATAGAAGAGATTTTAATCGTTTTAATTAACTTGTTCTGCGGGGGAGAAAAATGAAAGAATCACAAAAAAAGGTTACGATTCAGGGCAACCACGACCAAATGGAAAAAAGCCCAAAATCATAACCCTGCCTGAGTATATCTAAAATTAATACTAATTTTAGCACTCATTTTTTATACTACGGTATTACAGATTTTTTTACAAGGATTGTGTTTTGCTAGAAGTATCTATTACTTTACAAAACTATATTGGAGGAATTACAAACCATGAAAAACTTTAAAATTTTTAACATAGTATTATTAATTTTAACTTTATGCTTTTTAGGTGCATGCAGCAATAATGAAAGCGCTTCTAATACAAGTAAAACAGATAACAAGTCTAATACTGAAAAAAAGCTAAAGATTGGTTTAACAGTACCAAATTTAAGTAATCCATACTTTGTAGCGATGTCTAAAGGGGCTAAAGAAGTTGCTTCTAAGTATAATGCTGATGTAACGACTGTAAGTGCGGATCAAGATCTTGCTAAACAAACTTCACAAATTGAAGACTTTATCACACAAAAAGTTGATTTAATATTATTATGCCCATTTGATTCTGCTGGTATTGCCGGTGCAGTTAGTGAGGCAAAAGCAGCGGGTATTCCGGTTGTTGCTCTTGATGGATTTGCACAAGGTGGCATTGACACAGTGGTTATGTCTGATAACGTTCAAGCAGGTAAATTAGCTGGGGAGTACCTTGTAAAAAAACTTAATGGAAAAGGTAATATTGTTATTATTGATGGACCTCCTGTTTCAGCAGTGACAGACCGAATTAAAGGTTTTAACGAAGTAATTAAAAAATATCCAGATATCAAGGTTGTTGCTAAACAAAATGGTGAGGGTAATCGTGAAAAGGGCCTTTCCGTAATGGAAGGTATACTAACAGCAAACAAGAAAATCGATGCAGTATTTACCATAAATGATGAAGAGGCTGTTGGAGTACAAATTGCTCAAGAACAAGCTAATAGACAAAATGAATTCTTTGAAGTAAGTGTCGATGGTGCGCCTTCTGCAATTGATGCTATGAAAAAAGGCGGAAGCATTGCTGGTACTTCAGCACAATTCCCGAATCAAATGGTTCTTGAGGGTGTTGCCTCAGCATTAAAAATCATCAATGGAAAGAAAGTTGACTCAAAAGTTCTTATTTCAACTAAATTTATCACTAAAGATAATGTTTCTTCTTATAGTGGCTGGTAATTGAATTTCTCTCTTGTGGAGGTAAAATATGGTGCTCTATCAGGAGCACTATATTTCTTTCCTAGTAAAATAGGGCTTAAAAAGAGACTTAGGGAGTGGCACTAATGGCAGTATTTCAGGTTCAAGAACAAATAAATCGTCGTTTACCAGAGAGTCAGTTACCCATCCTTAGGATGAAGGCAGTTACGAAGAAATTTTCCGGTGTCAAGGTGTTGCAAAACGTTAATATCGAACTCTATAAAGGGGAAGTTCATGCTTTGATGGGGGAGAATGGTGCAGGAAAATCTACTTTAATGAAGATCATGGCTGGAGTGTATCAGCCTGATGGAGGAACGATTGAATATAAAAGTCAAGAAGTCCATTGGAATAATCCAATGGAGGCAAGAAATAAAGGGATCAGTGTTATTCACCAAGAAATAAGCCTTTCACCGAATTTGTCCATTGGTGAGAATATTATGATGGGGACAACATTTAAGAAAAATAGGCTGGGCCTAATAAATTGGAATGATATTTATGAAAATGCTGCCCAAGTTTTAAAATCCATAGGATCTTCCTTGGATCCTCGAGCGGATGTTTCCACCTTAAGTGTGGCCCAACAACAAATGGTAGAAATTGCTCGAGCTTTATCACTTAATTCTGAGATTTTAATTATGGATGAACCAACGGCATCTCTGACAGATAAAGAAATAGAAAAGCTTTTTGGCATCATTGAAGAATTAAGAAGAAAAGGCGTAGCTATTGTTTATATCTCTCATCGAATGGATGAGATTTTTAAAATTTCAAATCGCTTTACAGTTCTTAGAGACGGTCAATGGGTTACAAGTGGACCAATTTCGGTTACAAATCCCGAGAATCTAGTAAAACTTATGGTAGGAAGAGAGTTAAATGAGCTATTTGTAAGAGAAAGAATCGAAAGTATTGATAGGTCTGAACAAAAACCTGTCCTTGAGTTAAAAAATGTCTCTGACAAGAAGTTTGTAAAGGGGATATCGATGAAAATCTACCCTGGAGAAATTGTGGGCTTAGCAGGCCTTGTCGGTGCAGGACGGACTGAACTGGTAAGAACAATCTTTGGACTTTCCGAACTGTCAGAGGGTCAAATAATTTTGGATGGCCAGGAGGTACATATAAAAAGTCCTACTGACGCAATAAAACTTGGCATTGCTCATGTTCCTGAGAGTAGGAAGGAACAGGGGTTATTACCAAATTTATCTGTAAAAGAAAATATACTGATGGCACAATTGCCAACCTATCGTAAATTTAAACTACTGCAGTATAAGCAAATGAATCGTGATGCGGATCGATACATTAAAGAACTTGGAGTAAGAACGGCATCAAAGGAACAAAATGTTATGGGTCTTAGCGGGGGAAATCAACAAAAGGTTGTTATTGCTAAATGGTTATCTATAAGTCCTAAAATACTGCTACTAGACGAACCGACACGTGGTGTAGACATAGGTGCCAAGACTGAGATTCATAAAATCATAACTAAATTAGCAGAACAAGGGCTTGCTGTATTGATGATTTCTTCTGAATTACCAGAAGTATTAGGAGTTAGTGATCGGATTTTAGTGATTCATGAGGGGAAACTCAGAGCTGAACTATCTCGTGATGAAGCTACACAAGAAAAAATTATGTACTATGCTACAGGAGAGGTTAAACAATGAATATAAACTTACAAACGTCAAGTCCATCCGTAGTTTCATTCAAGGAACGGTCAAAACAGATTTTTAATCAGCTGGGCATGGTAATAATTCTTGCCTTATTAATCATCGTTATGATGATTGTTGCACCGAATTTCACGGACTCAAGTAATATCTTAAACATACTAAAACAGAGTTCAATCACGGCTATTCTGGCAGCTGGGATGACTGTAGTTATATTAACAGGAGGAATTGATTTATCGGTAGGCTCAACTCTTGCATTGAGCGGTGTTATATCTGTATTACTATCAAATGCCGGAACTCCTCCTGTTATCGCTATGTTAGTAGGAGTTGCAGTAGGATATGTTGCCGGGGCTATTAATGGATTTTTAACAGCTGTACCTAAGTTGCCTTCCTTTATCGTGACGCTTGGAAGTATGACCTACCTGAGGGGGTTGGCTTATGTTATAACCGGCGGATATCCTGTAGTTTTGGCATCAAAGCAGTTCAAGTTCATTGGAGCAGGTGAAATTCTGGGGATTTCTACTCCTATTTATGTGATGGCAATTGTTTATATCATCATGATAACTGTTTTAAAGTATACGATGTTCGGGAGACATGTTTATGCTATTGGCGGTAATGAAGAAGCTGCGCATCTTACAGGAATTAAAGTTAATCGCACCCTGATTAATGTATATTCCATCAGTGGCTTATTAGCCGGTGTTAGTGGCGTTGTGATGGCAGGACGTTTGTTCTCAGGGCAGCCCATGGTAGGAATAGGATTTGAGCTAGATGCGATAGCAGCTGTCGTACTAGGTGGTACTAGTTTTGTAGGGGGACGTGGCCGTATACAAGGAACGATCATTGGGGTTTTGATTGTGGCTGTGTTAACGAATGGAATGACCTTACTTAACGTGGATTATTACTGGCAACAAGTTGTAAAAGGGATCGTTATTGTTATTGCCGTCCTTCTTGATAGATTACGAAGCAGAACTTAAATTAGATCCTTTTAAATAAAAAGCCAGAAGAGTAGTCTTCTGGCTTAAAAAATTCACGAATTTAGGAGAGGTTCAAATGTATGATGTAACAGCTCTTGGAGAGTTATTAATTGATTTAACTCCTTATAACTCTTCTCAGCCTGGCAAAGTTGTCTTTGAAAGAAATCCTGGTGGTGCCCCGGCCAATGTATTAGCGGGCTTAACCAAATTAGGCAAGAAGACTTGTTTCATTGGTAAGGTAGGAGATGATCAATTTGGACATTATTTAAAGCAAGTTTTATTAGATACAAACATATGCTGTGAAGGATTATCCTTTACCCGAGAAGCAAATACTACGCTGGCATTTGTTCATTTAGATGAATATGGTGACCGTTCATTCAGCTTTTATCGAAATCCCGGTGCGGATACCAAGTTAACAGAGGATGACATTAATGAAAATATCGTAGCTCAAACCAAAATTTTTCATTTTGGTTCTCTTTCCCTCACTAATGAACCAGCTGCCACTACCACTCTAAAGACAGTCCAATTAGCAAAAGAACAAGGGAAAGTTGTTTCCTATGATCCTAATTTAAGGGCTTTGCTTTGGGAAAATTTAGAGCATGCAAAGAAAATGATTAAAGAAGGATTGAAATATGCAAACATCGTAAAGCTTTCGGAGGAAGAGTTGGAATTCATTACTGGAAAGGCAGATTTGGAAAAAGGAACAAGACAACTGGTTGAACAGTATAACACAGAACTTATATTTGTCACTTTAGGAGCAGAAGGCTGTTTTTATCGAAAAGGTGAGAACATAGGGAAATTTAAATCCTTTAAAGTGAATCCGGTTGATACAACAGGTGCGGGAGATGGCTTCTTTAGTGGTGTTTTATATAAATATTTAGAAAAAAATAAACCCATTGCTGATTTAAACATCGATGATATGCAAGAAATTATTATATTTGGAAATGCGGTTGGAGCAATTGTCACAACAAGGAAAGGTGCAATATTAAGCATGCCTTGCATGGAAGAAGTTAAAAAACTAATGGATAATCAAAATTAGTAACTGTTTTACATGCTGCCTTTTATCCAACTTTTTGATTGGTTTTGTCGGTGCAAAAACTATTCTGAATTACAGGAATGAGAGGAAGTCGAAACATTAACAGATGCTTCAAAGTAAATAGTTTTTATCCGTAAGAGAATTTATTTGCTGTTACAGAAAAACTATAGCTAGATAGTCCATTCTAGGGAAAGAGCTGCTGGTAAACCCATCAACATGAAGGGGCGACAGGATGTGATGAACGCTCACCCCCCTTAATATAAGGAGTTTGAGGCGATTGGCTAATAAAATGCTAACTAAAAGAGGCCTCTCATAAGTTGAACAAACTTTTGAGAAGCCTCTTTTTTCATGCCCTTCGTTACGACAGGTTTTATGAATCCTGCATCAGTACAAAATGACCTAGCTGATTCAATCATCCTTACGTTTGGAGCGATTCAGTATGACACGTGGAAATACTCCATAGATTTCTTCATTAGAGTACTTCAAAGATTACTGCAAAGAAAAAAATAATAGGTCCTCTTCCATTTCGATTTCCATTAAGTAAAAGTATTTTTTAAAGAACCTGTCCTTTTTCCGATTTTATTTTTAAATAGATTGATAGGTAGAGAGTATGCCTTCCTGTCTGTCCATAAATATTTTTGAATCATAGATTTTGTCCCACAATCGTATCGACTATAGTACTAATACACGATTTTTCTTCGACAATAAATTTTTCTAGAAGTAGGGTGAAAGCTTGGTTTAAAAGGGTTTATTGCACTTTTAATCAAACGTTTAGTTAGTATGGCAACGTGTCTGCATTTATCAGAATATGTATTTTGCTAACCGATTTTGGAGTTATAAGTCAACCGACGGTCTTCGACATGTTTCACGTGTAACATGTCGCTTTTTGGAAAGCCCCGAATTATTTTTATAAAGGTTGCATTTTAAAAAAAGATATCTCGGTTAGAGTTATTTGCACAAAAAGATAAAAAAATTATTATTAAAATGTCCAATGATTTATTTGTAAGATAAATATACAATAAAAGCGTATAAAAAGGATTTAATCTTAGCCTAAACGTAGACATCCTTGTGTTTATAAAGGGAGGGGTAAATAAATGGAAAAAATAATTGTAATAAAAGCTGGCAGTTCCTCTTTAAAGTTTTAGTTATTTGAAATGTCAAATGAGGAAGTTATAACCAAAGGGTTAATTGAAAGAATTGGTTTAAATGACTCGGTTTTTAATATTACATTTGGCAGCCAAAAAATAAAGGAAATATTGGATATTCCAAACCATAAAGCTGCAGTAAAATTGCTTTTGGATAAACTAACTGCTTTACAAATTATTGATACTCTTAATGAACATTGGCTCCTATGCTGCACGGATGTGTGGAGTAGATGCGATTATTTTTACAGCTGGCATAGGTGAAAATAGCGATGTGATTAGGGAGAAAATATTAAAAGGTCTTGAATTTATGGGAGTTTATTGGGATCCAGCTCTCAACAAAGTAAGAGGAGAAGAAGCATTTGTTACTTATTCGCATTCACCTGTTAAGGTAATAATCATTCCAACGAATGAAGAGGTGATGATTGCTTGCGACGTAATTCGTCTGGCTCACATTGAATTGAAAGAAAACCAACTAATAAATAGTTTGGTAACTTGTTAACAGAACGAGGTGTTCTCTGTTAGGCATTTTTCATTTTATAAATATTAATCTTATTTGTTAAACTTAGGGCTGTAGTGAATTTCTCAAAGAATCACTGCAGCTCTTTCCATTGGCACTGATAATTGATTGAAGGAATATTAAATTAGGTGCATTATTATAAGAGAAAAATTAATCATGTGAAAATTTAACTATTTTGTGGAAGGGGTTTTATATATGGAAAACATTCGAAATATCTACTGTGTAGGCAGGAATTATGTATCACATGCAAAGGAATTGAAAAATGATATTCCAACCTCGCCTTTTTTGTTCTCTAAGCCAACTCACGCTTTGGTGGAGGCATGCGGACAAGAGGTTACTCTGCCGGGTAATCGAGGAACCATTCATTATGAAGTAGAATTAGTTGTACATATCGCTAAAGCTTATGAAAAGGGAATGAAGGTTGACGAACTTGTTGATCGTATGGCGCTGGGGATTGATTTTACTCTAAGAGATGTGCAGAGCGAATTGAAGAAAAAGGCATATCCTTGGCTGCTAGCAAAAGGCTTTCCAAACTCTGCTATATTAACCCAATTTATTGAGTTTCCGGGTATAGAAAAATGCAAGCAATTCGATTTTGCTCTTTGGAAGAATGGTGAGCAAGTACAGCGAGGGAATATTCAAAATATGATTTTCGACTTACAGACCATAATTGATTTTACCGCGTTACATTTTGGTCTTGGGAAAGGAGATATCATTTTTACGGGAACACCTGAAGGAGTTGGACCCGCTGCAGAAGGTGATCATTTTGCTCTTAAATGGGGAGAAAATACACTTGGAGAGTTTTCCGTTTCTTTAAATAAATAATAGACAAGTAAGCTAAAGAAGGAGATAAACTAGCCAGAAGTGCATTGTAACAACGAAGTAAAGACGCCCAAAGTATCTTTTCTGCTTAAAGTCGTCCAAAACTGGTTTCCTCCTGCTTATCCTCCGATGTTTTATATCATATTTAGAATATTTAAGTTAAATCTCCTAAAATCTTGATTTTTATACACTATTTCTTTCTATATTATACGAAAATATGGACGCCATGATGTAAGAATTTGAGGGGGCTACCCAATTGTCATGTATTTGACTTTTGAGTAGCCCCCTTTATGTTTCTCCGTGGAGAATTGTTATAGCTCCTGAATCGGGGTTTGGATGATAACTGGATTCTTTTTAAACCCAACCATTTCAAGATGTTTATCACATTCTTTTGAGAAGTTGAGTCACATGCGAACCTGTAGCCACTTCCAATGTGGAAGAAGATAGTACTGCCTTTATACTGAATTCGTTGCATACCTTTCTTCCAACTGCGGGAGAAGGACTTTTATCATTCTTCCTGATCCCCACAATACTGGCTAATCAGCTTCACTGCTCTTGTTTGACTGATGTTTAGATCCTTTGCAACTCTTCTAGAACTTTTATGTTTTTTATAGGCTTGAATCACCAGTTTTTTCTTAACATGTTCAATGGCTTCATCAAGCTCGGATGGCAGCGAGTATTGCGCTTGCGGCTTTATATTTTTTAAAATTAAATCTGGCAAATCGTTTTGCTGGATAATTGAGTCACTAGTGACAACGAGCCTTTCCATCACATTTTCGAGCTGGCGGATGTTTCCCGGCCAGGAATACCAATAAAATAAATCCAGGCATTCCTGTGAGATAATTTTATTCATTTCATATTTTTTATTAAATTTATATAAAAAATTATAGGTTAAAGGAATGATATCCTCTCTCCGCTCCCGAAGTGGCGGCAGCTGGATATCAATAATATTCAAGCGATAAAATAAGTCCTCACGGAACTGGTTTTTACCTACCATGTCAATTAAATCGCGGTTTGTAGCTGCGATAATCCGGACATCTACTTTTTTCATCTCGTGTCCGCCTATCGGAAGAAACTGTTTTTCCTGAATTACTTGCAGAAGCTTCGCTTGAAGCGACAAAGGCATTTCGCCAATCTCATCGAGGAATAACGTACCCTGATCCGCAATTTCAAGCAAGCCTTTTTTTCCATTTTTGCTTGCGCCCGTAAACGCTCCTTCCGTATAGCCAAACAGCTCCGATTCCAATAAATCCTCAGGTAAGGCGGCGCAGTTAATCTTTAGAAACGTTTTGTTGCTACGCTTGCTGATATTGTGGATATAATCGGCTAATACCCCTTTTCCTGTTCCCGATTCTCCTTGGATTAAAATCGTTGAATCGACCTTGGCAATTTTTTCGCAAACCTTTAAGATGTTTTTCATTTTTTCGCAATTTGTCATTGGAGTTGCGCTGAGTTGATAGTTTGAAGGTAAGTCTTCTTCTTTTTCTGGTTTAATACTTTTATAGTTTTGTAACTCCTGAGAAGTTGTCACAACGAATTCTATTTCATTTTGATCATTCAAAATAGGAACCGCAGTTGTTAACAGTTCTGCACCGAGATAAGTGGTCATCTTGATGGTGACTGTTTTTTTCTCCTTAAATACTTTAGGTACAATGGAAGGCTTCCAATACCCTTTTTCATAGAGTTCTGAGTTGTATTTTCCCACAACATCTTCCGGTTTTAACCCATAATGTTTTTCGCAGACGCTATTGACGTAAATAACTCTCTGCTGGGCGTCAAGCACAAATATTTCATCAGAGGAATAATCAAGAATTTTTTTTAATGTCTCTACGGTAATATCAAAAGGGCTTTGTGTTTCGGTTATCATTTAACCTTACCTCCATGGATCGAGTTGGTTTCGATTCAAGCGAGTTAAAAATGACTCAATTTTTGAACGAAATTCGCAAAATTTTTAACACTTTTGTGAATAAATAAGGCATTTACAATATTGGCACAATACTTGCATTAAATAAATATGAGTGTCGCTAGACATGAAAAAAGATCTCACTGAATTAATTAAACAAAATCTTCCGCAACTTGTAAACGCTTAAATCATATTATTGCTAGGTTGCAATAAGTAGTTTGAATGTGAATTGATTCCAACTCATTTTTCGAGAGAGTCTGTGGCAGGTTTAGGAGAGAGGATGATGTTCGCAAGCTTAGAATCATGTTAAAATCCCATATTTGAAAAAATCATTTTAATTATTCGAGGAGGAAAATAAAAATGGCTTATAATGAAGTTAAAAATAATGCAAATCGGACTTTTGAAAGAACGTTAACTTATGATTTATATACAGATCCAAAGGTATATGAGCAAGAAATAGAGGATGTTTTCGCCAAGTCATGGCAATTGGTTGGACATGTGAGCCAGTTGGAAAATCCGGGGCAATACTTCACAGCTGAAGTAGCGGGTGAGCCTTTACTCATCTCTCGGGCAAATGATGGGGTTATTCGTGCATTTTATAATGTATGTCCACACCGGGCAACAAAGCTTGAGAAAAAGGATGAGGGCCAAAAGAAAATTTTTCAATGCAGTTACCATGGCTGGACTTTCCATTTGGATGGTAAGTTAAATAAAGCTCCTAACTTTACTGGGGAAGAAGCTGCATGTGTAAGTGACTGTCATTTAAGACCAGTTAGAATCGAAATTTTAGAATCATTGATATTTGTTAATCTAGATGAAAATGCAAAATCATTAATTGAAACATATGGAGATTTCTTTGACCGTTTAGCGAAGTTTCCTTTCTTAGGCGAGTTGAAAAGAGTCAACCAAAAAACAAGGGTGCTTAAATGCAATTGGAAAGCATTTATTGATAACTATCTGGAATGTGATCATTGCCATGTGGCACATCCTGGCTTTGTAGCTACTCTTGATATGAGAAATTACCAAATTGTTACATGTCAGAACTATTCTATTCAAGGTTCAGTAGTGAAGCCGGATAAAACAATGGGCAGTAACGATTTAAATGAAGCTGAAATGCAGGGCGGAGAATTCTACTGGTTATGGCCAAACCTGATGGTCACCATTTATCCGGGTCCGGGAAATATGGCCACCATTCAAATGCTTCCAATTGATCATGAGACTACTTTAGCAGTTTATACTTATTATTTTAGAGATGAAAACCTTACACAAGAAGAAAAGGATTTAGTTACTTTTGCCGAGCAAGTAAGAGAAGAAGACGTTGAATTAGTAGAATTAGAGCAAATCGGCTTCCGTTCACGTGCTTTCAACAGAGGGGTTTATTCAAAATCGGAGAAGGCGATTGTTCAATTCCACGAACTTGTATTGGAGGCATTAGGACGATGACCAATGTAAAAGTTGCAGTAAAAAAACATTTATTTATTAATGGCCGTGATGTAGAGGCAGCTGCTTATGCTCCTCTATATTCCCCCTATTCAGATGAACTGATTGCCGAGATTGCCATGGCGGATGAGCAGTTGACAAAAAGGGCAATCGGCTCCGCCCAAGAAGCCTTCCAAGTAATCTCGAAGATCCCAGCATTTGAGAGATCGGCTATTTTGGAAAAAGTAGTAGAATTATTGAAAGAAAAGGCTGACGAAGCGGCAGAAGTTATTGCTCTTGAGTCGGCGAAGCCAATAACATTCGCAAAAGGCGAAGTATCCAGAACCATTGAAACCTATAAGTTTGCAGCAGAAGAAGCAAAACGAATTCATGGCGAAACCATTCCTTTTGATGCCGCACCCGGTGGCGTCGGAAGAATCGGCTATACCGTCCGCAAACCAATAGGAGTCATTGGCGCGATTACACCGTTTAATTTTCCGATGAATCTTGTGGCCCATAAAGTAGGGCCCGCGATTGCCTCAGGTAACTCAATCGTCTTAAAGCCAGCTTCTCAGACTCCACTATCCGCCTTATATATTGCAGAACTTTTTAAAGAAGCAGGTCTTCCGGAAGGAGTCTTGAATGTGGTGACGGGTTCTGGTTCGGTTGTTGGCGAGGCGATTATTAATGATGACCGCGTGCAAATGATTACGTTTACAGGGAGTCCGGCGGTCGGCATTGGTATCCGTAATAAAGCCGGCTTGAAGAAAACCACTTTAGAGCTCGGTTCAAATGCAGCCGTCATATTGGATAAAGATACTAATGTTGATCAGGTCATTGACCGCTGTATTATGGGGGCTTTTTCGAATCAAGGGCAAGTTTGCATTTCCTTACAGCGCGTTTATGTCCATGAAGAAGTGTACGATCAATTTGTGGAGAAATTCGTGGAAACTGCGAAACAATTAAAGGTGGGCAATCCTTTAGATCCGGAGACCTATATCTCCTCTTTAATTTCGAAAAAGGAAACAGAGCGTGCTTTAAGCTGGATTGAAGAAGCAAAACAAAATGGGGCAGTCGTATTGGCCGGAGGAAAACTAGCCGCTGGTATATTGGAGCCAACTGTCATCGTTAATGTTGATCCGGTGTTAAAGGTTTCCTGTCAGGAGGTATTCGCTCCAGTTGTGATTGTTAATAAAGTAAACTCTGTTGAAGAAGCAATCGGATATGTAAATAATTCGAGATTTGGGCTTCAGGCAGGCATCTATACGAAAAATATTGATCATGCCTTATTAGCAAGTGAGGCTCTTGAAGTAGGGGCAGTTATAATCAACGATATCCCTACCTTCCGGGTAGACCAAATGCCATACGGCGGTGTAAAAGAGAGCGGAACGGGCCGAGAAGGGATCAAATATGCCGTAGAGGAAATGACAGAATTAAAATTAGTGGTATGGAACAGGGGCGAATAGTAATGAGCATCTATAAGATTGCCGTCATTCCCGGAGATGGGATTGGACCTGAAGTGCTTCAAGAGGGAATTAAGGTTTTAAATAAAATGGCAGCATTGGACGCTTCCCTTCATTTTGAATACACATACTTTCCATGGGGCTGTGAGCATTACACTGATCATGGTGTGATGATGGATGAAGACGGGATTGAAAAATTAAAAAACTTTGATGCTATTTTTCTCGGAGCTGTCGGTTATCCAGGTGTACCAGACCATATTTCATTATGGGATTTGCTTTTAAAAATCAGAAAAAGCTTCAATCAATATATCAATATTCGCCCAATTAAGTTAATAAAAGGTGCTGTATGCCCGTTGAAAGACGTGAAGCGGGAAGAAGTGGACATGCTGTTTATCCGAGAAAATAATGAAGGTGAATATGCGGGGGCTGGAGATTGGTTATATAAAGGCCAGGAGAATGAAGTCGTCCTGCAGACCGGCGTCTTTTCGCGAAAAGGGACGGAACGAGTCATCCGTTATGCGTTTGAGACGGCTAAAAGAGAAGGCAAATCTCTTACGAGCATTAGTAAAGGAAATGCACTAAATTATTCAATGGTTTTCTGGGATCAGATCTTTGGTGAAGTCAGCAAGGAGTATCCGGATGTAAAAATAGCGTCCTACCTCGTGGACGCTGCGGCGATGTTAATGATTACTGATCCGAAGCGATTTGAAGTCGTGGTAACCTCTAATTTATTTGGAGATATTTTAACCGATTTAGGTGCAGCCCTGGCCGGGGGCATCGGTCTTGCAGCAGGGGCGAATATCAATCCGGAGAAAACCTTCCCTTCGATGTTTGAACCGATTCACGGATCAGCTCCGGATATTGCGGGAAAAGGTCTGGCCAATCCTTTGGCGGCCATTTGGTCTGCCAGCCAGCTGCTCGACTTTATAGGATATGAACATTATGGGAAGCTCTTGTTGGAGGCAATCGAGGTACTGCTTGTCGATGGCAAGGTTTTGACACCCGATATGAAGGGAACGGCCACTACTTCCGAAGTCGGGGATCGCATTATTGAGGTGATTGAATCACTTTCATTAAAATTGGCTTAAGTGTTTATTCGGATTGAAAGAAAACGGTAACATCATTTATCGATACATCCCCTTCTTTTGGTCGTTCAATTAAAAGAGGGGGGACTTGTACTAGATAAATAAAGTGGACGCTGAACCATTAAGGGCTGTAATGGAATTACTAAAACCTGGGATTTGGAGGCGGTTATTAATGAAAGTAGAGCAACGAAGTATTGATTATGTACCGGATTCGGAACGGCACGGCAAAGCACGAGATTTATTTAATATCTGGTTCAGCGGTAACATGCAGCTTACACCTGTTATTACTGGGGCAGTTGCTATATCGCTCGGTCTGAATGTTTTCTGGGCGCTCACTGCTGTGATTCTCGGAAACTTAATTGGTGGATTATTTATGGCAACACACTCTGCCCAAGGTCCAAAGCTTGGCATACCTCAAATGATTCAAAGTAGGGCTCAGTTTGGGGTCATCGGTGCTATCTTGCCATTGATTCTCGTCATGGTTATGTACATTGGATCTGTATACTACAGTGGTTTACTTGGTGCACAGGCCATCCATAGCGCAATCCCAGGCATTCCCGTATGGCTTGCAATGATCGTACTAAACGGAGTCACATTGATTGTTACCACCTATGGATATGACCTCATCCATAAAGTTGAAAAATATTTCGCGATTGTATTTGCAATCGTTTTCATTATCATAACGGTGGAAGCCTTTAGACTCCCACTGCCCGCACATAGCTGGTCAGTTTCCAGTTTTAAAGCTGGACCATTTTTGATGGCACTAAGTGTTTGCACCACTTGGCTCTTGACATACGCACCATATGTTGCTGATTACTCCCGCTACTTGCCACGTAACACATCGTCGCGTGCGACATTTGGCTGGACATATGCCGGCGGTGTTCTTGGGACAGGCTGGACGATGGCGCTAGGGGTTATCCTGATTGCATCTTCCCCTAAATTCGGGACGGATCCAACTGGATTTCTTGCCAACATGGTTGGTCACAGTTTGGCTCCAATCATCTATATCGTCATCGTGATGGGAATCCTTGGCGTTAACGTGCTGAATCTTTACTGTGCATTTATGGCTACCGTTACGTCCATTGAGCCATTCACTAAAATAAAAGTGACACCAACGAAACGTTTTTCTATCTTAGCGATTTGCACGATTATTGCCACATGGCTTGGCATCGTTGGTCAAGGTGACCTTGTAGCAATCATGAATGATTTCATGTTATTGCTTCAGTACATCATGGTGCCATGGAGCGCAATCAACTTGGTTGATTACTACCTGCTTCGCCGCGGGAATTATAGTATCAAAGATATTTTTGATGTAAACGGCAAATATGGTAAGTTCAACTGGACGTGTATTGGTGCCTACTTAATCAGCATCGTGGCACAAACTCCTTTCATGAATGTGGAAGGTATCTATCAAGGACCCGTTGCAAAGGCACTCGGAGCAGACATTTCGTGGACTGTCGCCTTAATTTTACCAGCCATCATCTACTACTACGCGATGAAAGCAAAGTTGACAGCAACTGGTGAACTGCAAGAAATCAAGCGTACTCAGGCTGCAAAAGCAGTCAATGAATAACCAGAGTAAATGCCTTAACTATCTACCTAAATAAGAAAATTTACTATCCCATGAGATTTGCAGCTCATGGGATAGATTTTTTGAACAAAAGATATAAGAAATGTGGTGGCTGCAATTAAACAATTTCAAATTATAGTTGAAAAAAATGTCCCATGTAAGATGCGTGATGGGGTCATTCTTTATGCAGATATTTATCGACCAAATAAGGAGGGGAGGTTTCCGGTTTTATTAACAAGGCTTCCGTATAGTAAAGATCTTCCGTATTATTCCCATCGTTATTTAGATACAAATCGGCTTGTGGAAAATGGATTTATCGTGATTATTCAGGATGTGAGGGGCCGCTTTCAGTCAGAAGGGGATTTTCAACCATTCAGACAAGAGGCCAATGATGGATTTGATACAGTAGAATGGGCAGCAGCATTTCCATATTCGACTGGAAAAGTCGGTATGTTTGGATTGTCATATTATGGATATACCCAACTTTTGGCTGCAACGAAAAAGCCGCCGCACTTGGCTGCCATTTTTCCTGCGATGACATTAAATGACCAAAGAAATGGTGTTTCTTACCGGAATGGTGCTTATCAACTGGGTTTTACGGAAACATGGGCACTTGAATCGATAGCCCCTGATTTGCTTAAACGAAAATACGAAAATCCGGTGGAAAGAAAGAGGGAGATTCAGAAGATTGCCGATTATCTTAATAGATTAGATGATTTATACGGATTTGCCCCGATTAAGCAATGGCCTCCATTAAAGGAACTTGGAATTGCGGACTATTTTTTTGAGGAATTGTCCCAATCTCTTGAAAATGAGGATTATTGGGGACAATCAAGCATAGCTGACAAGTATCGCGACCTTCAGGTTCCTGCCTTTCATTTAGGCGGCTGGCATGATTGCTTTATCGGTCCGACCTTAACGAATTATATAGAAATGAACAAAACGGGACCTCATCAAAAGCTAATTGTCGGACCATGGGGGCATGGCTATTTTTCCTCCGTGCAAGGGGAAGTCTTCTATGGTGTCCATGCCTCAGGTGATTGGATTGATCTCGAAAAGGATATTACGGATCTCCATATTCACTGGTTTAATCATTGGCTCAAAGGAATTGATATCGGCTTAGAAACAGAGCCCCCGGTTAAAATTTTTGTCATGGGCATCAATCAATGGCGAGATGAAATGGAATGGCCGCTAAAACGAACTGTTTATACCAATTTTTATTTGCAAAGCAACGGAAAAGCCAATATAAAAAATGGTGATGGCCGACTTTCTCTGACTCAGCCAACAGATGGAGCCACGGACTGCTTTATATACAATCCAAATCATCCTGTACCTACCAAAGGCGGTCGTACATTGTTTTTTGGTCCAATGACAATGGGCCCTTTGAATCAACATGAAATTGAGGAGCGGGAAGATGTGCTTGTTTATTCATCTGCGCCATTAACTGATCCTGTTGAGGTGACAGGAAACGTGAAGGTAAAATTATGGGCTTCCTCAGACGCGAAAGATACCGATTTTACAGCTAAGCTCGTCGATGCGGATTCCAATGGCAATGCCATTATTTTAGCCGAGGGAATTGTCAATGCCAAATATCGGAATAGCTTCATTCCTGAAGAGGAATTGGCAGGGGAAGTGGTGGAATATGAAATTGACCTTTGGGCAACAAGTAATGTGTTCCTGCCGGGACACCGGATAACACTGGAAATATCCTCAAGCAGTTTTCCTCATTACTTGCCGAACCCAAATACCGGAGAATCCTTAATTGAAAGTGATCTGAGGATAAAGGCGAGGCAAACAATCTACCATAATAAACAGTATCCATCCCATCTAATCCTTCCAATCGTTCCGGCTAAGGAAGGATAATGGAACCAGTAGACTTCCGGCACTCATGAAAAAGATGCGAACACCAAAAGGTTTCGCATCTTTTTTATCAATGATCCATTTTTCCGAAAACCATTGTGCTCTCTTGCACCATTTCAATAAAATACTTCATAATCCTACTATCTTCTGTTAACTCTGGATGAAAGGAACAGCCTAAGAATTGACCATCTCGAGCTAAAACAATGCGCTCTTCATGTTTTGCTAGAATTTCAACATTTTCACCTGCAGCGACGATATGCGGAGCCCGGATAAAAACAGCAGAAATATCTTCCCCAATACCTTGAACGGATAGATCTACTTCAAAACTATCTACTTGGCGTCCAAATGAATTCCGCTCCACAACTACATCCATTAACCCTAGATGGGGCGAATCATAGCCAACGATATTTTTTGCTAATAAAATCAGGCCTGCACAAGTTCCGAACATAGGAATTCCTTTGTCAGCCATAGCACGAATGGGTTCTAGTAAATCGTAACGGTCCAGCAGTTTACGTATTGTCGTACTTTCTCCGCCAGGTAATACCAGACCCTTTATTTCTTTTAGATCTTCAACGGATTTAACTGGAATTACCTCACAACCAAGCTCTTCAATTTGTCTACTATGCTCTCTGACTGCACCTTGCAATGCCAGTATACCAATTTTTAGCATATTACCAACCACGATCCTGCATACGTTCGCTTGCATCTAGAGTTGCAATTTCAATACCTTTCATTGGTGTACCCAACTCTTTTGAAATTTCAGCAATCAGTTTATAGTCTTGATAGTGAGTTGTTGCCTCTACAATGGCACGTGCGAATTTTTCTGGGTTATCAGACTTGAAAATACCTGATCCTACAAATACACCATCTGCTCCAAGTTCCATCATTAAAGCAGCATCAGCGGGTGTAGCCACGCCGCCAGCAGCAAAGTTTACAACTGGTAAGCGGCCTAATTTTTTGATTTCTAATAATAATTCAAATGGTGCTCCTAAAATTTTTGCCTCGGTCATTAATTCATCTGTACTCATACTCACAACACGTCTAACTTGTGCATTCACTTTGCGAATATGACGAACCGCTTCAACAATATTTCCGGTTCCCGGTTCACCTTTTGTTCGTAACATGGAAGCTCCTTCTCCAATACGGCGTGCAGCTTCCCCTAAATCGCGGCAACCACAAACAAAAGGTACGGTGTATTCGCTTTTTAATAAATGGAATTCTTCATCTGCAGGTGTTAATACTTCACTTTCATCAATGTAATCGACGCCCATTGCTTCTAATACACGTGCTTCTACAATGTGGCCAATACGTGCTTTTGCCATTACTGGAATCGTTACAGCGTTCATTACCTCCTCTACAATACGAGGGTCTGCCATACGGGCTACTCCTCCAGCTGCTCGGATATCTGATGGCACTCGCTCTAAAGCCATAACCGCAACTGCACCTGCAGCCTCTGCAATTTTTGCTTGCTCGGCATTAATGACATCCATAATGACGCCGCCTTTTTGCATTTCTGCCATTCCACGTTTTACGGTTTCCGTCCCTACCTGTTTCATAATAAAACCTCCATTGATTTGATGATGATTATTAGTATAATAGAAATTGACTTTATGAAAAGGTTCAATTTTTTAAAAAAGTATGTGGTCAGTGGGGGGATTAGGAATGGATATGCTTATGTTTAAATTGGATAAAAGTAATGCAATGCCTTTATATGAACAGCTTTATAACGGTATTAAAGATGCCATTATCCATAAACAAATTGAAGTTGGAACCAAATTACCATCAAAAAAAAAATTAGCTGAATTTTTAAATATCAGTCAAACAACCATTGAAATTGCTTATACCCAACTGATTGCAGAAGGTTATGTAGCATCTAAACCTCGGATTGGATTTTATGTAGAAGAGATCGATGATTTACCCTATATTGAAAAAGAGCCTTTAAACATTCGTGTAGAGGTGGACAAGAAAAAGATCTATCAATTTGACTTTCATCCAGGAAAAATTGATACGGACTCATTCCCTTTTTCAATGTGGCGAAAATATGCAAAAAGTTTATATGATCATAGTTCAAATGAGTTGTTACAAATTGGAGATCATCAAGGAGAATTCGCATTAAGAGGAGAAATTTCAAAATATCTTTATCAATCAAGGGGGATTGTATCTAAACCAGAACAGATTGTCATTGGTTCGGGAACGGAGCATCTACTTCCCATGATTCTAAGATTACTTGGAAATGATTCAAAATTTGCCCTTGAAAATCCTGGATATTCAGCAATTCCAAAAATACAATTGCAAAATAGAGCCATCCCCATTCGGGTAGATGAAGATGGTTTAATAGTGGATGAACTTGAAAAAACAAATGCCAATGTTGTTTATATCACACCTTCTCACCAATTCCCTACGGGTGCGGTTTTATCGGCAACAAGAAGAACGAACCTGTTAAACTGGGCTGCAAAAGGTGAAAATCGCTATATCATTGAAGATGATTACGACAGTGAGTTTCGTTATATTGGAAAACCGATTCCTGCATTACAAGGATTAGACCAAAACAATAAAGTCATTTATATGAGTACTTTTTCCAAATCATTAATGCCTTCATTGCGAGTTGCTTATTTTATATTACCAACAACCTTACTACAAAAATATAAAGAGACCTTTAGTTTTTACTCAGCAACTGTACCTAGATTTGATCAGCATATCTTAGCTAACTTTATGAGAGATGGATATTTTTCCAAACACTTAAACCGAATGCGGAAAATTTATCGTAAAAAGCATGAAAAATTAACTCAAATATTTGAAACGCATTATCCTGATGTCATCATTACTGGAGACCAAGCAGGAATGCACATTTTAATTTCTGTCCCCCTGTCAAAAGGTGAAGATCAGTTAAAACAGATTGCAGCCAATAACAATATTGCCATCTATCCAGTTAGTGATTATCTATTAAAGCCAATTGAATATCAATATCCAACCTTTCTTTTAGGGTTTGGCAGTATTCCACTCGATCAAATTGAAAAAGGCATCCACCAATTAATGCAATGTTGGGATATCCCAAAAACAAAATGCGCGGCACATTTTTAATCTAGTCCTGAGGTGAATGTTCATGAACCGGCCAATAAAAGATAATTCGTATCAAATAAGTTTACAAAACATTGAATATTCCTCACACCATATCCAATTAGGAATGGAGATTCTTCTTGTCATAAGGGGAGAAATTGAACTTACGGTCAATCAACATTCCTTCCAATTAGCTGAAAACGATCTACTGCTTATTAACGCCAATGATTTGCGCTTTATTAAGGGGAATAAGGAGAATGTCGTATTATCGTTACAAATTCCTTTGGATTTAATCGAGCCTTATTATCCGAATATTCATGAGTGTTATTTTGACTGCAATTCATCCAAAGAAGGGAACAGGATGTATCTGCTTTTTGATCAAATTCGCCAACTAATGGCGAAAATTCTAATTGCCTATTACCAAAAGCAGGATGGAAGTGAAATCGAGATTAACGG
Source organism: Neobacillus cucumis (assembly GCF_016908975.1). GTDB lineage: Bacteria > Bacillota > Bacilli > Bacillales > Cytobacillaceae > Neobacillus > Neobacillus cucumis. Next base: position 35,968 of record NZ_JAFBEX010000028.1, read on the forward strand.
ACTGATTTTCCAGTTAGTTACACTGTTGATTCGAAATTTTAAAACAGCACATCTCGGGAGTCACCAATTCACCGAAATGAAGGATGAAAGAATTAGAGAGATCCTGACTTTTATCGAAAGAAATTATCGCAAACCGATATCATTGGAGGAAATCGCCAAACAGCGGTATTTGTCTATTTACTATTTGTCGCGGTATTTCAAGCAGGAAGTTGGGGTTAGTTTCTCCCAATATGTCAAAAATGTCCGTTTGAAATCAGCGGTTCATGAGCTACTGTATACCGACCATAATATTACCCAGATTTCACTTAATAATGGGTTTCCCAATGTGAAGGCATTTAATAAAGCTTTTAGAGAAAGTTACCAGCAAACGCCTACTGAATATCGCATCCTTCATAAAGTGGAACCGATGGATGTTGAGGAAGTGCAACATGAAACGGAACAATATACATTACTGCAATCGCCTAACTTTTTAATGGAAATCAGTAAATATATTTCAGGAAATGAGAAGAGCACTACGCTGTTGGAACCGGCTGCTTCAGCGGTGTATGTGGACTTGCCTCAGGAGCCCATTTTTATCAAAGAAAAAGCCTCAAAGTTACTGGTGATTGGGCAGCTTGAATATGCTTTGCATGAAGAAGTGCAGGCAGACTTAAAGTTAATCCAAGAGGAACTTGGGTTTGAATATATCTATTTTACGAATCTATTTTCGGACAGCTTTGCGATGACAACGCCCCTCTATCAAATAGGCGGACAATTTTATCAGATGGATGCCTTGTTTACCCGTTTTCAACAATTAGGGTTGGTTCCATTCATTCGCGTGGAAGTTGAAAGGGAAGTGGTAAGCAGCTCTGAATATCTTAGGAAGCTGGATGAATTCTTACGGCACAGTCTTAGTTATTTTGGCAGTTCCTTTGTAGGCAAATGGCGGTTTGAATTGGTTTTCCCGGAATGGGGTGAAACAGCAAGAATCTTTTATCAAGATTTTTATCAAACAGTTAAAAAATGGGCTTCTGCCGCGAAAATCGGTCTTCATGTGCCGTTTTCTTTAGGAAAGGCTATACCCGTTCCTGTTGCTGACTTTTTAAACCAAATTTCCAATCGTTGCGAGTTGGTCTGCTTCACCTGCAATCCGAATGAAGAAGTGGATTTTACCGATATGGATAATCTTACTTTTGAAGGAGTAAAAAATTATGTAAGGAAAGCATGCAACAGATTAAAGGAGAGTTTATCGACTGCGGGTTTGGAGGAGGTTCCGATTTTCCTAACGGATTGGAATACACTTTATGGAAATACGATGGATTTAAGCGGCACTTTCTTCCGTTCAGCCCTTATTTTTAAAGAAATGTTGGATGCGATGAAGGAAGTTTCCGGTTTGGGGCTCTGGATTGATACCCACTCACTGGAAAAAAATAATCTGAATAAAGACCATATTGCCATGAATGGAATTGCCCTCCTGTATTACTATCAAATTAAACGCCCTGCTTATTTTAACTTTCAACTGATGGAAAAAATGGACTTGAGGATTATAGCTGAAGGCGAGGATTTTGTAATGGCAATGGGGGAAGGCGGCTATCAGTTGGCCGTTTATAACCCCTCTTATATCAATCCCTCTTATTCGGTCGAGAGTTTCTTTCTGCAATCCATCACAAAGGAAAAGAAAGTCGTGATTTCAGGTCTCCCGCCTGGACGGTATCAAATTCGCAAGCACATTCTTGATCAAAATAACGGCGAATTTTATATTAACTGGATCAATTTGCAGCATCAGGATATTTACGACCAGGAGGTCATTTCCTTTATCAAGCAGGGAACCCACCCTGATTTGCAAATTTATGAGGAAAAAGTGGAAGCAGAGCTTTATTTACAATCTACACTGACCTTTAACGCTTTTCATCTCTTTGAAATAAAGCCATTAAGTTAAAACTTAATGGTCTTTTTTTGTGGTTAAATGTGACAAAGATATGAAGGAGGGCAAATATGGGAGGTACATACAACAAAGATGGGAATGTAAATCAACTAAATTCGATTTAAACTAAGTGCATGGAAACGTTTTCAAATTAATCTTTCCTAATCGGAAACGGATAAGAAATTTATACTGATAAGTTTATTGAGGAGGTTTGTACGATGTCTAGAAAAGTTTTAGAAGATATATTAACTCCACAGCTGCAAGAGCTACGTGAGAAAGGGCTATATAACGACATTGATACAGTAGAGGGAGCCAATGGCCCAATTGTGGTAATCAAGGGCAAAGAAATCATCAATATGTCGTCCAACAATTACCTTGGGCTCGCAAACAATGAAAGATTAATTCAGAAGGCGAACGAAGCCACGAAACAGTACGGTGTGGGTGCGGGTGCCGTTCGGACAATTAACGGAACGATGACCATCCATACTGAATTGGAAAAAGAGATAGCCGAATTCAAGCATACAGAAGCGGCAATTGCATTCCAATCAGGATTTAATTGCAATATGGGCGCAATCTCGGCGGTGATGACAAAGAAGGATGCGATTATTTCCGACGAATTGAACCATGCCTCGATTATTGATGGCTGCCGTTTGTCCGGAGCGAAAATCATCCGCGTCAAACACCAGGACATGGACGATCTAAGGCGGGCTGCAAAAGAAGCGGTCGAAAGCGGTGCTTATGAAAAAATTATGTATATCACCGATGGAGTTTTTTCAATGGATGGAGATGTAGCGAAGCTTCCGGAAATCGTGGAGATTGCAGAAGAATATGGATTGCTTACATATATTGACGACGCACATGGTTCAGGCGTCATGGGCAATGGTGCCGGCACAGTTAAACATTTTGGCCTTTCTGATAAAATTGATTTTCAAATTGGAACGCTTTCCAAGGCTATTGGTGTTGTAGGCGGCTATGTGGCTGGTACTCAGCAATTAATTGATTGGTTAAAAGTGCGCGCCCGTCCATTCCTATTTTCAACATCGCTGACACCTGGAGCTGCTGCTGCCAGCATTGAAGCCATTAACATCATGACGGAATCAACGGAGAGAGTCGATCAACTATGGGAAAATGGCCGCTATTTAAAAGAAGGTTTGAAAAAATTAGGGTTTGATATTGGTCACTCAGAAACACCGATTACGCCATGTATTATCGGAGAAGAAACATTAACACAGCAATTTTCCCGCCGTCTAATGGAAGAGGGAGTTTACGCCAAAGCCATCACCTTCCCAACGGTGCCGAAGGGAACAGGCAGAGTGCGCAATATGCCGACTGCGGCTCATACAAGAGAAATGCTAGATCAAGTGCTTTCTGTATATGAAAAAGTTGGAAAGGAACTGGGTGTCATCTAAGTTTAGAAGATAAAAAGGGCAGGGCCTCGTTTCTTAGACTAGGTCCTCTCTGATACAATCAGATACCATGTTCATTATTTAAGAGAAATACTTAGGAGGCTATTTACGGTGAAAAAAATTCTTGTGACTGGAAGCTTAGGACAAATCGGTTCAGAGTTAACGTTGAGACTTAGGGAGCTTTATGGAGAGAAAAATGTCCTTGCTACTGATATCCGCCATGTTAACAGCAACTCAGTGGTAGAAGATGGTTTATTTGATACATTGGATGTGCTGGATGGCGAGAAAATGCAGAAGCTGGTCAATGACCATCACATTGATACGATTATCCATTTGGCAGCGCTGCTATCAGCAACAGCCGAGAAAAAACCTCTTCTAGCCTGGAATTTAAATATGGGCGGATTGGTAAATGCGCTCGAGGTGGCAAAAAATTCCCATGCACAATTCTTTACACCAAGCTCGATTGGCGCCTTTGGTCTATCCACGCCAAAAGACAATACACCCCAGGACACAATCCAACGGCCAAACACGATGTACGGTGTTACCAAAGTCAGCGCCGAATTGCTATGTGACTATTACTTTGCAAAATTTGGCGTCGATACCCGCGGGGTCCGCTTCCCTGGGTTAATTTCCTACAAAACACTTCCGGGCGGAGGAACGACAGACTATGCGGTTGATATCTACTATGAAGCGTTAAAGAACAAAAAATACACGTCATATATTGCGAAAGGGACTTACATGGATATGATGTATATTCCGGATGCGGTTGATTCGATTATTAAATTAATGGAAGCGGATTCATCTAGGTTAAAACATCGAAATGCCTTTAATATTACAGCTATGAGTTTTGAACCTGAAGAAATCGCTGCTTCCATCAGGAAATTGATACCAGAATTTACGATAGATTATCAGGTGGATCCAGTCCGACAGCAGATTGCCGACTCTTGGCCAAACAGTATTGATGCGACCGCTGCCAAAGAGGAATGGGATTTTAATCCGGGGTACGATTTAGACCGTATGACAAAATCTATGCTCGAAAACTTGGCCGAAAAAATGGGTATTCCATTTGGGGAACCTGTATTGGTTTAAGGAAAGAGTAAAAGATCAAGAAGAAAAAGGGTTTATAAAAGTGCAAAGGGGAAAGAGGGAAGTCTATGTCAAAAAACCAAGAATTAAAGCGGGGGCTTAAATCGCGTCATATTCAAATGATTGCTTTGGGTGGTACGATCGGGGTTGGTTTATTTATGGGTTCGACCAGTACAATTAAATGGACGGGTCCATCGGTTATGATTGCCTATGCAGTTGCCGGCCTCTTCTTATTTTTCATCATGCGCTCGATGGGGGAAATGCTTTATTTGGAACCAACCTCCGGTTCATTTGCTGACCTTGGCAATAAATATATCCATCCTTTGGCCGGTTATTTAACGGCTTGGAGCTATTGGTTCCAATGGATTACTGTCGGCATGTCGGAAATCATTGCGGTTGGTGCGTATATGCATTATTGGTTCCCACATCTGCCAACATGGGTCCCTGGGGTGGTCGCGATGGTGATCCTTGGCGTTGCCAACATGATTTCGGTTAAAAACTTTGGTGAATTTGAATTCTGGTTCTCGTTAATTAAAGTATTAACGATTGTCTTCATGATTATTGCTGGTATTGGCATCATTCTCTTTGGGTTCGGAAATGGAGGCAATGCAATTGGATTTTCAAACATCTGGAAAAATGGCGGTTTTTTCACTGGCGGATTTAAAGGTTTCTTCTTTGCCCTTTCCATCGTAATCGGTGCTTATCAAGGGGTGGAACTAATTGGGATTACGGCTGGTGAAGCAGAAAATCCGAAAAAAACGATCACCCATGCTGTAAAAACAACTGTTTGGCGTATTTTAATTTTCTATATTGGTGCGATCTTTGTCATTGTAACTGTTTACCCTTGGAACCAGCTTAATCAAATTGGCAGCCCATTCGTTTCGGTTTTTGCCAAAATTGGAATTACGGCTGCAGCAGGCATTATCAATTTTGTCGTGATCACGGCAGCAATGAGCGGCTGTAACAGTGGTATCTTCAGTGCTACGAGGATGCTTTACACATTGGCGAAAAATGGGCAGGCACCAAAGATTTTTGCCAAACTATCGGAAAATAAAGTACCTGTTTATTCAACTTTAACGGTTTTAGTGGGCTTGGTCCTTGGCGTTGTTTTGAGCTATATTGCACCTCCATCCATCTTCGTGTATGTTTACAGCGCGAGTGTACTTCCTGGAATGATTCCATGGTTTGTACTGCTCATCAGTGAAATTAAATTTAGAAAAGTAAATGCTGTTGCAATGGAAAAACATCCATTTAAAATGCCCTTTGCACCTTACAGCAACTATGCTACTATAGTATTTTTATTGGTCGTCCTTGTTGGAATGTTTATTAATCCAAGCACGCGCATCCCATTAATCGTGGGAATTGGATTTCTTGCCATTATGACAGCCCTTTTCTATCTGTTAAAAATGGAAAAACGCGTACCGTTAGACGAGGCCGAAAACGAAAAAGGCACAAAAACGAAAGCAGTATAATAAAAACAAAACAAAGGATAAAACAGGGAGACGGTTCTAATGCTTCGTGCATGGGGACCGTCTTCTTTGAGGGAGTGATAGTATGTCTTTTACGAGTTTAAGAGAAATAATTGAACTGGCCGAGCAGCAACACATAACAATTGCAGAATTAATGATTCAAACTGAAATACAGCAAAAGAGCATTCCACGGGAAGTTCTTATTGAAAAAATGGCCGAGCAATTTATGGTAATGGAAGAGGCCGTCCATAACGGGAAGAGAAGTGCTGTCATGTCCCGTACCGGTTTGACCGGCGGCGATGGGTACCGCCTTCACCAATATGCTGAAAGTGGAAAATCCTTTGTCAATCCCATGACATTAGATGCCGCAGCTAATGCGCTGGCAGTATCAGAGGTCAATGCAGCAATGGGGCGGATTGTGGCGACACCGACTGCAGGATCGGCGGGAATCTTGCCGGCAGTACTCGTTCACGCGCTGGACAGCGGAAAATTCCCACGGGAGCTGATCGTACTGTCGATGTTCACTGCCTCTGCCCTTGGATTGGTAATTGCCAATAAGGCTTCCATATCAGGAGCAGCCGGGGGATGCCAGGCGGAAATCGGCTCAGCAACTGCGATGGCAGCCGGCGCTTTAGTTGAACTTGCCGGTGGAACACCTACCCAAGTTGGAAATGCAGTAGGGATTGCTTTAAAAAATTCACTGGGACTAGTTTGTGATCCAGTTGCCGGGCTGGTGGAAATTCCTTGTATCCTTCGGAACGGATTGCATGCAATTACCGCCCAGGCTGCGGCAGATATGGCGTTAGCAGGGGTAGTCAGCATTATCCCTCCTGATGAAGTCATCCATGTGATGCATGAAGTAGGGCAGCAAATGCCTGAATCGTTAAGAGAAACCGGAATTGGCGGTTTGGCCGGTACCCCGACAGGTCAAAAACTGAAAACGCAGATTTTTAGCGAAAAGACAAGCGGCGGCGGTCCTGCTAAATATCAAAGTGCTTATGAGATTATCGGCCCTGTCATGGTTGGGCCATCAAGTTCTCATACGGCAGGTGCTGTCCGAATTGGCAACATTGCCTTTCAGCTGTTAAATGAAAAACCATTATTTGCAAAGTTCTCCCTGATGGGTTCCTTTGCCGAGACCTATCAGGGCCATGGGACAGATTTAGCATTATTAGCAGGGGTTCTTGGGTTAACAACATTGGATCAAGGCATTCCAAATGCGAAACACATTGCCGAAGAAAATGGCTTACAATACGAGTTTACGAAACGGGTTCTTGGAAGTTACCACCCAAATACGGTGCTAGTAGAATTATCAGGGGCAACGCGAACTGTAAAGGTATTGGCAAGTTCCTTAGGCGGCGGCAAAGTAGAAGTTCAGGAGTTGGATGATTACCCATTAAAATTTTCCGGAGACCGACCAACACTTGTAATCCGTCATACCGATCGAAAAGGGGTTATTGCCGAGCTATCAGGATCTATTTATCAAAAAGGGTTAAATATTGCCCGTATGGCGAATGAACGTTCAAAAGTCAATGGTTCGGCGATAACGATTTGTGAAATCGACAATCAAGTCGAAGAAAAACTCTTAACCATATTGCAAAGAGAAATTCCCATCATTGATGAAATTTTATTAATCCAAACTAAATAAATATGTTTATGGTATCCTCAACTTAAGGCGAGCCTGTGACCGTGTGATGGTTATAGGCTTGTTTAACTTCTTAGACACTTAGCCTAAAATCTAGCAGCTAAGAGTATAGCGGATATTCTTATTTGCATTTAGAATGATTGAGAAAGTAGCTGAGCTAAATAATCTCCCAAAAGATACTGAGGGTGAAGAAGTTTTTAAATATATTAACAAGGAAGGCAATACTAAAGAAGACTCAGCTCATTCATTTTTTTAAAAGGGTTATTAGCTAAGATATAGATCGTGAAAATAAAGTACTTATACAAAAGGCAGATTGGTTGAGCAGTAATATAATAAAAAAACGCTGAGAATATTCAGCGTTTTTTTCAAAAATGATTTGAATTTTTTTAAGACGACCAGGGGTTTTAGTGCTAGGTTTTTCTTGATGACCCAAAAAAGTGCCCAAAGCGCACAATTAAGGCACTAAAATAATTATTTTTCCTTTATAACAAAAACCTGGGATGAAAATTCTACGCTTTCTTCCACACCGGGAATCTCGATTCCTGTATGTTCATTTTTTAGCGGGAGGCCGGCATACATTAAGTTATCACCATAATGAGTGCTGCTTAATCCGGATACGATGTATTCAGTATCCGACTTCAACCCTTTAAGCAGCAGCCTTGAGAATCCCGGATTTGGACGTGATAACACCTGATAGTGGCCGACGATTGCTTGTTTTTGATCTTGTGACACAACCATCCAGCTTGTTTCATTTCCATCACCTACAAAGGGGTTTTGCAGCCTATAAAAGATCCCATTTTGAATGATTTTGCGATTCTGCTTATAAAAATCAATTTGCGCCCGAACGATCTGTTTTTCCTGCTCCGTCATTTTCGTAAGATCGAGTTCATAACCAAACATGCCGAAATAGGCAACATTTGCTCTTGTCTCTAAGCTTGTGATTCTTCTTGTCTGGTGGTTTGGTGTGCCTCTATTAAAAGTTTATTTCTTTTTATATCAGTCAATTCATATTGCCATAAACTTAATCAATGATTAAACGATCAATTCCGACAACGTCTTTACTTTCACGAAAGTTGCCGGCGGACACACCAACAGCTTTGCGGAATACTTTGTTGAAATAATTGGCATTTGCATACCCTACCTGGGCAGCAATGTCTGTAACAGAGGATTTCGTTGAACGAAGTAGCTCCGCTGCCTTTTGAATTCTGATTTTGGTAAGGTATTGCACAGGTGTCATATTAAGTTGGTGTTGAAACTGCTTAATAAAGTAATATCTTGAGAAACCGGATACGGCCGCTATTTCGTCGAGTGTGATTGGTTCATGAAAATGTGTTTGGATAAAGGATAATGCTTCTGTAATCTGGAGAGAGAAACCTTTCGTTGCTTTTTCTATATTCCTTATGAAACGGTAACACTCCATAATAAACTCATAAGCTTTTGCAGAGGCATAATATGCATCTGTAATCTTTTCATCATATGTTTCTTGATAGATTTTCAGCAAAAGCTGAATCAACTTTGAATCCGGAGGAACTTTCAAGACAGGACCACTCTGTTCTTTCATAAACCGCCAGCAATCGGCGGCTTCTCTTCCCACTAATGTAATAAACATAAACTCCCATCCCTCGCTATCCTTTGGAAAGTAATAACGATGATTGCTAGGAATTTCGGCAATGAATGCTTCTCCTGACCTCACTGTATAACTTTTATCCTCTATGTCAAATCTTCCCGATCCTGACAGAGTGTATTGAAACACAAACGTGCCAACGTCTCTTCGCTTTAACCCATGCCAATCATAAGATTCACCGGGTATTTTCTCTTCCCGGCCAAGCACGAATATGTTTGCTACATCGTTAGGAAGAACATCTTGAAAGCGAAAACCGTACGTTCCATAATCCTTCTCATGTTTCCCCCTATAAGTCAAAGACAATATTTTACCCTCCAATCACACAAACTTACCATTGAGGTTATTGTATATACATTTTAATATTATTATAACAACATAAAATACAAAGCTGAATACGGGACATCAATTGTTTTTTGGAACAATTTTTTATCCTATTTCAAAATTCGATAGGCAGTCCCGGTTTCACTTTATAGGAGGGAAACTTATGTCAAAAATTACGTTTATTGGAGCTGGAAGTACCATCTTTGCTAAAAATGTATTGGGAGATTGCTTGATGGTGCCTGCCCTTGATGGATTTGAGTTTGCCTTACATGATATCGATGAACAGCGCTTGAAAGAATCAGAAGCAATGCTGACTAATCTAAGAGATCGTTATAATAAAACGATCAGTATTAAAGCCTATTTAAATAGGAGAGAAGCATTAATTGGAGCTAAATACGTAATCAATGCTATTCAAGTGGGGGGATATAAGCCGAGTACTGTTATTGATTTTGAAATTCCTAAAAAATATGGTCTTCGTCAGACGATTGCTGACACAATCGGGATTGGCGGAATTTTCCGTTCACTTCGCACCATTCCGGTTTTGTGGGATTTCGCCAAGGATATCGAAGAGGTTTGTCCGAATGCCCTGTTTTTAAACTACACAAATCCGATGGCAACATTAACAGGAGCAATGCTGCGCTATACAAATGTTAAAACAGTCGGATTATGCCACAGCGTACAAGTTTGCAGCGAGCACCTGTTCAAAGCATTAGGAATGAATCATGAAGGAGTGGAAGAAAAAATCGCCGGCATCAACCATATGGCCTGGCTCCTTGAGATCAAACGCGACGGCAAAGATTTATATCCGGAAATTAAACGCCGTGCGAGAGAAAAACAACAAACAAAGCATGATGATATGGTCCGCTTTGAATTATTGGACAAATTCGGATACTACGTAACAGAATCATCTGAGCATAATGCCGAGTACCATCCGTACTTCATTAAACGCAATTATCCGGAATTAATCGAGAAATTCAATATCCCTCTTGATGAGTATCCGCGTCGTTGTATAGAGCAAATTGAACGCTGGGACAAAATGCGTGACGAGATTGTCAACAATGAGCAGCTTAATCATACCCGTTCTCACGAATATGGTTCGCGTATTATTGAAGCGATTGAGACGAATGTTCCATTTAAATTTGGCGGAAACATTTTAAATACGGGGCGCTTAATTAGCAATTTACCAGAAAAAGCTGTTGTTGAAGTATCATGCGTGGCTGACCGAAGCGGAATCAATCCTTGCTATGTAGGAGATCTTCCAGAACAGTTAGCAGCCCTTAACCGTACAAATATTAATACACAGCTTTTAACAATTGAAGCAGCGGTTACGAAAAAGAGGGAACACATTTATCAGGCAGCAATGCTCGATCCTCATACGGCTGCTGAATTATCGATGAATGACATCATTGCGATGTGCGATGATTTAATTGAAGCACATGGTGATTGGATTCCAAAATTTTCGTAAACAAATATCGTTCATATAACGTTGCAGTTAATGAATGGGCGGTATGAGGTAATAAATATCATAATGCCTAAATATAGGATTTTCACCTGCAATATAGAAAGATAACTGCTCATCCTTAGCTCTAGTAAGCAAAAGGATGAGCAGTTTTACAAAAATCATCTTAATTTTTTTCCCTACATAAATAAAGGTGTTATAAAATAAACGCTTACTACATCCTTATCTTAAAAATGTTAAAATCTATCGGAATCCACACGCTCGCTGTCAGTAGTAGTTTCATTGATAGAAGCATCGCCCTTTTTCTTTACTTTTGCTTCCTCGCGCTTCACATTCTCTGTTACCTTTTGATTTTCTGTAACTTGCTTTTTGTTAATCACCAGTTCTTCGGTAACGACAGGTTTCTTGTTAACTTCGATTCTTTCCTCGACAATTGGAACACGAATAGTTTCATCATCACCTATAGGTGTGGTTGTGTCTGCATCAGTTTCGTCTACTGTCCGTCTTTCTACATAGACCTCTTCACGTCTGACTGGAACATTTACTGTTTCCTGTTCTTCGACGACATCCTTTTTAACCTCAACGGCACCTGTCTGAACACGGTGTTTATTAACATCCAATTGTTCCTCTCGAAGCTTTAGTGTGCGTTGCTTATCTGAGTCGAGATCTTCTAGACTAGTCTGTTCACGATCCATAGTTTCTATGGAGACACCGCCGCTAGCACTAGCATTCCCTAATCCTTTATTAGTAAGAAGCAGAACTTTACCGTCATTGATATCTTCTTCGTATTTAAGTGCATCTACCTCACTGATACCCTCGGCGATCAAATGATCATAATAGTTAGTTCTTTCATCATTTTGAGTCATACTATTCGCAAACGGGAAAAACAGACTGGCTAAGAGCCCTTGGTGTTCCTCTGTTTGGTAGTTGTTATTACTTGTGCTTATCTCCTGGGAAGCTACTCCTGTTTCCTCTTCGATGGAGGAAGGGACAACTGCTGTATTAGCAATAATCGACAAGTCGTTTACAGAATATCCTTCGTTTTGGAATTCTTCAATGGCTCGAACGACTTCATCATTTGAATTATAAACACCTAAAACTGCTTTACTCATAGTTATAGCCTCCATTTCGTTTTTTTGTTTGCTTACAAATCATACTTACCCGGCTTATCAACATTGGAAACCAATTTTCCCCTTATGGTCACAAATTGAAATAAAAAAATGACTCTTTCTAGCCAAGAAATCATAAAAAGTTCCCCATGAAAAATAGTGCAAATAAAACCATTCGTTAAAAATAACTTCAATTTATGATAAATTTTGAGATGGACTTATAAATATTTAAATAAAATCAACTTAAATTCATTTGATTCTGTCTAAAAATATAACCGAAGTATTGGATGGTATTCGAGTTTTTAGTAAAAAAAAGAAAAGTTCGAGAAAAAAATTAAGGAATTTTATATAAATAATTATATGAAATTAAATAAATATTTATATAAATGATTGAAATATTCATAGTATTACAATATAATCGCAGTATGGTACAAATGAAAGGCCTTTCATAGGAAAATTCAAATTTTTATATAAGTAGTAAAGCGGAAGCCAAGAAAGTCATCTCACTTAATAAGGTAATAAATCCGTGTATTACATATTTATTAACCATGGTCGATACCCATAAGGGTTGATAATAAAAGATATTTAGGGGGAATTTTTATGAAGTCGAAAAGAATGAGGAGAATTGTGCTTACAGCCAGCTTAGCACTGACAGCAGGTGTTGTCGCACCAGGAATCCATGGAATTCAGCCAGTTAGTGCACAGGAAAAACAGCAGCCTGCTAGTGTGCAGGCAAAACAGAAAAAATATGCTGAACCTGATAAAAGCTCTCAAACAAGAATGATTATCACTACAGATGGTGAAGTTGATGATCAGAACTCATTACGTCATTTGTTGCTATACGCAGACGACTTCGATATAGCCGGAATAGTATATTCTTCGTCAATGTATCATTGGCAAGGTGATGGTGTTCACACCTTGAAGGAAATCGCAAAAAGTTATAAGTCTGAGGTGCCAAATGAAGGTGACCTTAAAATCTATCGCCCTCAGCCAATGGGATGGATTGAAGACGTAATTAAAAATGAGTACGCAAAGGACTATAAGAATCTCGTTAAGAATGACCCAAAATACCCTTCTCCAGATGCTCTCATGAGTGTTGTAAAGGTTGGTAATGTTGAATTCGAAGGTGACGTTCGTAACGCGACTGAGGGTTCAGAGTTGATAAAGAAGGCCATTTTGGATAATGATCCACGCAAGCTTTATATTCAAACCTGGGGTGGCTTTAACACTACGGCCCGTGCATTATTATCCATTGCAGATGAGTACAAGAATACTCCTCAGTGGAAATCGATTCAGGATAAGGTTGTTAATAAAGTTATTATTCTTGCTCATGCGCAAGATAATACGTGGACCGACTACGATATTCCAGGTTTGTATCCGGGGCTTGTGACCTACGATGGAGCGTATAATGATTATGCATATTTTGGCTCCAGAACGGCTAACGCAGAGACTCGCTATACGTTTCAACCAGAATGGCTGACTAAAAATATAATATTTGATCATGGAAAGATGATGTCAAACTATCATACCATGGGAGATGGAACCTACTATCCTGGTGAGCCAGATAATTTCCAATATGGATTAACTGCTGCTCTCGATTGGCGCCCTCTAGGTTATCCTGATGCTTATTATACCTTTGATAAATACGAATGGCTTGGGGAAGGTGATAGTCTCACATGGTTTCCACTGATTCCTGTTGGGTTACGCGGGCTTGAGAACCCCAATTATGGGACATGGGGTGGTCGCATAAAAGTAAATGATAAAGCAATGAATAAAGCGGGATCGTATCTTGAGGATGATTATGTTACTGGCACTAAGGATGATTTTAGTGCAAAGCGTTTTCTTTTGCAGCTTCAGCAAGACTGGGCAGCACGTAGTGATTGGGCTGTCAATTCCTATGAAGATTCCAATCATGCCCCTGTAGTAAGTGCCAAAGTAAAGGATATAACGGCTAAAGCCGGTGATGTGGTAACATTGGAAGGGAATGCCAGTGATCCCGATGGTAATGCTTTAAATATTAAGTGGTGGGTTTATAAAGATGCAAGTGAATACTCTGGAGCAGCCACTGGACTTCAGGTATGGGATAGTAATCAATTAACAACCAAGTATACAGTTCCAAAGGATGCAGTTTCAGGAGATTATTTCAACATAGTTCTGGAAGTTTCCGACAATGCAAAAGCGCCAATGACTCGTTATGCACAAGTAATTGTCAAAGTTCAATAAAATAAAAACACCAGAACAAAGCAGTTCAAAACATGAGGCATACAAAAAGAATTCCGGTTGGGTACATTAGTAGTCTACCGGAGTTCTTCTTTCATTTTAAGTGCATTATCGTTAGCTATGAAATAAGTTTTCGAAAAAGGAGATAAATATTTAGTAAAACTTGATTGATCACTTTTTTTGAATTATTATTTTTGATATATAGAGGTAAGGTGAATGATTAATGAAAACCATCATGCAAGATATTGCTAAATTAGCGGGAGTATCTCCGGGAACAGTTTCTAATGCACTGAATAACAGAAAAGGTGTTGGAAAGGAAACAAAGGAGAGAATTTTAAAGATTGCTGAAGAGTTGGGCTACAATAGAAGCAGCAAAGAAGAGTGCAATATAATCAGGTTTATTATTTTTAAAAAGCAAGGCTATGTTGATGCTGATACACCATTTTTTTCTGCTTTAATTGAGGGAACAGAAAGGGAATGCAGGGCAGAAGGTTATGAGCTGATCGTGTCCCATATCATTCATAGTGAGCATACTGATGAAGATATTCAAGAAATAATTAAAGAAGACCAAACAGCGGGAGTTTTGTTGCTAGCCACTGAGATGGATGAGATAGACATACATCCTTTTGAGAAACTCAATATTCCGGTAATTCTTTTAGATAATTATTTTAATGGAGTAAACTTTGATCATGTTCTTATAAATAATGAACAAGGTGCCTATCAGGCTGTGAAATATTTAGTTGAAAACGGCCATAAAGAAATTGGATGTATTGGCAGTACAAAGCCCATTAATAATTTCAGGTATAGATATGAAGGATTCAAAGAGGCGCTAATTCAGCAAGGATTGCCTATTCACCACGAGTATGTAATAGAGCTTGAAACAACTCTTGATGGTGCCTACAGGGATATGAAGGAAAGACTTAATGATAAGAACTTTAGGCTTCCAACTGCATTTTTTGCTTTTAATGATTTTATAGCTTTAGTTGCAATGAGAGCTATGACTGAAAAAGGGATTAAGATACCTGAAGAAGTTTCTATTGTTGGATTTGACGATATGCCATTTTGTGAGATAAGTAATCCAAGATTAACCACTGTTAGAGTTTACAAACAATATATAGGTAAAAGTGCAGTTAAAAGATTATTAGAGAAGATTTCTAACAAAGATCAACTAAAGTTAAAGCTGGAGATAAATACTGAACTCATTGAGAGAGAAAGTGTTAAGCGTAAAGTTTAACCTAAAGACTTATAAAATACTCGAAGTCGAGGTAAATCTCCTGCCCCTATTGTTAGCAAATTAACACGCTGTGGTACCTTCTCCCTGGTAAACATCTATACTCTTTTTCTCCAAAATATACAAAAGTCCTAATTTATGTTAAGCAAAATAATTAATTAATCATTTGATTAAAAGGTTCTAATGATTTTAAAATAAGGTCATTTTTTCTATTAAGAACTATAGGAGGGGATACTACGTTTTTGTAGTATCTCCTTTGTTATTTTTAAGAGAAGAATTAACGACCTTATTATTTGAACCCAATATAATTTTAGAATATCAAAAATAAAAATTCCCTTTTTTTTAAAAAGTGGTTTACAACAATTCAAAAGGTGAAAAGGTAATTTAAATGAGTTAAGGTAATCCAAAAACAACCATTAATAAAATAGTTGATATTAAAGACTCCTTACCTAAAAAACAAAGACAGTTATGCGATTATATTCTAAAAAATTTTCAGTCAATAGGATTGATAACAGACTATATCTCATGCCCAATTATTTCATATGCATCCGCAACGCTGAAAGTAGAAGTCAGCAAAGAACAATTTTCAGTAGTACCTACTATTGCTTTGATTGAGGCATTGGTAATAGAAATTGGTAAACGGTCATCAGAAGAATCGATTCAAAAGTTGAAAAGACTTGAAAAGACTTGAAAAAACACTTAGAGAAAAGAATGTAATCTTTTCTTATTAAACAAAAAAACCATTCTTTCACCTGGTGTCTCTCTAAAAGGTTCTGATCCAAGCTAACTTAATTTATATCAACAGCAATAACCACTTCCTATAAAAATAAGGGAGTGGTTTTTTGTGTTTTTATAATATGCATATCAAGACGTTTGGGATGACAGACGCTTCAAAAATCTTACTTCGTTTGCTAATGTCTTCGATATCCCTATTTATACTTATTATTTTTCTTGTATCCGTTACTGTCTTTATCTTTCTTGTATCCGTTACTGTCTTTATCTTTCTTGTATCCGTTACTGTCTTTATCTTTCTTGTATCCGTTACTGTCTTTATCTTTCTTGTATCCGT
>NZ_JAFBEX010000029.1 GCF_016908975.1 Neobacillus cucumis
CACACCCGTTCCCATACCGAACACGGAAGTTAAGCTTCTCAGCGCCGATGGTAGTTGGGACCTTGTCCCTGTGAGAGTAGGACGTTGCCAGGCACTTTAAGGACAATCCGGAAGGATTGTCCTTTTTTGTATTTTTTGATTAAAAGTTTGGAAAAAGCAAAAAAGTACGAAGTGTTTTCAAAGAAAACGCAGATAGACATACACCCAAGAAGCGGCAATAACATAAGATAATACAGGAGCCATCTGAAAAGAGTATTCAAAAAATTGTATACAAATATCAATTTACGGACAGAATGGATGTATGGAGGTGGAGGGATTGAGTTCATTGGTAACACATCATTATTATGAAGAAACATGCGTTATTTGTGAGAGTCTAAAACCAAAAGGCATACATCTATATTCTTCTTTTATTTGCACAGATTGTGAAAATGATTTAATTCATACCGATACAAATGACCCGAGATATAAATATTTTTTAAAACAGCTAAGAAAAATCACCACTCCAGAAATATTTTCATAACAAGTCCTCTAAAGGGCTTTATTTTTTTTGAGAGAAATGGGAAATCAAACTCTTTTTTGCTAAAATAAAGAGATGTTACGTTAGTACGGATTAAAAAGCAAGGAAGATAAAGAATGAGAAATCAACTGCAAACACCCTTATACAATGCTTTAAGGGAACATAATGGTAAGAACCCTGTTTCATTTCATGTACCCGGCCATAAATATGGTTTATTGACCCCATATAATCAGGATGTGTTTTTTTCAGGGGTATTGAAAATAGATGCTACAGAATTAGAAGGATTAGATGATCTTCATTCACCAGAAGGACCTATCAAAGAAGCAGAAGAGCTATTATCCCAGTTATATCAGACTAATAAAAGTTTTTTTCTAGTGAATGGTTCTACTGTAGGCAACCTTGCTATGATTATGGCAGCCTGCAGAGAGGATGCAACCATCCTCGTTCAAAGAAACTGCCATAAATCGGTGTTAAATGCGCTTAAATTAGCAAAAGCAGTGCCAGTATTCCTTGAACCGGAAGTAAATCAGGAATGGAAAGTTGCAGCAGGTATCAGTATGGACACCATTCAACAGGCCATATACCGTTATCCGGATGCAAAAGCTATCATCTTAACTTATCCGAATTATTACGGCATGGTTTATGAATTAAAAAAAATAATTGATTTTGCCCATCATAAACAAATTCCTGTGTTAGTTGATGAGGCACATGGGGCGCATTTTACCATTGGAGACCCTTTTCCGGTATCAGCACTGCAATTAGGTGCCGATGTTGTTGTTCATTCTGCACATAAGACTTTGCCGGCTATGACAATGGGTTCCTTTATCCATATAAATAGTAACCTTGTAAACTGGGAAATGATAAAAGACTATCTAGGGATTTTTCAATCCAGTAGCCCATCTTATCCCATTATGGCCTCACTCGATGTAGCCAGACATTATTTAGCAGCCTATGAAAATAACGACTTAAAATATCTCTTATCAGAGATTAATTCCTTTAAAGAAGCATTAACACAAATTGAAACGATAAAAGTTTTAACCTTTCCGGGAAATCAGGGAGATGTACTTAAAATTACGATACAATCAAAGTGCGGTTTAAGTGGATTTGAACTACAAAAAAAATTCGAGTCGTACGGCATTTATACAGAATTAGCAGATCCACTTAATGTTTTATTGATTTTACCACTATTAAAAAAGGGCCAATTCTATCCACTGGGTGAGACGGCAGAAAAAATAAAAAGAGCCCTCAATGGATTGCCAATATGTGAAATGAAAAAAACATTTCTGACCGGGGATGAAAGAATTTCAGAATTAGCAGTCCGTTTTAGTGAAATGGACAAACTACGATTAATGGAGGTTGAGATAGAGCAGGCATCAGGATTGGTTTCTGGGGAAACGATCACTCCGTATCCACCTGGAATTCCTTTGCTCTTTAAAGGTGAAAAAATAACAGATGAAAAGCTCTACCGGCTAAAAACTTTATTACAAACAGGTGCAAGATTTCAGGGAACAAGCTCTCGTTTAAGAGGGGGCTATATAATGGTATTCTGTACAACGTAGATACATACTGGAGGTTTTATTTTGAAAGAGAATGGGATTTTTATAACATTTGAAGGTCCGGACGGGGCTGGAAAGACGACGATTATTAATTTAATAGCGAAAGAACTAAACGATGTTCTACTGACAAGGGAACCTGGGGGCATCGAAATAGCAGAGCAAATTAGAAGAGTGATTTTAGATAAAGAAAATACTGCTATGGACCCTCGAACCGAAGCACTCCTCTATGCGGCGGCAAGAAGACAGCATTTAATTGAAAAGGTAAAACCTGCACTTGAGGAGGGAAAAATTGTTTTATGTGATCGCTTTGTTGATAGTTCATTGGCGTATCAAGGATACGCGCGTGGGTTAGGAATAGATGAGGTATATGCAATTAATGAATTTGCCATCGAGAACCTTAGCCCAGAGTTGACGATTTACTTTGATATTAAACCAGAATTAGGGTTGACCCGGATTAGTAAAAGTAAAGACAGAGAAGTAAACCGCCTTGATTTAGAAAATCTCGATTTTCACCATAAAGTCAGAGAAGGTT
This sequence comes from Neobacillus cucumis, assembly GCF_016908975.1. Taxonomy (GTDB): domain Bacteria; phylum Bacillota; class Bacilli; order Bacillales; family Cytobacillaceae; genus Neobacillus; species Neobacillus cucumis. The sequence goes on from NZ_JAFBEX010000029.1 coordinate 2,606, forward strand.
ATCATCTCTTAATGCAACGTTTTCCCAATCGAATAGTACAGATAGATGCTTCAGGTACAGTAGATCAGGTATATCAAAAAACCTTAAGTATTATTAAAGAAAGAATAGCAAAGAAATAGCCTTTACCATAAGGCTTTTTTTCATAAAAAATAGTTCTAGTTTATATCTATAAAAAGGTATGTCAGAAGATAACCTGTTATAATAAAAATAAAGGAAATAGAGGAGAGGGTGTTCCATATGAAAATGATCATAGCCGTCGTTCAAGACCAAGATAGCAATCGTTTATCTAAAGCATTAGTAGATAATAATTTTAGAGCAACCAAATTAGCTAGTACCGGAGGTTTCTTGAAGTCGGGGAACACGACCTTTATGATTGGTACCGAGGATATTCGAGTAGACCGGGCTCTCCAAATTATTAAAGACAATTGCAGGTCTAGGGATCAGCTTGTAGCCCCTGTTTCCCCTATGGGTGGAAATGCAGATTCTTATGTACCTTATCCTGTAGAGGTTGAGGTAGGGGGAGCCACCATATTTGTCCTGCCAATTGAACAATATATGCATTTTTAAAAAAGAAACGTGAGTGATTAATTTGGTAAAAACATGGGATCAACTAGTAGAGCTGCAACCAACTGTACTAAGAATGTTAAAAAACAGCTTGTTAAAAAATCGAGTGGCCCATGCGTACCTTTTTGAAGGAATGAGAGGGACAGGAAAAAAGGAAATCGGCTTATTGCTGACAAAATCGCTATTTTGTGAACAGCTAGTTGAAGGTTACAAACCTTGCGAGTCTTGTAATAACTGTCTTAGAATTAATAATGGTAACCATCCTGATGTACATATGGTGGAACCAGACGGCTTATCAATTAAAGTCGAACAAATTCGAAACCTGCAAGCGGAGTTTGCTAAAAAGGGAGTAGAATCTACCAATAAAGTTTACTTAATTTCACATGCTGATAAAATGAGCGTAAGTGCTTCCAATAGTTTATTGAAGTTTTTGGAGGAACCAAATCCAGGTACAGTAGCTTTTCTTTTAACTGAGCAGGTCCAACAGCTGTTACCGACCATTTTATCGAGGTGTCAGACTTTGGTGTTCCAGCCATTAGCACCTCAGATGATGATGAAGCAGTTGGTGGACAATGGGGTGAATCCTGCAAAGGCGAGCGTTTTAGCGCAATTAACCAATAATTTGGAAGAAGCTCTCAAATTAAATGTTGATGAATGGTTTGCACAAGCCCAAAAAATAGTGGTAAAATTGTATGAGGTGTTAAAAAAGAATCCACTCGAGGCCATGGTTACACTTCAGAGTGATTGGTTTTCACACTTTAGAGAGAAAGAACAGATTCAACGTGGTTTAGATCTTTTACTTCTTATATTTAAGGATTTACTATATATACAATTAGATAGGCAGGAGCAGCTTGTTTTTATAGAGGAGAAGGAACGTTTAAAACAATATGCCCTGCAAACATCTGGACGACGCTTATCGGATCAAATGGCAGCTATTCTTGATGCCAAAAGGAAGCTGCAGGCAAATATGAATCCTCAGCTGATGATGGAACAGCTTGTGTTAAAATTGCAGGAGGGATCTTCATTTGTATGATGTTGTAGGAGTACGCTTTAAAAAGGCGGGGAAAATCTATTATTTTGATCCGGGAGACCTCTCAATTGAAAAGGATGACTTTGTCATTGTCGAAACAGTTCGCGGCGTTGAATATGGGAGGGCAGTGATTGCCCGTAAACAGGTTGAGGAAAATGATGTTGTCCTTCCATTAAAAAAGGTGGTCAGAATTGCTGACCAAAAGGATCGAATGATTGTTGATGAAAATAAGCAAGCAGCCCAAGAAGCTTATGAGGTTTGTAATAGCAAAGTTCATGAACATCAGCTGGATATGAAACTAGTGGATGTTGAATATACGTTTGACCGAAACAAGGTCATCTTCTACTTTACAGCAGATGGAAGAGTTGATTTCCGAGAGCTAGTAAAAGATTTGGCAGCTATTTTTCGGACACGTATTGAGCTCCGCCAAATTGGTGTTCGAGATGAAGCTAAAATGCTTGGTGGAATTGGACCTTGTGGAAGAATGCTATGCTGTTCCACATTTTTAGGTGATTTTGATCCTGTCTCGATTAAGATGGCGAAGGATCAAAACCTTTCATTGAATCCAACCAAGATTTCTGGTCTGTGCGGAAGACTTATGTGCTGTTTAAAATATGAAAATGATGAATATGAATCCGCTAAAGAAGCTCTGCCTGATTTAGGGGAAATTATTGAAACACCACAGGGTAAAGGAAAAGTGGTAGGATTAAATATATTAGAGCGGGTACTTCAGGTGGAACTAAAGGAACAAGAACGGGTTCTGGAGTATACTTTGGATGAAATCATTAAAGAAGGTGCCTTTTCTATACAATCCACAGATTAAGAGGTGGAAGCCGTGGATAAAAAGGAAATATTTGAATCAGTAAGTAATATGGAAACACAAATTGGCCATCTTTACCAGCAATTAGGGGAATTAAAGCAGCATTTAGCCGAGATACTAGAAGAGAATCATTATTTGAAACTTGAAAATGAGCATCTAAGGCGTCGTCTAGATGTAACCACGGAAGAAGAAAAGAAAGCAGCGGAAACAAAACAGGGTACTGCTGTAGCTGCGGAATCCCCAAGAGGAAAGCATTTCGATGTGGGAGAAGGATATGATAACCTTGCGAGACTTTATCAAGAGGGGTTTCATATTTGTAATCTTCATTTTGGCAGCTTACGTAAGGAAGGCGATTGTTTATTTTGTCTTTCTTTTCTTAATAAGAAATAACCTAAAGAGGCTGATACATGCAGCCTCTATTTTCATATCTAAAGTAGTTAGGATGGTTTGTTGTGGTGTACTTAAAGGAAGATGAACGGCTTGATTATTTACTAGCTGAAAAGCTGCGAATTATTCAAAGCCCTTCTGTATTTGCTTTTTCCCTTGATGCCGTTTTACTGGCTCGCTTTGTTTATGTACCGATTCAAAAGGGAAATCTACTTGATCTCTGCAGTGGTAACGGGGTCATTCCATTATTTTTAAGTGTACGGACAAAGGGAAAGATTACAGGTGTCGAAATACAAGAACGCTTATACGATATGGCTGTTCGAAGTATCGAATACAATGGTCTTGAGGACCGTTTAAACATGATACATGGTGATATTAAAGAAATGCCTAAAGCATTAGGGTATGGGAATTTTGATGTGGTGACCTGTAATCCCCCTTACTTTATTACCCCATCAAAGGATGAAATCAATCCGAATGAGCATTTAGCGATTGCCCGTCATGAGATTCTTTGTACGCTAGAAGATGCTATAAAAGCTTCCAGTCAGTTAGTACGGCAGGGAGGGAAGGTTGCTTTTGTTCATCGTCCTGGAAGGCTGATTGATATTTTAACATTAATGCGCCAGTATAGGCTTGAACCCAAACGGATTCAATTTGTCTACCCAAAGCAAGGAAAGGAAGCAAATATCTTATTAGTAGAAGCAATCAAGGATGGAAGTCCGGATTTAAAAATATTGCCTCCACTCATTGTGTATAATGAAGTAGACGAATATACTCCAGAAATTAGAGGGATTTTATATGGAGAGTAGCGGTCATTACTTTTATGTCTTAACGTGCAGAGATGGAAGTTTATATGGCGGCTATACGAATGATCTTAAACGCCGAACCCGACAGCATAATGAAGGCAAAGGGGCAAAATATACACGTGGCAGAGGACCTGTTAAGCTCACCTATTATCAAGCATACGATAGTAAAAGTGAGGCCTTAAAGGCGGAATATTGGTTTAAACAATTAACAAGGAAGAAGAAATTGGAGTATTTAATGAGAGCGGGTGAGCTGGATGTGGCAACAGAAAAGCTTTGAAAATGAAGCGAATAAGGGAATTCTCTATCTTGTTCCTACTCCGATAGGAAATCTGGAAGATATGAGCTTTCGAGCCATACGAATTTTAAAAGAAGCAGATTTGATTGCGGCTGAGGATACAAGAAATACCAAAAAATTGTGTAATTATTTTGAAATTGATACACAGATTGTCAGCTATCATGAACATAATAAAGAAGCGAGCGGCGAAAAGCTGATGGAAAAAATCAAACAAGGCTTTAAGGTAGCGCTCGTAAGTGATGCAGGAATGCCAGCCATTTCGGACCCTGGCTATGAGCTTGTCCAGGCAGCGATTCATGAACAATTGACTGTAGTCCCGTTGCCAGGGGCAAATGCAGCACTCACATCCTTGATTGCATCAGGAATAGCGTGCCAGCCTTTTTACTTTTTTGGATTTTTGCATCGCAATAAGAAGGAGAAGCGGGCGGAATTAGAGAAATTGAGGAAACAACGAGCTACTTTAATCTTTTATGAATCTCCCCATCGTTTGAAAGAAACCTTAGCCCTCATGCTTGATGTCCTTGGTAATCGGAAGATTGTTATTTGCCGGGAATTAACCAAAAAGTACGAGGAATTCATTCGCGGAAATCTTGAAGAAACGATCGAGTGGGCTAATATAGATGAAATTCGAGGTGAATTCTGTCTGATTGTAGAAGAATCACCATTACAGGAAGAAGAAGAGCAAGAGGCACACTGGTGGCAGGAATTATCAATTGAAGAACATGTTAATCATTACATAACTGTGAACAGTCTTTCTTCGAAGGATGCAATTAAACAAACAGCGAAGGATCGGACTATTCATAAGCGCGAGGTTTATCAGGCTTATCATATTGATGAGCATTAAAAAACTCCAGCACGTTTATGTGCTGGAGACTTTATTTTTTACTTTACAAGTTCAAAGTTTTTTTGAATTTCTTCTAATAATTGTTCTGCACCTTCACGGCTAAGGATTAGCTTGCCGCCAGCAAGAGCTAAATTATCATCAGAAACTTCACCAGTTACTTGGCAAGTCATATTTGGCTTATATTTTTTCAAGATAATGCGCTCATCGTCCACATAAATTTCAAGAGCATCCTTTTCTGCGATACCAAGTGTACGTCTTAATTCAATCGGAATAACCACACGGCCTAACTCATCAACTTTACGAACAATACCTGTAGATTTCATTTTAATTGTCTCCTCTCGTAATCAATCATATTATTTATCTGTCTTTCTCATTATCGTAATTCGCCATAATTCGACAAAGTTCTTATATTTTCATAATACCAGTACTTCCAATATCCGTCAATTATTTATTTTATAAAGTGGCAGTGAAAATTTTTCCATTCACAGAATTGTTGATATATCAGGGTTCTGTATATACAAGCTAGTTCATAATGCTATTGAATTAAAAACATCTTTTGATGCTCCTATATATAATAACACTTCGACATACTTCTACAAAAATCCTTTTTTTTCTTAATAAATTTCGCAGTATTTGTAGTTTTTATGGGTGTAATAGGAAGAAATTTTAAAAATCTGGAAATCTAGTAATAGGCATTCTTGCACAAAAGTTAATTTTTCGGTATATTTTGATGATAGAAGCGCTAAAAAGAGGCAATAATGGTTTAATGGGTTTTGTATTGTATAGGAGGGAAAATGATGGAGGACAAATCAAAGACGTTTTACTTAACCACACCTATTTATTATCCAAGTGGAAATTTACATATAGGACATGCTTATACAACTGTAGCTGGTGATGCGATGGCGCGTTACAAACGGTTGCGTGGGTTTGATGTCATGTATTTAACAGGTACGGATGAGCATGGGCAAAAAATCCAGCGCAAGGCTGAAGAAAAAGGGATTACACCACAACAGTATGTGGATGAGATTGTCGGAGGGATTAAAGACCTTTGGAACAAGCTTGATATTTCTTATGATGATTTTATCCGGACTACTGAAGATAGACATAAACAGGTAGTTGAAAAAATCTTTGCTAAGCTCTTAGAACAAGGTGATATTTATCTTGATCAATATGAAGGCTGGTATTGTACACCCTGTGAATCCTTTTTTACCGACCGTCAGTTAGTAGAGGGGAATTGTCCTGATTGCGGACGGCCAGTAGAAAAAGTTAAGGAAGAATCATACTTTTTTAGAATGAGTAAGTATGTGGACAGACTTTTACAATATTACGAGGAAAATCCAGAGTTCATTCAACCGGAGTCCCGTAAAAATGAAATGATTAATAATTTTATTAAGCCTGGTCTAGAGGATTTAGCAGTGTCAAGGACAACCTTTGATTGGGGAGTTAAGGTCCCCGGCAATCCGAAACATGTAATCTATGTATGGATTGATGCACTTTCCAATTATATTACAGCGTTAGGGTATGGTACGGAAGACGAAGCTAAATATAAAAAGTATTGGCCGGCAGATGTTCACCTTGTTGGGAAGGAAATTGTCCGATTCCACACGATTTATTGGCCGATTATGTTAATGGCCTTAGATTTACCTCTTCCAAAGAAGGTATTTGCCCATGGCTGGTTACTAATGAAGGATGGGAAAATGTCAAAATCAAAGGGTAATGTAGTCGATCCGGTTACCCTAATTGACCGTTACGGACTAGATGCTCTTCGCTATTATTTATTACGCGAAGTTCCATTTGGTGCAGACGGCGTTTTTACACCAGAGGGATTTGTTGAGAGAATTAATTTTGATTTGGCTAATGATCTTGGAAACCTATTAAACCGTACCGTAGCCATGATTGAAAAGTATTTTGCAGGTGTGATTCCCGATTATGCTGGTACAGTAAGTGAATATGATGAATCATTACTACAAGTTAATCGTGAAACCGTCGCTAAATATGAAGAGGCCATGGAAAAAATGGAGTTCTCTGTAGCATTAACCTCCATTTGGCAGTTAGTCAGCCGGACGAATAAATATATTGATGAAACACAACCTTGGACATTGGCCAAAAATGAGGAGCAAAAGGGAGAGCTTGCTAGTGTAATGGTCCATTTAGCAGAATCCTTGCGCAGAATTGCCATTCTATTACAGCCGTTTTTAACACGTACGCCTAATGGAATCTTTGCCCAATTAGGTATACAAGAACAGGAATTAAAAACATGGGACAGCCTTGAAGATTTCGGCTTAATCCCAAGCGGCACAAAGGTAGAAAAAGCTGCTCCATTGTTCCCAAGACTTGAAATTGCTGAAGAGGTAGAATTTATTAAAACAAAAATGCAGGGCAGTGCACCGGTTGTGGAAGAAAAGAAAGAAGAAGAGAAGCCGGAGGAGCTTGCAGAAATTTCAATTGATGATTTTATGAAGGTAGATTTACGTGTAGCCGAAGTAATTCAGGCTGAACCGGTTAAAAAGGCCGATAAACTTCTAAAACTTCAGCTGGATTTAGGTTATGAAAAACGGCAGGTCGTTTCCGGAATTGCTCAATACTATAAACCTGAGGAGTTAGTTGGGCAGAAAGTTATTTGTATTACCAACTTAAAGCCTGTGAAACTTCGCGGCGAATTATCACAAGGGATGATTTTGGCTGGTTCTAAGGATGGCCAACTTTCAATCGCTACGGTTGATCAATCACTGCCGAATGGCTCTAAGGTAAAATAATTATACAAAAAGCGCCCAAATAGGGCGCTTTTTACTTCGAAAAATGTCAAGCTTTGCCCTTTAATGTTTCACGTGGAACATTTATATGTGTTTTTTGACATTATCATATGGGAAGTACAAAATGGAGAGAAAAAAATAGAAAAGAGGGATTAGATTTATTATGTTATTCGACACACACGCCCATTTAAATGATACGCAATATAACGAAGACCTTGAGGAGGTTATTGGGAGGGCTCAAACTGAAGGGGTTTCCCAAATGGTGATCGTTGGTTTTGACCGCCCTACGATTGAAAGGGCTATGGAGTTAGTTGAAAGATATGACTTTATGTATGCCTGCGTTGGCTGGCATCCAGTTGATGCGATTGACATGACTGATGAGGACCTATCTTGGATTGAGGAATTAGCCTCACATCCTAAAGTGGTGGCTTTAGGTGAAATGGGCTTAGACTATCATTGGGACAAATCGCCAAAGGATATCCAGAAAGAGGTTTTTCGCAGACAAATTCGTTTGGCTAAAAAGGTGAATTTGCCAATCGTCATTCATAATCGGGAAGCAACGGCTGATATCGTTGAAATCTTAAAAGAAGAGGAAGCGGAAGAAGTAGGAGGAATCATGCATTGCTTTAGCGGCAGTCCAGAAGTAGCAAAAGAATGTGTGAAAATGAACTTCTATATTTCCTTGGGAGGTCCTGTCACCTTTAAAAATGCAAAAAAACCAAAGGAAGTGGCGGCTGAAATTCCCCTTGATAAATTATTAATTGAAACTGACTGCCCGTATTTGGCTCCACATCCTTACCGCGGGAAACGGAATGAACCCGGATATGTGAAGCTTGTTGCGGAACAAATTGCCGAAATAAAGGGCTTGACATTTGAAGAAGTAGCTCAAGCCACGACACAAAATGCTAAAAAATTATTCGCCATAAATTGCTAAGGAATGTTGTCGAAATGACAAGAAGCTTGTCCTAATTTTTTCTGATAACAAAAAGTTCTACATGTCTCCTTTTCAACATAGGATGACCGTGTCGATAAGTTTTTCTTTGCAAGGCTGTGAAGGTTGTGCATAATAGGAGATAACTTAACAGGATTAGCAAGGATTGGAAGCTTATCGCATGGTTCTCTATAATCTCTCCAAAGAAAAGGAGGCGTTTTTCATCGTATTCGAAAACATGAAAAACCTGTTTCCAATGTCTTTGAGCGGGAGGTCATGGACCATCATATTTGCTAGTTTTGCAGTTTTGCTTACAACTCTGGGGATTCTTTCTTTTGAAAGCTCAAAGAATACTGTAGCAATGACACTCGATGGCAAGAAGATGGTTGTGAAAACACATGCAGATACCATCAAGGAATTATTCGATGAACTGGATGTACCCCTCGCATCAAAAGACTATCTGTATCCAAAGGCAAGTACAAAGGTTAGAGATGACCTAAACGTCGTTTGGAAGCAGGCGAACATGGTTCACATTGTCAAAGACAACGAGAAGAAAACGATCTGGACTACAGCCGATACTGTGGCTGAACTCCTAAAAGAGCAGAAGATTGTACTAAAGGAACACGATCAAATGTCAGCAAATCCACAAACAGCAATTAAAGATAAGATGAATTTAAAGATTAATTTAGCTCTTCATCTTACATACGTGGACGGCGGAAAGGCGCAAAAGGTTTGGACCACTTCGACTACGGTCGCTGACTTTTTAACACAACAGGGCATAAAACTAAATAAATTAGACCGAGTTGAACCACCATTAACAAATCATATTCCAGACAATGGTGTGGTGAACGTTATTCGGGTAGAAAAAGTCACCGATGTAGTGGAAGAACCCGTTCAATTTGCCGTGGTTACGAAAAAGGATGAGAATTTGCACAAAGGGCAAGAAAAAGTGATTGCACCTGGAAGGCACGGGCGTGTTTCAAGACAGTATGAGGTCGTGCTGGAAAATGGCAAAGAAGTTAGCAGAAAATTAATCAACGAACAGAATATCTTACCGAAACAGGATCGAATTGTGGCAGTCGGTACAAAAGATTTGGCTTTACAGGTTTCCCGCGGTGCCGAACCTAAGGGGAAAGAGTTCTATGTAATGTCAACTGCCTATACCGCCTATTGTAATGGCTGCTCCGGACAGACTGCTACAGGTCTTAATGTCCGCGCTAATCCAAATATGAAAGTAATAGCTGTCGACCCGAGAATTATCCCACTTGGTTCTAAAGTCTATGTAGAGGGCTACGGGTATGCTGTGGCGGCTGATACAGGCGGAGCCATAAGAGGGTATATTATTGATTTATTAATGCCTTCGCAAGCGGATTGCTATCGCTGGGGGCGTAAGAAAGTTAAGATTACAGTCTTAAATTAATTTCACGAGTGCAGAGGATTTTATTCCTCTGCATTTTGCTTTTTTGTTAAAATTCTTTATACTAACAACGAATAGGATTGAATTTTGAAAACTGTCCAGCTGTAGGGGGCCAAGTTCGTGCAGAATTTGCTCGGGCAGGGTGGATGTGTTTTTCTTTAAATTATAGGTAAGCATAAATTTCGACTTCGAGAATTGTCCAGCTCCAGCGCCTAGTCCCTCGAGGTCTTAAGCCACTCCCAAAATGAAGGCAAAAAGCACCTTCCTTTTGGGAGCGTCTTAAGCTTGTCGGGACTGACCAAGGCGCTTGCGCTTTTCTTATATCTAATTTTATGAAATCTATCAATAATATAGACGAAGATATTACAAAAATGTTTCAATTTTTTCAATTTAATTTTATGATTCGGAGGCATTTATTTTTACATGAAAATTAAAGAAATCATTGTCGTTGAGGGGAAAGATGATACGACGACTATCAAGCGGGCTGTTGATGCTGATACCATCGAGACAAACGGTTCGGCAGTCAATCAAATGACTATTGAAAAAATAAAGCGGGCTCAAAGTTCACGTGGTGTTATCATCTTTACCGATCCTGACTTTCCTGGTGAAAAAATTAGAAAGACGATTGCTGCAGCTGTTCCCGGCTGTAAGCATGCCTTTTTACCAAAGGAAGCAGCCATTGCTAAAGGCGGCAAGGGTCTGGGGGTAGAACATGCCAGCCCAGAGGATATAAGAGAGGCATTAAAGGATGCACAAATGATGCATGAGGTCATTTTGGAGGAAATTACTCAAGATGACTTGGTTACCGCTGGTCTGATTGGCGGGGAGGGCTCGAAGGAGCGGAGAATCCTGCTTGGTAAGCTCTTAAAAATAGGCTACACGAACGGAAAACAACTTCATAAGCGTTTGATGATGTTCCGGATCAGCAGACAGGAATTTGCAGAAGCATTAATGGTTATACGTCAGGAGGAACAGAATGGATAAGGATATAGCAACACCAGTCAGAACGAGAGCGATACTTGAAAAATATGGTTTTTCTTTTAAAAAGAGCCTGGGGCAAAACTTTTTAATTGATACCAATATCTTAAAAAAAATTGTCAGCTTTGCTGATTTAACTGAGAACTCAGGAGCGATTGAAATCGGACCTGGGATTGGGGCACTAACGGAACAGCTGGCAAGGTCAAGCAAAAAGGTGATTGCGTTTGAAATTGATCAAAGATTGCTTCCTATTTTGCGGGATACGTTGTCACCATATGAAAATGTGAAGGTTATACATAAAGATGTTTTAGAGGCTGATGTGAAGACGGTGATGGAGGAGGAGTTTCAAGGGCTTGCTGATGTTATGGTGGTTGCCAATCTGCCTTATTATGTGACAACCCCGATTATCATGAAGCTGCTTGAGGAGCGTCTGCCGATTCGCGGGATTGTTTGTATGCTGCAAAAAGAGGTAGCAGACCGTATTGCGGCGAAACCCGGAACGAAGGAATATGGCTCGCTATCGATTGCTGTTCAGTATTATACTGAGGCAGAGACTGTGATGATTGTACCAAAAACAGTGTTTGTTCCACAGCCAAATGTAGATTCTGCTGTGATTCGATTAACGAAACGGAAGCAGCCGGCTGTAGTGGTGAAGGATGAGGGTTTCTTTTTCCAGGTGACCAAGGCAAGTTTTGCTCAAAGAAGGAAAACGCTACTAAACAATTTAACTAGTCAGCTGCCGGATGGAAAACAGAAGAAGGAGGAGATTCTATCAGCATTAAATGCCAGTGGAATCGACCCAACCCGCAGAGGAGAGACGCTTTCCTTAGAAGAATTTGGCCGGTTAGCAGATGAACTGTATTCCTATTATCATTAAACTTTTATGTCTTCATGACTACTAGTCATGGGGACCTTTTTTTTTGCTCACTTGTTATTGATGAAGGACACTATCAAGGAAACCGAGAGGGAACTTGTCCTTCATCACAATCATTTCATATAACGTGGCTTTGATATTTCCACGAATATCCCCCTCCTAAAGTATTATTTTTCTAAAAGATTTAACAAGGACAACATTCCCTGCATAGCCTATTGATGAACCCATAATTAAAAGGCCTAAATTGGTCTTATTGGAGTGACAGCAGTGGAAATACAGGTAATGGATATTGTCGGAAGAAAATCGTATCATTGTGACCTCATGTTCCGTGTGATCGATATTCAACATATAAACGGCCAGAAGGTTGCTATTCTCTATGGGGAGGATTTCCGTCTGGTAGCAGATGCGCCTTACACTGATTTGGTCATCCTTAATCAAAATGAACGGGTAAAACTGCAGCAAGAATATAGAACACTGGAAGAACAGTCTCTAAGGCTGTTTAGGCAGGACGTTGATCTGATAAAGCATCAGCAGGAATACGCAGCGACAGGCGGTTATGTGAAACCTAGCAATTATTTTCAAATCCCTGGCAAAGTACTTCACCTAGATGGTGATCCCTCCTACTTAAAAAAATGCATGGCAGTGTACGAAAAAATCGGCATACCAGTGGTAGGGTTACATTGTAATGAAAAGGAAATGCCTGAAAGAATAGGCCCCTTAATGGACCAATACCGTCCAGATATTCTAGTCGTTACAGGGCACGATGCATACTCAAAGGCAAAGGGGAAAATGTCAGATATCAATGCTTACCGACATTCTTGGCATTTCGCCCAAACCGTCAAAGAGGCCCGCAAAAAGGTCCCTCACTTAGATCAACTCGTAATCTTTGCAGGAGCCTGTCAATCCCATTTTGAATCCCTCATTCATGCAGGCGCAAACTTTGCCAGTTCGCCATCACGAATTAATATTCATGCACTTGATCCTGTCTATATCGTGGCCAAAATTAGCTTTACCCCGTTTATGGAACGCATCAATGTCTGGGATGTATTAAGGAACACATTAACAGGTGATAAAGGACTCGGAGGAATAGAAACAAAAGGAGTACTCCGGACGGGCATGCCATATCGGCCAATCATTGAAGAAGAGGAATAAGCCTATTAAGAAGTGGAGCTGAGAAATAATAAATTAGCTCCCCTTTCATCTATAGGCGCGCATTTATTTTAAAAAATTATATACATATTAACCCTCTAATAAGGCAAGGATAACATTGTTGAAAATTAGTGGAAAAAGTAGAACAAAAAATATTGACAATCATTTTGTTGGACTGATATAATTTATTATTTTGTTTGACAGAACTATGTCAGTGTGTTATACTTTACACAGTGAGGTGGACCGAATGCCAAAAACCTTAGCCGATATTAAAAAGGCTCTTGACACGAATTTGGGAAAAAGATTATTGCTAAAAGCCAATGGCGGACGAAGGAAAACGATTGAGCGTTCCGGAGTTTTAGCAGAAACTTACCCGTCTGTTTTTGTAATTGAGTTAGATCAAGATGAAAACTCGTTTGAGCGTGTTTCATACAGCTATGCAGATGTTTTAACAGAAACCGTTCAAATTACTTTCTATGATGAAGCAGCAGGACACGTAGCTTTAAGTTAGTATATAAGCAATCATTGGCAGTAAACCAAAGGGTTTACTGCTTTTTGCTGTTTATAAGGAATAAGAAAATATAAATTTTCGGCTTCGAGAATTGTCCAGCTTCAGCGCCTAGCCCCTCGAGGTCTTAAGCCACTCCCAAAAGGAAGGCAAAAAGCGCCTTCATTTTGGGACCGTCTTAAGCTTGTCGTGGCTGACCAAGGCGCTTGCGCTTTTCTTAATGAAAATGCATATTCTTTTACATACTAAAAATGCTGTGGTATGAAAGGGGTTGTTTAGATGGGTCGAAGAAGAGGAGTCATGTCTCATCGCTTTAAAGAGGAGCTTGCGAAAGAACTTGGTTTTTATGATGTTGTCCAAAGAGAAGGCTGGGGCGGCATCCGTGCTAAAGATGCGGGAAATATGGTAAAACGGGCTATTGAATTAGCACAGCAGCAGCTAATTAACCAGAATCGTCAATCTTAACAGTCATCATACTACACCGCAAAGCTTAAACAAATCTTGACCACAGCAGGGCCAGTGCAGGGTACCATAAAGGGACCAGTTGCACTGGCCTCTTTTTTTAAAGAGATAAGCGTTTAACTTTGAGAAATGTCCAGCTCCAGGCGCCATCGGCTCGAGGTCACAAGCATATCCAGTTGAGGCTCCTTGGGACTCAAGTCATAAGCCACCCCCTGAAGAAGGCAAAAAACGCCTTCTTACAGGGTGCGTCTTATGCCTCCGTCCCAAAGCAGTCGCCTCCACATTTAGATCAATCCGTCCAAAAGGTTAAAGAACAACCTTTCGGCCGGCTCGTCTTGTGCTTGTCGCCGAAAGCTAAGCGCCTTGCACTTTTCTTATGAAATTATGGCTTTTTTCGACGGAAATCGACTGTTATAATAATAAAATTAGATAGATATATCATATCGGACGTCTTACTTTAATCAATTTGTGGTAAAATAGGACAAAATGTAGAATTTTGGATGTGTTACAAAAACGCCCATAGGGTGTTTGGCAGACAAAACAAAAGGAGGTGGATGTATTTGAAGCTTTTAGTCAAAGCACCGGCCAAAATAAATTTAGCACTAGATGTTTTACATAAACGACCCGATGGCTACCATGAAGTTGAAATGATTATGACTACCATTGATTTGGCCGACCGGGTTGAATTAACCTTACTAGAACAAGATAAAATACATATTCTTTCTCATAATCGCTATGTTCCAGATGACCAGCGTAACTTGGCTTATCAAGCAGCACAGCTGTTAAAGGACCGTTTTGAGGTTAAGAAGGGTGTATTGATTTCGATTGAAAAAACGATTCCGGTGGCAGCTGGCTTAGCTGGAGGAAGCAGTGATGCAGCAGCAACCTTACGTGGGTTAAATAAATTGTGGGATCTCGGCTTAAGTTTAGATGAGTTGGCAAAGCTCGGCAGTGAAATCGGCTCAGATGTTTCTTTTTGTGTCTATGGTGGCACTGCTTTGGCAACGGGCAGAGGGGAAATGATTACAGAACTTCCGCCTCCGCCAACATGTTGGGTTATTTTAGCAAAGCCGTTTATTGGAGTTTCAACTGCTGAAGTTTATCGACGGTTGGATTTGAAGGGTACTAAGCATCCGGATATTTTTGGAATGGTCCAGGCCATTAAAGAACATGACTATCCACGAGTGTGCGAAAATGTGGGAAATGTTCTTGAAGATGTCACGTTGAATCTCCATCCAGAAGTTGCTCAAATTAAAGACCAAATGAAGCGTTTTGGCGCAGATGCGGTGTTAATGAGCGGCAGCGGACCAACTGTGTTTGGAATTGTTCAGCATGATTCGAGAATGCATCGGATTTATAATGGCTTAAGAGGTTTTTGCGATCAAGTTTTTGCAGTTCGGATGCTGGGAGAACGACATACGCTTGATTAGAGGCGTACAATAATGATATTCTTTAATTAGAATATTCGGGTTGTGGGGGTAAGTTATGAAATTTCGCCGCAGTGAACGTTTGATTGATATGACAAATTATTTACTGGACCATCCACGCCAGCTTGTTCCGCTCACTTTTTTTGCAGAGCGGTATGAATCAGCAAAGTCTTCAATTAGCGAAGATTTAGCGATTGTAAAAGAGACCTTTGAGCAACGGGGAATTGGCACATTGCAGACAGTACCTGGGGCTAGTGGTGGTGTGAAATTTTTTGTAAAAGTAAGCCAAGAAAAAGCAGAACCATTCGTAAATGAACTTTGTCAGTTAATTGCAAATCCTGAACGACTGTTACCAGGCGGCTATTTATACTTAACCGATATACTTGGAGACCCGCAAATTGTTCAGAAGGCTGGACGAATTATTGCATCCGCCTATGCCAACACGAAGATTGATGTAGTCATGACGGTCGCAACAAAAGGTATTCCATTAGCGTATGCGGTTGCAAGCCAGTTGAATGTACCGGTTGTCATTGTTCGAAGAGACAGTAAGGTAACAGAAGGTCCCACTGTTAGTATAAATTATGTTTCTGGTTCTGCTAAAAGGATTCAAACAATGGTCCTTTCCAAAAAAAGTATGAGACAGGATTCACGTGTCCTCATTGTCGATGATTTTATGAAAGCGGGCGGAACGGTAATGGGAATGATCAGCATGCTGGAGGAGTTTAATTCAGAGCTTGCTGGGATTGCCGTTTTAGTGGAAGATGAAAAAATACAAGAACGGTTAGTTGATGAATATTTATCCCTAGTACAATTATCTGATGTGGATGTAAAAGATAAAAAGATTAGTGTACAAGCGGGTAATTATTTTAATATCTGGAGGGATTAACATGAAAATTGTTCAAACGAATCAAGCACCAGCTGCAATCGGTCCATATTCTCAAGGGATTGTCGTCAATAATTTATTCTATAGCTCTGGGCAGATCCCATTAACGGCTGAAGGGGTTATGGTAACTGGAGATGTGAAAGAACAGACCCATCAAGTATTTAAAAATTTGCAGGCTGTACTGGCTGAAGCAGGTGCATCACTTGAAACAGTGGTTAAAGCAACGGTCTTTATCAAAAATATGGATGAATTTGCTGCAGTAAATGAAGTATATGGCGAATATTTTTCAACGCATAAACCGGCACGTTCTTGCGTTGAGGTCGCTCGTTTACCAAAAGATGCACTAGTTGAGATTGAAGTTATCGCGCTCGTGAAGTAATCCGAGCGCTTTTTTATTTAAAGGCTGTGTTATAACTTAATGTTGATTTCACTATGTTTGAAAAATAAACGGTAAAATTCCGTTTAAATTGGGAAATGGCCATATTTCCTTATAAATAACGGAAGTTTTTCCGTTTATAGTATCCAAACCTCTGGATTTCGTCTTATTTAGAACAGTTAAGCGGAATATCTCCGCTTATATTTGCCTTTTAAGATGCCTCTATATACATTAGACGGAAATTCTCCGCCTATGAATTCTCATACCTACACGAACTTAATTTTGTCGG
Source organism: Neobacillus cucumis (assembly GCF_016908975.1). Classification (GTDB taxonomy): domain Bacteria; phylum Bacillota; class Bacilli; order Bacillales; family Cytobacillaceae; genus Neobacillus; species Neobacillus cucumis. Next base: position 19,396 of record NZ_JAFBEX010000029.1, read on the forward strand.
GGCTGACCAAGGCGCTTGCGCTTTTCTTATCGACTATTTTCTACTACGAACGTGTGAGAAAACATTTTTTTTACAAATGTTCACGATTTCGCCCTACTTTTTCAAAATTTTTTTAAAAATTAAGAAGGATATTAGATTTAATTGTTGAATTTAATTAACTAGCATTTTATAACACAAAAAAGGGTGTGAGCATATGGAAGTAACTGACGTAAGATTACGCCGGGTTAATACGGACGGCCGAATGAGAGCGATTGCATCTATCACATTGGATAATGAATTTGTCGTTCATGACATCCGTGTTATTGACGGAAACAACGGTTTATTTGTAGCTATGCCGAGTAAACGTACTCCAGATGGAGAATTTCGTGACATTGCGCATCCAATCAATTCAGGAACACGCGGTAAAATCCAAGAAGCTGTTTTGGCTGAGTATCACCGTTTAGGTGAATTGGAAGTAGAATTTGAAGAAGCCGGAGCTTCCTAAGGATTTTAACAACTAGGGCCTTTCTTCTAAGTAAGGCTCTTTTTCTACTTTTTAATCCCACCTATTCATCTCCCCGAACGATTCCCTTTCCTTTCTATATATTCTACATATTATGACAAAATTCGGCATTTTCCCATCATTCCTTGAAATACGGCTTCATTTACGTTAATATTTTTAATGGATAAAAAGGTAAATTGGAGGACTTGAACATGCCTAATCGTTATGCTGTGATTTTAGCTGCAGGGCAAGGGACGCGGATGAAATCAAAGCTATATAAAGTATTACACCCAGTATGCGGAAAACCCATGGTACAACATGTAGTAGATCACATAAGTAAGCTTAATATTCAGGAAATCGTCACTATTATTGGACACGGAGCGGAAATGGTTCAAGCACAATTAGGTGATAAGAGTCTGTATGCTCTGCAAAATGAACAGCTAGGTACGGCACATGCTGTTATGCAGGCTCAAAAGATGCTTGAGGGAAAAGACGGCATTACCATTGTTGTATGTGGTGATACTCCATTAATTAAAGCTGAAACAATGGAAGCTCTTTTCAAACATCATGAAAATCTATCTGCAAAAGCTACGATTCTCACAGCTACAATAGATAATCCAACAGGTTACGGCAGAATTATTCGCTCAGCGGAAGGTCTAGTGGAGAAAATAGTTGAGCACAAAGATGCTTCTGAAGCAGAACGGAAAATAAATGAAATCAATACCGGCACTTATTGTTTTGATAACCAGGCATTATTTGAGGCCTTAAAAAGGGTTTCCAATGACAATGTTCAAGGGGAGTACTATTTACCAGATGTTATCGAGATTTTGAAGAAACAGGGTGAAGTGGTTACAGCCTATCAAACGGATGAATTTGAAGAAACACTTGGTGTAAATGATCGTGTAGCCTTAGCAGAAGCGGAACGGATTATGCGCTTGCGGATAAATGAAGCTCATATGCGTAATGGAGTAACCATTATTGACCCTGCAAATACATACATAGAGGCAGATGTCGAAATTGGGCAAGATACAGTTATTTACCCTGGCACTATGATTAAAGGTCAAACGACGATTGGTACAGAGTGTGTGATTGGACCTAACTCCGAGATTGATACATGTGAAGTCGGCAATGAAACGGTTATCCGTCAATCAGCGGCTTTTAACAGTTCAATTGGATCACATGTCAATATTGGCCCATTTGCGCACATTCGTCCTGATTCTACGATCTTAGATGATGTCAAAATAGGGAACTTTGTTGAAATTAAAAAGGCGGTATTTGGTAAGGGAAGTAAGGCATCTCATTTGAGCTATATTGGTGATGCAGAAGTTGGCAGTGATGTAAACATTGGCTGTGGTTCTATTACGGTTAATTACGATGGGAAAAATAAGTATTTAACGAAGATCGAAGATGGTGTATTTATTGGCTGCAATTCTAATTTAGTTGCCCCAGTAACAATTAAAAAAGGATCATATGTAGCTGCAGGTTCAACTATCACAAAGAATGTTCCTGAAGATGCTCTAGCGATAGCACGTGCAAAACAAATGAATAAAGAAGGTTATGTTCAGAAGCTTAATCTTAAGAAATAAAGCTATTTATAATTGGAGGGCAATCATGTCAAATCAATATTTAGATCCGAATTTAAAGGTATTTAGTTTAAACTCAAATAAGTCCTTGGCCGGAGAAATTGCCAAATTTATTGGAGTCGAACTTGGAAAATGCTCTGTAACAAGATTTAGTGACGGTGAGATTCAAATCAATATTGAGGAAAGTATCCGAGGCTGTGATGTCTATGTCATTCAATCAACTAGCCAGCCAGTTAATGACCATATCATGGAACTACTAATTATGATTGATGCTTTAAAGAGAGCTTCTGCTAAAACGATTAACATTGTTATGCCTTATTATGGTTATGCGCGTCAAGATCGTAAAGCACGTGCACGTGAGCCGATTACGGCTAAGTTAGTAGCAAACTTACTTGAAACGGCTGGAGCAACACGAGTAATCTGTCTTGATCTTCATGCACCACAAATTCAAGGCTTCTTTGAAATACCAACGGACCATCTGATGGGTGTACCGATTTTGGCAGAGTATTTTAAAAATCGCCAATTTAATGGTGATGTAGTCATTGTTTCCCCAGACCATGGCGGTGTAACACGGGCACGGAAATTGGCTGAACGTCTGAAGGCTCCAATTGCAATCATTGACAAACGCCGCCCTAGACCAAATGTAGCCGAAGTAATGAATATTGTTGGTAATATTGAAGGAAAGATTGCCATCCTGATCGATGACATTATTGATACAGCTGGTACCATTACCCTAGCAGCTAATGCTTTAGTGGAAAATGGAGCATCAGAAGTATACGCCTGCTGTACACACCCAGTATTGTCAGGACCTGCGATTGAAAGAATCCAAAATTCGAAAATAAAAGAATTAGTCATCACAAATTCAATTGAGCTGCCTGAAGAGAAAAATATTGATAAAATTGTTCACCTTTCTGTCGCTCCATTACTAGGTGAAGCGATTATCCGCGTTCACGAAGAAATGTCTGTAAGTACACTTTTTGATTAATCGAAAAGCGGAAGTGCCTTGATTAGGGGCGACAGGCATAAGACAAGCTGGCGAGAAGGCTGCTTTTTAGCCTTCTTGACGGATCGGCTGTAGACCTCTGAGCCCCTAGGCACTGGAGCTGGACAATTTTCAAAGTAGATCCAAATATAACTTTAATAATTTTTGTTTAGACCTTCCTTTTTTAGGGCATTTTTATAAAGACAGTGTTAAAAAATAGGAGGGTATCTAAACATATGAGTACTGTATTACAGGCAAAGGAGCGGACGGAACTTCGTCACTCCTCATTGAAACAACTCCGAAACGAGGGAAACATCCCAGCGGTCGTGTATGGGGCTAAAGTGGAAAGCAAACCAGTGTTTGTTAGTTCGGCAGACTTAACCAAAACCATCCGTTCTGTTGGCAGAAATGGTGTAATCTCTCTTGATGTCGATGGCAGCAAGCACGATGTGATTCTTTCTGATTATCAGCAGGATGCCATCAAAAATGAAATCGTTCATGTTGATTTTCTAGCAGTAGACAAGTCCTCAAAGATCAATGTGGAGGTTCGGCTTGTACTTGTTGGAGAGGCAATCGGAGTGAAGGATGGCGGTGTCTTACAGCAGCCAATCCATCAATTATCGATTACTTCTACACCAGATAATATTCCACAGCAAATTGAAGTGGATATTACAAACCTTCAAGTCGGTGAAACGGTCGTAGCAGGAGATATTCCTTCCGGTGGTGGCTTTACCATTAATCATGAGGATGATGAGGTGGTAGCTTCTATCTTACCTCCAAAAGTAGAAGAAGAAATTAATTCCGGTGAACAGCAGCAGGAAGGTCATCCTGACCATGAAGAAGGCAGAGAGACTGAGCCGGTTGGTGGAGAATAATAATGAGACGTAACCTATGAGGGTTACGTCTTTTAACGCATAATTAAGGAAATCATGTTATTATGGGAGAATGGGGATGTTCCGAAATATATTTAGAAGGATAACTAAACCGGAAGAGGTGAGAACACAGATGAAATTAATCGTTGGTTTAGGTAACCCTGGAAAACAATATGATCAAACCAGACATAATATTGGCTTTGAGGTCATTGACCTACTTTCTGACCAATTATCTATCCCGTTAAATCAGTCGAAATTTAAGGGGGTTTATGGGATTGGCCATCAAAATGGGGAAAAAGTATTACTATTAAAGCCATTGACTTATATGAACTTATCAGGGGAATCCATTAGAGCAGTGATGGATTATTATCAAATAGAGTTAGAGGATGTTATAGTGATTTATGATGACCTCGACTTGCCTGTTGGGAAAATAAGACTTCGCCAAAAAGGGAGCCCGGGCGGTCATAATGGCATAAAGTCCACTGTTGCCCATCTAGGGACGCAGGAGTTTAATCGGATTCGAATTGGAATTGATCGGCCAACTCCAGGAATGAACGTACCAGATTATGTCCTGGGACGTTTTCGACCGGAAGAAAGACCTTTTACTGAGGATGCAGTAAAGAGAAGTGCAGAGGCCTGTGCTGCTTGGCTAAAGAAGCCTTTTTTGCAAGTAATGAACGAATTTAATCAATAATTGTTCATGATACAAGGCGGATTTTCATACATTGAAGAATACAGTTTTACAAGGCACCTGCCGAAACCCTAGTTGAATAAGTTCCTTTTATTAGGTTAATACTAGTAGAGGAATCCTAGATTAGGGAGGGACAGGCATGGCTATTCATTATCATTGTCGACATTGTGGTACGAAACTTGGTACAATTGAACAAACATCGATACATTCTGAAACAATTGGCCTTCATAAATTAACGGACCAAGAAAGGCAAGAAATGGTTTCATATGAACCCTCTGGTGATATTCATATTACAGCCATCTGTGAGGATTGTCAGGAAGCATTGGAGCGAAACCCTGACTACCATCAATATGACTTTCTAATTCATTAAATATATTTTATTTAGATAATAGCTTCGCTAGTTGGATAGCAGCTAGCATGCGCCGCTAAAGGGGCGCTTTAGCTATTATACTCAGCTTTGGAAGCTCTCCAAAGCATTTTTCTGTTTAAAAATTTTCTTCTATAAATATTGTTTTAATATAATTATTTTTTAGGAAGGGAGGAGAAACCTTGAACGGTTTAACATCATTATTTTTAAAACAAGAGGACATTCACTCTGTTATTGCAGGTATTGAAGAAGGATTAAGGGAACAGCTGATTGCAGGGCTTTCCGGCTCATCACGCACAGTCTTAACGGCGGCTGTATATGAGCAAATGAATCGACCTATCATGCTTGTTACCCACAATCTATTACAAGCTCAAAAACTCTATGATGATTTAGTTAATCTAGTAAGTGAAAAGGAAGTCTTTCTTTTTCCAGCGAATGAATTAATAGCTGCCGAGCTTAGTATTGCAAGCCCGGAATTAAAAGCTCAACGGATAGAGGCATTAAACTACTGGAGCAGGAAAAGGAAAGGGATATTAATTGTTCCGATTGCCGGTTTAAAGAAAATTGTTCCTTCTCCATCATTATGGAGACAGTATCAGCTTTCATTAAAACTTGGAGAAGATATTGATATTGATAAAATGTTAACTACTTTGGTTAGCATGGGGTATATCCGCTCAGAAATGGTAACGACCCCAGGGGAGTTTAGTGTAAGGGGAGGTATCATTGATATTTATCCACTTACAGAACCTGATCCAATAAGGATCGAATTGTTTGACACCGAAATTGATTCCATTCGTTATTTCTCACTAGATGATCAGCGATCTAAAGAAAAGATAAAAGAGGTTTTAATTGGACCTGCGACGGAGATTCTCCTCGCTGCTGAGGATTATAGTCGAATGATCAGCAGGCTTGAAGAAGGATTAGCACTGTCCTTAAGAAAATTAAAAGATGACAAAGCGAAAATGCAGCTTAGTCAAAACATTAGCTATGAACTAGAACAGTTAAAAAATGGTCAAAAGCCAGACCAAATCTATAAATACTTATCCCTAGCCTACGACAGACCTAATAGTTTACTAGACTATCTGCCGAGTAATGGACTCGTATTTGTAGACGAAATTAGCAGAGTTCAAGAGATGAATGAGTCACTCATAAAGGAAGAGGCTGAATGGTATACAGGTCTCCTTGCAGAGGGAGAAATTATTCATGATTTACAAATTTCTCATGACCTGTCAGCCATGCTGCAAAGAAAAGAATTTCCGCTTCTTTATATGTCTTTATTTTTGCGCCATGTCGCCAATACGAGTCCGCAGAACATTATTAATATAACGTGTAAGCAAATGCAAAACTTCCATGGTCAGATGCACTTATTAAAAGCAGAAATCGACAGATGGAAAAAAGGAAACTATAGTATTGTATTTTTGGGTCCAGATGATGAACGGGTAAAGAAATTAGAACGAGTTTTAGAGGATTACGAGGTTAGTGCCAGTACGATAAAGGAAAATCAACAGCCATTACCGGGAAAAGTACAACTCATGAGAGGTAACCTTCATGCCGGTTTTGAACTTTCCATTCAAAAAATAGCCGTCATTACCGAGGAAGAATTATTTAATAAACGAGTCAAAAAATCGGCCAGCCGTCAGAAACTATCGAATGCTGAACGAATTAAGAGTTATTCTGAGTTAAAGATTGGCGACTATGTTGTCCATGTTAACCATGGAATTGGGAAGTACCTAGGAATTGAAACACTTGTTATTAATGGTATTCATAAAGATTACCTACATATCCGTTATCAAGGGTCAGATAAACTATATGTCCCGGTGGAACAAATTGATCTTGTTCAGAAGTATGTGGGGTCTGAGGGAAAAGAGCCGAAGGTTTATAAACTGGGCGGTAGTGATTGGAAGAAGGTTAAGAAGAAAGTTGAGTCATCTGTACAAGATATAGCTGACGATCTCATTAAACTCTATGCAGAGCGGGAAGCAGCAGTAGGGTATGCGTTCTCACCTGATGGCGACCTGCAACGTGAATTTGAGACTTCTTTCGCTTACCAAGAGACGGATGACCAAATCCGCTCTATCCATGAAATTAAGAAGGATATGGAAAGACCGCGGCCAATGGATCGCCTTCTATGCGGGGATGTTGGTTATGGTAAAACAGAAGTGGCTATTCGTGCGGCATTTAAAGCGATTGCAGATGGTAAACAAGTGGCCCTTTTAGTGCCAACCACGATTTTGGCACAGCAGCATTTTGAAACACTCAGAGAACGCTTTCAGGATTATCCAATTAATATTGGTTTACTTAGCCGGTTCCGAACTAAAAAACAGCAAACAGAAACAATTAAGGGCTTAAAAGCCGGTACTGTGGATATAGTTGTTGGAACCCATCGTTTACTATCAAAGGATATTGTGTATCGTGATTTAGGGCTCTTGATTGTCGATGAAGAACAAAGGTTCGGTGTTACCCATAAAGAAAAAATCAAGAAGCTTAAAACCAATGTCGATGTATTAACATTAACGGCAACACCAATCCCAAGGACACTCCATATGTCCATGCTTGGCGTGAGGGACTTATCGGTCATCGAAACACCGCCAGAAAACCGTTTTCCTGTGCAAACCTATGTCATGGAATACAATGGTTCATTGGTAAGAGAAGCAATTGAACGGGAGCTTGCCAGGGACGGACAAGTATTCTTTTTATATAACCGAGTGGAGGACATTGAACGGAAGGCTGAGGAAATTTCGATGCTTGTTCCTGATGCCCGTGTGACCTATGCCCATGGACAAATGACAGAAAATGAATTGGAATCAGTCATGCTTGGTTTCTTAGCTGGCGAATTTGATGTTCTCGTAAGTACTACGATTATCGAAACCGGTGTGGATATCCCGAATGTGAATACATTAATCGTTTTCGATGCAGACCGAATGGGTCTTTCCACGCTTTATCAGCTGCGCGGTCGGGTTGGCCGGTCCAATCGGGTTGCCTATGCTTATTTTACGTATCGGAAGGATAAAGTTCTTACAGAAGTTGCTGAAAAGCGCCTTCAAGCGATCAAAGAATTTACCGAATTAGGTTCAGGATTTAAAATTGCGATGCGAGATTTATCGATACGAGGAGCAGGGAATTTATTAGGTGCCCAGCAGCATGGCTTTATCGATTCCGTTGGATTTGACCTGTATTCGCAAATGCTGAAAGAAGCAATCGAAGAGCGCAAGGGCGACCTTACCGGTGAAGTGAAAAAGTCGGTTGAAATTGATTTGGAAATAGACGCCTATATTCCTGATACCTATATTAAGGATGGACACCAAAAGATTGAAATGTATAAGCGATTTAGAGGTGCCGAGAGTCTGGAGGAAATCGAAGAGCTACAATCAGAAATGATTGATCGGTTTGGAGAATATCCAGAAGAAGTTGATTACCTTTTCCAAATTGCCGAAATCAAGGTGTACGCCTTGTTAAATGGTGTTGAACAAATTAAACAGATAAAGCAAGAAGTCACCATCCTAATAAATGAACAAGTGACGAATAATATTGATGGTAGTAAAATCTTCCATATTGGCAGTCAGTTTGGCAGAAATGTGAACCCTGGAATGGAAGGCTCTATGTTGAAAATTATGATTAAGACAAAGGAGTACGACACAGCCCAGTGGCTTCATGTAGTAAGGGAAATGGTGAAAGGAATTCCATTGGCTAAAAAGGACCAAGGCAATCCGGTGAATTAATTTACCAATGCAAATTTAGGTTGTTCCATGTGCCCGCTAACATGTTCCATTCATGTGATATTTTTCTTGAATGTGAAAAAATATTATGTTTGTGAATAGAACTTGACAGATGAAAGATACTAAATTCAAAGCTGGTGATGATTAACATCATTACCAAGTTAGTAAAATCATCAGATGAAAGTGAGGCAACATTGGATGAAAGCAACTGGAATTGTTCGTCGAATCGATGATTTGGGTCGTGTTGTTATTCCTAAAGAAATACGCAGAACATTGCGTATTCGTGAAGGGGATCCGTTGGAGATTTTTGTGGATCGAGACGGAGAAGTCATTTTGAAAAAATATTCACCAATCAGCGAGTTAAGCGATTTTGCCAAAGAATATGCAGAAGCCCTATTTGATAGCCTCGGTAATCCTGTTTTAATTTGTGATAGAGATACGTATATTGCTGTTGCTGGTGGATCAAAAAAGGATTATTTAAATAAGAACATCAGCGAAATGGTTGAAAAAACGATGGAAGAACGAAACTCCGTTCTACATACCCAACAAGGTGAAATAGCGTTAATAGAAGGAAATAATGAAACGGTCTCATCGTACACCATTGGGCCAATCATTGCAAATGGTGATCCAATTGGTGGCGTGATTATCTTTTCGAAAGAAGGAACCCTTGGTGAAGTAGAACAAAAAGCAGTAGAAACTGCAGCAGGGTTCCTAGCAAGACAAATGGAATCATAGAAAAGCGGAAGCGCCTTGACCAGGGGCGACAGGCATAAGACGAGTTTTTTAGCCTTCTTGACGGATTGGCTGTAGACCTCTGAGCCCCTAGGCGCTGAAGCTAGACAATTATCAAGTTAAAATGTAAAGACAGCGGCTGCTGTCTTTTTTATGTGTCTGGCTCCAGCGCCTAGCCCCTCGAGGTCTTAAGCCACTCCCAAAATGAAGGCAAAAAGCGCCTTCTTTTTGGGAGCGTCTTAAGCTTGTCGGGGCTGACCAAGGCGCTTGAGCTTTTCTTATGCTATAATACCAAGCAGTATTAATAAGCAGGTGAAGTAATGCAAAAGTTGATTAACCAACCGAAAGCTGTATTGAATGGGGCCTTAATTTTAACCATTTCAGCGATTGTAACGAAAATCTTAAGTGCTTTTTACCGAATCCCGTTTCAAAACATTGTCGGTGATGTAGGTTTTTACATCTATCAGCAAGTATACCCGTTCTATGGAATGGCCGTGGTTTTGTCTACTACTGGCTTTCCAGTGGTTATTTCAAAGTTATATGCAGAACAGAAGGAAAGAGGAGACGATGTAAAACCGCGCTTGCTCCTACTTGCCTCCTATCTCTTTTTGCAAGTATTTGGGGTGATCTGTTTTTTTATACTTTATGTGGGAGCTGACGGAATTGCCGATTGGATGAATGATCCACATTTGGCCATGCTCCTAAGGGTTGTCGCATTCGTTTTTCTAGCCTTTCCATTCAGTTCTTTGTTAAGAGGATACTATCAGGCTGTGGGCGAAATGCTCCCAACTGCTTTATCGCAAGTCGGGGAACAGTCCATTAGGGTGTTGACGATTATCATCTTGTCCTCTCTTTTTATGGCGAAAGGCTATTCGCTGTATTTAGTTGGGAGCGGAGCCATGTTTGGTTCGATTACGGGAACTATCATTTCCGCTATCATCCTGTTTATGTTTTTATGGATTCGTAAAGAATGGAAAATAATCATGCCAAGTCAAGGAATGTTTAAACAACATATCAGAGAAGTTGGGTTAATCTGGAAGGCCCTTTTCTTTCAGGGATTGATGATTTGTATAAGTGGGATGCTGATGATCTTTATGCAGTTAGTGGATTCCTTGAATCTTTATTCGCTGCTTACCGCAGGAGGTATGAAGGCTGATTTAGCCAAAACACTAAAAGGGGTTTTTGACCGCGGCCAGCCATTAATTCAATTAGGGACTGTTGCGGCCACTTCGATGTCGTTAACCCTTGTACCGTTAATAACAAGAGCACGCATAGCAGCGAAACCAAGAGAGCTTCTTGACAAAATTCAATTAGCCATAAAAGTTAGTATCGCGGTGGGTGTGGGTGCTTCTGCAGGTCTCTGGGCGATTATTGAGCCAACTAACACGATGCTGTTTGAGAATAATTCTGGTTCATCTGTATTAGGTGTTTTAAGTTTTGTAATCCTTTTTACATCGATTATTTCAACTATTATTGCGATTATGCAGGGAATGGGTAAGGTTTTGTTTCCTGCCATAGCTGTCATGCTGGTTTTACCCATAAAATATTTATTAAATATGATGATGATTCCGGCTTTTGGAATCATGGGGGCTGCAATTTCCTCGCTTATTTCATTAGCTGCCGTTACACTAATATTAGCGATTAAATTTAAAAAAATGTCGGAAGGTCCTTTGTTAGTACCTGGATTTATAAAGACGATTTTAATGGCTACGATTGGAATGATTTTACTTTTAAAGGGCTATTTATACATAACAGATGATTTCTTTCATTACTTTGCAATCGGTCGGCTTGGGGCTGCCTTACAATCGATAAGTGCTGTTTTATGTGGAGGACTTCTCTTTTTATGGGTAATAATCCGCGGTGGAGTTTTTCTCGAGGAAGAGTTGGCGCTTTTTCCGCTTGGAAGCAAACTAATCCATCTATTAGCGCGAAAGGATAGGAGTTAACATGGTAAAACAAATTGAAGTTCTTGGGCTTGGTGCTGGTGACTTAGAACAACTGCCAGTTGGTGTTTATAAAAAAATAAAGCAGACAAACCGTCTTTTTTTGCGTACAAAAGAGCATCCTGTCGTCTCTGAGTTGGAAAACGAAGGCTTAACCTATGAATCGTTTGATGCTGTCTATGAAAAACATGATCGGTTTGATGCTGTTTATGAAGAAATTGCCCAAACCCTATTAAAAGAGGCACAAACTGAATCCATCATTTATGCTGTTCCTGGACACCCGCTTGTGGCGGAGCGGACCGTACAGCTTCTTTTAGAATATGGTCCTAAAGAGGGTATTCAGATAACAATTGGCGGAGGACAAAGCTTTTTGGATGCGATTTTTGCAGCCTTAAAGATTGACCCAGTTGAGGGGTTTCAGCTACTTGATGGCACGGATATCTCTGCAAGCCAATTGCAGCTGGGTCAGCATATTTTTATAAGCCAGGTATATGACCAATTTATCGCCTCAGAGGTTAAACTAACCTTAATGGAGAAATTACCGGATGATTATGAGGTTTATATTGTAACGGCAGCCGGAAGCAGTCAGGAATCAGTTGAAAAGGTCGCCTTATATGAATTGGACCGAAATGTATCCTTGAACAATTTAACATCTGTTTATGTTCCACCCGTCAAGGATGAACAAATCTTATTGAAAAATTTTACTAAGCTTCGTGAAATCATTGCGATTTTAAGAGGACCAAATGGATGCCCATGGGATAAAGAACAAACCCATGAAACATTAAAAAGGTATTTAATTGAAGAAACCTATGAAGTCATTGATGCAATTGACAGAGAAGATATTGACCATTTGGTTGAAGAGCTCGGAGATGTGTTGCTGCAGGTAATGCTTCATGCTCAAATTGGTGAGGATGATGGCTATTTTTCTATTGATGATGTAATCGAGGGTCTGTCAGAGAAAATGATTCGCAGGCACCCGCATGTGTTTGGAAATCAAACAGCAGATAATGCTGAGCAAGTGGTCCAGAACTGGCAGGAAATCAAGCAGCAAGAAAAAGGAGAGTTGTCGTCTGCCTCGTTATTAGAAGGCGTCTCGAAGTCACAGCCTAACTTGCTGCGGGCCTATGAGTTGCAAAAGAAGGCAGCAAAGGTTGGTTTTGATTGGAAGGAAATAACTCCGGCGCTGGATAAAGTGAAAGAGGAATTAGATGAATTTGTGACTGAACTTAATGGAACAGAGGAAGGCATGATCCTCGCTAAAAAGGAATTTGGTGATTTGCTGTTTGCCTTTGTGAATGTAGCGAGGTTTTTAAAGATTCATCCTGAAGAAGCCTTATTTGAAACGAATGAAAAGTTCATCCGCCGGTTTCAATATGTCGAAGATAGGGTAAAAGAAAGCGGTCGTTCCTTTGAGGAGCATACACTTGAACAGCTTGACCTGTATTGGGATAAAGCAAAGGAAAAGGGATTATAACTTAGGGGGAAAGGCAAATGCGTTTAGATAAGTTTTTAAAAGTGTCTAGAATCATTAAGAGAAGGACCTTGGCGAAGGAAGTATCAGATCAAGGCAGAATTGAGGTCAATGGAAAGGAAGCCAAGGCAAGCACCACTGTAAAAGTCGGTGATGAACTAAAAATCCGCCTTGGACAACGAGTCATAACTGCAAGAATCGATCGGATTCAGGAAACCTCACGCAAGGAAGAAGCAGCTGAGATGTATACCATCTTGAATGAAGAGAAGCTTGGCTCACAAGACCCTTTTTAAAAGAATAAGTATAGACTTTGACCTCGAGAATTGTCTAGCTCCAGGCGCCATCGGCTCGAGGTCACAAGTTTATCCAGTTGCGGCTCCTTGGGACTCAAGTCTTAAGCCACCCCCTGAAGAAGGCAAAAAACGCCTTCTTACAGGGTGCGTCTTAGCCTGGAGTCCCAGAACAGTCGCCTCCACATTTAGATCAATCCGTCCAAAAGGTTAAAGAACAACCTTTCGGCCGGCTCGTCTTGTGCTTATTGCCGATTGGCGGGCGCCTTGCGCTTTTCTTGATTACTCTGTTCTAATAATGGCTTTCATCACATAAAAATGTACAAAAGGGTTGTACAAATGATTGTGAGGGATGAAAGATGAGCCAATACTATGATAACAATCCATCAAAGAGCAGTGTTCCGGATCATGATGTGATCATGAGGGGCAGAAAACTGCTGGAAATTACCGGAGTTAAACAAGTCGAAAGCTTTGATAATGAAGAATTCTTATTAGAAACCGTCATGGGGTTTTTAGCTATCAAAGGACAAAACCTGCAAATGAAAAACTTGGATGTTGAAAAAGGGATTGTCTCGATTAAAGGGAAAATTTTCGACTTAGTCTATCTAGATGAACAGCATGGGGAGAAAGCTAAAGGATTCTTTAGCAAGTTATTCAAATGACCCTTTCCACGCAATTCCTTACTATGCTCTCCATGATTGGAATGGGGTCGTTATTCGGCGCCATGTTTGATACGTATCAAAGGTTTTTAAATCGACCGAAACAAAAAGCTTGGATTGTCTTTATTAATGATATTTTATTTTGGGTAATTCAAGCTTTAATTATTTTTTACACCTTGTTTATGGTGAATAGCGGTGAATTGCGGTTTTATATCTTTATCGCACTGCTTTGCGGATTTGCTGCCTACCAGGCTTTATTGAAAGGCATTTATCTCCGTATACTAGAAGCAGGGATTCACACTATTATTTCCATTTATAAATTTATCACCAAAATGGTCCAACTCCTGATTTATAAACCAATTGTTGGTCTTATACAACTATTACTGATGATTATTCTCACCTTGGGCAGGGGCCTAATAACCCTTGTCAAATTTGTTTATAAGGTCTTACTATTCATACTGAAAATAATCATGTTTCCATTGCATAAGTTTATATTATTATTTTGGAAACTTTTGCCGAAAAGTCTTAAAAAAACCGTCGAGAAGTTATATAATAAAACGGCAGGATTTTTCAAGGGATTACGGAATTATATAAATAAATGGCTGGATAAATGGAAGCGGAAAAAAGAGTAAGGAGGTTTTAGGGGAAATGAGTACAGAATTAAACCGAAATGTATCAAAAATGCAGACAACCTATGTAGAGCAGCAAGAATATGCCGAGATTGCTTCAGCTCGTAAAAGAAAATTAGTGCTTAGGCGTTTATCGGTGTTCTTTGTTTTTGCTAGCTTGCTAACTTATTTGATGATTTCAAGTTACATTTCCCAAACCACTAAACTCGAGTCTACACTTGCTCAGAAGCAAAAGCTTAATCATCAGCTTGCTGATATAAAGAAGCAGCAAACGATTCTTAAAGAAGACATTGTTAAACTAAATGATGATGATTATATTGCGAAGTTGGCAAGGAAAGAGTATTTTTTCTCTAAGAAGGGTGAAATCATTTTTAATATACCGGATGAAAGCAAAGAAAATTGAACCAGCTGTGCGAGTTATTGACACTGATTTTTTAGTTTCTGTATAATATATAGAAACATTGATTTTGAATATTATTAGGGAGGAACATTCTTTTTATGTCAATTGAAGTAGGCAGCAAGTTACAAGGAAAGGTAACAGGGATAACAAATTTCGGAGCGTTTGTGGAACTGCCGGGTGGATCAACAGGACTTGTTCACATCAGTGAGGTTGCTGACAATTATGTCAAGGATATCAATGATCATTTAAAGGTTGGCGACCAAGTTGAAGTTAAAGTCCTTAATGTTGAGAATGGGAAAATTGGCTTATCGATTAAAAAGGCAAAGGATCGGCCAGAGCCGGAAAAAAAGCAGTATTCACAATCGCAACGCCCTCGTCAAAGCCGTTCAAACGATCGTAATAACAATAAACCGGAAACCTTTGAGTCTAAAATGGCCAAATTCCTAAAGGATAGTGAAGATCGTTTATCTTCCCTAAAGCGCAACACGGAATCTAAGCGTGGAGGAAGAGGAGCTAGACGGGGTTAACTTGCTGCACACTTATAATGAGATAAGGCAGGTTTCACTTTAATCGATAAAAGACAAGTCAGCGGAGACTTGTCTTTTTGTATATTCTTAAAGGTGCCTGTCACCATGTGAATTCTTCACATGGTGACAGGCACCTTTTCTACTTTTAACGACATAAATATATTATTTGAAAAGAATATAGTGAAAACCGTCGAACGATTATTTGAGCTTGTTCACTATTTTGACAAAATTTTGAATCTATTAAATTTATAATAGTTTGCAACGATGAAAGAATAGGGAGTGTGATTTATGGAAAAGACTCACGTAAGTTTCATAGAACCAGTCGGTGAAGTCAACCTTCATTCATCTAAATGGGATTTTGGAAAAGGATTACGCAAAATTCAATTAATGGTTGAGTCCTTTTTTATAAAAAAGGGTTACCTATTAGTATTAGTTGGATTCTTACTTGGCCGCGCATTAATATTAGCAAAGTTAACTCCGTTCTGTCTGCCATTCTTTGCTTCCGTCTATTTAATTAAACGAGATCGAGCACCGCTTGCTTTGATCGGACTAATTGTCGGGGCAGCAACTATTTCATTGGGGAATGCTGTCTTTACCTTTGCCGTTACTGTTTTATTCTTAACCATTTACCGCTTGAGTGAAAAGTGGCTGACAAATGAAGTAAGGTCCCTGCCTGTTTTTGTCGGGATTATCCTAGGTGTTGGAAAACTAGCAGAGTCGTTTATTGTATCAAGACAATTATCGACCTACGATCTCATGATGGTAGGAGTTCAGGCGAGCTTAGCCTTTATTCTAACGCTAATTTTTTTACAAAGCATCCCGCTATTAACCATAAATAAACGAAGACAGCTTTTAAAGACAGAAGAGATTGTCTGTTTAATCATTATGCTGGCTTCTATTTTATCCGGAACAATTGGCTGGAAGGTTTACGATATGTCAGTAGAACATATCATGTCAAGATATCTAGTCCTAGTCTTTTCCTTTATTGCCGGAGCTACAGTAGGTTCTACAGTTGGGGTTGTGACGGGATTAATTTTTAGCCTGGCGAGTGTTTCTAGCTTCTATCATATGAGTCTATTAGCGTTTTCAGGTGTTCTTGGTGGTCTGTTAAAAGAAGGGAAAAAAGTGGGGGTTTCCATTGGGTTATTTATTGCAACCCTACTAATTGGTATGTATGGAGAAGGCAACGGGTCCATTCTACAAACGGTATTGGAGACATTAGCGGCTATTCTTTTATTCCTGTTAACACCACAAGCCTTAACATCGAGACTAGCAAAATATATCCCGGGGACACCTGAACACACGGCTGAACAGCAAAAATACATGCGCAAGATGCGAGATGTTACCGCACAGAGAGTTTCTCAATTTTCAAGTGTCTTTCATGCCCTTTCACATAGTTTCTCTCAAATGGAAGTCATGCAGGAGGACGAGGAACAAGAACGTGAAATGGACTACTTTATGAGCAATGTTACCGAACGTACCTGCCAAACATGCTTTAAAAAGGAACAATGCTGGGCAAAGAATTTTAATACAACCTATGCATCAATGGAAGAGATTATTCGTGAGATGGATCAAAATGACGGCAATGTGTCACCTAGATTAACGAGAGAATGGGATAAGATTTGTTCGCGTCCCAAAAAAGTTTATGAAACCATTGGTCAGCAGTTAACCTTCTTCCAAGCCAATTTGAAATTGAAAAAGCAGGTGCGGGAAAGTCGGAAACTGGTAGCCGAGCAATTGTTGGGTGTATCGGAAGTAATGGACAACTTCGCAAAAGAAATTCAACGTGAACGAGAGAATCACCATAAGCAGGAAGAACAAATCATGGAGGCTATCCAGGATTTTGGCATTCAAATCGAACAAGTAGAAATCTACAGTCTTGAACAAGGCAATGTCGATATCGAGATGACTATCCCATTTTGTAATGGTCATGGAGAGTGTGAAAAATTAGTGGCCCCGATGCTGTCCGATATTCTTGGGGAAACAATTATCGTAAACAAAGAGGAATGTGCAACCATTCCCCATGGAGTTTGTCATGTAAACTTCAGGTCATCAAAGGCTTATACGGTAGAGACTGGTGTTGCGCATGCCGCAAAAGATGGGGGGCTAGTTTCAGGGGACAGCTATTCAACAATTGAGCTGGGCTTAGGGAAATTTGCGATTGCCATTAGCGATGGCATGGGTAATGGAGAAAGAGCTCACTATGAAAGTAGTGAGACATTGCAGCTGCTGCAAAAGATTTTACAATCTGGTATTGAAGAAAAAGTGGCAATCAAATCTGTAAATAGCATC
This sequence comes from Neobacillus cucumis, assembly GCF_016908975.1. Classification (GTDB taxonomy): domain Bacteria; phylum Bacillota; class Bacilli; order Bacillales; family Cytobacillaceae; genus Neobacillus; species Neobacillus cucumis. The sequence goes on from NZ_JAFBEX010000029.1 coordinate 37,031, forward strand.
CTTTCATTGCGAACTACGGATGAAATCTTTTCTACTTTAGACTTAGCCATGATTGATTTGAAAAATGCTTCAGCCAATTTCCTTAAAGTTGGCTCAACACCGAGTTTTATAAAAAGAGGGAATAAAGTCATTAAAATCCAGGCAAGTAATTTGCCAATGGGCATCCTGCAAGAATTTGAGGTAGATGTTGTCAGTGAACAATTAAAAGCTGGAGATCTGCTGATTATGATGAGTGATGGTGTATTTGAAGGACCAAAACATGTTGAAAATTATGACCTTTGGATGAAACGGAAGGTACAAGAATTAGAGACGGATGACCCGCAAGAGGTTGCTGATTTAATAATGGAAGAAGTAATTCGCTCTCGCTCTGGATTTATTGATGATGATATGACTGTGACCGTAGCAAAAATTAAACACAATACACCAAAGTGGGCAACCATTCCGATGCAAAAAGTAAAGCGACATGCTTAACTAACTAATTTATCCATCCATTCAGTAAAATATGTATAAATCAACCTGATCTCGTCGAAAATGGTAGCAATACTGAATGTGGAGGGAGAAGGTTATGTACACAGGAAAGATTCGCCAAGTTTTATTGATAACGGATGGATGCTCCAACCAAGGTGATGATCCGATTGCCATGGCAGCACTTGCAAATGAACAAGGAATAACAGTCAATGTTATTGGGGTCATGGAACAGGATGTCATTGATGAAAAGGGAATCTCGGAAATTGAAGGCATTGCTATGTCAGGCGGGGGAGTCAGTCAGATTGTTTACGCCGAGCGACTTTCGCAGACCGTCCAAATGGTCACGCGGAAGGCAATGAACCAAACGATTCAAGGAGTGGTTAATCGTCAACTTCAGGAAATTTTAGGGAGCTCTCAAACCATGGAGGATCTGCCGCCGGAAAAACGTGGAGAAGTCATGGAGGTCGTCGATGAATTAGGGGAAACTGTCGAATTAGAAGTGTTGATTCTTGTCGATACCAGCGCAAGTATGAAACACAAGCTTCCCACAGTAAAAGAGGCACTTCTTGACCTCTCTCTAAGCTTGAACGCACGGACCGGTGATAATCTATTTTCAGTGTATGTATTTCCCGGGAAAAAGAATGATGTCGAAAAGCTGCTTGATTGGACACCAAAGCTACAAGTTTTGACAAGTGTCTTCTCGCAATTGTCGACAGGTGGCACTACTCCAACCGGGCCTGCTCTAAGAACCGCACTCTCTGCCTTCTCAGAAAAAAAACAATCATTAAGGAGCCTGCTGTCTCGTGATGATGAATCATTCTTTGAAGAATCTATGTAAGGTAAGCCCAGGGACCATCATTACGGGAAAATGGCACTCACAAAGTTATACCATTATAAAGGAACTAGGATTTGGTGCAAATGGTGTGGTCTACCTTGCCAAACATAAGGACACTCAGGTTGCTCTAAAAATGAGTGATAATGGTATGTCCATCACCTCTGAGGTGAATGTGTTAAAATCCTTTGCAAAGGTCCAGGGACACTCCCTCGGACCTTGTTTGCTTGATGTCGATGATTGGGATCAAAATAATAGCCGGATTTCCTTTTATGTAATGGAATATATTCAAGGACCAGATTTTCTATCTTTTTTACAAACAAGAGGGCCATCTTGGACAAGTGTTTTATTTTTACAGCTGTTAAAGGATTTAGAAGAGCTGCACCAAAACGGCTGGGTTTTTGGAGATCTTAAGCCAGAAAATTTAATTGTGACGGGACCACCACCGAAAATTAGATGCATTGATGTAGGTGGTACAACCATTAAAGGTCGGGCCATTAAAGAGTTCACCGAGTTTTATGATCGGGGGTATTGGGGATTAGGGTCCAGAAAGGCAGAGTCTTCCTACGACTTATTTGCAGTGGCAATGATCATGGTGAATACTGCTTATCCCAAACGATTTACAAAAACAACAGGCGGGTTTTCGCAGTTGAAAGAAGCCATTCGACAAAAACAAGAGTTAAAAAATTTCGAACCTGTTATTCTAAAGGCTCTTCAAGGACAATATAGTGGGGCTAAAGAAATGAGGGCAGATTTATTAGATTTGATGGTTGTAAAAAAGAATGCAGCTGAGCAAATCAAACCAAGAGAAATGACACCTGACCCGACTCAATTGAAAAATACTGATGTAAAAAATACAAAAGGAAATCAATCTGTTCCACTCTCAAGGCAAAGCTATCGACGAAAAAAGAAAAAAAGCGGCTGGATGGAATTTTTATTTATCATAATCGTTCTAGGTGTCCTATATGCTTGGTATACTTTTAATAATTTACCATAATAAAATGAAACCAAAACTTTTTTCATTCGTATAAGTAGAAAAACATATTTTCGATACCTTAATTTTTGATAGTTCATCCTCAAAAGTGGTAAGCTAAAAAGAAAAGCGAAAGCGCCTTGATTAGGGAAAAAAGTAGTTCATTTTTTCCTAGGGGCGACCGGCTAAAGACGAGCCTTCTTGACGGATTGGCTTAAGATCGGAGCCCCTAGGCGCTGTAGCTAGACAAAAGAAAAGCGGAAGCGCGTTAGCGACTCCCAAATTTGCTTTAGAAAGTGTGCAATTGATATGTTGGAATCAAAAGTAGACGCCTTTCTTGACCGCCATTCTTTTTCACTTGAAAATAAAAGGATTGTCGTTGGGGTGTCAGGGGGACCGGATTCATTAGCACTGCTTCATTATTTATTAACTGAAAGAGAAAAAAGAAACCTTTTCCTTGTAGTTGCCCACGTTGACCATATGTTTCGTGGAGAAGAATCCTTTCAGGATGCCATGTTTGTCAAAGATTTTTGCAAACAGCACAATGTCACCTTTGAAATGGTTCAAGTTAACGTGAAGAAAATGATCGAGGAAACAGGTAAGAATTCTCAAATGGCAGCAAGAGAAGTAAGATATGATTTTTATCATAAAATAATGAAGCAGTATCAATGCCTGTATTTAGCACTGGGGCATCATGGCGATGACCAAATGGAAACCATGCTTATGCGGCTAACAAGGGGCAGTACTGGTAAAGCCAGAGCGGGTATTCCATTCTCGCGTTCGTTTTTTGAGGGGATTATTTTTCGCCCATTCTTGTGCCTAACAAAAGATGAACTACAACACTATTGTGAAAGGCAAAATCTGATCCCAAGGATAGACCCGAGCAATGCAAAAGGAATTTACAGCAGGAATCGGTTTCGCAAGCAGGTCCTGCCTTTTCTAAAAACAGAAAATAGCCATGCACATGAACATTTTCAGCGTTTTAGTGAAGAGCTGCAGAGTGATGAGGATTATTTACTAGAATTGACAGTGGAGCGCTTAAATACAGTATTGACAAAAAGAGAAGATGACAAAATAACTATTGACATGCATCGTTTTCTTGAAATGCCTTTACCTTTACAAAGGAGAGGGATTCAACTAATATTAAAATATCTTTATAAGGAAAAACCTGCATCTCTTTCTGCAATACATATTGATCAAATTTTTTCTTTAATTCAACATCACGATCCTTCGGGTACACTTGATCTTCCTAGTGGGTTACGGGTTATTCGCTCTTATTTTCAACTCTCATTCCAATATGAGCAAATAAAAATTGAACCATATTATTATGAAATCAATGAACCGGGAACGATTATCCTGCCAAATGGGGGCAGGATAACAATTGATTATATTGCAGGGGGAAGTCCCGATGGGAACCCAAACACTGCTATATTTAATGCAGAGAAACTTCATTTTCCATTGATCATTCGAACTAGGAAAAAAGGCGACCGAATGACTATAAAAGGTATATCGGGATCGAAAAAGTTAAAGGATATTTTTATTGATCAAAAAATTCCGCGGCAAGAACGGGAATGCTGGCCTGTCATTACGGATAGTGAGGGGTTCATAATGTGGCTTCCAAATGTAAAAAGGTCTTCTTTTGAAGGAGTCGATCCAGCCGCAAAACAATATATACAACTAACATACAATAAGCAATGATCTTCTAGGGGGCACAGTCATATGATGAAAGATGATATTGAAAAGGTATTAGTTTCAGAAGAAGAAATTCAAAAGAAGATTAAGGAATTAGGATCACAATTAACAGAAGAATATCAAGATCGTTTCCCGCTCGCAATTGGGGTTTTAAAAGGTGCAATGCCATTTATGTCTGATCTTTTAAAGCACATGGATTGTTATCTTGAAATGGATTTTATGGACGTTTCAAGCTATGGAACAGCGCTTGTATCTTCCGGAGAGGTTAAAATTTTAAAGGACCTTGATACATCTGTTGAAGGAAGGGACATATTAATTATTGAAGATATTATTGATAGTGGTTTAACACTAAGTTATTTAGTTGATTTATTCCATTATCGTAAAGCAAAATCAATTAAGATTGTTACCTTGCTTGATAAACCTACAGGCAGGAAAAGTGATATTCAAGCAGATTATGTAGGCTTTATTGTTCCAGACGAATTTGTTGTAGGATATGGTTTGGATTATATAGAAAAATATCGGAACCTTCCATATATTGGTGTATTGAAACCAGAAGTTTATAGCAATAATCAATAAAAAAGGCAAGCTTAAAATTGACAGCAATTCCGTGAATTAGTAAGATTTTCTATAATACTACTTAATATAGTTATTATCCGCGGGAGGAGGTAAGAGATGAATCGGATTTTCCGTAATACCATCTTTTATTTATTAATATTTTTAGTCATTATTGGTGTGGTAAGTTTCTTTAATGGAAGCAATGAAACAACTGATCAAATCTCTTATGATAAATTTGTAACGCAATTAGAAAGCGGTAAAGTTGAATCCTTTTCCATGCAGCCTGACCGTGGTGTTTATGAGGTTCGGGGCGTATTAAGATCAAATAGTAAGAAATTTGTTACTTATATTCCAAACAGTGAAAAGATTCTCGACCGTATTGACAAGGCAGATTCAAAAGTGGAAGTTATGCCGGCAAAAGAAACAAGTGGCTGGGTTACCTTCTTTACTTCCATTATTCCGTTCGTGATTATCTTTATTTTATTTTTCTTCTTATTAAACCAGGCTCAAGGCGGCGGAAGCCGTGTTATGAACTTTGGTAAATCTAAGGCAAAGCTTTATAACGATGATAAGAAGAAAGTCCGTTTTAGAGATGTTGCCGGTGCAGATGAAGAGAAGGCAGAATTGGTCGAAGTGGTGGAGTTTTTAAAAGACCCTCGCAAATTTGCTGAACTTGGTGCCCGGATTCCAAAAGGGGTTTTACTTGTAGGACCTCCTGGTACTGGTAAAACATTGCTTGCCCGTGCTGTAGCTGGTGAAGCAGGCGTACCGTTCTTTTCTATCAGCGGATCAGACTTCGTTGAAATGTTTGTCGGTGTCGGTGCCTCCCGTGTTCGTGACTTATTTGAAAATGCTAAGAAAAATGCTCCATGTATTATCTTTATTGATGAAATTGATGCAGTTGGGCGCCAGCGTGGTGCAGGTTTAGGAGGCGGACATGATGAACGCGAACAAACCTTAAACCAATTACTTGTTGAAATGGATGGTTTTGGTGCGAATGAAGGAATTATTATCGTAGCTGCGACCAACCGCCCTGATATACTTGATCCTGCATTACTTCGTCCGGGACGTTTTGACCGTCAAATTACCGTTGACCGTCCAGATGTTACAGGGCGTGAAGCAGTTCTTCGAGTTCATGCAAGGAATAAACCATTAGATGAATCCATCAACTTAAAAAATGTCGCTATGCGTACCCCAGGATTTTCTGGTGCAGACCTTGAAAACTTATTAAATGAAGCAGCCCTAGTGGCAGCACGTCAAAATAAGAAGAAAATCGATATGGTTGATATTGATGAAGCTACAGACCGTGTTATTGCAGGTCCTGCGAAAAAAAGCCGTGTTATTTCAGAAAAAGAACGCCGTATTGTTGCCTTCCATGAGGGCGGTCATACCGTCATCGGGTTAGTACTCGATGAAGCAGACATGGTTCACAAAGTAACGATTGTCCCACGTGGTCAGGCTGGCGGATATGCCGTTATGCTTCCAAGAGAAGACCGTTACTTTATGACAAAACCTGAGTTGCTTGATAAAATTGTCGGCTTATTAGGCGGCCGTGTGGCAGAAGAAATTGTGTTTGGTGAAGTAAGTACTGGTGCTCATAACGACTTCCAGCGTGCTACAGGCATCGCACGTAAGATGGTAACTGAATATGGTATGAGTGATAAGTTAGGACCATTGCAATTCGGTCAAGCATCTGGTGGTCAAGTGTTCCTAGGTCGTGACATTCATAACGAACAAAACTATTCTGATGCGATTGCTTATGAAATCGACCTTGAAATTCAACGTATCATTAAAGATTCATACGAAAGAGCGAAACAGATTCTTACTGAAAATCGTGAGAAGCTCGATCTTATTGCTAAAACCCTTCTTGAAGTGGAGACCCTTAACGCTGAACAAATTCGTTATTTAGTGGATCATGGGCATATGCCAGACCCTTCATTAACGTTAGAATCAGTAAGAGTTGAACCGAAAAGGGTAGACGATGTAAAGGTTAATATCAATAAAAAGAAGGATGAAGCTAGTGAGGACGGAAGATCCGTCCTAGACAGTTCTCCTGATGATACTGATTTTAAGTAATAAAATGTAGAAGAGTGCTTCAATGAGGCACTCTTTTTTTTTACTCATAAACTATTTATGATATGATGTTGCGTATGAGGAAAAGAAATTTAATAAAAGCGAGTGATAGATTTGATTTTCGTATTTGATGTGGGAAATACCAATATCGTCTTAGGTGTTTATGATGGAGATGAACTAAAGTATCATTGGCGAATTGAAACAAGCCGTAATCGTACTGAAGATGAATTTGGAATGAATATAAAATCTTTATTTGACTTTTCGGGTTTATCATTTTCTGATATTGATGGCATCATCATTTCTTCTGTTGTGCCGCCAATCATGTTTGCCTTAGAAAGAATGTGTCAAAAGTATTTTCACTTGAAGCCGCTTGTCGTAGGTCCTGGGATAAAGACTGGACTCAATATTAAATACGAAAATCCTAGAGAAGTTGGCGCAGATAGAATTGTGAATGCGGTTGCTGCAATCCATGAGTATGGCAGTCCACTCATTATTGTAGACTTTGGAACAGCCACCACCTATTGTTACGTCAATGAGGACCGTCAATATATGGGTGGAGCCATTGCACCTGGAATTGGAATCTCAACTGAGGCACTCTATTCAAGAGCAGCAAAATTACCACGGATTGAAATTGCTAGACCTGAAGGCGTTATTGGTAAAAATACAGTATCTGCTATGCAGGCTGGTATAGTCTATGGTTATGTAGGACAGGTTGAGGGAATTGTAAAAAGAATGATGGCTCAAAGCTCCAAAAAGCCTACCGTGATTGCTACTGGTGGATTGGCTAATTTAATTTCACAGGAATCAACGATTATTGATATTATTGACCCATTTTTAACTTTAAAAGGTCTTGCGCTTATCTATAAGCGTAACATGGGATAACCTAAAGATATATGCTATTCAGCTAGAAGGGAGTTACACAATGAACGATTATCTTGTAAAGGCACTAGCCTTTGATGGAAATATACGCGCATATGCCGTCCGCACAACAGAAACAATTAGTGAGGCGCAGCACCGTCATCAAACATGGCGCACAGCGTCAGCTGCACTTGGACGCACGATGACCGCAGCACTTATGATGGGTGCTATGCTTAAAGGTGAGGATAAACTTACCGTAAAAATCAATGGTGGCGGTCCTCTTGGTCCGATTGTGGTTGACAGTAACGCGAAGGGTGAAGTCCGAGGTTATGTCACGAATCCAGAAGTTGACTTTGAATCTAATGAACATGGCAAGCTTGATGTCCGCCGCGCGGTTGGTACAGATGGTCTGCTTGCGGTTGTAAAGGATATTGGATTGCGTGACTTCTTCTCAGGGCAGGTACCTCTTGTTTCCGGAGAGCTTGGTGAGGATTTTACCTATTACTTTGCAACCTCTGAACAAGTACCTTCCTCCGTTGGGGTTGGTGTCTTAGTGAACCCAGATGATTCCATACTCGCAGCAGGAGGATTTATTTTTCAATTAATGCCAGGTACGCCTGATGCTTTGATTTCAAAATTAGAAGAACGTTTGAAAACGATTGAGCCCATTTCAAAGTTAATTGAGCGGGGATTAACACCTGAACAAATCCTTGAAGAGTTGTTTGGAGCAGAGAATGTAAAAATATTAGAAACGATGCCTGTCCGCTTTCAATGCACTTGTTCTAAAGAACGATTTGCCAATGCTATTATTGGATTAGGGGCAGCGGAAATTCATGCAATGATCGAAGAAGATGGAAAGGCTGAAGCTCATTGTCATTTCTGTAATGAGAAGTATCAGTTTTCCAAAGAAGAGTTAGAAGCGCTAAGGGATGAAGCAAAATAGTTCTTTATACATTAAAAGGTATTAACTATTAGTTCTTTACTACTATAATAATTTCAATTTATTTCAAACTTTTCAGTCAAAACAATTGACAAAATACCTTAAAAACTGGTAAATTTATTAGTATAAATCCAATAAAAATACTCGGAATAGAGGTGCCCTAATGGTTCGTGTTGCAAATTCAGTGGCTGAATTAGTTGGCCAAACACCGATTGTTAAATTAAACAGATTAGTAGACGAGAATAGTGCAGAAGTTTATTTAAAGCTTGAGTACTTTAACCCAGGCAGCAGTGTTAAAGACCGTATTGGTCTAGCGATGATTGAAGCTGCAGAAGAGCAAGGTTTGATTAAACCAGGTGATACCATCATTGAACCAACAAGTGGTAATACAGGTATCGGGCTTGCCATGATTGCAGCAGCTAAAGGTTACAAAGCAATCTTCGTTATGCCTGAAACCATGAGCTTAGAAAGAAGAAACCTTCTTCGTGCATATGGTGCAGAGCTTGTGTTAACACCTGGACCAGCAGGTATGAAGGGTGCTATTGCTAAGGCAGAAGAGCTAGTAAAAGAACATGGTTATTTCTTACCACAACAATTTAAAAACCAAGCAAACCCTGAAGTACATAAAAGAACGACAGGTAAAGAAATTGTTGAACAAATGGATCAACTAGATGCGTTTGTATCTGGTATCGGAACAGGTGGAACTATCTCAGGAGCAGGTAGTGTGATTCGTGAGAAATTCCCAGAAGTGAAGATTGTTGCTGTTGAGCCTAAAGACTCACCTGTCCTTTCAGGCGGTAACCCTGGTCCACACAAACTTCAAGGACTTGGTGCAGGCTTTGTTCCTGATACATTAAACACAGAAATCTATGATGAAGTAATTCAAATTAATACAGAAGAAGCATTTGAAGCATCCCGCCGTGCTGCTAGAGAAGAAGGAATCCTAGGAGGAATTTCTTCTGGAGCTGCGATTTCTGCAGCCCTAAAGGTAGCAAAGCAACTTGGAAAAGGTAAAAAAGTACTTGCGATTATCCCTGATAACGGTGAACGTTACTTAAGTACTCCACTTTACCAATATGATGCTGAGTAAAAAGAGATGAGGCGTCGGCATTTTTGCCGATGCTTCTTTTTTTTTCGTCCAGCTTCAGCGCCTAGCCCCTCGAGGGTCTACAGGCACTCAGGGAATGAAGGCAAAGAACGCCTTCTTTCCCTGAGCGTCTTATGCCTGTCGCCGATAGGCAGGCGCCCTGCGCTTTTCTTATAAAAATATGTTAAAATGTGAAAAACAGGCTGTGGGGGGAATATGGATGAATACAACTAATGATCAAATCAAATGCGGACCATATACCTTGGATTATGGTAAAAAGACCATTGTAATGGGAATCTTAAATGTGACCCCTGACTCTTTTTCTGATGGCGGGAAATTTAATCAAATTGAGCGTGCAGTAGAGAGAGCGAAGGAAATGGTTGCTAATGGTGCTGATATTATTGATATTGGCGGTGAATCAACTAGACCGGGGTATGAAAGAATTTCAGATGAGGATGAAATTGAACGGGTTGTCCCAGTGATAAAAGCCATCTCAGAACATGTGCCAGTTCCAATTTCAATTGATACTTATAAAGCAGAGGTAGCAAAGCAGGCAATCGAAGCAGGTGCCCACATTATTAACGATATATGGGGTGCGAAAGCAGACAATAGAATGGCAGAAGTTGCAGCTGACTATCAAGTTCCAATCATCCTTATGCACAATCGTCAAGAGCGGAATTATCATTCTTTTATTAGAGATGTATTAAATGACCTTTATGAAAGTATTGCTATCGTAAAAAAAGCGGGAGTCAAGGATGAAAATATTATCTTAGACCCTGGGATAGGTTTTGCGAGGGATTATCAAGAAAATCTTTTAACCATGCAAAACTTAGAGCGGTTTGTCATGTTCGGCTATCCTGTATTATTAGGAACATCGAGAAAGTCAATGATTGGCCATGCTTTAGATCTGCCTGTTCATGAAAGAATGGAAGGCACAGGAGCGACGATTTGTTACGGCATCCAAAAAGGCTGTCATATGATTCGCGTCCATGATGTGAAAGAAATGAGCAGAATGGCGAGAATGATGGATATATTAATGGGGAAGGATGTCGTCCTTGGATAAAATATATGTAAACAAGATGGAGTTCTATGGTTATCATGGTGTATTTCCGGAAGAGAATCGATTAGGTCAGCGATTTATAGTGGATTTAGCGGTATCAGTGGATTTAAGTATGGCTGGGAAAACGGATGAACTTGAGTTTTCAGTTAATTATGGGGAGCTGTATCAAGTTTGTCGGGAAGTGGTTGAGGGGAAACCGTACAAGCTTGTTGAAGCTGTTGCGGAAAAAATTGCCGTTAGCATCCTCAGCTCATTTCCGCTTGTTAATGATGTGACCGTAAAAGTAGTTAAACCAGATCCTCCAATCCCTGGTCATTATAAGTCTGTAGCCGTAGAAATTACGAGGGGAAGATAAAATTGGAAAACACAGCATTTATTTCCCTTGGCTCAAACATTGGAAACCGGTATGATAATATGGTTAATGCCATTAACAAGTTAATTCAATATCCGTCAATCCAGCTGGTGAATTTTTCATCCATATATGAAACAGACCCTGTTGGATATGAGGATCAAGATTTATTTTTAAACATGGTTATCATGGTAAAGACAAGTTTAAAAGCAATTGAGTTGTTAGATATTTGTTTGAAAATTGAAATTGAACTTGGGAGAAAAAGGGACATTGTGTGGGGGCCGAGGACGATTGACCTTGACATTCTGACTTATAACCAAGAAAATATTGTATCGGAGAAACTAAATGTTCCGCACCCAAGAATGTTGGAGCGGGCATTTGTGATGATTCCATTACTAGAAATTGACCCAAACCTTTGTATACCCGAGGTGGAAAAACCTCTTAACATACTTTTGAATGAACTACCAGATAAAGAAGGAGTCCGAATATGGAAGCGGAAAAATGGGGAAGACGTATTCGTGCCTATCGGAAGCTGAAGGGATATACGCAAGAAGGCTTTTCGAGACAACTAGGTGTATCAGTATCTATATTAGGTGAAATTGAAAGAGGAAATCGCATGCCTGCGGAAGATTTAATTGCGAGAATTGCACATTCCTTAAAAATTAGTATAGAAGACTTAAAACCGAAAGAATAGAAAAGGAGGTTACCGAATGTTAAAAATAGGTGATATTGAAATTAAGAATCCTGTTGTATTAGCGCCAATGGCGGGTGTATGTAATTCTGCATTCCGTCTGACTGTTAAAGAATTTGGTGCAGGTTTAGTTTGTGCAGAAATGGTCAGCGACAAGGGGATTATACTTAAAAATGAAAAGACTATGAACATGCTCTATATTGATGAACGTGAAAAACCACTTAGCCTGCAAATTTTCGGTGGTGAAAAAGAAACGCTTGTTGAAGCAGCAAAATTTGTTGATCAAAACACAAACGCCGACATTATTGATATCAATATGGGCTGCCCTGTTCCGAAAATTACGAAGTGTGATGCCGGGGCAAGATGGCTATTAGACCCTGATAAAATTTATGAAATGGTTTCAGCGGTTGTGGATGCGGTAGAAAAGCCTGTAACCGTAAAAATGCGTATGGGCTGGGATGATGAACATATCTTTGCTGTCAAAAATGCGCAAATGGTTGAACTTGCTGGTGGAAAAGCTATTGCCCTGCATGGACGTACTCGTGTACAAATGTATGAGGGAAAGGCAAACTGGGATATCATTCGGGAAGTAAAACAGGCTGTTACCATCCCAGTCATCGGTAATGGGGATGTGCAAACACCACAAGATGCCAAAAGGATGCTGGAGGAAACGGGTGTTGATGGTGTAATGATCGGACGAGCAGCACTAGGGAATCCATGGATGATCTACCGTACGGTTCAATATTTAGAAACCGGCAAACTACTAGGTGAGCCATCTGTAAGAGAAAAAATCGACGTCTGTATCCTTCACTTGGACCGTTTAATCGCATTGAAAAGTGAGTATATTGCGGTACGTGAAATGCGTAAGCATGCGGCATGGTACTTAAAAGGTGTCCCTGGTAATGGTAGAGTGCGTAATGCGATTAATGAGTGTAATACAAGAGAAGATTTAGTGACAATATTACATGGTTTAGTAGCAGAGGTAGAAGAGTTAGAAAAGAGCGAGTTAATCGTAGGTTAATTTGACAGTCACTCGTCTATTTTCTATAATGATTTTTGTTAACTGATTGAACTGCCGGTAGCATTACTGGCAGTTTTTATGTATTTAAAAACTTTTTTGATGTCTGAATTGTCGAGTTTGTGTAAAATAATATAGTATGTAAAAAAGCGGAAGGTCCTTGACAGCCCTTTAATAGACCAAGGTGCTAGAGTTGGACAAGAAAATCAGCCCAGTATTCATGAGTTTTACATAAATTAAGAAAGTTATGGAGTTGAAGTACACATGAGTCAGGAAGAATTAAATGACCAATTTTTGGTCAGACGTGAAAAAATGAATACAATGCGTGAAAATGGATTAGATCCATTTGGCAAGCGTTTTGATCGTTCACACAATACAAAAGAAATTATTGATCAATACGCAGAATTGGAAAAAGAGGATCTTGAGGCAAAAGAGGTTTCTGTTTCTCTCGCTGGACGGATTATGACAAAGCGCGGCAAAGGTAAGGCTGGATTTGCTCATATTCAAGATTTAACAGGTCAAATTCAGGTGTATGTTCGTCAAGATGCAGTAGGTGAAGAATCATACGAAGTCTTTAATTCAGCTGACCTTGGAGACATCATTGGGGTAACAGGTACCTTATTTAAAACAAAAGTAGGCGAATTATCTGTAAAGGTTAAGGATTTTGTATTCTTAACAAAAGCACTTCGTCCGCTGCCAGATAAGTTTCATGGTTTAAAGGATGTAGAGCAACGATACCGTCAACGTTATTTAGATTTAATTATGAGTCAGGAAAGTAAGGAAACGTTCATTGCTAGAAGCCGAATTATCCAATCGATGCGCCGTTATTTGGATGACCACGGTTATTTAGAAGTCGAAACACCTATGATGCATGCGATTGCTGGGGGTGCTTCGGCAAGACCGTTTATTACCCACCACAATGCTCTTGATATGCCTTTATTTATGAGGATTGCTATTGAGCTTCACTTAAAGAGATTAATCGTAGGTGGTCTTGAGAAGGTTTATGAAATTGGTCGAGTATTTAGGAACGAAGGTGTGTCTACTCGCCATAATCCGGAATTTACTATGATTGAACTGTATGAAGCCTATGCTGACTATCGCGATATTATGAGCTTAACAGAAAACCTTATTGCTCATATTGCCCAAGAAGTATTAGGTACTACAACTGTTCAATATGGTGAGTATGAAGTAGACCTTAAACCTGAATGGAAAAGACTCCATATGGTTGATGCGATTAAAGAATATACGGGTGTAGATTTCTGGAAAGAAACAAGTGTAGAAGAAGCTCGTTCCCTTGCAAAAGAGCATGGAGTCGAAATTAATGATAATATGCTTTATGGTCATATTGTTAATGAATTCTTCGAACAAAAGGTTGAGGAAAAATTAATTCAGCCAACCTTTATCTATGGTCATCCAGTGGAAATTTCTCCACTTGCTAAGAAAAATGACGAGGACCCACGATTCACCGATCGTTTTGAGTTGTTTATTGTCGCTCGTGAGCATGCAAATGCTTTTACCGAACTGAATGACCCAATCGATCAAAGAGAGCGTTTTGAAGCCCAGTTAAAAGAACGTGAACAGGGTAATGATGAAGCCCATATGATGGATGACGACTTTGTAGAAGCATTAGAATACGGTATGCCGCCAACAGGTGGACTAGGAATTGGAATCGACCGTCTAGTCATGTTATTAACGAACGCTCCTTCCATCCGTGACGTACTATTATTCCCGTTAATGCGTCATAAATAAGAAACTAAGAGTTTTGATTCATTACTACATTAAAAAACACACGGTATGTTAAAATATCGTGTGTTTTTTGTTGTCTATAGTATGTTCTTGTATGGTGTTTATTGTAAAGGGCGGCTAGGAAAAAGCGGGAGAGGTGTCAGAAACCTCACAACAATATATTAAAAGTAGAGTGAATATTTTTTCTTTTAAAAAAGGTATTGCGCTCAAGGTTTAATGGTGGTATATTATTATTCGTTGCTGCAAAACAGCAACTCGAAAGAAAAAAGAAATTATAAAAAGTTGTTGACATTGTGTTGATAACTTGATATGATAAGAAAGTCGCTTTTGAGCGATAAAGAAATTGTTCTTTGAAAACTAAACAAACAAAAACGTCAACAAACAATAATATTCATTTCTTATGAAATGAAGCCAACGTAACAAATGAGCTAATCAAC
>NZ_JAFBEX010000030.1 GCF_016908975.1 Neobacillus cucumis
AGACGCTCCTACCCTTTTAAAAAAGTTGAATGAGCTGCGTCTATTTAAGTGTTGCCATTTTTCGGTCCTTACAGAAGTTAATTTTCATGGTAGTGGAACAAGAATATCTAATTATTGTAATGAGAACTCCCCCAATCTTATTAATTCATAAACAGCCTGTGCTCTTTCTTTTACGTTTAGTTTTTTTAAAACGTTACTAACGTGACTACGTACAGTAGCTTCACTAATTAAAAGTATATTAGCAACTTCTTTTGTGGTTTTCCCCTTTATCAATAAATCGAATACTTTCCTTTCTCGGGCGGTGAGAAATGATTTTTCCATAAATCGCATCTCCTTGGATTGTATCTATAATAGAAAATGCAACTTAATAAAAAATTGATTGGACAAACACTGTTGATAATTTTTTGAAATGTTCTTTAGACGAAATTGTGGAAAGAGACATATATGACTTATTACGAGACTGGTTTACAATCCTAGTCTTATTTTTTAGCTTTTTGAGCCAATAACGATATAATAGCGAAATTTCTCCTCTTCCAATAACCTGCCATTTAGCTTAAGTACATTTCTTCACAATGTCTTCTGAACTTTACCGATATTCTTTAAAAGTGATGGTCTAGAATCTGGCCTCTCCTTAAACGATACTTATATATATTTCTGTATAAGGATTACTACAAACATGTTTGTTCAGAAAATCACCATATAATGCACCTTACTATTTTAGGTAAATTTTAAAAGCTGACTTTTTATCTGTATCAAAAGGACACCTTTCAGGATAGTTACATGCCCCCTATAAAATCAACGTTCATGGAGTCCAAAAAGGTTATTCAAACATTATCGAGATATCCCAAAAATATGATTGACCTTTTGAGATAGATTTATATAGTTAAGAAAATAAATAACAAATATTCCATATAAAGGTAGATTTGATGTATATGAAAATATTACTAGATAAATATAACAAGTTGCAATCACAACGAAATAGAGAAGAAGCATACCGGTAAACAGAAGGGGAAATCGATCCTCTAAGTTATCTGAATATTTTAATGCCTCCTAACTATATATAAAAACGCAAAAATGATTGTTGAAATAAAGATCATTTCATACCAATCGTTTGGTCTGATAAGGGATGGGAAATGATATTTTCTAACATAAAGGTAATCACAATGCCGACCGCTTTTAATTCAGATATGGTTTTCGGACCACCTGCTCTAATGGTTAACAGCTTAATGAAATAACCGTTCCAACGCTTAATACCCACGTAAAGAGTTTATTGTTGTGCAGAACATTCAACAATAAAAGGACGCAAAAACAATACAGTTTTCACAAAAGGTAATGTATTGTAAAGACAGAGGAGGACAAAAAGATGCTTTTAGAAGAACGAAGTGCTAACATACTACGACTATTACAACAATCATCCCCTCTGAAGATGAGCGAACTTGAAGCACAAACTGATCTGACTCGAAGACAACTTCAATATGGTATAGGAAAAGCTAATGATTGGCTTCAATCTCATGGATATCAACTGATTGGCTATGATCGGAAAGTTGGATATTACTTATCTGATAAAATTCGGGATGAGGATTTGCAAGTAAATCTAACTAAACGCACCTATGTGTTTTCTGAGATGGATCGAGAAAAGGTCGTTTATCTTATGCTATTACTTAGTGGGGAGCCATTGTCAGTATATCACTTCCAGTATATTACAGGAGCTTCTCGCAATACGGTATTGAAGGATTTACAGCGGCTTAAGGAAAAAGTGAACGAATTTCAACTGCGAATTCAATATTCTAAGCAGAATGGCTACTTGATAAAAGGCGATAGTAACACAAAGAGATACGTACTAGAACAACTCATACATGATGTATTGCATAGTACAAGTAGCAATCTGATTATTGAATGTATGTGGGGAGATCATGAAGAAAAAATTCGTTCTATACAGTTGCAATTGGAGCAGATAGAACAAAAATTAGGTATCACATATACCGATGAACGACTGCAAGAGCTCACCTATCTGTTTTTATGTACTGACCAGCTAATTGGAAAAGGAGAAACATTGCACTCTTTTCATAGTTCGGAAGAGTTGACTTCTACTAAGGAATACAAACTGGTTGAACAAATGACACAGACGAATGCCTTTCAATCCGTTTGGAATCAAACAGAACGATTGTATGCAACTTTACATCTATTAAGCATGAACCGAACAAGAGATGTATCTCCGTTACAAGAGGATGAGGTTATTCAAGAACTCATGCGAGAAATTGTGGAAGAGTTTGAAAGGTTAGCATGCATACAATTGCACAACAAGGATTTGTTCTATCAACAACTGTATGTTCACTTTAGACCTGCGTATTATCGTATGCAGTATCATATTTCTCTTATAAATACAATGACTGAGCGGGTTGAAAAGGTGTATCCCGAACTATATCATCTTACGAAAAAATCCTTGTTGCCAGTAGAAAGAGCGATAGGTTATTCCGTTCCTGAAGATGAGGTAGCGTATTTTACCATCCACTTTGGAGGATGGCTTCGCAGACAAGGAACTACATTAGACGATCGAAAGCGAGCTATCGTTGTATGTCCAAATGGGGTTGGTATTAGTAATATCTTAGCCTATACCTTAAGGGAAATTTTCCCGGATATTTTATTCTTAGATGCTTTATCCGTTCGAGATACAGCCAATTATCCTTTATCATATGATTTAGTATTTTCAACTGTACACCTTAGAACAAAAGCTACACTATTTGTAGTACCGCCTATTTTAGATTCGCAGGACAAGCAAAAACTACGTCAGCAAGTGATGCAAGAGTTGTATGGAATTACAACGCAAAACTTGGATGTTACTTCCTTGTTAAAAGTTATTTCTCAATTTGCAACAATTCATGAACCAAGTCAACTTGAAAAAGCTCTTCAATCACACATCTATATTCAAACACAACAAATAAACAAGCATTCATTTGGGGAGGCAGAGAAACCAGTGTTAGAAGAATTACTCACATCACAAACTATTCAATTCCAGTCACGTGTTTCTGATTGGAAGGAAGGCATTCGAGTCGCATCACAACCTCTTGTAGAATTAGGAACAGTAGAAGAAAGCTATGTCGAAGCTATGATTCAATCAATTGAAGATAATGGACCATACGTAGTTATTACGCCAGGTGTAGCACTTCCTCATTCACGCCCTGAGCATGGAGTACGCTCTTTATCTATGAGTCTTTTGAGACTCGATGAAGCAGTAGATTTTGCACAAGATAAACCTGTTCGACTTATTATTGTATTGGCTGCTGTAGATAGTGAGTCACATTTGCGTGCATTAGTTCAGTTAACGCAATTACTTGGGGAACCATCTAATATCGAGGATATTTTGCAGAGTTCAGACAAATCTGTACTATTAGATCACATTCATAAATATTCGGAGTAGGAAAAAATATGAAAATATGGTTGTTTGTGAGAATTGATTAGGAAGCAGTTTTATTACAGATGTCCTACAATATCCGCAGCTCCAATAAAAATGTCAGCCTGTACCGTTTTTGCTGATGTTAAGTTTTTTCAACTGTGCCTGTCAAATCAGACAAAAAAGTCTATCTAATGTCCGTTTTTCCAGAGATGGAAGAAGAAAATGAGTTGTATAATCAGTTATTAAAGGACTTTAATCTCCCAGGCTTTGTGAAACCATCGTCTCAAAAAATACTTTAAGCTATAATATTACGGAAATCCTATAGACCTAGGGTTGGGGATTGCTTTGCCACATGCTAGGCCAGAAGATGGAGTCAATCAGTTGGGCATGTCATTTTTGAAATGCGAACATCCTGTATATCTAATGGAGGATCCTAAGCATGAGATTAATATCTTTATTGTATTAGCTGCGATTGATAATGAAACTCACCTTTGAGCTTTATCGACGCTCACAAAAATTTTGTCCAACAAGGAACAGCTAGAACGGTTATTAACAGCGACTACTGTCGCAGAAGTAGAACAAATACTTTTAACAGAAGAAGGAGAAAAATAGTATGAAATTTGCATGTGTATGTCAATCAGGTCTTGGCACAAGTTTCATGGTTCAAATGAATCTGCAGGCGATTTTGCAAGACGAAGGTTTGGATGTGAATGAATTTCAACTGGATCACATGGATGTGGGTTCAGCTACACCAGAGGCTGCGGATTACTTTTTTGTAGAAGCAACTTTGGTGACCGCTTTACCTAATATTCCAGCGGAAAAAATTGTGCCATTGGCATCAATTATTGACAAAGAAGTGGCGCGTGAAGCATTGAATGGTGTGCTGGAGCGTCATGGGATTAACCTTGGTTAAGTGGAGAAGAGGAGCGATAAATAATGAATGGGGTACCTAATTTTATAGTTTCTTTGCAACAACACCCGCGCTTTTGGTAGGGTTGATTGCAATGCTTGGTCTTTTATTGCAGAAAAAGCCAGCGACAGCTGTGATTCAAGGAACGGTTATTAACAGCGACTACTGTCGCAGGAGTAGAACAAATACTTTTAATAGAAGAAGGAGAAAAATAATATGAAATTTGCATGTGTATGTCAATCAGGTCTTGGAACAAGTTTTATGGTTCAAATGAATCTACAGGCGATTTTGCAAGAAGAAGGTTTGGATGTGAATGAATTTCAACTGGATCACATGGATGTGGGTTCAGCTACACCAGAGGCTGCGGATTACTTTTTTGTAGAAGCAACTTTGGTGACGGCTTTACCTAATATTCCAGCAGAAAAAATTGTGCCATTGGCATCAATTATTGACAAAGAAGTGGCGCGTGAAGCAGTGAATGGTGTGCTGGAGCGTCATGGGATTAACCATGGTTAAGTGGAGAAGAGGAGCGATAAATAATGAATGGCGTGCTTAATTTTATAGTTTCTGTTGCAACAACACCCGCGCTTTTGGTAGGGTTGATTGCAATGCTTGGTCTTTTATTGCAGAAAAAGCCAGCGACAGCTGTGATTCAAGGAACGGTTAAAACCTTTGCAGGTTTTCTGGTGCTTGTGGGTGGTGCGGGGATTTTGGTTAACTCTCTGGCACCATTTGCGAGTATGTTCCAACATGCTTTTCACGTGACTGGGATTGTTCCGACTAACGAGGGTGTTGTTGCTCTTGCTTTGGTGAAGTTTGGTACACCAACGGCTTTGATTATGCTGGTCGGTATGGTGGTCAATATTCTTTTGGCTCGTTTCACACGCTTTAAATATGTCTTTTTGACGGGTCAAGCGATGCTTTATGTGTCTTGTATGGCGGCAGTTATTCTTGTGTCGGCAGGGTTGGGAGATTCTTGGATGACTATTCTCTTGGGCGGACTTTTTGAAGGGACTTTGCTCACGGTTACACCTGCGCTCTGTCAACCGTTTATGCGTAAAATCACGGGCACTGACAACGTAGCTATGGGGCATACAGGGAATATCGGTTATGCACTTTCAGGTTGGATTGGGAAAGTCTTTGGTAATCCAGATCCAGAAAAGTCAACAGAAAAGTTGAATATTCCAAAGAGCCTTGGATTCTTGCGTGATTCAACGGTTTCAATCTCGCTTGTGATGTCGGTGGTTTACATTTTACTGGTAATTGCTGCGGGACCTCACTTTGTGGAAACTAAACTTTCTAGTGGTACGAACTTTATTATCTTTGCCATCGTACAAGCAGGAACATTTGCTGCCGGTTTTGTAGTAGTGCTTCAAGGGGTTCGGATGATTTTGGCTGAAATTGTGCCGGCTTTTCAAGGGATTGCTCAAAAATTAGTGCCAAATTCAAAACCTGCACTTGATGTCCCAATCGTCTTTCCATATGCTCCAAATGCAGTGTTGATTGGTTTCTTTGTTTCTTTCATTACAGGGACTCTGTCTATGTTTGCGATGCTAGCTTTGGGAACGACGGTGATTATTCCTGGTGTAGTTGGGCATTTCTTCTGTGGTGCAGCTGCTGGGATTTATGGAAATTCTACTGGTGGACGTCGAGGTGCGGTGCTCGGATCATTCTTTAATGGTTTGCTGATTTCTTGGTTACCACTCTTTATCATTCCGTCTTTGGGTTCGTTTGGAGCTGGTGCTTCTGCTACTTTTGCGGACACGGACTATCTGATTCCGGGTATTGTTGTGGGGAATATAGGTAAAATGGGTGTGGGTGCCTTGACTACCCTTATTGTAGGTTTTACTATTGTGGTTATCATTGTCAGCATGGTACTCAATGCTCGAGATAAAAAAAAATCACATAATCAAATGAGTGCTGCTTAAAGGAAAAAAGAAGCTAACTACCTACCATTCACAGGTCTTTAGCTTTTTTTTTTATCTGGTATATTGATTAAATGTCCTGCACTTTAAAAAAAACGTTACTTTTTCAGCAGCAATCTCCCTTGGGTGGGAACGATTTATAGGGACAGAAGGAAAGGTGCTATCTATTGAAACATTTGGGGCCTCTGGGACTGGAGACGAGGTAATGAAGTTATTTGGATTTACTGTTGAAAATGTTGTTCAAACAACTAAAAATCTATTAAATTTTCGCTATGTTAAAGCTCTTTTATATTAGAGCAGAAGGCTCGAATTTCCTGCGGTAAATGAGGTTCGCGGATCACCCTTGGAAAGCCGAGGTTCTTGACCGAAAATCAACGGGCAAGTTTATCAAAGTCAAATTATTAGAAATGGAGGAATTTAAATATGAAATTATTTATTGATACTGCAAATCTTGAACAAATCAAAAAAGCATACAGAATTGGTGTGTTACCTGGTGTTACAACCAACCCTTCCTTAGTAGCTAAAGAAGGAGTAAAATTTGAAGATCGTATTGCAGAAATCTGCCAATCCGCCCCAGAAGCTGAATCTGTTTCTGCGGAAGTAACTCCTGATGCTGTGACGGCTGACGAAATGATTGCACAAGCTGAAGAGCTGATTACTATAAATGGTGGCGATAAGAAAGTAACGAAAATAAGAAATTGGGTTTCAAATTATAATTGTTTCTTTTCACCAAAATTTATGATGTCTATATATGTTAGCTGTCAGTAATTCCTCCTCGCAAACACTTCATTTCTCTTTTACTATCTCGTTAGAGATTACCATTTATTTGGTTATCAATGAAATAAGGATCATTTTAAGAATTGAAACCCAATCATTTCATATACAACATTCATTTTCTTTTGTATCGACGAATTATAAAAAATTCTAATTACTCAATTTTAAATTTCCTATTTTTTAAGAGGTCTTTTCCCTAAGGATGGAGCTACCCCAAATCACAACTTTTAACTAAGCATATAATATGAGTTATATTCATTTAAACTATCAAAATCCTATGTTATACTTGTCATATAATGTTCATTTTTGGGTCAATTTGATATGATTTTTAGAGGTTTAAACTCAGCATATAAGTTAAGAGGTGAAAAAGATGCTGGAAGAGTATATTGCCGATCTTCAGAAAAAAGACAAGTCCTCAAAAACCGTAATTTCCTATCGGAATGATATCCTTATCTTTTTAGAAGATTTACATATTCAACCTGATGGTTTTGTGACAGCAACAGATGTTAAAAAATGGATTCATGGGTTGTTACATACACAAGAAGGGAAACCATTGGCCATTACCACCATAAATCGTCGGTTAAATGCTTTACGCAGTTTTTATTCCTGGGCTGTTAAAGATCAGAAACTGCAGCATAACCCGATGGTCGAAATTAAAAATGTCAAATCAGCTGATGAAGATTCTGAAAAAATCATGTGGCTGACAGAAGAAGAGTTTGAAGATCTTTTGAATCGTGTCAGAAAGACACCGGTCAAAAGCAGAGGGGTAGATCCCGAAGAGAAGTATCGCCGGGATCGAGCCATTATTTATTTATTAACATACGCTGGTTTGAGGGTAGATGAACTTTCCAACTTAAAGCTAACCGATCTTGATATGGAATTGCGACGTATTCGGATTGTTGGAAAGGGACGCAAGCTTCGGACTATTCCTATGTCCAATATCTTATGGCAAGAACTGTACGACTGGTTACTTTTTAGAGCAGAAATGGCAAACAAAAAACCTCATGTGGAAGAATCATCCTATGTGTTTTATAGCCAGCGATCACCCAAATTTACGGTTCGTGGAATCCAGGCGATGATTGAAAGTTACAGCCCACCGAAGAAAAAATTAACACCCCATATGTTCAGGCATACCTTTTGCAAATGGATGTTAAAAGCAACCCATAATGACATTGAAAAAGTTCGAAGATTAGCAGGACATAGTAATATTTCGACCACTGCAAAATATTTAAGAGATTCCTATAGTGATTTGGCGGATGCTGTTGAAGCTATGCCAAAATTTTAATTATGAAGATCATCTAAGAAGTAAGCAAACAACATTAAATTAAAACGTATCATATATATAGAAGAAACTCGTCAAAAATAATACTTTCTCATCAGGAGCAAAGGCTATTTATTAAGAAAGAATTCCTTTATATGGCAACCCTGTGGTGTGACCTTAAAGGAACGAATTACGCCAAAGAAAAAAGGGACATTCCGTGAGTTAGATGCCTGAGACGGAACGCCCTTCTCTCCATTAAGCCGATAAGCAAAATTGGAGGTAAACCTATGCTAAAAGGTTTAACCCTCCATACTATCCCACAAAAAAACACTTTTATGCTATAATGTTGTAAAATTTTGTTGCAAAAATGCGGGCAAAGAAAAAAGGACGTACCGGCTCAGGCAGAAGACGGAATGTCCTTTTTTTTCGTACCACAAAACATAGGGATACTACAAAAACAGAAGGGTTGAATAAAAATTCAACAGGGATTTTAAATCATAGGTTGTGAATAGTTTCACTTAAACTGGCAGATTAGTTGAAAAAGCAATGGATAATAAAAAAAACTCGCTACAGCGAGTTTTGCCCTTCATGTCCAACATGAAGTAAAGATAGTTATTCAATTGTATTTTTCATTGCATTGTACATATTTGCTACGTGTTCATCGACTTTATCTCGTGACATGCGTAGTCGTTCCACTGAAGTACCATATCCAATTTCTTGTTTACCCTCTTCTAATCTTTTAAAAATCCCATCTGCGAATTCATCTAAAGGTTCTCCATGAGTATGCAACCCTGCTCCGCCTAAATCTGTATTCACTGCTGGAGGAGCAACTTCAATTACATCTACAGATGAATCAGAAAGTTGGTGTCGTAGACTCATTGTAAATGAATGAAGTGCCGCTTTCGTTGCTGAATAGATCGGAGCAATGGCAAACGGAGTAAAAGCTAACCCAGAAGTGACGTTAATGATTGTCGCTTTTTCTTTGGTAGAGAAAAATGGAGCAAATAGCATAGACAGATGGAAAGGTGCTTCAATGTTTGTTGTGATTTCATTATTAAAATAATTCCAATTGTTCTTCGTATCTGCTTTTAACACATTAAAACGTTGTTGAATCCCTGCGTTGTTTACTAACACATTCACTTCTGGATAGTTCTCAGTTACCCAATCAAACAATGATACACGCTCAGATTCACTGCTCAAATCACTTACATGAGTAATAAGGTCTGGGAACTTTTCTTTTGCATTTTGAAGTACATTTTCACGTCGACCAGTAACAATGACTTTATTTCCAGCTTTTATAAAGCGTTCTGCGAAAGCTAATCCTATCCCAGCACTTCCACCTGTAATAAGTATTGTATTTCCTGAAAGTTTCATTTTAGTTCCTCTTTTCCAATTATTTTCTTCATTTAATATAAACTAATTTATATCTTTTCTGGAACGGGGCGTTTTGTATAACGCGTAATTTTCAAGTCAATCCTCTTTAAAGATTCTGTCATTAATGAAATTTCATCTAGCACTAACTGCTTATGGTTCCTCATCATTTCAAGTCGGAGTTCAATGGTTTTGTCTCCTTCTACAACCCAATCAATATATTGCTTAATACCACTAATGGGCATGTGAGTATTTTTTAAACAAATAACGGTTTCAAGGAGTGAAATTTGATCTTCTGAAAATAACCGCCTACCTGCTTCATCACGCTCAATTAGTGGCAGTAGCCCCTTTTTTTCATAATAACGTAACGTTGATTCTGTAATATTGAATTTTGCTGCAGCTTCGCTAATTGAACAATATTTCATCTGGAGACCTCCAAATTTTATCTTTCTTTGTCGACAGGATTATGATACGACTTAAACCGTGGTTTAAGTCAACAAAAAAACTAAAGAATATTTTATTCTGTACCATTTTATGAATTCAGACATATGGTCACAAAAGGAACATCAAAGGAAAATAACATTTCTTTGAATAGTGATATAATGTGGACCACAACAGTTAAATCGTTAATAATTCCACACTAGAAACAAAAATGTGAAAAGGTGAACTTAAACGGATGCTTTTGTTTAATAACCCAAATTATAAATAAGCTGAAGATATGCAAGTTTTTTTTCACCTTTTGCATATTTTTTGCTTATTTATATTCAAAGTATTTTCTGGCAACTTCGAATAAATTGCTACAATTCCCGATTTTAAGGATTAATAAAATAATATGGTAACTATTTGGCTTGATCACAGAGTTGCTGCTCTAATTGGGATGCCCCATGGGCTGGCGACCCAATTTATTACCATTTATTTATGAAAAATCTGAAACTTTTGAAAATTAATAATTTTTAGTATTTACAAAATTCGACCATTCGTGTATGATAAGGACAAGTAAAACATACACATCAAATAAGAAGGTGAATCCAGTGAAATAGCGAAAGGCGAATGTACAAGTCGTACAGGGAATATAACTAAAATCTATACAAAAAAGGGTGAGTCCAGTGCGATATTGAAAGGCGAAGTGTACAGAAATGTACATGGGACGAGTTTAATCTAGCTAAGGAAAAGGTGATTCCAATGAAGTAGGTAAGGCGAAAGCGGACGATTGGTACGTTAGGTATCAAAGAGTCACAATACTGCTTAAGGAGGCGCTTTTTCTACTAATCTTTCGCTGTTCTGAGAATACGTAATAAAATAAATGAAAGGGATTGTTATAATTGGATGAAGAAATAGTGTAAGCGACCTTGTCGTTCCAGTACGGATTGACGAGGTCGCTTACTGTTGTTTTATATGCTTTTTTCGATTCAAATGACATAAAGGCGCTTCGGAACTTGAATTGGATGTTTAGTTGAAAGAACTTATTGATTTCATGTAGTCACAGATAAACGTATTATCATCCCCCTGTGGGTATAATTGATTGATCCTGCTGCTGCAGTTTTCTATCAGGCAACGAGCCTATCTATTACACCTACCGCGCTTTCGCTTACTGTCCTTGAAGTTTAGTATGGAAGAAGGTCACTTCCACACTAAACTTCAAGGTTGTTTCTTTCTCCTATTACCCAAGTCCATTTTCCATATCCTTGAATACGTTGAATACTATAAAAAATAACTGTATATATTGTTTCCACAAAGTTAGAAACCGGGTTTTTGTATCATTACATACGTTAAATACGGTAGAAAAACATACTGTAGATAAGTGGTGCTTTAGTGGAGTAAGATAATCTATGCTCCTTAGGGGTTCAAAGAAAAAAATAGCCCCCAATCGTTATCTATAGATCATTTTCAACCGTATTGTTAGTAAAATTTGGACCAAAAATTAGAAAAAAATAAACATATTAGAATCATTAAATTCAGTAGAAAAACACAGTCTAATTTGTTTAATATGTGAGCGAAGAGGTCCCTTTACAATGAAGAAGGTGCGTGTAACCTATAGGTGAAGGGTTCGGATGAACCCGATCTTAACCCTTAGAAACACGCACCTGCAAGGTTCATTGTCAAGGGCACATATTTTACATGTCTAAAATGTGTTTTTCTTTTTATGACCTATTTGTCGAGCGTAACCTAAATATAACAATCGAAGGCCTAAAATTATATATTAAGGGGGGCTATGAAAGGTCTTGTCCTTTCATACCTGTATCTTAACTCATTAAACTTAACTTAATTATTAATGTTTATTAATCGCCTGTAAATGTTACTCCATGCCACTATTTAAAAAATTAATAATGGTTGCCCATAATTCCTCAGATACATCTAATTGATAATCAGCAATTCCTGTTCTATACGCTTTTAGCCCGTCAAATAGTCCGTCTTGAGTTACAAAAAAACGTTTTGTTGCATGGTTAAACTCGTTAATCCGTTCAATGACAAACTCGCCGTTCTCTTTGTAAATTTTCAATTTCTTACCCACGAACTTTCCCTCCTATTTCCGATTCCAAGGTAATTTCCAATGTTCTCTCAACACTTCTGGAAAAACACTTTTTGCAATACCAATTACCATACTCGATACCTGGAAGCTGCTGCATTTCCTTTTGTGAAAACACTTTGCACAGTAAGCATTTGTTTTACTTCTGATTCACCCAATGCTCTTCAATCTCCAATTCCTCTTCGATCATTCTTTTTAACTGTGTCTCATCCACATATTTAGGACCTTTAATTAAAACATTTAAAGCTTCTCGATAGGTATAGGCTGTTTTAAAGGATGGACAGTCAGGTAGCTTTTCGTATTCATTGCTTTTCCATTCCTTTTTTAGGTCCTCATATGCAATATCAAACCAAACCCTTAAACTGTTTATTGCGTGATCATCTACTGCCATTATTTTTCCCCCTTCGCTTTTGCGTATATGGTTGAACGTGGCACACCTGTTTGTTTAGAAATGTCATTTACACTTAATCCATTTTGTTCCCTATCTGAAAACAGCTTTAATGCCCTTTTGATTTCCTTTGTGTCCTGTCCTTTTCTTCCTAAGTGTTTCCCTTGTGCTTTCGCCCGTACTCGCCCTTCTTTGGTCCGTTCATTGATGAGATCGCGCTCGAATTCAGCAATAGCTCCCAACATGGTAAACATGAGCTTTCCAGCCGGAGTTGAAAAGTCAATCTGTTCCTTAATGAATACAACACCGATGTTCTTCTCTTGTAATTTATGAACAATATTATGTAAGTCTCTTGTTGATCTGGCCAAACGGTCAATCTTATAAACCACTAATTTGTCTCCTGCTCTTAAATACTCCATGGTTTTGTTCAGTTCGGGCCTACCAGTGTTCTTACCACTTTTCTTTTCGTGAAAAATCTTAGTGCATCCATACTTTTCTAATTGTTCAACTTGTAAGGAATAATCCTGATCTAAGGTGCTTACGCGTGCATATCCAACAAGTTCACTCATTTTTGACCATTCCCGTCTAAAAGATATATAACTTCCTGTACATTTATTATAGACTAACTTTTAGATGGAAAACAAGAAAGAAAAAAAGAAAAAAACTGATAGTTTTGTAGTGTACAAAACTTACAACTTTTAGACTCTGTTAAACGGTGATTCGCTGAAAAAAAAATCTTAACCCTTCTTGACTAATGGTGTTACCTTTCATTTGTTTGTCGTTTTTTTCATCAAAAATGACGCATGGAAGGGATGCCCAAAACATTTTCTTTCTATTTAACAAGGTCGGGATTAACGGCAGTATATCTCATGATATAATTTTCTAAAATCTATAATACACAAGGTGGGCACTCAACAATGTCATGGGAAAAGTGTAAACACGATAATTATAAAATTGAAGCTGATTTTTCTGCAGATCCTATTTGTGTGTTAGATGTAGCTGGAATTTTGACCTTGATGATTTTCCGTTATCTGAAGGTTTAAAGAAAGAGCTAATCAGATGGGGTTCAGCATTTGAAAAAGTTGTCGATTTAAATGGCGATTGTTTGAAGGATACAGCTTTTTATCAACGTGTAAAAAATCATAATGACTGGGGAGAAATACTTACTGCAAGAGTTAGAGAAGAATTAGGGGACGACTATCCAATTGTGTTTAAACCTTATATTTAAAAAGACGTGTTATTATTGAAACTCGCCCATTTGTGGAAGATAAATAATTTAAAATAACTTCAAAAAGTGATTTTTAGTTATTGTGCTAACGCCCCCGTTACTTTAAGTGCATTTTTTCACAATCTACTTTAGACATTTCAAGCTTATGTCGGTGCTTTTTCTGCAATAATAACTTAGAAAAAATTATCTATTTGCTTTCCACTCTTGGTAAGCTTTCACACCATGCCAATTATTTCCTCCAGGACTTATAAGACCATATTTATTCTTTAGAATTCTGATTTCTTTCAATGCATCTTCCTTGCTTTCATGATTTTTTTCAAAGGAAGAAAACCATACATAGTAACCAGAACCGCCCTTATTCTTAAGTATTATGTTAGGATTGTTATATTCAAAGATTGCAATATTTGAAACTGGTAGACAAACATCTGAAGGGTGATTAGTCTTTTTATCCTTCCAGCCATGTCTTCTCATAATATCTATCGCTCTCGCTCTTTCTTCTATGCTGTTGTGGTAAAAATTAACCATCGCACGCTTCTCCGAATTAATAAATAAAAAACCATGCAATTCTTCTTTCATAAGTAACTCCCCTCTTTTATAATTGTATCAATTTAACTTTCTTCTTTTGTAATATGTATGTGCAGGTCAAAAGTTTAACCACTAAAATCGTTTTGTGTGGGGTCCATCCGTATCGGAGTAAGGGTGGACAATTTTCTCATTTTGATGCTTCGTGAAGATATAGTTTAAAGTGGCTTTGGATTTTCATTTAAAAAGCCTAAGCAATAAATAAAATTAATATATACTTTGTTGAAGAGCCAAATTTCCCCTCATGATTTATAGGGGATCCATTACAAGAAGGGTGCCTATATGGTACCCTATTTTGTTGGAAAATTACTATTTTCGAGAGGAGAAAGTAAGTAACCTTTATTAAACAATAGGTTCATATTGTTCACTTAATACATAAAGTAATTATTGGTAATAATACTCATCAAAGGGCAAGGTAATAACTTAAACACCAAAGAAATTCCATCCAGAATATACCTTGCCCAAACAGTACATAGACGAATGCCTAAGAAAAATTAACATTCACCACATATAATAAATTCTAACACTGATCTTCAATCAAAAAGTCGGGAGAAATCCCGACTTTTTGATTGCCATAGTCACTCTATGTGTATTAAACGCTTTTTTCTTCTTCAACTATCTGCCTATTGGTGCAATAAAAAAAACTGGTACCAAATTCCTCTTATATTTCGAATTTATTATTTGTCCGATTAACCAATATATATTTTCAAATTAGGGAAGATTTATAAAAAAGACATATTCGATGGAGGAGAATGTTAATGGAGTCTGAACACAACAAAAGACTATCTGCTTCAGAAGTTGCACAAATTTGGACTAGTTACATGAACAGTAGCATGTGCAATTGCTTATTTACATACTTTTTGGAGGTAACCGAGGATAGCCAAATACACTCCATAATTAAAAAAGGAGTAGAACTATCGGAAACTCATTTAGCAAAATTATCTCTGCTCTTTCAAAAAGAGGGTTATGCAATCCCAAATGGATTTAAAGTGGATGAAGATGTAAACATTTCTGCTCCAAGATTATTCTCGGATAGTTTAATGATGTATTTAACACATAATATGGGTATGATGGCTTTTAGTTTTTATGCGATTGCAAAAACATTTGCTGTTAGGTTAGATTTAGATGATTTTTTTACCGAATGCGTTAATGAGCTAAGCAAATTTAATACGAATTCAAAAAATCTTTTGTTATCAAAAGGTCTATACGTTCGATCACCATTTTTGACTCCCTCAAAAGAAGTACACTTTGTGAAAAGTGACAATTTTTTATCCGGATTATTTGGAAAGAAGAGGCCTTTGACTGCAGTCGAAATTACAAATTTATTTGCAAATTTACAAAAAAACGCTTTAGGGAGAACAGTAATGATGGCGTGGAGTCAGGTAACTCAATCAAAAGAAGTGAAGCAATTTATGGTAAGGGGAAAGGAAATTGCTTCTAAACACACCAAGGTATTTGGTTCAGTGTTAGAGGAAGAGGGCTTACC
The DNA here is from genome assembly GCF_016908975.1 of Neobacillus cucumis. Lineage (GTDB taxonomy): Bacteria > Bacillota > Bacilli > Bacillales > Cytobacillaceae > Neobacillus > Neobacillus cucumis. The sequence goes on from NZ_JAFBEX010000030.1 coordinate 15,847, forward strand.
TGTATCATTGCCTTGGGATGTAGAAGTAACTGACTCTGAAGCAGCCCCCTTTTCGGATAAAATGATGATGTTTATGGCTACTACTTTAACTGCCTTAAGTATAGGATATTACGGGACAAGTATGGCAACGAGTGCAAGAAAAGATTTGGCTCTTGATTATGTTCGATTATCAGCAGAAATCGCATCATTTGCTGAAGACGGAGCCAAAATAATGATAGAGAATGGCTGGTTAGAGGAACCACCTTTAGCAATGGACCGTGATAAATTATAGGAACACTTTTCAATGTTGATAAAATATATGGTTGATTTATTTTAAAGATATAGGCTGCCCTTTTATTTAAGAGGTAGCTGTTTTATTTTATCCCACACACCTCTTGTTCAACTATCCTGCATTTAGTTCAAAAAGAAAAACATTCCCCTTTGTTGAAGTAGTGCCCCCGTTACTTTAAGTGCAATATTTCACAAACTTTCAAATGGAATACCCCCATAATTACAAGACCAATAATGTAAGGTTTTTCTTGTTGTGGCTACTGTCAAAAAGCATACTTTATGACATGATGAAAAACATGTATTTGAACATATCATATTGTTAAACACACAAAATCAAAAAGGTTACGCTTCTCTTGCAAGGTGTGGTTGGTTATGCCCAGACAACTAAAAATTAAGAGTACAAGGAAGGTATAGAGGGTATACTACAACGTAAAGAATTTATCAGATATGAAGTGATGTGACGTGTTTCCGATAGCGATGGTGGTTTTCTCCGTATTTGTTGCATGGAAATGGGGCGATTGGAGAAATTGGCAAAAGTATCTTCCTACCATTCAATACTTTATTGGCTGTGACATGATGTACAACTTATTTACAAAGAACTATTCTTTGTGGGAATATCCACATCCACCAAATATATTGCCAAATCATTTAATTATAAATCTTTTTATAATGTTCGTACTTTATCCAAGTGTCATGTTAGTGTATTTATACCATTATCCTGAAAGGAAAAGTGTTATAAAACGGATTCTTTACATGCTGATGTGGATTGGAATTTGGTCGGTCTGTGAACTGGGTATGATTACATTTAAAAACTGTGTTTACCATCATGGATGGACTTATGCGTGGTCAATTGGATTTCTCTGTGTGATGAATCCTATGCTTCGTTTGCATCATAATCGACCATTATTGGCGTATATTTTGTCTGTGCCAATCATTATGTTTCTCCTTATCTGGTTTCACGTTCCTGTTTTCAAGTAACACCTATTTATTGGGACTGATAAGGTCGTTAAAATACTAAATAAAATGGTGTGGTATTATTGGAGTATTTGTTATTCGATTTATGGAATTCACCTATTTTAAATTCCATCTCCTTAAATAAATTGATCGATATACAGAAAAAGTGTAATGCAACACTCCAAACTTATTGGCAGGAAAATAACTACTTATCCCCCCAATGGTGGCTAATCGTCATACTCTGTATAATTCCACCAATAATATGGTTTAAGTTTGTTGATAAAAAGAGAATTACTCTTATCACTTTATTCGGATTATTTTATGGAATTACAGCCATTATTCTTGATTCCTTAGGAAGTTTTAGTTTAGCTTGGTATTATCCCTATCATCTCACTCCTTATTTGTACCCAGAATTATATCCTTACGATATTTGTGTTGTAATAATCCTTTTTATGTTTGTTTACCAAAGATGGGGAAATGACTTTAAAAGATTCTTTATATTTAATGGTCTTCTCTCTGCGTTTCTTGCTTTTCTAGCAGAACCATTTATGGAATGGTTAAGGATTTATAAAGAATTAACGTGGAAACATATCTATTCTTTCCCTATATATTGGATAGTGGGAATAATTTGTTGGATAATAATAGAGCAATTTAAAAAGTTAGAACAAAGGTAAAATTTCTTCTAACTTTTTAAATTCAAAAGGATTAAAAGCAGGATATTCCAGTATAAAAAATCTCAGTCCCTCAATGTCATAAATGAGAAATTGGGATTTTCCTCTTCAGATGGTGTAAGTTCAAGCCAATTATTAACATAAATCCCCCAAAAACACAGCCTTATATAAGGGTAATTACACTATTCTTATTGTGCTAACCTGCCAGTTAGTTTAAGTGAAAATATTCACAATCTATTGATTCAAAATCTCTTTTCATTTCGATTCATAATATTTGAACGAATAGCCTTGAAGGCTATAAAGCAGGATTAAGCCTGCGTATTGTTTAAGCAAATGCGATACCAAAGTCAACCTCTTTATTAATGACTTTGTGTAAAATATCTTTGGAATGTTCTGTTATAATTTTGATTCTAACATCTTTAAACTTAGATTTAAAAGCTGGCAAAATATCAGGGAATCGTCCAAGCCATTATATATAATTCTCCATAAAATGGTATTAAAATTGAATACTCACCTTCAGTTTTTTTCTTCTCTTCATAGAAGTGTCTTAGTGATACTTCTTCTTTTTTTGGTTCTATGCACTTGCCCTCAACAACACAGGAATACGTCTTTTTTAGTTGAACATACTAAAATCAACCGTAATTGGCATTCGTTACGGTATCTACCTTTTTAGCCGTAACCTACTCTGCACTCAGGGTGGGTTACTTGTTTTGTAGCCCTGTCCGAGTTTAGAAAACCGTACTGTGTAACCATTTCAGCCTAGAGTGGCAGAGGGACCCAGTACACCCCCCTTGTAGGGCTTATGGAGGTATCTGAGATGCCTGACTTGAGGGAGGCTGTAGAAGGTCTACAGGCACAGCTACAACTAGATATATAGTTAGATATATTAGTGTATGACTGCTGGTATAACGGCTATGACCAATAAAATGGACACGGTTATTACTTGGAATGAAAGAACTGTCTACCCAAAATAAAGAACTGGTGTATCAACTAAGTTTCACAATCGATAATGATGCAGCATTTATTCCTGTTCCATTCAAAACAGGTAATAGGGTATCTGTCGTTGGACCAATATTTTTAAGACGTATTTTGGAATTTTTGTGAATATGGAAAATTGCTTGTCCAACCATCATTAGAGTTGCATTATCAACTTGCCTTGTGATGCCATAGTTAGTAAGATTTTTATCAACCAAGGAATGTTCCACGAAAATGCCATATACCGATGTTGAGGCAGGACCGCCAATCAGTAAAGTATATTCTATTTTATAGTCTCCTGATTCTAATACCGTTAATGCGCCGCTTGATTGGGAAAATCTTATATTTTCCAAGGAACCATGTTGATTAAACCTTATATTTTCACCAGGTTTAACCTGGATGGGTTCCGACCCTATGAGTGTCACATAACCATAGGCCTGGGAGGAACTGCTCCAATGTTGTTCTGCCATCTTTATCACCACCTTTAAAACTTTTAATATATGATATTTAGGAAAGTATGAAAAGCCTGTACAAAAAGCTTCCCAAGGGCCTCTTTATTTAAAATGTGTCTTAATCAAATTTGACCTTCCTATTTAAGGTCAAATTTGCAAACAAAAAAGGTGACCTTTAAGATCAACCGGGAGTTCCGCGAACGTTTTTTTACTTATCAAACGACTAAGGAACGATATGAAAAAATAAAACCGTTAAATGCCTTATATCCCTTATTCCCTAGGAGCCGTTTTATCGGCTCCTTTATTTGTCCTCAAGTAAAGCAAGAATGTTTTTAATGGCGGCTGAATTATCGCCTTTTCTGAACTTATCGATAAAATCAACATAAAGCAGTTCGAAAACCCTTTCTAATGTATATCCATGTTGTGGCTGTACTTCTTCCATATCAGCCAACAACACTTCACCGCGGAGCGCGAATTTTCTCCTCATCCGAAGCTGCAAGGTTTGCATATCCTGGCGTACCTCTTTACGAATTAATTTAAAAACAGATTCCCCTTGCTTCGCCAGGTGCGTCTCCTGACCGGCTTGTTGGTCCAGTGACGTCAGCATTCGAAACAAGATTCGCGGATCGGGATTTTTTTTTGCATAAGTCAGAAAGTCGTTATATAAAAGATTTATTAAATCGTTTTGTGAAAAGGGCATTTCTGATAGATCCTGTATATCCTCGCAAAATACTTCGGCCCTTAAGAACAGATTTTTAGGAACATCTATCGATAATAATACGGTAGACGTCTTATTCATTTTCTGAAGGAAGCGACCGAAAAGGTCAGAGGAGCCAATTAGCGAAAGTTCCTCTTTCAAAAGGTCTGCCTGGCTATATTTCCCCATCGGCTAATCCTCCGAATTGTTTTTTCTTATATGCTTCTATAAAAATTCGGTGGGCTGCTTTACGAACGCTGTATTTCCAATTATCAGCGTATTCTCCTATTTTTTGATAGGTTTCATGGTCTACTTTGCAATGGACAGTATAAGGAAGGTCTTTATAGGTGACGTCTGGATAAACAAATATCTGATTAAGGCCGAACATTAGTATTTCCGTTCCCAATGCTGTTTTGGATCCATTCCAGAAGCGTCTTGATTCGCGTCTTAACACCGAATCCATAGATTCCGTAACTGGAATTTTTATGTCGTGTAGTTTATCTGATCGGACCTTTCTCTTTTGTGGTTCTTCATGTCTTTTTTTTGAAGTAGAGAGAACCGGGTTTAAATGTATTTCCTTCCCCATTCGTTTTTCCCCTTTCATTTTTGGTTCTATCTCCTGGTTGGTTGGACAGTTGGTCAAGTGAGTTCTCTTTTCTGAAAATAGAGGGAGGAGGTATATTTCTTCTTAATATTGGCCACCCTTCTGCTAGTGAGGTGATTTCGAATGAGTAAAGATAAAGGCATTTCAAAAGAAATAGCTCAGAAGCTTGCTAGCAAAGCTTCAACTCTTAGTTATGTGAAAAGCACCAGCCCTAAAAAAGGCTAACCTATAATGATTTTTATGCCACCTTGTTCGATAATCTTGATTGGTGGTGTAGGAACCGTTTTTTTTATATAGTTTTGATCTTTCCAGCATCGTTCTTCATCCTTTTCCCAATCAGGTTGGGGGAGAGGGACGTCAGTTGTTTGATGCTTTTTAAGAATAGCTTTGTATTCGTCTGAATGCGCTGCAACAAATAAGGCTAGTCGGATGATCTGGTTTCGATCTAACGTTGTAGCTTTAAAAATTTTTTCTACATAATCCTTGTAAATATCTGGATATCTTACCGTTGGTCTATAACTCATTTTCTTCCCCCCTTTGTACAATTTATATTGACGTCAGTTGGTAAAAATGCAAGGTGGATAAAAATTATAGCCGTTTTGCCACTCTTTTTTTGGAGGTCGAAGAGATTCCTATTTAGGGAGAATTAAAAAAATGAAATTCTAAGAGACGTCATAAAACCCTAGACAAGGGGGTACCGCCAACAAATGCGGTTATCTTAACCAGTCTAAATAGATGACTTTACAGTACTCAATGTAAAGTTATCTATTTTTTTGTTTCTTTAAATCCTGTTTAACCATATTAATTTTTATAGTATTCAAAGAAGGAGGATGATTTGTTTTTCCGTCATGAAGACTTTGTTGAGATTGATTAAGATAATGACGTAGATTAAAATCTCGTCTAGGTATCGCAAGGGACTCCGTCACTCTAAAAAACTGGTTCTTTGCTCTTGTTCCAGTACTAGCATCCAATTATTTGGATGCTTTTTTGTGATGCAGCTGCTTTTTGCATTTTTCCGCTGAAGTAAGCATTTGCTTAAAATTTAAAAAATTCATAGGAAATGCCCTGTCACTTTCCTATGAAGAGAATATATTAGGATGATATATATTTTGAAAGGAGGTGTATTTATTGGGGGATAAAAAGAATCAATGCTCTGATCCGATTTATCGCTATCTCGATGACTTTGTAGGAAAAGAGGTAACATTAACGCTTTATGAAGGACAAGTTCTCTCTGGAGAATTGGTTGACTTAACTAATTGTTTAATAGTTCTAAGAGAAACAGAAGTCCTTTCACCTTTTATTGCTCAAAACCTAACAATCGTTAGAGCTAAAGACGTCATGATTGCAACTGTTCAATCGGAATCGGAATCGGAATCTAGCTCTAGTTCTAGCTCTAGCTCTAGCTCTAGCTAACACAAAAAGGAAGGCAGTAAATTCACTTCTTTTCACTCGATTACTACCTTCCTAATAAAATATAAATATTCTAAATGGGAGTAAGAAAGATATAAACAGAAAAAATGATTAAATAAATTTTACATGAGGATGCAATATGAATGAAAGTATTATTTGTTCTTTCTGGATATTCAGGGCTATATCCTTATTTGGAAAAATCAATTCAAGATACGTTTATTTCATTGGGACATAGCATTAAAACAATTAATCCAAAAATTAATGAAGAAAACATTGAGTTAATTGAAAGCTTTGAACCCGATTTTGTTCTTGTCTTTGTAGGATATAAAATTCAAATGGAATTACTGCATAATTTGAAGAAAAAAGGACATATTCTTGGCATTTGGTTTACAGAAGATCCATTTTATATAGACAAGTCTATAAGCCTAGCTGAAGAATTTCACTTTATATTTACGATAGATTTAGGTGCATATGAATATTACAAACAAATACTTCCGGCCAAAAATATAATTCATCTTCCCTTAGGCACAGACCCTTCTATATACTTTCCTCCTAAATCCAACAATCATTATTTTTATGATTTGTGTTTAGTCGGTTATCCATATCCTGAACGAGTCCAACTTGCGAATTATCTTTTAGAACAAACAAGGCATAAGTTAATTTTGGCTGGACCTTTTTGGAGAAGATTTATAAAAAGTGGAGATTCAGAGAGAATGACTGTAATCAATAAATGGATTGAGCCTAGTTTAGTTAACCAAGTATATCATTCTTCCAAAATCATTTTGAATAGCCATCGATCTTTTAAATTTCACAAAAATATAAATACGCTTGGGATTGAAAATAAGAGTATCAACAACCGCACCTTTGATATAGCTGCTAGTGGCGGGTTTCAACTACTTTCAGCAAGACCTGATATAGGTTCACACTTTGACACGAAAAATGAAATAATAACCTATTCTACGGATGAGGATTGCAAAAATTTAATTCATAAATTTTTAAATGATGGCGAGAGGCAAAGGGCTGATTATAGTAATAAAGCAAGGGAGAGAGCCCTGAACTGTCATACCTTTTCTCATAGAATCCAACGAATGATTAACATAATTGAAGGGAGAGAAGATAAAATTTGACTATTCTGAAAGACAAAACGATTCTCGTAACAGGTGGTACAGGATCATTTGGGAAGAAATTTGTCAGTAGAGCTCTAGAAACAGATGTGAAAAAAGTGATTGTTTTTAGCAGGGATGAATTAAAACAATATGAAATGGCACAGGAGTATACCGATCCGAGAATGCGCTTCTTTATTGGAGATGTTCGTGACAAGGAGAGACTATTGCGTGCGTTTGAAGGTGTTGATATCGTTGTCCATGCCGCCGCATTAAAACATGTTGGGGTTTGCGAATACAATCCCTTTGAAGCAATCAAGACGAATATTTTAGGTGCTCAGAATATTATCGATGCGGCCATTGATCGAGGCGTGGAAAAAGTAATTGCGTTAAGTACCGATAAAGCTGCCAATCCAATAAACCTTTATGGGGCAACAAAATTAGCATCCGATAAATTATTTGTTGCAGCAAATTCTTATTGTGGCTCTAAGAAGACTCGTTTTGCGGTAGTGAGGTATGGGAATGTTGTAGGAAGTCGCGGCAGTGTGGTTCCATTTTTTAAAAGGGTAAAAGAAACAGGGGTCATCCCCATTACGGATGAAAGAATGACCCGTTTTTGGATAACCTTGGATCAGGGGGTACAGTTTGTAATTGATAACCTGGGAAGAATGAGGGGAGGAGAAATTTTCGTTCCCAAAATCCCAAGCATGAAAGTAACGGATCTAGCCACTGCTCTTGCACCCGATTGTAAAGTTGAAATCATAGGGATTCGCCCGGGAGAGAAACTGCATGAGACCATGATCACGGAAGATGATGCACGCCGTACTTTAGACTATGGTACCTACTATGTTATCCAACCGGAATTCTCTTGGTGGGATACAAAAGACCTAAAAGACGGATCACTCTTACCAAATGGGTTCAGTTATGTAAGTAATACGAATAGTGAGTGGCTTACAGTGGATGAACTGCGTGGATTAGTAAACGAATATTAGACGGAAGGAGGACTATGGGTGGAACATAAACCTATTCGGGATACTTTTCTTCCATACGGACGCCAGTGGATTGATGACGATGATATTGAGGCGGTCACAAGGGTTTTAAAAGGAGATTATCTAACAACAGGCCCCTTCATATCTCAATTTGAACAAGCTATAGCCGATTATGCAGGAGCAAAATATGCCGTGAGTTTTGCCAATGGTACATCTGCATTGCATGGTGCATGCTTTGCAGCCGGGATCATTGAAGGAGATGAAGTCATAACCAGCCCTCTTACGTTTGCGGCAAGTGCAAACTGTGTCTTATATCAAGGTGGTAAGCCCGTATTTGCAGATGTTGACGAAGAAACCTATAACATAGATCCTAAAGAAATTGAAAAAAAGATTACGAATAAAACGAAAGCGATCATCCCTGTTGATTTTACGGGTCAACCAGCTAGCTGGGACGAAATCACTGCAATTGCCAAAAAATATGATCTTGTGGTAATTGAGGATGCCGCCCATGCACTTGGTGCCAGCTATAAGGGCAATAAGGTGGGATCGTTTAGCGACATGACCATGTTCAGCTTTCATCCAGTCAAGCATATTACATCGGGTGAGGGAGGAATGGTTACCACCAATAACAAAGATTACTATGAAAAGCTCTTGCAATTTCGTTCACACGGTATTACAAGAGAACCTAGTAAACTAACGGAAAAACAAGGACCCTGGTATTACGAAATGCAGTTCCTAGGTTTTAACTACCGTTTAACAGATATTCAAGCAGCACTGGGCATTAGTCAATTGAATAAAATAAATCGTTTTTTAGAGCTAAGAAGGAAATACAGTTCTATGTATAATGAAGCCTTCAAGAATAACTCTATAGTTAAAATTCCTTATCAAGATCCTAATAACAGTTCAAGCTGGCATTTATACATTTTACGACTAAACTTGGATCAATTAACGGGAACTAGGGAAGATATTTTTAATGCTTTACTCAAAGAAAATATCGGAGTAAACGTACATTATATTCCTGTTTATTTATTACCCTATTATCGAGGGCTCGGATACACACCAGGCCTGTGTCCAAAGGCTGAAAAGCTGTATGAAGAATTTATTACGCTGCCGCTTTTCCCTGCAATGAATGAAAAGGATGTTAGAGACGTTATTGATGCGGTAGAAAAAGTGCTTAACCAATACAGAAAATTTAAGGAGGTGATTCTTTGAAAGTGGTATGCATTATTCAAGCAAGAATGGGATCTAAGAGACTACCTGGAAAGATCATGAAAGAGGTCTTAGGTAAACCATTGCTTGAATATCAAATTGATAGAGTAAGAAGGTCAAAGTTTATTCAGGAACTGGTGATAGCCACTTCGAAAAATGATTTAGAACAGCCTATTATCGATTTATGTAATAGGCTTTCTGTTGCCTATTTCCGTGGTTCCGAACTAGACGTTTTGTCCAGATACTGGGAAGCTGCAAAGAAGTATGAAGCAACAGTTGTGGTCCGTCTAACATCAGATTGTCCATTGATGGATCCTGCCATAATGGATACACTCATTGCCATATTCTTATCAAAGAGGAACCAATATGATTACATTTCAAATACGATTGAAAGAACCTTTCCACGGGGTTTTGACGTAGAGGTGTTTTCAATGAATGCCTTAGATGAGGCCCATGAGAAAGCAATAAGTCCAAGCGATCGTGAACATGTGACACCGTATTTTTACCTTCATCCAGAAAAATTTAGCCTAGGCAATGTGAAGAATACAATTGATTTAAGTCATTATCGGTTGACTGTTGATACAGAGGAAGACTTTCAATTAATTAAAAATGTGATCCATTATCTACATGATAAGCAGGTTGAATCAGCCAAACTTGAAGAGATATCTAGTTTATTACGGGAAAAACCGGAGTGGGCGTTAATAAATGCCCATATCGAACAAAAGAAAGTAGATGATTTGATATGAATGTAGTGTTTCGTGTGGATGCTTCTAACGAAATAGGATCAGGACATGTAATGAGATGCTTAACACTTGCAGAAAAATTACGCGAACATGGTGTCACTGCAACGTTTATCTGCAGGGAACATGTCGGGCATTTATGCGATTTAATCGAAGAGAAGGGGTTCAAGGTATTAAAACTTCCTGCTCCTTTACGGAATACCCAAATACCATTATTGACTCCACATTCCCATTGGCTAGGTGCTCCATTAGAAGAGGATGCAATTCAGTGCAAACAATTACTACAAAGATGCTCTGTGGATTTACTGATTATTGATCATTATGCTATTCACTATGAATGGGAACACATTCTTAGGGGTATCGTCCGTCGAATCATGGTTATCGATGATTTAGCAGACCGGAAACACGATTGCGACCTTTTATGTGACCCAACTGTTCTGGATAATCCTAATAAATATAATTTACTCGTACCCACACATTGCAACACATTCCTTGGTCCTAACTATGTGTTGTTGAGACCTGAATTTTACGAGCAAGGACTCCACTCGAGGCTCCGAACAGGTCCTGTTAAAAGAATTTTCATTTTTTTTGGCGGTGTGGACCCTACAAATGAAACGGGAAAAGCACTTGCTGCCTTTTTAGAATTAGGGCGGGAAGAGATCCAAGTCGATGTAGTTGTTGGCCGATCAAACACACATAAAATCAAGTTGAAAGAACTTTGCAATCAATATCCTAATCTGAACTTTCATGTGCAAATAAATAATATGGCCAGAATCATGCATCTGGCAGATCTATCGATTGGTGCTGGAGGTTCGGCCACATGGGAACGATGTTATCTTGGTTTACCAACAATTGTATGGAGCATTGCGGAAAATCAGAAAGAAATTTGTAAGGACCTTGGAAGAAAAAACGTCATAAAATACCTAGGGGATTGCGATTTAGTTAAACAAGAAAATGTAATAGAGAAGCTCAACGAGATGATTGAAAATGAACAAGAACGTACAAATATGTCCAGTGCGGGTTTTATATTGATGAAAGGTAATTTGGATCATCACAAACAAATGATAAAGAACATTCTGAATTTAGGTGAATAGTATGGACTATGAATTAAGGTCATTAACCGAGGAAGACAAGGATTTAATCTTTAAATGGAGAAATTTGAAGTTTATTCGTTCTAATATGTTTAATGATAAAATAATCCCTTATGAAGATCACTGTCAATGGTTCGCTAATACCCTTACGAATCATGCCGAGCACTACCGCGTATTTGTGAAACATACACAACCATTGGGTCTTGTTTCATTTAAAAAGAGTGATTCGCAACATCTAGATTATTTCTGGGGATTTTATATCGGCGAACTGGATGCACCTAAGGGCGCTGGTTCAATCATGGGAAGTTTAGCGTTAGATTATGCTTTTGAAAGTTTAAATGCGAAAAGAATTATCGGGGAAGTACTATCTACTAATAAAAAAAGTGAGGCGTTTCATCGAAAACTAGGCTTTAAACAAGATTTACGTTATAAAAACAGTATTTACCGAAATGGTCAGTTTATTACGATTAATAGGTTCATCTTAGATAAAGAAATCTGGGAGTTTCATAGATCATAATTTAAATTTAATTCACTTGAAAGGGTGTAATTAATGATGGAAATGAATCTGGGAGGAAGAATGGTTGGACCTAATCATCCTCCTTTTATTATTGCAGAAATGTCTGGAAATCATAATCAATCCTTGGAACGTGCTTTACAAATCGTCGAGGCTGCTGCGGAAGCTGGTGCACATGCCTTGAAAATACAAACCTATACGGCTGATACAATGACCATTAATCTAGATACAAAAGATTTTCAAATCAATGACCAATCAAGTTTATGGAAAGGAAATAATCTTTATAAACTCTATCAGCAAGCATATACTCCATGGGAGTGGCATAAACCCATATTCAACAAAGCAAAGGAACTAGGAATGATCCCATTTAGCACTCCATTTGATCATACAGCCGTAGACTTTTTAGAGGAATTAAACGTACCTATGTATAAAATTGCTTCATTTGAAAACAATGATCTCCCCTTAATTAAAAAGGTTGCAGCCACAGGGAAACCTCTAATTATCTCAACTGGAATGGCCACAATCGAGGAATTAGAAGAAACTGTCCAAACCGCCAGGGCATTCGGATGTAAAGATTTAATTCTCTTAAAATGTACGAGTACCTACCCTGCTTCACCCGAAAATACCAATATCACTACAATTCCCGATATGAGGGACCGTTTTGGATGTCAAGTAGGTTTGTCCGACCATACGATGGGGATTGGTGTTGCTGTGGGCAGCATTGCTTTAGGTGCAACCATAATTGAAAAACATTTTACCATCTCTAGAGCTGAAAAAGGAGTGGATTCCGCCTTTTCGATGGAACCTGATGAAATGAAATCATTGGTTATCGAAGCAGAACGTGTCTGGCGATCATTAGGTCATGTAAGCTACGGAACAACTTCGGAAGAAAAAAAATCGTTGAAATTCCGAAGGTCAATCTATGTGGTAAAAGACATAAAACCCGGGGACATTCTTACGACAGACAATCTTAGAGTTATTCGTCCCGGGTTTGGTTTGGCCCCAAAATACTACGACCAGTTAATCGGAAAAACGGCAGCAAAAGAAATAAAGGCTGGAACTCCAACCGATTTTTCACTATTAGAAGAATAAAAATGCAAATAAAATAAGGACCTGCCATTTGGTACATGTCCTTATTTTATGAAAAATATAAGTAATCAAAATTACCACTTCCGCTTGGTCTATTTATCGTTAATTTTATCTATTAATCTACTTGCCGAAAATCCATCAATATAAAGTCCTTTTATATATTGATTCCTTATTTCAAGATAAGCTTCCTTATGCTGTGGTGAAGTAAAGTAATTATTGACGACACTGTATAATTGATCGGGATCTTTTTGTTTATGTTCACCTAAACTATCAAAATAGTCATACGGCCGATTACTGTTTAGAAAGTCGTAGACGAAAACTGGCTTGTTAAATAAAATACTTTCAAGTACAACAGTAGATAAAGTAGAAATGACACCATCAATATGAGGAAGTAGTTCATATAAGCAGTTCTCTTTTGATGTTAGTACTTTTACTGATTGGTACTTTTTTTCAAAAGTTTGATATAGCTTATACTTACCCTTGGCAATTTCCCAAGGATGGGGCTTAATAATGAATTGAAATTGAGTATTACCGATTAGATTCGTCATTAACTTTGTAAATTTAGCATCATCTATACTAGGACCTGTTATGACTAATAACTGAGTTTTGGTTGAATCGAGGTTTAATTTTCTTAAAAATTCTTGATGGTTAATCGTTTTTTTGTAAAAAATTTCATCATATTTAGGATGGCCAATCTCCGCTATCCGCTCTATTGTGACTCCTCTTTGTGTATACCAATTTTTCTCGTATTCACCATATGCGGCAACAGAACGTGTAAAAACAGGCATAAATGCCTCTTCTCCCATTAAAATCCCGTGCTGAAGACATATACTTTTTATGCCATGCATGGAACCAACAATAGCGAGCGATCTGCTTACCATATCTTCTGTTGTTCCAACAATAATCGCGGATATGGTGAGTTTCTCAAATAGATTAAAAGCAGCATTAAGTGTTTTAATAATTGAAGGAATCCGTTTGAGAAACGTCTGTTGAAAAAAATCATTACTAAAGGCGGGATGATGCTCTAATTTTCCAAATAACGATTTTGCTTTTTTCACGAGATCATTAGAAATTTCTTCTGTTGATTCTTCATAGTTATCCAGCCTCTCAGTTGGAATTCCGTGAAGATGTGTTTTTTTAGAACGGGAAAGAATGAGGGTTTTTCCTTGATCAAACCATTGTTGATAACTACGCTCCGGAATCCGGGTATAATCATAATTTATCAGAATCCTCCCGTCCGTTTTTATGGTCTTCGAAGGAAGTATACTATCGGGTATCCATTTATCAAAATAGGGTTGCAGCATCTCTTGTTTCAAATCAGGGTATTTTCCACTGATAGGAAAATCGTCTTTTTCCATTTTCGTTTTCAGTTCTTGGTCAATTTGCTGATAAAAATTTGTTAGTAAGGGAATAGGAATCCCTTTATAGGTAAAGTTTTTGAAACGTTCAACAAACTCGCGATAGATCCCCCAGTAATTTTTCAAGTAAGTATTCATCCAATTTGTCCCCGTTTTAATGCCCTTAAGGAATCTCTTAATTCCTTACATGTTCTTTGCAGTGGTAATTTCTCAGCAAATTCATTGGGATTTGAGCTAAAGATCTGAGCATGAATAGACTTAGGCGTAATAGAGTTATAATCTAGTATTTCCGGTATTGGATAGAACGGCCAAAAATGATTGAGTCTCCAGAAAAATCGGGCATCCCCAAGTCGATAAAATTGGGGGTCTTCGTCCCAATTGGAGCCAAATGTTTCGGTTATAATAGGCAGCAATTCTCTTCTGTGTATAATTGAACAATGATCGGTAACACAAGGGGCCAACCATTGAACCACTTTTGCAGGTCTTACAATCGATTTTGTGATTTCCCCATTCTCATTTAAATAATTGGTTTGTGACGCTGAGTATACAACCATAACTTTTGGGTGGTTTTCTAGATAATCCACCATTTTCTCTAATTTATTCTTATGATAAACATTATCATCCGTTGCATATGCAATATAGTCTCCTGTGGCGAATTCTAATGCCTGATTAATTAAAACGGCATACCTTGTTTTTGCCACTCTTTCATCAACAGTTTGAATCTCACTCTTGAAAAATTTTACTCTCTCATCCGTTAAAAATGGTTCAATAGAGTTTAATGTTTTTTCATTTGAATTATCATCCATGATAAATAATTCAAAGTCTTTAAGAGTTTGGCTTAAGATGGATTGAATGGTTTTCCCGACATACTCATGTTTATTATAGCTGGTGAGAATAATCGATACTTTCGGCATTTATCTACCTCGTTTCTTATTTAAAAATAACCATACTTACATTCTTTATACTTTATGAGATTAAAGGGAATTTTGGTACAACTTCAATCAGTTTAATTAAAAATAGGTCATAATCGAATTTTTAATTTTCAGCAGAAAGTCTATCTTTCTCAAAGTAGTACCCTTTTTATTTCATGTACATAGAATATTTAAGAGTCGTACTTATTTTGGTTATGAGCAAAAGGAGGCAATTCATGAAAGGAATTATTTTAGCAGGAGGAAGTGGGACAAGATTATATCCTTTAACAAGGTCGATATCAAAACAATTATTACCCATTTATGATAAACCAATGATTTATTATCCACTTTCAACACTTATGCTTGCCGGAATAAAGGAAATCCTTATAATATCTACTGCGCAGGATACTCCACGTTTCAATGAATTGCTTGGAGATGGATCAAACTTCGGCATTTCAATAAAATATGAGGTACAAGCATCACCAGACGGAATAGCCTCAGCTTTTATCATTGGAGAAAAGTTCATTGGCAATGATAATGTCTGCTTAATTTTAGGTGATAATATTTTTTATGGATTTGAGTTCCAATGTTTATTGGACGATGCTGTAAAAAACAAAAGTGGTGCAACTATATTTGGATATTTTGTTTCCGATCCGGAAAGATTCGGAGTCGTTGACTTTTCAGCCGATGGAAAAGTTACCTCCATCGAGGAAAAACCAATTCAACCAAAAACAAATTATGCAGTGACCGGCCTCTATTTTTATGATAACCGCGTGATTGACATCGTAAAAAAATTACAGCCATCTGCAAGAGGTGAACTAGAAATAACTGACGTTAATAAGGCTTATTTAGAATTGGGGGAGTTATCAATAAAATTAATAGGTCCTAGTAACGCTTGGATTGACACTGGTACACACCATTCATTATTTAATGCCTCACAATTTATAAAGACCATTGAGGAAACTCAAAACATTAAGATTGGTTGCATTGAAGAAATAGCCTTTCAAAAAGGTTATATTTCAAAAGATAGACTATATAATTTAGCCAAACCTTTATTGAAAAATGAGTACGGCAAGTACTTAATCGAAGTTGCCATGATCAAAAAATAGAGGGTATGAGATATAATTAGCTTTAAGGTGGCTGGATCCTCGTACCTACTTGACCATAGGAACAAATTTATGAAGTTACAATATAGAGTGAACTATAGTTTTGTCCAAGAAACTCATCCTTTTCCAGATAGGTCTGAATCTTTTTTAAGAAGGAGTTAAGAGTTAAATGAAAGTACTTGTTACAGGAGGAGCAGGATTTATTGGAAGTAACTTTATTCATTATTTTCTGGAAAAATATCCCGATGCTTTTATTGTTAATTATGACAAACTAACTTACGCTGGTAATCTAGATAACATATCGGATGTTCCATTTTCTAAACGCTATACCTTTATTAAAGGTGATATCATTAACGAGGAATTAGTCGACTATGTAGTAAAGACACAAGAGGTGGATTTAATAGTTAATTTTGCTGCTGAATCTCATGTAGACCGAAGTATTGCTAATTCTTATGAGTTCGTCAAAACAAATATTGTTGGAACGCAAAGTCTTTTAAATGTAGCTAAAAATCATAATATTCGTTTTATTCAAATTTCCACCGACGAAGTTTATGGTTCATTAGGAACAACTGGCTTTTTTTCAGAAGAGACTCCACTATCCCCAAATAGTCCCTATTCGAGCAGCAAAGCGAGTGCTGATTTCTTAGTGAAATCATATCATCAAACTTATGGATTAAATGTTAACATCACAAGATGTTCGAATAATTATGGACCATTTCAATTCCCTGAAAAGCTCATACCACTCATGATTATTAACGCATTGAATAATAAGAACTTACCCATTTATGGTGATGGGAAAAATATTCGAGATTGGCTTCACGTACGAGACCATTGTTCTGCAATTGATTTAGTTATTCAAAAAGGACAACCTGGTGAAGTCTACAATATTGGCGGCCATAATGAACGGACTAATTTAGAAATTGTTGAAACTATTGTTAATACCCTAGGTGTTTCTAGGAACCTTATAACATTTGTACCTGATCGTTTAGGTCATGATTATAGATATGCGATTGACTCAAGTAAAATTCAGAATGAATTAGGCTGGAAACCGTCTTATTCATTTGATGAGGGTTTAGCTGAAACTATACTATGGTATCAATCACACCAGGGATGGTGGAAGAGATTAATATCAAATTGATGGTTTGAAAGATAATATCCTATTGAGAGGTGAGAGGTCATTACTAAGGTTTTGGTTACAGGAGCAAACGGACAACTTGGGACAGATTTGGTACTATACTTAGAATCATTAGGATATCAAGTTTTTGCATTGGGAAAATCCGAATTAGACATTACAAATGAGAATGAAGTATATAAAAAAGTCACTCAAATTAAACCAAATATAATCATTCATTGTGCTGCTTATACTAATGTCGATAAAGCGGAATCGGAGAGGGATCTTGCTTTTCTGATAAATGGAATAGGGACGCGTAATATTGTTTTAGCAGCAGAATTAATTAAGGCGAAAATAGTTTATATTAGTACAGATTACGTTTTTGATGGTTCTTCCACTTCCTCATATCATGAATTTTCACCTGTATCTCCACTGAATATTTATGGATATTCTAAGTTGGCCGGGGAAAATTTTGTGCGCGACTTCCATTCGAAATTCTTCATTGTGAGAACCTCATGGGTTTTTGGAGTAAAAGGGAACAATTTCGTAAAAACAATGCTTAAGCTCTCTAAAGAGAAGGAACATTTATCGGTTGTTAAAGATCAGGTGGGGTGCCCAACTTATACTGTGGACCTCTCAAAATGTATTGTGGAGCTAATGGAATCTGAAAAATATGGGATTTACCATGTGTCAAATACCGGGTATTGCTCTTGGTATGAGTTTGCGAAGGAGATTTTTTATCAATCTAACAATCTAATTAAACTAGAAGCTTGCTTGACAGAGGAATTTCCCCGTTCTGCAAAACGTCCCAAGTATTCCGTTATGGATCATATGGGACTAAGAATTAATAATTTTAATGAAATGCCTCATTGGAAGGATGCATTAAGTCGGTTTTTGTTAAAGATCAGTAAATCTTAAAAAGGTTTAGTTTTAATCCAAATATCACAGCAGGTGAGGTCTCCTTGTTGTAATTTTTCACATGCTAAAGCTGGATTTTTAAGAGTCCTTTCAGGGGTCCCCCTGCGCAAGCAGCCGTACCTTGATATACTAATATGCCTGTCGTAACACAGCAATTAAACCGAAATCTTTAACCCTTATTCGATAAATTTAACAAAAACCTCCATTTTGTTTCATAAAATAAAACGAGTGCATATCTTATAAGTATAATGAGTATAGGAGGAAGAGACAGTCGATGGGAAATACCGATTCAAACAGTTACCTTAGTTTGAAGGATTCAGCATTGTTTGTATTAAATTTTTTAGATATAAATCCAAATATTGATAATAATCTTGATAAAATGTATCGTCGCATTATAAGATTGATGAACCGTAGTGAAATACCTTTTAAAAAGGTAAACCAAAGATACTTTCTTAATACAACAGATATCGTATTATTAGGAATTAAAATAAAAGAGGAATTAAAAATATCGAATTCTTATGTAGAAAAGCAAACGCCTGAGTATAAAACTACATCAAGCATCCATTTTCAGACAGAACAACCAATTGAAAAAATAGAAAATATTATCCAACTCCATAAAGATAAAACTATTTCTGCTAAACATGCTTTAATTATTATTAATTCAATCATCAAAAATTACAAAAAGGCTTAATTGGATTTGTTGCACAATCAAATATGACGAAAAAAGCTAGACCAATCCACTTATTAAAATTAAAGATCCTATAAAAGCAATTAAGAAGAAAATTAAGAATCGGAAATCATATGTCGAGAATTCTTAAATAACTCTTTAGTAGCTAATATAGAATCTTCACGGCAATATCCATTAAAATCTTTTTATCATTTTCTAAGTTAAAATCAAGGATATTGAGCTAATAATTGGATTTAAGTATAGTCCATGAATTTACTAGATCTACTATGAATTTCTTGAGTAATGTGAATATAGTGAAATAGAATAAGAAAAGTATCAATGACCATAATTCACTAAGCCATTATCATAAATTTCTCTACGAATTGAGCTACTTTGTGAGTATCAACCTTTTTTACTTTTACTTCCGCTGCAGTGATATGTGTTTTTAAATTTTTAAATTTTTTAATGTCTCTAAAGGATAAATCACCATTTAATAATTGAATGGCGATATCTTTAACTTCATCATTATCAATTTGGTATAAAAGATAAGATAAACAACAGATTTTGTCCATTTTTTATCCCCCTTACAGACGTACATTCATGTTTAATTCGATATCTTGCATATAATTATTAAATTATTGTTGTACAGTAGTTTGTTAGAGTATTTTTATTCGTTTTATAATCGCTACTAAACAACTATTTAGACTAAATTCATAATAATCGATAACAAAGCGTCTACTGGAAAAATAAGACTTGCAAAAAAGGCTCATTCTTGAGTTATCAAACACCTTGTCTCAGTGATTTTCCTATCCGGATTTTTTATTTTCCGTTATTTTATTTACTACCATATTTTCTCCATCTGAGCGTTTCCCCAGGCATTTCGAATTAAATTCATCCAAATTTGATTTATTTATTCATTGGAATTAATCAAAGGTAAATGTTGGAGAATTAATAAAAAAATGGTATAAATAATTATGTGAAAACAATCGATTGAATCGCATACTAAGTGAAAAAGGCAAAACTATTGAAAGATAGTGACGCAAAGCCGCGAGCCTAAGGAATGGGCTGTATATATCCAGTTCTACGGTAGTCGGGCCGCCAAAGGAGTATTTATGGAAAAAATTGATTTAACCAGACTTTTAAGCAAACTTATAACAGATTATGAAAAAGTACATGGAATGCAAACATTTGAAGTTAAAAAGGTTAATAATTTATTTGTACATATAAACATAAATCAAAATATCATTGAATCTTTTAAAAAATTTTCTTTGAATTGTAATTTTGTAGATGGCATAACTCTTTTTGATTTTCCTATAAGGAAAGAGATCAAAGAGAAAATGTTATCAATATATGAGATTGCTTGGAATGGTAAAGAAATAACTAATTTTGAGTTTTTAATCGATTGGGAGATTATTGTTGTTTATAGTCTAAAAGCTATACAAAAAAATGGAAGAACGGATAGACTAGAAGGACATTGTGTATCATTAGACGGAAAAAATTTTTCTTATACTAAGAAATTATATACTTTCCCTAATTAATTTTTTTTGTTGATTGATATTCGTAACTTCCGAATAATTTCTATTGCAAGTTCCAGTTCTTGTTCAGTTAATTCAATGTCATCAAGATAAAGACGATAGTCTTCAAGAATATTAGTTGAATTTAAATCCAAATAATTCAAAAATTCTTCTTCTTCCTTTGAATATAAGTCCAAAAAGTAATTTAGATTTACATCATAGACATCTGCAATTTTTCGTATTAAAGGCAAAGATGGTTGGAGTATTCCACGTTCAATTTTGGATAAATTACTAAAATCATAATTAATCTTTTGAGCTAACTCCTTTAGAGTATCACCCTTTTTTTTTCGAAGTTCCTTTACCTTTCTCACATTAATCATTTATTTCACTCCATAGATGTAATACAAAAACAGTATATGAATAACTTAAGTAAAAAACAAAAGCAATTTAAAAATTGGTAAAAATAGAAAAATAAAACTAATTTTTGTTTTAAATTGGTATTATTGACCAAAAATAGGAATATTATAAATATGTGACTAAATATTTATCTAAAAACGATTCAACATTTCGTGTCTGAATGATATTTAAATTTTCAAATGATAATGGGTAATTGATTTTTTTAGATACGATCCAAATAAAGGGGAAATGAGGCTCCTGATTTAAATACCATTCCTCTTTTATCCATTCTTTAGATTGATAATAATATAGATATCGATTAAATTTTTCAGCCATCACTCTTGCTGAATAGACGGAGTTCTGAATCTCTACAAAAACAGGAGTATTATTCAAAATCATAAAAATATCTGGCTGCATAAAATCTGTTCCGAATCGTGGTTCAACTCGAAAGACGGACGGTTTTAAATAACGACAGACGGAAATATAGAAATCGGCAATCGCCAGGTAATGTTTCACTTTCTGAGAAGTTACTTTTATTATAGGTGGATTTGGGAAATAAATATAGGGTGTATTACTTTCATTAGCAATTATATGCCCTTCTCGCCTCATTCTCTTTAGTACAAAATTAGTTGAAGTAATGGGATTTTTGAGGGTACTAAAAAATAAAGTTGAAAGTTGATCTCTTGATAGGCAACGAAAAAGGTGTAATGCCTGGATGATATCCCTATCCCTCTGTTTTAGCATAATAAATTTCCTCCTCCTTTTCTTACTAACAATCGCCGTTTATAATAAAATTGGGATTTGAAATAAACTATATATAAAGTTATATACAGTCCGTTACAAATGTAGTACCTACATTTGTTTTTTCGCGTTTGACTAATATGAATAACGATATAAAAATAATAAAGATTTTGTTTGTAACTATAAATTCCTCCCTTTTTCAGCCCTCAGAAAACTCTGTATTCTTTTGGATAACAAAGCTGTAATTATTCTTTCATGATTTTCTCCACTTTTGCGATTTTCTAACAACTTGTTCGGCTGCTGTTGTTGTTTTCACCTTCCTCTCTCTCTTGGCCCTTCGGGTGCCACTCCCCTCTCTCCTTAATGAGGTTGCTATCGAAAGCAGCTTTTTTTTGCATCGCTTATTATAATCAAATGGGCATGAGTCACTTCTCACTTTAACTAACCTGCCTTCACAATTTCCATGATGTTTTAACATAGAAATCAATTATCTTAAAAACGTTCCTCAACAATCTGGCCATTGAAAAAAAAACCATCTCTAAATGTTGAGATGGTTTTGTATAATACGAATCTAAGAGACGTATCTGCTATAAAACGCCTTAAGGTGTAATCGTTGCCTTAAGGCAACCTATGACTTAATAAAGAGACTGTCAATCGTCATCATCGTCAAATAAGTATTTTGAAGCAAAACTGAGGGCTTCTTGTGATACTTCTTGATTTATTGTTTCTTTTATTTCTGATTTCTCTTCCGTTATTGGTTGTTGCCCAACTGTAGAAACAGGAACAACAGTTGCTGCATTTATTGGAGCACTTCCAAAATAAATTGGTGCATTTTGCAAAGCAGGAGTTATTGTCTTTGTTAATAAAAAATAAGCTAAACTAGACATCATATCCTGAAATTCTTTGCTTGCCAGCGTTTTGCGTTGCTCTTCCGTTAAAATAACAGGTAGTTGTAAGTGTAAAAAATGATTATCATTTAGCTGTTTTCCTTCTGAAAACAAATTGTTCCAGAGGTCAATGATTTTGGAAGTAAATTCTCTACCGTGCTCTTCTTTTAGTTCATTTAGCGTATCCAGCACAATATCTGGTGTAGTGTTTGGAAAGCGGATCGTAAATAATGACCCTCCTTCGTATTTCGTTGCTTTTTTCATAAAAATCACCTTTAAACAGATACAATTTCAAGATTTTTATGTTTGGCATAAAGTTGTAGTGCTTTCCAGTATGCACGGGAGATCATCCATACCGATTCATCTGGATCAATAAATTCTAAAGGATAATTAATTTCTTTATTTAGTTCCAGGATATATTCTTTTAAAAGTGCAGAACCTCCACCGATTAAAAAGGCCTTTTCAAGCTCAGGGGCAGCTTCCCACGTATTTTCAATATGTTTAAATTGAACCTTCGCTGCTTTTTCTAAGGTTGGAATAATTTCTTTTTCAGCAGAAACTTTTTGTCCTTTTACTAATACCATTTTGTCATTTTTGATTACATCTAAAACATGCTGCAAGCTTGGTAATTTCACTTTATGTGTCTTATCAATAGATTCTAGGATTTCTTGTAGGTATTTTAATGTACCCTCGTCGATTCCTTGGCTAGCTTTGTTATGAATTTCTCCATCAGCTTTAAATACGGCTGTGTCAGTAGAGACACCACCAATGTCATTAATCATAATGCATTTGTTTTTTAAATATTCATTCCGAGCTTGTAAGGAATTATCAGTTGTTAGGTCTAAAAATGCTGCATACCCTTCCCCGTTAACTAAAACATCTGAAAATGTAATTTTTACGGATTTCCCTTGTAGCTTAGGTGTCTGTAAGAATGTTACTACATGCTCTTTGTTCATTAAGCGTTGTTTAAGTACTTTTTTCTTTTTGTCCTTCACTTCATCAAGCGGTAGCCCTGTGCTTAAAAGAAAATTTGCTTCAAATACACCGTTGAAGGAAGGAAAATGTTTTACAGCGTCGATTGCCAGTGCTGTTAATAGCACGACAAGTGATTGATCACTCTCAGCCTTGATAGAGCGGATTCCCATACGATCATTGTGATCATAGCCAGTTGCGAGATTACCAACGACATAAATGCCCGTCTCATTTGATAAAGATGGTGAAGAAATTTTTACATGTAAGCCGTTCAATATATCTTTCTCTAATTCTATAATTTTACGATCTTCTTCTTCTTTGGCCACTACATTAGGTATGTATAACCTTTCATCAAATCCACCGAAAATCCCTTTCAATGCATCGTTTCCAATATCAACACTAGCAAAACGAGTGGTTATTTTCATTTATATCCCTCCAAGAGCAACATTTACCAATTTGGTAACATTGTATAATAAAATGTATAACAAATCAATAACGTGTAGATAAAGATGTTTTACAAATGTATAACTTAAGTGACAGAACTTTTAATTTATCTGATTTTGAACTGTTATATATCTTGTTTAACTTGAAATAAAAAACCTCTAGTTTTTAAATTGTTTATCAATATATTTTTAGTTGTTTTAGAATATGTTAAACATAAACAGGTGGAAAGTATAACAAAAAACTACAACACCACCAACATCGGAAAAAATCGCGCTTTTATTGGGAATAAAGTACATAATGTTAATATTTCAAGGTTTAGAGAGGGTATGGTCAAAAAGGCACACAACTTAGATGAAACAACCGTACTATCGTTGCCGGATCGAGTCATTTGATATGGTATCATACATCTAGAATGCTATATTTTGATTGAAATTTATCATCAATTATTATTAAGGATTGATTAGTAATCAGTAGACCACTAGTGATAGAATCTAGTGATTCATAAGTGAGTAATGAATCACTAATGAACAGAGTGATTTCTAATCACTAGTGGTATCAATTTCACAAGTGATGCAAGTGTAATGCACCATTAATAATGGATATTCAATCACTAATGACGAATAATCCACAAGTGAAATAGCTATTGTGCATAGAAAGTAGTATTAGTGAACCACTGCTGTCCAAAGAAGCACATATAATATATTTGGTATCAATCACTAATGATCATAAAAATGTAGAAAAACTAAGAGAAAAAAGCTAGAATAGTGAGAGAGTGAATCACTAATGAAGAATGATTTATATGTGAAGGAGAGGGGAGGCATTCGTCATGGAGGATGAATGGTGGCAAATTACCGATTTTGCAGTAAAAATATCTGAAACGCTGCAAAAAAAATACAATGATGAAAAGTTTAGCGTCCACTACAACACAATAGATAAGTGGTTCAAAGCACTTGAAACTAAACGAATTCACTACATAAATAGAGCAGCCGGTGAAAAAGTCTATGACAGGATAGACTTGAACATAGGCTGTTTTATAGCTGACGCAAGAAGAGACAACCGATTTAGATTAGATGTGATCTACGAGCAGGTGCCCAAACAATTAGAAGTGAGACCATTCCCAACTGACTTCAAAGATGATAACTCATTTGGCATTGATGAATCCATTATTGAGCGTAGAGTGTTAGAAAAGGTGACACCAATGATTGCTCAACAGTTTAGTATCTTTGAAGAAAAGGTCAGCATTCAATTAAATAAAATGATGGCTGAACAATTACATGTTGCGATTCAACAATTTTTACCACAACCAAAGAATGAGGAAGAAGAAAAGGCAAAGCTTCAAGAACTTATAAAAGAAATACTACCTCCATCTATTAGTAAGGAAGAAGAGTTAGCAAAAAGAAAAGATGAAAATCTTACTCGTTTGAGATTGGAAATGAAATTAGAAGAAGAGGCCATACAAGAATGGAATAAAAAATCTCCAGAGGAAAGAATGAAGAGGGTGGGAATTTTCCGCAAAGAGGAGGATTACATCAAAAGAGAAATTTTTATTCGAGCATACAAGAAGGAAAATTTGAATCGAGTGTTAGATGAAGTCTATAGAATAGAGTAACATATGAGCATCCAAGTAAAGGGTGCTCATTTTGTTTAAAAGTGAACTACTTTATCATAAATGGTTCACTGTAACATAGGGCTCAACAGGGTGAAGCACAAGTAATTCACTGTTTGTAAAGCAATAGCAATTACTAAATAATAAGTTTATGTCAAAAATATGTATCCCAAAAGGGAAGGCAGATGACATAAGTTTTAGTAGTTGGGCTTCGGAAAATATATTGGTTATTAAAGGAGAACAATATATTGAAACTAGGTTATGTATCTGGTTGTCTTAACTACCGAACAAACCATTTAATGCATCATTTCCAATATCAATTGATACAAATCTTTCAAAAAAATATTCACCTCCTTATTTTGCTTTCAGCGATCAGTTGAATGATTGATCTAACTCTAAGAAAAGCTACTAAAATCTAAAAAAAATATACCCCGGGAACCTTAATTTTGCCAAAAGACAAAGGATCGGGGTATCTGTTTCTATTTTTTTTTTAGTTAGAAGTTAGTGAACATCAATCTAGTTATATCGGCTGTTTGCTTTTTCTTTCAACCAATTAAGCATCTTTTCATCATTTTTTTTATTTTGTCGCTTATTTTCTTTTCTTAAGTACCGAGAGAGGGTAGTATGAGCAATGCCAATTTCTTCTGCTGTCTGTCGGATACTCATGTTTTGGGAGTCCATCATTTCCTTCATTGTTTCCGGAGTTAGGATTGTTTCTTCCATGCTTTCAAAGTCAAATGCTTGTTGTAGCGGTTCTATTGTCACAGAAGAGAAGTCAGTTAATTCTGTTTCTATTGTGGAGGCTGTTTCTTTATATGCTAGTTCTGGAATTTCAGTAAAAAGTTTTTCCGCTGACTCCGAAAATGTTCTTTCCTGGCTCATTTGTTGCATACGTTCAATAATTTTTTCGTTAATCGTATTGTTTGAATTGACTAACAAGTTTTTTTGGTTTTCCTTTACTACTATTTCGGTTGGGAAAATGGTCACAGTTAGTTTTGTCCAGTAATTATTGAACCAACCTTTTTTCCCAACCTGATTTTCATCGATTTCTTCTGTATACCCCCAACTTTTAATTACGCCATCCTTTTGCAGTTCATCTAAAACATTTTCAAATTTATCTCTTGTTTGCACGCCATTATAGCGGGAGGATATATCCATTATCTTTAAGAGAGTAGAAATCTTAAAGGGTTGTTGAAGAGACCGTTTTAGAGTTCGGATTTTCCATTGGAGATTTAAATATCGTGTTAACCGTTTATGTTCACGCTGGGTAAAATGGCTATACTGGAATACTTTAAGATCGAGCAAACCAAGCGAGCGGTTCGGACCGTCTAAATAGGGAGTCAGGATAGAGGTTGGTTTTACTTGTACCGCATAAATCCCTTTTGCTTCCCCCGTTTTTATATCGTAAGCCACACGGATCTTTCCAATCTCAAACATTCTCTGAAAATCTTTAAATTTAAAAAGTTCTTTATCTTGCAAGTCTTTCGTGTTAACCACTTTTACTTGCTGATCACCTAAAAATACCCAGATACTTGAAAGAGCGGCCACCCGTTTCATGATGTTGAAGCGATCTTCTTCACGATAGTCAAGCTCCCGTCCGTGGGCTGTCCGCTTCTTTAAATTTCTTAGCTGCAAGGCATCATTACTGTGAAACTCAATATACCCATCATTGCTCTTAGGTGAAACCATCCATAAATATGTAATCAAATCAAAAAGATCGGCCGTCATTTCATCGAGTGAGTTTATTGTGGATTCTATAAGCTCAAGCCACATTTCTTGTTGATCTGAGGTTAACTCGGCTGTCTGTGATTCATAGGGCCTAAGTTCAGCTAAACCTCTAACTTTGCCCCGGTTGTCAATAATCTGAGTCGCCAAGTAACCTTCATCTCCTGCCTTGAAGTCCCTTTTTCCCTTTGTGACTATGTCTCTCATTAAATGATAGTCAATATCCATACTGGAATAGATATAATCACGATTTAAAGCTTCTTCGATCTTTTCTTCGTTTACGCTTCGTTTAATCTCATCATTCGGAAATTCTTGTATGAAATGGCCAGCTAATAAAATCTTTATCGTGTCTTTATATTTTTCTACAGCATCTTTAATCATTTGTTTGGTTATATGACTTTCAAAGTATAACGTTTGAGTAAATAAGTAAAATAAAGCACGAAAGCTTGTCCCCATCATATTTCCGGGAGCTTGTTTTGTTACTTCTTCTTCTGTCATACTATAGGCTTCTTTTTTCCATTTATCTAAGATATACGGGCGATCTGTAAATAAACGCTTAGTTTCTTCAAAAATGACCACCTTGAGATTCTCGTAATTCAAGATTAGATGGTCATGGATTTTGTCATAAATCATCTTAAGAACATCCTCCCATTTGCCCACCGTGTGACGATAGCATGGATAATTACCCTCATTTTAGATGAATACTAACAAAAAATGCACCACCTTGTAAATGAATGCTATCAAAAAAATGCACCACTTAATTGTTATTATAGCAATTATGGAACGTTTTTCGAGTGGAAAATGCACCATATACCACACAGGTTTCGCTCAATAAGATAAAAATGCACCAATATATATATTAAATATCTCTTTTAGGAGTTGTGTTTACTATTCTACAACTAGTAACGCTAATTTTAATGTCAGCAAAAGGGGCATCAAACCATTGCAAAAATGCACCACATGTTCGCAGATCATATTTTAACTTGCAACAGATACTCTTCTTTATTACCTATTAGGAGTTATTTTAACTTTAAAACAACCTGATCTTCTTAAATTTCTCTATAATGCACCATTTTATGGGCATGTGAGCGGAACCTGTGTAGTAATTTCATTTAAAATGCACCAAAAATGGAACACGTTGAGCGGAACCTGTGTGCTAAGAAAATCATTGATACACCAATATATACACTAATTTTAACGTAATATTATCTATAAAAAGAGAGATCGAATTTGGCACATTTTTAGGAAAGTGAGCGGAACTTGTATACCAACAACCTACAGAAAATCCTAAAATGTGAGCGAAACCTGTCTAGTATTTTTTTATAAGAAAACCCTTCAAACCATTGATATGGTAACAATACTTTCATTTTCAGGTACATAAATCGTAAGTATAAAAAATGGTGCATTTAACTGATTTTTGGTGCAAAAGTGAGCGGAACCTGTATAACAAAAAAAAAATAATTTTTTTTCAATCCCTTGGGGCTCTAAGTCTCAAGGGACTTTTTATTTTTGGTGCATTTCTCTTAGAGAGCGTCAATTTTAAAGAATCGAGTTTTGTATACTTAATTCAACAAAAAGTTCCATGAAAGAAATGGAAATCGGTGCAATTAATGGTGGCAATAGATTAAGAGATTTTGCAATAAAGAAGGTGTGAATACATGGGAACGACTATGACAGCAAATTTCAAGAGAAGTCCACTTTCGATTGTTGAAATTATGCAATTTATGACACATAATGGCTTACGTTTATTCAAGAAAAAGGGATCCAGTCAACCCTTTAACAAAGTGGCTGCTTACGAGCAATCCATAAGTAAAGCTCTTTATCGTACAGGTGTTATATTTGTATCTCCGTCTAAAGCTGACCTTTCTGAAGGAAAAGGATATGTCGTAACTTCTTACGAAACACTCCAGGAAAAGTATAAGAACCTAACCCACTGGACGCCTAATATTTATCGGGGGGGTACATATTATAATTTCAAAAAACGTGTTATCAAAGGGCATGAACGAGAAAATCTAAAACAAATCAATGTAATTAGCCTTGATATCGATACGAAAGAAGTGGATCTGTACGCTTTATATCTTGGATGTGAGGAATTAGGATTACCACGGCCTAATCTACTTCTGGAAACGCCAAGAGGCTTTCAGGTTTTCTTTGTATTGGAAACACCTTTTTTTATACATAAAAACCAAGATTATAAGGCTTTAAGAGTTGCTGAGCGCTTATCTGAAAATATTCGAAAAGGGCTTAAAACGTATGTACCAGTGGATATTGGATGTGTCCCATTCGGTTTTTATCGTATTCCAAGAGAAGATAATATATTGGATTTTTATGACCAGCCCGCAAATACAAGTGAATTGTTAACGTGGTCTAAACAGTTTGAAGAACAGGAAAATAGGAATTTTCTACGGGTAGTATACAGCAAGAATTCCTCATTAATCGATCAAACATCGTCGGATTGGTATAGCGCGCTTATTCATGCCACACACATTGAGAAGGGGCATTTTGGCTCTAGTCGTAATAACGCCATAATGACGTTGGCGCTTGCTAATTATGCAAATGAACGGCCGTTTGACGAAGCATATGATGAACTTGATCAATTTAACAGCAACCTGGATCAGCCTTTAAAGAAAAGTGAATTTGATCGGACTCTAAAGAGTGCTTATTCAGGTAAATATAAGGGAGTAAAGCGTTCCTATGTAGAAGGCTTACTTGAACTATGGACAGATGGACAAGCCCAATTCAAGGGAAGGGAAGGCTGGTATAAATTTAAAAAACCCCGTGAGGAACGGGTACGCTCCCACTATAAGGAGTGGGAAAAAGACATCATTGCCTATTTGGATATACATACAAGCCCTGAAAAGCCGTTTTTAGAGGGTTCTTTGAGCAGCCTTGCTAAAACCTTTGGAATGTCTGTATCTTCCCTTAAGGAGGTTTTCAAGCAATCTAGTAAGCTTAAAAAACATACGATTGGTCGTGGCCGAGGAGCTGTCACAAAAATAACCAGCCGTTCTATGCTATTTAAAAATATGCTATTTTTACGTAAGAAGTACATTCAACATACCCAGATGACATTTGCCGAACTTTTACCCGAATTGAATCACAATATTACTGCGCTTGAATTCCCTACATTGGAAAGCGCAATGTTTACTCATGAAGTGGACATTATATACCGTTCTGGATCATCGCCACCGAAGAAAATGACAAGTTAAAATAACAAGCCAGTCTGCCAATACATATCTATATTCTCCTGTTGCTTATATTTTATTACTGACCTTAATCTTTGCTCGTAGTATGTCTGCAGTCACTATATTTACTAGCTAGTTTTATATTTTTATGTCTTATCTGAATGGATATGGAAATATTTTAAGCTATAAGCTAAGTTTTTGGGTCTTAAAGGAGGATTGGATAGTCTGTTTATACGTCTGTTAGGGGAAACGAAAATTCAAGAAGCAACTATTAATCTAACGTTTATGGTGATCTTGTGTTTAATTATTGCCATCTTGTTTTTTTTATTGCTCATTCAAATGGCTATGAGGTTGCTGAATTAGGATTTTTCTTTGTGATAGCGCCTATTTAATAAAATGATAACAATCTGTATATTCTGCCTAAAAATGAGACTTAAAAGGTTTTTCCAAAATTCAGGTAGTAAATTGATATCATCACTCAAATTAGTCGCAATATGCTAAAGTTCTTTTCGAATGGAAACATCTGGGACCCTAAAAAACTTATGTATGGTATTGGTTTTATGATATTGGCTGTTAAATCACCTCACATTGTTAAAGAGCTCATGTATTCATCAGGGGCAGGCCGTAAAGTAAGTGGTATAGGTACTGGAGCTGCAGCAACAGTTATAAAAAGTTCATGGATGCGCAGAGTTAAATAATATGAGGAAAGGGTCACTTATATGAGTATATTATTAAATTTTATCCTTCTGTTACTCCTTATCATTCTTGGACTGTTTCAACTAACCAAAGATGATCCAAACAAAAGAAAATCATTGTTAAATACACTAAAAATCGCGTCAAGGGAATTTTATGAGAATTGTAGAATAGTATTGGAAAAAATTAAAACAAAGGATTGTAGGTGTGGTTTATGAAAAAATCTTTATTAATACTTTCTACAATGGTTTTAACCTCTATACTTGGTGTTTGCAGTAAAAAATAAGTCCATTGAAGAAGTTTATTTAAATAATTTGCAACGAAGTGTAAAAGCGCATATCCAGGCTTCTAAAGAGAGTTCTTTGGATATAGCTTTAAACACTTGTGAAATATATAAATAATTACGAAATGATCTAAGAATGATTGAGTCAGAAATAAATAAAAACCTGGGTGTCCTTTATCAAGCAAAACTAGAAAAAAAAATATCTCTTGAAGAATTCAATCAACTTATGGAAAGCTTGGTTCAGCAAAAGAGTCAAATTGATGTAAGATTTTCTAAAATTGATCAGAATGAGATGATAATGAATGAACAACTTAAAACAGATTTAAAATATCACTTTTCTATCATTAAATGAATCTATATCGTTAGCAACTGCAGTATATACCATGACGAATGAAAAAACGATTCAAAATTTAAGGGACTTTTCCTTGGAAAAAAATTTGAAAGAAACTATCCAGGCAATTGACAAAACTACAAAACAGGTTGAATTTGAAATAAAAGAGATAACCGAAATTACATTTAGTAGATAAAAAGAATCTCAACCTTTTAGGTAAGAGAAAAGTTATCTAAAAGGTTGAGGTTTTTTATTTTGTTTCCTTTTTCATTTTCCATTGATTTAAAATATATGGTTTGTTTTTCTTTAATATATCTGAAAAAACATCTAATAATAATTCTGTATCTTTAGGGGTTAAATGCTCTGGTATTTCAAGGTGATTCTCTAAATATTTCTCTACTAAAGCTCCTTTTTGAACTAAACGGTGAGTACGTTCTCTTCTTAATGAATTATTCTTTTGATAATCAATTTGTTGAGCATGTCTTAGCTGAGCTGCTTTTAAATGATCTTCAAGAACCTGACTTTTTTTCTTTTTCTTTTCAATATCATCCAGAACTTTTTGATATTTTTCGTACATGTCTTTTTCCATTTTCTTACCCTTAATTGCTTACTAATTGAGAAACTTTAGTTTCATTCTTAGATTCATCTAGATTTTTTTGTAATTGGTTCTCTTCATTTGTTTTAAAAGTTTTTTTCAATTTATCGACATCATTTTTTAATGATTTAATGATGAAAAAAGCTGTATCGCTATCTTCAATTCCCCATTCTTCTCTGAAGATTTTTCCCAATTCTTCATCACGTTTTTTTTCTTCTTCTTTTAATTGCTGTTCAATCTTTTTCATTTGTTCTTTAAGATCTTTTATTTTGTCAGCGGCATTTTTTCGAGCCATGGAAAAAACCACCTCATTTGGATATTTTTCTATATTATAGCATTGTAATCCACATATTGGAAGTGATATAATTTCAAGGAACGAAGTGACATTGCGCAATTATACATAACTATTGTTATGTGCTTGCGAAGAACGAAAATTTCATTTTCGGTTCTTGATTTCAACTAACGTTGAAAGTTGTTTTACCAGTAGGGGCTATCAATCCAAAAGGGGGATACAAGTAGTGGCAGATACTCTTCATTTCAGTGTAAACATCATATCTAGAAAAGACGGAAGATCTACTGTAGCTGCTGCTGCCTATCGTTCTGACCAAAAATTGTATGACGAAAGAAATCAAAGAAGTTTTCAATTTAAGAAACATGAGATTCAACCAGAGTCATTTATCCTTGCTCCTTCACATGCACCTGACTGGGTAACAGACAGAGAGAGTTTATGGAATGAAGTTGAAAAAGTTGAAAAACGATGGACTTCCCAACTATCAAGGGAAGTATTAATTGCCATACCAAATAACTTAATTCAAGAGCAACAAACTGAGCTTGTTAAGACTTTTGTTCAGTCTCAATTTGTAGAAAAGGGTATGGTTGCAGATGTGAATATTCATCGGGATAAGTCACATAATCCACACGCACATATCATGTTAACGATGAGACCGTTCAATGAAGATGGTACATGGGGAGAAAAACGACCATTTACAGGACGATTAGATGAAAAAGGTAAGAAAATTTATCAAGATAATCCTTGGGATCATAAAGAGAATGTTCAGAATTGGAGAAACAACTATCAGGAATTAGTAAACAAAACTTATGAGCGATTAAACTTAGAAAGACGGTTTGATTTACGTTCATATGAGCGCCAAGGAAGAGATGAAATCGGTACTGTACATTTAGGTCATGTGGCTGCTGGAATGGAGAAGAGAGCTCAACAGAATGCGTTACAACAAGGTGTTGAATATCAACCTGTTTCCAAAGAAGGACAATTGAATTTAGATATTCAAAATGCTAATCGTGAGTTACGGAAATATCAACATGATTTGGCACAGATTAATTCAAGTATTATCGACCTTGAGCAAAAGAAACATGAATTGGAAATGGATATTCGTCGATCACTTGAAAAGAGTGGTTTATGGAACTACTTAAGCCCTCAAGAGAAAACAGCCATCACCTTTGTACGTAACCGAATAAAGGAAGATGTTTCATTATCATCAGCATTGAAATGCCAAGCCCAATTTGAAAATTGGGAGAAGGCATTAGAGAAGAAGATGAATGCAATAAAAGCTGAAGCTTCCATCATTGATCAATCAAAAGAATTGTATAACCAGTACAAAAATAGTCCAGACAACACCATTGCAAAAGACAGGGCAGAAATTCATTTAAAGCGTGCCGGTTTTTCAGTTGAAAAATATATGGAAGAGCTAAAAGAAAGAACCATTGTTTTCCGTAAGAATTTAGAAAGCTTTAAGCTAGAAAAAGAGAAATTTACGGAGAACAAAACAAAGGTTGATGAGGC
Organism: Neobacillus cucumis; assembly: GCF_016908975.1. Taxonomy (GTDB): domain Bacteria; phylum Bacillota; class Bacilli; order Bacillales; family Cytobacillaceae; genus Neobacillus; species Neobacillus cucumis. Next base: position 49,859 of record NZ_JAFBEX010000030.1, read on the forward strand.
GGTAAAAGTACTTGAGGACGTTTCCTTAACTCAAGCAAAGATTCTATATAAGGATGATAAAAAACTGAAAGAACTCCCTATTCGTGAAATAGATCAGCTGATTCAAGAGTACAGGAAATCCGGTAATCTTATTCCTCTAGATCAGGCACCTGAATATTTAAGGAATAAAGAAAATCCTAAGCCTTTTCAAGAAATGAGTTTATTAGATCAATATGATAAGTTCCGAAAAGATAATCAATTCGTTGTGAACTGGATCAGGAGCTTAGATAGGAAAGAAAAAGCAACTGAAGAAATTCGTCTTACAAATCCTGCTGAATACGCAAAACGAAAAGAGGAAATGGAGAAACAACGTGTTGCTGTAGCAGAAAGATTAAAGCATCTTAAAACGTCTTTAAGCATCCTAGAAAAAGCAATGATATCACATGTTAAATCGCAGTATCCGAGCGATTCTAGGCTAGATCATCTTGACGGAAAAACAGCTGTAAAAATCTTACGAGCAAATGAAAAAGAAAAACGTGTTATTCCAATCGATGAGTTTATGAAGTATCTGGATAAGACTCGTCAAGATCTTTCCGATTCCCATGGTCAAAATCAAGATCATCCTGAATCTCAGGGTAGAAACATGGAGCCAAGAAATCAATACGATGATAATCGTGTTCAAGCTGAAATGATGAGTAATATTGCATATAGTATCAACAACCTTATGGATGATTCGGAAAAGGGAAGAAAAACCAACATAGAAAGATCATTAGAGGAAAATAAATATAGGCGAAAAAATAATGATGGTAGAGGCAGATAAGGAGGGTTCTATTGAAAAATAGAGTTGATAAGGGAACAGTCTTTATGTCCATTTTGATTTCAGTATTAGTAGTGAGTTTAGCCGATTTATTTCTTTTAAGTTTTTTTATTAACTTTCCAAAGCATAAAGACATCAATACTATTACGAATGCGATGAAGAATCCAATTGAATTGATTCGTGTAGCAAAGCATGTCAATTTGTTTCAACCCTTACAACTAGCGGCTGTGTTAGGGCTGATATTCCTTTCTGTTAAAATGTATAAATTGATATCTGGAAATGGATATAAAGAAGCATCTGAATATGGTGCTCATAGTACGGCTCGTTATTCAAAACATAGCGAAATTTTTAACGATAAAAACTTCGTTAAGAAGACTTTTAATAAGTCTGCAAAGGAAAATTTGAAAAATACTCCTGGGTTAATTCTAGGATTAATCAAAAATAAACCGTTGATTTTACCTGAGAAAACAACAATTCCTAATCGAAATGTGTTTATCGTTGGTTCACCTGGATCCGGTAAAAAGTATTTTTAAGATGTTATCATAGTTAATGAACATTATGGGAGGTGGAATTATGTCATCATCAGTTTTTATGGCACTTTATCGTCCGAAAGCAGGGAAAGAAAACGAGTTAAAAGAAATTCTTAAAGTACATATACCAACGTTACGAGAAGAAGGATTGATTACAAATCGTGAGTTATTAACTCTTCAAGCGGAAGATGGGACAATTATTGAAATAGCTGAGTGGATGTCAAATGAGGCTATAGAAAAAGCACACCAATCTGCTAAAGTAATGTCCGTTTGGAATAAAATCAGTTCTGTTGCTGAACTGACTAGTCTTTCATCACTTGCTGAATCTCAAGCACCTTTCCCTAATTTCAAACCTTTATAGACATAAAAAAAGTGGTGAAACTTGCATTTTACTCATTTCACTTTTTCTGATTAATAACTGAATTGATTTTAGTTAAAATAATAGCTTGGCAACTAATTGCCAAGCTATTTCTTTTGTTTTTAGTTATTCATCTCTTATTCAACAAAAGAAGCAACCCGTTAGCCATCCATGAATCGCTAAAAAACAGCTCTTCACCACAAAGAATGAAAATGTATTGAATCCGTCCATACTTGTTCTAAGGCTGGGAGA
>NZ_JAFBEX010000031.1 GCF_016908975.1 Neobacillus cucumis
TTTCCTTTCTCCGGATTTATACGTGGACATTATACTCGTCCACTTCCGGACAGGCAATACCTTCAACTATCGGTAATTTATGGGTGTCAAAAACAATCATTCACCCATTTACAATGATAGTGGTCGGTGTAAACTTTTTAACTAGTATGCATATTGCGAGCGGTGGCTTATGGGGAGCTTTAAATTTACTGCGTATTGTCTTTGTGTTTATTGGCAATTTTTTAGGAGTTACAGGAATCCTCATCGGTTTCCTTCTATTAATAGCGTACATGGCATCGCTTAAGTCTATAGGTGTTCCATATTTATCTCCCTTCATTCCACTTAGTTTGCGTGAAATGAAAGACGTAATCTTTAGAGGAGATTTAAGCACACTTATTAACAGTAAGCACACCTATTATCACAAGGGAAATAAAAGAAAGTAAATAATTGTAACGAGTGCATTACTTTGGTAATGCATTTTTTCTGAACTAGTTTCTAGAGAAGTATTCAAGTTTATAGGTAAATACACATTTAGTGAAACAAGACTTTTTTCCGGCTATTTAACTTAAAGTACCATTTATAAAATACCCATGCCAAAAATAAGGTAACATAAACGGAAGTCCAAGTATAATACCACTCCCATCTTAAGTATTTAATGAGATTCGTAAAATGAACAATAATAACTTCAGGCACGGTGAGTCCTGTGCTAAATGCACTTAAATATATAATTTTTTTCCACCTTTTACTTGCTCGTGGGTAATAGATACAAAAAAAGATAGTGACGACGGGAAATAAAAAGAACTCATATAAAAAGCTGGTTCCATTCACTTTGGCGAGTTCCCGAACAGGATACTCTACTAAGTTTAATCCAACAGCAAGGATCCCAGCAAACCATGTTACAGCCTGTTGAAATAAAAATATGATACTGGCATCCCTTAATTTTTCCTTGGGTATAAATGCTAAAGAAATAAAAGTACACGAATATAAGATATAGATAATCAACTGGTCAACCTTCATTTTGTTCCAACCTTTCAAAATCGGGATGGTCCATAAACCACAAGATATACTGACGGCATAACCATAATTCAATAATAAAATTAAAAAAACTCCTTATAAGGCTTTCCATATTACTATTTACAATGTTACTGATTTTACCTAACAAGATCATAGCCAATAAAATCATACCTACCCAAAACAGATAATGTGACAAACGTTTAAAAAAGTGTGCATTTTTTGGGTATTTTAGTTGAAACAATACGGAAAAGAAAGGAAAAACTAAATATTCCATAGTCTAATTAATTTTAGTAGCATTCTTGAAAAGCCTAAATGGAGGGTCATATAAGCCAAAATAAGTAAGAAAAATGCTAAACACCCACGTTAACATCTGAAAAAACAATAGGGTAGCAAGTGCTTCACGTAGTCGATTTCGAGGGGTAACTTTCCAAAGAATAAAAGGTAAAACGATCCATATTATGAGCATCACATAAGAATCTGAATTCATGTTAGCCCGCCTTTTTTGAATTAGTTTTTGATAAAACAGAAAAAATTATCCCGTATGTGAAATATCGTACTTAAGCTTACGGGTGCGTTTTTAAAGACGAGATTGATATGGTGGTCCTTGTTTTCTTGTTCACAAACATGGCAGGTAAATAGAAAAATGAAAACGACGCTGAACATGTTAAAGAATAATAATATAATGGTTTAAAATTATATTAGAATTACTTTGTAATATAATTAACATATTCCTGTGATGAGTCTGTTATACCTTTCTAGTATAGTGAATCTATCAAATCACACTAGGAGGAAACAATCATGCTAAAGAAATTCATCGTAGCTTTAACCATCTTAGCTTCTTGTGGCTCTTTGTTCGCCGCCAAGGGTGAAAAAGCGGAAGCAGCAACTTATAATTATCACACAGCAGCCATTGCGGTTGCGAAAGCTAATATCGGAGTTCCATATAAATGGGGCGGTATGTCGCCAAGCGGATTTGATTGTTCAGGTCTTGTGAAGTATTCTTACGGCAAAGCGGGAAGAACACTCTATCGTACGGCTGCCCAAATGTATTATGGAAACGGATATCGACCATCTAATTTGCAGATTGGTGATTTACTGTTCTATGGACCGTCCAAAGTAAGTGCCCCAACCCATGTTGCTATCTATATCGGATACGGGAAAATGATCATGGCATCCTCTTCAAAAGGGGTTATTATCACCTACACTAGCAACCCATATTGGCATGCTAGATATATTGGAGCGAAACGAGTATAAAGATCATCGGAGACGATGGTCTTTTTTATTATTAACGAAAATAAACATAATCCGATTGAGCGATGATATTTGTCGTTTTTTGTTGAAAAATATATAGACTCATTCTCCTAAAATTTGTAAAAAATATATAAAGGGTTATATTATATTTGATGCAAATAAATTACAACTTAGCAAATTTCGAGAGGAGTTAATTAATGGATAATTCTCATACTCCATTTGAGAAGTTATTGTGGAGTATTGCTCTTCCAGGATTCGGTCAATTTCTTAATGGAAAAATATTAAAAGGCTTGTTATTTGTTTTTTTAGAGTTTCTCATCAATTCTAAAGGAAATTTCAATAAAGTTATTATGTTAAGTTTTCAAGGAAAAATAGAAGAAGCAATTTTACTTACTAATTATCAATGGCTGATGTTCTATCCATGTTTATATTTTTTTGCTATGTGGGATGCATGGAAAGATGGAGGAGGGGGGAAAGAACGGTTTTCTTTTCTTCCCTTTGTTTTTTCAGCTTATTTTGTTACGGTTGGTTGCATGTATTCCACTGATTTAAAATTATTTGGCGTACTATTAGGCCCTGTTTGGCTGCCAATGATTTGTGTTATTCCAGGTATAGTAGTCGGTAATGTGATTAAAAAGGTCATTCTACTTAAAGCTGAAGAAAAAAACAAGGGGAGCATATGAATGGTTTAACGGGTGTTCTTATTAAGCTAAAGGGACAGTAAAGTTCAATATGATATACATAAAAACCTAGCTTTTTAGGCTAGGTTTTAGCATTATGTATTTAAATCTTCAATAAGTTCATCACTTAAAGTTCCTTCCGCAATTTGCCTAACTTCTCCAGTCATTTTCACATTCCAATTATCATCTATTTCTATGAATAATTCTCCGCCAGGCATCTTAATTTTAACTTTATTGTCAACTAAATTTCTTTTCCTTAAAACAGAGGCTACTGCACATGATGAGCTCCCTGATGCTAATGTAAAACCAGCACCTCTTTCCCATATTAATATTTCAGCTTCACTTCTTGATAAAACTTTTGCAAATTGTACATTTATTCTATTTGGAAAGTAATGGTTCGTTTCTATAAGATGACCGTATTGCTTTATTTCATCAATGTTTAGCTCATTTTTTAAAATAACACAATGAGGATTTCCGATAGAAACACAATTAATTTCATATTCTTTATCTTGAATATTCAGTTTTTCTCCTATTACTTCAGTTGTAGTGAATCTGGTTGGAATTTCTTTCGAATGAAAATTTGCTTTTCCCATATCAACTGAAATTAGTTTTGCTTTTCCATTTGACGTCTCAATCATTTTTGCTTTTACGATTCCACCTTTTGTTTCAACAGAAAACTCTTGGTTATGGGTAAAACCATAATCATAAATATACTTACAAAATATTCTTAAGCCGTTACCACTTTTCTCTGCCTCAGAACCATCTGGATTAAAAATTCTTAATCCAAAATCTGCTTTATTTGAAGGAACTTTTAGTAAAATCCCATCAGAACCTATTCCAAAGTTAACATTACATATTCTTTGAATTGCCTTTTCTGTTAATTTAAAATTTATCTTTTCCTCATTAAAAACTATATACTCATTCCCTATTGCATGCGTTTTTACAAAATAGTTTTCGTTCATTTTTGTCTCCTTGATTTTCTTAAGTTTTAAAAAAATTGTAATTCCTATTATATAGTTTCCTTTTATGAAATTATAAAAAAAGAACTAATAAATTAATTTTTTTAACGGCCATGTGTTTCTTCAACTATCAGTCGGTTTTCTCTAACAAAGAAGATGGAAAAAATTTCATAAACCTACCACCAAGGAATTTATACTATGTTTGTTGAAATAGTTATACTAAATAAGGTTTATTAATATTCCTTAAGTATATGTTAACGGTTAATTTATTTTCTTATATCGGAGGGGCTTTATTGCAAACACTTTTTAGATATAACTGGTTGGTAAGAGAAGAATGGTATCATTGGTGTGAAAAGTTAAGTGAAAATGAGCTTTTGCAAAACCGAACGGGTGGAATGGGAAGTATATTACATACACTTTTCCATATTGTTGATGTCGAGTGGAGCTGGATCCGTCTCTTACAGGGTAAAACTGACTTTCAGGAGAGTTTCGATAATTATAAAAGCTTGAACAAGGTTCGAAAATTGGACGCAGAATTTCATTTAGAAGTGGAGAATTTTGTGAACAACTGGGATGCTAGTATGGAAAATCAATTATTTTACGATACCATGCCAGATGGAAGAATTGTAACGGATACTTGGGGTGAAGTTATACGACATGCCATTGCTCACGAAATTCACCATATAGGACAATTGTCGATTTGGGCAAGAGAATTGGGAAGAAAGCCTGTTTCTGCAAACCTTATCGGACGAGGTCTTTCCTCTCATTCGAAAAAATGATTCATCAAGGTATTAATTTATACAAATGGATAATTGAGTTCTAGGATATAAAAAAACCTCAGACAGTCTCTGAGGGAATTTACATTAGATTTGAGATGAATACATGTATGAAGAAAAAATAGCCAACTGCACCGATGAATACACCAAGAAGCACTATCACTATAGGAAATACATTTTTTTTCATCATTCTCCTTTTTCCAATTCTGACGTAAATGGAGTTTTTCGGTAAGGGGATTGCTTAGGCGGTCTCTTTCTTTATTTTTCTAAATGTTATTATACATTGGATGTTGAAAAAAATGGTAATTTTATGCCCTTTAGTTCATTTAAATAGAATTAAAGGTAAAAAGGGTTGGTACCTTAATAAATAGCAGGCTAATTGTACAGCAAATAGTTTATTTTAGTCATTTTCTAAAGTAATTGAACAGTTTATTTTTGAACTATTTTATTAAGGGAGTGTCTTAAATGGACTTAAATTTCAATAAACCGAAAGTTAAACAAGTACAGGAATTTTATCAATCACTTTGGGCTATTAACAAGACAACAGCAAAACTTACGAAAAAGAATGCAGAGAGTTTTGGGCTGACATTACAGCAGTTATCAATCCTAAATACTTTATTCGCTTTTCCTGAATTAACGCAACAAGAGTTGGCAGAAAGGCTTATCTCATCAAAAAGTACCATAAGTGTTGGTGTTGATAAAATGGTTAAAATGGGTTTAGTTGAAAGGGAATTTTCCGAAGAAGACCGAAGAGAAGTAAAGCTGAAGTTAACAATAAAAGGGGAAGAAGTGTCGAAGAAATCAAGTAAGAATTCCATTTCTTATAAAGCTATGTTATACGCATTAGAACAAATGCCTGATGAAGATATTCAATCTTTACTTCGTATACATAAAGAATTGTTAAATCATCTAATCAAAAGTGGTTATTAAAACAGTCGTACTATTAGACTGGTAAATATGTTGTATAAGAGTTTTGTCTACTTGACGGGTGGCACTTCATTTTGAGTAGGTCTTTCTTTTTAACTAAGTACATTCATTAAGAATCAAATTAATCAATTTATTGAATGTTAATTAAGGGTATTTAAAATAGGAATAGATTTAATTTGTGAAGAAACGTACTTAAACAAAATAACTATTGAGAAATATGGTTATTAAAAACACTGACCTGGTATCACTTTAGGTTTTGAATATTCCTTGACGGGAATATTCCTGTTTGGGTATAATTAAATCAAAAGGACGATAAGACTAGTGATGATGTAGATGTGATTTTACCGAAGACCATCACTTGACGAGGTGAGCAATATGTCAGGGAAGATTCCTGGCGTGAACATGACGACGCTGAGCGCTTTGTCTGAAACAAATCGTATGAATATCGTCGAACTCTTGCGAGACGGTCCCCTGACCGTAGGGGAAATTGCCGACCAACTAGGGTTGAGACAGCCCCAAACTTCGAAGCATCTAAAAGTGCTAAGTGACAACGGGATTGTGGAAGTGCAGGCTGAAGCTAACCGCCGCATATACAGGCTCCGTCCAGAACCCTTCCAAGAGCTGGATTCTTGGATACAGTCCTTCCAACGCGTGATGCAAGAAAGATTCGACAATCTAGATGATTATTTGACGGAATTGCAGAACAAGGAAAAATTATAAAATCATTTCATATTCAAGGAGGAATTACGATGTCAAACAACGCAATGGTATCGAGAGTAGAGAACGGGCGGGTACTGGTATTGGAGCGCATTTTCGGTGCTCCACGCGATCTCGTATTCAAGATGTTTAAAGAGCCGGAGCATCTAAAACGCTGGTGGGGACCAAGGGGCTGGGAGATTCCGGTCTGCACAGTTGATTTCCGTCCGGGAGGTGTTTGGCATTACTGTATGAAGTGCGTTGATCAGACCTCGGATCAATTTTTTGGAATGGAATCCTGGGGCAAAGGGGTTTATAAGGAGATTATCGAGCCGGAGAAGATAGTCTACACTGATTACTTTTCCGATGCCGAAGGCAATATAAATGACTCCATGCCGTCCACCGAGATCACATTGGAATTCATCGACCAGGATGGAAAGACGAAGTTGATAAACCGTGCTGAATATGTGTCCGCAGAGTCCCTTAAGAACGTCATGGACATGGGCATGCTGCAGGGTATCACCGAAACTTGGGACCGTTTGAACGAGTATGTGGAGTCGCTGAAGTAGGGTTACTGTAACGCTGTTTAAAGCGTCAGTTGGATTATGAGAATTAAGAATTGTAATTACTTTTATATAAGGGAGTCTAAGAATCAATGATTAGTCAAGTTGGTCAAATCATGTTGTACGTTAATAACCAAGATGAAGCAAAGGATTTTTGGACAGAAAAAGTAGGGTTTAGTGTAATTTCAGAGGAAGACAATGGTCAAGGTTTCAGATGGATTGAAATTGCTCCAACTAAAGAAGCAGAAACAAGCATTATTCTCCATAATAAGGAATTTATTGCGAAAATGTCACCAGAATTAAATCTTGGAACACCTTCTTTAATGTTCTTCTCAAAAAACTTTGATAAATTATATAGTGACTTATCAAACAAAAATGTTACAGTCGGAGAAATTGTAAATATGCCTTCAGGTAGAGTATTTAATTTTGCAGATAGTGAAAATAATTACTTTGCAGTAATGGAAAAAAAGTGAATTAATTTTCAATTTACGAGTGCGATGCATGATTAAAGGCATCGCCTTTTTGGTTATTAATTTAAGAAACCGCTTGTGAAGATTTTCACTTAAAGTAACGGTATTTTATGTTGAAGAAGGTGATTGCTGGGGGCATCCTCTAGACTATAAGTGTCTGTCCACGTTCACCATCTCGAGCTTTGCACCAAATGGCATTTTTATTTTTATTTTCCTAAACCATTCACGAGCCACAAATTCCTTCGTTTTTCCTATTAGTGGGAAGGAACCTCCCTGCGTGATATCAGTACATTTCTTCACAAAGTTTTTATCGATTCAAACATTTTCTGGTTTAACAGCTTATTGACAGATTAGATCTTTTGGGGAGCGATTGGTCATGCACCTTAACGGGGTGAAAAGACCTAATGTGCATGTTGTAATATTGAAGGTTTGGATTGGAATAATAAGCATGGTAAAGGGGGTAAAAAGGTTGGAAAAATTAAAAAAGAACTTGGAACGAAAAAACGCGGCCATTATCGTCGTGGATGTGCAAAATGATTATTGCCATCCCGATGGAGCAATTGCCAAAAGCGGAAGCGACGTCAGCGCGGTCAAAGGAATGATGCCGAGCTTGCTCAGCTTGTTGGATGCGGCAAGAGAGCACTCTGTTCCAATCATTTTTCTGCAAACGAATCATGAAAAGGCGACTGATTCCGAGGTTTGGCTTTCTCGCTTCCCGGATGGTGTGAACCCAATCTGCAAGACAGGGAGCTGGGGAGCGGAATTTTTCAAGATTGCACCTCAGTCGGATGACATCATCGTGAAGAAGCATCGTTACAGCGGGTTCGTTCATACTAGGCTAGAATCCATATTGCGAACTCTTAAGATCGAAACCTTGATTCTAACAGGCGTTAGCACGAATCTTTGTGTGGAATCAACCGCTAGAGACGGGTTTATGCTGGATTATCGAATCGTGCTCATGAAAGATGCCTGCGCGGCTTTTTCGCAGGAAGAACATGATATGACTTTAAAAACCGTGGATACCTATTTTGGAATGGTGGCAGATACGGAAGAGGTTATTTCCTTTTGGCAGATGCACGCTACCCAATCTCCCCAGCTTATGACCTAAACAGTTGATGAACAAAAAAACGACCATGCTTATTTAGACAAGCCCCAACAATAAAAACAGTGGTAGCCTAAGATGAGAATTAAAGTTCTAGCCTGTCACTGTTTTATTGCTAACCTTCAAAAGAGTGGGGATTATTGCCGCGTCCCATTTTTCCTTTTGAATAAACGAGTTAATCCAATATGAAAGTAGTATAAGAAAAATATTAGTAGGCGATACCTACACGCGATTTTATATAATCGCTTGCGTTTATCTGTTTAAAAGTAAATTCAGCTGTATCCGCTACGGATATTTCAGCTCCACCCTCCGGCAAATAATTTCGCTCTATTCGATAGTTGCCAACCTTTTCTCCATCCGGCAAGTAGGTGGGACAGACAATCGTCCATTCGAGGGTTGATTGTTTGAGCATATCGTAAACTTTATGATGTTCTTTTGCTGCACGGGTTGACTTCCGCTTGGAATCGCTGGATTGATAACGCAATAAATTTGGCGTGGTTTTACTTTGTAGAATACCAGCTGTTCCTACAGTTATTATTCGTTTTATACCTTCGTTTTCCATAGCTCCGATAATAAGTGGCATACTTTCTGATAGGGTGGTTGTGCCATCAGTATTAAGTGCACTAATAACTACATCAATCCCATGCATGACATCTACGATATCATTTTTGTTTAAAACATTTCCTGGAAAAATGGTTAAATTTTCATTATTTTTTTGAATCTTCTCTGGAGTGCGAGCTAATACAGTAACATGATGTCGCTCATGAAGGGCATAAGTAACTATTTGATTTCCAACTCGTCCAGTTGCACCTAAAACTAAAATATTCATAAGAATGGAGCTCCTTTTGTAAATACTAATATTTTACTATGAAAATTATTTTATTGTCATGTTCAAATAACGGAGGCAAGAGTGATTTAAAGCAACGCATTCGAAATGCATTGCTTAATTTTTTTCTAATAATATATCGTATATAATTGCTGCCTTATGCTTCCACTTTCCTGACATATATTAGAGTGGTTTCACTTTTTTCATGACCTAAATAATCCTGCATTTTTTCGTTTAAATACTGGTGAATAATTCAATAATTTTATAAAAAAAATAACTCTATTTAAAAATAGAGCTACTAGCAATTACTCAGTAAGATCAAATGACATGGGTAAAACCGCCGATTTATTTCGTAATAATGGTTCCGCAAGATGTTTCCGGCAGTATTGGACAAGTGGACCGGTACAAAAGGCAATGATGAAGGTGGCAACTCCCACGGTGGCCCCGAAAGAAAAACCAATTGCTACACATACAACATCTGTCATAATTCGGGCGGGCGCAAATCCTATTTTGTTATGCGATAATTTTTGAATGACTATTGCCATGGCATCGTACGGCGCAATGCCCAAGTCGGTAGCCATATAAAGGGCAACTCCGATTCCAATCAAGATGATGGCAATGAGAAGGAAGATACTTCTGGTCATGAACAAGGGAGAAGCGCTGAATTGCTCAATATAGCTACTTACAAAGAAATCCGAAAAAAAGCCGATTCCCACCATGTTAACAATCGTCCCGACTCCAATTGTATGTCGAACAAAAATAAATACAATAATAAGTAAGAATAAATTAAAGATTAAGGTATAGACACCGAAAGATAGGTGTAATAAATCACTTACCCCTAAATTCATCGTGCTACAAGGGTCCGTCCCAAAATTACTTAAACGTAATAGAGAAACGGCAATTCCTATAATAAAATTTCCTATCAACATTATCCCAATTTTTCTCATTTCAAATAAATGCAAGAGGGTCTCCTCGCTTCCATGGTGTTGCTGTGATTTATTGCCTAACAAGGAAATAATAGTCTTTTCATAGAGTGGCTTTCAACATATTTATTTTCCTAAGCCAAAGGAAATCCAGTGGCAAAAGTAGGATAAGCGAAATAATTTAGATGACAACGAATAAACTCCTGTCTAATTTCATCAATTAACTAAAAGGGTTAATGACAAGCACTAACCCTTTTTTTCCTCATATACATGAAAAGATTTAGTTTAAAGAAAGGGGGAGGCTGCATTGTATCCAAATTATCCTTACCAGCCTTTCTATCCATATTTCTATGACTACAGACAAGGACTATTTCAAAAAATTCTTGCTTGTTATCAGCAAAAGCGATGGATCAGATTAACTTTCAGAGATGGAACAACTGTTGAAGGTTTAATAAGGACCTATAATCCTTTAAAGGGAATATTAATTTCTGTTCCGATGCAAAGGTATACGATTTTGTGTGAAGGTGTGAGGGTAGATTCACTACAAAAAGCACAGAGTTGCACTGGCAAAAATTCCACTTTGTCACTTCCCAACCATATTAATCTAACTTTTACAATCGAAGGTGTGGACCAATCTCAAAATATTGGTGGATGGGTTAGCATAAATGAACTTTTGGCGGTATCTGGACAGGTAGTAGACGCGAATTGTATATAGTGGGATGAAGATAAGCATAAAAAAGGGCGATGACAGTCAAGAGTGTGTCATCGCCCTTTTTGCGTTGGTATGGTCATTAAGTTAAGTGCTGCTCTAGAAATTGGAGTACACGTTGTGCATACTCTTGTTTATTCAAAAGATACGAATTAACGTGTGGACCATCGTTCGTTAACCACAATTCTCTATGGTTATCCGATGAAATCGATTGAACGATTTTTTCACTTTCAGTATAAGGGATGGCTTCATCTGTTTTACTATGGATGAGGAAAAACGACTTTCCTTTCGTATTTTTTACGTGATTGATGGGTGACACTTCAGCGGGGTCGATTTTGAGGAGTAATCTCATAGAATGATAAATAATTGAAGTAAAAGGTTTCTTGGGTAGTTTGGTCCAATAAGACAGATTTTCTTTTAAAAAAGGTCCTAATTCACTAAAGGGACTATCGGCGATGATAGCGGTTACAGAAGGATGTTCGCATCCAGCAATAAGTGACGCTGCAGCCCCCATACTCCAACCAAGGAGAGCAATTTTTTCTTGATTTTTTTCTCGAAGGGCATAATCGATGGCTGAATACAAATCGTGTCTCTCAAAATATCCAATCCCTGTGGTTCTTCCTTTTGACTTGCCTGTATTACGAAAGTCAAACATCAGGACATTATAGCCATGTTCCGAAAGAGCTTTGGCGAGTTGTAGTCCTTCAATCCCTTCCATAGCACGTTCATTCATGTAACCGTGTGCAGTGATAACCGTTTTCTGGCTTTGCTTTGTCGCTGCTGGAATCCACCATCCAGACAGCTTTAATTGATCTTTTCGGCTGAAAAATTCTATATCTTCGAACTCAAGTCCGTATTCCATGGGTGTTTTCGTGGTTTTTGCCGGGAAGGGATGAGTCAGATACAAGCCGATGGAAACAGGGGCGAGAAAAAATAAAGCGGGCGCTGCCAATAAGGGGCACCAAAATGATTTGCCTTTTTTCTTCTTACTCAAGATCCACTCCTCCTTTCCATTTATGAAAATCGGTACTATATGGTATGCCGATGAACATAAAAACGGAAAAAAAACTATAGTCCCATTTTTGTGACTGTACTTGGAATAGAGGAGAGGTTAATGTTTAGCTTAAAGGGCAACTCCGATCTCAACGAAGATGATCGCAATAAGAAGGGAAACGAGCATCTTAAAGACAAATCGGGTGAAGAATCCTTTTGACGATTTATGTACCTAAGACATTATGGATATTTCTATCTCCGTTCCACTCATTGGCTGCATGTAATTTTCCAAACGAAAAAGTATATTGTAAAAAAGGTTTCAAAGACAGTAACTCTAAACATTAAGCATAATCTTATTTCCTACTGCATTTACCTATTAAGGGGGTGTAAAATGTTGTCATTTTTCAAAAAAGTGAAATCTTGTTTTTGGGGGGAAGAGTTCATCCCAACTATGGATAGTTATTCTAAGACAAAGCGCCTTGTAGTTGGTGCGCTATTAGGTTCATTAACCGTTATCTTTCAATCTGCGGGGATTTTCACTGGAATTGGTTATATGATAAGCATGATGAGCACGGGTCCTCTTGTACTCGCTACCCTAGTGTCACTTAGAATAGGTGTGATGACTTATTTGATAACCATATTTTTATTGGCCATGCTCCAGCCAAGTGAGCTATTGGTGTTCATCTTTACCACAGGATTATTAGGCCTCAGTTTAGGTGGTGGTTTTAATTATTTAAAGAGAAGTATATTAATAATTCCATTTGCTGCTTTATGTTTAACACTAGGCATTTGTATATTATTATATGTATTTAAATTTCCTGTCTTGGGACCATCGGTATCATCTGATTTTAGTAGTTTGGTTATGTTGGGGACATTTGCCTTTTCATTATTGTATTGCAGGATTTGGAAGAAATTAAGTATCTCAGCTTTTAAAGTTTTAAATAACGTCTTTTCTCAATCTTATCGGAAATAAGGTTTAACGAATACGTCCTTATAGATCGAGGAAGGAAATTTGAGAGTTTTCCAGCAATTGCGGGGTATTTTAGAAGATGAGGTGAAGAATTCGAGTGGGCCGCTTAGCTCAAGATGGTAATTCATTAAAATGATAAAAAACCACGGAGGTTTTACCCGTGGTTCAATTTTTTATAGGCATTGAAAGGTAGTGTGGATTTATTTTAAAAAACAAATCCATCATCTGTATTATCTTCCTAGGTAAGAACGGCTATAAAGATTCCACCAAGTGCCGATATAATTACAACAATCCAAGGTGGTAGCTTCCAAATCATCAGTAAGGCAAAAGCAATAATTGCGAGGCAAAAATCATAAGGCGTTTTAATGGCACTTGTCCAAACAGGATTGTACAAAGCAGCAATCAATATCCCGACAACAGATGCATTAATCCCAGAAAGGGCTGATTGGAATCCTGGACGAGAACGAAGGATATTCCAGAATGGGAGTGCACCTGCAACAAGAAGAAATGCAGGTGAGAAAATCGCAATCAGTGCAAGTATACTTCCAATTATTCCGTTAGGGTACGGCTTCGATACAAAGCCAATGTATGAAGAAAAGGTGAACAAAGGACCTGGCACCGCTTGTGCAGCACCATATCCAGCTAGGAATTGGGCATTTGTCAACCATCCTGTTGGTACCACATCTTGTTGTAACAACGGCAGAACTACATGACCGCCTCCAAAAACCAATGCTCCTGCACGATAGAAACTATCAAACATTGCGAGTCCCTGACTATGAATACCAAGCCTTAAGAGAGGCAGAACAATCAGCAAGACAAAGAATAGCGCAAGAAAGGTAATGCCTGTTTTTCTGCTGATTGGTATATGCATTGGTTCGATTTCCTGTGTTGTATTTCCTTTGAAGAATTTCCATCCAATGAATCCTGAAACAATAATTATTAACACTTGAACAATTGATGTGGGAAATAAAAGGATGACGGCAGCTGAAATTATTGCAATTGTACCTCGCATTTTCCCTGTAGCAAGTTTACTTGCCATCCCCCAGACCGCTTGAGCTACAACAGCCACCGCTACAATCATTAATCCGTGTAACCAACCAGCATGTTGGATATTTAGACCTTGAAGTACCCAAGCAAAAATCATGAGTGCAATAGCAGAAGGAAGCGTAAATCCAAGCCATGCCATTAGACCACCAATCAATCCAGCTCGCCCGATACCAATGGCAATGCCGACTTGACTACTTGCTGGTCCAGGTAGGAATTGACAAAGTGCGACTAAATCAGCATAATTTTTTTCATCTAGCCATTTCCGGCGCTTCACATATTCCTCATGAAAATATCCTAAGTGAGCAATTGGACCCCCAAATGATGTGAGTCCTAAACGGGTCGAAACCTTTAAAACCTCAAAAATGCGACTCAACTAATATTCCCCTCTCATAATTTTTAAACTCTTTGAAGAGTTCATTTGACTTCCTGCATCAAAAACTAACGCTCAAGCAATGTGGTGGTTTCTCACTTTCCCCGTCTACAAACCAATTTCACTAAACCTTCTTTCTCATCGTATGTAACAGGAGAAACAGTATACCAGTACACATGTTGTAACTTTTAAATCTAGCAACTTGTAAAAAAAACGAAGATTGTCGGACAATACAGAAGTTCAGCTAATTTGTAATACGAACTTAATCATACCTTCTAATTGTAACTAAAGACATGAAATTCATCTGACCTTTGTTCCGATGTTCTTGAATAAAAAGTATTTTTATACGAAAAATATTAAGAGATCACTACGATTTAAGGAGGAAACTGTATGGTAAATTTATGGGAATCAGCTATTGATGCATTAAAGTCATTTACAGATCAAGACGAAGACCAGCCTCTTCATGTCGGTGAAGTAATGGCTTGTTGGCTTTATTTGTCAGGACTCGAATTAGCGAAAGTCTCTGTTCAAACAGCTATAAACACCACGACGGATGATGAACTAAAAGCAATGCTTGAAGAAGATATGAAACTTGGAACCAGTCAAAGGGAGCAACTCCATAATTTCATGATAAAAGAAGGAATTATATTACCTCCAGCCCCTGAAGATATGCCAAAATCAACCCCAAGCAGTATTCCCCCAGGTGTTAAATTAACGGATGATGTGATTGCAAACGACTTATCTTTAAAAATCGCAAGTTTAATTATGCGTGCTGCTGGTGCTGCTTCTGAATCGATTCGAACAGATGTTGGCTTATTGTTTATTCAATTTCAATCAGAAAAATTAGCTTTCGCAACTAAATTAAAACATTTAATGCGCAAACGAGGATGGATTAAGGTACCACCATTTTATCTTCCGCCTGGCTCTAAGCATCAATTGGGTTAGGAGTAAATAGTGTCATTTGTGAAAAACATAGGGAAAATTTTATTTAAACACATGCTAGCGGCCCTTAATAAGGTACCGCTTTTTTTGTTTAACTACCACGGAGTTAAGTTAAACATCAAAATGATAAAAAAGGATTTTTTAGTTTTCTTCAAGAAAGAGTAAATAAAAAGAAGTATGGGGATGAAAATAGGATCTTTATTAATCAACTTAATGGTAAACCTGTAGAGGTTAGCTAAAGAAGGAATTTGGAAGCTCAATGTAGAATATTCCGATACTTATATTTAAACGCATTACTATTAAACTTTTTCCAAGAGGTGGTTGAAATGAAAAATGTGAATCCTATTAATATTTTGGCTATATCAGGCAGTTTAAGGGGGAAATCTTTGAATTCAGCATTATTACGTGCTGTTATTTCAATGATTTCATCACAAGGGACTGTCGTTACTTACAGTGAAATGGGACAACTTCCACATTTTAATCCAGATTTAGATTTAGATGTCCCCGATACTGCTGTTGCCAATTGGCGTAGACTCCTAAAGGAAGCGAATGGTGTACTAATATGCACACCAGAATATGCCCGAGGAATTCCAGGGGCATTGAAGAACGCACTTGATTGGGTGGTATCATCGGGGGAATTCGTTAATAAACCAGTAGCAGTTATTAGTGCCTCTCCACACCCAGATGGAGGTGCAATAGCCCACGAGTCTCTTCTGGGGACACTCTCGATGATGAGTGCATCGTTGGTTGAAGGAGGGACCTTGACTGTTCCTTTTATTAACAAAAAATTAGATAGTAACAAAGAAATAATGGATTCAGATTTGAGACTTAACATTCAAAATCTGTTGAAGGCCTTATTTCAAGAAATCAAAAATGTACAATGAGCCTTTGATTAATGGGCGGAAAAGGCAAGCATTCTACTGCCATTATGAGTAGCGTTTTCTTATTGCACGAAAGGGCTCCACTTCTCCAGGGATTAGAATCTATACAGACTATCTATATTTTGACGAAAGGCTTGGGTAATGTTGGTACGAAAAGGATCTTATATTTAGAAGATGGAAGTGCTCGGTTATTAAGATTAGTAATATAAAAGTAAATCATCGGTGAGTATCATTAATTAAAGATTATACTTGAAAACGGGCTGTTCCAATGGGAAGCCCGTCTATTTTTTTCAATAACATTTAATAGATTAATATTTTCATTTTTTTTTAATCTTTTTCTCATCATATTCTAATTTAATTTACTAAAAGAATACAAAGTGGAGGAAATCCTTTTACATTCCTTTGCTAATATTTTCTTTGTTAATAGAAAGCTAGAATATGGGGAGGAAAAAACATGAAAAAATTTGGAAAGCTTGCTTTGTCATTTGGTGCATTAACGATATTGACGGCAGCACCATTAATGGCGGCAGAAAACCAGGCTGTAAAAACCAGTGCGAACTCTACCATACCTTACAATGTACTCAACGATAAGAGTACAAAAACGACTACACCGATCAAACATGTTGTGGTCATTTTTCAGGAGAACGTCTCTTTTGATCATTATTTTGGTACATATCCTAGTGCCCAAAATCCGAAAGGAGAACCACAGTTTAACGCAGCAAAGAATACCCCTACGGTTAATGGTTTAAGTGGCGGTTTACTAACCAACAATCCAAATGGTGCGAATCCACAACGTCTTGACCGCTCTCAAGCCGTAACAGCTGATATGGATCATAGTTATACGAATGAGCAAAGAGCAACCGATGGGGGCAAGATGGATCAATTTGTTCAATATGGCGGAAAAGGTTCAGATCTTGTAATGGACTATTATGATGGTAATACTGTAACGGCAATGTGGAATTATGCTCAAGCTTATGCCTTAAACGATAATTCCTTTGGTACAGGTTATGGTCCTTCTACTCCTGGCGCTTTAAATCTTATTTCTGGACAAACACATGGTTCTACTACATATACGGCAAATATTGCGAAAGGTGGTACCGTTAGCACCTCTCAGCCTACCAATCGAACAATAACAGCGGATCCTAACCCTTATTATGATAAAGATTCCTCTGGAAGTACGGCAGCAATGGATGATACCAATAAAAATGTGGGTGACTTATTAAATGCTAAAAACATCACTTGGGGCTGGTTCCAAGGAGGCTTCCGCAAATCGGATGAGCAGCACAAAAATATTGCCGGCGGCACTTCAACTGATTACAGCCCACACCATGAGCCGTTCCAATATTATAAGTCAACATCAAACCCGAACCATGTGGCTCCGTCTTCATCTGACATGATTGGTAAAACGGATCAAGCGAACCATCAATACGATTTAACTGATTTCTGGACAGCTGCTAATTCTGGCAATCTGCCTGCAGTCAGCTTCCTAAAGGCACCTGAATACCAAGATGGACATGCTGGATATTCTGACCCGCTTGATGAACAAACGTTCCTTACCAATACAATCAATAAGCTTCAACAACTGCCAGAATGGAAAGATACTGCTGTTGTGATTGCTTATGATGATTCCGATGGCTGGTATGATCATGTGATGGCGCCACTTATGAACGGTTCCAACGATCCTCAATTAGATATGTTGAATGGCCAAGGGGATGCAGGTACTCCTAAAGTAGGTACCTATCTTGACAGAGCAGGATATGGTCCGAGATTACCATTACTAGTAATCTCTCCATATGCTAAACAAAACTTTGTTGACAATACCTTAACAGATCAAACTAGTATTTTAAGATTCATAGAAGACAACTGGAATCTAGGTCGAATCGGTGATAGTTCCATGGATGAATTAGCTGGAACCATGAATAATATGTTTGATTTCACAAATGACGGCAATAATAATCAGCTTTTCTTGAATCCTAGCACTGGGGAAAAGGAAAGCAAAGAGAGCGCTGCTAAACAAAGTAAGGAATATTTAGCAACATTGTATAAAGATGCTGGGGTAGATGCACCCGAAAAATAAAAAATAGATTCACGCGGTTAGGTACCTAGTAGGTGCCTAACCTTCCTTTTTTCTTAGCTACCCCTATGGACTCATCATAAAATGTTATATAAGGACGTGTTCTTGAATGATCTTAAAAATAAGCATGTTATTTTCAATAGGTGTGCTAATGATTGGTTTACTTTTTCTTTTGACTCATTGCATTTATTTATTTATAAAAAAGAGTAAAAGTGACGTTGGAAAGAGAAAAGGAACCGTTACGATAAAATATATGGCTTTCCTGACTTTACTAGCCGCCTTGGGTACAGGGATTACAACGAGTTACCAGATTCAAGATGTTCAAGCGGACAGTAATACAAATCCAGCACAACTATCAACAACAGCCGATGCAACCGTAGCAAATGCTACCAACTTAAATATGACGGAGCAAGAAATCAATCAACAAAATAAAACCGCGGTCGATATGATGAATGAGGAAGCTTTAAAACCGAACATTTTAACAGACGGTACCAAACAATTTCATTTAACGGCCTCTAAATTTGCTTGGAGTCTTTATCCTGGTAAAGTGATGGAAGGATGGGGTTTTAATTCTACGATACCCGGTTCTCTCATTCGAGTAAAAGTGGGCGATCAGGTTGATATTGTTGTTCATAACATGTTAACCGAACCCATGACGGTCCATTGGCACGGACTCCAGGTTCCAAATGCAATGGATGGAGTACCTGGAATGCCCAATCCAGCGATTAACCCGAATGGAACCTTCGAATATAAATTTACGGTGACACCTCAAATGGTCGGCACCCACTGGTTTCACAGTCATTATCATGATGATTTTCAGGTTGACGCGGGTATGTATGGTGTGATCATTGTCGATCCAAAGGAACACTCAGATCAACCTCATTATGATGTGGATAAATTGTTTACTCTTGGTGCGACCAAGGTGGATGGTGTCGATCCTGAAAATGTATTCATGATTAATGGAAAGTCCTATCCTTATACCCCGGCGCTTAACCTGAAAAAGGGGCAGCGTGTTCGATTACGATTAGTGAATTCAAGTGCAGAGGACTACCATGCAGTATCTCTTGATGGTTATAACATGACCATTGTAGCGGAGGATGGTCAGCCATTGCCTGATCCACAAACTGTTAACGTCGTTTCGATCGCACCAAGCGAAACACTTGATGTCACATTCACGGCAGATCGAGTGGGTGATTGGTGGTTTCATAGTACCATCGCCAGTGAATTGTCCAATCCTGACGATAATCAAGATACACTAGGTGGAATGATGACGGTTATTCACGTGAAATAAGGAGGAAACAGGCTTGACACAAATGAAAGATATCCTAGGTGTGTGCATCATCCTTCTGGCATTTTTTAGTGTGATTTTTTCCTTCTTCTATAAGAAGAGGCAATCATTTGTTTATAAAAGGATGGCAATCCTTTGTGGCCTAGTCACTGTAGGCGTTATGGCTATATTTCTTCTCACGGCACATGTCGATCCAACGATAGCTAAGTCCATACCAAAAGATTCGAAAAAGAATGCAGCTTCCACTCAGCCTGACCCGATACTAGCCACAAATGCTGGGATGCCGGGTGTTACGGATGCGGCAACGGATGCGCTAACGAAGAAACAAATTCAGCATCAAAATAAGGATGCTGAAAACAGTATGAACGAGAAGGCCATGACACCAAAAATTTTATCAGATGGAACCAAAGAATTTATTTTAACGGCTACTCCGATCGTTTGGAACCTGTATCAACAAAAAAACGTGAATGTCTGGGGCTATAATGGTCAGACTTCTGGACCTTTACTTCGAGTAAAGGTCGGTGATAGGGTGAAAATTATTTTAAAAAATAAATTAAAAGAGCCGACGAGTTTGCGTTTTAACGGTATATCCATTCCAGCAAAAATGGGTGGGATCCCCAATAAACCTATTTCACCGGGTTCCTCTTTTACTTATGAATTTAAGATTACTAGTGATATGGTTGGGACTCACAGTTATGGTAGTGGAACCAATATGGACAAGCAGATTAACTATGGGTTACACGGAGTACTCCTGGTTGAACCTGAAAAGAGTATGGAATACCCAGACGCGGATGTAGACGCAATATTTGATATTGGCTCTTTTATAGTGGATCAAAAAACAGAGGAAAATGTTTTTACCTTAAATGGAAAACCTGGTCCCAATTCACCTAACTTGCAAATGGAACAAGGGCAACGTGTGATTATTCGCATCATCAATAGCAGTGCAGAATCTTACCACGCAATGCACTTACACGGATACACTTTTCAACTGGTTTCACAGGATGGGCATCATTTGGCAAAACCAGTATCCATGAATGTGGTTAATTTAGCTCCCGAAGAGACGGCTGATATTGAATTTGTCGCAAATGCACCTGGTATGTGGATGTTCCATTGCCATATACTTGATCATACCATGAATCCAGACGATGAGATGGATGAAATGAGTGGATTGATGACTAATTTTATGGTTAAGCCAAAAGGGAAGCTTAAAAGTGATATGAGTGGGATGTGAATAAAAAAGGAAATAAAAATATGGAATTGGTCGCTATGATTAACTTTTGCGTTATATGCTGCCTTAAGAAAAGTGAATAATATCTTGAACCAAACAGAAGAAATAAAAAAATAACATGAAGAATTAACAAATAATACTAAATGTAATTAATATTTCTTTCTTCAACTACCGGGGCGATTGTTCAATAAGAGCGGTCGCTTTTCTTGTTCCGCTAACGGGATTGTTTAATAAGGATTTATAAACATTTATGGGATAATTCATTTTAAATAAAAACACTCCATATGGGAAAAGAATTTCTAACTTATTTAAAAGAATCGTAAAAATTTTATAAGTATTTTTTTAAGGGGGATAATATCAACAGTTATAAAACTGGAGGTATTTCATGTAAACTCATCATATTCGTTTAACTTCATCTGAAGTTGGTGGTTTATGGGCAAATTATATAGCGGATTCAATGTTTATATGTGTTTATAAATATTATTTAGCTAAAGTTGAAGATGCGGAAATCAAAAAAGTCATAGAGCATGCCTTCGATTTAGCTCAGCAGCATGTTCAAGTAGTGTCAAAAATATTTAAAGAAGAAGGACATGCTATCCCTCTTGGGTTTACTGAAAACGATGTTAATGTGGATGCTCCAAGGCTTTTTTCAGATGAGTTCTTTTTATTTTATACGAAAAATATGACGAAAGGGGCTTTAGTAACATACGGTGCCATTTTACCGCATACCTTCCGCAATGATATTCGAGAACACTTTATGTCTTGTATCTCTTCTACAATGGAATTGTTTAATGAAACTACGAATGTCCTTCTCTCCAAGGGAGTAGAAGTTAGGTCTCCTTATATTCCCTATCTCCAAGAAGTGGATATGGTTGAAAAACAGCATTTCTTAGCAGGTTGGTGGGGAAAACAACGACCTCTAACAGCCGCAGAGATCACTCATCTCTTCTCTAATATGCAAACTAACCATATGGGTACAGCAGTAATAACTGGTTTCGCTCAAGTTGGGGAGTCTAAGGATGTCCGAGAATATTTCAAACGGGGGAAAGAAATTGCAAATAAACAAATTGTTGTATTGAGTAAATACTTACATGAAAATGATCTCCCTGCACCTGTAACCTGGGATGCACAAGTCCAAGATACAACGGAATCTCCTTTTTCCGATAAATTAATGTTGTATCAAATTTCCATGATGACTGCTGCAGGTATGGGAAACTACGGTACGGCAATTTCTGCTAGTCCAAGACGTGACATTGCGGCTGATTATGTTCGGTTACAAGGAGAGATTGGCCTCTACGCAGAGGACGGTTTAAATCTGCAAATTAAGCATGCGTGGTTGGAAAGACCGCCTCATGCAGCTGACAGAAATCAGTTAATGAAATAAAGAACCAAAGAATATGAAAAATTATTTTGGCTCTTTATCTGCCCGTTATTTTAGCACATTTTAAATTTTAATTAAAAATAAGAACCATTCTGTGTTTCAGGATGGTTTATTTTTGCGAAAATGGTCTACAGAATAGAGTTAGCTAGACAGTGATAGCTTTTTTGTCTTATTCATATTAACCTATTTTTTCAATTAATTTATCTTTAAGAATTTATTAATATAAAATGCATTCATTTATCGTGCTACATTGTATTTAAATAAATTTGATGGATAGTTAATTTAATAATGCAGAAATGTAGTGTATACACTACTCTTTTCCAATCCCAGCTTACTCCCCGTCAGCCAATTCACCGAGCCGATGGTTAGCGTTTTGGTTGTATACGCCTCCATGGTAGCAAATCACGGTTTCTACATCAAATTCCTTAAATTTCTTAAGTGACTGAAGCGCTGTCGCCATATCCAGCGTTGCTTGGGGCATAGGACCTTGCAGCTCTCCGTTAATTACCACAAGGGCATCGCCGGCAATTAGCGTCTTGCTCTCATGGTGATACAGACTGATATGTCCCGGAGTGTGTCCCGGCGTAAAGATGACTGTAAGGTCGCCGCAGTATGGCAGCACTTCACCATCGCTGACGGTACGATCGACTTTGGCAGTCGGCGGTGTACCAAACACAGCTTTTATTTTCTGGCGCTGTTCCTCTGGCAGATTTTCCAGCATCTTGGCAACCCGTTCCGGATTCATTTTCAACGAGGGCTTTTCGCCTTCAATATACGGTTTGTCTTCTTCATGGGCAAGAACCTCAACCTTATGATTAGCAGCTTTTAAAATTTCTGGCAGACTGCCAATATGGTCGATGTCCTGATGGGTGAGGATGACTTTGGTCAGTTTGTGGAGGTGTACACCAGCCTTGTCCATCGCCTCACGAATTTTACCAAGCTGGTTGGGGATGCCGGTATCCACTAAGATTACCTCGTCTTCATCCCACAATAGTATCGGATGAATTACACTCTGCTGGCCCATCATATTCATAACCAAGTCAAGTGTTTCTACATGATTTGCTACTTTCATTTCAGCGCCTCCTTTAATTTGAAATCCATTACCTATTATAATTTCTTTGGTACCCGTGGAGCCAACTAATTGATTCGAAAAAATTATCGCTGGGAAACTCATGGGTATTTATTGATAGAAGGTCTAGGGATGGAGTAACTAGAGGCTTATGAGTGGTATGTGAATGGTAAAAAAGGAAGTTGAGTACAGACTCTATTTCCTTTTAATAGGATGAAAGACCATACTTTTGATACCTTTCCATAATGGAAATATCACTACCACGCTACATAGTTAAATAAGACCATATAAAAAATGATTTTTTTTAATGCATAACCCTTTTTTTCTAAATCATTCAAAACTACCAATTTTTAAAAAATTATTAAAATTACTCATTTTATTTTGTATGTTTAATTGACGGGGCCTAACTCATATGTGTAAAATACATATATAGTAATTGGGAATTATAGTCATAACTAAGATTATTGACTCTACATACTCTTTTCTTAAGAGGAAAAATAGAGATATTTAATAAAGGACATGAGGAGGAATAAAGATGGCACAAAAGGTAATGGAACCAAAAGAAAAAGTTCTTAGTAAGGAAGTTCAAAAAGTAGAGGTTGCAGAAGTTGAGATTCAAGAAGTAGAGCTGCAAAACGAAACAAGCTATGTTTCAGAGTCATTAATTGAAACATTTTGGGATCAATTTGAAGGTGCAATTTCTCGTAATAGAGAATATAGAGCACAAGGTCAAGAACTTTTCTTAAATGCTATAAAGGAAACAACAAAGTTCAATGAAGTATACCGCAATACTTTAAAGGGTCTTTTTGAGGATGCAACAAAAATTAATAGCGATTTGCGTAAAGGCTTATTCCAAATCTCTGATATTAATTCTAATGAATTTACTCAAGAAGTGACTGAATCTTTAAAAGGTCAAGTAAGTGAAGTAGCTAATAAATTAGAGGAACTTTCTTTAACTCCAATTAATACTGCCTTTGAGTTAATGGAGAAATCAGAGAAGCTTGTTGAACAAAATAGTGAGTCATTTATTGAATATACAAATGAAGCATGGAACGCTTGGGAAGCTATCACAGACAACTATTTCAAACAAACTAGGGAAATTCATCAAAATATTGCTCAGCGATTAGAAGATAGCGTGCGTATACTTGTTACCCCAAGTAAATAAGGTACAAATTTAAAGAAAAACATTTTGTAAAGCACAACAGCACTTCTAGTTAAGAAATAATCTATATGTACAAAAAAAGCAGCTGTACCTTCCTGGCTGCTTTTTTTGATACATTTGAAAGTTTTAAAAATAAAATCCAGTCTTGTCACTTTTCTAATTTAGTGGAGTTTAGATGAATTTTTTAAATATAGGGGTGGTATGGTTGAGTATCGGTGAAACTAAGATTCGTTATCAAAAGTGTTCGGATGTATCAGATTTTTTGATATATCAAGCGTTTATGGATGGGTTTTCCGACTATATCGTAAAGTTTAAGTTTAGTGAAGAAGAGTTTATTAACCGATTTTTTGGTCCTGAAGGAAATAGTAGGGAGAATTCCTTTATTGCTTTTGACCAGGAACGGCCAGTTGGTGTCATACTAAGCGGGGTTAAAGTTTATGAATCAATTAAAACTATGAGATGCGGAACGTTGGCGATCCACCCTGAGTATAGAGGTAAAGGTATTAGCCAAAGGCTTTTTGAACTCCATAAACAAGAGGCAAACAACTTAGGGTGTAAGCAGCTTTTTCTGGAAGTAATAGTAGGGAATGATCGAGCAATTAACTTCTATAAGAGGTTAGGTTATGAAAAAATATACGATATAGTGTACTACACAAACAGTAACCTTTCCAAATTGTACTCAGCAAAGAGTCAGTCCGACCTCTATTTGAAAAAGATTGATTTTTCCTTATTTAAACAGGGAATTGAAGAAAGGAATTATCATATTAATTGGCAAAATGACCTTGAATTTATCGCAGAAATTCCAACAAACACATATTATGGTGCTTTAAATAATGGTCAACTTAAAGGGGCTCTTTGCATAAGTCCAAGCGGAAAGATTAGTTTTTTAATGATCGAGAAAACATCAAGAGGGAAAGGACTAGCATCTGCCTTATTAAAAACAGCTGCTGAGGACCTTCAATTAACCCAAATGTCTACATGCTTTCCAAACAATAGTCTCCTTGAACTTTTTTTCAAAAAGCAGGGGTTTGCCAAAGATTCTCTTACACAGTTTGAAATGTATATGCTTTTATAAGTCCGCCGACTGAACGGTTGGCTCTTAAAAATGTAAAAATATGTAATTTATGTATTGGAAATGGAAATGATGATTAAATATTAATTTTTACATTTAAGAGAGGAAGAGACATAAGGTTGCATTTTACAATTGCGATTACTCTTATACTTATATCTTTAAGGTGGGCAAATTGGAAGGAATGGCAACGCTATTATCCCACCATGATTTATATTGTTGCAATGAGTCTCCTATATAAAATATTTGCTTTAACCAAGTTTCATTTATGGAAATTCAGTTCACATGACTTTTTCTTCAATAGCCATATTGCTATTCATTTGTGCCATACCTTTCTTATCAATCCTTTGTATACAATTATTTATCTGTCAAATTTTCCAGAGGGAAGTTTCCTGAAGAAATTCATTTATATCATAAAATGGGTAACGGCATTATTAATAGTGGAATTATTCCTCCTAAGATTTGACCATATCCACTATTTTCATGGATGGAAATTAAAATGGACAATATTTTTTGACTTTTCAATGTTTTTGGTGCTTAGAATTCATTTTAAAAACCCTTTATGGGGAATTTTGCTTTCCATAATATTTACCCTATTTTACCTATTTGTTTTTGGATATTTAACATAAAAATATTACTAACGGTGTGTTTCTACCTATAAGAAAGATGGGGTTACGACAATGAGCGCTGCGGCGGTCATTTTTCTTTTTGGTTAAGGGTTCAGGATATAGAAAATTAAGCGTCTCTAAAGAGTATAAATACAAATAGGAAACGTATTAATTTAATGAGGGCAATGAATTGAGTATAGCTGTTTGGTTGGGAATAGCGGCTGCAATAGGCTAAGTAGGGAAATCGAAAAGGAAAAAATAAATTCATTTCTTCGATAAGATAAGTATTCTTTTATTACGAACGTGTGCTTTTGTGGAAAAAGAAGGAGGGGAAAGATGGAAGATTATGTATCAAAACTTAAAAATCGCATCGTTAAGGCACATAAATGGGCTACTGAGCTGTTCCCCGGACGCCGCCTTCGTTTGGAAGTAAAGAACGAAACCATTTTCCTTCTCATTCAGTCTTCGGGTCAGCAATTGGAGAATGATATCGAGACTTTACATATTCTGGAGGAAACCGAACCCTCCGATAAGGTGTTCGTGATCGATTTTGATTTCAGTTAAAAATGTTAAATAATTTTTCGTTTTTCTTTCACGAACGGATGGGTTACTTTAAGAAGGCATTCACAAATCAAATAAAAAAAAGACTAGCACTTTAAGTAACGGGTTACTTTAGAGGTGCAAACATTGTAAAACCATATGAAAACGCACTTGAATTCACAATATAATTCACAGTGCGTTTTTTATTGTTTATCAACATTTTGGCAAATCTAGATTTTTCTAGAGTAAATCTCCACGTTGATTATTTGAGATTTGTCAGACGAATTATCTTAACTACATAAAAAACATCTTAATTTATTTTACAATAACTTAACAATTAATATCTTGAAATCAATTATTATTTGATTTAGCATATAATCAAATAGTTATATATCGATTGGGATTAGAATCGGGGACATTGATTAGTTATTTATAAATGCGTTAATTCAACAACAAATTTTTGATATTTAAATAAGTAAATTACTATTTACTTATATTCCATAGAGGAGGTGTTATTATATGTTGAAATCAATAGTTGATTTAGAACGTTCGGCAAATGTATTAAAATTATTAGGTGATAAAACAAGACTAACCATTGTTGCTATTTTGAAACAACGCGAATGTTGTGTTTGTGAATTTCTCGAAGTGTTTGATATGAGTCAACCATCCATCAGTCAGCACCTTCGAAAATTAAAGGATGCAGGGATGGTTAAGGAAGAACGGAGAGGTCAGTGGATTTATTATTCCTTGAATTCAGAAAGTGATTTATATGGACTGATTGAAGACATTTTAGAGCATGTACCAGTTCAAACCGAGAAAATCAGACAGATTGAAAAAAGCAATCCTACGCTTCGTTGTGGTTGTTAAGCAATCGAATTTCATCAAGGGGAAATGAATCGAAATGAACAAAAAGCTAATCAGCGAATTTTTAGGAACCTACTTTCTTGTTTTTGCCGGAACAGGTGCCGTGATCATAGATACGATTACAAAAAGTTTAACTCATGTAGGCGTAGCCCTTACATTTGGTCTTGTAGTTATGGCGCTAATTTTCACTTTTGGTCACCTTTCTGGTGCACACTTTAATCCTGCTGTTACCATCGGATTTTTAATCCATGGGGATATAAAGAAAAGAGAAGCACTTTATTATATCATTATTCAAATCATGGCAGGTATAGCAGCGAGTGCAACATTGTTAAGTTTATTTGGAAACGTTGCTTCACTCGGAACCACTTTACCGAGAGGTTCATGGGGACAATCATTTATTTTGGAATTTATACTTACATTTTTCTTAATGATGGTTATTTTCGGATCTGCGGTCCATGGTAAAGCAGTAAAATCCTTCGCTGGTATTGCGATTGGTGCAACAGTGGGTTTAGAAGCTATGTTTGCCGGTCCAATCTGTGGGGCCTCGATGAACCCAGCCAGATCGATTGGTCCAGCAATCGTTTCAGGAGCTACTCAACATTTATGGGTGTATATTGTCGCAACGATTTTAGGAGCAAGTTGTGCGGCACTTATTTATAAAATACTACACGAAAAATAAAGGTGGAATACAAATGGATAACAAAAAAACGATTTACTTCTTATGTACAGGTAACTCATGCCGTAGCCAAATGGCAGAAGGATGGGCTAAAAAGGATTTAGATGATGAATGGGAAGTAAAAAGTGCTGGTCTTGAAGCACATGGATTAAACCCTAACGCTGTAAAAGCGATGAAGGAAGCGGGAATCGATATTTCAAACCAAACATCTGATGTCATCGACCCTGAAATTTTAAATAATGCTGATTTAGTGGTTACGTTATGTGGACATGCAGCAGATCACTGCCCTGTGACCCCTCCACATGTTAAACGAGTACACTGGGGCTTTGATGATCCAGCAAAGGCAGAAGGAACCGATGAGGAAAAATGGGCATTCTTCCAACGTGTACGTGATGAAATCGGAGAGCGCATTAAGCGTTTTGCTGAAACTGGTGAGTAAGAAAGAATTTAATAGCCAAGAGTAAAATACTCTTGGCTTTATAAGTAATCAGTTATTTATTCCATTTTCTTGTTCGGCGGTGCTTGGTAATGGAAGGCATTGTGTAATTTGATTAAATAAACTTTTTAGATACTCATTAAGCGCAAATCTGTCTTCCTTAACAAATTCACTGAACAAAATTTGACTTTTTTTCAATTTCCTCTCCCCTTTTTTAATAGGATTTATATGGATACTTTTGGATTTAAAGTGTTTTAATTTGAATGTAGAGGCTCTCCCTCACCAAATAAAATAATGGTCAGTTATGATTTCCCTCTGATTGAATTATATCAGTAAGCGCTTCCATTTTCAAAGATTACTAATATTCAAGTTTCGACATCAATTTATTTCAATATATACCAAGATTTTAACTTTAAAGTTTAATATTCTATTCGAATAGCAACATACGACCGTGATATTCACTGAGATTTGGTGGGCTAAAATTTCATGGGGGATACATTTTCCAGGGCATTCCAGTATAACCCTAGAAACCCCCACTGTAAATAGGCTAAGGAGGTAAAGATATAACCTATCATTTTCTTTTGGTGACTGGAAACATGTTCTTTTTCTGATTGAATCTCTGGGCACAACTTTCAATGTGTTTTTGCGAGAAGAAGTTCTGGAATATATTGATTTTTTTAAAATAGCTTTGGAAAAATCTAAGCCGAAGGAAATGTAATATAAGCAAAAAAGGTCTTACTATAAACACGGGTTCCTAATGTCGGAACATGAGACGTTTTCAAGTTGGTGAGCTAGCTCCAATCAATCCACAGAGCCTGGATCCGCGCCTGCATGGCGGGGGGATGCGTTGTGGAGGTTTTCACTGCTGGGGCTTCGTTGTGGCGGTTTGAACTGCTTTAACTGTGTTGGTGTTGTTGTTAGTTAAACATTTCCGAAAAAATCACGAAAAGGAAGTGCCTCAGGTTAATGCCACTTCCTAGCAATATCCATTGCCTCACACAAATTGACCCCTACCATTAGGCAAGGGATGCATGTATGTATCGTTTACCACTTACGAAAAATTAACTGTCAGGTGAGAATTCTTGCTAGACCGAATGCCACTGCTGCAGCAAGTCCACCAGTAATCATCGTTTGAAAAGCACTTTTCATCGGAGATGTTCCTGTAAACCTTCCTTTTACATATCCAAAAACTAGTAAGGCGATAAGTGTAACCATAACAGAAACCATTAATGCTGTTGAAGGTTTATGAAAGATGAAATATGGAAACAAAGGGATTATCCCTCCGACAATATAAGAAATAGCAATGGTAATAGCACTGTTTCTCGCTCTTGTCGGCTCCGGCTTTTCTAGCCCTAATTCAAATTTCATCATAAAATCCACCCATTTTTCAGGGTTCTTTTTCATGGTTTCAGTAATCGATTTAATTTGGTCTTCTTCAAGTCCATATTCCCTGAAGATTTCAGATACTTCCTCTTCTTCACGGTCTGGGAACTCTATTACTTCACGCCGTTCACGGGCAAGTTCAGATTCGTAATGTTCCGCATCTGTTTTTCCTGCCAAATATCCGCCAAGTCCCATGGCAATTGATCCTGCTGCAATTTCAGCGCCTCCGGCAGTGAGAATTAATGTTGTTGTATCAACAGCACCGGACAAACCAGCAGCTAATGCAAACGGTACGGTTAATCCGTCTGACATACCAATTACAACATCCCGAATGAAGTCAGACCCAGAAAAATGTTCTTCTACGTGATGCAGGTGTTGATCCATTTTTTTACCTCCAACTTAACTGATTTAGCATCAATATGCGCCTTTTTTTGTAGGTTTTATTGTTTCCATAACTTACCTTAAAAAGAAAAATTTTTTATAGTATACCTTACTCTTGTAAAAAATTCTACAAATAAAATGGGAACATTTTATTGGTCTAATCTAACTTAAGGGACAATTACAGCTAGTACAAAAAATAATGCAATTCTTGCATTGGAGCCAAAACCTTAATATGTATGTTCGTACTCCTTGCTGTGCAGTGTGGTTAATGAATTTGCTTTTAATCAAAATCAAAATATGATTTAACTCAGCCCAATTACAAGAATTCCTACATATTCAAGGATTCCATTAAATATATTCTAGGGGATATTTTATGTAAAGGGAGGCTCAATTATATGAATAACTTTCCTTCTATTTGTGAACAATTTGCTAAAATTCTTAATGGAAAAAAAACATAAAACAAGATGTTTGTTCTGTTTCATTACATCGCAATTTTAAGGTAAAGGTTCAAGGGCGCCTGAGTAGTTCTGTTGTGCCAGTAGGGGTCTTATTTGAATCAATGGATCAAAGCGGTAATGCGTTATGCTTGGCTGAAATTGCGATTTTAGAAGAAGAGATCCCTGGCTTTATGTATTCGATCGTCCAACATGGGATGATTATTAAGTGCTTTGCATAATCACTGGTTATATACTGAGCCTTCGATTATGTATATTCACATCCAAACTATTGAGCCTCCATTAAATTTTGCAAAAAAAATGGCACATTCATTTTCATTCTTAAGCAGTTATCCAGTTGCTTAAATTTGTTTCACGAACGGGTAGTTTGAATTGGGCGACAAAATGGACTGACTGCAAAGCAATAGCTTTTTTTTCATCATGAAGCCGAAAAACTGGATAAAAAATTAGTATTTTAACGTTTTTATTATTAATAAAATCTTTGGATAAAGTTATCCTAAACGGGCATTATAATATTCGAAGGGGAACAAAAAGTGATGATGAAAATTCATCAATTATTGAAATGAGGTGTCTGTCGCAGACAAGTTCCGTTTCAAATAAGCAGCTTCCTAACGTTCTACCGTCATCCAATCTTTATACGATGAAAACCATATAAAGAATACAAGGGGATGGTTAGCTTGAACAAAGATCACTCTTTATACAAACACTAACATTTTAAAAAATGAGGTGTTTATCAAAGAAAGAGACCTAAGTGAACGAATATAAGGAGCATTCCCCTTCAAGAAGGCAGGATTCCATGCGGGTCCTGTCTTTCTTTATAATACAGGAAGGGCGTCTAATCCATCTTCAGTCCTACATAAAGGGCTCCGTTTTCGGGTGCCATTTTATGTAACAATTTTATTATTCTTTATAAGCTAGTCGATAAAAAGCTGCTGATTCCGGCAACGGGATCAAGAAGGTCCGCATTATCGGTTTGGGGATCAGGTTAAGTACCCGATCTGATAAATAGACGGAAAAATTCCGCTTAATAAGTAATTATAATAAAAATTAGCTTATATAGACGGAGAGATTCCGCCTATTGACTCGAAAAATGCGAAAATAGGGAATTTTGCTTGGCATAACCGGAAATCCTCCGTTTATTTACCCCGAAACGAGCTCCTATGCTACATTTAAACGGAAAATCTCCGCTTATTTCACTCTCGATGGTTACTCGATTAAGGACAAGACATCTTATTTAAAATGGTGCATAATGGTGAACTGTGGGATTTTTATACTGAGATTTTCTATTAGGATGTACAAGGTAAAAAACAGTTTAAAACTTTTATGATTCCCTTAAAAAAGGTCTATACATTTTTCTTTTTTTTGGTTATACTGTATTACAACAACAGAAAAAATAACGAACTGTATTAATAAAGGAGGAGTTATAATGTTAATGAGTCCAGTTGAATTTTTCCGCAATTTACCAAAAAAGGAATGTACTAAATGCGGGAAGCATATGCAAGAGCAAGCAGAAAGTTATTTGATGGATTGTGACCAATGTAACTCCAAAAAAGAAGAGTAAAGTTTTTTAACCCTCCAGCATTGCTGGAGGGTTTTTTACTTTTATAACAATAATTTACCGGAACTATCTCCTCACTTATCTGACCCATATAAAAAATAAACAACTGACCCTTTTATACAGGTCGGTTTGTTTATATAATTCAACCAAAGAAAAAAAGGGGAGATAAATATGGAGATAACACCAGTAGTACTAGTAGCAGAAAGAGTAAAGATACAGCCTCTGGAAGATTCTCACGTACAGGAATTATTTGATGCGGGAAACCATCCAGATATATGGGCATACATGCCAATGAAGGTTCAATCGATTGAAGATATGAAGTACCTTGTGAATAGAGCACTTCAAGCGAGAGAGCAAGGAAGCGAATTTCCTTTTGTTATCTTGGATAAGGACTCGGGGAGGATTGTCGGAAGCACTCGTTTTCTTAATATATCCATACCAAACCGTAACTTGGAAATTGGTTTTACATGGCTGTCTCCAACTGTTTGGCGAACCAGAATAAATACAGAATGTAAGAATCTTCTTTTGAAACACTGTTTTGAGACACTTGGGACCATTCGTGTTCAGTTGAAAACAGATAGTCGAAATATGCGGTCTCAGCAGGCAATTGAACGGCTCGGTGCAGTAAAAGAAGGAGTGCTTCGGAATCATATGGTTATGCCTGACGGTTATTTAAGAGACTCTGTGTATTACAGTGTAATCGACCAAGAATGGGTGCTAGTGAAAGACAAATTGGAGAGTATGCTACGATAATCGTGTATTTTCGAAGAGTTGTTATGGGTGCTAATGTTAAAGATGGGATGGCATTGGCGATTCCATCTTTTTATTGTGCTAACTGAGGGAGTGGAAGAAGGATTTTATTTATAATGTATAGAAGTCAGTTAATAAAGGAGTGATTTTAATGATTTATGAATTTAAAGAGAAAGAAAAGAAAAATGGTCCATATTTTTCAGTTAGGGATAACGGTGAAAATTCATTAATAGAGGTAGAAAGAAAAGGTAACCAGGTAGAAATCGTAACATATGTACGGAATGATAAAACAACTAAATTTACCATGCCGTTAGAAATGTTTGAAAGAATGACCAAAAGAATTCTTCAAGAATAACACAAATTTTTATTGTATCAATATATTCAATAAGTGAAGCAAGCAACCATTATAGGTGGCTTTTTTTTTAAAACTTACTCGAGTTAAGTTCAACAAGGTACCGATTCAATTCAGTATAGATAACCGAATTTTGTTGGCGGTACCCCGTTAACCAAGGTCTTAGCCACAGGTTTAACATAATTAAATAAAGAACAAAAAAGAAACACTGAAATCTCAGCGTGCTTCTTAATGACTATGTGACATGCTCCTACTTCTAATACCAATATGATTAATACTATAAACCCATAATGCATTTAGCAGTAATAAAGCACTTGTAGTGAAGAACACATAATGTATGCCAAAGAATGCTGCCATTTGCCCTCCTAATACAGATCCTCCGAGAGTACCAATATACTGTGCAGATTGATTATACCCGAAAATACGACCAACAATTTCATCTGGTGCACTTTTTCGGACAAGGTTGTTAATGGATGGCAATAATCCAGCTGTCGCAAGACCAAGACAGAAGCGCAGTCCCATGAGTTCCCATGGTGTTTTCACAAATGCTTGTGGAATAAAGATAATTCCAGCAACAATAAGTGCTCCGATCAATATTTTTCTTGAACCAATGCGGTCAGCAAGCTTACCTAATCGTGGAGCAGCGATTACATTAGCTAAACCGGCAGCTGCCACCACCATTCCCGCTATCATAGATAAATGGGCTGCATGTGGTGATAATTCTTTTACATAAACTGTAATTAATGGCTGAATGGACATATTGGCAATTTGCAAAATAAAGGTGCTAGCAAACAATGAAATTAGCAATCTCGTATCAGGAACTCGCTTCCAAACTTGGTTAAAGGCTAACGGTGTTTTATGAACAGGTGTAAATTCTTCTTTTACCAAAAATAGAACGGCACAGAAGCCAATTAACAATAACACGCTTGTTACAACAAAACAGCTTCGAATTCCAAAGAATTCTGTAATAACTCCCCCCATTAAAGGACCTAAAAGTCCGCCACTAACGGAGCCTGTTGAAAGTGTACCGAGTGCCCAGCCTGAATTTTTCTTCGGTGTTTGTGTTGCAACTAAGGTAACCGCAGCAGAAATGTAACCAGAAACGGCCCCCATTAACATCCGTAATGCGAGTAATTCATAAACGTTTTGTACAAATGCCATCATAAAAACGACAAGGGCCATTCCAAGGCTTGCACGGAGTAACATTAGTTTTCTGCCCTTTTTATCTGCAAGTTTTCCCCATATAGGCGAAACAATGGCAGAGATTAAAAAGGTGGAACCAAAAATCAATCCAGACCATTTTTCAATATCTGAAGTTGCGTGTACCCCTAGCTGATCTATATATAATGGTAGCATAGGGGATATTTGACTCATCCCTGCGGCGGTCACAAATGAACCGAACCAACAAACAAATAAATTTCTTTTCCAAATCTCCATAAGAACACCTTTCTTACTATTTAAAATTTATTTCGACTTCCAAAATAATTTATATGCTTAATCATACTCCAAATAATTGATAACGACTAATATATATATTACTATTTGCTTATAGGTTGAGGACTATCAATAGAGGTGGACACATGGATTTCTTACAATTAAGGTATTTTCAAACCGTTGCCAATCTTGAACATATGACAAAGGCTGCTAAAGAGCTTACGATTGCACAACCATCACTGAGCCAAACCATTTCTCGTTTAGAGGAAGAGCTGGGTTTTGCCCTTTTTGATCGAGAGGGAAGGAATATTAAACTAAACCAATTTGGGAAAATTTTTTTAAAAGGAGTAGATAGAGCTTTTTCTGAATTAGAATC
Source organism: Neobacillus cucumis (assembly GCF_016908975.1). Lineage (GTDB taxonomy): Bacteria > Bacillota > Bacilli > Bacillales > Cytobacillaceae > Neobacillus > Neobacillus cucumis. The sequence goes on from NZ_JAFBEX010000031.1 coordinate 35,163, forward strand.
TGCCAAGCTTGAAATGGCGGAACTCGCAGGAGAGAGTAGGAATCAAATTTCACTTTCGGTCATGCATATTCCATTATTGCCGAATATTATTAGTCAATTTCGTAAGACCTATCCATTCGTCAATTTTCAAGTAAGTATGCATGCTCCTTTGCGACTGGTGGATCAATTGGAAAAAGGGGAAATCGATTTATGTGTGACGTACTTTCCTATTGAGCAAGAAGGAATCAGCTGGATTAATCTTATGGAGGATGAGGTATTCATTGTAGTCCCGGATACCCATCATTTGGCTAGGAGAGATAGCATTCAGTTAAAGGAAGTGGCAGATGAACAATTTATTCACAGAGAGCCGACAAATCCCTTCAGAATGCTAACAGATGCTTTTTGTGAAAAAGCAGGATTCACACCGAAAATCGCCTTTGAACTCGAAGAACCGGGATCCATTCATAACTATGTTGAAGAGGGCTTGGGAATATCCTTTTTAACCGAGCATACCCTTCGCTATTCACACTATGAAAAAATTGTTCCATTGCACATTGAACAGCCTGTCTGTACAAGAACGATAGGGATGGCATGGAAAACGGAGCGGTATACTCCAAAGGTTGTTCGGGAATTCCGCGAATTTATGATTGGATATTTTAAGGAATTAAGCTAAATGAAGCTAAGAAAAATATGTAGAATAATCGAATAAAATGGAAATGAAATCTATGTTAGGAAATACCAAAAAACGGGAAAAAATAAATAACTGAAAATTCAAATACGTTATTTCGGATAATAAGTGTACAGTGCACTTTTTAGACAAACCTTAATCGATTGGAGGACAATAAAATGAGAATTTATAAACCTGAATGGCTTTCACTTAGCAAGGAAATAAAGTTGAAACTTATTCGTTTAGCAGTATTAGAAAACGAAATGAGATCCTCAAAATAGTTAATAGGCATAGGGGAATAGATTCATTTAAAGATGATCTTCCCCTTTTTTTATTGGGCATCTTTTCATATTGTGCTAACGTCACGGGTGGTAATTATTCATATTTTGTTTAATAAACGAGTATTTGGGGAAAACAAGGAGTTGTAGCTACGGCTCCTTTTTCTTGTTCCATTTCTGGAGCAGGATAAGTGGGTGTATTCAGCAATACTTACGTGATAAAATAAATTAAAAATTTTATTAGTATTAAGTATATTATTTGATTGAATTGCTGGAGGGGGGATTTAAGTTGCATAGAAATAAAGAATTACACTCGTTTCTATTGTCTAAGGCAAGAAATCTTACAGAGGAATGGTATAATTCGCTAGATAAAAATGACCCGTCAGGAGTTTATGCCTCGGATGACCCTAATGTCATCAATGCTTTAAAAAAACAAAACTTTGAGTTCCATTTACATCTTTGTGAAGCTTTTATTAAAGAGGAAAAAGCCTTCCTTGAAGACTTTCAAAAATGGATCCGGTCGATTGCTCAAGATCCGCAGCATTTAAACACACCAATCCAATTTATGTTAAGAGAATTTTTCAGGGTGCGGGAACAGTATCTTGATTATATTAAAGATTTTGTTTCTCTACATACGGGTGAGTTTCCTAATGAGGTGATAGATAGCTGGAATCGACTGATTCTAAAAGCATTTGATAAAGTTATGTTGCGTTTTGTCGAAGAGCATCAATACTGTTTACAACAAAAACTATCTGCTCAACAGGAACTTATACAGGAGTTAAGTTCTCCGGTTATTTCTCTTAATAACGAGATAGCGTTACTTCCTCTTGTGGGCGACATAGATTCAAGACGGGCAAAGTTAATGCTTGAAAATACATTGAACCAGTGTGCCAATCTTGGGGTGAATTTTCTTGTTATTGATTTATCAGGCGTTCCAATGATTGATACAATGGTAGCACAGCAAATTTTTCAACTGATAAAAGGATTAAGATTAATGGGGGTGACGGCTACCCTTTCAGGAGTTAGAGCTGAGATAGCACAAACGGCGGTACAGCTAGGACTCGAATTTAATGGTGTTTCCACATATTCTACTCTACGCCAAGCACTGGATTCGTATGCAATCATAAAAAGATAACATATTTTTTACAGTTTAACAATCCTGTAGATCGATATTTTCCGTCTTTGAAAAAATATGACTCATCAGTAAGATATGAGTATAGACACCACTCTAATATTCAAAGATTTTAAATCTAAAGGGGCAATCGCAACCCTTTGATTATTCCAGCTAACGTTCGTAAGGCTTAATATAATGCCAAACATGGACAGACTCTTTTTAGAGTCTGTTTTTTAATTTTCTTAGAAGGTGGACCTAAGAGAATAAGATGAATAGTTTTATCCTCTTTTCTTAAAAAGCTTTGTAAAAAGGTTACGAAAAAAGTTCTTTTTAGGTGCTTCGACCAGATTTTCAACAGTGAGCTGATGATGTTTGGCGAGAAAATTCCAAATGATTTCTGTTGCATTTGGTCCTAATGGGTCGGTATATGAACCATTTGAGCTCCCGCCAGACCATGCGTGCCCCATTTGATCGATCATCCATAGTTCCATTAAAAGTTGACCGTCTCCATCAACGTATATATGTTTAGTACAACTTTTTCCATTGATAAGGTCAGACTTGACCTGGTGAGGTGTAATATCAGCTCTTCCTGTACCACCTTCTACAAGAAAATTAGTTTGTGCCCACTGTATGATAACCTGTTGTCCATTAATCGGATGTACAACCGTATCGCAGATACCATGGAAAACAATAACAGGCATTTTCTTCTTAAATTTTCCCATTTCCTGAAAGGCGCTGTTACCGCATGCATAGGGATCCGAAACACCTTTTTGCATGCTCTCTGTGGCAGCCTTAGCCATTGGATCGGTTAGAAAAAATACATTCGCAGCATCATAGGGAAGTCCCGCACACACTCCAATACCGCTAAATACATCTGGATAGGTAACTCCAAGAATACAAGCGAGTGCCGCACCTGCAGATAAGCCAACTGCGTACACCTTACTTGAATCAATGAGGTAAGTACCTTTAATCTGATTGATAATCGCATTAATTAACCCAGGATGTCCCTCTCCACGGTGCTGATTTTTATCCAAAAACCAGTTCCAGCAGCCAAAAGGGTTATAAGCAGCAGGATTCGAAGGTTTAAACAGGTGGTTCATGTCAGGATAGAGTACGAAAAAGTTTTCTTTTTCAGCAAGGTAGTTCATATTTGTTCCAGCAGCAAAATCATCTGGATTTTGTTCACATCCATGAAGCATCACCATCAACGGGGTATCTTTTTTCGCTTGATATTCGCTCGGAACATAAAGTTTGTACCTGAAATCCTGATATGAAAAATTTAGAAATTCCCCCAACCGTATCAACCTTCCTTAACTTAAACTATATGTTTCCATTATACTTTTAAATTTTACAATTTATATAAAAGATAGCAGACGATTCAATATTTGAAGCAATAAGATGCTGCTCAACCTCCTACTATGTATTTTAAGAGACGAAAGAGGAATGTAAATCCTACTATTTTCCTTTAGCTTTTATATCTATAGTAGTAATAATGGATTATTGTATAAATCTGTTTCTATTCCATAAACAAAAAAGGAAACAGTTATTCAACTGATTCCTTTTTTGTTTATTTGTGGATCTTACATTAGGACCTTCCTGCTTCAGCCCTTGCTGTTGTTGCGTAATCTGGGAATGTTGGGTCTGACAAAGGCGCTAATAACTTCGGCTGGTCAGGATTCTCTTTTAAGTTTTGGTTGGACAGTGATCGGATTTGGTTTTTTATCTTTTCGATGTTTTCTGGAGAGGCAATGCTTTTCATTTGATTAATGACTTTGGTGCGAGATTCCTTATTCCTCAACAGGTAAGCGGCGCCACCTATGGCTAATGTGCCAACAATCTTATTTATCATGTATCTCATCCTCCTTGTCGATATGTTTATACCCTTTAATCCTATTGTTAAACAATATCATTGTAGGGGTTATTTTTTTATTTAGGTGATAGGGGGTTAGAGTTTTTAATTTCAAATTGAATTCTTTATAGGTATTTATGTAAAGTAATTATAAAGTGTGACAAACGGAATTTAGTTGCTGAAGAAAGACCACCCTAGAGGGTTAATTCTTTCCCATTTTGCTCTTTATTCTTATATTTCCACTCCCCGTTTGGTTTTATCCCAGCTATTGTCAAAAGGACTATAAATTCTTTTCATAAAAAATAAGTGTCAAGTATTTGGTTATTTGTTGTTCACCTGTTTTTATATAGCCAAGTTTTTCATAAAAATGGCGATTTCTACGGTTGTCTTTAGGTGTATCAAGTGACCATTTTTTTACATGAGGGAATTGTTTTTCTAATTCCTGTAATATTTTTGATCCCAAACCTTTATTTTGAAATTCAGACCCAAGGAAAATACGATACAAATAATAATGATCTTTTGTTTGCTTTACAACACAGATTCCACCTGCAAGCCTGCCATCAACGAATATAGAATAGTGTAAGGAGGTTTGCATTTTTAAAATAAAATAATTCAATGATTCAGCAGCTGGACTTTGAAAATAATCCTTATATTTGATTAAGTCGGAATGAAAAGCTTCTTTTTGTAACTTTAACAATTCGTATGCTTCCATATGCTTTGATGGTATAATTTTAAATTTCAATTTCTCCACCTCTTATGCCATTTCTGTCATTATATGAGCATCTGATTTATTGTTCAGTTAATTTTGTGATAAATTCCTCTGTTATAGGAAATAAGGGCTAACATTTTAATTAAATTTGTTCATTTATCGTGAGCTTGATTGAGATAAGTAATCTGTACCTTTGCAAATATCTTGAAATACAAACCTTAAAAAATTTCGTGAGTTCGGAAACGGCATTATCAAAAAAATTTAACGTAGAATGACGGCCTTCCAAGGGAGAAATTTAAGATAATAAAACGGTATTATAGAAAGGAATATTAACATTTCTAGATAGATGAAGTGAATGTTGATTTTGACCTACTTTTCAATGTTGATACAGCCTGACCACATTAAACGGTAATTCTAATGATAATCTGCTGAACTAAACTCAATTCTTTTTTACCCCACTGTAAGTAAATAATTTCATATTCTACTAAAAAGTCTCACTCTACTAATGTTGTCCATAGGATTTCACAATTAGAAATAGGCACCTAAATCAGTAACAGTGACCTAATTTGAATCATACCTTGTTGAAGAGAGTACCAGAGATATTTATGTTTTTCCAAACAAAAATAAAAATGATCTTAATGAAACTCTCAGTTTAATATCTGTTTTAAGATATTTATATAGGGGGGGTAACTTTGCAAAATTTTCAAAATGAATTACAAATGTTGGGCATGGATCAATACCAAGTGGGGGGGCTAATCCCAATTAATCCTTATGGACAACAATATCTAGAAGATCCTCGTCATTTCGGACGCTGTGGAGGAGGATTTCATTGTGGAGGATTCCATTGCGGGGGATTCCATTGTGGAGGATTCCGTTGCGGCGGATTTGGTTGTGGAGGATTTGGATGTGGCGGATTCAGATGCGGAAGTTGTGTTGGAATTGGTATCGGTTTTATATAAAAAGTATTAACAGGGGCTGCAGCCCAAAAGTTAGGATGAAATCTAGCTTTTGGGCCGCCGTTCTTTTTAAATTGACATCACAATAATAGATATAAGAAATAACATCATATGAATTACCGAGTATCTAAACATCCCTTTCGCCCAATGTTCTTCGTTTCGTGTAGCAAATCCTCTAATAGATAAGATGATCCATCCGATATTTAAAAGTGTCATAAATCCGATGAAAAACAAACCAAGAGATTTCATGAAGAATGGGATTGGAATCAAACAAATCAGATAAAATAGAAGGTGTATTTTCGTTTTCTTGATACCCGATACAACAGGTAACATAGCAAATCCTGCCCGTTTGTAATCATCAAATCTTCGTATGGCGATGGAATAAGTATGGGGCATTTGCCAAATGAATACGATGATTGCCAACATCATAGGAATAAGTTGAAAACTACTAGAAATCACAGACCAACCGATTAACGGTGTAACGCATCCTGATACGGCACCAATAATCGTGTTCCATGAGTATTTTTGTTTGCTCCAAAATGTATACAAGACCACATAAAAAAACCAACCAAGGAATGAAAATAGTAACACTTCGGCATTAGTAAAAAGCAATATTAAAAATCCGATTATGCTTGTTGTAACTCCTAAAGTTAAAACAAACTTCTTGCTGAACTCTCCAGTAGCACTCGGTCTTTTTTTAGTTCGTTCCATTAATTTATCTAAATCGGCTTCGTACCAATTATTCAACATTAAAGCACCAGCAATGACAAAAGCACTTCCTATTAATGTAACAAAGAAAGAGGCAATATGTTCAGCAAGTGGAAGATGATTGATATGCGAAGATAAAAAATATCCTGCCAACACTGGAAGCACATTGATAACAAAGACTTTCCCTTTAATGAGGCTGATTAGGTTTTTAAAGAAATTCTTAGGTGTTTTAGTTTCCATTTGATTCGTATATACCCCTCTCTCTCTTTTTCTATCCAACAGACTATTCATTTTAACACAAATATTCTTCGAATGCCTATGGTTTGATTTTCTAGTAACACTTCAAGTTCTGTCGTCATATACTTAATGCTATTTTTAAGTTTCTTAACTCATTAAAGAATTGAATTTGGTGATAAACAATTGTTCATTATCCCTATTACCTAGGTCTCTACAAAGATCTACCATTTGACCAGAATATCAACCTAAAAATCAGAAAAATTGAATATTTCGTTGACAATTCAATAAGGTTTAGCTAAAATAAAGTCGTTATCAACGGGAGTAACTCTTTAGGAGGCTTCACCAATGATACATTTTAGGCTATTTTTAGCTAGAATTGTATTATGTGATGTTTGCTAAAGAGTTTTTTTGTGTCATCATATAATAACATCTATAGGTGATCAATGAGAGCTACTCTTTAAGAGGCTTCATCAATGATACAGTTTTACGCTATCTTTAGCTAGAATAATATTTTCGTTAATATCTTTAGGAGGTAGTTGAAATGTTTAAAATGTTTCAAAAGAAAAGCAAAAACGTCGAAATTTATGCACCTGTTACCGGTCGTATGATGAACTTAGAAAATGTTCCTGACAAAGTTTTCGGTTCCAAAATGATGGGTGATGGAGTAGCATTCGAATTGGACGAAGATCTCGTTTGTGCACCATGTGAGGGGACTATTACTTTAGTGGCAGAAACGTTACATGCTTTTGGTATTACAGCAGAAAATGGTGCAGAAATATTAATTCATATTGGGCTGGATACAGTTAACTTGAATGGTCAAGGGTTTCAAAAACTTGTAGACCAGGGAGAAAAAGTAAAAAAAGGAACGCCAATTCTTCGTGTTGACCGTAGTTCCCTAAAGGAAAAAAATATCATACTGACAACACCAATGGTTATTACGAATAGTGCAGATTATGATCTAAATGTTTTAGAGAATAATGAGGTTCTTTCAGGAGAAACGGTAGTTATTAGTTGCACCAAAAAATAGAAAATAGATTAAAAAAGGTAGAGGATCTCTACGGAAGTTATTAAGAAAATAAATAACAATGCAGCTATTTTTAGTGATAGTGCAGGTAATGAATTAGTAGCTATTTTGGTACTAGCAATGGCTTTCCTTCTATTCCTTATAATAATGTGAAAAGAACCGTTTCTGCGGTTCTTTTTTTTATAATTAAAGTAATTCCTCATGACTCTGATTTGTCAGAAAATGGACTTTATGTAGAATCAGTCATCTCTATATCCTATTTCTCATAAGGTATCATTTCAAAAATAGGATCTTTTTTTAACAAATTTTTTTAACAGACTCATTAGAAAAAGCCCTTATATGAGGGCTTAATCAATTCTTATTAGAAGAAATTTGCAAATTGCTAAAAAATTCTTGAACCTGTTCGGGAGTTTTGGCATTTGCACTGTGTAAATGAGCAAGTTTTTCTCCATTTTTAAACACTAATAGGGAAGGAATCCCCATCACCTGTTGTGCTTCGGAAATCTCAGGGAAGTCATCACTGTCAATCTTAAACCATTGTTTATCTTGATTTTCGTCAATAATTTCATCAATAAACATGTTTAATCTTTTGCAGTCGGGGCACCAGGTAGTGGTGAAAATGCCAACAGATATCTGGTCCTGAGAAATTTGTTCACGATAATCTTTTTCTGATTTGATTTCTTTCATAAAACGACACCTCTCTTTCTATCTACCTATTCCATACAAATAAGGTAGTGATTTAATACTATAATAATCCAAATAGGAAAACAAATAACATGTTTAGGGATCAACAAAAAATAAGAATAACGATAGTTAAGAAAAGAGGCAATGAAAAGGGGAATTTCCTATCGAGAGAAATGTGGATCGGAAGAAGATATTGGTGCATTAAGAAGAGCATGCGAACTATAAAAATGGGAGTTCACTCTTTTTTAAAAAAACTGCCCCCAATTATTAGGGCAGTTTATTATTTTAGTTAGACCTCATCTGAAAGCTCATGTATCTCCATAATCGAAAGAAGTATGAAAGACCTTTAGATGTTTTCGGCCCAATCTTTATCACTTATAGTTTTAATATCATTAGTCAACTTTTGTAGCTGGAACCAAGAGAATTTCACTTACATTAACCGTATCGGGTGTACTTATGGCGTATGCTACTGCATCTGCTACATCTTCTGATTTTAAACCGATAGTATGTTGAAGATTCTCTATCCATTTACGTCTATCAGGATTACTAATGGTTGTATAAAGCTCAGTATCTACCGTTCCTGGAGAGATCAGCGTGCTGCGAATTTTGTTTTTCCTCTCCTCCTGTCGCAAAGTTTCCATGATGGCACGAACAGCAAACTTGGTCCCACTATAAACGGCACCTTCTTGAAAAACAACATGTCCAGCTTCAGAGGCAGTCGTAACAATATGACCAAATTGTTGTTTTTGCATGATGGGCAACACGGCAGCTATTCCATTTAAAACACCCATGATATTGATGTCCAACATTTGACGCCATTCCTCTATACGCAAGTCAGAAAGCGGAGCTTGCGGCATGATCCCAGCGTTATTGAATAGCACATCTATACGGCCATATTTTTCTCTTGCCAAATCGATAACCGATTGAACCTCGTCTTTATTGGTTACATCTGCAACAGCATAAGTAATATCAGTGTTTGGTAATGATTCAACAAGTGCTTTCAAGCGGTCTTCACGACGAGCCGCAATGACTAGTTTTGCTCCTTGTTCACCCAGTTTCTTGGTGGTTGCTTCACCAATTCCACTTGATGCACCCATAATGACAACTATTTTATCTTGAATTGTAGACATAAATGATAAACATCCTTTCATTATTAAAAAGACAATTTTCTTACACACAGTTAATCAAAAACATCATTGATAGCTTAAACAACATCTGTTTATAATTATAAAGAGAAATAAAGTGCTTTCAATCGTTAAATAATCTTAATTAGTTGTATAATCAACAAATAAACCAAAAATGTTGATTATTTATAAGGGATTTTTTTAAGAACTTTAGGTACCAAGAATTTTTTTCTATTTTGTAGTCCAAAGCCCTACATTGGTTAGTAGCCAATTCAACGCAATTCGTTGTTTATCCAACAAAGTAATCTATAAGAAAGTATGGTGATGTAACAATGCCGAAAGTAGATAGAAGAGTACTCAAAACTCAACAGGCGATAAAAAAGGCAATTCTTGAACTTATGAGTGAAAAGAAATTTGATGACATTACCATTCAGGATATTTCTGACAGGGCAAATGTGAATCGAAGTACTGTTTATCTGCATTACTTGGATAAATACGATCTACTAGATAAGATGATAGATGAATATATAAACGAGCTTAAGGAAACAAGTGAATGGGCATGTCAAGAGGAATGGGTAGATGCCATCCAGATATTTTTTGAATACTTTGAGAAGAATTATTTATTCTTTTCAACGATGTTGGCGAGCAAAGAAGCAACTCCATCTTTTCGTAGTAAGTTCCTAGAGTATTCAATCGAAGGATTCAAGGAAGAGTTGCACAAAACAAATGGAAAAAATGAAGGTCTAAGTGAAGATACTATCGTTACATTTGCTGCAAATGCGTATGTAGGGGCGTTGGAAAAATGGCTAAAGGATGGGATGCCTTCTCCGCCTATTGTAATGGCAAAGGAATTGGGGATTTTGCTAGAGAGGATTCTATAGTTATAAGAAAAGGCTAGGTATTTTCCATACCTAGCCTTTTCTTATTTGGAAACTATTTTGGAAAGTTGTTGTGTAGGAGTCAACATGTAGGTTCTAAGTAAAATAGTTACCAAACCTAATATTAATGATAGGATTCCCACTAACACAACGTATTGTGTCCCCATTGCTGTTATAAATAACCCGCCTACAGTAGCACCCAATGTTGTTCCTACGTTACAGGATGATATAAATAATCCATTGGCAAAATCAGGTGCTTCGGGAGCGGAAGAAGCAATCAAATATTGATTAATATTGGCCATTATTCCTCCAGCCAATATGCCCCAAATGATCGTTATCATTAACATTGGTACGGTAGACTGTCCTGATAAGAAAAAAATGATATAAACGACACCCATTAACAAAGGAAAAAATACTACAGATTTGCTGGGGCTATGAGTAAGCAATCTTCCTGAGACAATGTTTCCAATAATATTAGCTCCACCAAAAATGAATAACGTTAAACTAATGATATTCGGAGACATATTCGTTACTGTTTTCAAATAATCAGCGATATAACTATAAACACCAAATACAGCCGAGTTTAATAAAATAACAGTCACGATGGAAACCCATATAATGGGTTTTTTTAATACAGCAAGTTGCGTGCCATAAGAAATCTTTTCTTCAACAGGGATAGATGGTACAAAAATCAATGTAGCAATGAACATTAAAGCATTAACAATGGCAAAGAACGCCATAGCCATTTCAAATGAAACGGCATTATTAATAAAACTTGCAATCGGTACACCTGCAACCATGCCTGCAGATACTCCTATAAATACTTTAGCAACGGCTTTCGGAGCATCTTCCTCACGTACGGAAGATGCAGCTACCGTAAATGCCATGGAACAATAAATAGGATGAAAAAGGCCAAGCAATATTCGAATAATTAATAGATTGGTAAAGTTAGATGTAAATATGGATACAATATTTCCTAAAACGAAGACTCCTAATACAAGTATCATGACCTTCTTACGATTTATACTTGAAAACAATAACGGCATTGTAGGGCCAGATACTGCGATTGCAATGGCAAAAAAACTAACGGCCAATCCTGCTGTTGATATGCTTACATGAAAATGCTCAGCTATGGAAGGCAATAACCCGATAACTCCCATTTCGGTATTTAAGATGCCGAAAACTCCTATAGTCAATATAAAAATCAATAAATTATTTCGTTCTTCCAAAAAAATACACCCCCACTTTACTAATGATAAAGTTTACAAACCCTTCATGTTGTTTAAACAACGTCTGTCTATCATTATATAAAGTAACGGGCTATTTTCAATCGCTAATTCCATGCGATTTGATGTTTATTCAACAAATGAATCGAAATTGTTGATTATCTGCAGGAATAATTGTTGATTTTAACATGTTTAAAGTGGGTGAGGAAAAACTTATATTGTGAAGAATTGTACCTAAGCTAAAAGGTAGCAATAGTGAAAAAGGCAGCGGAATAATGTACTGCACCCCAAAAGTTAGAGTGAAATCTAATTTTTGGGGTGTTTCTTTATGGCTAAGTATAGTGAAGGATTTAAGTTAATGTTAGTAAAGGAGTATCAAGAAGGTAAATTAGGATATAGGTTTTTAGCACAAAAGCATAATATGAAGGACCATACTCGCATTATGAGATGGGTAAAAGTTTACGAAAAATTTGGAGAGAAAGGTTTAATGAAAAAGGAGAGTAAGGAAACTTACTCTGTTCAATTCAAGCTGGATGTATTAAGCTTTATGAAAAGAACAGGTTCTTCAGAGGTTGATACAGCCCTTCATTTTGGGTTAACTAACCCTTCTATGATAGCTTCGTGGAAGAAAGCCTATGTGGAGGGTGGTGCCGAGGCCCTGGATAGACCGAAAGGACAGCCATCCATGTCAGGTAAAGCTAAGAACAGCGGAAATAAAAAAATTACAGAAGAAAAAGAATTAACATACGAACAAAAATTGGAGAGAGAAACGAACTTCTTCGTTTGGAGGTAGAATACTTAAAAAAGTTGCGAGCTTTTCAGATGGATCCGAAAGGCTATCTCGAAAAGCACAAGCAGCTCTATCATTCGAACTCAAAGAAACCTTCAAATTAAAAGATGTTTTACATATGGTCGGCATTCCAGAATCCTCTTATCATTATCATATAAAAATGATGAAGAAGGAAAATTCAGACCAAGAGTTAGAGGAAATTATTCATTCCATTTTCGAAGAACATAACGGAAATTATGGTTATCGTCGTATTCAATTAGAATTGGAAAACCGTGGGTTAGAAGTGAATCATAAGAAGGTGCAACGCATCATGAATAAACTCGGAATCAAAGGAGATAAATTCACTTTAAAATCACGCAAATACAGTTCTTACAAGGGTACCACTGGTGCTGTTGCCAAGAACCGTATCAATCGTCGCTTTCATACAAACGTGTGTCATCAAAAATTAACCACCGATTTTACAGAGTTAAAGTGTTCAGACAATGTAAAACTGTATCTAAGTCCAATAATGGATATGTTCAATGGTGAAATTCTATCTTACGGGATAAGTATGCTCCCAACCTTAGAATTAGCGCTCAAGCCTCTTGAGGAAGCACTAGAAATCGTAAAAAATTCAACGTTCAGAACGACCATACATTCTGATCAAGGATGGCATTATCAACATAATAAATGGGTAAAAACGCTAAAAGAAAACAAGGTGTTCCAGAGTATGTCGCGAAAAGGAAACTGTTTAGATAATTCGCCCATGGAGAACTTTTTCGGCTTATTGAAACAAGAAATGTATTACGGAGAAGCACTGTGCACATTTGAGGCATTAAAAAAGAGAATCTAAGAATATATCAATTATTATAATAACAAGCGTATAAAGCAAAAATTGGCAGGCATGAGTCCGGTACAATACCATATCCACACCAGCCAATTAGTTGCATAATATAAAACTCTAACTTTCGGGGGTCACCTCATTTCCGTTGCTTTTTCACATTTCTAAAAGTATTTTTTATAACATCATCAACTCATACCTTCCTCGCCTTTTAATTTAATTCCAACGAATTTCCAACGATCCCTTTCATTTATAATTTGAAAGTCAATTTCTATTGGAATAGGATATTGAAAGATTGGCCCATCATATACAAAGGTATGGTACTCGCCGTACTCTCCACATGGGTCTACATCAGGAGGCAATGCTTCCAGCCATTCTTTTGTCAAGTTTTTTCCTAAAAACTCGGACGATAATTTTGTTGAATCTATGGATATGACAGCAGCTTTCCATCCTTCTTCCACTAATTGTCGAGCTAATGTTTCCGTATTTCTTCCCCATAAGGGCAGCAGCAATTCAAATCCGTATTTCGCGAGTAATTTTTCTTTATAGGTCTTAACCTCTTCCAAAAATAAGTCACCATATGCGATTTTTGTAACACCGAAATGTTTATTGAAATAAACCATGGTACTGATTAAACCATCTTCGAAATTCTCTGTGGTAAAATCGCTCATTTTTATTTTGTATAGAGGCAGTCCGATGGCTTCTGCTTGTTTTTCTACTAGCTGTTCATCAATGTGGTGACTAGTGACGTTTCCATTGTTCGTACAGGTTGTCACTAACGATATGATTTTATACCTTGGATCCTTTAACAATTGCTTGACTAAGAAAACGGAGTCTTTTCCGGATGAAAAGGCAACTACGATATTTTCAAGGATTGATTCTTCCATGGTCTCATCCTTTCTCAGATGATTATTAAGTCATCTTCTTTCTCTATAGTTATTCTAATGTCCAATATATTGTGGCGTCCATCTATTTAAAAGATTGGTTCAAATTTGATTAAAAATATGATGATCAAACGAAGCTTTTTTTTATTGAAAAATATCAACTCTATGATTGAAAGAGTAGTATATGGAATTGTGTCGGGAGTTGGGGCGGCAAGTGTGGATGCCGTTTATGGACTTATTGCAGGGCTTTGTTTAACTTTTATTACAAAATTTTTTATAGAAGAGCAGTTTTGGTTTCATTTAGCAGGGGGAGCATTCCTCTGTTATTTAGGAATAAAAATAGCCATATCTAAAGCATCGGAAAACCCTGCACAAGTCGAAGGTCAGCATTTATTTGGGGAATATGCCTCAGTTTTTCTAACAAACCCTATGACCATATTTCCTTTTGATGGCATTTTTTCCGGATTGGGACTTACTCAAGCTAATGAAAGATCAGTGGTCACTTTAGTTTTAGGTGTATTTATTGGCTCAGGAATTTGGTGGCTTATACTATGTTTTGTTGTGGGGCTTTTCAAGGAAGCTCTAAAAAAACAAACCTTAATATGGATTAACCGATTATCGGATCTTATCATTTTTTTATTTGGAATATATTCCTTTTGGTTATAGCACTACCATGAAAATTAACTTCTGTAAGGACCGAAAAATGGCAACACTTAAATAGACGCAGCTCATTCAACTTTTTTAAAAGGGTAGGAGCGTCT
>NZ_JAFBEX010000032.1 GCF_016908975.1 Neobacillus cucumis
CGCTCAAGTGGCTCTACGACGAACTTACCATACTTGGCATCATCGTTGATCTCAATCGTTTCGATTTTTGGTTTTTCTATTTCGATCATCAAATAACCCTCCTTCAAAACGTCGAAACTTCATTAGGTATTCCTAACTGAAATTCCCCCATGTATACGTTCCCGTTTTGTGCACAACAACTGGAATAACTATTCTGTATTAGTGCAAATATTCAATATCATATCCCATTATAGACACATGATACGAATTCTATACAGAAAAATTAAACACGACGACGTTTTGGTGGACGGCATCCATTATGAGGAACAGGTGTAACGTCTTTGATAGCAGTTACTTCAAGACCAGCAGCTTGAAGAGCACGGATAGCTGCTTCACGGCCTGCACCAGGTCCTTTTACAGTAACTTCAAGAGTTTTCATACCATGTTCAATAGAAGTTTTAGCTGCAGTTTCAGCTGCCATTTGAGCTGCGAATGGAGTAGATTTACGAGAACCTTTAAATCCAAGCGCACCTGCACTTGACCAAGAAATTGCATTACCATGAACATCAGTGATAGTTACAATTGTATTGTTAAATGTTGAACGGATATGAGCAATACCAGATTCAATATTCTTTTTAACACGACGTTTACGTGTATTTGTTTTACGTGCCATTTAAATTAACCTCCTTTGCCGATTACTTCTTCTTGTTCGCAACAGTCTTACGAGGACCTTTGCGTGTACGAGCGTTGTTTTTCGTATTTTGTCCACGAACCGGTAAACCACGACGATGACGTAATCCGCGGTAGCAGCCGATTTCCATTAAACGCTTAATGTTAAGAGAAACTTCACGGCGAAGATCACCTTCGACTTTTAACTTGTCGATGATGTCACGGATTTTGTTTAATTCGTCTTCTGTTAAATCACGTACACGAGTATTTTCTGAAACACCAGCTTCAGCTAATACTTTTTGTGCAGTAGCTTTACCAATACCATAAATGTAAGTCAAAGAGATAACTACACGTTTTTCACGTGGAATATCTACACCAGCAATACGTGCCATAATGAGCGCACCTCCTTAAAATTAACCTTGTTTTTGTTTATGTTTAGGGTTTTCACAGATAACCATAACTTTTCCGCGTCTACGGATAACTTTGCACTTTTCGCAGATCGGTTTGACAGATGGTCTTACTTTCATTATCCTAACCTCCTTAATAGTACGGAGTGCAAGCAAGCATTTTTTATTTGAAGCGGTAGGTAATTCTTCCGCGTGTTAAGTCATATGGAGAAAGCTCAACTGTTACTTTGTCACCAGGAAGAATTCGAATAAAATGCATACGAATTTTACCGGAAACATGAGCCAGCACTGTATGACCATTTTCTAATTCTACCTTAAACATCGCATTCGGCAAAGTTTCAAGCACTTTACCTTCAATTTCAATAACATCGTCTTTGGCCAAAAGTTTCGTCTCCCTTCTTCATCAAAAATAGTGTTCGAAAATTTATTGCAAACCTATCAATCGCACAACAATAGCAACCTTATAATATTACCATATTGTTCGTCTTCTGTCCGCAAGTTTTTTCTACATATGCAAGAATAAGTAATTCCTCATGTAAGTCTTGCCCAACTCTCGGTTCTACATACTCAATAATATAGAAAAGCTATTTTCTAGCACATACCTTTGAAGCTATTGGAAGAGTTATCGAGAGTCGCTCGCACGATTATACCATTGACCATTAACGTAGATCCCCAAGTAATTGCTGGATATCAGCGAATACTTTTCGTATATCTTGTTGGCCATCAATGGTACGAAGATAGCCTTTTGTTTCATAAAAAGTTAGTAATGGCTCTTGTTGTTTGATATTTACATCTAACCGGTTTTGAACGGTTTCCGCATTATCATCAGCTCTTTGGTACAGTTCTCCGCCACATTTGTCGCAGACACCCTCTTTTGCAGGAGGATTAAAGATTAAATGATAAGTGGAACCACATTCTTTACAGATTCGACGTCCAGTCAAACGATCCATTAAGATACTTTTATCAACATTAATATTAATTACATAATCTATTTGCTTTTCTAGATCAGTAAGTAGATTTTCCAAAGCATCAGCTTGAGGTACAGTTCTAGGAAATCCATCTAAAAGGAATCCCTTTTGACAGTCTTCTTTGCTTAATCGTTCACGTACAATACCGATGGTAACCTCATCAGGGACAAGTTCACCTTTATCCATGAATGATTTCGCTTGTAAACCTAGTTCTGTTCCTTCTTTCATCGCTGCACGGAACATATCTCCAGTAGAGATATGAGGGATGCCGTATTCCTCGACGATTCTTTCAGCTTGTGTGCCCTTACCGGCACCTGGAAGCCCCATTAATACTAAATTCACACGTGTTCCCCCTCGTGCTCTTTGTGGGTTTTAGGGCTCTTAAGTCCCTAAAACCATTTATTTTATAAAGCCTTTATAATGACGTTTAACAAGCTGTGCTTCAAGCTGTTTATACGTATCGAGCGCAACGCCGACAACGATCAACAGACTTGTTCCACCAATTTGAGCAGATTGCGGTAAATTCGCAAATTTTATAAAAATTGTCGGAAGTATCGCAATAATGGTTAAGAATATGGCACCTACAAAAGTTAAACGGTATAGGACGCGAGTTAAGTATTCCTGTGTGCTTTTACCTGGACGAATACCAGGGATATAGCCGCTTTGCTTTTGCAAGTTTTCCGCAGCTTGTTCTGGGTTTACTTGGATAAAAGCATAGAAATAAGTGAACGCGATAATTAATATTGCATATAAGGTCATCCCAACAGGATGGGTATAATCAAAGTTTGTTGTAATCCACATCGTTACTTCATTTGATGGAAAAAATGATGCAATCGTTCTTGGTGTTACAATAAACGATACGGCAAAAATAACTGGAATTACCCCAGCCGCATTAACTTTTAGCGGCATATGTGTAGATTGTCCACCGACAGGATTTTTTCCTGCCACCACACGTTTAGCGTATTGAATTGGAATTTTACGATTGGCCTGTTGAATAAAGATAACTCCAACAACAATTGCAACAATTGCAAGTGCAATGACTAGAACCGTTACAATACGTATGAATAATGCCTCACCCGCATTTTCAAACTGTTGAACATAAATCTGATTAATCGTATTTGGTATACCAGCAGCAATCCCTGCAAAGATGATAATGGAAATACCATTTCCAACACCCTTTTCAGTGATCTGCTCACCAAGCCACATCAAAAATGATGTTCCAGCAGTTAGCGTTACAGCAATTAGTAGATACGTACCAATACCAGAATTCTCAATTAATTGTCCGCTAGCTAGGTTATTAAAACCATAGGACATACCTAATGCTTGGATAAATCCAAGCACAACAGTAAAATATCGGGTGAGTTGAGCAATCTTACGACGGCCTGCTTCACCTTGCTTGGACCATTCCGTAAATTTTGGAACAACGTCCATTTGTAAAAGCTGAATGATAATCGAAGCGGTGATATACGGCATAATACCCATTGCAAAGATGGAGAATTGTTTTAATGCTCCACCTCCAAAGGTATTAAGAATTCCGAAAACACTTAGCTTATCTTGATTAGCAAGTACCTCAGCATTTACATTTGGTACAGGAATAAATGTACCTAGTCGAAAAACGACTAACATTAAAAGGGTAAAGATGATTTTACGTCTTATCTCACTCACGCGCATAAAATTGGAGATAGTCTGGAACATTAGATCACCTCAGTAGTTCCACCAGCAGCTTCGATCGCTTCCTTAGCAGCAGAGGAGAATTTGTGAGCTTTAACAGTCAACTTTTTCTCTACGTTCCCTTTAGCAAGAATTTTGATCCCTGCTTTTTCATTACTTACCACGCCTGATTCGATAAGAAGTTCTGGAGTAACTTCTGTACCTTCTTCAAAGCGATTTAAAGCATCAAGGTTAACAACTGCATATTCTTTACGGCTAATATTGGTAAAACCACGTTTTGGTAAACGACGGTATAAAGGTGTTTGACCACCTTCAAAACCTAGACGGACACCGCCGCCTGAACGAGCGTTTTGACCTTTATGACCTTTACCTGCAGTTTTACCTTGACCAGAACCGATTCCACGACCTAAACGTTTGCGTTCTTGACGAGAACCTTCGGCAGGCTTTAATTCATGAAGTTTCATACTTGGCACCTCCTTATGAAAGAAAAACAATTAATTATTGTTCTTTAACTGTTACAAGGTGAGCAACTTTGTTGATCATACCGCGAATAGCAGCGTTATCTTGATGCTCAACTGTTTGATTTACTTTACGTAATCCTAATGCTGTTACTGTAGCACGTTGGTCTTCAGGGCGACCAATTACGCTGCGGCTAAGGGTAACTAATAGTTTGTTCGCCATTTGAATTCCCCCCTTATCCTAACAGTTCTTCTACTGATTTACCGCGTAGTTTTGCTACGTCTTCAGCACGTTTTAATTGTTTTAAACCATCGATTGTTGCACGAACCATATTAATCGGTGTGTTAGTTCCTAATGATTTAGAAAGGATATCAGCTACCCCGCCTAATTCAAGTACAGCACGAACTGGACCACCAGCGATAACTCCAGTACCTTCAGAAGCAGGTTTTAAGAGGATTTCGCCAGCACCAAAACGTCCGATAACTTGGTGAGGAATTGTTGTTCCAACCATTGGTACTTCGACTAAATTTTTCTTTGCATCTTCGATGGCTTTACGGATCGCATCTGGTACTTCTTGTGCTTTACCAGTACCGAAACCTACATGACCGTTTTTATCCCCAACTACTACAAGAGCAGAGAAACGGAAACGACGTCCACCTTTAACAACTTTCGCAACACGGTTAACCGTAACTACGCGTTCTTCAAGTTCAAGTTTGTTTGGATCAATACGACGCATCTTTTTGTGTCCCTCCTTTGACTATTAAAATTGTAAGCCGTTCTCACGTGCAGCATCTGCTAATGCTTGCACACGTCCATGATATAGGTATCCCCCACGGTCAAAAACCACAGCAGAAATACCTTTCTCAACAGCACGTTTAGCAACTAATTCACCGACCGCTTTTGCAGCTTCAACATTACTAGTAGATTCAAGACCGAAATCTTTTTCTTTAGTAGAAGCACTTGCTAAAGTGACACCATTGATGTCATCGATAATTTGAGCATAAATGTGTTTGTTTGAACGGAACACATTTAGACGTGGACGAGCAGAAGTACCGCTAAGTTTCGCACGAACACGAGCGTGTCTTTTCTTGCGAGTAGCGTTCTTATCTTGCTTCGTAATCATTTACGTCACTCCTTTCGTTTACTTATGCGGCATTACTTACCAGTTTTACCTTCTTTACGACGAACAAATTCGCCTTCGTAACGGATTCCTTTGCCTTTATATGGCTCTGGAGGACGGACTTGACGGATGTTGGCTGCTAATGCACCAACACGTTCTTTATCAGTACCTTTAACAATAACTTTTGTGTTAGATGGTACTTCAATTTCAAGGCCAGCTTCAGGTTCAATTTCAACTGGATGTGAGTATCCAACGTTTAATACAAGTTTGTTACCTTGCTTTTGCGCACGGTATCCAACCCCGATTAACTCTAGACCTCTTGTGAAGCCAGTAGAAACACCTTCAACCATGTTTGCGATTACCGCACGAGTTGTACCGTGCAATGCGCGGTGTTCTTTAACGTCAGATGGACGAGTGATTGTTACAGTGTTTTCTTCTACGTTAATTGTGATATCAGGATTAAAAGTACGAGTTAGTTCGCCTTTAGGTCCTTTAACAGTCACAGTATTGTTGTTTAGGGTAATCGTAACTCCTGCTGGAATTTCGATTGGTTTTTTTCCTACGCGAGACATTTAGTGCACCTCCATTCATTCAAAAACTGATTACCAAACGTAAGCTAAAACTTCGCCGCCGATTTGTTTTGCACGAGCTTCTTTATCAGTGATAACACCAGTTGATGTTGAAACTAACGCGATACCAAGACCGTTAAGTACACGTGGTACCTCATTTGATTTAGCGTAAACACGAAGTCCAGGCTTGCTTATGCGCTTAAGACCAGTAATAACACGTTCGTTATTTGCACCGTATTTTAAGAAGATACGGATAATACCTTGTTTATTATCTTCGATAAACTCAACGTCACGTACGAAGCCTTCACGCTTAAGAATTTCTGCGATTTCTTTCTTTAAATTAGAAGCAGGCACTTCTAACTTTTCGTGACGTACCATGTTCGCATTACGAATGCGAGTAAGCATATCAGCAATTGGATCTGTCATGACCATTATTTTTACCTCCTTCCCAACTTCTAGTTTTACCAGCTAGCTTTTTTAACACCAGGAATTTGTCCTTTGTATGCTAATTCACGGAAACAAATACGGCAAAGCTTAAATTTACGGTATACAGAGTGTGGACGTCCGCAACGTTCGCAACGTGTGTACTCTTGTACTTTGAATTTAGGCGTGCGTTGTTGTTTCGCAATCATTGACTTTTTAGCCACGTTTTCGCCTCCCTTATTTAACGATTACTTTTGGAATGGCATTCCAAATTGAGTTAAAAGTTCACGTGATTCTTCATCAGTGTTTGCAGTCGTTACGATAACGATATCCATACCACGAACTTTGCTTACTTTATCGTAATCAATTTCAGGGAAGATTAATTGTTCTTTAATACCCAATGTGTAGTTACCGCGACCATCGAATGCTTTTTTAGAAACACCACGGAAGTCACGTACACGAGGTAAAGAAACGGAAACTAATTTATCCAAGAATTCGTACATGCGCTCACCGCGAAGTGTAACTTTTGCACCGATTGGCATACCTTCACGAAGACGGAAGCCAGCGATAGACTTTTTCGCACGAGTAACAACTGGTTTTTGACCAGTAATAGTTGCTAGTTCTTCAACAGCATTATCAAGTGCTTTTGCATTTGCAACTGCATCACCAACACCCATGTTGATTACGATCTTTTCAATTTTTGGTACTTCCATAATTGAACTATAGTTGAACTTGCTCATTAGAGCAGGTGTCACTTCTTTAACAAATTTTTCTTTTAGGCGGTTCATGTATTGTACCTCCCTTCTTTTTTAAACTATTTATCTAATACTTCACCGGATTTTGCTACGCGTACTTTCTTGCCATCAACCGTTGTGTAACCTACACGAGTTGGGTTACCTGTTTTAGGATCGATAGGCATTACGTTTGATACATGGATAGGAGCCTCAAAGTTAATGATTCCGCCTTGTGGGTTTACTTGAGAAGGCTTAGAGTGTTTTTTCACAATGTTTACACCTTCAACCACTACACGGCTATCTTTTGGATAAGCAGCTAGGATAATACCTGTTTTGCCTTTATCCTTACCAGAGATGACTCTTACTTTATCACCTTTTTTTACATGCATCTGTGCGCACCTCCTTAAAGGCAATTGATTTTAAAATTATAGTACTTCTGGAGCTAGAGAAACGATCTTCATAAAGTTGTTATCGCGAAGTTCACGTGCAACTGGTCCGAAGATACGAGTTCCACGTGGGCTCTTATCATCTTTAATAATGACACATGCGTTTTCGTCGAAACGGATGTATGAACCATCAGGACGACGCGCACCGCTCTTTGTACGAACAATAACGGCCTTAACAACGTCACCTTTTTTAACAACGCCACCAGGTGTTGCTTGTTTTACTGTACAAACGATCACATCACCAATACCAGCAGTTTTGCGACCAGAACCACCAAGGACTTTAATCGTAAGTACCTCACGAGCACCAGAGTTGTCAGCAACTTTTAAACGTGATTCTTGTTGAATCATGTGTGTAACCTCCCTTCGGAAATGTTGCGTAATCCGAACAATTAAATAATAACTGCTTTTTCTACTACTTCAACTAAACGGAAGCGTTTAGTAGCTGAAAGTGGGCGAGTTTCCATGATGCGTACTACATCACCGATTTTTGCCTGGTTTTGCTCATCATGAGCTTTATACTTTTTAGAGTACTTAACGCGTTTACCATATAAAGGATGCTTTTTGTGTGTTTCTACTAGAACAGTAACGGTTTTATCCATTTTGTCAGAAACAACGCGTCCAGTGTAAACTTTGCGCTGGTTACGTTCACTCATTATGTGAACCTCCTCTCGGATAATTACTTGTTAACGCTGATTTCTCTTTCACGAACAACTGTTTTCATGCGAGCAATCGATTTGCGTACTTCACGAATACGAGCTGTGTTTTCAAGTTGTCCTGTCGCCAATTGAAAGCGAAGGTTAAAAAGCTCTTCTTTTAAAGATTTAACTTTTTGTTCAATTTCAGCAGTGGTAAGTTCACGTAGTTCATTAGCTTTCACTTGATTCACCACCAATTTCTTCACGTTTTACAAACTTACATTTTACTGGAAGCTTGTGCATTGCAAGACGAAGTGCTTCACGAGCGATTTCTTCTGAAACACCAGCGATTTCGAACATAATTTTCCCAGGCTTAACAACAGCTACCCAGCCTTCAGGTGCCCCTTTACCGGAACCCATCCGCACTTCTAGAGGTTTAGCAGTGTAAGGCTTGTGAGGGAAAATTTTAATCCAAACTTTACCGCCACGTTTCATGTAACGAGTCATCGCAATACGAGCTGCTTCGATTTGACGGTTTGTAATCCAAGAAGCTTCTAGAGCTTGAAGACCGAATTCACCGAAAGTTACCTCAGTACCGCCTTTAGCTTGACCGCGCATCTTTCCACGGTGTTGACGGCGATATTTTACGCGTTTTGGCAATAACATAATTATTTGCCTCCTTCCGCATTTTTCTTCTTAGTAGGAAGGACTTCTCCCTTATAGATCCATACTTTAACGCCTAGCTTACCATAAGTAGTATCAGCTTCAGCTGTAGCATAGTCGATATCAGCACGAAGTGTATGAAGTGGAACAGTTCCTTCGCTGTAATGTTCAGAACGAGCAATATCAGCTCCGCCTAAACGACCAGATACCATTGTTTTGATACCTTTTGCACCTGCGCGCATTGCACGTTGAATAGCTTGCTTTTGTGCACGACGGAAGGATACACGGTTTTCTAATTGACGAGCAATATTCTCTGCAACTAGTTTAGCATCAACGTCAGCTCTCTTGATTTCAAGAATGTTGATGTGAACGCGTTTGCCAGTTAATTGATTTAATGCTTTACGAAGTGCTTCAACTTCAGTACCGCCTTTACCGATAACCATACCAGGTTTCGCAGTATGAACAGTTACATTCACACGGTTAGCAGCACGTTCGATTTCTACTTTAGAAACAGAAGCATCTTTTAAACGCTTCGTGATATACTCACGAACTTTAAGGTCTTCGTGTAAAAGATCAGCGAAGTCTTTACCTGCGTACCATTTAGATTCCCAATCTCGGATGATTCCGATACGCAAACCGACTGGATTTACTTTTTGACCCACAGCTTATCCCTCCTTCTTTTCTGTTAAAACGATAGTAATGTGACTTGTGCGTTTGTTAATTTGGCTAGCACGACCCATAGCACGAGGACGGAAACGTTTTAAGGTTGGTCCTTCGTCAACGAATGCTTGTGCAACAACTAGATTGTTTACGTCCATTTCATAGTTGTGCTCAGCGTTTGCCATAGCAGATTTTAATACTTTTTCTACGATTGGAGAAGCAGCCTTAGGAGTGAGATTTAAAATCGCCACCGCTTCACCAACTTGCTTACCTCGGATTAAATCAACGACTAAACGTGCTTTACGAGGAGCAATACGAACTGTTCTTGCAACAGCTTTAGCTTGCATTTGGATGCCCTCCTCTCTTAACGTCTTGTTTTCTTATCATCGTTACCATGACCTTTGTAAGCACGAGTTGGAGCGAATTCTCCAAGCTTATGTCCTACCATGTCTTCAGTAACATATACAGGCACATGTTTACGACCATCATAAACTGCGATTGTGTGGCCGATAAATTGTGGGAAGATCGTAGAACGTCGAGACCAAGTTTTAATAACTTGTTTACTCTCAGTTTCATTTAACTTTTCGACCTTAACCATTAAATGATCATCAACAAATGGTCCTTTTTTTAAGCTGCGACCCATGAAGGAACCTCCCTTCGTGACTGTTCTACGGTTCTTCTAGGAACCGTAGCTCTAGCCCCGTTATTTTTTACGACGACGTACAATAAACTTATCTGATTTGTTTTTCTTTTTACGAGTTTTGTATCCAAGAGTTGGTTTACCCCATGGAGACATTGGTGATTTACGTCCGATTGGTGAACGTCCTTCACCACCACCGTGTGGGTGATCGTTAGGGTTCATTACAGATCCACGAACAGTTGGACGCTTGCCTAACCAGCGTGAACGACCTGCTTTACCAATGTTAATAAGTTCGTGTTGCTCGTTACCTACTTGACCGATAGAAGCACGGCACTCAGCAAGGATCATACGAGTTTCACCAGAAGTTAAACGTACAAGTACGTATTTACCTTCTTTACCAAGTACTTGAGCAGATGTACCAGCAGAACGTACAAGCTGACCACCTTTACCTGGTTTTAATTCGATGTTGTGTACAACAGTACCAACAGGAATGTTAGCTAATGGAAGTGCGTTACCCACTTTAATGTCAGCCTCAGGGCCAGACATAATTTCCATACCAACTTCTAAGTTTTTAGGAGCTAAGATATAACGCTTTTCTCCATCAACATAATTAATTAATGCAATATTTGCAGAACGGTTTGGATCGTACTCAATTGTAGCAACGCGTCCTGGAATGCCATCTTTGTTCCGTTTAAAATCAATTAAACGATATTGACGCTTATGGCCGCCACCTTGATGACGAACAGTTAACTTACCTTGGTTATTACGGCCGCCTTTGCTCTTTAATGGAGCTAAAAGAGATTTTTCTGGAGTGCTAGTTGTGATTTCAGCGAAATCAGAAACTGTCATTCCGCGACGACCATTGGAGGTAGGTTTGTACTTTTTAATCGCCATTTTATTTCCCTCCTCTTCTTGATAGCAACTTATGCTTCAAAGATTTCGATTTCTTTGCTATCAGCAGTTAATTTTACAATTGCTTTACGACGTTTGTTTGTGTAACCGCCGAATTTACCCATACGTTTGAATTTACCTTTGTAGTTCATGACGTTAACTTTCTCAACATCTACGCCAAAGATTTCTTCAATAGCATCTTTAACTTGTGTTTTGTTAGCTCTAACATCAACTTCAAACGTATACTTCTTTTCAGACATTAGGTCAGTAGACCGCTCAGTGATAACGGGGCGCTTAATGATATCGCGTGCATCCATTATGCAAGCACCTCCTCTACTTTTTCAACCGCTGCTTTAGTCATGATCAACTTATCATGATTTACAACGTCTAGTACGTTGATTCCATCAGCTGTTACAACAGTTACACCAGGGATGTTACGAGCAGATAATGCTACGTTCTCATCTAGGTCAGCAGTAACGATTAGTGCTTTCTTCTCAACAGAAAGTCCACCTAATACTGATTTGAATTCTTTAGTTTTTGGTGCATCGAAAGTTAAGCTTTCAAGTACCAAGATATTTTCTTCTACCACTTTAGATGAAAGTGCAGATTTAATCGCTAAGCGACGAACTTTTTTAGGTAATTTATAGCTATAGCTGCGTGGTGTTGGACCAAATACAGTACCACCTCCGCGCCATTGTGGTGAACGGATAGACCCTTGACGAGCACGGCCTGTTCCTTTTTGACGCCATGGCTTACGGCCACCGCCTGCTACTTCTGAACGAACTTTAGTTTTATGAGTTCCTTGACGTAAAGAAGCTCTTTGCATAACAATCGCTTCGAATAATACGTGTTGGTTAGGCTCAATACCAAAAACTGAGTCATTTAGTTCGATGTCTCCAACTTGTGAACCGTTTTGGTTTAATAATGCTACTTTAGGCATTCCTTTGTTCCTCCTTTCTTACAAAGTGACTTATGCTTTAACCGCACCTTTGATTTTTAATAATGCTTTTTTAGCACCTGGTACGTTACCTTTGATCAATAGTAGGTTGCGCTCTGTGTCAACCCTAACGATTTCAAGGTTTTGAACAGTAACTTGTTCTCCGCCCATGCGTCCTGCTAACTTTTTACCTTTGAATACACGGTTTGGAGCAACAGGTCCCATTGAACCAGGGCGACGATGATAACGTGAACCGTGAGCCATTGGGCCGCGTGATTGTCCGTGGCGTTTGATAACACCTTGGAATCCTTTACCCTTTGAGATTCCTGTTACATCTACGATATCGCCTGCAGCGAAAATATCAACTTTGACTTCTTGACCAACCTCATATGCTGCTAAGTCGTCCCCGCGGAATTCGCGAATGAAGCGCTTAGGAGCAGTATTTGCTTTTGCAACATGTCCTTTTTCAGGCTTGTTAGCTAACTTTTCACGTTTGTCTTCAAAACCAACTTGAACAGCAGTATAACCATCGCTATCAACTGATTTCTTTTGAAGTACAACGTTTGGAGCTACTTCAACTACAGTTACCGGAATTAAGTTTCCGTTTTCTGCAAATACTTGAGTCATACCAACTTTTCTTCCTAAGATTCCTTTGGTCATGTAAGTCACACCTCCTAAATTAGTAATTGTTTATTAGATTAAAGTTTAATTTCGATATCTACACCAGATGGTAAATCTAAACGCATTAACGCATCAACTGTTTGTGGAGTTGGGTTAACGATGTCGATTAGACGCTTATGTGTCCGCATTTCAAATTGCTCACGAGAATCTTTGTACTTATGAACCGCACGAAGAATTGTGTAAACAGACTTCTCAGTTGGTAACGGAATCGGACCAGAAACTGCCGCACCTGAACGTTTTGCTGTTTCAACGATTTTTTCTGCAGATTGATCAAGGATTCTGTGATCATATGCTTTAAGACGGATACGAATTTTTTGTTTTGCCATTATTTTCCCTCCTTTATTCGCCTATTTTCAAAATAGACATTTCTCAGTGAAAATTTCCCACACACTCGCCATGGCAAAGCGGCCGGGTGTGTCAGCAACCTTTCACATCATCGCAGTCAAAGACCAACATTGTCTATTATACATAAAACATAAAGCAAACGCAACACTTTATTAAACTTTTTCTTTATGTTTCTATCTTGAACACTTTTCTTATTATAGCGGCTGATAAAATCTTTTTCAACACTTAATCTTAATCTCCAAAAATCTCCTAATTTATTCGTGGCGTTGATATTTATATTCGAAATTGTCTAACTTATATAATAGAAGAAACACGTATTTTATGGGATTTGAGAGTATGGGATTCGGGGTAGAATAGTGCTTTTTTGGGGCTGCTAGTGTACTGCTATATAATTGTATTTGGAGTTATGAACAATCTTAAACTACCTGGAGCAATGGTATCTTTGTTTTTCGGGTGTTTTCTTAATTTCATATCTACCATGTGCTTTACTTTTCCTTGGCTTCGGGAATTATAAACACAACATATCTACTGGCCCCTCTTCACAATCATTTCGAAGGTTTTGATCCTTTAATCTGAACAAAAATAACCAAATAAAAAAGCAGATGGATCGTCATCCATCTACTTTTTTTAGAGTAATTACTCTTGAATTGTTGTGATTGAACCTGAACCTACTGTACGTCCGCCTTCACGAATAGAGAACTTAGTTCCTTCTTCGATCGCAACTGGAGCGATTAGTTCAACAGTCATTTCGATATGGTCGCCAGGCATAACCATTTCAGTACCTTCTGGAAGATTACAGATACCTGTAATATCAGAAGTACGGAAATAGAATTGTGGACGATAGTTTGTGAAGAAAGGAGTATGACGTCCACCTTCTTCTTTTGATAAAACGTAAACTTGTGCTTTGAACTTTGTGTGTGGAGTGATTGATTTTGGCTTAGCCAAAACTTGGCCACGCTCGATATCTTCACGTGCTACACCACGAAGTAGGGCACCAATGTTGTCACCAGCTTCAGCGAAATCAAGAAGCTTACGGAACATTTCAACACCTGTTACAGTAGTAGATTTTGGCTCTTCAGTGAAACCTACGATTTCAACAACGTCACCAACTTTAACTACACCACGCTCAACACGTCCTGTAGCAACTGTTCCACGTCCAGTGATTGAGAATACATCCTCAACTGGCATCATGAAAGGCTTATCAGTGTCACGAGTTGGAGTTGGGATAAACTCATCAACAGCAGCCATTAATTCAAGAACTTTTTCTTCCCAAGCAGCATCACCTTCTAATGCTTTAAGAGCAGAACCTTTGATAACTGGAGTGTCATCGCCAGGGAAATCATATTCAGTTAATAGGTCACGGATTTCCATTTCTACTAACTCAAGTAATTCTTCGTCATCAACCATATCACACTTGTTCATGAATACAACAAGGTAAGGTACGCCTACCTGACGAGAAAGAAGAATGTGCTCACGAGTTTGTGGCATTGGACCATCAGTTGCAGATACAACTAGGATACCGCCGTCCATTTGAGCAGCACCAGTGATCATGTTTTTAACATAGTCAGCGTGTCCTGGGCAGTCAACGTGTGCATAGTGACGGTTGTCAGTTTCATACTCAACGTGTGCAGTTGAGATTGTGATACCACGTTCTCTTTCTTCTGGAGCACCATCGATTTGATCATATGCACGAGCTTCTGCTTTACCTGATTTAGCAAGAACAGAAGTGATTGCAGCTGTTAAAGTAGTTTTACCATGGTCAACGTGTCCGATTGTACCAATGTTAACGTGTGGCTTTGAACGGTCGAATTTAGCTTTTGCCATTAGGAAAATCCTCCTTTGGATTATAAAAGTTTTAAGTATATTAGGTAGAAACTGCGAATATAGATATCCATATTTCACAGTCTCTAATCTTACATAAGTAGTTATACTTTAAAAAAAGGTGAAAATCAATTATTCACCTTTATTTTTTTTGATGATTTCTTCAGAAATTGATTTTGGTACTTCTTCATAGTGGTCAAAGTGCATAGAGAATACTCCACGACCTTGAGTGCTTGAACGAAGTGCAGTTGCATAACCAAACATTTCAGAAAGTGGAACCATTGCACGAACTACTTGTGCGTTACCACGTGCTTCCATACCTTCAACGCGGCCACGACGAGCAGTGATTTGACCCATGATATCACCTAGGTAATCTTCAGGGATTACAACTTCTACTCTCATGACTGGCTCAAGGATAACTGGCTGACATTTTGAAGCAGCATTCTTAAGTGCCATTGAAGCAGCAATTTTGAACGCCATTTCAGATGAGTCAACATCATGGTATGAACCATCAAATAATCTTGCTTTAATATCAACTAATGGATAACCAGCAAGTACACCACGGTCTAAGGCATCTTCAAGACCAGCTTGTACAGCAGGGATGTATTCACGAGGAACTACACCACCAACGATACCATTCTCGAATTCAAATCCTTTACCTTCTTCGTTAGGTGCGAATTCGATCCAAACATGTCCGTATTGTCCACGACCACCGGATTGGCGAGCAAACTTACCTTCAACTTGTGCAGATGCACGGAAAGTCTCACGGTATGCTACTTGTGGAGCACCTACGTTAGCTTCAACTTTAAACTCACGACGCATACGGTCAACGATGATATCAAGGTGTAATTCACCCATACCAGCGATAATAACCTGTCCAGTTTCCTGGTCTGTATGTGCACGGAATGTAGGGTCTTCTTCTTGAAGTTTTTGTAAAGCAGTTGTCATTTTATCTTGGTCTGCTTTAGATTTAGGTTCAACAGAAAGTTGGATTACTGGCTCAGGGAATTGCATAGACTCTAGGATAACAAGGTTCTTCTCGTCACATAGAGTATCGCCAGTAGTTGTATCTTTCAAACCTACAGCAGCAGCAATATCACCAGCAAAAACCTTAGAGATTTCTTGACGGCTATTAGCATGCATTTGTAGGATACGTCCGATACGCTCACGCTTTCCTTTTGTAGAGTTCTGAACGTATGATCCAGACTCTAAAGTACCAGAGTAAACGCGGAAGAACGTTAATTTACCAACATAAGGGTCAGTCATAACTTTGAATGCTAGAGCTGAGAATGGCTCTTCATCGCTTGAGTGACGCTCAAGTACTTCATCCTCATCATCAACTGCATGACCTTTAATTGCAGGTACATCTAGTGGAGATGGTAGATAATCGATTACTGCATCCAACATTAATTGAACACCTTTGTTTTTGAATGCTGATCCACAGATTACAGGGTAGAATTCAACATTAACAGTACCTTTACGAATAGCTGATTTTAGCTCTTCTTTAGTGATTTCTTCACCACCAAGGTATTTTTCCATTAACTCTTCATCTAATTCTGCTACTGCTTCAACAAGCTTTTCACGGTATTCTTCAGCTTGATCCATATATTCAGCAGGAATGTCACGTACTTCAATGTCAGTACCTAAGTCATTACCGTAGAATACAGCGTTCATTTCCACAAGGTCAATGATTGCTTCAAACTGATCTTCAGCACCGATTGGTAACTGAATAGCGTGTGCATTCGCTTGAAGACGATCGTGAATAGTACCTACAGAATATAGGAAGTCTGCACCGATTTTGTCCATTTTGTTTACGAATACTACCCGTGGTACACCGTAAGTTGTTGCTTGACGCCAAACTGTTTCAGTTTGTGGCTCAACACCTGATTGTGCATCTAGAACAGCAACCGCACCATCAAGTACACGAAGTGAACGTTCTACTTCAACAGTGAAGTCTACGTGTCCTGGTGTGTCAATGATGTTAACACGGTGGCCTTTCCATGATGCTGTTGTTGCTGCGGAAGTGATTGTAATTCCGCGTTCTTGTTCTTGCTCCATCCAGTCCATCTGAGATGCACCTTCATGTGTTTCACCAATCTTATGAATACGACCAGTGTAATAAAGAACACGCTCAGTGGTAGTCGTCTTACCGGCATCGATGTGAGCCATGATGCCGATATTACGAGTATTTTCTAAGGAGAACTCTCTTGCCATTGGGTCTTTCTCCTTCCTAGTAGAAAGTTTTTATAATTGAAGGTTAGATTACCAACGATAGTGAGCAAACGCTTTGTTTGCTTCAGCCATTTTGTGTGTATCTTCGCGTTTCTTAACAGATGCACCAGTGTTGTTAGCTGCATCCATAATTTCGTTTGCTAAACGCTCTTCCATCGTCTTTTCACCGCGAAGACGCGCATAGTTCACTAACCAACGAAGACCTAAAGTTGTACGGCGATCAGGGCGCACCTCAACTGGTACTTGGTAGTTCGCACCACCTACACGACGAGCTCTAACTTCTAGAACAGGCATGATATTTTTCATAGCTGCATCAAAAGTTTCCATTGGCTCTTTGCCAGTGCGTTCGCGAATTGTATCAAACGCAGAATAAAGAATTTCTTGAGATTTACCTCTTTTACCATCGATCATCATTTTATTGATTAGACGAGTAACTAATTTTGAATTGTAAAGTGGATCAGGTAACACGTCTCTTTTTGCTACAGGACCTTTACGTGGCATTTTGTTTCCTCCTTTCAAAGAAGCTTCTATTTAATGTGTTTTATTTCTTAGCTGCTTTTGGTCTCTTAGTACCATATTTAGAACGACCTTGCATACGGTTGTTTACACCAGCAGTATCAAGCGCTCCACGTACGATATGATAACGTACCCCTGGTAAATCCTTTACACGTCCTCCACGAATAAGAACAACACTATGTTCTTGAAGGTTGTGTCCGATACCAGGAATGTATGCTGTCACCTCGATACCATTTGTCAAACGTACACGTGCATATTTACGTAACGCTGAGTTTGGTTTTTTCGGAGTCATTGTACCAACACGAGTACATACACCGCGTTTTTGTGGTGAAGATACATCTGTTTGAGATTTCTTGAAGCTGTTGTAACCTTTATTAAGCGCTGGAGATTTTGACTTTTCCTCTTTAGATTGACGAGGCTTACGCACTAATTGGTTAATTGTAGGCATGATTCTTTTCCTCCCTTCGTTATTTGTAAACCCACACATCCAGGTGGTTCATTTTTTTGCAAAAACAAAGTTTTTGCAGATTACTCTATCTACAAAAACAGTTTTTAACGGATAATTGCAACAGCTGCTGCACCAACATCAATTCCACATGTTTTGCCGAGTTTTTTCATCGAATCAACATATTGAATTGGGATCTGTCTCAGGTTTGCTTCTTCGACAACTTTCGCTGTTAGCCTAGACTCAGCATCAGTTGCAACCAAAAGTTCTTGAACATTTCCTTCTCTCAGTGCTTTCACTGTTTGTTTTGTACCTATAACAAACTTGTGTGCTTTTAATACTTTTTCATAAGACAATCTTCATATCCTCCAAAGTATCCTTTAATAGGAGCACCTTTGATATAGTATCATCTTACCAAATAGATGTCAACTAATGTTTTGATTTTTTTATTCCTAATAGCTATTGGTAAATTTTTTCATAAATGTGGTACCTACCAAAAAGCAGGTACCACAGTATTTAACTAATCGATTGCAACAGTTTCTTCGGAAGTGGTATCACGTAGTACTGGCTCTGCTTTACGGTAGCGTTGCATTCCTGTACCTGCAGGAACAAGTTTACCGATGATAACATTTTCTTTCAAGCCGAGTAACTCGTCACGTTTTCCTTTAATAGCTGCATCCGTAAGAACTCTTGTTGTTTCTTGGAATGACGCAGCAGACAAGAATGAATCTGTTTCAAGTGATGCTTTGGTAATTCCAAGTAAGACTGGACGTCCTGTTGCAGGCAATCTGCCTTCAAGCAGTGCTTTCTCGTTGGCATCAGTAAACTGATGAATATCAAGAAGTGTACCTGGAAGAACTTCTGTTTCCCCTGCATCGCTGACGCGAATCTTACGTAGCATTTGACGAACCATTACTTCAACGTGCTTATCGCCAATTTCTACCCCTTGCATTCGGTAAACTTTTTGAACCTCACGCAGTAGGTATTCTTGAACAGATGTAACGTCTTTAACTTTGATTAATTCTTTCGGATCAATAGAACCTTCTGTTAGTTCTTGACCACGTGCAACTTGATCATTAATCGCTACTTTCAAACGGGCTGTATATGGAGCATTATAGGTACGCGATTCCACTTCACCTTGAACCACGATTTCATGTTGGCGATCACGGCCTTCATTAATACCTACTACAACACCATCAATTTCAGAAATGACAGCTTGCCCTTTAGGATTACGCGCTTCGAAAATCTCCTGAATACGCGGTAAACCTTGGGTAATATCGTCTCCGGCAACCCCACCGGTATGGAATGTACGCATCGTTAACTGTGTTCCTGGCTCACCGATTGATTGGGCAGCGATAATTCCAACTGCTTCACCCACTTCAACCTCTTGACCAGTTGCCAAGTTGCGGCCATAACATTTCTTACATACCCCATGGCGAGTATTACATGTAAAGGCAGATCTAATTTTCACTTCTTCAATTCCTGCACCAACGATAACTTCTGCTAAGTCCTCAGTAATTAAGCCATTTTCAGGAACAATAACTTCATTTGTTTCAGGGTGTCTAATTGGTGTACGAGCATAACGGCCAATTAAACGTTCGTCCAAGCCTTCGATGGTTTCTGTACCGTCTTTCAAGGCACTGATTAAGAAGCCGCGGTCAGTTCCACAATCGTCTTCACGAACAATTACATCTTGAGCAACGTCAACGAGACGACGTGTTAAGTAACCAGAGTCAGCTGTTTTAAGGGCTGTATCGGCAAGACCTTTACGCGCACCGTGTGTCGAGATAAAGTACTCTAATACAGTTAGTCCTTCACGGAAACTTGATTTAATTGGTAATTCGATGATACGCCCAGCCGGGTTGGCCATCAGCCCACGCATACCAGCAAGCTGTGTAAAGTTAGAGGCGTTACCACGGGCACCGGAATCACTCATCATAAAGATTGGATTCGATTTATTCAAGGATTTCATCAGTTTCCCTTGAATGGTGTCTTTCGCAGCACTCCAAATCGCAATGACACGGTCATAACGCTCATCCTCGGTGATAAGACCACGACGGAATTGCTTCATTACGTTATCTACTTTATCTTGAGCATCATGAAGAATTTGCGATTTCTCAGGAAGTACGACAATATCCGCCACACCTACTGTTAAACCAGCTTTTGTCGAGTGTTTAAACCCTAAGTCTTTCATCCGGTCAAGCATTTTAGACGTTTCCGTAATTTTGAAACGTTTGAAGACTTCTGCAATGATATTTCCAAGAATTTTCTTCTTAAACGGATCAATCAATGGCATTTCTTTAATTCTCGCTTTAACGTCTTCACCTTTTTCCACAAAGTACTTGGCAGGTGTTTCGACCTCTAAATTGTGACGAGTTGGTTCGTTGATATATGGGAATGACTTCGGCAGAATTTCATTAAAAATAAGCTTACCAACCGTAGAGATTAATAACTTATTATTTTGTTCTTCTGTAAACGTCTCATTTCCCAATGATCCAGCATGAACAGCAACACGTGTATGATAGTGAACATAACCGTTCTGATAAGCAAGGATCGCTTCACTTGTGTCCTTAAAGACCATACCTTCACCAACTGTGCCTTCACGCTCTAAGGTTAAGTAATAGTTACCTAAAACCATGTCCTGTGATGGTGTAACAACTGGCTTACCATCTTTAGGGTTCAAGATATTTTGAGCAGCTAGCATCAATAGACGAGCTTCTGCTTGTGCTTCAGATGATAGTGGTACGTGAACAGCCATTTGGTCACCGTCAAAGTCCGCATTATACGCAGTACATACAAGCGGATGAAGTCGAATTGCACGCCCTTCAACAAGTGTTGGTTCAAATGCCTGAATACCTAATCTATGCAATGTTGGGGCACGGTTTAATAAAACTGGGTGCTCCTTAATAACGTCTTCGAGTACATCCCAGACATCTGGAGATACACGTTCGATTTTACGTTTAGCCGATTTAATGTTATGGGCTAACCCTTTTTCTACAAGTTCCTTCATCACAAATGGCTTAAAGAGTTCAAGCGCCATTTCTCTCGGAAGACCGCATTGGTACATTTTTAGATTCGGACCTACAACGATAACGGAACGACCGGAATAGTCAACACGTTTTCCGAGTAAGTTTTGACGGAAACGACCTTGTTTACCTTTCAGCATATGTGAAAGTGATTTTAACGGACGGTTACCAGGACCAGTAACTGGTCGGCCTCGGCGTCCATTATCGATTAATGCATCGACCGCTTCTTGAAGCATACGCTTTTCATTTTGAACGATAATGCTTGGAGCACCAAGATCCAATAAACGCTTTAAGCGGTTATTACGGTTAATAACCCGGCGATAAAGATCGTTTAGGTCAGATGTTGCAAAACGTCCGCCATCCAATTGAACCATCGGACGAAGTTCAGGTGGAATAACGGGAAGTACATCAAGTATCATCCATGATGGCTCATTGCCTGAATTACGGAAGGCTTCCAACACTTCAAGACGCTTAATCGCACGTGTACGGCGCTGACCTTGTGCTGTTTTAAGTTCTTCCTTTAGGCCGTCTACTTCTTTATTTAAATCAATATCAGATAGAAGCTTTTTAATCGCTTCTGCTCCCATTGCAGCTTGGAATTTATTACCGTACTTTTCACGATAAGCACGATATTCCTTTTCAGATAAAAGATGTTTTTTATCAAGTGGAGTTTCACCTGAATCCGTCACTACATATGAAGCAAAGTAGATTACTTCCTCTAATGCACGAGGAGACATGTCTAATACAAGCCCCATTCGGCTCGGGATACCCTTGAAGTACCAAATATGTGAGACAGGTGCAGCTAATTCAATGTGACCCATTCGTTCACGACGTACCTTTGCCCTCGTTACTTCAACACCACAGCGGTCACAGACAACGCCTTTGTAACGAACGCGCTTATATTTTCCGCAATGACATTCCCAGTCCTTCGTTGGACCAAAGATTCGCTCACAGAATAAGCCGTCTTTTTCAGGCTTTAATGTACGATAGTTAATGGTTTCTGGTTTTTTGACTTCTCCGAATGACCATGAACGGATTTTATCCGGTGAAGCAAGACCAATTTTCATATATTCAAAATTATTAACGTCTAGCAAGGGGCCTACCTCCCTTTCGATATCCAGAAGAAAAGCTTACAGCGCACAAAGGTTGTACGCTGCAGCCTTGGTTTAATGATTACTCTTTTGAACCAACTTTTTCAGATTCAAAGTTTGGTGCATCAGGTACGATATTCAATGTGTCAACTTGTTGTAAGTCTTCCTCATCTTCCATATCGCGCATTTCAATTTCTTCTTCATCACCGGAAAGAATTTTTACATCCATACCTAAGCTTTGAAGTTCTTTAATTAATACTTTGAATGATTCTGGAACACCTGGCTCCGGAACATTTTCACCTTTTACAATCGCCTCATATGTTTTCACACGACCAACAACGTCGTCCGATTTAACTGTGAGGATTTCTTGCAGTGTATAGGCTGCACCGTATGCTTCAAGTGCCCAAACCTCCATCTCACCGAAACGCTGACCACCGAATTGAGCTTTACCGCCCAATGGCTGCTGTGTAACAAGTGAGTATGGTCCTGTAGAACGGGCATGGAGTTTGTCATCAACCATGTGGGCCAGTTTAATCATATACATGACACCGACAGATACTCGGTTATCAAATGGTTCCCCTGAACGGCCATCATATAGAACAGTTTTGGCATCACGAGCCATACCTGCTTCTTCAATCGTACCCCAAACATCTTCTTCACGCGCACCGTCAAATACCGGCGTTGCAACATGAATGCCGAGGTATCTCGCTGCCATACCTAAATGAAGCTCAAGCACCTGACCGATATTCATACGAGATGGTACCCCTAATGGGTTTAACATGATATCTACCGGTGTACCGTCTGGTAAGTAAGGCATATCTTCTTCTGGTAAAATCCGTGAGATAACCCCTTTGTTACCGTGACGACCCGCCATTTTATCACCTTGGTGAATCTTACGTTTCTGAACGATATAGACACGGACAAGCTGGTTTACACCTGGTGGTAATTCATCACCATCTTCACGATTGAAGACTTTAACATCATGAACAATACCGCCGCCGCCATGCGGAACTCTTAGTGAAGTATCGCGGACTTCACGAGCTTTTTCACCAAAAATAGCATGAAGTAAACGTTCTTCAGCTGTTAATTCGGTTACCCCTTTTGGTGTTACTTTACCAACGAGAAGGTCACCATCTTTTACTTCAGCACCCGTACGGATAATTCCACGCTCATCCAAGTTACGAAGGGCATCTTCCCCTACGTTTGGAATATCACGGGTAATTTCCTCAGGTCCTAATTTTGTATCACGAGATTCTGATTCATATTCTTCGATATGAATAGAAGTATAGACATCATCTTTTACAAGACGTTCGCTCATAATAATGGCATCTTCATAGTTATATCCATCCCATGTCATGAAGGCTACGAGAACATTACGTCCTAGTGCAAGCTCTCCTAATTCCATGGACGGACCGTCTGCTAAAATTTCACCCTTTTTCACCCGGTTGCCAACGGCTACGATTGGACGCTGGTTATAGCAAGTACCCTGGTTAGAACGAATGAATTTTAATAAACGATATTTTCTAAGATCGCCTTTTACTTCTTGGCCATCTACTTCTTTAATTGCGCGTACCCAAACCTCACGAGCCTCAACATGCTCGACAATACCATCTTCCTTACAGATGACCGCTGCACCTGAGTCTTTTCCTGATACATATTCCATACCAGTACCAACTCTTGGCGCTTCAGGCTGCATTAAAGGCACGGCTTGACGCTGCATGTTCGCACCCATCAAGGCACGGTTGGAGTCGTCATTTTCAAGGAACGGAATACATGCCGTTGCTGCAGATACTACCTGTTTTGGTGATACATCCATGTAGTCGATGCGTTCACGTTTGACAACCGTGTTTTCACCACGGAAACGAGCCACAACCTCTTCATCAAGGAAGGAGCCATCATCATCAAGGCGTGAGTTCGCTTGAGCCACTACATAGTTGTCTTCTTCATCCGCTGTTAGATAGTCAATCCGGCTTGTAATTTTACCGGTATCTGGGTCAACACGACGGTATGGTGTTTCAATAAATCCAAATCGGTTAACTTTCGCATAAGATGACAGCGAGTTAATCAAACCGATGTTTGGACCTTCAGGCGTTTCAATAGGACACATACGTCCATAGTGGGAATAGTGTACGTCACGTACTTCCATCCCTGCACGTTCACGTGTTAAACCACCAGGTCCTAATGCAGAAAGACGACGCTTGTGTGTTAATTCAGCAAGCGGGTTGGTTTGATCCATGAACTGTGATAATTGTGAGCTTCCGAAAAACTCTTTAATGGATGCAATAACAGGACGGATATTAATCAATTGCTGTGGTGTAATCGTCGCAGTGTCCTGGATGGACATTCTTTCACGAACAACACGTTCCATACGAGATAATCCAATCCGGAATTGGTTCTGCAATAGTTCACCAACAGAACGAAGACGTCTGTTACCTAAATGGTCAATATCATCTGTATCGCCTACTCCGTGCAACAAATTGAAGAAGTAGCTGATGGATGCAATGATATCAGCAGGTGTAATATTTTTAATTGGCTCTTGTACATAGGCATTACCTAGTACATTAATAACCTTTTCATTCTCATCGCCTGGTGCATAAATCTTAATGCCCTGAAGAATAATTTCTTCTTCTACAACACCGCCAACAGGATTATAGCCTCTGAAATTAATATTCTTTTCAAGAGCAGGAATAATTCTGTCAAGGTTTCTTCGATCAAGAAGTGTTCCTTTTTCAGCGATAATTTCACCCGTTTCCGGATCTGCAAGAGATTCCGCTAAACGTTGGTTGAAAAGGCGATTTTTAATATGAAGCTTTTTATTAATTTTGTAACGTCCAACATTCGCAAGATCATAGCGTTTTGGATCAAAGAAACGTGACACTAATAAACTCTTTGCGTTATCAACTGTTGGCGGTTCGCCGGGACGAAGGCGCTCATAGATTTCTAACAGCGCTTTGTCGACACCCTCTGTATTATCTTTCTCAAGGGTATTACGGATGTACTCGTTATCTCCAACCAGTTCAATGATTTCCTGATCAGAGCCGAAACCTAGTGCACGCAAAAGAACCGTAACGGGCAGTTTCCGAGTACGATCTATTCTCACATATACGACATCTTTGGCATCTGTTTCATATTCCAGCCAAGCGCCGCGGTTCGGAATTACTGTTGCAGTAAAACCTTTCTTGCCATTTTTATCAAGTTTTCCACTAAAGTAAACGCTAGGTGAACGCACTAACTGTGATACAATAACGCGTTCTGCGCCATTAATGACAAATGTACCTGTTTCTGTCATTAGCGGGAAATCACCCATAAATACATCTTGGTCTTTTACTTCACCAGTTTCTTTGTTTACAAGACGTACTTTTACACGTAATGGAGCAGAATATGTAACGTCCCGTTCTTTAGATTCTTCTACAGAATACTTTGGTTCGCCAAGGCTGTAATCAATAAATTCCAGTGATAGGTTACCAGTAAAATCCTCAATCGGTGAAATATCCTGAAACATTTCACGCAAACCTTCATCCAAGAACCACTGATATGAAGAGGTTTGGATTTCGATGAGATTTGGTAATTCTAAAACTTCACTGATTCGTGCGTAACTTCTACGTTGGCGGTGTCGTCCATACTGAACTAGTTGACCTGTCAACTGATTCACCCCTCAAATCAAGCGTTTTTTAATAAATCTATTACGTCTAAATAGTAGAACCAAAGACTCAACCAATTAGACAAAAAGAAAAAGGGTTTTTACTCAAAACCACATTTTCACATTTTGATTATTATTTTGTCATCATTTCCTTCTTATGCCGTTTTTATACTTAAAAATAAGTATTTTAAGGAATAATTCGGAAATTATTATGATGGCATTTTATAATGCTAACACAACGTTAAATTAGAGTCAACTATTTTTTAGCCTTAATAATAAAATAACCTTTGGATTTGTCAACGGTCTCGACATCTGAAAATAGAGTTTTTAATTTTTCAAGTGTTGACGGGGCTCCTTGTTTCTTTTGAATGACGACCCAAAGTTCGCCATTCGGAACAAGATGCTCGTGGCTTTGTTCAAAAATATCATGTACCGTTTGTTTCCCTGCTCTGATTGGCGGATTTGTCAGGATGGCAGCAAACTGATCACCCTTAACATTTACCAAGCGGTCGCTTTCATAAATATTAATATTGGTAATATGATTTATAGAGGCATTTTCTTTTGCCAGTTCTAAGGCACGCTCATTCACATCTACCATATGGACAATGCGATCATTAAATTCTTTGGCAATGGATAAACCAATCGGTCCATAGCCACAGCCTACGTCAAGCACCTGACCTTTAACGTCTGGCATATTAAAAGACTCTATGAGTAATCGCGAGCCAAAATCTACTTCTCGTTTTGAAAATACACCATTATCCGTTTTAAAGCGGAAAGAATGGTTTCGCAATTGAAAACCCCAGAATTTCGGATCACTTTCAACATTTTGTGTTCGAGAATAGTAGTGTTCGGACAATAGACTCACCTCCCGAGGAGATATATTTGAAGAAAATTGAGGAAGTCAAAAAAAGCCCGCTTATGCAGCGAGCTTTTTTATAGTAAAATTACTTAACTTCAACGTTAGCTCCAACTTCATCAAGCTTAGCTTTGATTGCTTCAGCTTCTTCTTTAGAAACGCCTTCTTTAAGTGGTTTTGGAGTGTTGTCAACAAGATCTTTTGCTTCTTTAAGACCAAGACCAGTGATTTCACGAACAACTTTGATAACCTTGATTTTTTGGTCTCCAGCGCCAGCTAGGATTACGTCGAATTCTGTTTTTTCTTCAGCAGCAGCTGCACCAGCTCCACCAACAACAGCTACAGGAGCTGCAGCAGTTACGCCGAATTCTTCTTCGATTGCTTTTACAAGATCGTTAAGTTCTAAAACAGTCATAGATTTAACTGCTTCAATGATTTGTTCTTTAGTCATGATTAAGTTTCCTCCTTAGTTTTCGTTACGTTTTATTTTGTTAGGCTGTTAGTTTTAACTTACGCGCCTTGTTCTTCTTTTTGATCTGCAACTGCTTTTGCAGCAAGAGCAAGATTGCGAATTGGAGCTTGAAGTACGCTGAGTAGCATAGAAAGCAAGCCTTCGCGTGATGGTAGGTCAGCAAGAGCTTTAATCTCTTCAGCTGTTGCTACGTTACCTTCGATAACACCTGCTTTAAGTTCAAGCGCCTCGTGTTTTTTAGCAAAATCATTCAAGATTTTAGCTGGTGCTACTACATCTTCAGAACTGAATGCAATAGCATTCGGACCTGTTAATGCTTCGTTTAAACCAGAAAGCTCAGCAGCTTCAGCAGCACGGCGAGTCATTGTGTTTTTGTAAACTTTAAAATCAATGCCAGCTTCACGAAGTTGTTTACGAAGTTCAGTTACTTCCGCAACTGTAAGACCACGATAGTCAACAACAACTGTTGATACGCTAGATTTGAATTTCTCAGTAATTTCATCAACTATTTGTTTCTTTTGTTCGATTACACTGCTCATCTTTACACCTCCTGTAGATTATCTACATTTATACCAGGCATTTAAAAACCTCCACATCAAGCAAAGACATGGAGGCAGCATACAAAAGCTGAAAGATCAGCTTAATCTATTCGCTCTACCTCGGCAGGAAATTAAGCAATTACGCACCTGCTGTCTACAGTACAAATGTTTTATTTTAAACAACAAAATATATTATATAAAATATACTCTAGATTGTCAATTGGTAATAAATTACTTCGCTGATACAGTAGATGGATCTACTTTTACGCCAGGTCCCATTGTTGAAGAAACAGTAACATTCTTCATGTAAGTACCTTTTGCAGCTGCAGGTTTAACTTTTTGCATTGTATCAAAAATAGTGTTGAAGTTTTCAACAAGCTTTTCGTTTTCGAAAGATGATTTACCGATAGGAACATGAATGTTACCAGACTTGTCTACACGGTATTCAACTTTACCTGCTTTGATTTCGTTGATCGCTCTTGTTACATCAAATGTAACTGTACCAGTTTTAGGGTTTGGCATTAAGCCTTTAGGTCCTAATACACGACCAAGTTTACCAACTTCACCCATCATGTCAGGAGTTGCTACGATTACATCAAAATCAAACCATCCTTGTTGGATTTTGTTGATGTATTCAGAATCTCCTACATAATCAGCGCCAGCTGCTTCTGCTTCTTTCACTTTCTCACCCTTAGCGAATACTAAAACGCGTTGAGTTTTACCAGTTCCGTTTGGAAGCACAACTGCACCACGGATTTGTTGGTCAGCTTTCTTAGGATCTACACCTAAACGGAAAGCCACTTCAAGAGTTGCATCAAATTTAGTGAAGTTTGTTTTTTTAGCAAGATCAATTGCTTCAGCAATTGGGTATGCTTTTAAGCGATCTACAAGCTTTGCAGCTTCTAAATACTTTTTACCTTTTTTAGCCATTTTTATTTCCTCCTAGATTGTGGTTTTAGCGAATTATTCTCCCACTCCGAAAAGCGGAGGCACTCTTAAAACAATTAAGGTGCCGCAGCTAGACAGAACAAAGGTTGCGAGTACATTTAAACATCGCAACCCCTTCATTACATTAAAGCAAAAGTTCCATGGATTAGTCTTCGATGACGATACCCATGCTGCGTGCAGTACCTTCAACCATGCGCATTGCTGCTTCAACGCTAGCTGCGTTAAGGTCAGGCATTTTTTGTTCCGCAATCTCGCGTACTTTATCACGCTTTACTGTTGCTACTTTATTACGGTTAGGTTCACCTGAACCTGACTGAATTCCAGCTGCTACTTTTAAAAGAACGGCAGCAGGAGGAGTTTTCGTAATAAATGTAAATGAACGGTCTTCAAATACCGTAATTTCAACAGGAATGATTAATCCAGCTTGATCTGCTGTACGAGCGTTAAATTCTTTACAGAATCCCATGATATTAACACCTGCTTGACCTAGTGCAGGACCAACCGGTGGCGCTGGATTTGCTTTACCAGCAGGAATTTGCAATTTAACAACTTTAATTACTTTTTTAGCCACGAGACACACCTCCTTAAAGTCCGTGATGTGGTAATAGGGACTATTCAGACCCTCCCACTCATCATATGTCTTTATATAAAAATCATAAAGAACTTAAAACTTGGGTCCAGTCTCACAATGGAGACATACTGACCTATGAAATATTAACATTTTTTAATCATGATTTCAAGTTTTTTTACAATAACAGATTATTTTTCTTTTTTTCTCGTATTTTATAGCTTATCAATCTGTGTAAAATCAAGTTCAACTGGCGTGTCACGACCAAACATATTTACTAATACTTTTAGTTTTGCACGGTCTTTGTCCATTTCTTCAATAGACCCAGTAAAGTTAGCAAAAGGACCTTCTTTAACGCGGACTGTTTCCCCAATTTCATAATCAACATCAATCCGAGCTTCTTCCACGCCCATACGCTTAAGTAATACTGTTACTTCTTCTGGTAGTAATGGTGTTGGTTTAGAACCGGAACCAGCAGAGCCAACAAACCCAGTTACACCCGGTGTATTACGTACGACATACCAGGAATCATCCGTCATGACAATTTCAACTAGTACATATCCAGGGAATACCTTGCGTTTGACAACCTTCTTTTTGCCGTTTTTGATTTCTGTTTCTTCTTCTTCAGGTACAACGACACGGAATATTTTATCTGCCATGCCCATTGACTCGACCCTTTTTTCTAAGTTTGTTTTTACTTTATTTTCATAACCAGAGTAAGTATGAACAACATACCAATTCTTTTCCATTTAAGAGGACTAGATCGTCCGTCCCTCCCTCATTTTTGTGGAAATTCATCCCTATCTACAAGCCCAATGCTCATAATCACGCTTCTGCTTTTTA
Organism: Neobacillus cucumis; assembly: GCF_016908975.1. Classification (GTDB taxonomy): domain Bacteria; phylum Bacillota; class Bacilli; order Bacillales; family Cytobacillaceae; genus Neobacillus; species Neobacillus cucumis. The sequence goes on from NZ_JAFBEX010000032.1 coordinate 29,895, forward strand.
GACAAATTAAAAAACCCGTTTATACGGGCTTTTAGGTAAAATTTCCTTTATTAGTTTCCATTATACCATGAATGATGGCTTATTATTCAAGAATTAAACGAATCAATTTTGAAATTCCTAAATCCAACACGGCAAAAAACGCTGCGAAAAAGACTACAGTTGTTAGAACTGTCACAGTGGAACGAACTAATTCTCCTCGTTTTGGCCAGCTGACTTTTCTCATTTCACGGAGAATTTCACTGAAGAACTTCTTTATGCGTTGCATTATTTCGTAACCCCCAACAATCATAAATAGGCAGTGCTAGTATCTATCTTTATTTGGTTTCCCGATGTATCGTATGGGTCGCACAATTTTTACAAAACTTTTTTAGCTCTAAACGTTCGGTTTGTGTTTCTTGGCTAGCTGTCGAATAATTTCGAGAACCGCAATCCACACAAGCTAAGATAACTTTTTTGCTCATATTCGATCACCTAACTATTCTCGTGTATCACTAAAAATGTATCATGACCCCTATTTAATGTCAATAACTCGTAAGACGGGTTCATCATATAGATAATTCTACAAAGAAAATTCTCGTATTTCCAAATACCGCTCTAGTTTTCTTTTAACCCGCTGTAAGGCATTATCAATTGATTTCACATGACGATTTAGCTCTTCCGATATTTCCTGATACGACTGACCGTCTAAATAGAGCGCCAGCACCTTTCGCTCTAGATCACTTAATAACTCAGTCATTTTCACTTCAATATGGTCAAATTCCTCTTGATTAATAATCAACTCTTCAGGGTCAAGTACCTTAGCACCTGATAAAACATCCATTAATGTGCGGTCAGACTCTTCATCATAAATAGGCTTGTCCAATGAAACATAAGAATTTAGCGGAATATGTTTTTGCCTTGTTGCAGTCTTAATGGCCGTGATAATTTGGCGGGTAATACAAAGTTCAGCAAACGCTTTAAACGAAGTAAGCTTGTCCTCGCGAAAATCTCGAATGGCTTTATATAAGCCAATCATTCCTTCTTGGACAATATCTTCTTTATCGGCACCAATCAAAAAATAGGATCTTGCTTTTGCACGTACAAAATTTCGATACTTGTGAATCAAATAATCCAATGCTTCACTATCTCCTTGGTGTACCAAGTCGACAATTTCCTCGTCTTCCATTACGAAAAAACGCTCGTTATTCTTAGCTCCGAAGTCCGTACTCAAAGTAGATCGCCTCCACCGAACATGCATAGATACTAATAGTATACATTAGAAATATTTTGAAGTCGAGCGCTCATTTCTTCCCTCTACGCCATTTTTCAAAAATTTCTGCCATTTCGTCACTCATGGGAATTTTGGAGACAGGTTTACCGTCTTGAATTTTTTTTACCTTCTTTTCTATTCCTTTTTCAACCGAAGACATTTCAATCAATAGCTCACGAGCGGACTTTCGTAATGCTCCTTGCCCGAATATGGCCCATTGCTCCGTAAAATCTGAAGTAGCTACATGGATTTGTGTTCTTCGATTGCTTAGACTTATGGCCATTTTTTCAATCCGCTCATCCGCTGTTTCATTTTCCTTCGTAAAGATAACCTCAACTTTATGGTTATTATACTTTTTCTCTATCCCTTGTACATAATAGGCGTCAAAAACAATAATGACACGATATCCGGAAAAGGCTTGATATTCGGCCATTTTTTCAATTAAACGGTCCCTCGCAGCTGGCAGGTCCCGATCCTTTAGCACTTTTAATTCTGGCCAAGCCCCAATAATGTTATATCCGTCTACGAGCAGGATGTCCATATATACTACCTGCCAAGCGGATGACGTTTGCGATATACCTCATACATAAGCAAGGATGCAGCCACAGAAGCATTTAACGATGTTACTTTTCCAACCATCGGTAAATGAATCAAAAAATCACATTTATCACGGATTAACCGGCCCATTCCTTTCCCTTCACTGCCAATCACTAATCCAAGTGGAAGTGTTCCATCCATTTGACGGTAATCTTCCTTCCCCTTTGCATCCGTTCCGGCAATCCAAACTCCCCGTTCTTTCAATTCATCTATCGTCCGTGCCATATTAGTTACCCGAACAACTGGTATATATTCAATGGCACCTGTTGAGGCTTTCGCAACAGTGGCAGTTAATCCAACTGCCCTGCGTTTCGGAATAATAATTCCATGCGCTCCAACCGCATCAGCTGTCCTCATAATTGACCCAAGGTTATGCGGATCCTCAATTTCATCCAGCAATAAGAAAAACGGTACCTCATTCCGCTTCTCCGCTGCAGCGAACAAATCATCAATTTCTGCATATTGATATGCCGCCACATAGGCAAGCACGCCTTGATGATTTTCTTCCGAAATTTGATCCAGTTTCTTCTTTGGTACAAATTGAACAAGGACATTAGCCTCTTTGGCTAAATGGGTAATCTGCTGCATTTGTCCCCGTTGTGAACCTTCAGCAATAAGTATTTTGTTAATATCTCTCTCCGATTTGAGTGCTTCAATCACTGGGTTTTTCCCGACGATATATTCCTGACTCATTTGGATACGCCTCCTTTCTGATCAACATATTCAAGCGCCTTTTTAACAAGCTCTTCTAAGCGCTCTATTCTACCTTCTAAAAATAAATAGCCTATTAATGCTTCAAATGCTGTGCTGTAGCGATAGGTTTGGACATCTGTATTTTTAGGAACTGTTCCTGATTTAGCATTTCTACCGCGCAAAACGACAGCCGTTTCCTCTTCCGTTAAAATCGCTTCATCCATCATTTGAAAGAGAATCTGACTCTGTGCCTTTGCGGATACGTATCGTGTCGCAAGCCGGTGTAATTGGTTAGGTCTCACCTTGCCGCTATAGAGGAGATGCCTTCTTACATACGATTCAAAAACGGCGTCTCCCATATAGGCTAAAGCGAGACTATTCAATTGTTTGACATCAATGTTGTTTTCATAATCAAGCATGAATTAGCCTCTTTTCCACCTTGTACCTTGCGGTGTATCCTCTAAAATAATATTCATTTCTTTTAATTGATCTCGAATCTGGTCTGACAATTGGAAGTTTCGGTCTTTCCGGGCTTGATTCCGCTGTTCGATCAGCGCATCAATGTCTTCATCTACTACTTCTTCACTGCCAAGTGTTAAGCCCAGCACTCCAAACAATTCGTCAAATTTGTTTGTAAAGGCGTTAATCACTTCTACAGATGTATTTTTTTCTAAAAGATAATAATTGGCCAGTTTTGAAATATCAAATAGAACTGAAATGGCCAAGGCCGTATTGAAGTCATCATCCATTGCTTCAATAAATTGCTCATGAAGATTGGTCAGCTTATCTAGCCACTCTTGATCATGGTCAGTTAAATTCGTACTCGCCTCTTTGCGATGTATTAAATTTTGATAAGAGGTCTTGATCCGTTCAAACGCTGCCTTGGTACTTTCTAATAATTCCTCACTGTAATTAATCGGATTACGATAGTGAACTGATAGCATAAAGAAACGCAATACCTGTGGATTATGTTTTTTGATAATATCATGGACTAGAACAAAGTTGCCAAGTGACTTTGACATTTTTTCATTATCAATATTAATATAACCATTATGCATCCAATACTTTGAGAATAATTTCCCATTAAGCGCTTCTGATTGGGCAATCTCATTTTCATGATGTGGGAAGGTTAAATCTTGTCCGCCTGCATGGATATCAATCGTCTCACCCAGGTACTTCTTCGCCATTGCGGAGCATTCAATATGCCAGCCGGGACGTCCTAATCCCCAAGGACTTTCCCAATAGATTTCTCCTTCTTTGGCCGCTTTCCAAAGAGCAAAGTCTAAGTCATCCTCTTTCTTATCACCCACTTCGATTCGGGCTCCTACTTGAAGGTCATCAATTGACTGGTGAGAAAGTTTCCCATACTCATCAAAGCTTCTAGTACGGAAATAGACATCCCCTTCTGATTCATAAGCAAAGCCCTTATCTACTAGCCGGCTGATAAAATCAATAATGATGTCCATATTTTCCATGACACGTGGATGCACATCCGCCTTTTTGCAGCCAAGCGCCGAAACGTCCTCAAAATAAGCATCAATAAAGCGGTTCGCAATGGTTGGAACATCTTCTCCAAGCTGATTAGCTGCTCGAATTAATTTATCATCCACATCAGTGAAATTTGAAACATATTTCACCTTAAAACCGCGGTATTCCATATATCTTCGTACCGAATCAAACACGATCGCCGGACGGGCATTTCCTATATGAATATAATTATAGACGGTAGGACCGCAGACATACATTTTAACCTTTCCTTCCTCAAGTGGAACGAAGGTTTCTTTCTTTCTGGATAATGTATTATATATTTGAATGGTCATTGACTTTTATCCCTTCATTTTTTAATTCCTGAAGCTCCTGCCTCAACTGATTGACTTCACTTTCCATCTCGCGGAGACGGTCAGCGACTGGATCGGGTAGATCACAATGATTTAAATCTTTGGCTTGCGGTACTCGGACACCATCTTGAATAACGACTCTTCCCGGGATTCCCACTACTGTTGAATTGGGTGGAACCTCTTTTAATACAACAGAACCGCCGCCAATTTTAGAGTTTTCACCGACAGTAATGGAGCCAAGTATCTTTGCACCAGTAGCAATGAGGACATTATCTTTAATCGTTGGGTGACGTTTTCCTTTTTCTTTCCCTGTTCCACCGAGAGTAACACCTTGGTATATAGTTACATTATCCCCAATTTCACAAGTTTCCCCTATCACAACACCCATACCATGGTCGATAAAAAATTTCCTGCCTATTTTTGCTCCTGGATGAATTTCAATTCCAGTAAAGAAACGGCTTGCTTGTGAAATGACACGGGCAAGGAAGTATAATTTCCGCTTGAAGAAGGCATGTGCGATCCGATGTGCCCAAATAGCATGCAAACCAGAATAGGTCATCACGACTTCTAACGTGCTCCTTGCCGCAGGATCTTGTTCAAAAACAACCTCGATGTCTTCCTTCATCCTATTGAACACCCGCTCTTCCCCCTTTTTCTATATATAAAAAACGCCCCTGTCATAATTGACAGAGACGCATAGTACGTGGTTCCACTCTGATTAGGTCTAGTAAACGATCCCCCGAAACATGGAGTCTAGCTTACGAATACCTCACTCTACTTGTTAACGGATGGCTCCGCCCAAATCTACTCGTGAGTTGACTCCTTTCGAGATGGGGCTCAGAGGTGCATTTCAAAAAATGGGAGGCTTAAACCACTTTCAGCCGCTGATGGTTCTCTCTTTAAAAGCATCATTTTTCTACTTTTCCTCTTCTTAGCTTTATCTTATATTATTAGGATTCTAACATTGGACCTCGATAACTGTCCAGCTCCAGCGCCTGGTCAAGGCGCTTCCGCTTTCTTTTACTATATTACATTTTCTCTCTATTGTTAACTAATTATTTTATTAATTCTGTTTTGTACCTTTGTTTTTCCTAATAATTCGATTGCTTGCGGCAGGTCTGGTCCATGTGTTTGTCCCGTTACGGCAGCACGAATCGGCATAAATAGATTCTTTCCTTTCTGTCCGGTTGACTTTTGTACAGCCTTCATCGCTGCTTTAATTCCGTCTGCCCGGAAGCTGTCAAGTTGGTCAAGCTCATGAGAAAATGCCCTTAGTACTTCCGGAACGGTTTCACCTCTTAAGATTTCCTCCGCGTCTACTTCATAAACGGCATCATCTTGGAAGAACATATCTGATAATTCAACGATTTCAGCACCAAAACTCATTTTTTCCTGCAAAAGAGCTACTAGGCTGCGAGCCCACTCATGCTCCTCATCAGTTAAGCTTTCACTTAGGCGGCCTGCTTTGATTAAGTGTGGCAACGCGAGTTCAAGGGCGCGGTCAACCTCAATTTTTTTCATATATTGGTTGTTCATCCATGTTAGCTTTTGCGTATCAAACAATGCCGGAGATTTAGAAAGGCGATTGGCATCAAAAATCTCAATAAATTCCTCTTTTGAATATATTTCCTCTTCACCAGCCGGTGACCAGCCTAATAGTGTGATAAAGTTAAATAATGCCTCTGGCAAATAGCCTAATTCCTCATATTGCTCAATAAATTGAATAATTGATTCGTCACGCTTACTTAGCTTTTTCCGGCTTTCGTTGACAATTAAGGTCATATGTCCAAAAATAGGCGGCTCCCAGCCTAATGCATCATAAACCACTAATTGTTTTGGCGTGTTCGAAATATGATCATCCCCACGAAGGACGTGGCTAATTTCCATTAAATAATCATCAACTGCAACAGCAAAGTTATAGGTTGGTGTACCATCCTTTTTCACCATGACCCAGTCGCCCATTCCCTCGGATTCGAAGGATACAACCCCTTTGACCATATCATCAAATGTATATGTTTTGCCCTCAGGCACGGCAATACGAATACTTGGTTGTCGACCCTCTGCTTCATATTGACGGCGTTGTTCCTCTGTTAAATGACGGCATTTACCAGAATACTGAGGATTTTCCCCTCTTTCTGTCTGGGCTTCACGTTCTGCTTCTAGTTCTTCTTCCGTACAATAACATTTATAGGCATGGCCGTTTTCTAATAACTGATTATAATAAGTTTCATAAATGTGATTTCTTTCTGATTGACGGTAAGGACCGTATTCACCGCCAACATCCACGCTTTCATCCCAATCCATTCCGAGCCATTTTAAATATTTTAATTGGCTCTCTTCTCCGCCGGCAATATTTCGTTTTTTATCCGTATCTTCTATGCGGATAATGAATTTTCCTTGCTTGTTTCGAGCAAATAAATAATTGAATAATGCAGTACGGGCGTTTCCAATATGTAAATGTCCTGTTGGACTTGGAGCATACCTTACACGAACCTCTTTTGACATCATAATGCCTCCATCGATATATATTGTCTCAACCACTTATTTTACCACTGTGTATTCTATCAATAAAGATTAATCATTCACCTTTTTTAATTGCTATGTTAAATAAAGATGTTGATTTCCGCTCCAGGCGCTCAGCAAACCCGCGGGCGTGCCGGGGAGCCTCCTCGACGCTAAAGCGTCTGCGGGGTCTCCCCTGCCCCGTACTCCCGCAAGAGTCGAGCGCCTTCCACTCCAATCAACATAGTTCCAAAATCAGCATTAAACTTTAACCTAGCCTTTTTAATAAAACAACCGCTTGGGAAGCAATTCCCTCGCCTCTACCCGGGAAGCCGAGTTTTTCTGTTGTTGTTGCCTTTACATTAATCTGCTCAGGAGATGCCCCTAACAATTCGGCAATTTTTGCCTGCATTTGCTCGATATATGGCGCCATTTTCGGTCTTTGGGCTATAATGGTACAATCTGCGTTAACTAACTTATATCCTTTGTTCTTGACGAGTTGCCAGACATGTTCTGTCAGCTTAGCAGAGTCAGCATCCTTAAAGTTAGGGTCCGTATCTGGAAAATGTTTGCCAATATCACCTTCGCCAATCGCACCAAGACAGGCATCACAGATAGTATGTAATAAAACATCCGCATCAGAATGACCCAATAGGCCCTTTTCATAGGGAATAGTGACCCCTCCAATAATCAGTGGACGTCCTTCTGTTAATTGGTGTACATCAAAGCCCTGTCCAATTCGAAACATCAGTAAAACTCCTTCTCTTATATTTAATTTCATTCCTTTGAACTTTGATAACTGTCTAGCTACTGCACCTAGGGGCTCTTTGGTCTAAGCCAATCCGTCGAGAAGGTTAAAGAACAACCTTCTCGCCGGCTCGTCTTATGCTTGTCGCCCCTGTTCAAGGCGCTTCCGCTTTTCGAGTATTGCTTCTGCAAAGTATAAATCCTCTGGTGTTGTCAGCTTAATATTATCGTAGTCTCCCTCAACAATAGACACTGGATAACCCAAACGTTCTACTAAGCTGGCATCATCTGTTCCAAGAAAATGTTCCTGGTCTGCTCTTTCATAAGCCTTCTTAAGGATGGAAATGCGAAAAGCTTGTGGGGTTTGAACAGCCCACAAGCTTGCACGTTCGACAGTTTCCACTACCACACCATCTTTTACTTTTTTCATCGTATCTTTAGCCGGAACACCAATAATGGCTGCACCGGTTTCATCTGCCTTTTGTGCTAAGCGGTGGATATGGCCCTTTCGAATAAAAGGACGAGCTGCATCATGAACAAGAATGATTCCATCGGTTTTAACTGTTCGAAGCGCATTATAGATACTGTGCTGACGTTCATCCCCACCCGGTACCAAATTCAATACTTTTAAGATGCGGTACTTCTTCAAAAGTCCAGTGATTTCCCTATCATCCTGTGGATGGGTCGCTAAAATAATTCCCGTGCAGGCTTCATCCTCTTCAAAGACCCTTAATGTATGAACCAGAACCGGCATACCATTAAGCTCTAATAAAAGTTTATTTTTCCCCGCTCGCATTCTTTTCCCCAAGCCGGCAGCCGGGAGAATGACTTGGTAAGCCATAAAAAAACCCCTATCTGTCTTTCTCATTCATTCGTTTGAAGCACTCCATTCTAGACGCTCAATAGGAGAGTGCCTCCCATTTTTTATAATGCTTTTTCTAGTAACTTTGGTTTTGCAAAGATCATCCGTCCGGCAGATGTTTGAAGAACGCTTGTCACAAGTACTTCAATTCTCTTCCCGATATATTCTCTTCCTTCTTCCACAACGATCATCGTTCCATCATCCAAATAAGCTACACCTTGGTGATATTCTTTTCCATCTTTAATAACCTGAACCGTTAGTTCTTCACCTGGCAGAACAACTGGTTTTACAGCGTTAGCTAAGTCATTAATATTTAGCACAGAGACATTTTGTAATTCACATACTTTATTTAAATTAAAATCATTGGTTACCAGAATTCCATTTGTTAATTTTGCGAGCTTAACGAGTTTCGAATCAACCTCACTAATCTCTTCAAAATCTCCTTCATAGATTTCCACCTTAATCGAAAGTTCCTTTTGAATCCGATTTAAAATGTCCAAGCCTCTGCGTCCCCGATTTCGCTTTAATACATCGGAGGAATCGGCAATATGCTGTAATTCTTCCAGAACAAACTGTGGAATAACGATAGTACCTTCCAGAAAACCAGTCTGGCAAATATCAGCTACCCGCCCATCAATAATAACGCTGGTATCAAGTATTTTCAATGCTTTACCCGTTGCTGGCTCTACTTCTTCTTCCCCGGACTTTTTCTTGTTGCTGCGGTTTCCAAAAAGCCCTAAAAGTTCATCCCGCTTTTTAAATCCAACCTGAAATCCCATGTAACCAAACAATAGCGTCAAGAGGATGGGTGCAACCGCATTTAAGATCGGTACCTGGACTGCATTTAGTGCAAAACCAATCAAAAAAGCAACAAATAAACCAAAAATCAATCCGACACTGCCAAATAGAACATCTGTTACAGGGATTTTAACTAAAGAATCTTCCGTCCATTTAATAAAATTAAAGACATAATCTACTGCCCAAAAGGTAATAAGATAAAAAATAATAGCACCTATAATAGCAGTAACATATGAGTTATTAATCAGTGGAATGTCATTGGTATGAAGTAATTTAAACAATTCCGGCAGTAATAGTATTCCTAGCGTACCCCCAATAATGAGGAAGCATGCCTGCACAATTCTTTTTAACATTCCTTCACCTCCTCTAATTCATTATAAACATATTCCTAAAATTGAAACCTTGAATTTGTGATTATTTTTTATAACAGTAATCTTTTTGAAACAAATTTGTATTGTTAAAATCTTACTCTTCATAGGTTATCATTGGAAATTTTTCGTGTCAAACATATTGAGGCAGTGCATTTTAGCATAGACGAGTTTCTTTTTCAATCTTTTTATAGATGACGGTCCGTATAAAGCCGGTCTTTAATTAATTTAAACCCCTCTTTAATTTTCTTTGCCCGAACTTCCCCAATTCCCTCCACATCATCAAGCTCTTCAACGGTTGCTGTTATGATTTTAGCCAGTTCCCCAAAAGAACTGATTAGGTTCTCTATGATAATGGAAGGCAATCTAGGAATTTTATTGAGAATTCGATAACCGCGCGGAAATTTATTTTCATCGAGATGGACATAGCCAAGATAACCCATTAATTTCAACAACACCATGTCCTCAATCGTTCCGCTATTTGCCAGTGACTGCATTCGCAAAAGCACATCCCGAGCCTGGATATCGCGTTCAAAAGCATAATCTTTGATTATCAGCATGATTTCTTCTTCAAGATCGGTTAAGATTTCATTCATTTGTAGACGAATTAGCCTGCCCTCAGTCCCAAGCTCATGCAAGAAGGTTAATAGTTCATTTTTTATCTTTAAGACCATTTCAAAACGATGGAGAACGAGTAAGAAGTCATTATATGTCACCGACTCCTCAAACTCTAAAATACTTAAATTGGTGATGCTATGTTCAAGTACCACTTTATATTTTTCAAGTGTCTGAATGGCCTGATTTGCCTTTGTTAATATAACGGCAATATCTTTTAACGCATATCGAAAGTTCCCTTGATATAAGGTAATAACATTTCTCCTTTGTGAAATAGCTATCACCAATGCTTTTGTTTGTTTAGCCACTCGCTCTGCTGTCCGGTGCCGCATACCTGTTTCCGTTGACGGAATCTCCGAATTAGGTGCCAACTGGGCATTGGCAAATAAAATCTTGTTACCTAATTCATTCAATATGATGGCTCCATCCATTTTAGCAAGCTCATATAAATAGCTTGGTGAAAAAGGACAATTGATCGAAAATCCGCCATCCACAATACCTTTTACCTTTTCATTATAACCGATCACAATGAGCCCGCCCGTCTTGGCTCGCAATACATTATCAATTCCCTCCCGAAGAGGCGCACCAGGGGCAATGAACTGCAATACATCACTTACAGTCTGCTCTCCAAGTTTCTTTATTTCCATCTGCTACCCTCCTAACGCTGCTTTTAGTGCCTCGCTTACAGAGGAAACTCCAATAAGCTTTACACCTTTTGGTCCTGTCCAGCCGCTTAAATTATTAGCCGGTAAAATCACACGCTCAAAGCCTAATTTTGCCGCTTCTTGAACGCGTTGTTCAATCCTTGAGACCCTTCTTACCTCACCAGTCAAACCCACTTCACCAATAATACAATCCGTTGGCCTTGTTGGCTGATCTCTAAAGCTAGAGGCAATACTTACAGCAATCGCTAAATCGATGGCTGGTTCATCCAATTTTACTCCGCCTGCTACCTTTAAATAAGCATCTTGATTAGCCAGAAGCATCCCCACACGCTTCTCTAAAACCGCCATTAATAGCGGTACCCGATTATGGTCAATACCCGTTGCCATTCTTCGTGGATTTCCAAAGCTCGTAGGAGAGATAAGCGCCTGTATCTCCACGAGAACGGGACGTGTTCCTTCCATTGAGGCAACAACCGTCGATCCTGCCGCACCGCGAGAACGCTCCTCCAAGAAAATCTCTGAAGGATTTCCCACTTCTTCAAGCCCAAATTCCTTCATCTCAAAGATGCCCATTTCATTTGTAGAGCCAAAACGGTTTTTAACGGCTCTTAGGATTCTGTAGGTATGATGTCTTTCCCCTTCAAAGTAAAGGACAGTATCGACCATATGTTCTAATAGCCTTGGACCTGCAATGGAACCTTCCTTCGTTACATGCCCGACAATAAATATGGCAATTCCTTTGGTTTTTCCAATCCGCATTAATTCAGCCGTACATTCCCGTACTTGAGAAACACTGCCAGGTGCAGAAGTGACTTCTGGATGGAAAACGGTTTGAATGGAGTCTATAATCACAAAGCTTGGATTCTCACTGTCAATCGTCCGGTTAATTTCTTCAAGATTGGTTTCTGCATACACTAGCAGGTTTTCTGATGAAATCCCTAGCCGTTCCGCACGAAGCTTCGTCTGTCTTAACGATTCTTCACCTGATATGTAAAGAACAGAATTCCCTTTGTTCGCCAGCTGTGAGGAGACCTGTAGAAGAAGGGTAGATTTCCCTATTCCAGGGTCACCGCCAATCAATACTAATGAACCCTTAACGACACCACCACCAAGAACGCGGTTAAGCTCTTGTAAATCCGTTAAAATTCTGGGTTCGTTCTCCATTTCAATCGCGTTAATCCGCATTGGTTTGGTTAATAGATTAGCACCGGGCTGAGTATGAGCAAATGCCCCTCTTCTGGCAGTACCTGTAACCTCCACTTCCTCGACCATCTTATTCCATTGTCCACAACCAGGGCATTTCCCCATCCATTTTGGAGATTCATAGCCACAGTCTTGACAGATAAACTTGGTTTTCCGTTTGACCATTCCCTTCAAACCTTTCCTAAAACTATTGTGCAATAGCCTATTAGCAATTTTACAAATGAAAAAAGAGGTACACGGGTTGGCTTTATTCACGTGTACCTCTTGCATGTGTGGTTAGACACTAAAATTATTCATTAATCGTATAATTATTTTGCTAAACTTGTTTGTTCCGCCATTCTAACAACGAACTCACCATTCACTACATCTATTATAGCATGTTGACCCGTTAATAACGTTCCCTTTAATAATTCTTCAGAAAGACGATCTTCAATATGCTTTTGAATCGCACGGCGGAGAGGTCTTGCTCCGTACTCCGGATCGTAGCCTTCTTGAGAGATTTTCTCTTTAGCTGCTGATGTTAATTCTAACGAGATATTTTGTTCTTTCAATCGTTTTACCAGTTGATCTGATAATAGAGTAACGATTTCTTCAAGATGCTTTTTCTCTAAAGCATGGAAAACAATAATTTCATCGATACGATTCAGGAATTCTGGACGGAAGGCCTTTTTCAGTTCGTCCATGACCTTGCCCTTCATATCTTTGTAATCCTGTGCTCCATCTTGAATATTGAAGCCTACATATTTATTTCTCTTTAATGCTTCTGCCCCTACATTGGAAGTCATAATAAGAACAGTATTTCGGAAATCGACCGTTCTACCCTTTGAATCGGTTAAGCGGCCATCTTCAAGAACTTGCAGCAGGATATTAAAGACATCTGGATGTGCCTTTTCAATCTCATCCAGTAAGATAACTGAGTATGGTTTTCTACGAACCTTTTCAGTTAATTGTCCGCCCTCTTCATAACCGACATATCCTGGAGGTGAACCTACAAGGCGGGAAGTAGAATGTTTCTCCATGTACTCAGACATATCGATTCGAATCATCGAATCCTCATCACCGAACATGGCTTCCGCTAGAGCACGGGCTAGTTCTGTTTTACCTACACCAGTAGGACCAAGGAAGACAAAAGAACCAATTGGACGTTTTGGATCCTTTAATCCCGCTCTCGCACGACGCACAGCCTTAGAAACGGCAATAACTGCTTCTTCTTGCCCAATAACACGGGAGTGCAGAGATTCTTCTAAATTCAACAATTTCGCCGTTTCAGTTTCTGCAAGTTTAGAGACTGGTACACCCGTCCAGCTTGATACGACACTGGCAATATCCTCTACGGTTACTTCATTATTTTCTTTACCTTGTTTTTCTTTCCACGTTTTCTTCGTTTCCTCCAACTGTTCACGGAGACGCTGCTCTGTATCTCTTAAAGAAGCTGCTTTCTCGAATTCTTGACTTTGAACCGCTGAATCCTTCTCTTTTCTAACGTCCTCAAGTTTAACCTCTAACTCTTTTAAATTTGGAGGCGTTGTATAAGAACGAAGTCTTACCTTTGAACCCGCTTCATCAATTAAGTCAATTGCTTTGTCAGGTAAGAATCGGTCTGAGATATAACGGTCGGACAGCTTAACCGCTGCATCGATGGCTTCATCCGTAATTGAAACACGGTGATGGGCCTCGTAACGGTCGCGCAAGCCTGCTAGAATTTGAATAGATTCTTCAAGAGTTGGCTCATCCACACGAATTGGCTGGAAGCGGCGTTCAAGGGCAGCATCTTTTTCAATATATTTACGATATTCATCAAGTGTCGTTGCACCAATACATTGAAGCTCACCGCGGGCAAGAGATGGCTTTAAGATGTTAGAGGCGTCAATGGCCCCTTCTGCACCCCCTGCACCAATTAAGGTGTGCAATTCGTCAATAAATAGAATAATATTTCCGGCTTGACGAATTTCATCCATTACCTTCTTCAAGCGGTCTTCAAACTCACCACGATATTTCGTTCCTGCCACGACTGTTCCCATATCAAGTGTCATTACACGCTTATCACGAAGAATCTCGGGCACTTCATTGTTGACAATTTGCTGAGCAAGCCCTTCGGCAATCGCCGTTTTACCAACACCAGGCTCGCCAATCAATACCGGATTATTTTTCGTTCTGCGGCTTAATACCTCAATGACACGCTGAATTTCTTTACTACGCCCAATCACGGGGTCCAGACTGCCTTCACGTGCAATGGCGGTTAAATCCCTTGCAAGACTATCTAGTGTAGGTGTATTCGCGCTAACAGATGCTCCGCCTTGGTGTGAGCTGGACTCATTACTGCCTAATAGCTGAAGGACTTGCTGACGGGCCTTATTTAAACTAACTCCAAGGTTGTTTAATACCCTTGCTGCAACACCTTCTCCTTCACGGATTAGACCAAGGAGGATATGTTCTGTACCCACATAGGAATGTCCTAATTTTCGAGCCTCATCCATTGACAATTCAATAACCTTTTTAGCTCTCGGAGTATAGTGAATGGTTTGAGATGTTTCCTGTCCTTTGCCGATTAAATTTTCGACTTCTTTTTGAATTTTTTCAGATCCTAAACCAAGGCCATAAAGGGCTTTTGCCGCAATCCCTTCACCTTCGCGTACAAGTCCTAATAAAACATGCTCAGTTCCAATGTTATTGTGACCTAGACGAATTGCTTCCTCTTGTGCCAGTGCTAGAACCTTTTGTGCCCTTTCAGTAAAACGTCCAAACATCATATCCTCTTCCTCCTCACCTATTTTTCATTCTCCATGTTAATTCGGTCCCTAATTAATGCTGCCCTTCTAATATCCCTTTCATGGGGCCTTAATGGACCTCCTGCATATTGCTGAAGAAAACCCGGCTGGGTTAAAATCATTAATTCATTTAAGATGGTTTTGGGCATATTATTTATATACCCCATATCTATTCCAAGCCGAACATCCGAAAGGCAGCGGGCTGCTTCCTTCGTTTCAATAATCCGGCTATTGGAAAGCACTCCTAAGGAACGGAACACCCTGTCTTCTAATTGTATGTTAGAAGTCTTGCGTAATGCTTCACGAGCGGACCTTTCTTGTGAAATAAGCTGACTAGCTACCCCTTTTAAATCACGGCTAATGTCCTCTTCTGATTTCCCAAGGGTAATCTGATTAGAAATTTGAAAAATATTTCCTAATGCTTCACTGCCTTCACCGTAAATACCTCTTACAACAAGACCTAACTGGTGAATGGCTGGAATGATGCGATTAATTTGCTGTGTTAAAATTAATCCTGGTAAATGCATCATCACAGAAGCGCGAAGACCTGTTCCGACATTCGTTGGGCAGCTGGTTAAATAGCCATATTTTTCATCAAAAGCATAATGAATATTACTTTCAAGCCAATCATCTATTTCATTCGCAGCATGTAAAGCTTCTGCTATTTGCAGACCAGGGAACAAACACTGAATTCGAATATGATCCTCTTCATTAATCATAATACTTACTTCTTCATTTTCTGTTAACAGAACAGCGCCATATGGAGAATCCTCAGCAAGCAGTGGACTGATTAAATGCTTTTCCACTAAAACCCGCTTTTGAAGGGGCTGTATTTCATCCATTTTCAATAAATCCATTTGCCCGAATTTCTTCACAGGGGAAGTAGTTAAAATATCTTCCATTGTATGGATTATTACTTTTGCTTCTTCGTGTGAAAAAACAGTTGGAAATTTATAAGCTTCAAAATTTCGAGCCAAGCGGATTCGGGAACTAAGAACAATATCGGAATCAGGTCCCTCCTCGCTCATCCAGGAGCTGACAGCTTGATTAAAAAATCGCTCAAGCGACATGCTATTCACCTCCCTCTTCATTTCCAGCTAACTGTTTCTCAAGTAAGCGAATTTGATCACGGATTTCAGCTGCTTTTTCAAATTCCTCCTGGGAGATAGCTTCTCTTAAATCAATTTTATACTCTTCAATCTGTTTGCGAAGTTGGAACTCTCCGCCAATTCTTTTTGGTATTTTACCATTATGGGTCCAGTTTCCGCTATGGAGACGCTTTAAGACTGGATTTAGCTGTTCTTTAAAAGTCTCATAACAATGAGCACAGCCAAACTTGCCAACCTTTAAAAACTGCGAAAATGTCATAGAGCAATGCTGACATTGAAGAATCTCCTCTTGCTGGAAAGGATTTTGGCTCGGCTTTTGAAAGGTAGGGTCAATATTTAATAGACCTGCTAAAAGATTATTAAAGGCAAAACCCGATTCTCCGCTTAGCATAAACATTTCGCCTTTTTCCTGAGCGCACTTTTCACAAAGATGAACTTCCGTTTTTTCACCATTCATGATTTTGGTAAAATGAAGTGCCGCAGGTCTTTGATTGCATTCTTGACAAATCATATTCTCACCTCTTTAAGCTAGGCAATTATTTATATTTTAAAGAAGTTAACATTGCTTTTAACATTCTAGCCCGTAATTCATCTCGGTATGGAAGATCAATGTATAATACAGACCGGTCAATCACACTTAACATGATTTTTGCTTCTCGTTTAGTAATGATCTCTTCTTGAATAAGTCTTACAATTACGTCTTCAGCACTTGCTTGACTTATTCGATTTTCGACAAGGGAAAGCAAATGGTCAATTAAATGGGCTAAGTCGTGGGATTGGACCTTCATTATTCGAATATATCCACCGCCGCCCCGCTTACTTTCAACAATATATCCTCTTTCGATCGTAAAACGGGTATTAATAACATAGTTTATTTGTGAAGGGACACATTGAAACTTATCAGCAATTTCGCTTCGCTTAATTTCTACAAGGTCTTCATCACTCATTTCCAAAACCTGCTTCAGATATTTTTCAATAATATCGGAGATGTTTCCCATCTTCCCACCTCCCATCTTCTGACTTTGACTATATTTGACTTTAATTATACTGAAAATTTAAGGAAGATGCAACGATTCGCTATTACTGATTTTCTCCAAATTTCACGGTTGTAAAACCTCAAAACCTTAGAAAATAGAGTTGTTAATAGATTCGACTTTTTTCGTAATATTGGACTATCAAAAAAATAGTATGATAAGAAAAGCGCAAGCGCCTTGGTCAGCCCCGACAAGCATAAGACTCTCCCAAAAGGAAGGCGCTTTTTGCCTTCCTTTGGGAGTGGCTTATGACCTCGAGGGGCTAGGCGCTGGAGCTGGACAATTCTCGAAGTCGAAATTTATACTTTCTTATCATTTAAATATAGACAAAAAAAGACAACCATTTTTGGTTGTCTTTTTTATTTGCCTGGCAACGTCCTACTCTCACAGGGACAAGGTCCCAACTACCATCGGCGCTGAGAAGCTTAACTTCCGTGTTCGGTATGGGAACGGGTGTGA
>NZ_JAFBEX010000033.1 GCF_016908975.1 Neobacillus cucumis
TCAGACGCTCCTACCCTTTTAAAAAAGTTGAATGAGCTGCGTCTATTTAAGTGTTGCCATTTTTCGGTCCTTACAGAAGTTAATTTTCATGGTAGCTTAATTACATTTCTTTACAAGCTTTTATAAAAATTAAGAACTGAAAAATCAGCTATTGTTCAATTAAGTTATAACGCCAATTATTGCATCGCATAAAGTTTCCTGGGGGATATTCAAATTCGCATTCAGAGATAAACTGAAAGTCGAGCTTCCGGCAAATTGCATTTGAAGATGAATTTTCAATCGATGGGAATGCGTGAATATATTTATATTTGTTCTGAATAGATGCTTCTTCAATTGCTAACTTTACCGATTCTGTAGCTATTCCTTTCCCTTGATAAGAGGGTAAAACGCTCCATCCAGTTTCATATACACTCTCATTATTCAAAGTAGTTTGCCAATAACCCACAGAACCTACTGGTTCTAATTCTGGTAATAATTTAATGCTGAACATACGTCCTCGATTACCAAGCTCAAGATAACGTTTATGTCGATTCAAAATCTGCTCTTTACTCTCTGGACCTCCGAGATGCTGCATCATTTCTGGAGCGTTTATTAGAAAAAGTAATTCAAGGTCATTATCCTCCCAAGGCTTTATCTGAATGGTATGGTTACTTGCTCCCAAATTTTCTTCATCCCCTCACTACTTATTATTTACTCTTTCTTTACGAAAGCTAAAAATCCTCTTTTTAATGATATTGTTGTTTAATTAAACTGCCCAAGCCCACTTCACCTAGCTACATACACGTTCAGGCTACTACCATTTCGTGCATGTAGGAGTATCAGATAACTCGTTTCAGCTCAACATGACGGCTTTCATTCCAGGTTTAGATTAATCAGTTGTAATACCATTTCGGCAATCCTCCTATTTCGTGCTTCGGCACTTATAAGAAAACGTTTCGCACAGGACAATTCTTCACCATCTACTTTGTAAGTTTAATCAAAATAAATGAAGTTCAGATTAAACAAAACCTAAAAAAGTGATTTGTATAAAAAATAATTTAATGTTATTAAAATCTTCATATATCACACAAATAATTATAATTTAGGCAATTACCCAAGACCTTTCTTCCGGGAATGAATATGCTCTAAAGTAAGATTAAATGAGGAGGATAATTGTGATTCCATATATAAATGAATATTATATTGCTTATCCAACAGATGAAAGGATTTATCCTGGCTTTGGTCTGGGTGGACCAGGCTCAGGTTATGGTTTTTATCCTGGTTTGGGATTTGGTGAACCTGGACTGGGTTTATGGTTTTATCCCGGAATTGGATTAGGCGGACCAGGCTCAGGCTATGGTTATTTTCCTGGTATCGGTTTTGGAGCACCTGGCATTCCACATCTATACCCACCATACCCAGTGCAGCTTCCAGCTCAACCACATCCACCACAGGGAGTGCAGCTTCCAGCTCAACCGCATCCACCTCAGGGAGTGCAGCTTCCAGCTCATCCGCATCCACCTCAGGGAGTACAGCTTCCAGCTCAACCGCATCCACCTCAGGGAGTGCAGCTTCCAGCTCAACCGCACCCACCACAGGGAGTACAGCTTCCAGCTCAACCACATCCACCTCAGGGAGTGCAGCTTCCAGCTCATCCGCATCCACCTCAGGGAGTGCAGCTTCCAGCTCATCCGCATCCACCTCAGGGAGTGCAGCTTCCAGCTCAACCACATCCACCTCAGGGAGTGCAGCTTCCAGCTCAACCGCATCCACCTCAGGGAGTGCAGCTTCCAGCTCATCCCCGTCCACCACAGGGAGCACTTTATTAATTACAATCAAGTCAAATCTCCATAGACTTCCCCTTACACATACATCTTGCTGATGAATGTTTCAGACACAAAAAAAGCCCACTTAAGGGCTTTTTTTGTATTTTTAATTAGTACCAGACCGTTGCTCCTACAATAATCAGCAAGATAAACAAAACAACGATTAAAACGAAACCACAGCCGTATCCCCAACCGCAACATCCGCCGTATCCGCCATAACCATATCCAAACAATTCATTTTCCTCCTTTCCTGTTCGCTTATCCAGTAACCTATACAGAAACAATCTAAAGGAACTACTCGTTGAAGATATTATCAAATTTTTAAATTTAAAAAATTAAGGGTGTCTGAACAAATTGTCATTTTATGCAGTATCCTTCAGCCATAAATCAAAAACCTTCAAATTCCCAACAAGAAACAGGCGATTCTACTCGTGTAGAAACACGCCTGTTTCGCAGAAGTTTCTGTTCCTTTTTATTTGAACGGCAAGTTTATTAGCAAATTTTAATACGGGTAGTGGTGGTGGTGGTACGGATAGTGGTAGTACGGATAGTGTTGATGATAGTACGGGTAGTGATGATGGTAGTACGGGTAGTGTGGGTGCGGATGCGGATAGCCTGGAGCTCCAAAACCAAGTCCTGGTGCAACACCAAAACCTGATCCTGGTCCACCTAAACCAACCCTCTCATTATAGGCGTTAATCATACAAGCATTCATCCTCCTCATTTCATTTTACATTAGAGCATATGCATGTTTGGGTAAAAGTTCTTGGGTATTTGTCTAGAATTATAGAAATTAAAGGGCAAATGCCTCATCCTCGTCGATTGCATGTGAAGCTCATCTGCTAAAATCAAAGATTTAAAGAGTTAAAAATTTGCATTCATTCATTATTTATTGAACATGTAAAAAAAAGAGAAATAGTAAGAATAACTCATATTTACACGTTTTCATGATGAATGTCAGCGTTTTTTTCATACATGTTTTCGTTTTCATCATGATTGCTAAAGAGACTCACAAGGTCCATTATTAAATTAACCAAATTATTCCTATGGAGGAATCATGATGAAAAGAATAATGGAATTCCTTAAACATACAATGCAATCTTTTAACAATTCAATGGATCATTATGGAGAGGCAAGGATCGTTTTTTATGAAAGTATGTCTGATTTAAGTAAAACAAAAATAATCTCATCTAACAAAGCCTATACAAAAAAACACGGAGCGGCCCTCTAGACCATCTCCGTGTTATGTTATTTATTTATTTTTAAGTTCAGCAACAGCATTTTTCTTACTCATCAAAGTGGTGTCAATTAGCACAAAATATAGTTGTTTTTTCATCCACAAACACTGAACGAAAACGTCCAGGTGAGATCTGCATCATCGTAGTAAAAACACGAGTAAAATATTGGACAGAAATAAAACCGGTTTCCTCAGCAATTTCTTTTAATGATAAATTCGACTTCTTAAGTAAGGTGACAGCTTTTTTGATTCTTTCATCCAAAACATACTTGGAATAACTTACGCCTAACTCTGACATAAATATTCGTGATAAATGCCTTCCTGATATGTGCAAATGTTTAGCTACTTCTGTCAGTTTTAAGGGACTTGATAAATTATCATGTATATATAATTTTGCTTGAGTCAGGAGTAAAGAATATCCCTCTGGAACCATGCGTTGTTTCATATGATTTAATGGTGGAACAAAATTTTCTATTATAGAAAGGATAAGGGAATGTGCCATGCTTGATAGCATTTCTTCGAAAAAAGAATGTTCTTTCATTGTTGCTTGGATCAGCAACGATTTCCAAAGTAAAGTAGTGGGTATATCATCACTATGATGTAAAACTACCACCTGTTGTTGTTTAGCCGCTTCTATAATCCTTATCCATTCTTCACTTGATTCAGATTCCATTAATTCAAATGCAACATAGAGTAGGAATAGACCTTCCTCACTTTTTATTTGATGTAAAACTTCTGGCCGTGATAAAAAAAGTGTGTTCTTATGGAGCGGATGACTACTATTATCTTCTATATAAGTTCCTTCCCCGTCAACCACAAAGCAAACTTCAAAAAAGGAATGTTTATGTAATGGATTGTCATAATGCTTCGGCATTACTCCCCAATAATGCACTTGAAAAGACGCACCATTTTGATTTAAATGATGAACATATTCATTCAGCGAACTTTTTCCAGATACAAATTTATTTAAATCCAACAAGAGCACTCCCCTTCAAAGATATAAATACTGAATGTCCCACCTAAAAAAGTAGAGATGTCATGACCATCTCTACTCTATTAGGTGTAATTCTATTTTAATAACTCCATCTAAATCGAGAATAAAGGTTAATCTCAAAAACTAAGAGTTTGTCTTAAAGCATCCACTGATGTTCTGATACCTGCCTCAACGGACATTGTTAGATCTTCCATTTCAAGTGACACTTCACCGTTATATCCCATCATGCGAACAACAGAGAAGAATTCTTTCCACCATTGCAAGTCCCGGCCGCAGCCGACAGCCACATAATTCCATGCTCTATTTGCTATATCCGTAACTTCTTTTGTTTCCAATACGCCATTTATAGCAGATAAATGTCTTTCAAGTCTTACATCTTTACCGTGAACATGGTGAATGGCAGCTCCTAATTCTCTTGCTGCAATGATTGGATCTGCCCCCATCCAGATTAAATGGCTTGGGTCTAAATTCAAACCAACCATAGGTCCGACTGCATTCCGCAATCTAAATAATGTTGCTGGATTATAAACTAATTGCGAACTAAAATTTTCCAGGGCAATTTTTTCAACACCGCATGATTCAGCTTTTTTCACTAACTCTTTCCAATATGGGATAGCTACTTCATTCCATTGATAATCCAAAATCTCTTTTAATACAGGGGGCCAGCTGACTGTATAAGTAATCCAGTTAGGGATTTTATCTTCCGGGCTTCCTGCCGGCAGACCGCTCATCATAATGACCTTCTTCACACCAAGTAAACCGGCTAATTCCATTGTTTTTTCAGTTACGTCTCGGTGCTCTTTGCCAAGTTCACCTGGATCTAAAGGATTCCCGGAACAATTCAATGCGCAAAGCCTAATATTCCGCTTTTCTAATTCACCTAAAAATTCACTTCTTTTTGCTTCACTTTCCAGCAATTCATTTAAACGCAAATGTGGAGCCGGTGACCAGCCTCCCGTTGTCATCTCAATAGTATCAATACCCATTTCAGCGACAGTATCTAACATTTTTTCAAAAGGCAAATGGCCTAAGCTATCCGTTACATATGACAATCTCATGTTAAAAACCTCTCTCAATCTAGTTTATTTTTATGCCAAAACTAAGCTATTTTTATATAAAGCTGGACATTCATCCAGTTGAATTTGTACACGTTCCCCGGTATCTCTTGCCTTTGAACAAGCCGTAGAAGTAATCGCCGCCACATATCCATCCCAAGCATTAGGTCCATTTAATTCATCTGCTTTCACGGAATCAACCCAAAGCTGAAACTCTCTATCATATGCCTTTACAAAGCGATCCTTCCAATCGGATGATACTTTTGTAAAATCTTTCCCTTCCGTACGAACACTTGAAAAAGCTGGATCGGTTAGAGATACCATTCCATTTTCACACATTACTTCACATTTGATATCATATCCGTAATGGCAATTTACAAAGATTTCAATATCAATATGGATGCCCGACTCTGTTTCTAAAATGACAATCTGAGGATCATGTAAGTCCTTATGTGCACTTGAGGTTCTTTTTGGCAATATCACTTGTGCCGCTACATAGTTCTCTTTCAGTAACCATCTTAATACATCAATTTCATGAACAACTGAATTTTCAACAGCCATAGGGGTCGTATAGCTTTCATCTACGCCAGGATTTCGGTGAGCACAGTGAAGCATTAATACTTCTCCAAGTTTTCTATTATCAAGCAATTCTTTTATTTCTTCGTATCCTTGGTCATATCTTCTCATATATCCTACTTGAACTAATTTTTTCCCTAGTTTTATTTCTTCATCAACGATTCTTTTACAGCCCTCCACTTCAACAGCTAAAGGTTTTTCACAAAATACATATTTTTTATTTTTTATAGCTTCTAAGACGTACCCCTCATGTGTTGGATCCCAAGAGGTAACGACTACTGCATCAACCTCAGGCAATCTGATTAGCTCTTCTCCAGATTCGACAAATTTAGCTCCAACCTCTTGAGCAATTTGTTGCGCTCTTTCCACATTAATATCAGAGACTGCAACGACCTTTGCTCCCTTTGTTTTATATGTAAGTCTTTGAATATGATCCATCCCAATTGCACCTGTACCAATAACTCCAATCTTTAATTCCACAATAAACACTCCTTATTAATAATTTTCTTATATTAAGCACTTTCCTATAAAAAATCTCACTAGTATTTTTATAGGAAAGTTAGCAATCTATCAAACACAAGATTTTTGTAGACGCATACATATTTATATGTAACTCGCCTTTTTTCTTTTTAGACAACAGAAGTTGTTATTTTGATGCTGCAGTTTTCTCATCAACATGAACTTCATCATAGGTGCGGAAATAACTTTCAATCTCCTCAAGAGAGCGACCCTTTGTTTCAGGCATCGTTTTCCAAATAAAAATGATAGATACCAACCCTATTGCCGCGAAAGCATAGAATGTTCCTGATAAACCAACTTTTTGGATTAGAATTGGGAACAAGAGACCAATGACGAAATTGGTTATCCAGAGAAAGAAAACGCTGATCCCCATGCCGAGACCTCTCAGTCTTAACGGGAATATCTCTGAAAGTGAGACCCATAATACCGGTCCAATGGCTCCTTGCATGATTGCTAGAAACGTGACGGTCAGGGAAAGGATTACATATGGAAGGGATTCATTCCCTTTCAGAAGGGAAGAAAACACCCCAATAAGTAAAAGTACCGTTGTTGTTCCAGTTAACCCCCATAACATCATGGATCGACGTCCCACTTTTCCAAGCAGCCAAATTCCGACGAAAGTTGCCAATACCGAGATGACTCCATTTGCAACATTACCGATAAGAGCGGCCTTTGTAGCAAACCCTGCTTCTTTCAGAATTTCGGAACCATAATACATAATCGAATTGACGCCTGTAAGTTGTGACGACATGGCAATTCCAATCCCAAGAACAACGATGCGTCGCACCCAAGGCACGTTTAAATCTTTCATTGTTGCTTTCTGGATTTCAGATTCTGTAGCAATTGCAGCTTTAATTTCTTGCAATTCTGCTTGGGCCCTATTTTCTTCACGTACTTGTTGGAGGACACGTAATGCTTCCCCTACTTTGCCATGCGCAGCCAACCAGCGCGGGCTTTCAGGTACGATTAGCATTCCAAACCAAAGGACAACTGCCGGAAGTGTTGCTACTACTAGCATGTAACGCCAAACATGATCATTTTCTCCTAGTGTTGAAGCAATCGTGGCATTAAGAGCAAAAGCTAGAAATTGTCCAGTTACAATCATTAACTCATTCTGAGTAACCAACCTGCCCCGCCTTTCGACTGGTGCCATTTCGGCTAAAAAGGTTGGGACTGTAACGGAGGCTCCTCCGACAGCCAGGCCAAGTAGAAAACGAAAAACAAGCATAATACCTGCATTGGGTGAAAAGGTACATCCTAGCGCTGCAATAAAGAATAATAATGCCAGACTAAGAATATTCTTTCGTCGGCCGTTACGGTCTGACAGCCTACCGCCAAACACTGCCCCAAGCGCAGCTCCGAGAAGAAGTGAACTCGTAACAAGTCCTTCTGTTAACGGAGTAAGATTAAGCTGGTCGGGTTTCGCCATATATGGAAGTGCACCGTTGATGACACCCGTATCATATCCAAACAGCAGTCCCCCGAATGTCGATACTAAAGTAATAATCCGTAAAAATGCCTTTGGAGTACGCCCCTTCTCAGTTACCTGATTTGCCATAAGTATTTCTCCCCCACATTTTAATGTTAAATATGAACTTTCGAGCCATTTATGTATGATTCTTAGGGTCTTCTTAGGCTCCATAACAATGATTTTTTTAAAATAAAGCTAGCTATTTTGACCACAACACATACGATACAATCAAACAATCATGATTACCCATCAAAGTATCCTTCATCATTGCGCATACGCTTGCATTTTTGATTTTAAAAAAACGGTTAATTTAATCATGCCTTTTTACTAGTTTTCATAGATATCCTTCTAATTAGCTTCGTTTAATGCATACGGTTGCATTTTGCTCCTTAAAAAATAGTAAGTTACTAATTTTCATCTATTAGAAGAATCTTAGGGGTTTATGCATACGCTTGCATTGTTAAGAGAGAAAAAGGAGTAAGTTAGACTTTTCCTCCGCAAGAATCTCTGATCACTAATGTAGGACTAATTTCTAGTTTTTGTTTCATGGTGGATGTCGAATTTAGTTTCTCTAATAACCGTTTACATGTTAGTGTGGCAATTTCTTTTATAGGTTGATGGATGGTAGATAGATATGGTTTATAGAAAGTACATAACTCAATATCATCAAATCCTATAACGGCTATCTCATTAGGAACCTTTATATCCTGTTCCTGCAATGCCGAGATTGCCCCCAGTGCCATCAGATCATTCTGAGCAAAAATGGCTGTCACATCTTTTAAAATATCCGCATTTTCCTTTATCAAATGGTACCCCGATTGAAATGTCGTGTCACCATAAAATAATTTCTCATCATCATACTGAAGATGATGGTCTCGAAACGCTGCTTTAAAGCCTTCAGTCCGTTGTTCAAACTCGCCGCCGCTGATATTAGCTGACAAACACATGATGTTCCTATGCCCTAGTTTAATTAAGTGATCACCCGCAATATACCCACCTTTATACTGATCAACACAAACAAAATCTACATCCTTTGTTTTATAAAAGGGTGGTAAATACTTGCAGAATATGAAAGGAACTTCCGTTTTTTCTAGTGCTTCTATGGATTTATCATCTAAAGACGGCTCCATAATAATCAGTCCATCTACTTTCTTTGCAACAATGAATCTTTCGATATTATTTTGTTCTGTAAACCTGTTCTCAAAAAATGAGCTAATAACATCCATTTGCATCTGTTCAAGAGTTTCGATAATTTCATTCTGCCATGAGCTAAAGTACACTTCTATACCCTGTCCAAATAAACTCTTGGGTAAGATGACACCTATTGTATTGGTTTTATTCGCGCTTAAGCTTCTTGCATTAGCATTAAATTGAAAGCCATGCTCTTGTGCGATTTTCCAAACTTTTCTCTTGGTCTTCTCTGAAATCATGGGACTGTCATTTAAACATCTGGAGACAGTAGATTGACTTACATTTGCCATTTTTGCAATATCTTTCGTGGTGATTACCATAATAGCATTTTCGCCTCTTTATGATCTATTTTTATTAGACTACGCATACGTATGCGCTTTTGATAATAGTTTATACTATTCAGTCTATAAAATCAATAAAGAGTTCACTTTATCCAGCCCCCCTCTCTAGCAATTTTAAAGAAAAGTGATTCAACAATTTACTTTTTGGTTAACTGTTGAATAATCTATGGGTAAATATTAATATTAAAAACGTTTTCAGTCAATAGTTGTTTTCAAAATTTATCAAAAAATTTAAAAAGGTCCTTTTCATGAAGACGTTTTTATTGTCTGCACGAAAGGGACCCTATTAAATGAACATGTATACGTTTAACTTTGAAACGTATACAATCACATGCTCCAATACTACTATTCTATGCCTTCATTTTAAAATTTTCTTCTATTTGTTCAAGAGAAAGACCTCTTGTCTCTGGTAAGTTTTTCGCTACAAACACGACCCCAATAAACCCAAACACAGCAAATAAGAAGAATGTTCCTGAAAGTCCGAGTGTGTTTAAAAGAGTAGGGAACAGTAGTCCTACTATAAAATTACAAAGCCATAAGAATAATGTAGCAATTCCCATCCCAACACCACGTATGCGAGCAGGAGAAGTTTCAGCAATAATCAGCCATCCTAAAGGACCAATTGCCCCTTGGAAGAAGGCTAAATATAGAACTGTCAATGATAATACGACAAATGGCAAGGCAGGTGAACCAGCAAGTGCGAAAGTAGAAATGCCAATCGTAATTAAAACAACTGTTACACCCGTTAAGCCTGTAAGCAGCATGGACCGTCTGTTAACTTTGTTCGTGAGGGACATACCAACGATTACCGCAACAACAGCGATTAAGCCATTTGCCACGTTGGCAATCAAAGCTGTTTTGGTTCCAAAACCGGAACTTTCAAGAATTTGCGTTCCGTAATACATAATCGAGTTAATACCAACTAACTGAGATATGGATCCAATGATAACTCCTATTAATACCATCTTTCGAATCCAAGGTATTCTTAAATCTTTTAGTGATCCTTTTTCCATTTTTTGCTCTGCTTGGATATGTGCTTTTATTTCATTTAATTCTTGTTGGGCGATACTCTCATGACGAATCATTTGAAGCACTTTTAGTGCATCAGCCATTCTTCCTTTTGATGCTAACCAGCGAGGACTTTCTGGTAAAATAACCACGCCAATCCATAAAGCTACTGCTGGTAATGTTGCAATGACTAACATGTAACGCCAAACATGTCCTGTATCACCAAAGACATTTCCGATAACGGCATTAAAGATATAAGCTAGAAACTGCCCCGTTACGATCATCAATTCATTTCGCGTAACCATCATGCCCCTTCGGTCCGAAGGAGACATTTCTGCAAGATAGGATGGGATGATTACGGAAGAACCACCAACAGCAAGCCCCAGCAAAAAGCGGAAAATAATCATGATGGATGCATTTGGTGCAAGAACGCAGCCTATGGTTGAAAATAAAAATAAGATAGCTAGATACATAATGAGGCTTCTGCGTCCTTTTTTATCAGATAACCGGCCGCCCGTTATGGAACCAAAAGCAGCACCTAAGATTAATGAACTCGCTACTAGCCCTTCTGTAAAAGCATTAAGATTTAATTGGTCTGGTTTGGCCATAAATGGAAGTGCTCCATTAATGACTCCTGTATCATATCCAAATAATAGCCCCCCAAAGGTTGATACAGTCGTAATTAATTTCAAGAACTTTTTTGGGTTCTTTTCCTGAACATGTTCCAGTTGAACTGGATTCTCTGAAACGTTGAGATTTGGCATGTTAAATATTCCCCTTTGTCTAATTGTTTTTTTAACAAATTTCTTCTGACAGATTCTTTGATGAAATCAGAATGGAATTCGGGATTATTTTAAAACGCTTTCATTTTGTGTAAAAAGATAAAAGATATATTTTATTCTAACCGGGGAACAAACTATGGTAATTGTCCCCGGTCCTAGAGGTCATTCTTTTATAACGATGCTGTTTAATTTACACTAGCTGAGGTTTTTTGCTTTCGTATTCCACCCAAACGGATCCATTGTCTGCAGAGCGCACACAGTTTTCAATCCAGCGAATCCCTTCAATTCCAGCATTAATATCAGGGTATACGAGATTTTTCAATGTTTCCTCATCACCGCGATTTTTGGCATCAATGGCAATGGCAAATTTCAGATAAATATTTGCCCAAGATTCGGTTAATCCTTCTTGATGCAATGCACCTAAACGCTCATCCGCATTACATGTTTCATCCAAGTATGGCATGGCACGAATTAAGGTTTGAATAGGTTCTCCCTGCACTTCGTATCTAAGTTCATTTGGTTTGCTATCCCACCATTCTAGGCTTGCTTTAGAGCCAACAATGCGAATTCTGTGACCGTCCATACATCCTGCATTGATCGAAGATGTCCATAGTCTGCCTACTGCACCATTTTCATATTGCATCATAACAAAAGCATTATCCTCTAGAGGGTAACGGCTTCCAACAAAGCTCTGCCGATCACATAATAATTTTTTAATCTTCATTTGCGGCATAATCAATTCGGACATATAATAAGTGTGCGTGGATAGGTCTCCCAAAACAAAGCTTGGTCCAGCAACCTTAGGATCCACACGCCATTTTTGGGCAGCATTTGTTCTATCCCCTTGTTCAGTTGCACTAAAACCATGAGTGTACTGTAAATCAACCACACGAATATCACCAATTTTGCCTTGTTCAATCATTGCTCGCATTTGAAGTAGCAACTGATTTCCAGAAAAACCATATGTAACTCCGACAATTTTTCCTAGTTTTTCTGCTAGAGCTTTAATCTCCTCACCTTCTGCCACGGTAAAGAACAAAGGTTTTTCACAAATCACATGTAAACCGGCTTCCAATGCTGCTTTCGTAATTTCATAGTGGGTTCCGTTAGGAGTGGCAATGGATACAACCTCAATACCATCCTCACGTTTCGCTTCTTCTGCAAACAATGTTTGATAATCAGGGTAACAACGGTTTTCATTTACTCCAAGATTGACACCAAAGTCCTTGCCTCTTTCAGCATCAATATCAAAGGCACCTGCTACTAATTGAAAAGCGGTATTATCTCTTAGTGCACCAATACGGTGTTTGTAACCAACCTGTCCCGTTCTTCCGCCTCCTACCATAGCCCAGCGTAGTGGTCTTGCAATCTTTTTCTCTCCATTTAACATCGTAAAAACTCCTCTCAATTAAACAATTTTTATTTGATTTCAGAAATTTCTGTGAAATTAAAAGCTAAGTGTTTGTTTTAAAGCATCAATCGACGTTTTAATTCCTGCCTCAACGGACATGGTTAGATCTTCCATTTCCAAGGAAACTTCACCGTTATAGCCCATCATGCGTACAACAGAGAAGAATTCTTTCCACCATTGCAAATCTTGACCGCAGCCGACAGCTACATAATTCCATGCTCTATTGGCTGTATCGGTCACCTCTTTTGTTTCCAATACACCATTAACAGCTGATAAATGTCGTTCAATTCTTACATCTTTACCATGAACATGGTGTATCGCTGCTCCCAGTTCTCTGGCTGACAAGATTGGGTCAGCACCCATCCATATTAAATGGCTTGGGTCTAAATTCAAACCAACCATAGGTCCAACGGCATTCCGTAATCTAAATAATGTTTCCGGATTATAAACCAACATCGAACTGAAATTTTCTAGGGCAATTTTTTCAACACCGCATGCTTCCGCTTTTTTCACTAACTCTTTCCAATATGGGATTGCGACTTCATTCCATTGATAATCCAATATATCCTTTAAAACTGGAGGCCAGCTCACTGTATAGGTAATCCAGTTAGGAATTTTATCTTCCGGGCTTCCTGCCGGCAGACCGCTCATCATAATGACCTTCTTCACACCAAGTAATCCGGCTAATTCCATTGTTTTTTCGGTTACTTCTCTGTGCTCTTTGCCAAGCTCACCTGGATCTAATGGATTCCCGGAACAATTTAATGCGCAAAGCTTAATATTCCGCTTTTCTAATTCTCCTAGAAATTCACTTCTTTTTGCTTCACTTTCCAGCAATTCGTTTAAACGCAAATGTGGAGCTGGTGACCAACCACCTGTTGTCATCTCAATGGTATCAATCCCCATTTCAGCCACCGTATCCAGCATTTTTTCAAACGGCAAGTGGCCTAAGCTATCTGTTACATATGATAATTTCATCGAATTCTTTCCTCCTTGTTATGATCGCTGTGTATGAATAAATCAATTTTTAACTACAAGTGTTTGTTTTTACATATAAGGACATCTTACAAAATAACTAGTTTCCAGAGAATTCGTTTTCATTTTTTCATGTCTTTATTTTTCAATGAATCACCTTCTACGATATTGGAATGACCTTGTTTACATAGCTAATTATATAAAAGGAGTCCAGAATAGTAATTAAATTTTAAAGACATGTTTTTATACTTTAAGGACATCTTTGATTTAATAATTTATTTTTCAATACAAAAACACCCCCAACATAAATGGAGGTGTCAGCTATGTGAATATGTAGTTGTATTTTTGTCTACAAAGATAGATCGAAACCTTCCTGGTGATGTTTGCATCATCGATGTAAACACACGGGTAAAATAATGAACATTCATAAAACCCGTTTCCTCCGCAATTTCTTTTAACGATAAATTCGATTTTTTGAGTAAAATCATGGCCTTTTTTATTCGTTCATCTTGAACATACTTTGAAAAACTGACTCCCAATTCAGATACAAAAATTCGTGACAAATGTCTTCCGGATATGTGTAAATGTTTGGCTACTTCTGTAAGTTTCAAGGAATTTGATAAGTTATCATGAATATATAACTGCGCCTGTGTAAGGAGTACTGAATGCTGTTCAGGATCATGTTTATGATTACTCCTATTCAAAGCGGGAACAAAGTCTTGCAAGATCGAGAGAATAAGAGAATAGGCAATAGTTGAAAGCATTTCTTCAAAAAACTCATTATGGCGCTTTGTCGCCTGGATAAGCAGCGATTTCCATAATAAGGCTGTTTCCATTTCATCACTACCATGTAAAATGACTTCGGTGCATTGTTTGGCAGTCTCCATGATTTTAATCCAGCTTTCATTCGACTCTGATTCGAGAAGGTCAAAGGCAACGTATAAGAGAGACAGCCCCTTTTCGCTTTTTATTTGGTGCAAAATTTCAGGTCTCGATAAAAAAAGTGTATTCTCTTGAAGAGTAAAGGTATTTTGGTCGTCTATGTAGGCTCCTTCCCCCTCCACTACATAACACACTTCGAAAAAAGAATGTTTATGTAATTGATTGTCATAATGTTTTGGCATGACTCCCCAATAATGAATTTGAAAAGAGGCGCCATTTTGGTTTAAACGATGAACATAATCATTCAAAGAAGTTTTTCCGGATAGATATTTATTTAAATCCAATATTAGCACTCCTTTCCAAAGTGTTGTAAACGCTTAATATTATTTCAATTAAAACTGAATAGCCTTAGGGACTAGTCGACTTATCTTAGTTATTCAATTTTTATAGTCTATTGATCTCTTCATTATTCCGTCTTCTCTTGTACACTTTTTATATAGTTTAAATACATTCTAGACGCCAGCCATATTTTTTTCAATAGATTCTTAGACGAATCATGTTGCAGATTCCCCTTGACGCACCTCAAGGAAGAACCCGTTAAGAGTTCTTCCTCAGCCCATACTCATCACTATCGTTCTATTATGAAATGTTATTTTGACATGAGAGATATTTTTTCCCTTTACAGCCCTGCAGTTTCTCGGATGTACTTCCTTGCTTTCACAGCATATTCAAATGGATTGGCAATGGCCGGATCCTGTTCGGCCTCGACTACAAACCATCCTTTATAGTCTGCTTCACTTAACACTTCAAATACTGGTTTGAAATCAATAACGCCGTCTCCTGGTACGGTGAAAACTCCTGCTTTTACTGCCTGCAAAAAGCTCATTTTTTCACTATGTACTTTTTCCACAACATCCATACGGACATCCTTTAAGTGAACGTGATGGATCCGATCAACGTATTTTTTTAACACTGCCAAATGATCCTCGCCGGAGAAAACCAGATGACCTGTATCGTAAAGAAGGGATACCTTTTCGGGGTCGGTTCCTTCCATTAAGCGGTCTATTTCTGTTGTGGTTTGCACACCTGTCCCCATGTGGTGATGGTAGACAATTTTCATGCCCTTTTCAGCGGCCAATTCTCCAAGGCGAGACAACCCATCTAACAAACGCTTCCATTCTTCTTCAGTATTTACAGGTTTATTTTCAAATAGCGGTGTCTCCATTTGGCCTTGGATGCTGTTGCCTTGCTCTGAGACAACAATGACTTTTGCGCCCATTTCATGAAGAAAATCACGATGTTCGATAAAAGCTTTTGCGGTTTCATCAAAGGGTTTTGAAGTTAAAAAGGAACTAAACCAAGCACTTGCAATCTCTAATCCTCTTAATGAAAGGGCCTTTTTTAAAACCTCTGTGTCTCGCGGATACTTGTTTCCCACTTCACTTCCAGAAAAACCGGAAAGCGCCATTTCACTTATGCATTGCTCGAAGGTCACTTCACTTCCGAGTTCAGGCATATCATCGTTCGTCCAGCCGATTGGGGCAATCGCCAACTTTACTTGATTTGCGTTAAACATTGTCTTATCCTCCATCATTCATTGTCCTGTGTTTTTCAATATTGACCTATTAGGTTCATTGCCTTGTAGGTTAATAGAAAACTTCCTAACTGCATCAGATTAAACGGATGGCTTTTCTACTATTAGGAGGTTCGTAGTTTATTTCTTTATTTCTATTAAATGACTGGAGCAGCCTGATTTAATTGAACAGGGGCACCCTTTTCAAGCGATTCTTTTGCTGCCTTTGCAATTTTTTGAGCTTGTAAGCCATCAAATCCTGTGCAGGCAACTTCTGTATTTTTGAGAATAGCGGAAGCAAATTCTACCACTTCATCGATATATGCTTGATTGTAACGCTCAAGGAAAAAGTAAAGCGGCTTTTCTTTCGTAACACTCTCTGCTGTTGATACTTCAACATTAGTGGCACGATTGTTATCGGCTTGTGCTGCCCCTTTGGCACCGAAAACCTCAAGGCGCTGATCATACCCGTACACTGCCTGACGGCTGTTATCAATGACTCCTAGTGCACCATTTGCAAATTTCAATGTAACGATAGCGGTATCAATATCACCAGCTTCACCGATTGCCGGATCCACCAACACTGCTCCGGCAGCAGATACCTCAACAACTTCACTACCCATTACATAACGGGCCATATCGAAATCGTGGATCATCATATCCATAAACAATCCACCGGAAGCCTTCACATAGTCAACACCTGGTGGCTCTGGGTCACGAGATGTAATTTTTAAAATATGAGGCTCGCCAATTTGGCCGTCTTTCACAAGTGTTTGAATTTTGCGGAAATTCGGATCATAGCGGCGGTTAAAACCAATTTGCAGTTTTACACCGGCTTTTTCAACAACTGCCAATGCCTCTTCTGTTTCCTCCACTGAAAAGCTAACCGGTTTTTCACAAAAGATATCTTTGCCAGCTAGAGCTGCTTCTTTAATGATAGTAGCGTGTGTATTGGTTGGTGAACAAATGAAAACGGCTTGAATTTCCGGATCATTTAGCAACTCATGATAATCCGATGTTAAAAACTCAATTTGTTTTTCTTTCGCCCATGATTCAAGGTGATCTATAAAAACATCTGAAACACTTTTAATGCGAATTTGTGGTATCTTTCTTAAATTATCTACATGTAATTTCCCAATCCGACCTGCGCCAATTATTCCAATTGTTAATGTTGTCATGAAATGATTCCTCCAAATAAATATATTATAGGGTTAAGCGCTTACCCAAAATAAAGGAAAATCCGACCTCAACCGGTTGGTTTTCCTTTATTTATTTTTTAAGCTTCTTACAGAATTACGTTCTACCAGCATGGGTGAGAGCATGATCCGCTGCTGAGGCATCATTGGGTCTTTCATTAATTTTAAGAGCTGATCAATCGCATAGTGGGCTAATTCTTCCTTCGGCTGAGCAATTGTTGTTAAACCTGGGTCTGCTAATTCAGCGTAAATCGTATTATCAAAGCCAACAATTGATAAATCTTGCGGAATACGAATATTTACTTTCCGTGACTCATTAATAAGGATAGCAGCAATCAAATCTGTTGAGGCAAACACTGCAGTAGGTCTATCCTTTAAAGAAAATATTTTCCTTGCTGCGATTTTTGCCTCGTCAATTGTAGACATCGCGTTGACCGTCCATTCTTCCTTTAACGAAATCCCTTCACCAGCTAACGACTGTTTGAATCCCTCTAAACGCATGCGCCCGCTGGCTCGATTTAATTCGGCTATGATCGCAATATCCGTATGTCCTTTATCTAATAAATAACGGCCTGCCATATATCCGCCTCTTACATCATCAGTAGTCACAATGTGTGATGAAAAACGGAGGTTATCAATTGAAAACATTAAATGGGGTATATTTTTTCTTTGTAGATTTTTATATACCTTCCAATCCTCCTGCTCTGTTGCGATAATGATTCCGTCAACTTGCTTTTTTAATAAAAGATCCAAATATTCCTTTTCGCGCTCAATCTGGTAATCTGTACTGCACATCATAATTGCATAACCCATCTCGCGGGCATTGTTTTCCAACGCCCGCCCAACTTCTGCAAAGAAGGCATTTGAAATATCAGGAACAAGAACTCCAATCGTATAGGTTTGCTTTCCTGTTAAGGCCGCTGCAACACTGCTTGGTTGATAATCAAGTTCCCTCATTATTTCAGTCACTTTTTTCCTGGTTTTTTCACTGATCCGACCTGAATTATTCACTACCTTTGATACGGTTGCAATGGAGACCCCCGCCTTTTCAGCTACATCGTAAATCGTCGGCTTCATCCACTTTCAAACTCCTTCTAAACTGTCCTATTCTGATACCATTTTACCATGAAGGAATTTTGGGGGTAATACCAGGACTAATTATTTTGAAATACTCTTTAAGAAATCAAGTTGTTTTTGAGCATTATCCTTCGTAATAACTTGAATTCCACTGTCGATACGGTTTGAGATTTTTTTGCCATCAGCTACTTTTAAAGCATTTTCAACACCTTGGTATCCCATATTATATGGACTTTGTGCAATAGTACCAGCAAGACCGCCGCTAAGAATGGATTGAACTGCTTCTTGAGTTCCATCAGTACCGATTACTTTAATATCCAAGTGTTTTGCCTGAACCGCACGCAATGCTCCAAGTGCCATATCATCATTAGCTGCAAATACACCTTTTACATCACTGTGTTTCTCAAGAATATTTTCCATTACAGACAACGCTTTTGCTTTGTCGCTATCCCCAGGCTGTTGCGCAACGACTTGTATTCCTTCTTTAATAAGTTCGTTCTTAGCACCTTTAATCCGTTGGTCAGTCGCAGGGTTACCGAGTGCTCCTGCAATAAGGACCACCTTATCACCTTTGTGAAGCATGGAACCAAGCAATTTACCTGCTTGAGCACCTGCTGTTGCATTATCCGTTCCGATGAAGGTAGTTTTGCCATCAAATGAAGCGTCTGAATCAATTAAAAGCACCGGTATTTTCGCTTTTACTGCACTAGTTAATACTGGTACCACCGTGGTTGGCTGCGATGGTGATACAACAAGTGCACTTGGTGACTGGCTGATTTGGTCTTGAATCATGTTAACTTGTTCCATAACTTGTGATTCAGCTGATGGTCCTACTACATTTACATTAACACCCAGCTTCTTACCTGCTGCCTCAGCACCAGCCTGGACATATTGCCAATAAGGGCTTGATAATGTTTTTAATACAACAGTGACGCTTTTATTACTGTTATTACTTGCCGATGCGCTGGTGCTTTTACTAGCACTTGATGAACAACCGGCGATAAATGTCATGCAGGATAAGGCTACAGCAGCACCAACTATTTTGATTTTCTTCGTATTCATTTATATATTCCTCCACTTTTCCTGTTTTTAATGATGTTTTATGATTACCTCATAGTGATTAAGCAGTCGCGTTTTGTATAGATATTTGTCGACAAGCTAGAAACAAATGAATTACTTTTTCTTTGCTCTGCGTTGACGGATTACGTCCACATAAACTGCTGCAATGATAACAATACCGATTACAGCCATTTGTGAGTCTGCAGAAACGTTCAGAAGATTTAAACCATTACGAAGAACAGCAATGGTTAATGCACCGATTAATGTACCGGAAACTGTACCAACCCCTCCAAAGAAACTAGCGCCACCGATGATAACAGCTGCAATCGCATCAGATTCATAGTTAAGTCCTGCAAGTGGGAATGCTGAGTTAACACGTCCTACCATTACTAACCCTGCAAGACCAGCCATCAAACCACTTAATGAATAAACGATCATCAGCACGCGATCTACCTTGATCCCTGATAGGCGAGCTGCTTCTGGATTACCACCAATCGCATAAATATAGCGGCCTGTCTTTGTTCTTGTAAGGAAAATATGAAAGATTACATAAACAACAATTACTAGAAGAAAGCTTACTGGAATCGGACCCACGAATTGATTTCCTGCAAATTGAATCATAAGCGGGAAACCGGCAATTGGTGCAGCTGCAGTTACAATAAGTGCGATTCCACGGCCTATAAATTGTGTTCCAAGAGTTGAGATGAATGGATGTGGTAAATGAAGTTTTGTTAATAAGATTCCATTTATCCAGCCGAAGAAAGTGCCAACACCAAGACAAACAATGATACCGATAATCGGATTCATGTGCATGTTAACGGTTACAATCCCCATAATCATGATTGATACTGCAAGAATGGCACCTACTGACAAGTCAATCCCTGCAGTCAAGATTGCCAAAAGCATTCCTATGCCAAGGAGAGCATTAATGGAAGACTGACTTGCAATATTCATGAGGTTATTAATCGTTAAAAACTTATCTGATAGGGAAGTAAGGATTACAACCAAGATGATAAGAGCTAATAGAGGTCCCAGCTTACTGATTACTTTTTTAAATGTGTTTTTTTCCTTAGTTAATTCGGTTTCTGATTTTGTTACTACCTGAACTTGACTCATTTTTTCATCCTCCTGTAGCCGCTTTCATTATTCTTTCTTGTGAAGCTTCTTGAATCGGCAGATCTGCCGTTAATTTTCCTTCACTCATAACTAACACTCGATCACACATCCCAAGAATTTCAGGAAGGTCTGATGAAATCATTATGACAATAGAACCGTTTTCAACTAACTGGTTCATTAAACGGTAGACTTCGACTTTAGCACCTACGTCAATTCCTCTTGTCGGTTCGTCAAAAATAAATACCTTTGCCTGGGTGCATAACCACTTGGCGATAACAACCTTTTGCTGATTTCCTCCACTTAAGTTCCGAGAGTGAAGTTCAATGTTACCTGGACGAATTTTTAGCTCTTTCACATAATTTACTGCTTCTCTACGCATTGCTTTTAGATCGAGCAATCCTGTATTTCCTTTAAACTTATCCATATTAGCTATGGCCATATTAAAGTCAAGCGTCATATCAAGCAACAGGCCTTCACTTTTGCGATCCTCTGTTATAAAGGCAATTCCTGCGTTGATAGCGTCTCGTGGAGATTTAATTCGGATTTCCTGGCCATCAATAAAGACCTTCCCGCCTTTATGGTGATCAACACCGAAAATCGCTCTGGCCAATTCGGTACGTCCTGCACCAACCAGTCCTGAAATCCCTACAATTTCGCCATATCGAACTGAAAAATTGATCGGCTCCTTTGTGCCTGCTACTACTAAATTTTCAACACGGAATCCTTCTTTTCCCAGTTTAAAGGATTGCTTTGGAAACTTTTCATCCAGCGAACGTCCTACCATTAATTCTATCCAGTGGTCGGTTTCAGTTGTTTTTACTGGTAAAGTTTCAATTTTGAATCCATCGCGCAGAATGGTAATCCTATCACCAAGGTGCCTAATTTCTTCAAGACGATGGGAAATGAAGATAATCCCAATTCCTTTTTTCCTAAGTTCTTCAACAACCTTATATAACTGTTCTACTTCCTGGGCGCTTAAGCTGGAAGTTGGCTCATCCATAATAATTAATTTCGCATCCAGTGCGATCGCTTTCGCAATCTCAATCAGCTGCTGTTGCCCAATGCCTAGTTTCCCAAGCTGTTCATCAGCAAGTTTTGGGTTCTGGCCAAGCAACTCCAGACAGCGCTCTGCTTCTTTTCGCATTGCTCTGCGGTTAAGTAAGGACATTTTGCCGCCATGTTTTAATTCTCTTCCAAGAAAGATATTTTCATATACTTTTAGTTCTGGAATAACATTCAGTTCCTGATAGATTGTCGCAATACCTAATGCCATTGAATCAACCGGGTTATTTAGGTGAACCAGGTTCCCTTCCCAATAAATTTCTCCAGCATCCTTTTGATATGCGCCTGTTAAAATTTTGATTAAAGTTGATTTGCCTGCTCCGTTTTCTCCAAGTAACACATGAACTTCACCAGCTTTTACATCGAGGTCGATCCCCTTTAGGACATGGTTTTGATTGAAGCTTTTTTTAATTCCTTTTATTTCGAGGAGGCTCCTTGTATGTACAACCATATCTGATCCCCTTTCTTCGTTTCCCCTTAACTATAACGAAAATTAATTAGGGTAAGCGCTTTCCCTTTGTTTAGAATTATACCATTATATTCCCAACATGCAATAATATTTTGAATATTTTTTGAACGTATTTTGGATAAATGTTGTAAAAACTTAAAAAAGTACTTTACTAATGATTAATATTTGTCATAACAGACCCGTTCGACAATGACCAGTAGGCTTTTTCCAGATAGCGTGCCATTTGAAGGGAGTGAACTGAATTATAAACTGGATTTTCCCTGCTAAGTATACAGTCTTGAAAATGTTCAACTTGTCTTAAATATTGATCATCTTTCAATCTTTCAAAAAGAATAACATTATTATTTTCATCTCTGACAGTAACTTTTCCAAATTTATCATCAGAAACGTCAGGTCGAAAAGAGGAATCTACCGTTATGGAACCTTTTGGTCCAATTACTTCATAGCGATTAATAAATGGAAGTTCCATCGAAGCGGACACTTCAGCAATTCGATTTTGTTCGTCTTTTAAAACACAAACGGAAGTTGTATCAACACCATATTCAGGATGAATCTTTCCGCTCATGGAGATTTGAATTGGATTAAAGTCGATTATTTGAGTTACTGCATGAAGTCCGTAGCATCCTACATCCCTCATAGCACCTCCACCCAATTCCTGATTTAATCGAATATCCCCCTGATCCTCGAGCATCCATGAGAAATGGGCTTTGATATGGCTATACTCACCGATGACTCCCGAGTTGAGTAACTCTTTTGCACGGTTATGTTGACGATGAAATTGATACATAAATGCTTCCAAAAAAACTACGTTATTTTCTTGTGCAGCATGGTGGATTGATTCCATCTCGGCTTCCGTTAATGTAGCTGGCTTCTCAAGAAGAACGTGCTTGCCATTTTTCATTGCTTTTACAGCCCATTCAGCATGCAACGAATTTGGAAGTGGAATATACACAGCATCAATGGAAGAGTCCTCAATTAGCTGTTCATACTCCTGATAAACAATAGGACAATTAAAGCGCTTAACCTTTTCAGAACTCTTTGAAGCAATAGCAGTTACCACTGCACGGTTTGAACGGCGTAAAGCCGGAACA
This sequence comes from Neobacillus cucumis, assembly GCF_016908975.1. Taxonomy (GTDB): domain Bacteria; phylum Bacillota; class Bacilli; order Bacillales; family Cytobacillaceae; genus Neobacillus; species Neobacillus cucumis. The sequence goes on from NZ_JAFBEX010000033.1 coordinate 22,891, forward strand.
AGCTCATCGTATGCTATATTGGCTGCACTTAAAACTCCCCATCGGATTTTCCTCATAGCTTTCCTCCTTATTTTAAATCTATTAAAAAATAAATTATTATAAATTCACCAGGTTAAGCGCTTTCCTTTTTAATAATAACCTCTCATAAGAGATAATTCAATATTTATTTTTTAAGTATTGGAAATCCTTCGAAAGTTTTATTGGAATAATAAAATAATAAGAACATCTGGTCAAAAAGCAGCCGTTTATTGTAAATATCATTAGCCTTTTGCCCTCTTGAATATCCTTTTAGTCTTCCTGATCCACAAAGCAAGAATTTACGTTTTTCTTTGTCCCGTCACCACTACAGTTAGCGCTTTTCCTTATTTTTTAAAAATTTAGAGTACTGGAATTTGAAATTTTTAAACAGTTAGGATGAACTAATTCAATGATTATTGTATATCAACATGAGCACCAGCCTATTCTCGTAAAATAACAAAGAGAATGGGCTGGTGTATTTTTCATGACCTTTCGTTCTTCTACGAATTGTAATATATCTCCATTCGCCCCTTTTAAATGGATAGTTTTACGGCATTATTATGGAAATATTTTATATTTCGGCTGTATTAAATTTAGCTGTTGATTGTCGAATAATTAATTCCGGAGAAAGTAACAAACGTTCCTTATTCGTCTTTTCCTCCTTCATTTCCCCGATTAACAATTCAACCGCTTTCGCTCCCATTAGTTTAATTGGCTGTGAAACGGTTGTTAACATCGGGGAGGTTGTGGTAGAAAGCACAGTGTTATCAAAACCAACTACCGATAAATCTTGAGGTACGTTTAAACCAAGTTCTTTGGCAGCTTGTAAAACCCCCGCTGCTAATAAATCATTGCATGCAAAAATAGCTGATGGCCTCTCTTTCATTGAGAGAATTTTTTTGCCGCTTTGGTAACCTTTTAGAATGCTTGCTTCTGTTTTTACAATAAAGCCATCCGGTATTTGTAAGTCCGCTTCAAGCATCGCTTCCTTAAATGCATCCATCCGCGCGGTGTTACTGCGAACATTTTCGATGATGATTGCAATTTTTTTGTGACCCAAGGATAGTAAATGGGAAGTTGCTAAATATCCCCCTTTATAGTCATCCACAGTCACAGTATTTACGGATAATTTTGGAATATCTGAAGCTATTAATACCATTGGAAATCCTTTATCCAGCATCTCTTCAAGTAAATCCGGACTTCGGAAAGCTGATGCTACAACAAGACCATCTATCCTTTGACTAGTTAGCAGCGATAAATAGCTCTTCTCTTTTTCAGAATCATTATCCGTATTGCACATCATCACGTTATATCCAAAATCATGACTTCGATCTTCAATACTCCTTGCAACTTCGGCATAAAATGGATTCGTAACATCCGGAACTAGTAAACCAAAAGCTTTTGTTCGTTTTCCCCTTAATGAGGCTGCAGCTACATCGGGAGAATAATTAAGTTTTTTCATTGCTTCCAATACTTTTTTTCTAGTCTGCTCACTAATGCTGCCAGTATGATTGATCACCTTCGAAACAGTTGTTGTCGAAACACCTGCTTCCTGGGCGACACTATGAATGGTTACCTTCATTATAGACCCTTCTTTCCCAGTAACCTTTTTTGTTGTGATTATAACACTTTAAAGCCATGAACATCAGAAAAATAGACAGTGCTGCCCTAAAGCAAACTGTCTATTAATAAAACAACCTATTTATGAAATTAATTAGATGAGGAAATTTTATAAGGTGATTGAACGGTTATCAATTCCCCTGTTTCAAACGACTCCTTACAAGCATAACCAAGAGCTGTTGATAATACTCCATCTTCAACCGTAACATTCGGCTGTCTCTTTTCTCTGACACAGGAAATAAACTCTTCGACCTCACTTAAATAGGCTTGTTCGAATCTCTCTAAAAATCCATCCGAGCATTCCTTTACAGCTCCGGATTCATCAAATACCGTGACCATATTTTTTTCAGGAATGGTTCCAATTCTTAATGTACCTTTTGTACCAATGATTTCTGTTTCAATATGATATCCATGTGCACAGTTACGTCCGGCAATAAAAACGCCCATTTTATTTTTTTCAAATTTCACTAAGGCAGTCCCTGTTTCTGCATCGTTCAAATCCGCTATTTCAGGATACCCATAGGCGCCGCCAATTGCCCAAACTTGTTTAGCTTCAACATTTAAGAACCATCTGGCAAGATCCAAATCATGAATAGCCATATCTAAAAACAAACCGCCACTGTAATTATTTTTTGCAAATTGCATAAATCCATGTATTGCCTTTGCTGGATCAAAACCATAACAGCGAATTAAGTATGGGTCACCAATCTTGCCTTCCTCTATTTTCTTTTTCGCATATGCATAGGACTTGTCATATCTTCTCATAAAACCCAGCATGAATACTTGGTCTTTATGCTTGTTCACGACTTCTTGAACACGCAAAGCTTCCTCCATATATAATCCAAGCGGTTTTTCACTGAATACATGAAAACCCGCTTGGATTGCTTTCTCGATTTGCTCGCAATGAAACCCTGACGGAGAAGCAATAAAGATTGCGTCCAGTTCTTTATTTTTTAGCATTTCATCATAACTGGTATAAGCGTATGGTATATCCCATTCCTTTTGGACTTGTTCAACTTCTTCTGGAATCACACTGCAAACAGCTGATAATTCGCAATTTGGAATACGAAACGCTAAATTCTCTGCATGTTGTTTCCCTAATCTCCCTAATCCTACCATCCCTACCCTAACCTTTTCCATCATAAATCCCCGCCTTTTTTTGAGTTTTCATTAAGTAAAACGTTTTCTTTTTTTCTTAAATATTAGGAATCTATTAAACCAATAAAGCAAAAAAATAATGTAGATTATACCTGAAAAAAATTAAGATATTTTTAGGTAAACGTTAACCCTATTTTTTACGATTATATTATCCTTTAATACTCAAGTCAACATTTTATTTAATAAAAAGAGAAAGAAGAAACTCCTGATTATAAGAGACTTTTTTAAACAAAATTTCCTACAGACAAAATTCTCATTATTTCATAGGAACAAAGTAAACGTTAACCTTATATTCAAAGAATATATTCTAATCTGGTCTTTAATATTTGAATGGCCTTTTCTTATGACTTAACGATTGGTTCCTACTGAACTCCTTTATACATTACACTCTTATCACATTTACTATTATTTATTGCTTTATACTTTTTCTTCTTATTATAATAAAAATACATATAAATCAGGCGATATTACTAAACACTTAATAATATTGCTTTTATTAATTAAAGGAGAGCCCTATGAAAATCATTGAAAAAGGTGTATTGCAAAAATCCGAGATTTTTTTCCATATTCCTAGTGAATTTGCCAAAAAGGCGCTTTACTGTTTGCATGATTCTGGCCTATTCTACTGTGATGATAAATATATCGTGGAAAGAAATATGTACAACAACTTTCTCATCATGTTGATTAGGAAGGGAACCATGACCATTAAATATAGAGATCAGGAATTTCAAGTTAGAAAAAATACACTAGTATTTCTTAATTGCCATGAACCGCATTCGTACTTGGCAAATGAAGATGTATTCTTTGAATGGTTTCATTTTTCAGGCATTGCGTGTCAACCTTATTTTGATTTTCTTTTTGAGAAAAGTGGATGCATTTTTTCAATCGAGAATAATATTGTCATTCCAGAATGCATGGATCAAATTCTCCATATGGCCGAAAAGGGGAATATCAATGAACATTTTGTTTCGATGAGCATCCATAAAATAATGTATGAGTTAAATGAGGTTTCCAATGAATCAACTGATATTCAAGAAAAAATTATCCTCCAAGCGATTGCCTATATTGAAAACCATTTTCATACGGAGATCAATCTAACGGAGCTAGCTCAATACGTCAATTTAACAGCATTTCATTTTTCTCGTGTATTTAAAAAATATACTGGATACTCACCATATGAATACGTCCTTAACTTTCGCATAAACCATGCGAAACAATTGCTTCAGAACACGAATCTATCAATCAAGAAGATCTCACTTACATCAGGATTTAATAGTGATACACACTTTATCACAACCTTTAAAAAGCATACAAACCTAACACCAAAACAGTTTAGGGAAATACAATTCTAGGAACCAACCCGCCTAGACGCCAATAAAAAAATCACTTCAAATTTTGAAGTGATTTTTTTATTGAGCCGATATTTCTTCCTATGAAGCCTTAAAATTATCTTCTATTTGTTCTAATGACAGCCCTTTTGTTTCAGGTAAGTACTTTGCTATAAAAATGACTCCCAAAACACCAAATACTGCGAATATGAAAAAGGTTCCTGATAGGCCAATTCCATTTAAAAGAACAGGGAAGAACATACCTACTAAAAAATTGCATAGCCATAAAAACAATACGGCTATTCCCATCCCCATACCACGTAAACGGGCAGGGAAAATTTCTGATAATGTCAGCCATGTCATCGGACCAATAGCACCTTGAAAGAAGGCTAAATATAGCACGGTCATTGATAATACTACATATGGCAACATTGGCGAACCAGCAAGGGTTAAAGTTGCAATCCCAATAGCTATCAGCGCAATAGTTGCCCCTATTAAGCCGGTAAGAAACATGGTCCGTCTATTCACTTTGTGCATGATGGACATTCCAACAATAACGGCAATCACAGAAATTAAGCCATTTGCTACGTTCCCAATTAAAGCTGTTTTGGTTCCAAAACCAGAGTTTTGTAGTATTTGTGTACCGTAGTACATGATCGAGTTGATCCCTACTAATTGCGATATAGCTCCAATCCCCATACCCAGAATGACAATCCGTCGAACCCAAGGTATCCCCAAATCTTTGAATGTTACTCTCTTTGCTTTTTTCTGTTCTAATAGATGGGCTTTAATGTCATCTAATTCTAGTTCAGCGACATTCTCTTGACGAATCTGTTTAAGTATTCTTAGTGCATCGCCAGTTCTACCTTTAGAGGCTAACCAACGAGGACTTTCAGGTAAAATCACGACTCCAATCCAAAGGGCAATAGCTGGTAATGTAGCAACCACTAACATGTAACGCCATACATGCCCTCCATCTCCAAAAACATTGCCAATGACAGCATTAAATACGTACGCAAGAAACTGTCCCGTCACAATCATTAATTCATTTTGCGTCACTAACCTGCCACGGCGTGCTGAAGGTGACATTTCGGCGAGATAGGATGGAACGACTACAGAAGCGCCGCCGACAGCAAGTCCTAATAGAAAACGGAAAATAACCATTACCGTCGTATTGGGGGCGATGACGCAGCCTAATGCAGAAAACAAGAATAAAATAGCAAGATACATGATGGCCTTGCGGCGTCCCTTATTGTCTGATAATCGTCCACCAAATAATGAACCAAAAGCAGCGCCTAATACTAAAGAACTTGCGACTACACCCTCAGTAAAAGGCGTTAAGTTTAATTGATCAGGTTTCGCCATAAAGGGAAGTGCACCATTTATAACTCCTGTATCATAGCCAAATAAGAGTCCCCCAAAAGTTGATACAATGGTGACTAACTTCAAAAACTTTTCTGGGTCCTTTTTCTTTGCGTGTTCCAGTTGAGCTGATTGATCAGTAACTCTGATACTTTCCATGTTAATATCCCCTTTGCATTAGTTTACATGTTAGTTCAGTTACCTTATGTCTTTAGCAATATTTCAGTCTAGCAATTCTGATCTTAAGAGGTCCAATCACATTCAAGCACTATTGTAATCGCTTACTAAGCATCATAAAAAATAAACTATTTTAGTATTATATTAGGTTTTTCATGATTTGAAAATAGCATTACACTATCATTTTAGAAGCACGAGAGCCTGTCGACCAGGCTCTCCAAGCTTAGCTCATCCCAATTGTTGTTAAGTATTTTCTGGTTCTTGCTGCGATTGGAAAGGGTTTTTCAAAAGGCGCAGGATACATATCCTGTTCAACGATTGCCCAACCGGTAAAGTTAATATCCTCTAATACTTGCACGAAAGCTTTCATATCGACAACACCAAGTTCTGGCTCACACATGATATCCTCACTCACTGCTTTTGCGAAAGACCAACCTTGTACTTGCATTTTTTCTCTTACTTTTAGATCACAGCTTTTCAAGTGAAGATAAGGAATACGCTTGTAATGTTTTTTCATAAACGCAACCGGATCGCCATCAGCGTACGCATGATGACCTGTATCCAAACAGAGATTAATATCCGTGTCATTCAAGAGTCTTTCAATTTGCTCTTCCGTTTCCACATGGCTTTGGGCATGAGGGTGAAAGACTACTTCCAAACCGTAATTTACTTTCGCATGGTCTCGGATTTTGATGATGTTGCTAATAAACTTGTCCCAGTCTGCACCGTTTAAAACTCGCGGTCTTAGTAATTCACCGGTAAAAAGATCGGTATAACAATCATCAATCAAGACAACATATTTGGCACTCTCAAATTTCAGTTGAAGACTAGACATCTCATCCAGCAAACCAATCAGTTCCTCCGTTTTGCGATCGGATGTAAGATCTCCCACAAGGGTTGTGGCAGTCAATTCAAGATTTCTTTTTTCAAGTTCTTCTTTTAATCGATCATATTTATTCGGGAGGTATCCCCAGGGTCCCAATTCAATCCCTGCATATCCGGCCTCTGCCATTTCATTCATACATCTTTCCCATGGTGTCTGTTTTTCATTTTCAGGAAACCATACTCCCCAGGAATCTGGTGCTGTTCCAATTTTGATATTCATATTCTCTCTCCTCCTTTAAATAACCTCTGCCACTTGCTTTTCTACTTCTACCCATTTTCTTTCTGCGGCAGATTCAAGAATAGCGCTTACAGTTCTATCAATTTTATAACCAAACTCAAAATCACACGCGTATGGTTTGCCTTCTGTAATAGCAGAAAGCAGTTCATGTGCCTCTAAAACTTTCATATCATTGTATCCGATTGCAATCCCGGATGCAGGATAGAAAGCATTATATCCTTTATGGTCAGGTCCAAGAAATACATTTCTGAAACCTCGATCAGCACTACTGTCGGACGTAAAGTAGACATTCACTTCGTTCATTCTTTCTAGCGAATAGTAGACTGAACCCTCAGTTCCTTGAATTTCAAATGAAAGATAGTTTTTGCGTCCTGTTGCCACACGACTTGCCCCAATTGTGCCAATTGCTCCATTTTTATATTCTGCAAGAATATTTATCAAGTCATCATTTTCTACTTCTGCAAGTTCCGATGAACCCGCTTGTTTTGGTCTTTTCGGAATAACGATCTTCGATAAAGCATTTACACTTTTGATATCTCCAAGGATAAACTGAGAAACGCTGAGTAGGTGTGAGCCAAGATCGCCAAGTGCACCGCTGCCTGAATGTTTGTTAATGTGACGCCATGTAATCGGCAATGTTGGATCTAGCAATCCATCCTGGTCGTAAGTTCCTGAGAATCTCATGATTTTGCCTAGTTTACCAGAAGAAACCAGTTCCTTAATATAAGCGTTTGCAGGATTCATCACATTGTTGTAACCAACATAATTAACGACTCCCTTTTGCTTAGCAAGTTCGGCTAATTCTTTTGATTGCTCTGCTGTAAGGGTTAGTGGTTTCTCACAGTAAACGTGCTTTCCGTTTTCTAACGCTGCTTTTGCCACCTCATAATGGAAGGCATTTGGTGTAGCAATATCAACCACATCCACATTTTGATCCGTAACAACCTCTTGCCAGCTTTCCACCCATCTTGAATATCCAAGTTTCTCGCACGCAACTTTGGCTGCCTCAATACTTACATCTGCTACCACTTCAAAAACGGGTTTCCCAGCGTCCGGTCCAAATAGCATTAAAGCATTTAAAAATGAATTAGTATGGGCCTTTCCCATCCATCCTGCACCAACAAGTCCTATTCTGATCTCTTTCATCTGTTTCTCTCCCTCTTAAGTTACTATTATTTATTGCTTTCTACACTTTTGATTTTATTACAATAAACACTCAATTACATTAAGTGATATTGCTCACTTACTTAAACATCTTGCTCTTTGTAAGGGCGTTCAAAACTTTATTATGTTTTGAGCGGGAGATCAAATTAAAAAGTGAAAAAGTTCCCGTTTTTACTAGTTGCATCCTCTATGAGAAAAAATTTCAGAGATGCAACTTTTGTATAAGCTATGAAATTATTGTCAATGCTTGAGCTATCAATACAAGGAGAGTGAAAGGATTGAAGTGGTTTGGCATCGGGAAGGAAAGGTCAAAACTGGGGCGATATATTGATCAGCACGGCATTAGTCAAAAGGAGTTAGAGAGATCAGGAGTTAGTAGAGCTACCATCAGCCGTTTATGTTCACATGAAGACCATCAACCAACTATGAGTACAGCCAGAAAAATTATTAATTTTCTTAAAAAACTGGATCCGAATGTGGATTACAATGACTTTTTTGACATGTAGGAGAGTGGTTATCGATGAGCATTGATGAATTAAATAAAATTATTGCTGTTAAAAAGATGGATTTAGAAGAATGTGAACAAGAACTTAATAATCGTTACTACCCTTCTATCGTAAGAATGGCAATGATGAATTACATATCAGTCCTACAAGAACAATTAGATCAATACAATAACGATCATATTAATTTGTAATTTTCCTAAAAATAGAAATTAGATGAGAATATTTTTTATAAAGACTGTGTTAAAGGGTATTGTTGATTTTGGAACGATGTTGATTGGAGCGGAAGGCGCTCGACTCCTCGAAAATGCTATCGCATTTTCTTCGTGCGTGGGCGGATTCGAGGAAGAATCTTCAAAGTCCTGCGGGAGTACGGGGCAGGGGAGACCCCACAGGCGCTTTCAGCGCCGAGGAGGCTCCCCGGCACGCCCGCGGAATGCGAGTGCCTGGAGCGGAAATCAACATCCATGTTTAACACAGCCTTATAAAAGCAAAAAGAGCAGACGATCTTTTCCATTTGCAAACAATCGTCTACTCTCTTTTATTGAATGATTTTTTTAACTACTCTAAATTACTATGCAATTGAAACGCCTTGCTGTTATCCATATCATTTAATTTACCGAAAAGTAAGCATACCGCATCAAATACGATATGAGAACATTGGTCAAATAAAGAACCAAGCGGCTGAATGGTTTGCCGTTCATGTTCCCTGCGGTATTTGGTCGCAGCGGGGACATGGAGAATTTCCGTTGCGGCTGCTCCTAATGGGGACTCAAGATTTGTTGTCACCGCAATCACAGCGCAGCCAAAGGATTTGGTTTTTTCAGCCGTCCACACCACACTCTTGGTTGTTCCTGATCCTGAAATAGCGACTAACAAATCTCCCTCTGCGATAGATGGGGTAATGGTCTCTCCAACCACATAGACAGTTGCCCCTAAATGCATTAATCTCATCGCAAACGATTTTGCCATTAATCCGGAACGGCCCTCTCCGATTACAAAAATCCGCTTCGCTTTTTGCAATTGGCCTGCAATTTCTTGAAGCTGCTCTTCCGCCACTTTACTAAGAACGGTATCAATTTCTTTTAAAATCGTTGATACTACTTTCATCATCTATTCACCCCTGATTGTGAAATAAGTTGTTTAAATTTCGCCGCAGCTTCGGATGGATCCTGGGCTTTTGAGATGGCAGAACCGATAATCACTACATCTGGATTTAGCGTCTCGATTAAATGGCCAATGGAATCGAATGTGATACCTCCCGCGGCAGCAAGTTGAATGGTTGGGTCCTCTCTCCTTGTCCCAAGATGACGTTCACCGGATTCTTCTTGCTGGTCCTTGCTGACATGATCACAAAAGATCGCGTCCTTACATCTCATTAATGCACTCTTTTGTTCATCAGAAGTATTCAATAAATCGATCATCACTTTTTTATTGTATTGCTTTGCTACATCCATGCAGGCTTCAATGGTGACCAGAGGCGATACCCCCATAACGGTGGCCACATCCGCTCCGGCTTGAAAACAAAGTTCAAATTCATAACGGGCATTGTCGATGGTTTTGATATCCGCAACAATCGTTTTATTCGGAAATGCTTCTTTGATCTTCCTTACACTGGTCATTCCAAATTCTTTAATGAGGGAGGTTCCCACTTCAATCCAATCGATGTGCTGCTCCACTTCCCTCGATAATTGAATCGCATCCTCTATTTTCATCCGATCCAATGCAAGTTGTATGTTCATGATTTTTGCTCCTTTTGAATAGATAAATCGATTTACTAAACCGGTTTATGAAAAGATTATACTTTATTTGTAAGCATTTTTCAATAATGGCAGGTGAATCTAGGGGCGTGACAATTTATCGCCCCTACACCATCCGGCTTGGAAAAACAAGCTTTTCCGGTTTTATTTCTTCTTTATTAATCTGCTCAAATAATAATTCCGCTGCCTTTTCTCCCATCTCCGCTGCGGGCTGAATAATAAACGAAAGAGGAGATTCCAGCAAATGGGCATATGGAATATTATCAAAGACAACGAATTCCAAATCCTTGCCAAGCTTAATTCCCTTTTCTTTTAAAAATTCCATAACAATCAAAAAAATACGATCATTTGCTGCAAATAAGGCTGTAGGCTTGTTCTCAGATGAAAAAAGCTTTTCTAGCTTGCTTTTCATTTCCGCTAAACTCGATTCAATGATTAGGTTTGGATTTACTTGCAATCCGGCATCTATTAATGCTTTTTTATATCCTTCCAGCCTGTCCCTCCGGGGGCTGATCGTTAGAGGCTGTACAGTGAAAGCAATGTTCTGATGACCTTTTTCGATAAATTGCTTGATTGCTTTATAAGTGGACGCTTCATTGTCTGTCAGAACAGAGAAAACATCAAGATTTTCTACTTTTCTATCCATAAACACAACTGGGTAGCCGTTCCTTATCATGCTTTCATATAGATCATTATTTTGCCCTGTCGGAAAGATAATGAGGCCATCCACCTGCTTCGCCCGCAGCATTTCAATATATTTCTTCTCTTTATCAGGGTCATCATCCGCGTTACATACGATGGCGTGCAAATCATGTTTTTGACAGAAATCCTCAATTGCATGAATGACCTCCATGGAAAAGTAATGGATACTATTCGCAACGATAATGCCCACCATAGAGGTTCGTTTTTGCTTCAGGCTTCTAGCAAGATAGTTTGGTTGATATCCGAGTTTTTCAATGGCTTCTTCTATTTTTAGTTTGGTCTTCTCGCCCATATATTCAAAACGTTTATTTAAATACTGTGACACTGTGCTTTTCGATACACCTGCCGCTTTCGCAACGTCAGCCATCGTTATATTTTCCATATCGCTCTTCCTCTTTCAACATACCTTGATGCTATCATTTTAGCGATAATACAATTATTTTTCCAGTTAGACGGCAAGTGTTAAGCAGCATTTAAAAAGAAAAGACACTTTCGTCTTTTTCGAAAAGGCTGTGTTAAAAGTCATTGTTGATTTTGTAACGATGTTGATTGGAGTGGATGGTGTGAGACCTCTCGGGAGTTAGGGGCAGGGGAGAGCCGCAGTCGCGATGGAGCTGAGGACACCCCTTGAATTTTCCCAGCTGGACCTGTCCGAATTACCTTATATTCGGACAGGTCTTGGCTTTTTCCAGTCAAGTCCACTTAATTGTGTAAAAGTGTCAACAATGATTATTAACTATTTAGAACAACTTAGCGTAGTGAACTATAATTTACTTCGGACAGCTTCGTATGATTTTTGGCTTGAGCTGTCCGAATTTGGCCTAACATCAGACAGCTCTATGTGATTTCTGGCTTGAGCTGTCCGAACTTTGCTAGACTTCGGACAACTCCGTATGATTTTTGGTTTGAGCTGTCCGAACTTGGCTTAACTTCGGACAACTCCGCATGATTTCCGGCTTGAGCTGTCCGAACTTGACCTAACATCAGACAGCTCTACGTGATTTCTGGCTTGAGCTGTCCGAACTTGGCTTAACTTCGGACAGCTCTGCGTGATTTCTGGCTTGAGCTGTCCGAACTTGGCTAGACTTCGGACAATTCCGTATGATTTCTGGCTTGAGCTGTCCGAACTTGACTAGACTTCGGACTGCTCCGTATGATTTTTGGCTTAAGCTGTCCGAACTTGACTAGACTTCGGACAGCTCCGTATGATTTTTGGCTTGAACTGTCCGAACTTGGCCTAACATCAGACAGCTCTACGTGATTTCTGGCTTGAGCTGTCCGAACTTGGATAGACTTCGGACAACTCCGCATCATTTTTGGCTTGTGCTGTCCGAACTTGGCTAGACTTCGGACAACTCCGCATCATTTTTGGCTTGTGCTGTCCGAACTTGGCTAGACTTCGGACAACTCCGCATGATCTCTGGCTTGAGCTGTCCGAACTTGGCTAGACTTCGGACAACTCCGCATGATCTCTGGCTTGAGCTGTCCGAACTTGGCTAGACTTCGGACAGCTCCGTATGATTTTTGGCTTAAGTTGTCCGAACTTGGCTTAACTTCGGACAACTCCGCATGATTTCCGGCTTGATCTGTCCGAACTTGGCTAGACTTCGGACAGCTCCGTATGATTTTTGGCTTAAGTTGTCCGAACTTGGCTTAACTTCGGACAACTTAAGCATGATTTCCGGCTTGAGCTGTCCGAACTTGGCTAGACTTCGGACTGCTCCGTATGATTTTTGGCTTGAGCTGTCCAAACTTGGCTAGACTTCGGACAACTCCGCATGATCTCTGACCTGAGCTGTCCGAACTTAGCTTAACATTAGACAGCTCTACGTGATTTCTGGCTTGAGCTGTCCGAACTTGGCTAGACTTCGGACAGCTCCGTATCATTATTGGCTTGAGCTGTCCGAACTTGGCTAGACTTCGGACAGCTCCGTATGATTTTTGGCTTGAGCTGTCCGAACTTGGCTAGACTTCGGACAACTCCGCATGATCTTTGGCTTGAGCTGTCCGAACTTGGCCTAACATCAGACAGCTCTACGTGATTTCCGGCTTGAACTGTCCGAACTTGGCTAGACTTCGGACAGCTCCGCATAATTTCTGGCTTGAGCTGTCCGAACTTGGCTAGACTTCGGACAGCTCCGTATGATTTTTGGCTTGAGCTGCCCGAACTTGGCTAGACTTCGGACAGCTCCGTATGATTTTTGGCTTAAGCTGTCCGAACTTGGCTTAACTTCGGACAGCTCTGCGTGATTTTCCAGCTGGACCTGTCCGAAGCACCCTGCATTCGGACAGCCCATGTTTTTTTTTCAACCCGCTCTATCCGAACAACCTTTGCATTCGGTTCCCCGGCACGACCTCGGAAAGCGAGCGCCTGTAGCGGAAATCAACATCCATGTTTAACACAGCCTTAGAAAAAAAGGTATCTCCTCCTTTATCTATGTTTAATTGTAAACCAGCCCATTTCGGACGGATTGAATCCCTTCCATTAGCTTTTTCGCATTTTGGGTTACTTCTGCTAAATACGCATCAGTTAATACTCGTCTTGGATCAACCAATGAACTGCCCAATCCCACAGCTACTACACCTGCTCGAATATAATCCAATGCATTTTCCAAGTTAATGCCTCCTGTTGGCATAAGTGGAATATGCGGCAGTGGCCCCGCTATATTTTTAAAATAACTTGGGCCCACATTACTTGCGGGGAATACTTTAATTGCATCAGCACCGTGTTCATAAGCATTCAGAATTTCAGTCGGGGTAAACGCTCCAGGAACACTGATGACTCCATAACGCTTCGTCATTTGAATCGTTTTCTCATTAACGGTTGGTGAGAAAATAAACTTTGATCCAGCTATGATCGCAGCTCTTGCTGTCTCAGCATCCAAAACCGTTCCGGCACCAACTAAAATATCATCCCCAAACACGTCTGCTGCTTTTTCAATAAGCGACAGCGCCTTCGGTGTTTCCATCGTAATTTCAAGAGCGGTGACTCCGCCTTCTTTCAGCGCTTCCGCCATTGGAATAATAGTCTCCAGCGTCGCACCGCGAACAACGGCGACAACGGCACGTTTCTTAATTTCTTCTACTCCCATTTTAAAAACTCCCTTAATATTTTTATGCACTTACTTTCACAGAAGACGATTGACTATCCTTTTTCGCAGCTTTTACCGCCCAGATGGTTAATAGAGCTGATAAAAATAGCGAACCTGCCATGAAGATGTAAGAAGCACCAAAGCCTCCTGTCGCTCCATTCAAATACCCAACTATATAAGAACCGACAAACGAGCCTAAAGCACCCATACTGTTAATAAGCGCCATCGCTCCTCCTGCAACATTACGAGGCAGAATTTCAGGAATGATGGCAAAGAACGGACCGTACGGAGCATACATGGCACCACCGGCAATGACGAGCAGAATAAAAGAAAGCCAGAAATGATTCGTTCCAATGGCATAGGAGATATAAAAAGCAACTGCACCAATTAACAGGAATGGCCAAACAAAGGCATTTCGGTTTAGGGTTTTATCAGAAAAATAAGAAGCAACCAGCATTAAAATTACTGCTAAAACATAAGGGACGGACGATAACCAGCCTGTGCTGACAATATCCATATTTGGCGCTGCTTTAATAATGGTTGGCAGCCACATGACAAAGCCATAAACCCCAATGCTCCATAAAAAATACTGGGCGCTTAATAAAATAACAGGCTTTGATCGGAATGCTTCGCCATAATTCTTAACCTCTTTTAAGCCTGCTTGTTCTTTTTCTAATTGTTGTTCAAAATCAAGTTTTTCTTGTTCTGTTAACCAGTTTGCATCCTTCGGTTTATCATCAACTATTTTCCACCAAATGAATGCCCAAACGACTGCTGGAAGACCCTCTATAATAAACATCCATCTCCAGCCAAAGGAATTAAGCAAGTAACCTGAGATAATTGACATCCATAATACAGTTGCCGGATTTCCTAAAATTAAGAATGTATTCGCACGGGACCGTTCTTGCTTTGTAAACCAGTGGCTTAAGAACACAAGCATCGCCGGCATAACCGCACTTTCCACAACACCAAGGGCAAAACGAAACACAAATAATAAGTTAATATTGGTAATAAGACCGGTAGCTGAAGCTAAACAACCCCATAAAATCAATGACCAGAAAATTAGCTTTTTCGCACTCTTTTTTTCCGCATAGCTGGCTCCAGGTACTTGGAAAAAGAAATAGCCTAAGAAGAAAAGGGAACCAAGCAATGATGAAGTACCCGGTGTGATGTGCAGGTCCTTCGCAAGTCCTGCTGCTGCACCAAATCCATAGTTCGCACGGTCGAGATAAGCAAGACTGTAAGTGATGAAAGCGATTGGAATAAGGCGCATCCATCTTTGTTTGGCAATGGTTTGTTTCATGTTACTTCACTCCCTGTAAGTTATTTTCTATATATTTTAATAACGCTTCTTTAGTCGGGTAGCCGTCGTTGTCCCCAGGTGCTTGAACGGCTAATGCTCCGATGGCGTTTCCTCTTAAAACCGCATCCTTTATGGAAAGGTTTTCAATTAATCCGCTAATGACCCCTACCGCAAAACCGTCTCCCGCACCTACTGTATCGATGACTTCTTTCACCTCAAAACCAGAAACGGTCCCTTCCTCATTTAACGTTTTATAGAAGGCTCCTTCTTCCCCCAACTTAATAACCACAAGCTTAACACCCATTTCCAAATAAAATGAAGCAATATCCCGAGGATTTTTAAAGCCGGTTAAGATCTCGCCCTCTGAAATTCCCGGAAAAACATAATCAGCTTGGAAAGCAACAGTATTGATTTGTTCCACCATTTCTTCTTGAGATGTCCAAAGAGAGGGACGTAAATTCGGATCAAACGAAACGGATCGCCCATTCTTTTTCATAAAGGATAAGGCATGTTTCGCGTATGCTCTTGCTTGTTCCGAAAGGGCTAATGGAATTCCTGTCATATGCAGGTGGCTTGCTGCTTTAAAATACCCTTCATTGAAATCATCAATACAGAGATGGCTTGCGGCAGACCCTTTGCGAAAATATTGTACTTCAGGATCGCCTTCAATCACTTTTGATTTCAACTGGAACCCAGTTGGATAATGATCAGCAACCAGAACGCTCTCGATGTCAACGTTTTCATTTTTGAGGCGTTCGATAATGAACGTCCCAAAAGCATCCCTTCCCACTTTACTCACCCAGCCGGACCGAAGGCCAAGCCTCGTAAGCCCGATGGCAACATTTGTTTCCGCACCGGCAAGTTCCCTTGTGAATTGATTCACCTCATGTAAGGAGCCAGGCTGATTAGCCATAAACATCGCCATTGCTTCCCCAAAGGTAATAACATCTAATGATTGCATGATGTGACCTCTCTTTCTATCATTGGTTCTGTAACAAAACGAATATATTGTTTTGTTTTCTCTTTTGGTTCAATGGGAAATTCCAGTGCTTTCACGGTTTCAGCAGAAAGGTTCTGCATGACCTGTTTCCAACTGAGATTTCCTTCCATTTGAAGTGGAACTGTGACAAGCTCACCATTTTGCCTTTCGACTTGTTTTAAATGAAGATACATGACATAGGTTCCAAGCTCTCTCAATGCCTCTTCTACATCCTGTTTAGCATAATACCAGTTCCCCGTATCAAACGTCATCTTAACCGGAATGGCCTGATGGGCAACGCTTTCAAAAAAGGACTTTAATTGCCGGACATTCCCGCCATATAGGGTTTGGTCATTTTCTACTAGCAATTGGATTTCTTGCGGCTGCTGAGTAAGAAAAGCATGGAGATCTAGAAGATGGGACTCCTCCTTCTTAAAATTCCCTAGCGACACCTTAATCCATTTAGCTCCTAGTATCATACCTTCCTGAAAAACTTCTGTTAAGCATTCTGTATTTAATTGGAAATCGTCTTTCCAACACTCAATTGGAGCGGAGTAGACAGTGAAAAGACCGTATTGCTCGATTTCACTTCTAATCTGTTCGAGCTGATGATACTCTTCCTGCAGCAATTCCCGGCGGATCTCCACTCCAAAGGCGCCGGATTGAGCAATCAATTTAATGAAGGATACCTGCCCTTTCTCTAATACTTCGAATCGATCAAACGCATTTAACGGGACAATCACGTTGTTCATATGGATGACCCTTTCCTTGATGTAATATAACTAAACCAACCTAATAAATCGATTTAGTAAACCGGTTTAGTTGTATTATAAACCCGATG
Organism: Neobacillus cucumis; assembly: GCF_016908975.1. GTDB lineage: Bacteria > Bacillota > Bacilli > Bacillales > Cytobacillaceae > Neobacillus > Neobacillus cucumis. Next base: position 40,021 of record NZ_JAFBEX010000033.1, read on the forward strand.
TAAGCGTTTTTCAAGAAAAACTTTTCTTCTTACCTTACTAATTTTTATTACTCGATATGTTAGCTGTAAGATCCTTCTGGCGGCTGCCCTGATAATAGAATTGGAAACGTGGTATTGAAGTAACTGGGTGATTTGTGCAATAAGGCTTTGAAACTTCCACTTATGAATAAGTGGGTGCTAAAATAAACATGGACAACAACAACAACGACTACAACAACAAAATAGAGGTGTAAGAATGAAGTTAGATGAGTTTGCAATTGGACAGGTGTTTCAAACTAAATCATTAAAATTAACAAAAGGAGATATTATGAGGTTTGCAGGTGAATTTGACCCTCAATATATGCATTTGGATGAGGAAAAAGCAATTCAGGGAAGGTTTGATGGAATTATTGCTTCTGGTATACATACGTTAGCCATTTCTTTTAAACTTTGGGTTGAAGAAGGTTTATACGGTGAGGATGTCATTGCTGGAACACGGATGAATAATATTAAATTTATTAAACCCGTGTATCCTGAAGATGAATTGTATATCAATGTTGAAGTAATTGATAAGAAAGCAACTAAAGATGAAACAGGTATCCTTACTGTATCGTTATCTACTTTTAATGATAGAGATGAAAAAGTTTTTGAGGGCGACCTGTCCGTATTGATAAAGCGATAAAGAATAATCGAATGCTTCTCACCAATTTAAGAAACGATCATACTTCGATATTTAAGGAGTGGTAAAAAATAAAAACGAGAGAGGAAGCTATTAATTTCTGTTTGAATTTAGAAAAAACATATGAAGATTATCCATTTAAAGATAAGAATTGGACATTAATGCGACATAAAGAAAGCAAGAAAGTCTTTGCCTGGATTTTCAATAGAGATGAACATATTTGGATTAATCTGAAGTGTGAGGCAGGTTGGTTGGACTTCTATCGTCATAATTACACTTCAATAGTTCCTGCTTTCCATCTTAATAAAGAACATTGGAATTCTCTTATTCTAGATGGTACCATTCCAGAGGAAGTTATATCCGACCTGATTAGACGAAGCTATAATTTAACGAAACAAAAAATAAGTTGAGGTAGTTATCTCCTTCTAATTGATAAACTTAAAGAATAATGATTTGATTTTCAAAGGTTTGCTTCTTCGCATACCTTTTATTATCTGTACGTTTTAAGTTTGTGAAAGAATTTACTTAAGCAAACGGGGGCTTTACTTCAAGAGGGAATGCTGCGGCAATCCTTTTTTCTTCTTGCGCTAATGGAGTTTAGTTGGAAGAAGTGACTATACTATAATGGAGTTACATATTTCAAATTGGTGAAAAAAAATAATTCATTTTGGTTCTTAATTGCGTTTTGGTTTAGTTAAGAACTTTGTTTTCCCGATTATCTTTGGTTGTTTCAACATTTTTAGAGGGGGCTATGTGTAATTGGAAAAGAGTAAATCTGAAATTCTTAGTTGGATAAAAGCTATTGGAATAGCAGTTATTATTGCAATCATTATAAGGACTTTTCTTATTAGTAATTATGTGGTTGATGGTCCATCAATGATGCCTACATTACAGAACAACAACCGACTAATCGTGAATAAGCTTGTTTATGATCTTGGTCAGCCTCATTATGGTGACATAATCATATTTCATGCAACACCAACTCAAGATTTCGTTAAACGTGTAATTGGACTTCCTGGTGATACTATTGTTTATAAAAATGATCAATTATACCGTAATGGTACAAAAGTTCCCGAGCCTTACTTAAATGTCTATAAAAAAGAGTTAACCTCTGGACAGTTTACAGATGACTTTTCGCTTATGGGATTAACTGGAAAGTTAAAAGTACCTAAAGGAAAGTTATGGGTTATGGGAGATAATAGACCAATTAGTGAGGACAGTAGAATGATTGGTTTTATTGATGAGAAGAAAGTAGTAGGAAAAGTTAGCCTTCGATATTACCCTTTCACAGAGATTAAATATTTTAATAATAAGTCCTGACCTATTATTAAAATAACGGGGGATTGAAAAAGCCGAATTTCCTTTTTATGACTAGGATGATCGGCCTTCCCACCCCTCTGGTAAAAATCGCCCATATTTGCTTTAGCTAATAAAGGATGAAGAACCATACATCCTTTACAATTATCCTTACCGCAGCATAACGCCGGTAAGGAAGGTTAAAAATACATGCGTACCAAGTTTAACTGTCGGCTGTACCTGAAAATCCTTTAATGGATCCAGACAGACGATGTCCATTGCCTTGACCTTTGGATGGCGCCCCGCTGTTAGTACCCCTTCCAGCAGTTCTGATGATGTCATGCCTCCCGGTGTTGAAGCTGGCACCCCTGGAGCATAAGCAATATCAAGTACATCCATATCAACCGTTAAATAGATTGTATCCACTTTCGAAGCTAATTCTTCTAAACTTTGGAGAACCGTTTCTTTAATCCCTTTCTTCCTTACCTTACCAAGTGTTATATAGTTAACAGCATGTTCATCGGCATATTTTTTTAGATCCTTTGTATTAAAAAATCCGTGAAGACCAATATTGTACATATCGCTGCCACGGACGATTCCACTTTCAATCAAATTCCGCATCGGTGTGCCGTTGGAAGGTCCATTATCTGTCATATCCCTTAGATCAAAGTGTGTATCAAACTGCAGGATACCAATTCTTTCATTTGGCTTGGCCTGATGAAGCCCTTTTACCATCATTGCCGTAATGGAATGGTCTCCTCCAATCGCGCAAATCGTAGATGTTTGGAAATGGTGATAAAGGGACGCAGATGCCTCGATGATATTATCATGGCATTTTTTTATATCTGTTACATGCATCGGAACATCCCCGACATCAAGTGCCGTCCTATCCGATAAGTCCATATCCTCATCAAGATTATACGTAGAGAAGCCTTTCCATGCACGTCTGAAAAAGTCTGGAAATTCAGACGCACCTGACGCACTGATGGATGACCGTGAAAGCGGGACGCCGACTACGACGAAGTCAGTAGTTTTACCTTTCTCAGGATCGCTTTCGTTTGTTATTGGCTGAATCCATTCATGCACTTTTGACACCACACCAGATTCCGGTCTTACCCATGTAAAACTGGGAGGATTAATTTTTGGAAATAGATAGCTCTTCAACTAATTTTCCTCCTCTTACCACAACCCGACCGTTTTTCACAACGGTATCCGTATGATTCACGCCATAGGAATATTGAAGCCTCATATAATTTCCTACATTAAAAATAGTGATGTCACCCTTTTTACCAACTTCTAAACTGCCAATCTCTTTCCCGCGGTTGATAGCATTTGCTGCATTAATGGTTGCAGCCGTGATTACTTCAGCAGGAGTCATGCCCATCTTCATACAGCCTAGATTCATAATAAATGGCAAAGATACCGTTGGGGATGAGCCTGGGTTACAATCGGTGGAAAGTGCCACTGGTACTCCTAAATCAATCATTTTTCTTCCATTTGCGGACTCAGCCATTAAGAAATAAGCCGTTCCAGGGAGTAATACAGCGACAACGCCTTTTTCAGCCATTGCCCTCATACCTTGTTCTGAAGCTTTTAAGAGGTGATCAGCTGAAATGGCACCAATTTCTGCAGCAAGTTCCGCCCCTTGATAGGGCTCAATTTCATCAGCATGGATTTTTGGAATCAAACCGTACCTTTTGCCAGCTTCGAGAATTCGTTTGGATTGCTCCGGTGTGAAAACGCCATGTTCACAGAAGACATCATTAAATTCCGCTAAGCCGAGTTTTGCTACCTCTGGAATCATTTTGTTAATAAGAAGATCGATGAACGCCTCCGGATTTTCCTTATATTCTTTTGGTACTGCATGAGCGCCCATAAAGGTTGGAACCACGTCAATTACATGCCTCTCATTTAGGTCCCTCGCTACCTCAAGCTGTTTTAATTCCGTTTCCCACTCCATCCCGTAGCCGCTTTTCACTTCAACTGTTGTCACACCATGAAGGAGAAATTGATTTAATCGTTCAAAGCTTTCATTAAAGAGTTCCTCTTTTGTTGCGGCCTTAGTTGCTCTTGTTGTAGCGTGGATTCCACCGCCGCCATTCATGATCTCCATATAGGTAGCACCTTGGAGCCGCATATTAAACTCATTTTCCCTGCTGCCCGCAAAAACGAGATGTGTATGTGGATCGACAAGCCCTGGTGTCACGAGTTTTCCGCTTGCATCGATTATTTGTGCTTCATGAAGACACCCTTTATACTGTGCAACAAGATCTTCATCCTTTCCAACAGCCTGGATGACTCCGTCTTCGATCCAAACACTTCCATTCTCAATAATGGCAAGCTCAGACATCGCTTCCTTCACTCGGGGAGCATGAGCGCTCCCCTGTAAAGTAACGAGCTGAGAAGCATTTCTAATAAAAAGTGCAGTCATTTGCTTCTCATCCTCTCCATTTTAATCTTGTGGCAACATTGGCATTTTGATGCCTTTTTCTTTTGCCGTTTTGATTGCTAACTCATAGCCTGCATCTGCGTGACGAACAACGCCCATTCCCGGATCAGTTGTTAATACTCTTTGCAAGCGGATTTCTGCTTCCTTCGTACCATCAGCAACAATAACCATGCCGGAGTGTTGAGAATAACCCATCCCTACGCCCCCGCCGTGGTGAAGAGAAACCCAGCTCGCACCGCCGACAGCATTGATCATGGCATTGAGGATTGGCCAGTCAGAAACGGCATCACTGCCATCTTTCATTGCTTCGGTTTCGCGGTTTGGTGAGGCAACAGAACCTGCATCCAGGTGGTCACGGCCGATTACAATTGGCGCGGAAACTTCACCTGAAGCAACCAGATCGTTAATCACTTTGCCGAAGCGGGCACGGTCACCGTATCCTAACCAGCAAATACGGGCAGGAAGTCCTTGGAACGCGATTCTTTCCTGTGCCATTTTTACCCATTTACAAAGATGCTCATCATCTTTAAACTCTCGGAGTAAAGCTTCATCAATTTTACGGATATCTTCAGGGTCACCCGATAAGGCGGCCCAACGGAATGGACCTTTCCCTTCACAGAACAATGGACGAATATACGCCGGAACGAAGCCAGGGAAATCAAAGGCATTCTCTACACCTTCATCCTTAGCAACCTGACGGATGTTGTTACCATAGTCAAATGTAACGGCACCTTTTTGTTGCATGGTTAACATGGCTTTTACATGCGCTGCCATGCTTTGTTTTGAAAGTTGAACATACTTAACAGGGTCTGCTTTTCTTAATTCTGCAGCTTCCTTCAAAGAATAGCCTGCTGGTACATATCCATTCAACGGATCGTGAGCAGAAGTCTGATCTGTTAATACATCAGGGGTGAAGCCCCTTTCGATCATGAGTGGTAAAATTTCAGCTGCGTTTCCTAATAGACCAATAGATAATCCTTTTCCTTCTTTTTTAGCCTCAAACGCCCATTTAAGCGCATCATCTAAATTATGTGTTTTTACATCAAGATAGCGAGTTTCAATCCTGCGATCAATTCTTGTTTCATCTACATCAATCGCAATACATACACCATCATTCATGGTTACCGCTAAAGGTTGGGCACCGCCCATGCCGCCCAGTCCTGCAGTTAATGTAATGGTTTGTTTTAAGGATCCGCCGAATTCCTGTCGGGCAAGCTCAGCAAATGTTTCGTACGTTCCCTGGACAATCCCCTGGCTTCCGATATAAATCCAGCTTCCGGCAGTCATTTGTCCGTACATCATTAGGCCTTTTTTATCAAGCTCGTGGAAATGCTCCCAATTCGCCCATGCAGGAACTAAGTTTGAGTTAGCAAGTAAGACACGTGGTGCGTCTTTATGAGATTTCCAAATAGCAACTGGTTTACCAGATTGAATCAAGAGCGTTTCATCTTCTTCTAATTCTAAAAGCGATTTAATAATGGCATCGAAAGACTCCCAGTTACGAGCTGCCTTGCCAATCCCACCGTAAACCACTAAGTCTTCCGGTCTTTCGGCCACTTCTTGATCAAGATTATTTAACAGCATACGAAGGGCTGCCTCCTGAATCCAGCCCTTAGCGTGTAATTCAGACCCTTTGTAGTTTTTAATTAGTCTCTTTCCAACTGTATTCGCTTCCATCAAATTCACTCTCCTAGAATTTAAGTTTTCTATACTTGTAATTCTAAGATGTCAGTCTTTTTAAATAAATCATCCTGAGAATAGAAAAGTGATAATTTTCTTTGAAATTGATGCTTATCCTATAAATTAGAATGGTAAAAAAGATAATTTTATTAGAAAATTAGCATTTTCTTTGTTTTTCATCAATAGCTCTGTTAAATTTGATTGTTGATTTCCGCTCCAGGCACTCAGCGAACCCGCGAGCGTGCCGGGGAGCCTCCTCGGCGCTTAGAGAGAGGGCACTGAAAAAGTCCACATTTTAAGCAGTGGAAAGGTAGATTTTATCGACCTTTCCACTGCTTTTTTGTTTTATAATAAAATTATTAAATTTTACGGGTGGTATTCAGATGATTTCCGATCAAGAATCTTTTACTCTTAGTCCATATATAGCAATTTACGAGCTTGTTGTCCCACAAGAAAATATGCTTCGACAAATTAAAGAATTAGTGGATTTTTCGTTCATTCTTGAAGAATTAAAAACGAAATATTGCCTAGA
>NZ_JAFBEX010000034.1 GCF_016908975.1 Neobacillus cucumis
ATTCAATGTAACATGTTGGTAAGCCGTATGCCTTAGTAGGGCACGTGCGGTTTGATAAGGGGGAAGCCTCGTGAGAGGTTTCCCTACTTTATTTACATATCATGACTAGTGTTATGGTTATTACGTGAGTGGTTACGGTTCTTAACTTTATGAGAGCCACTCATTGGCTCCGGCTGTCCTGATTGTTTTGGTGCATTCTTACGCATATCTTTACCATTATTTTTGTTTACCATCTTTCATCCCTCCTATCTGTTAGGATGCAGTCAATAAGTCTTTTTATGCTGAATAAATTTCACGGTTCTGTGCAATTTAACGGTATATAAATTGAAGGAGTGGATTAGAACATGCAAAAATATCCTTATAATAAAGACAAACAGCAAGCATTCCAAGCAGCACAACAGGGATATGAAAATGCACAAGGCTTGTACGAGACAATTGTGAGTGACAGTGCCAGCTATGGTCATCAACTAAAGCATTTAAAGGATGAAGTAAATGAAGCCTACCAGCAGATTGAAAATGCATTAGAGGTGGCTTCAGAACACCAGAGAGCACAATTAGAACGTTTTCAGCAAGACCTTCAATCAATGGTGACCGAAGTAAACCAAGAAGACTAAAAAAGCAGGAGGGAGACCTCCTGCTTTACTATCGCCCAGCTCGTCCAGCTGCAGCGCCTAGGGGCTCTTAGGTCTAGACAATCCGACAAGAAGGCTCGTCTTATGCCTGTCGCCCCTGTTCAAGGCGCTTCCGCTTTTGGATTTTACTGATTCTTTTTACGTTTTTTGTTGTTCATTCTCTCTTTTGCCGTTAATTCTGGCTCGCTAGCAAATTCCTCATTGAAACCAGCGCCTTTGCCTTGACCTTTAGCTGCATTCATTCCTGGAACTACATGATTAGACTTACGTTTTACCATGCCAATCACCTCCTGTCATTTAATATTTCCCTCATAACTTAAATAATGACAAAATAAAAGTTTTTTGCGATAATATTAACGAAAGGGTATTTTCCTAAAATTCTAAATTCACTTGTGTATAGTTGAGATTCACAAAATATTCTGAACAAAATACATAAAAAGCCATAAGAAAAACTTATCAATCGCAATAACTTTCTTGTTATTTACTTATATTATAGGTTGTATTAAGATAAGAATTGTGAGAAAAGTGAAGATGAATGGGAAAATTCAAACTTTCAAGACTTTTCATTAATTTTAGGAACGAATCGAACAGGGGGAATTACACATGGTAAAAAACGATGTATTTAACGCCCGTTCTTCCTTCGAGGCTAATGGTAAACGTTACCACTACTACCGTTTAGCTGCATTGGAAGAAGCAGGGATTGGCAATGTTTCTAAATTGCCATATTCTGTAAAGGTTTTACTTGAATCTGTACTTCGCCAATATGATGGCCGCGTAATTGCAAAAGAGCATGTTGAAAACTTAGCAAAATGGGGAACTGCTGAACTAAAAGAAGTGGACGTTCCATTTAAACCGACACGTGTTATCCTTCAGGACTTTACAGGTGTTCCCGTAGTAGTTGACCTTGCTTCCTTAAGAAAAGCAATGGCTGACCTTGGCGGAGACCCAGACAAAATTAATCCAGAGAAAACAGTTGACCTTGTTATCGACCACTCCGTACAAGTTGATGCTTATGGGGCTTCTGATTCATTAAAGATCAATATGGATTATGAATTTGAACGTAATGCTGAACGTTACCAGTTCTTAAACTGGGCACAAAAGTCATTTAACAACTATCGTGCAGTACCACCAGCAACAGGGATTGTCCACCAAGTAAACCTTGAATTCTTAGCAGATGTTGTGCATGTCGCTGAAGTTGATGGAGAACTTGAAGCATATCCTGATTCATTGGTAGGGACTGACTCCCATACAACAATGGTTAACGGTCTTGGCGTACTTGGCTGGGGCGTTGGCGGTATCGAAGCAGAAGCAGGAATGCTTGGACAACCTTCATACTTCCCTGTACCAGAAGTTGTTGGTGTTAAGTTAACTGGAGAGCTTCCAAATGGTGCAACTGCAACCGACCTTGCTCTTAAAGTAACTCAAATTCTTCGTAAACATGGTGTAGTTGGTAAATTTGTTGAGTACTTCGGACCTGGGGTACCTTCATTACCATTAGCAGACCGCGCAACGATTGCCAACATGGCTCCAGAATACGGTGCAACTTGCGGATTCTTCGCTATTGACGACGAATCACTTGCCTACCTACGTTTAACAGGCCGTGATGAAGAACAAGTGAAAGTAGTTGAAGAATACTGCAAAGCGAACGGATTATTCTTTGATCCTTCATTTGAACCAGTTTATACAGATGTTATCGAAATCGACCTTGCAGAAATTGAAGCAAACCTTTCTGGACCAAAACGTCCTCAAGACTTAATTCCTCTTTCTAAAATGAAAGAAGAATTCGTGAAAGCTGTTTCGGCTCCACAAGGAAACCAAGGCTTCGGTTTACAAGCAGATGAGCTTGAAAAGTCTGCAGTCGCTAAGTTTAATAATGGCGATGAAACTACAATCAAAACTGGTGCAGTAGCCATCGCTTCAATTACAAGCTGTACAAATACATCCAACCCATATGTTCTAGTTGGTGCAGGTCTGGTTGCGAAGAAAGCAGTTGAATTAGGAATGGAAGTTCCTAAATTCGTGAAAACTTCTTTAGCACCAGGTTCTAAGGTTGTAACTGGTTACCTTCGTGATTCTGGTTTACTTCCATACCTAGAGCAAATCGGTTTTAACCTTGTAGGTTATGGTTGTACAACATGTATCGGTAACTCCGGTCCATTAAAAGATGAAATTGAAAAAACAATTGCGGAAAATGACCTCCTTGTTACATCTGTTCTATCAGGTAACCGTAACTTTGAAGGACGCATTCACCCGCTTGTAAAAGCAAACTATCTTGCTTCACCACCATTAGTTGTGGCATATGCTCTTGCTGGTACAGTCAACATCGACTTTGCTACTGAAGCAATCGGTAAAGACAAAGATGGTAAAGATGTATTCTTCAAGGATATCTGGCCATCTACAGCGGAAGTAAATGATGTTGTTAAACGCACCGTTACTCCAGAATTATTCCGTAGAGAATACGAAAACGTGTTTGGTGACAACGAGCGCTGGAACCAAATCAAAACGAGCAATGAGCCATTATATGCTTGGGATGAAGATTCCACATACATTGCTAATCCGCCATTCTTTGAAGGTTTATCACCAGAGCCAGGCACTGTTGAACCTTTAACAGGTCTTCGTGTAGTTGGTAAGTTCGGTGACTCTGTTACAACTGACCATATTTCACCTGCAGGAGCCATCGGCAAGAATACTCCAGCTGGTAAGTATTTATTGGAAAAAGGCGTTCAACCTCGCGACTTTAACTCTTATGGTTCTCGCCGTGGTAACCATGAAGTTATGATGAGAGGAACTTTCGCAAACATTCGTATCCGTAACCAAATCGCACCAGGTACAGAAGGCGGCTTTACTACTTACTGGCCAACTGGTGAAGTTACTTCCATCTACGATGCTTGTATGCAGTACAAAGCAGATGGTACTGGACTTATGGTCCTTGCTGGTAAAGATTATGGAATGGGCTCTTCACGTGACTGGGCTGCGAAAGGTACAAACCTACTAGGCATTAAAACAGTTCTTGCTGAAAGCTTTGAGCGTATTCATCGTTCAAACCTAGTGTTAATGGGCGTACTTCCACTTCAATTTAAAGATGGAGAAAACGCTGAAACATATGGTCTAACTGGTAAAGAAACATTCGAAGTCCAAGTAGATGAAAAGGTAAAACCACGTGATCTTGTAAAAGTAACGGCTACTGATGAAGCTGGCAACAAGAAAGAATTCGAAGTTCTTGTTCGTTTTGACTCTGAAGTTGAAATTGATTACTACCGTCACGGCGGAATCCTGCAAATGGTTCTTCGTGAAAAATTAAAAGCTTAATTAGAAAGCTACAGCGCCCATAGGCGCTGTAGCTAGACTATTTTCAAGTTATTTACCTAACACCATGTCGAAATAGGCATGGTGTTTTTTTAGAAATAGTTGACAATTTTCTATTTTGTAAAATAAAATGGAACTATCAAACGTAAAGGAATGAACAAAGGGCGCATGAAGTTATAATCTTATTTTTCAGCACATTATTCGAATAACGAAAATGTTGAACCTGAAGAATAGGATTTTTCTGTCCTTTTTTATGTCCTGATCGTTTATACCTTTACAATGAAACCTCCAATAGGTCTACTTGTGATTGATTTTTTCGGTATAACTGTCTGACATAACTCTCTTTCAGGTTCATTGAAGGGAGTTTTTTTATGCATACAAATCAAAAAATCGTCTTAAAAGTCAGTGGAGTAGAGAAAAGTTTTCACTTGAGAAAAGTACTTGAAAATATCCAATTTAATATAAAAAGCGGAGATCGAATCGGGCTTGTCGGCTGTAACGGATCCGGAAAAACAACCCTGGCTAAAATCCTACTAGGTCAACTAAATCCGGATAAAGGTACGATTGAAATAGACGACCATGTAAAAATAGGCTACTTATCACAGTCCATCGATTATCAGGTTAATGAATGGGGTCAAAGTTTAGGAGAGGATTTATACCAATTTACAAAGGAATTGGGTCTTAATAAGGTTTATGATTGGAATGATGAACGCCTGTTGCATTTGAGCGGCGGAGAAAAACTAAAGCTTGCCCTATCACACATCTGGTCATCCAAGCCTGATTTTTTAATCCTCGATGAACCAACTAATCATTTAGATTTTAAGGGCATTAACTGGCTTATATCTGAATTGACAAAATTTAATGGACCGGTGTTAATCATCTCACATGACCGCCATTTTCTAGACCAGGCGGTAACCCAGATTTATGAATTAGAACAAAGTAAGCTCCATTTTTACAATGGAAACTATAGCGAATATATGGTTGAAAAACAAAAAAGAATTGAAAACCAACAGCATGCCTATCAGGTACAGCAGCAGCAAGTTCAATCAGTGGAAGCCCAAATGCAGCAATTAAAATCTTGGTCTGATAAAGCACACCGGGATTCAACTAAAAAAGGCTCTGGTCCCTCCAAAAGGCAATTTGGGATTAAAGAATATCATCGGGCAAAAGCGAAAAAACGTGACAGCCAAATAAAATCAAAAATGAAGCGACTAGAAAATGAATTGGACCAGAAAAGAATTGAAAAACCAAAAGAAGCAACAGAGGTTAAATTTCAATTTGAGAAAAGCGGAAAAAGAGGAAAAAGAATCATAGAGGCAAAGAATTTATCCATTGAATTTGACGATCATCGCATCCTTTTTCAAGGGTCGCAATTTTATATCAATCATGGGGAGCGAATAGGTTTATTAGGTGATAATGGCTGTGGTAAAACCACGTTAATTAGGATCATTTTAGGGGAAGAACCTCGCTATAAAGGTGATATTTGGAAGAGTGATTCGCTGAAAGCAGCCTATCTTAGTCAAGATGTGAATGATTTGCCTGCTGACAAAGCCGTTCTTGAAGCACTAGGGTTAACAGACCGACAAGATATCTATAGTGCTAGAACGTTACTTGCTAACTTAGGACTAAAGGAAGAACAAATCATGAAGCCATTGGGAACCTTAAGTCTCGGTGAACGAACAAGGGTGAAGCTTACGGATATGTTGATGAAAGATTACGATGTATTAATTCTCGATGAGCCAACTAATCATCTTGATTTAGCTAGCAGGGAGCAACTAGAAAAAACATTAAATGAGTTCACTGGGACAATTATAACTGTTTCCCATGATTATTACTTTCTAAATAAATTGTGTGATCGGCTGCTTGTATTTGAGAATCAGCAAGTGAAACGAGTTGAAAAGACCCTAGAGGAATATATAAATCCAGGTATTAAAAATACTAAAACCTGTGAAGAGGAATTATTGATTATTGAAAATAAGATTGCCTTCATTTTAGGTCAATTATCAATGATGGATCAAAAAAATCCTCAGTACGATGTGTTAGATCAAGAATTTAACTTGCTTCTTCAACAGAAAAGGAATCTTCAAAATTAATTTGTCACAACATTGGCATACGTTATTTTGTTTCAACTGACTTTATAGTGTAAAATCATTATAGCAGATGAAATAAAGGGGGTTCCCGAATGATTAAAAAAGTAATTGCCGCTGTTGTACTAGTCAGTTTACTAACAGTGGCAATTGTTCAAGCCATGGATAAAAAGACTGAAGCTCCTCAAACTTCGAGTGAAGTATCAGCAGCAGCTAAAGAGGGTCTATCGATTGGGGCTAAAGCACCCGATTTTGAATTAAAAACGTTATCTGGAGACACCGTAAAGTTATCGGATTTAAAAGGGAAAAAGGTAATGCTTAATTTCTGGGCAACCTGGTGCCCGCCATGCAAAGCAGAAATGCCTGAAATGGAGCAGTTTTCCAAGCAAATCGGCGATGATACTGTTATTTTAGCCGTTAATATCGATCCTCAATTAGATGTAAAAGGATTTGTGAATGAAAACAAAATCACGTTCCCAGTACTTCTTGATGCAGAAGACAAGGTGAATGAGACCTATCAGATCATTTCCATTCCAACAACCTATTTTATCGACAGCAAAGGAATCATTCAAAATAAATATACGGGCTCAATGAAACTTGATATGATGAAAAAATATACCCAAGAGTTAAAATAGACATTCAGGCATTGGTGAATCCAATGCCTTTTTTGTACTTTGAGAATTGTCCAGCTCCAGCACCTAGGGGCTCGGGGTCATAAGCCAATCCGTCAAGAAGGCTAAAAAGCAGCCTTCTTGACGGATTGGCTTATGCCTTTCGCCCCTGTTCAAGGCGCTTCCGCTTTTCGAACAAATTTTCAAAAAGTTGTAATAATTGCAAGCGTTATCGGGAATAATACCTGTTAGAATAGATAGTAAGGATGGTGAAAACGATGAGAAAACCTAGAAAACGTTCATTTGCGGAGCTTGTATCAGAAAATAAATCACAATTATTAAAAGACCGTGTGGCTATGGAGAAAATTGAACAACGTTTAGAAGAAAAGCGCCTTGGCAAAGCGGAGTAACACAAGAGTTTCCAATCATGCTTCCCCTTCTTATGGGTAAAATGTAAATAAGGAGGGATTGAAACATGGGTAATCCAAAAAAAGATTATAAACATTTCTCACCCAGTCATCTAGGTACACAACCTAGAGGCTTCAGTGGAAATAATGGAAAAAAAATGAATGATACTTCTGGGAAACACGCGCAAGTCATTCAAACAAAAGGCGAATAAACAATGAATATAAGATCCGTCAGGTACAAGCCTAGCGGATCTTTTTTTAATTCTAAGAAAGCATAAATTTTGCCTTCGAGAATTGTCCAGCTCCAGCGCCTAGCCCCTCGAGGTCCTTAAGACGGTCCCAAAAGGAAGGCAAAAAGCGCCTTCCTTTTGGGACCGTCTTAAGCTTGTTGGGGCTGTTCAAGGCGCTTGCGCTTTCCTATTACATTTCCTATGATTCTCCAGTGATAAATTTTGCTTTCGGTTACAAACTATATCTGTACCAAGTACACTTTGAGGAGGAATTTGACGATGACTAATAATAACCAAACTTATTCTACCAAACCTAATCCTGATGACCGCAGTGATAATGTTGAAAAACTTCAATCAATGATTCACAATACGATTGAAAATATCGAAGCCGCAGAAGATTCACTTGCTTGTACAGATAGTGAAACCCAAAAACAGCAAATCCAAGCAAAAAATGAACGCAGACGTGAAAGCATTGAATCATTCCGCTCTGAAGTAAAAGACGAGGCAAACCAACAAAGCTAATTAGGGTATAAAGGACCTGTTCATTGACGGAACAGGTTCTTTTTATAGAAATTGTCTAGCTCTAGCGCCTAGCCCCTGGATGGTTTACATGCGCTCAGGAAATGAAGGCAAAAAACGCCTTCTTTTCCTGAGCGTCTTATGCTTGTCGGGGCTGTTCAAGGCGCTTACGCTTTTCTTGAGACCTCTTATTTTATCATTGATTACTGATTATGGTAAGATAGTGTAAACTTGAGCAGTAAAAGAAATTTTAAATAGAAGAGTGATGATTTTGAATCAATTGGAAAAAAGTCGATCCGATGCCCATGAGCAGCTTCAACTGTGGGAAAAGGAATTGGAGAAAAAAGGGTTTATTTTAAATGAGGCAAAACTTGTAACCGCTATTCGAGATGAACAAAGCCCTATCACACGGTCTAAACTATTAACGTTAGGGGCCATATCTAGACTTCACCATAATAAAGAAGATTCCATTGCTGAGGTATGGTTAGAAAAGGCCTTACAGCTTAATCCGCATAATCAAAAAGCAAAAGAATATAGCATACAATCAGATTGGAAGAAATTCCAATATTTGTTAACACCTCTAACATTTCCATCAATGCGGGAAACAGATAATCGAACTGCCAAAAAGAAAACGGCAGAAGAGTATATTGCGGTATGTAAGAATTTCTTAAATGAAGCAGATGAACATTTGCACGAATTACAAAAAATGGTTGATACTGCTTCTAAGATGAACTTAATTGAACTTTTTCAAAGGTATGAAAAGCTAGCAGATTTACTTTCATCCGCGATTGAAGAAACAGGAAATTTACTAAAAGCAGCAGAAGAATATAATCAATCCATTACGGGCGTTTTCCATACATCGACTTATTTTGATGAATTAAAATTGTATATGGGAAACTTAGAAGAAATAAAGCAGCACTGGGAACAACTGTTTATTCAGGAAGAGATGCCTATTCCTGAGACTTTGGCAGCATTGGACCAACTGCAAAACATGGTTGGCATGAATTTAGTTAAAAAACGAGTGAATGATTTTTACCAGTTTTTAAAATACCAAAAACAACGTAAGGAACTGGGTTTTCAAATTAAAGACGAGCTTAGTCTTAATATGATTTTAACTGGGAACCCTGGAACAGGAAAAACGACTTTAGCCAGATTGTTGGCAAAGATTTATTATGAATTAGGAGCATTACCTCGGGAAGAAGTCATTGAGACCAATCGCTCACAATTAGTTGGATCCTTCGTCGGACAAACGGAAGAAAATGTCCGAGCTATCGTTGAACGCTCAATTGGAGGCGTCTTATTTATTGATGAAGCTTATAGTTTAAAACGTGAAGGTCAAACTGGAAACGATTATGGACAAGCAGCCATTGATACACTTGTTTCATTGATGACAAGCAAGGAATATGGCGGCAAGTTCGCGGTCATTTTAGCTGGTTACCCTGATGAGATGAGAAGCTTTATTAATGCGAATCCAGGTCTGAGAAGCCGATTCCCGCAATCTAATTTTATTCATTTGCCTAATTACTCAAATGAGGAATTAATTCAAATTGCTGAACTTGTAGCAGCTGAAAATGACTATCTTCTAACAGAAGAATCAAAAATAGAAATTCATCTTCGACTTGAAAAAGAACGTGTTGATGACACATTTGGTAACGCGCGAACGGTCCACAACATTGTTTTAGATGCTATTTTTAAAAAAGGGGCCAAGACCCCCGTTGAGGATAGAGATATTTTGGATATGATGCTGCTTGACAAAGAAGATTTTCAAATTGAAAAAGAGACTGTTTCTGAATCCCCTCAGGAACAGCTTAATCAATTAATAGGTTTAAGCTCTTTAAAATTAGAACTAAGGAAGCTTATTTCATTTGTCAAAATGCAACAATTTAGAAGAAAAAGGGGTCTTCCCACAGTACCGATTCAACTCCATGCTGTTTTTACAGGGAATCCGGGGACAGGGAAAACAACAGTCGCAAAAATCTACGCAGAGTTTTTAAAGGAATGTGGAATTTTAAAACGGGGGCATCTGATTGTTTCTAGCAGGGCTGATTTTGTGGCCGGATATGTTGGGCAAACTGCCGGAAAAACGAAGAAAAAAGTGAAGGAAGCATTGGGCGGAGTTCTTTTCATCGATGAAGCCTACTCACTACTCGGTCAAACGACCGGTGATTTTGGGAAAGAGGTCATTGATACACTTGTCGATGAAATGACAAAGCAAAATGAAAATCTAGTCATCATTTTAGCGGGTTATTCAAATGAAATGAATCAACTGCTCGAAAGCAATCCTGGGCTTCGTTCTCGTTTTAAGAAATTTTTCCAATTTCCTGACTATACAAACGAAGAATTGCTAGATATAATGTCTAATTATGCTGAAAAGTACCAATATATACTAACTGAAAACGCTAAAAACCTATTGCTTCAAACTATGGAAGATGAAAGTTTCAAAGGGAATGGTCGCTTTGCTACCAATTTAGTGGATGAAATGATACAAGCACAGGCCTTACGGTTAATGGAGGAAGAAGAAGAAGATAGCCTTTTAGAAAAAGCGATGTTTCTCGAGGTAGAAGATGTAGAAAAAGTACTAGGAAGAACTTCATATTGAGGAATGAAAGGAACTTATAGAGTGGAAAATTATTTTGTTTCAACGAGAGAAATCCAATTGTATTATGCAGATACTGATATGATGGGTGTCATTTATCATGCCAATTATTTAAAATTTTTTGAACTTGGAAGGACTGGGTTTATTGAGGACATAGGCTATAGCTATCTTGCTATGGAAGAATCCGGTTACTTTGCTCCTGTTTATGATATTCAAATAACGTACAAAAAACCATTACGGTATGGTGATAAAGCCTTTGTAAAAACTTGGGTTTCTTTAAATGATGGTATCAAAACGGTATATTCTTACACAATCGTAAATGGCAACGATGAAGTTTGTGCAG
This sequence comes from Neobacillus cucumis, assembly GCF_016908975.1. GTDB lineage: Bacteria > Bacillota > Bacilli > Bacillales > Cytobacillaceae > Neobacillus > Neobacillus cucumis. The sequence continues at coordinate 10,732 of NZ_JAFBEX010000034.1, forward strand.
AAGGTACTTCCACACACATTATTGTGAAAAAAGATAATTTTAAACCGACCTCCTTTAAAAAGGCTTTTCCTGAATGGTACTTAAAATATGAGGAAATCAAGAAAAAATAATGGCTTTCTATGGCTGCATTTCCAACTAGGAATGAGGTGATGATTTGGCCTTTGGAATTAAAAGACATGAACTAAGAGAATGGAAACAGAAAATTGATCAAGGTGACATTGCTTTTTTAACTCATTATTGGTTGGATGACCGTTTTCCTGACTGTAAGACGGTGACCAAAGTAGGGTGCCAAGACATCGAAAAATTAGCAGAATGGGGCAAAAAATACGGGTTAAAGAAAGAATGAATCCATCATCGAAAGGATGGCTACTCCCATTTTGATTTACTGGGTCATATCCAAAGCGAAATTTTACAAAAAGAAGGTTTTATGGGACACCTTTATAAAAATAAAAACAAGCATACTTGATGAGTAAAAATATCAAGTATGCTTGTTTTTGATTATTGCAGCCATTGGTACATATGCTTTTGAATTTCTTCATACTTGGCTTGAGCGTTTGTCAGCCCAAATGAACCAGCCTTTTCAAGAGGTACGACCCGAAAGCTATGATTCTTTTGACTGCTTACATACATTGGTGTAAAAAGGGGATTGGAAATCTCAATCATGCTGCCGTTCCTGGAAACCTGTTTGGTGATATCAATGGTAGCTAATCCACCAATATCTCTGTTTTTGCCACGCTGTCCAGAAATAAAATTTCCTAAAGAATAGATGACAAACGATTTTCTACCATCTCTTGTCTTGATCCATTCCATCGGCTCTAGAACATGTGGATGAGAGCCAAAGATAATATCTACCCCTTCATTTGCAAGAAACTGAGCTAAATCCTTTTGATCTTTGCTCGGTATGGGTTGATATTCATTGCCCCAGTGAATACTCATTACTACCACATCTGAATTATCTTTTGCTCGCGCTATTTCTGATTTCATCGCATTTTTATTAATGATATTAACCAGATAGTCTTTCCCTTTGGGAATTGGAATTCCGTTTGTTCCATATGTATAGGCTAGAAAGGCGATTCTAATTCCATTCGAATTGATGATTCGTAACTTTTGGCGGTCCGCTGGATCAATAGAGCTGCCAACATGCGGTAAACCGATGTGGTCAAGGTATGATAATTCTAAACGAATTCCCTGTTCTCCCTTATCTAAGGCGTGATTATTGGCAGTTGAAACAATATCAACGCCTGAATGCGCGAGTGCATTTGCTACTTGGAAAGGGCTATTAAACCTTGGATAACCAGACAATCCTAGCTCTTTACCTCCCAAGATACTTTCTTGATTAGCTGTGAGGATGTCTGGTTTTTCTAGAATCGATTTTACCTGCTCGAAGATTGGATCAAAATTATAGTCGGCACCGTTAACAGCATCCTGGTAGACCGGACTATGAATGAGGATATCACCAATAGCTCCTACTGTTATTTTTTTTGTAAGAGTTGGGTCTCGATCAACATTAAATAGTGGACGTAATGAATGTTCCTGGACACGATAAATTTTATTCCCTGCACTTGTGCTCTGCTTCTGCTGTATGATTAGGACCGTTGAAATTGCAATACAACCAAAAATAATGAACATAGAAGGTAATAAGGTCTTTTTCTTCATAAGCTCTCCTTTATCAAGCAAACTGAAAGCAGATTATTTTTCTCTCCTTAGTCATACTATATTATATTTAAATATAAATTTACATTTATTATTTATTATTTAAACAAAAAAAGCTATAAAAGAGAGCAAGCCCTTTTATAGCCATTTTATTTTTGGTTCTGTCTTATTTCTTATTCTTTTAATATTTGCCCTGTGGCGGTATATGACAAATGACACTAACAACACTATCACGATTAATAACGGGATATTCCAATTAATGACTAATCCTGATATAACGGTATACAAAACAGCAGTAATGCCTGCAATAATTGATGATAGTGAAACATATTTGGTTATGTATAAACTAATAAAGAATACCACGATAACCGTCAAAAACATATACGGAGCTGCAAACAATACGACTCCGCCAGATGTTGCGACTGCCTTTCCACCACGAAATCCGGCAAAGATTGGATAGGTATGACCTATTACCGCAAAAATCCCAGCCAATAATGGATTTATATCCAAATGGAAGAGTACAGGAAGAGCAGCTGCTAACGTGCCTTTCAGGATGTCCGCAATCGTTACCGTTAAACCCGCTTTTACACCAAGTGTTCGAAACGTATTTGTACCACCTAAATTTCCGCTACCATGTTCACGGATATCGATTTTGTAAAATGTCTTCCCTACTATTAAGCCTGATGGAATGGAACCCAGCAAATACGCGAGGATCAAAACCAAAATAATTTGAACCATTCACAATTTCTCCTTCTATTAAGATCCAGTTCTTCTATTTTACCATGGATTTGCAAAAAAACACTAAACTTTCATCGATAACGTCCAAAAGAGACTAGAAATTAATGAAATTTAATTTAATAGATCATTAATCCCGTGAGATTTCTCCTGTTTAAGGCTAAAGTTAGAACAAATAAGGTCAAATTTATTACAAATATATGGAGAATTTAGAAACGGTTGATAAAGCAATTGAATGAGCTGAAATGTGCACCTATAATTAAGAAAAATCTATCTAATACATAAAAAAACCGACCAGGTTGAAATAGTTAAGGTCGGTTTTCTTACATAATCAAAACGTTGGATGAGGTGATTATCCTTATGGCAAGAAGTGTCTTGCAATATCTTAAATACCAATACCCAGAAATAAGAGTTTTATATGTGGAAGATGAAAAGTTTTCCCGAGAAAAACTTCTTCGGGTTTTAAATCGCCGCTTTGCACATATCCATGTCGCTATCGATGGCGTAGAGGGTTTGCAACTCTATCAAAAATATAAACCAGATTTAATCATTGCTGATATAAAGATGAATCAGATGAGCGGTTTAGAGATGATTAAGAAAATCCGTGCCCAAAATGAAAAGGTACAAGTGATTGTTACAACCGCATATGAGGATAATGAATTTTTTGTTCAATCGATTGAAAACAATGTAAACCATTATATATTAAAACCAATTGATTTAGATTTATTTCTTCAAGCAATCCAAAAATCTGTTTATCAGATTCAATTGGAAAAAGAGTTGGAAAAACAAAAGAATCTAACCAGGACTATACTTGATTTCCAAGATAATCTCATTTTTGTCATAGAAGATGACAATATTGTTGAATGGAATCAAGCTTTTACCACTATCACTGGGATTGGGATACACACCAATCATTCATCAAGCTATCAAAGTCAATTGCTTTCAAGTTTTTTTGTCGAGGATCCTCACTATTTTTATCCTAAAGATAAAACTCGTTGGATTGAGGAATTTTTAGCTACAGGGAAAACAAGCGCTAAAATCCGCTGGATATCTTCTCTCGGAAATGACTATAACTATGTCATGAAAGCGGGAACGATACCTGGTTCTAAACAAATCTTATTTGTCCTTACTGATATTACAGATTTAGAGAGAGAAAGCTGGCATAAGAAACACTTAGCCATGCTCGACCCATTAACGAGCAGTTATACACGACAAAAATTCAAGGACATTTTAGTGAATGAGATGAGACGTACCGAACGATTTGATCGAGCATTCTCACTCATTCTGATGGATATTGATGTCTTTCATACTTTAAATGGACATTTTGGTCAGACAGCAGGAGATCAAATATTAATCACCGTCTCTACCATTGTCCAGCAGCGGATTCGTGAATGTGATATCTTTGCCCGCTGGGGTGGCGAGGAGTTCATTCTTCTAGTCCCTGAGACCAATGGAAAAGAGGCTGTATTACTTGCGGAATCGATTCGTTCGATCATTGAAAAATACCCATTTCCCCATATCGGACAGGTTACGTGCAGTTTTGGAGTTTCCGAATTTGCTCCGGGAAAAACAAAAAATGAACTGCTTTTAGAGTTAGAAAAAGCACTTGCTTTTTCAAAAGCTAATGGACGAAATCGCGTAACATTATTCACCGAAGAACTTTAAGGGAGTGGTTAACTTGTTATTAATATATATTTCCATTGCATTAGTGTTTGGGTATATTATTTTGACCATTTCCTTGTCTGCATTTAAAAGTCGCATATTATTAAAAAAGCTGCAAGAGAGTGAAAAAAGCTATCGGGACTTGGCAGAGAGATACGAAGCGATTAATCGAAATTTAGAAAAAAAAATTCAGGATGAAGTAGAAAAAAATAGACAAAAGGATCATCTCCTCATCCAGCATTCTAGACTTGCTGCGATGGGAGAAATGATTGCTAGTATTGGTCATCAATGGCGGCAGCCCTTAAACAGTTTATCGCTTACCATTCAAGATGTAAGGGAGGAATTTGAATTCGGTCAGTTGGATGAAATTTATATCAACAATTTCACCAAGGAAAGTATGATTCAAATTAAACATATGTCCCGTACCATCAATGATTTTCATAAATTCTACAAACCGAACAACGAAAAAATCCCTTTTTCAATTGGAAGTTCCATTGAGGATGCCTTGTCTATTTTTTCATCAAGTCTCAAATATTATGGAATTGAGATGGAATTTGAATACCGTGGTCAACTTATGGCATATGGGTATCCAAACGAATATAGTCAAGTGGTGTTAAATATTTTAACCAATGCTCGTGATGCTTTTATTCAAAAGGATATCAACAATCGTCATATAAAGATTCAACTTGACGAATCAAAGGAATTCATTACAGCGGTTTTCACGGATAATGCGGGGGGAATTGAGCCTTCTCTTCTTGAAAAAATATTTGATCCCTATTTTACGACCAGACCGCAAGGAACCGGTCTAGGGCTATATATGACAAAAATCATTTTAGAAAATATGAACGGATTAGTAACAGTTGAAAACCATGAGGATGGTGCCTGTTTTTGTCTCTCCGTTCCAAAGTTAAAAGAGGAAGTAAAATCTGTTTCTTAAGTTAAGCTCTCTATTTTTTAGGGAGCTTTTTGAGTTTGCAAGCGTTTTATTATGGTTTTTATTGACAAAAGGGGTAAAATAAAGATATTAAACCCAAGGAGTGGTCCTAATGGCAATTGAAATTCCTAGACGGGAAGAAATAGGCGCTATATTAAATAAAGCAAAAAGAATTGCAGTGGTGGGGCTAAGTGATAATCCAGCAAAGGCCTCCTACCAGGTTTCAGAGGTTATGCAAAATGCTGGTTATGAAATCATCCCGGTTAATCCAGCTGTCGATCAAGTTTTAGGTGTCAAAGCTGTCGCTTCTTTAAAAGATATTGAAGGGCATGTTGATATCGTCAACGTATTCCGCCGTTCCGAACAATTGTTCGATGTTGCGAAAGAATTTGACGAGATTGATGCGGATGTATATTGGGCGCAGCTGGGGCTTGCCAACGAAGAAGCATATGACTTTTTAAAAGCAAAGGGATATACCGTCATCATGGATCGCTGTATTAAAATTGAATATGCTATGACAAGATAAAAACTGCTAATTTTTAGCAGTTTTTTTTTCGTTTTTCAGCTTAAAATGCACTAAAATTGTTTTACAAAAATATGTTGTTTTTGATTAGATATTTGCCAAATCGAAATAAATCGCTACAATAAAGCATAGACGCCACAAGAAGTTGTGTTAAAATAAGGGTGGCAAACATTAGTTCTATTGGATAATTTTAAAGGATAAATGACTCTTTTAAACGAATGTTATACTAAATAATTAGTTGAAAATGGCGGAGAGCGCCATTTATGTTTTTTAGGTATGAAAGGGGTATTTTAGTGGCAAGAAATCAGCAAGCTTTTGATTACAATGATGATGCCATCCAGGTACTAGAAGGTCTTGAGGCGGTTAGAAAGCGCCCAGGTATGTACATCGGCAGCACTGATTCACGTGGTCTCCACCATCTCGTCTATGAGATAGTGGATAATTCTGTCGATGAAGCATTAGGTGGTTTTGGGGATCAAATTATTGTAAAAATTCATAAAGATAATTCCATCAGTGTAATGGATAAGGGTAGAGGAATGCCGACGGGTATGCATAAAATGGGAAAACCAACCCCTGAGGTGATTTTAACCGTGCTTCATGCCGGCGGTAAATTTGGCCAAGGCGGTTACAAAACAAGTGGAGGCTTACATGGAGTAGGTGCTTCGGTCGTGAATGCCTTATCAGAATGGCTAACTGTGACCATTAAGCGTGATGGCTTCGTGTATGAACAACGTTTTGAAAATGGCGGTAAACCTGTAACAACTCTCGAAAAAATCGGTAAAACCAATCAAACAGGAACGACGATTCACTTTAAACCGGACCCAATCATTTTTTCGACAACAACTTATAACCTTGAAACTTTATCCGAACGGCTGAGAGAGTCAGCATTCTTGTTAAAAGGATTAAAAATAGAAATCATTGATGACCGTAATGATATTCACGAAGTTTTTCATTATGAAAATGGAATTGAGGCTTTTGTTCAATACCTAAATGAAGACAAAGAAACACTCCATCCTGTTGTCAGCTTTGAAGGTACTCAAATTGGCATAGAAGTAGATTTTTCCTTCCAATTCAATGATGGCTATTCTGAAAACGTCCTATCGTTCGTTAACAATGTCCGAACTAAAGATGGCGGTACACACGAGGCAGGAGCAAAAACCGCGATGACCCGTGTATTCAATGACTATGCCCGCAAAGTTTCACTTCTAAAAGAAAAGGACAAAAACTTAGACGGCAACGATATTCGTGAAGGATTATCAGCGGTTATTTCTGTTAGAATTCCGGAAGAATTGCTTCAATTTGAAGGACAAACAAAAGGAAAACTCGGAACTAGTGAAGCTAGATCTGCTGTTGATTCCGTGGTTTCGGAACATTTATCTTATTTCCTTGAAGAAAATCCTGATATCAGCTCCCTTTTGATCAAAAAATCAATTAAAGCCTATCAAGCTCGTGAAGCGGCAAGAAAAGCACGCGAAGATGCCAGAAACGGAAAAAAGAAAAAGCGTGGAGAAGCCGTTCTATCTGGTAAGCTGACTCCTGCGCAATCACGTAACCCGCAAAAAAATGAACTTTACCTAGTAGAGGGAGACTCGGCAGGAGGTTCTGCCAAGCAGGGCCGTGACCGACGCTTTCAAGCCGTCCTTCCACTGCGAGGAAAAGTTATCAATACAGAAAAAGCAAAACTAGCTGATATATTTAAAAACGAAGAAATCAATACAATTATCCACGCAATTGGCGGCGGAGTCGGTGCCGATTTTACCATAGAAGACATCAACTATGACAAAATCGTGATTATGACAGATGCTGACACGGACGGTGCCCATATTCAGGTATTATTGCTTACCTTCTTTTATCGTTATATGAAACCTTTAGTGGAAGCTGGTAAGGTATTCATTGCCCTCCCGCCTTTATATAAGGTGAGTAAAGGTTCAGGTAAAAAAGAAATAATTGAATATGCTTGGAACGAGGATGAGCTACAGGGAGCTATTAAAAAAGTTGGAAGAGGCTATATAATCCAGCGTTATAAAGGTCTTGGTGAAATGAATGCTGACCAATTGTGGGAAACCACTATGGATCCTGAAACACGAACATTAATCCGCGTCAAAATTGATGATATTGCTAGAGCGGAACGCCGTGTCACAACCCTTATGGGTGATAAGGTTGAACCGCGCCGTAAATGGATTGAAAGCAATGTAGCATTTGGTCTAGAAGAAAATGATACGATCTTAGAAAATGAAAATATTACAGTCTCAGAGGAGGTTACGGAACAATGAGTGCACTTGAAAAATTTCGCGACTTACCTCTAGAAGATGTAATCGGAGATCGTTTTGGACGCTATAGTAAGTATATTATCCAAGAACGTGCTCTGCCGGATGCACGGGATGGGTTAAAGCCTGTACAACGAAGGATCCTATATGCGATGCATGTCGAAGGTAACACATTTGAAAAAAACTTTCGTAAATCAGCCAAGACAGTTGGTAATGTTATTGGTAACTATCACCCTCATGGTGATTCTTCCGTTTACGAAGCCATGGTACGGATGAGTCAAGATTGGAAAGTAAGAAATGTCCTGATTCAAATGCATGGAAACAACGGTAGTGTCGATGGTGACCCACCAGCTGCAATGCGTTACACAGAAGCAAGGTTATCGGCGATTGCCGCAGAATTGCTAAGAGATATTGAAAAAGACACGGTAGAATTCATCCCAAACTTCGATGACACTTCTAAGGAACCAACCGTACTACCTGCGATGTTTCCGAACTTGCTTGTGAATGGATCGACTGGGATTTCAGCAGGTTATGCAACTGACATACCGCCACACCATCTAGGTGAAGTAATAGACGGCGTTATGATGAAAATGGATAAGCCAGATATAACGGTTGATGAACTCATGACCGTAATTAAAGGACCAGATTTCCCGACAGGCGGAATCATTCAAGGGATTGAAGGCATTAAAAAAGCCTATGAAACTGGTAAAGGTAAAATCATTGTCCGCAGTAAAGCAGAAATTGAAGAAATTCGCGGCGGTAAGCAGCAAATTGTCATTACGGAAATTCCATATGAAATTAATAAGGCTAATCTCGTCAAGAAGATGGATGAGTTCCGAATCGATCGAAAAGTTGAAGGAATGTCAGAGGTTCGTGATGAGACTGACCGAACAGGTCTAAGAATCGTCATCGAATTAAAAAAAGATGCTGATGCAGAAGGGGTCTTGCATTACTTATATAAAAATAGTGATCTTCAAGTAACGTATAACTTTAATATGGTCGCTATCCATAACAGACGACCAAAACTGATGGGAATCCGTGAGATGCTGGATGCCTATATTGAGCATCAAAAAGAAGTCGTTACTCGTAGAACGCAATATGACCTCAATAAAGCAAAAGAGCGTCAGCATATTGTTGAAGGTTTAATCAAGGCTTTATCGATTCTTGATGAAGTGATCGCGACCATCCGTGCATCTAAAGATAAGCGTGATGCGAAAGATAACTTAATGGCTAAATATGGCTTTACTGAAATTCAAGCAGAAGCCATTGTATCTTTACAGCTTTATCGTTTAACAAATACAGACATCACTGCTTTACGCAATGAAGCCGAAGAATTAGCCAAAAAAGTAGAAGAACTAACTAGTATCTTAGCGAGCGAGAAAAAGCTTTTATCCGTTATTAAAAAAGAACTTAAAGACGTGAAAAAACGGTTTGCAGATGACCGCCGTTCCAAAATTGAAGCGGAAATTGAAGAAATCAAAATTAATCTTGATGTAACGGTTCCTAGTGAAGATGTGATTGTGACCGTTACAATGGAAGGCTATGTCAAACGGACCAGCCAGCGTTCATTTGCGGCATCCGGTGGACAAGATCTAGCGATGAAAGAGTCGGATCGACTACTAGCCCAACTTGATATGAATACGAAAGATGTATTACTACTCTTTACGAACAAAGGGAACTACTTATTCTGCCCTGTTCATGAACTACCGGATATCCGCTGGAAGGACCTTGGGCAGCATGTAGCCAACATCATACCAATTGAACGTGACGAAGAAATCATTCAGGCCATCTCTGTCAAAGACTTTGAAATGGATGCCTTCCTTGTTTTTGTCACAAAGAACGGGATGGTGAAGAAGACAGAACTGAAAGCCTATAAGGCACAGCGTTACTCCAAACCGCTGGTTGCTGTGAATTTGAAGGATGATGACCAAGTAATTGATGTCCATTTAACCGATGGAAACCAAGAACTTTTCTTAGTCACAAACTTAGGTTATGCTTTATGGTTCCATGAAGAAGAGATTAGTATTGTTGGACAGCGGGCTGCTGGTGTAAAAGGGATTAACCTAAAAGATGACGATTTTGTAATTGGCGGTAAATTGGTTACACCTGGCAGTAACGAATCCATTGTGGTTGCAACCCAGCGTGGCGCCTTAAAACGAATGAAATTGAAAGAGTTTGATAAAACCTCCCGTGCCAAACGGGGTGTCGTTATCCTTAGGGAACTTAAATCAAAACCACATCGTATTACTGGTTTTGTAACAGCAAATGAACAGGATCTTATTATTGTTCAAACAGAAAAAGGTCACACTGAAACGTTTAAAACAGTGGATATTAGCTTTAGTGACCGCTATTCAAACGGATCATTTATTCTTGATGAAGATGAAAACGGTAAAGTGACAACTATCTGGAAAGAAGCTACAATAGAACAGGCAACTGAATAATCTTTAAGAGAACCTCCATAGAAATAAGGAGGTTCTTTTTTTCATCTTTTTTCCAAAACTGGTCATACTAACTAAAAATAGGATGCGGAGGGGAACTGGATGAAAAAAGAGATGTTACTAATCATGATTTCTTTTTTTCTTATTTCGCTAACGACCATTACCGGTGTTTATGCGATTGAAGAAAATACAAAAGCCGTCACTATTTCAAAGCAAGCAGCAGATCTGAATGGCGATGGACAAAATGAGACCATTCTTTTAAAAGGAGTGCCGGACCAAGAGCAGCAAGATTATTTGAAAAGAATCTTTATCGAAGTATTAGGGTCTAACGGCAGAACCTATAGCTTTCCTTTAGAAAGTGGATCTAAAGCTTCTCTAAAGTTAGTGGACTTAAACCATGATGGGTTAAAAGATTTATTTGCCAACGTATTAACCGGCAGTCATCAAGACGATCTCATTAACTATTTGTATAGCATAAAAGATTTTGTTCGGACAGATCTAACAGTTCCAGACCCATTAGAGATGGATGCAAAATTCAAAAATGGTTATAAAGCAGAAATTAAATTGTCCGATAATGGAAAAACGTATTTATTTGATTTGAAAGACCGTAAAGACTATTATAAAAAACTTGGTTTTTATTATCGTGGAAAACTTAACGAGCCCATGGAATTAACTGTAAACCCCTTTAATCGTATGGAGGTGGTTCAAATCGATAAACAAAGAATCGGCTTAAAAGGTCAACAATTAGTAACAGGAATTGCAAATGCAGATACGATTGCGTCTGTCGATTCCATTTGGTATTATGACCAAGGTCAATGGAAGCTTTATCGAGAAGAGGTTAAAGCATCATAATTCATTTCAATCAAAACACAGATTATGTTCTGTGTTTTTTCTTTTAGATAATAATTGACGCAAAGTGATTGGAGGAATATACTTAGGTTTATAAAAAATTAAGTTACCTAACTATTAGGTTGGTAAATAAAAAGAGGTGATTTACATTGGCCCATTTTGAAAGTGAGACGGCCCAAAAATTAATTAGTGCTTTCCAGCAATTCCGGAAAACAGGTCGGCAGGAAAAGAAAATAGGCCGCTTTAACCCGAGTGAATTCAGAGTTCTTGCACTTATTCAGCGGGCAAAAGAAAACAACAGTGAGATGAAGGTTTCGGAAATTAGTCAGAAGTTACGAGTAACTCCGCCAACTGTTACCCAAATCATTAATGTGCTTGAAAAAGATGGTTTTATTGAACGGACGATAAATCAAGAAGATCGGCGTGCTGTAAAGATTCGTTTAACAGAAGCTGGAATAAAGGCCGCTGAACAAGCTAGAAAGAAATTCTCAGAGACTTTTCTAGGCTTAGTTGATTATTTAGGGGAAAAGGAAAGTCAACAATTAGCCGATCTACTTTTTAAGGTACATGATTATTTCGAACAGTTAGATTCTTAATAGGTCATTATTTAAAAAAGGAAAATGGAGAGGGGATTATCTTGTTAAAATTAAGAAAATACATTAAACCATTTCAATTCACAATATGCCTCGTCCTAGGACTTGTCCTTTTGCAATCTTTATCCGAATTATACTTACCAACACTTATGTCGGATATTGTTGATAAAGGGGTCATTACTGGTGATACCCACTTTATATGGAAAATTGGCGGTTATATGCTGCTAGTGGCAGCTGGCGGTATGATTTGTTCCATTGCAGCGAGCTTCTTTTCAGCCAAAGCTGCATCCGGCTTCGGAAGATTATTACGTAGTAAAATCTTCTCACATGTTTCCAATTTTTCATTAAGTGAATTTGATAAGCTTGGGACAGCTTCGCTTATCACACGAACAACAAACGATATTACGCAAATTCAACAGGTCATGATTATGATGCTAAGGATGATGGCCTTTGCACCTATGATGTGTATCGGTGGGATCATTATGGCGTATTCAAAGGATGCCAAACTAACACTCGTTCTTGCTGTAGCGATTCCGATTTTAATTGTAGCCATTGTAGTCATTGCTCGAAAAGGGATTCCATTGTTTAAGGCGATGCAAGTTAAGTTGGATAAACTAAACCGTGTTTTAAGAGAGAATTTGACTGGGATTCGGGTTATCCGTTCCTTTAATCGAGTTGGTCATGAGAAAAAACGTTTTGATGAAGCCAACTGGGATTTAACGCAAACTGCTATCAGAGTTAATAAGATTATGGCTGCGATGATGCCAATTATGATGGTTGTCTTAAACCTTACGACTGTGGCAATTATTTGGTTCGGCGGACATCGAATCAGCAATGGGAATATGGAAGTTGGTGATATGATGGCATTTATTCAATATGCCATGCAAATCATGTTCTCATTCATTATGTTGTCAATGATGTTTGTGATGATTCCAAGAGCATCTGTTTCAGCAGTTCGTTTAAACGAGGTACTAGAGACAGTGGCGGATATTAAGGATCCAACTACACCTGCCTCTTTGGAAGAGAGAAAAGGCCATGTGGAATTTCGGGATGTTACGTTTAGTTATCCCGGAGCTGAAATGCCTGCCATCTCTAATATTTCTTTTTCTATGAATCCGGGTGAAGTAACGGCAATTATTGGAGGCACTGGCTCAGGTAAATCAACCCTCATTAACTTAATTCCGAGATTTTATGATGTGGATAGTGGGCAAGTAATTGTGGATGGAGTGGATGTTCGTGATATGACACAAGAGCAGCTTCGTCAAAAAGTCGGCTTTGTACCACAGCAAGCTATTTTGTTTACAGGTACCATTGCAGAAAATATTCGCTATGGCAAAGAAGATGCTACTGATAAAGAATTGGAGCATGCAGCAGAGATTGCCCAGGCAACTGAGTTTATCACCTCAATGCCAGATGGATTCCAGTCTACTATTGCTCAAGGGGGAACAAATGTTTCTGGAGGGCAGAAACAACGCTTATCGATTGCACGTGCCCTTGTAAGAAAGCCGGAAATTTATATTTTTGATGATAGTTTTTCAGCTCTAGATTTTAAAACAGATGCAAAATTAAGGGCCGCTTTAAAAAGAGAAACCTTAGATTCAACCGTGTTAATTGTGGCACAACGTGTAAGCACGATTATGGATGCCGATCAAATTATTGTATTAGATGATGGGAAGATTGCCGGAATCGGTACTCACAAAGAGCTTTTGGATTCAAGCTCTGTTTACCGTGAAATCGTCATGTCACAGCTGTCAGAGGAGGAAATCGCATGAGTGAAGATTCAAAAAATCAAAGACCGGGATTTGGCTCAGGACCACAAAGACCAGGTCTAGGCGGGGGATTTGGTCCTCGAGGAATGGGGATGCCTGTCCAAAAAGCAAAAGATTTTAAAGGTACCCTTAAAAGACTAGTCGTTTACTTAAAACCGTATAAACTCCAGCTCATTTCAGTCCTCATTACTGCGATTATTAGTACCATCTTTTCAATTGTCAGCCCGAAAATAATGGGTAAGGCGACAACAAAGTTATTTGAAGGACTAATGATGAAGTTTAAAGGTGTCCCAGGAGCAAAAATTGACTTTGATTATATTGGTCAAATTATTTTACTATTGATTGGTCTCTATATTTTGAGTGCCATATTTGCTTATTTACAGGGATATATCATGGCAGGGGTGGCACAGAAGACAGTTTATAATCTTAGAAAAGAAGTAGAGGAGAAGTTGAACCGTCTTCCATTAAAGTACTTCGATTCTCGCACACATGGGGAAATTCTCAGCAGGGCAGTCAATGATGTCGATAATATTAGTTCCACCTTACAGCAAAGTTTGACTCAACTGATTACATCAGTTGTCACGATTATTGGGGTTATCGTCATGATGCTGTCCATTAGTCCTTTAATGACCTTAATTGTCGTCGTTACGCTGCCACTAAGCTTTATCGTAACGGCCAATATTGCGAAAAAGTCCCAACAGTATTTTAAAGGGCAGCAAAAAGCACTTGGTCAGCTTAATGGTCATGTTGAAGAAATGTATACGGGTCATAAAGTGGTCAAGGTATTTGGTCATGAGAAAAAATCAATTGAACAATTTGAAGAAATCAACGAAAGTCTTTTTCAATCAGGTTGGAAAGCACAGTTTGTATCAGGTATGATTATGCCCCTCATGTCATTTATAAATAATATTGGCTATGTTTTTGTCTCCGTTGCCGGCGGAATCCTTGTTACCAAAAAGGCAATCGAAATCGGTGATATACAAGCCTTTATCCAATATGCCCGACAGTTTTCACAGCCCATAGCCCAAACGGCACAAATTGCTAATATCATTCAATCAACAATCGCTAGCGCGGAACGTGTGTTCGAGATTTTAGACGAAACTGAGGAAGTTCCAGAAGCAGTAGAACCAAAAGAAATTCAAACACCTCAAGGTAATGTTAACTTTGAACATGTTTCCTTTGGGTATAAAGAAGATGAATTATTGATTCAAGATATGAATATTGAGGTAAAATCTGGTCAAAAGGTTGCTATCGTTGGACCAACAGGTGCAGGAAAAACCACTTTAATTAATTTGTTAATGAGATTCTATGAACTTAATTCTGGTCAAATATTAATCGACGGTATTGATACCAGGAATTTTAAACGAGAAAGGTTAAGAAGTCTTTTTGGAATGGTGCTTCAGGATACATGGCTATTCAATAGTACAATACGCGATAATATCGCGTACGGAAAAGAGGGGGCCTCAGAAATGGAAATTGTGGCTGCCGCGAAAGCAGCTAATGCTGATCACTTTATTCGTACACTACCAGATGGGTATGATACAGTCTTAAATGAGGAAGCATCGAATATTTCCCAGGGTCAGAAACAATTGCTGACGATTGCAAGGGCAATCTTAGCAAATCCTTCTATTTTGATTCTTGATGAGGCGACGAGCAGCGTTGATACTCGAACAGAAGTTCAGATTCAAAAGGCGATGGATTACTTGATGAAGGGACGTACGAGCTTTGTGATTGCGCATCGGTTATCAACCATTCGTGATGCAGATTTAATTTTAGTCATGAATAATGGTTCGGTAATTGAGAAAGGGACACATCAGGAATTATTAGATAAGGGCGGTTTCTATGCTGATTTATATAATAGTCAGTTTACCAGTCAGAAAAGTGTAGGATAAAATAAAAATGCGCTTAGGGTGTTGTTCCTAAGCGTATTTTTATTTTCGTGTTCTTAAGTGGGGAGGGGGACTTAAAGACAATAGGGAGGAATTTTTGCATGAATTTGTCTTCAAGATGGGCTATTAAAGACGATATGGGGTAAATTTTTGATGGGATTGTCTTCAAGAGGGGTTCTTAAAGACGACATGGAGAAAATTTTTATTGAAATTGTCTTCAAGAGAGGCTATTAAAGACAAAAATATGATAATTCTTTTTAAAATGTCGTCAAAAGAGGATCTTGATGTCAAAAGAAAATAATATTAGCCAGAATTTATTTTGATAATTAAATTTCATTTCATTTTGTCTCACTATCTTAAGTATACTTAGTCATTGAGACAACAACTGATTTTGGGAACATAATAATATTATGTAAACTAGATAAAAGAAAAAAACCGCCAGTAGAGTGACAGTTTTCTAATCGTTAGTCGATTTGTTCTTTCGGCATATCCATTTTATCGACAGCTATTTTTAAATCATCATTCTTGATATGAGTATAAATCATCGTTGTTTGAATCGAAGAATGACCTAATTGACGTCTTAATTTGGGTACATCATTAATTTCCGCGTGGTATCTAGTAGCAAACGAATGACGCAGCTTATGGACCGATAATGCTGGTTTACCAAATGCTGTTGCATATTTTTCAATCAGTTTTTCTACGGATCTTGCTGTTAGCTGTCTCGATTTACCTTTAGGACCAATCGGGGCTGAAATAAACAATGCCTTGTTGTTTTTTTCAATTTTATATTTGGCAGCCCTAACAGCAAGGTATTCTTGAAGATCCGCCATGGCCACTTGGCTAAAGTAAACGAATTGTTCTTTATTTCCTTTACGTATTACTCTGACACAGTATTTACTGAAATCAATATCATCCAATTCGATCCCGATTAACTCCGATAAACGCAGTCCAGATCCTAAAATTAACGAAACGATGGCTGTATCACGTTCTTTATTTAACTGGTAAAAGTTATAAAGCTTTTTATTTTCTTTGTTTAATTCACCGTAATCATTGGCCACAAACAAACGAAACTTTTCGTATTCATCGCCAAGGAGGATTTTGCCTTCCATTTTATTCGCTTTGGTTTCCATACTGTCTTTGACTTCATTAAATTCGATTTTAGCCATTACATTACGGTTAAGATAAGGCTTTAACTCAGGTGTTTCAGCGATGTTTTGCAGGTAATTAAACAAAGACTTTAACGCTGATAGTTTACGATTGACCGTCAATTCCTTGTTTTCTAATTGATAATGCAGATAGTTCAGGAAGCTTTCAACCTCTAAAACGGTCATTTGTTCGAGACGTTCTAACGGGATATCCTTTACAGAACCTTGGTATAGCTGCTCAGCGATAATCCAATTGAAAAAGATTTTGTAGTCGTGACAGTAATTAAATAAGGATGCAGTCGAAAGTTTCCGCAGCTTGTGATTGATGTATTCTTCAACATACCAAGGGAGTTCGTTAATCAAGGTTTGTAATTTCTTAAAATTAGTTTGTTTATCCTGATTTACCATAATAACACCTCACTTCTATATTTTACTAATAACACATAATTACGTCAAATTTATATTTTACGTAATTATAAAGAAAAGAAGATAACCCCCTTTTCGCCCATGAAATCATCACTATAGTCCAGCGACAAGAATCTCCCTACTTAAAGATTGTATTCATTTGACAGTTCAATATAATTCAACACATTCGGCAAAAGAAGCTGATGTGTTACACGTGCCCCCATATCCCTTTCTGGCTTTTCTTTTAAGCAATTCCATATTTTCTCTCCCTAAAAAATTTATTACCAAATCAATGCCTATGTATCAAAAAAACCACTGAAACATGGTTTTTCGATTGACTCTAAGATTTAGTATTACTCTTATAATCATTCACCAGTTAAAATGTTTATGAATTAAGAAGTCATTCATCTAATCTAACAAGTCTGTCTGTTATTTGGTTATGCTCTCGTTCCGCTACCTCATAAGAGATAACATCCTCTTTTATCAATTTTTCAACGGCCTCGTGTTGTGCGTATAATGCATGTCTTTGTAATACAGATTGTTGTTTTTCTTTTAAATCGGGATACTTCTTAAAAAGCTGCTCCATTTTCTTCTGCAAGCTTGATAACTCTTGATCATAGTATGGTTGATTGATTTTTTCTGCAATGAATGCAACTTCACAGGCCCCTCCAATTTCATTCAATATTTATATATCGTTAATAACTTAACAATTTTATAATAAAATTGCTCTAGTTTTAATCCTTCTTCAATTTTACTCCCCATTAGCTCTATAAAAAAATATCTGTAGCAGCAACCATTTGTTCAACTCTTACCTCCGTTATTTAAAGTGAAATTTTAACAAACTTTTCTGTTACTTTTTATCTTTTTTATGGATTCAATGTTTTTAGAAATTTTGTACAGACTAATATTAAATAAAACTGAGGTGTATAGATGATGGGTTCCCAACAAATTATTGTTTTAGTTATTTTTTTAATCACCTACGGAGTCATAATTTCTGAAAAAATTCATCGAACTACTGTTGCTATGTTTGGTGGATTATTAATCGTTGCTTTTGGTATTCTTGACCAGAATGAAGCGGTTCACCATATCGATTTTAATACGATCGGACTATTGGTTGGAATGATGATTATTGTTAGTATCACCGCCCAAACCGGAGTCTTTGAATATATTGCCGTTTGGTCAGCCCAAAAAGTGCAAGGAGAGCCAATAAGAATTCTGATTGCTTTATGCTTGTTCACCGCAATCGCTTCTGCCTTTCTTGATAATGTGACAACCGTTCTCCTCGTGGTGCCGGTAACTTTAAGTATTACCAAACAATTGAAGGTTCCTCCGATCCCTATTTTGTTGTCGGAGATTTTTGCCTCTAATATTGGTGGTACAGCCACTATGATTGGAGATCCACCTAATATTATGATCGGCAGTGCAGTAAAGGAATTAACCTTTATGTCATTTATTTATAACCTGGCTCTTATAAATTTCATCATTTTAATAATAACAATCCTTCTATTTACACTGATCTATAAAAAACAGTTACATACAACACCAGAATTAAAAAAACATCTATTATGCAAAAGTTGCATAGAAGAAATAAAGGATAAAAAATTATTAGTTAAATGCCTTATTGTCATCATACTTACCATTGGCGGTTTTTTTGCCCATCAATTTATAAATATCGAAACGGCGACCCTTGCCTTAATAGGAGCATTTATCTTACTATTGATAACAAGGGATAAATTTTTGCATGCTGCTTTAGAAAAGATAGAATGGACAACCTTGTTCTTTTTTATTGGATTATTTGTTATTGTTGGCGGTTTAGAGGCTACTGGTTTAATCGAGGCATTAGCCAAGAAAGCTATATCATGGACAGGAGGAGAATTAAAATCAACTACCTTTCTAGTTTTATGGATGAGTGCCATTATTTCAGCATTTGTAGACAATATTCCTTTTGTTGCTACGATGATTCCATTAATTAAAGAAATGGGACATTTAGGAATTTCCAATTTAGACCCCCTCTGGTGGAGCCTTTCCCTCGGTGCTTGTTTAGGAGGGAACGGTACATTGGTTGGTGCAAGTGCGAATTTAGTTGTCGCTGGTATAGCAGCCAAGGAAGGACATCATATTTCTTTCGTAAAGTTTTTAGCGATAGGATTTCCCTTAATGATTGTATCAATCATCATTTCATCTGTTTATGTTTATATCAGGTATTTGATGTAATGGTAAGATAAAAAATGTTTGGAGGTAACACTTTGAGGAAAAAAATCACCTTAGACCCTCCTAAAATTCTTGTTTTAGGATTTGCTACCATCATTCTTTTAGGGGCAATTTTGTTGACGACGCCTATTGCAACATTGGATGGAAAGGGACTTTCCTTTCTGGCTGCCCTGTTTACAGCTACTTCAGCTACTTGTGTAACAGGACTTGTTGTAGTGGACACCGGAACTACCTTTACAATGTTTGGGCAACTGGTGATCCTGTCCTTGATTCAAGTTGGCGGTCTAGGATTTATGACGTTTTCTACGTTATTTGCCTTCCTTTTAGGAAAGAAAATATCCTTAAAAGAAAGGATTTTACTGCAAGAATCATTAAATAATCTTTCTATGGAAGGGATTGTTCGATTAGCCAAGCGCATTTTAATATTCACAGCAATAATTGAATTGTCAGGGGCTGTGTTATTAGCTATTCGATTTTCTTTTGATATGCCTATCAAAAGAGCAATTTATTATGGAATTTTTCATTCCATTTCAGCTTTTAACAATGCTGGCTTCGATTTAATGGGTGAATTTAGCAGTTTAACTCGTTATGTAGAAGATCCAATCGTTTCATTAACTATTTGTGCTTTAATCACCCTTGGCGGGATTGGCTTTATCGTTATGAATGAATTATTTGAATTTCGAAAAGTAAAACGTTTATCGCTACATACCAAAATTGTTTTGATGACTAGCTTGATATTGGTAGTAGGTGGAGCTATTTTAACTTTTTTATTAGAGCTTTCTAATGAAAAAACATTAAAACCGTTATCTTTTTCAGGAAAAGTTCTTGCTTCTATATTTCAATCTGTAACCAATCGAACGGCAGGATTTAATACATTAAATATTTCCGATTTAACCCATTCCACTCTTCTGTTGACTATTTTTCTCATGTTTATTGGAGCATCACCCGGTTCAACTGGAGGTGGGATTAAAACTACTACGTTTACGACTTTACTTGGTGCCGTATGGTCTCAAATACGGGGAAAAGAGGATGTTATTTTTTACCGTCAAAGAGTCGTTTATGAAACGATCTATAAAGCTCTTACCGTAACGATTAGTGCGCTATTTCTGGTTATGATTATTACGATGCTATTGACCGTAACAGAACAAGGTAAAGATTTCCTAATGATTTTATTTGAAGCCACTTCTGCATTTGGTACCGTTGGGCTATCTATGGGGTTGACTCCCGAATTATCACCTATTGGCAGATGCTTAATCATTTTCACCATGTTTGCTGGAAGGGTTGGTCCATTGACCATTGCCTTTGCGGTAACTATACGCAGAAATCCAGATGCGTTCCGTTACCCTAAAGGAAAAATCATGATTGGATAGTTTATATAATAAGGAGGTTTTTGCAACTTGGCAAAACAATTTGCAGTAATTGGTCTAGGTAGATTTGGGTTGAGTATTGCTAATAAGTTATACGATTCAGGACAAGAAGTGCTTGGAGTCGATGTGAATGAAGAGCGGGTAGAGGAGTCAACATCTTTTGTCACTCATTCCATTATTGCTGATGCTACTGATGAAGAAGCTTTAAAGTCTGTTGGCATCCGTAATTTTGATACAGTCATCGTCGCTATTGGAAATGATATCCAGTCAAGCATATTAAGCGTTTTACTCCTAAAAGAATCAGGTGTAAAGAAAGTAATTGCTAAAGCTATCAATAAATTACATGGACAAGTGTTGAAAAAGGTTGGAGCAGATTGGGTTGTATTTCCAGAAAGAGATATGGGAATACGAGTTGCTCACCAGCTTCTCTCACCAAATGTATTAAATTTCATTGAGTTATCAAAGGATTATAGCGTGGAAGAAGTAAGAATTCCTGATTCGATGACAGAAAAGTCTCTAAGGAAACTTGATTTGAGAGCGAAGTTTAACATTAGTGTTATCGCCATCCGTCATAAAGATGAAATTAGTATCTCACCTTCCCCTGATAAGATTATCGAACAGGGTGATATCCTTGTAGTAATTGGGGAAAATGAAGATTTGGTTAAATTCGCCAATATAAAATAAAGAAACACCTGTTCGTGGTGTTTCTTTATTTTATAGTAAGCATTTTTTGAAGGTGCCTTATTTCTAGCTTTGACTATTGTTAGATACTTTTTTCGACATCATCCAAAAACGTTATTATTTTTTCATTATTGATAATTATAGGGAGGTATTGGATAATACTTTTAGAATTTTCTAATACAATCCTGATCATTAATTTATATTGTGATGAGTTTATATAATTTTTAATACTTTCCGGTAAATAAAAGGAAAATGGAATGGATACTGATTTACTAGGTAAATTAGAATAATCGAATAAGACTGTATGACTATTTATGGTTTCTTCTTTTAGAGAGTTTTTATCTGTTCCAATTAAATCAATGTCGTATCTTTTTACTTTATTTTTTAAAATACCACCCTTGACGTCGATGGTGCCATTTATGTTATTTCCAACTTCATATATTTGTTTGTCAAGATTTATTATTGCTTTTGCTGAAACAATATTCATTTTAAGCATATAATTTTCAACATCCCTATCATTTTTACAAATTTGTGATAATAGATTCTACTTTTTGAAAATACAACTACTTTTCTTAAATAATCTAGTTTCATAGATTTGTTTTTTTAAAAGAGGCATAAAAAAAGACCAAATATATTATTCAAGTTGCCCTTTTGTATAAAACAAAAAAGCCCACTGAAACAGGTGGTCTATAGACCTCCTTCGCTTAAGCCGACGAAGTTAGCTGACGGGTAGGATAGCGAAAGAGTGACATCCTTTCTACAAACAGTAGAATTAACCCCAATAATTGGTTCCTCCGTTCCCGAAATTTCGGGATTAGACCACAATATTAATTTGTTTCTCCAATATGAGGATATTTTATCTCTATTCAAAAATGCTGTAAAGCACAAAATTTTTCATGTTTTTTGTATTCTGCCGATTTTAAATTAAACTTAGCTTTTCCCCATCTTTCTTATTTTTAATTTGGATTTTATAACTACTTTTGTAAGGATTCCAAAAAACCAACACACTCGTCATACTGTTTAAAATTTAACCGAGGATTTTAGATACATGTTTTCTTGCACTTGGCATATTTTTAAATTAATATTATGTTCTGCATTAATGAATTTTTTTATATCGTTTTCGGTTTCGCAAACAGAAACATGTTCAATCCAAACACTATAACGTTTCTTTTGTAAACATGTAAGGATACAAGGGAAATTGATGGTTCTTTAAACTTATTACAGCAAGAATAAATTAAGGTTAATTATCCCCTATTGTTTTGTTGGTCTGCTACAACTAATACATCCATATGCCGTACTTTCCTTAACAATCGTTGAGTTACGGATCCCTTTATGATTTCCTCCCAACGGGTACGTGCTGACTGCCCAATGATAACCTGGGTTGCATTTTTCTCTTTCATTTGCTTGACCAATTCCCAAAAGATATGTCGCCGATTTCCCGTTTCATATTGTTCAAATATCCCTCCAAGCCGTTCGGTCAGTAGCTGAATTTTATTTAATGTTTCCTGCTCCTTATCGGTTAAAGGATGATGGTCTTTCACATAAGCCACATACCAGAGAGCCTTTAATCGGTAAGCGATCCGGAATCCTCTGCGAATAAGCCTTTCACTGTCATTTCGTAAATTTGTACATACAAAAATCACTTCTTCTTTTCGCCATGGTCCTCTTAATGTCCGTTTTCTCTCCCACGCTTCAAGCCGTTCATCCACATCATCAGCCACTTCTCGTAAAGCTAATTCTCGAAGGGCAATAAGATTTCCCATTTTAAAGAAGTTGTTTAATGCTTGCTCCACTTTTGCAGGGGCATAAATTCTACCTTCCTTCATCCGATTCCTTAGCGCTTTTGGAGAGATATCGACCAATTCAACTTCATCAGCCTTTCGCAGGATATGATCGGGTACAGTTTCCCTAACTCTCACGCCTGTTATTTGTTCCACACTATCATTAAGGCTTTCTAAATGTTGAATATTCATTGTTGAAATGACCGAGATGCCTGCATTTAAGATCACCTCCACATCTTCGTATCTTTTGCAGTAATTATTTCCAGGCACATTTGTATGGGCTAACTCATCGACTAAAACAACTTCTGGATTACGTTTAATAATTGCATCAGTATCCATTTCCTCAAGTGCAGTTCCTTTATATAAAAGCTTTTTTCGAGGAATGATTTCTAAAGTACCAACTTGTTCAAATGTCTCTTTCCGCCCATGGGTTTCGAGGAATCCAATGACAATATCGATTCCTTTTTTCTTCAGTTCGTTGGCTTCCCGGAGCATCGTATACGTTTTCCCCACTCCAGGTGCTGCCCCAATATATACTTTTAATGTTCCCCGGTTAATTTGATTAATCTTGTTTTCCAGTTCTCCGAGAGTGAGACGCCGATAGGGATTATCTTTATCTTTTTTCCTTTGTTTGGTTGGAATAACACGTTCTCCATCCTTTTCTGCTCTATCGGCAACAATAAAAACATCGATATTTTTGGTTTTCCGCAGAATCCTGTTAATAATGGAGCCGTAAACAATTTCCTCCCACCGTGTTCGTTTCGATTGTCCCATAACAATCCGAGTTACATTGTGTTTCGTTGCATATCGAACAATTTGATCCGCTACCGAATCAGACACCATTTGAACTTCCTCAAATTCGCCGTCAACTTTCTCTACCAGTTTTATAATTGCACGCCTAAAGGTTAATTCATTTTTCGATAATTTTTTATTAGACGGCTGAAAGCAAACAACGAGCAATTCTCCACCTAATCTTTTGGCAATCTGCTGCCCGCGCCTAACCAAAATAGATCCATTCCAATGGTATTGAACGGTAACTAATATTGTTTCAGATGCTCCTGAAGGACCAATCATTCCATGCTTTTCTCGATAGTCATCAAGGTCATCATTTACTTCTCCTGCTAAATAGCGCAGTGCGAGTTCACGAAGGACTGCCAGATTTCCCCTATGAAAAAGGTTATCTCTTGATCGTTCTTGATCGATGGAAGACTCGATTGAACCTTCCCGAAGCCTTTGAAGGATCACTTCCGGAGTTACATCCAATAACTCTACTTCATCGGCGAAGGCAAGTGTATTTTCGGGAACACTGCACTGGACCTGCACTTTTCCACCTGTTAATTTATTTGCAATTCCCTTTACGTCTTCAAGCTCAAATATATTAACGGTCGTTATAATACTAATTTTCATGTTTAAAAGATAATTGATATCGTCTAATCGAGTAGGTCTTGGAGCATCCGGGCGATTATGATGTGCTAGATTATCCACTAAAACTACTTCTGGATTTCGGGTAATGATGGCTTCAACATCCAAATCACATTTTTCTTGACCATGCTCCATCCAATGTATGGAAGGAATAATTTCTAATTCACCAATCTGTTCAATGATTTTAGGACGATTTAAGGTACTAACACTCCCAATTACTACATCAATGCCTCGTTTTTTTAAACTATTGCCTTCGAGCAACATGTGAAATGTCTTTCCAGAACCAGGTACAGCACCAAGGATAATCTTCAAATGTCCTCTTCGGATTTTTTGAATCGATTCCAGAATTTCCTCTGGTGTTTTTCGACGGAACCTTTCATCACTCATGTCATCCCCTTCTCTCATTTAGATGTGCTAAAAACGAGTTCTACTCTATCAACTATTGTTTTTATATGATGCCAGATTCAGGTACATGAAACCGTTCATTCTCCTTTCGCACATAGCACCCTCCGCTTATTTTATTTGCTCTAATGCCATGTTTAACTCTAGAACATTCACACGGGGTTCTCCAAAAATCCCTAAAGAACGTCCCTTTGTATGTTCATTGATTAGGGTTAGGATTCTATCCTCTGAAACTCCCCTTGTCTTTGTGATTCTTGGCACTTGAGATTTCGCTGCTTCCGGAGATAAATCTGGGTCAAAACCGGAACCGGAAGTCGTCACTAAATCATCAGGAATCGTATCACCAATATTCGGATTTTCCTTTCTTATTTGCTCGATTTTATCACTCACTGTTTTCACGTATGCATTTGAGGCAACCGCTGCGTTCGTAGCAGCGGAAGCAGTTGGATCATATTTTGCTGCCGAAGCTCTCGGATGAAACCATTGGGGGCCGTTAAACCCTTGAGCCAAAAGCTCTGAACCTTGAATTTTTCCGTTTTGAGTGACAAGACTTCCTTCCGCTTGTTTCGGAAATAGTACCTGTGCAAATCCTGTCGTAACTAATGGATATATTAATCCACATAATATCATCAGAAATACTGATGTCCGTATTGCAGTCATAATTGTTCTCATAACAATCTCCTCCAAATCAGCTAATTAAGCTAGGTGTAAAGCCGCTACAATCATATCAATGATTTTTATTCCGATAAAAGGAACAAGCACTCCGCCAAATCCGTAAATTAGTAGGTTTCGAGAAAGGAGTTTATTCGCAGTAATTGGCTTATATTTTGCTCCCTTCATTGCAATCGGAATGAGAAGTGGAATAATGATCGCATTAAAAATCAAAGCAGAAAGTATCGCTGATTTGGGTGATGTCAATCCCATAATATTTAGAGATTGCAATTGTGGAATCACCGTCATAAACAGCGACGGAATGATGGCAAAATATTTAGCAATATCATTTGAAATTGAGAAGGTTGTTAATGCCCCGCGTGTAATCAGTAATTGTTTTCCGATGGCAATAACAGATAATAGCTTAGTAGGATCAGAATCCAAATCGATCATATTTGCAGCTTCTTTAGCAGACATAGTCCCTGAATTCATGGCAAGCCCGACATCTGCCTGTGCTAAAGCTGGAGCATCGTTGGTCCCGTCACCTGTCATCGCAACTAATTTTCCTTCAGCTTGTTCCTTTTTAATAGCCGCAATCTTATCTTCCGGTTTTGCTTCTGCAATAAATTCATCGACACCTGCTTCTTTTGCTATGGTTGCAGCGGTTAAGGGATTGTCCCCTGTACACATAACTGTTTTGATTCCCATAGCTCTTAGTTCAGCAAACCGTTCTTTTAAACCAGGCTTAACCGTATCTTTTAAATAAATGACACCGTATATCTTATTATTGATTGCAACAGCTAAAGGGGTACCTCCTGCCTTTGAAATGGCATTTGCCTTCTCGTCAAGGTCTGCAGGAACGATTCCATTATTC
Source organism: Neobacillus cucumis (assembly GCF_016908975.1). Classification (GTDB taxonomy): domain Bacteria; phylum Bacillota; class Bacilli; order Bacillales; family Cytobacillaceae; genus Neobacillus; species Neobacillus cucumis. The sequence goes on from NZ_JAFBEX010000034.1 coordinate 36,983, forward strand.
GCCGTTACATAATTTTTAATTGCATCTACTGCACCTTTTCTTATTTCCATCCCATCTTTTAAAGTTAGACCTGACATTCTTGTTTCTGCTGTAAATTCAATGATCTCTGCACCTTCGTATTCTTGTTCTGCCCAAGTGACACCCAACTTCCGGGCTAATTCTACCACTGACCGACCTTCAGGTGTTTCATCCTTTACCGATGCTCTTAAAGAAGCAAGAGTAACTTCTTGTTCGGAAACATTGGTTACTGGAACAAACTCACTAGCCATTCTGTTGCCAAAGGTAATGGTCCCTGTTTTATCCAAAATCATCGTATCAATATCACCGGCAGCTTCCACCGCTTTTCCAGACATCGCTAAAACATTATATTGTGTTACCCGGTTCATCCCAGCTATTCCAATGGCTGAAAGCAGTCCACCAATGGTAGTTGGAATTAAACAAACAAGCAATGCAATCAGAGTTGCCACATCTAACGGAACTCTTAAGTAATCCGCAATTGGCACCAATGTCATAATGACAAATATGAAGATTAAGGTTAATACAGCCAAAAGAGTCGTTAAAGCAATTTCATTTGGCGTTTTTTGGCGTGATGCACCTTCTACTAATGAAATCATCCGGTCAAGGAACGATTCACCTGGGTCGGTTAGGATTTTTACGATGATATAATCCGAAACAACTCGCGTTCCTCCAGTAACAGATGAAAAGTCCCCTCCTGCCTCCTTAATGACTGGAGCAGATTCGCCGGTAATGGCGGACTCATCGATTGAAGCCAATCCTTCAATAATCTCCCCGTCAGAAGGAATCATATCACCCGTATCAACACGAACAATATCGCCTTTTCGTAATGACGTAGATGGAAGTTCTTTGTAAGAACCATCTTTTTGTCTTACCATCGCCATTGTCTCAGATTTTGTTTTCCTAAGGGTATCTGCCTGAGCTTTGCCACGTCCTTCAGCTAAAGCCTCAGCAAAATTCGCAAAAAGGAGTGTAAATAGTAGGATTAAAAATACTGCCACATTATACCCTCGTCCGACCGTACTTACCCCAAAAATATCTGGTTTGATCGATAGAATCATGGTTATGAGTGTCCCGACCTCAACAACAAACATAACGGGATTCTTTATCATCACAATCGGGTTTAACTTTTTAAATGAATCAAAAATGGCTTGAAAGACCAAATCTTTTGAAATTCTTGCATTTTGAACTGCCATAAAAAATCCCCCTTTAAAAATTCCGTTCCCTTTTAATGGAACATACCAAGATGTTCTGCGATTGGACCTAATGCGAGTGCTGGGAAGAATGTTAATGCACCAACTACCAGGATAATGACCACTAAAATACCAGTGAATAACGGTGTATCGGTACGAAATGTTCCTGTTGTGGCAGCCACCATTCTTTTCGTCGCCAAAGATCCTGCAATTCCTAACATTGCAATAATGGAAATATACCGTCCTAACAAAATGACAACTCCGATTGCGATATTATAAAAGTTAGTATTGGCTGTAAGTCCTGCGAAAGCGGAGCCATTGTTGGCTGCTCCCGATGTAAAGGCGTATAAAACCTCTGAAACGCCATGATATCCTGAGTTTAGAATCGAGGAAATAGCTGTAGGTGACATCAGGGCAATTGCTGTTGGAACCAGAATAAGTACCGGGTGTGTGAGCAATGCAATGGATGCCAGCTTTACTTCTTTCGATTCTATTTTCTTCCCTAAAAATTCAGGTGTACGACCAACCATCAAGCCACATATAAATACGGTTAAAATGACATAAAGCAATCCATTTAACAATCCGACTCCTTTTCCGCCAAACACGTTATTCAACATCATTTCTCCAAGTGGAACCATACCTCCAATCGGTGTTAAAGAGTCATGCATATTATTCACAGATCCAGTGGTAGCAGCTGTCGTTACAGCCGTGAATAATGATGATTCACCTATACCGAAGCGAACTTCTTTTCCTTCCATATTCCCATGAACACCAAGTGCATTTAATGCCGGTGTCCCACTATATTCGGCTACAAATACAACTGAAAGAAACACAAAAAACATAATTCCCATTGCAGCAAAAACAGACCAACCTTGACGTTTGTTTTTAATCATGGCACCAAAGGCATATACCAAAGCTGTCGGAAGGAGCATCATACAGAGAATTTCGATCAGGTTTGATAAAGGCGTTGGGTTTTCATATGGATGTGCCGAGTTGGTTCCAAAAAAACCTCCACCATTTGTACCAATATGTTTAATAGATTCTAGCGAAGCAACCGGACCTCTGGTAATCGTTTGTTTTACGCCTTCTAATGTTGTGGCATGTGCCGCACCATACAATGTTTCAGGTATACCTTGAAATACCAAGAATAACGCAACAATAAATGATAATGGTAAAAATACGCGTGTAATGGAACGTACCAAATCCGTGTAAAAGTTGCCAAGGTTATTCTCTCGTGCGACTAACCCACGAATAAAGGCTATCGCTACAGCAAATCCTGTTGCAGCCGAAGTAAACATTGGGAAGGTAATAGCAATCATTTGTGATAAATACGAAAGTGAACTCTCTCCGCTATATGCTTGCCAGTTGGTATTTGTAATAAATGATGCCGCCGTATTAAAAGCTAAAGCAGGAGGCATACTATCAATTTTATCTGGGTTAAGTGGCAAATATTTTTGTAGCCTGAAAACAATATACATTAAAATCATCATGACAAAATTCGTGAGAAGCATGGCAAAAACATACTTCTTCCAGCCCATCGGCTCTTTTTCTTTTACACCAATTAAACGGTAAAAAAATCTCTCACCTGGTCCAAAAACTCGGTCTAAAGATGTTGTTTCATAATTGAAAACTTTCACTAGATAGTCACCCATTGGCTTTACCAATAAGCCTACGATAATTAACGTAATCACTACCTGTATTAACCCCATTGTCATTTTCTATTTCCTCCAATTAATCACTAAAATTTTTCAGGTTTAATTAAGACGTATGACAGGTAAATAATTAAAGCTATTCCGATAATCCCCGGTATGAGCATATTCGTTTCCTCCCTAAGCTTTTTCGCTGAACAAAGTAAATCCCCAAAAAAGGGCAAAAGCTAAAACAAATAGTGCGATAGTAACAAAATCATTATTCATTTTCCTACCCCCGTTCCATTACCCAAACTATATTGCGTTTTTCACTGAGTTCCGACGAAGCATTGGCAAAAAAATAGACCAATGCACACTCGTTCCCCAGTTAATCAACTACAGCGCTATCCAAATAGAAATATCCAAAAAGATATTCTATTAAGCTATTTTGCTGTATTGATCAATTAATGGAGAAAAAGTTAACATTGGTCTACATAACGCCCAGCAAGCCTATTCGCTCCCTTTGCGTTCTGTCTTCCATATTCCTTTTCCTTAAAATAGGCATAATAAAAAGACCTACTATATATAATCAAGCTGCTTTCTTGCTGAATAAACAAAAAAGCCCCCTGAATAAGGCGGTCTTGTGACCTCCCTCGCTTTAGCCGACGAAGTTAGCTGACGGGTAGGATGGCGAAAGAGTATCTCATCCTTTCTACAAAAGTAGAATTAACCCCAGAAAAATTGGTTCCTCCGTTCCTGAGTTTCCTCAGGATTAAGCCGATATATGGAATTTTTGTTACAAGGTGATTATAAGCCTGTGTATATACCATTGTAAATAACTTTTTTTGCTAACTATCATCAAAATTAATTGTTTTCAAAACAAATGTAATCTTTTCATGTTATTTCTAACTCATTATCGTTTTTTTGATATTTTCCAATAAGCATACAGCGATCTAAATCCTTTTCCATAATAAAAACCTCAATTCGTTCCCCCGTTTTTGTACTAATATCACTATGACTGGATATTACTTTGTACCCCGTACATTGTTCTACGATCCCTTCAAAGTTTTCACTATACATTTCTCGGAGTAGTTGACGCATCTTTTTCACCAATTTTCGTCCTTGATCATTGGCAACAAGATGTTTTTCTTCACAGGTTAGAACACCTTTAAATCGCACAATGACCATATCCCCTACGATGTAGGCTTTTGCTTCTTGCGGACCTCTTCCAATTAACTCTCTTTGAAGCTTTATAAAAGCTTCACTCAAATCGGCTTCCACCTTCTTTTTTTTGATTTCCATTACTACTTGTGCCCCCCATTTCAAATAAATCTATATGTATTTTAAGATCTTTTAAATAAGAAATACAGTTAAGATGTTGTTAATTTTTTTGTTAAACGAATTTATTTTATCTTTTTAATATAATATTATTAGAAAAATAGTATCAAATCATGAAGGATGATTTTAATGAAGCAAATCAAACATATAACATGGAACAGCGGTGTGATGGTCATAACTATGATGTTAATTACTTTCCTATCGTTATTCTTTAAGTATATTGGATTAACTGAAACCAATATAATCATTACTTTCATATTAGGTGTTTTGGTGGTTTCAAAATTTACAGATGGTTATTTGTATGGAATAATTGCATCAATAATTGGGGTATTGAATTTTAATTTCTTTTTTACAGTGCCTTATTACTCACTCGCTGCTTATAGACCGGACTATCCCGTAACATTTGCAATTATGTTGATTGCAGCGATTATCACAAGTACATTAACAGCAAAGGTGAAAAAAGAGGCAAGTTTATTATCATTTCGTGAAAAACAAACACAAATTCTTTATCAAATCAGTAAAAATTTACTCCAAGCAACAGATTTAGACCAAATTTTAGAAATAGGTGCGACAAAGATTTTTGAGTTCATCAATCATTCTGTTTTTATTTATGTGTTAAAATCATCGAATGGATTGAGTGAACCTTGCATCTTAAAAATAGATGAGAATGAACAAATGTTTTTTAATTGCGATGAAATAAGAAAAACAATCCAAACAAATAAATCTTTTGAAACAAAGAATGTAATCTATTTTCCGATTAAAGGACTTGACGAGAGTCTCGGAGTAATTGGGATTAACTGCTTGAATTCTTCTTTAACCATAGAGCAAAAAAGTTTTGTCGAATCCATTTCAATGCAACTTGCGCTTGCAATGGAACGTGAAAAAATTTCGAAGAAACAACAGAAAGCCCAAGTTGAAATGGAAAGAGAAAAACTTCGAGGAAATCTTCTTCGTGCAGTATCACATGATTTGCGTACACCTTTAACAGGAATTTTAGGATCTACAACTACTTTACTCGAACACGGAGAAACACTTGAAAAAGATGTGACGAGACAATTATTAGTTGATATTTTTGAAGATTCAAAATGGCTTATCCATTCTGTCGAAAACATATTAAGCATTACTCGGATGGATGATGGTAAAGTTTCAATTAATAAAAATATTGAATTAGTGGAAGAAGTCGTTAGTGAGGCAATCTTAAGAATTAAAAAACTTGACACTCAACATGAAATAAAAATAACTATCCCAGACGAACCTATTATGATTCCAATGGATGGAATATTAATTAAACAAGTATTGATAAACTTGCTTGATAACGCAATTAAATATACGCCTAACGATTCCACTATTGAAGTGAAAATCTTTCTTAAAGATGATTTTGTTTATTTCGAAGTAATTGATAATGGAAATGGCATACCCGATGAAAATCTGCCTTTGATTTTCAACCGATTTTTCACTACTTCTTCAACCCGTGGCATCGGGTTAGGTCTTGCCATCTGTAAATCTATTATTAACGCTCACGGTGGAGTAATTTCTGCTTTTAATAATGAAAATGGTGGAGCAACCTTTCGATTTAAATTACCAGTAAAGGATGATATAGATGGAGAATAAGCCAACAATTCTTGTGGTTGAAGATGACAAATCGATTAGAAATTTTATTTGTGTTTCATTAAATGCAAATGGTTATAAATACATAGAAACAGATTCGGGCAAGAACGCTATCTCATTAGCGGCATCCCATCGTCCAGAAATCATTATTTTGGATTTAGGGCTTCCAGATATTGAAGGGATTGATGTGATTACCGAACTAAGAAAATTAACAAAAGCCCCTATCGTTGTTGTATCGGCGCGAGGACAAGAAAAAGAAAAAGTTCGAGCTTTGGATTCTGGTGCAGATGATTATTTAACAAAACCTTTTAGTTTGCCGGAACTGCTCGCACGACTGAGGGTGGCTTTGCGTCATTTAATTCCTACAAGTATATCTAATCAACAGGAATTGAGTTCAATGTTTACTGTCGGAGAATTGAAAATTGATTATGAAAAACGTCATGTTTTTTTATCTAGAGATGAAATTCATTTAACGCCTTTAGAATATAAATTATTAGTCTTGATGGCAAAACATGCAGGAAGGGTATTAACACATAAATTCATTCTAAGAGAGATTTGGGGTGATACAAATGGGAGTGATACATTGTCACTCCGAGTCTTTATGGCAAACATGCGAAGAAAAATTGAAAAAGAACCAGCTCAACCTAGATATTTGTTAACTGAAGTCGGAGTAGGTTACCGGCTAGCGGATGAATAATAACATGAGACACGCTAGGAATTTTGTTAGCGAACAGGAGAGAAATGGTCCTGTTTTTCGCTTATTGTGTTAACCTGCCAGTTACTTTAAGTAGATTGCTTCACAAACTTTTTATCAAAGCTTTAGGTAGAAGTTGGATGGGGTCTTTTACCTGGATCTGCAAAGTGAAACGCCAACAATGATGCTTAAACCGACCAGACCGGGAATTAATTCAGCAAGCCCTTTCGTCGTTCTTAGCCGACATTTACAAACTTTATATGATATATCTTTTTTAAAAAATAAATTTCTAAAGAGAATAGAGTAGGCGCATGAAATATTCATGCGCCTCTCACAGATCCGTACATGCGGGTCATCGCATACGGCTCCTCCATGCTTATCCCCGTTGGGGATGTAGTTCGTTATAAATGTC
>NZ_JAFBEX010000035.1 GCF_016908975.1 Neobacillus cucumis
GTTACTGTCTTTATCTTTCTTGTATCCGTTACTGTCTTTATCTTTCTTGTATCCGTTACTGTCTTTATCTTTCTTGTATCCGTTACTGTCTTTATTTTTCTTGTATTCGTTACTATCTTTATCTTTCTTGTATCCGTTACTGTCTTTATTTTTCTTGTATCCGTTACTGTCCTTATCTTTCTTGTATCCGTTACTGTCTTTACTTTTCTTGTATTCGTTACTGTCTTTATTTTTTTTGTATCCGTTACTGTTTTTATTTTTTTTGTATTCGTTACTGTACTTATCTTTTTTGTATCCGTTACTGTCTTTATTTTTCTTGTATTCCTTACTGTCATTATCTTTTTCTGAATTACCCTCTAATTCAGATTTACCTATTTCATCTTCTGCTTGATCGTTATCCTTATGTGTTATTTCTTGTGATTCAGTATTTTCAGCTTGTAGCCATACTTCAAGGACCTCGTCTGCTACTCTCTTCCACTGGAATTCAGTTTCAACCAGTTCTCTTCCTCTTTCTCCCATCTTTTTCATTAACATTTTGTCGGATAATATTTCGGTTATTTTTTGGGCAAAATCCTCAGGATCCTCGGGATTTTCAACTATAAGTCCATTCTCTTTAGGAAGTATAACTTCCGGATTTCCTCCCCTTGCCGTTGTAACGATTGGAAGGCCTGCTGCCATGGCTTCGTAATGAACCCTTGCCAGTGGTTCCTGCCAAATTGAGGTACAGACAAATAAATCAGCCGCTGCAAACCAGTTTTGGATTTCAAATGAATTCACAAAACCTGTTGTCACAACAGGTACTGATTGTTTAGCCGCTAATGCTCTCACATAGGCTACATAATCGGTTATCTCATTTTGGCTAAACCAATTACCACCAACGATTACTAACGCTAAATCTTTAAATTTTTTAGCAAGAGTCGGTAAAGCTCTGACTAATCTGTCGACTCCTTTGTTAGCTGAAAGTCTTCCTGCAAATAAGATGACCGTTTTGTTCTCTAAGCCATGTTCTTTGCGAATGGAACTCCTAATTTTTTTCATTTTAGCATAGCTGCCGGGGAGAAATCGTTCCGTATCAACTCCTGAATAAATGGTTCGGAGCTTTGTCGAAGCTTGTGGATAAAGCTGACGGATGACATTTCCTACATAATTACTCACCGTAACAATCTTTGATACTTCTTGTACAACGGCATTTGCTTCTGACGGGTCAATTTTATCCAAATTGAACATATCATTATGCATGCTTAAGGTGATTTTAGAGTGAGGGGCAACTTCCCGGACGGGCAGAACAAGGCGTGGGCGGTTAAAAATGTGGATTAAATCGAATTGATTGTTTTGAATATAGCGAACAACCCCGTCTCGATAGAGTTCAAAAATTTTTCCTGGTACACGAACATAATGTATGCCATTAATCGTTTCTGTTTCCGGCAGGGATGATTCATTAATTCCTAAAACGGTAATATCATGGAATTCTCCTAAAAATGGCAAGATGCCGGAAATATAAGTTTGTATTGCTCCTCCTAATACTGGAGGAACAGGAAGTTTTTCAGTACAAACCATTAAGATTTTCATGCTTTCCTATTACCTCCAATCGTTTTGAATTGCTTTTAAGACAGGCCATTTGGATTGTTCCGTCATGATAAGAGAGTTAACTAATTCTGCGGTTGTTTGATTTAGGAATAATTCAGGTTCCAACACCATGTCTTTCATAAATCTGTAAAATTCATTTGGCAAAGATAAATCAATCAGTAAAACCTCATATAGTTCAGGAGATATTGGATTTGCCTTGTGGTAAGCCTTAATCATTTCACGAACCCATGTTACATCCCATTTATTTAATTCCGCCATTTTACCAGTAATCAACTTTCGTAAATCCCTAATTGGAAGGTCATAGGCGACACCATCCAGGTCGATAATCCACATTCCATTGGGTCCCATTTGTGCATTGGACCAGCCATAATCCTGATGTGCCAGCCCCCATTCTTCATTTCCTTTTTTAATTAGGTCTAGATATTTAGATTGATTAAGTCTACTTAGACTTGTTCTAACTTCATCTTCATATTGATCTATGACATTTAAAATAATCGAACTAGCAGGCATTTCCCGATAGGCTTTGGCCAAATTTCTGAACCAATCCATTTTATTCATCATTTTTTCATACTTCTTTGGCCATTTGTATAATCTTGAAGCAATTTCAGCCCCATTTGGAGGGACGTAGCCCCTAGTTTGAGCATGAAATTGACCAAGAGTGTAACAAAGCTGCTTTGTTCCTTCTAAATCTTTGGATATCGGGGCCAGTGGTTCAATCCATTCAGCAACAAACCACAATTTTCCACCAGCCTCAATAAAATCTTGTCCATTTTTTGTTTTGACAATAGCAGGCACTCTTGCCCTTTTAACATCAACCAAATATCTTTGAGCCCCAAGGCTAAATAAACTTCGTGTCGGTCTTCGGTGTAACAGCTTTAAACTTTTCGGCCCCTTATTGGTGCTAAGTTTCCATATGGCTCCGCCTTGTTCAGACTTAGTTGCGACTGCCTCCATGTTGTAAACCTGAAAGTTATAATTTTTAATAACCTCTTTTGCTAATGTATTTATATAGTCAGGTATATAAATTTTTATATCTTCCCTTTCTTCCCAAGGAAGAATGACTATTTCCTTCAAAATAACCCTCCTTTGTAGTTCGCCCAAATAGGGAGACAATTATTTTTAATAAGATTGGCTAGAAACTAACTCGGGATAACAGTTACAGAACCCTTAAAAAGACTTAATTTATGATATGAAATAGTATAAGTAAGGAAAGGGCCATAAGCGGATGTAATAAAAAAAACCCCCATTTGGAGGAGAAAAAATCTCTTTAGCTATAGGTTTTTAACTGTTTCAAATACTTAATAGAGCTCATAAACTAGTTTAATATATAGATTTTATTTAGAAAATTGGTAAGGAGGTTAAACGAATGAACATAGCTGTAATAGGGACAGGCTATGTCGGAACTACTACAAGTGTTGCGCTTGCATTAAGTGGACATAACGTGTTTGCAATTGACCATGATGCAGTAAAAGTTAAAAAACTGAAACAGGGAAACCTTCCTTTTTATGAAGAGGGTATAGAAGAGTTGTTAAAGAATCTCACTTCAAACGGAAACCTTTCTTTCACAACTCAATTGGAAGAGTGTATTGATAAATGTTCCATCCTTTTTATTACAGTGGGTACTCCATCATTAATGGGTGGACAAGCTGATTTGTCCTATGTGGAAGAAGTTGCAAGAAAGATTGGAAGTTTAATGAACGAATACAAAGTAATCGTTATGAAAAGTACTGTCCCAGTAGGAACCAGTGCAAAAATCAAAAAAATAATACTCAATGAACTAGCAAGACGAAATTTGAAGATATCTTTCGACCTGATTTCGAACCCTGAATTTTTAAGAGAAGGAAAAGCTTTATACGATACCCTGCATCCAGATCGAATTGTTATTGGCTGTGAAACAAAGGAAGCACAAAAAATGATGAAGCAATTGTATGAAAATGCAAGCTCAAACATCCTTTTTACAACCCCTATAGATGCAGAAATGATCAAATACGCTTCTAACGCCTTTTTAGCTACTAAAATTTCATTTATAAATGAAATGGCAAGATTTTGTGAAACTATTGGAGCAAATGTCACAGAGGTAGCAAAAGGAATGGGGATGGATAGCAGGATTGGCCCTCAGTTTCTACAAGCTGGAATAGGCTATGGGGGGTCATGTTTTCCGAAGGATATCAGTGCATTACTGGCATTGGCATCCGAAAATAATATTCCCTTAAATATCCTTCAAGCGGTCTCACTTGTGAACCAAACACAAACAGAATGGTTTCTGGAAAAAGTAAAGCAAGCTTTAGGACCACTCTCAGGAAAGCGAATAGCTATACTAGGCTTAACATTTAAACCTCAAACAGACGATATTAGAGAGGCTCCCTCCTTAAAAATAATGGATCAGCTCCTCCAAAATAATGCCCTTATTACTGCATACGACCCGCAAGGTATGGAACATGTCAAAAAAATTTATCCTTCTATTAGCTATGCATCCAATCCTCTTGAAGCATTAAAAGAAGCTGATGCTGTCCTTATTGTAACGGAATGGCAAGAAATTCTTGATATTGATTGGAAAACTGCTATTCATATTGTCTCTACCCCCCTTGTATTTGATGGCAGAAATGCCCTTAATGCATCTGTCATGGAGCAATTGGGCTACCGGTATGTAGGAGTTGGTACACCTGAATCTTAATCTAGAACGGAGAACTACCCATGAAAGGAGGAATAAACATGGAGAAATTTACTGGATATATCTTTGTCACCGGTTGTGCAGGCTTCATAGGTTTCCATCTTTCTAAGCGCTTGTTAGATGAAGGCTTCTACGTACTTGGTATTGACAATATCAATAATTATTATGATACTAACTTAAAATATGATAGATTAAGCATTTTAGCGAAGTATCCAAATTTTATGTTCATTAAAGGTTCTATCGAAAACCTTGAGCTAATGGAAAGTCTCTTTGACCAATATGATATTGACATTGTTGTGAATCTAGCAGCTCAAGCAGGTGTAAGATACAGTTTGACAAATCCACACGTTTACATCCAATCAAACCTTGTTGGATTTGCAAATATTCTAGAATGCTCTATCAAACATCCAATCAAACATCTGATTTACGCATCATCAAGTTCTGTTTACGGCAACAATAAACAAATGCCGTTTTCTGTTACTGATCGTGTGGATCATCCGGTTAGTTTATATGGAGCTACTAAAAAAGCTAATGAGCTATTGGCCTACTCGTACAGCCAAGTATACCAACTTCCTACAACCGGGCTGCGCTTCTTTACGGTTTACGGCCCTTGGGGCAGACCAGATATGGCGTACTTTAAATTTTCGGATGCTATATTGAACCAAGAACCTATTGAGGTTTATAACTATGGAGATATGAAAAGAGACTTCACCTATATTGATGATGTGATAGAGTCCATTTATCGACTAATAAAAAAGGGACCACCTGACAAATCTATATCTTATTATAAAATCTATAACATTGGTAACAATCAACCTGTCCAACTAAAGGACTTCATTAAAGTGATCGAAGAACAACTCGGAAAGAAGGCGATTATGAAATTATTACCCTTACAGCCCGGAGATGTTCTTGAAACATATGCAGATATAAATGACTTGGTAAGGGATATTAACTATAAACCTATAACTTCTGCCGAGGAGGGAATTAGAAAGTTTGTCGAGTGGTATAGAAAGTACCATAATATTACTTAGTGTTTAAAAATGCACAACAAATTGAAAGCGATTAACAAAGTAATCGCTATGATAGTCACTATAGCTTACAGATAAACACTTCGGTTCCTTCATTCTCTCCCCATTTTTCCTAAAGAGTATACATGTCAAGACCTTCTATTAATTGCACAAAAGCTCGAACTACATTTAAGTCTAAGGATTCCTGATGATAAAACATCCATGTCTTTTGGGTGATCGCTTTCCCGTTATGATCTAAGAGATCAAATTTATGAATGTTATCAACATTTTCTAAAAATAAGGAAGGCATAATCGCGTATCCTAATCCGTTAACAACCATTTCCTTACAAGTATCACCTTGGTCAACTACCATTGCTATCGATGGTGGTTGACTATAATGCTCAGTCCACCAATTTTGAACTAATTGCTTATAGATGGAATCAGTCCGATAATCTATTCTTGGCAAATGAGGAAGACCCTCAAGGCTTATGTTTTCTTTTGAGGCTATACATAGCTTTTCTTCAAATAATAAATGTTTTTGGTCCGGCCAAGTGTATTCTCCGCGAATAAAACCGATATGAACCTCTTGATTATACAATAGTTTAAAAATATCTTGACTATAGCCAGTCTCTACCTGAAATGAAACTAGTGGATATTGATCTTTAAATTGTTTAAGCAAAGCTGGAAGTTTGTACTTACTAATAAAATTTGAAACACCTAATCTTAATGTCCCTGTGACTTGATTATTGAAATTTTTAAGGTCTTCTTTTATCCTGCGCAGACTGTTTAGTATGTTTTCAGCCTTTTTTGCCAAATATTCGCCCTCTGGAGTAAATTGAACTCCTTTAATTCCTCGGTTGACGATTCTTACTTCTAATTCTTTTTCAATTTGCTTTAGACGTTTCGTTAAGGTTGGTTGTGCAATAAATAAACTTTGCCCCGTTTTGGTGATGCTCTTTTCTTTATAAAGAGTATGTATAATCATCCAATCACGATCATCCATTTGACCACATCCTGTTAATTGGCGTTGAAATAGTTCGACTTGTTATATATAAATTTCATGCGATTCCATGAAAAATTGGTATTACTTATCTCACTCCATTTTGCAATAAACTGAAACTAAACACAAAGTATTATTCATTTTACAGTAAACACAGCTTGTCTGTTCAACGGAGGAAAGATGTTATGAATGACATTATCCAAAAAGGTTTAAATAGGGCTCAAAGCACATTTTCAGTAAATGGGAAAGAATATCAATTTTACAGAATTAAAGCTTTAGAGGAAGAAGGGGTTGGAAGTGTATCGAGGCTTCCTTACTCAATAAAAGTTCTCTTGGAAGCCGCACTAAGGGAATTTGACGGAGTGGCCATTACCAAACAGCATATCTTCAAACTGGCAAATTGGACAAGGGAACGAACTCCAAACCAAGAAATTCCTTTCAAGCCTGCACGTATTCTTCTACATGATACAACTGGGCTTCCCGCAGTAGTAGATTTAGCAGCCATGCGGGAAACAATACATCAAATGGGAGGAGATAGTTTAAAAGTTAATCCATTAATTCCAGTAGATCTTGTGGTTGACCATTCCATTACGGTAGATTATTTTGGAACACCAGATGCAATGCCATTAAATGAAAAGATTAATTTTGAACGCAACAAGGAACGCTTTAGGTTTTTTCGGTGGGCGCAAAAATCCTTTCATAACTTCCGAGTCATTCCACCCGCAACGGGAATCATGCACCAAATTAATATGGAGTATTTGTCAACAGTTGTTGCCCAAAAGGACGTACAAGGTAATACAATGGTCTATCCCGATTCACTGGCTGGTACAGATTCGCACACTACCATGATCAATGGACTTGGTATAGTGGCTTGGGGGGTCGGCGGGATTGAAGCGGAAGCTGCCATGCTAGGTCAACCTCTGTATTTCGAAATTCCTGAAGTAGTCGGATTTAGGCTAACTGGTTCCCTTATGGAAGGAACGACTGCAACGGACCTTGCCCTTACAATAACAAATATACTCCGTAAGAAAGGTGTAGTGGGCAAGTTTGTTGAGTTTTATGGACCTGGTGTTAAAACAATGAGTTTGGCTGATCGAGGAACAATTGCCAATATGGCTCCCGAGTACGGAGCCACAATGGGCTTTTTCCCGGTGGACAAAGAGACATTAAATTATTTAAGACTCATTGGCCGAGAAGAAGATCAAGTCTCATTAGTTGAAGCCTACTATAAAGCTCAAGGTATGTTTATGGAAAGTAATAGTCCGGAACCATATTATTCCGATCATGTAGAACTTGATCTTTCTACGATTGTACCCTGCCTAGCCGGTCCTAAAAGACCACAAGATCGGATTGAGCTAACAAAAATGAAACAAAATTATAGTGAATTAGTCTATAAACCTATTAATGAAGGTGGCTATGGAATTTCTGGTGAGGAATTGGAGAAATCAGTTATTATTAGTCATAGGACGGGTGAGCAAACGGTTATTAAGAATGGATCAGTAGTGCTTGCGGCAATTACAAGTTGCACGAACACTTCCAATCCCGCTGCGTTGATCACTACGGGATTAGTTGCTAAAAAGGCAGTAGAAAAGGGATTGAAAAAGCCTGCCTACGTGAAAACTTCCCTTACACCTGGTTCAAGGGTTGTTACCGACTATTTAATGGAATCCCAGCTTTTAAGTTATCTAGAAGAATTAGGCTTCCACATAGCAGGCTATGGTTGTGCGACATGTATTGGAAACTCAGGACCACTACTTCCAGAGGTAAGCTCAGCTATAAATGACCATAATTTAACAGTAGCTGGTGTCCTTTCGGGTAACCGAAACTTCGAAGGTCGTGTACATCCAGAAGTAAAAATGAACTATCTAGCCTCCCCACCTTTAGTTATTGCCTACGCCTTAGCGGGAACCGTTAATGTCGATTTGACAAAGGAGCCAATCGGACATGATCAAGGCCAACAGAAAGTGTACTTAAAAGATATTTGGCCTTCTTCGGATGAAATTAAAAGATGGTTAGGGAACGCAGTTCGACCTGAAATGTTCCGCCAACGGTATGAGGTTGTTTATGAAGCAAATGAGCAATGGAATAATATTAAAGCACCAGAAAGCAACCTTTATGAGTGGAATGAAAAATCAACGTATATTCAAGAACCTCCCTTTCTCAGAAACCTAGAGGAGCTGCCTACAGGTATAGGAGAGATAATGGATGCAAGAACCCTTGCCCTTTTTGGGGATTCGGTAACAACTGATCATATTTCACCATCTGGTTCCATTAAGGAAGATAGTGATGCGGGCGTTTATTTACAATTAAAAGGAGTTCAACCAAAAGATTATAATTCTTATCCATCTCGTCGCGGTAACCATAAAGTGATGATCCGTGGTACCTTTGCCAATATTCGAGTCCGCAATCTAATGGTCCGAGAGATGGAGGGTGGTTTTACTAAATATATGCCAACGGGTGAAATCATGTCGATCTATGATGCATCTATGAAGTATCAAAAGGATGGTATTCCCCTTGTCGTTATCGCGGGTAAGGAGTACGGTACGGGAAGTTCTAGGGATTGGGCAGCTAAAGGTACCTATTTACTTGGAGTTAAAGTAGTTATTGCAGAAAGCTTTGAACGCATTCACCGCAGTAACTTGGTTGGGATGGGGGTTCTTCCTTTGCAATTTGTAGAAGGAACGGACGCTTCCACTCTAGGACTAGATGGAACTGAGACATTTGAAACCATTGGTTTATCTAATGAGGTTAAACCCGGACAAAGGATGATAGTTCATGCTACACGCAAGGATGGAACGAGTGTTGATTTTGAGGTATTCGTACGTCTTGATAGTGTGGTAGAGATTGAATATTATCGTAATGGAGGGATTATGCAGAAGGTGGTTCGTCAATTATTGAATCCTTCATAACACAGGGTTCAAAAATCAGCAAGAAATCAAAGCAATGAATAGAAGTCCTAGAAAATAGCTTATTAAGTCATTTTGTAGGACTTCTTTATTTTTTTTTTGAAAAACTTATGGTTTTTTTAATTACCAAAAGGCTTTAATTAATTAATAATTCTATGAAAGTAGTCTGTTAATTTATAAGATTTGGTTATATTTATTATGCCTTCAGTATTAAGCGTTTTCAAGGTGGTTAAGTAGTTTTCTTCTAAGGATGATTGTAATGAGCGCAAAACAAAAGAAGGCTTTTAATAAAGGATTGGGACAATTTTTGGATCGAAAGTAATATTTCTTGAAAAGGGAGAGGTAATCATGGACACATTACGAGACAAAGCGTTACAAATGCATCGGGATAAACAAGGGAAATTAGAAGTGAAAGCAAAGGTAGAGATTAAAAACGCAAATGATTTGAGCTTGGCGTATTCACCTGGTGTCGCGGAGCCTTGTATGGAAATCTATGAAAATCCAAATAGAGTATATGAATATACGATGAAAGGCAACACCATTGCCGTTGTATCAGATGGTTCGGCGGTATTAGGGCTTGGGAATATTGGGCCGGAAGCAGCGATGCCAGTAATGGAAGGCAAAGCAGCTTTATTTAAGAATTTTGCTAATGTAGATGCATTCCCTATTTGTTTAAATACACAGGATGCTGAAGAAATAATTGAAACCGTAAAACGCCTTGAACCAACATTTGGCGGGGTGAATTTAGAGGATATTTCAGCTCCAAGATGTTTTGAAATTGAAGAACGCTTGAAAAAAGAAACCAATATCCCTATTTTTCATGATGACCAACATGGTACAGCCATTGTAACTGTTGCCGGATTAGTAAATGCTCTTAAACTAGTAGATAAGAAAATGGACGAAATCAAAGTCGTAATAAATGGTGCGGGTGCTGCGGGTGTAGCCATTGCTCAATTGCTAAATCGTTTTGGTGTGTATGATGTCATTCTATGTGATACAAAAGGTGCCATTTATGAAAATCGTCAATATGGCATGAATTCATTTAAGGAAAAGCTTGCTAGACAGACGAACCGTAACAATGCAGAGGGAAGCTTAGAGGAAGTAATTGTCGGTGCAGATGTTTTTGTTGGTGTATCTGTTGCAGGTGCATTAACAAAGGAAATGATTTTATCCATGAGAAGAGATGCGATTATTTTTGCAATGGCAAACCCTGTTCCAGAAATAATGCCAGATGAGGCAAAAGCGGCAGGAGCAAAAGTAATTGGAACAGGACGTTCTGATTTTCCAAATCAGGTCAATAATGTGCTGGCCTTTCCAGGGATTTTTCGGGGAGCTCTAGATGTTCAAGCAACAGAAATAAATGAAGAAATGAAAAAGTCTGCAGTTTACGCCATTTCTTCGCTCATTTCAGAAGAACAACTATCAGAAGATTATGTGATACCTAACCCTTTTGATGACCGAGTTGCATCTGAGGTAGCAAAAGCTGTTGCGACTGCCGCTGTAGAAACAGGTGTAGCTAGGAAATCCTTTGTAACCGTGTAACAAAATTCGGTTACCTAATAACATTTTCTTAAGATTATATAGATAATTATGGAGGCTTCTCATAAGTTTACAAAACTTATGGGAAGCCTCCTTTTTTATATGATATGGAAGTAAAAAAAAGACTTCGAGAATTGTCTAGCTCCAGCGCCTAGCCCCTCGAGGTCTTAAGCCACGCCCAAAATGAAGGCAAAAAGCGCCTTCCTTTTGGGAGCGTCTTAAGCTTGTCGGGGCTGACCAAGGCGCTTGCGCTTTCTTATGACAAAGGTAAACAGACTTCCCTCCAAGTAATGTTTTTCTGAGGAATGATTAGCTTTCTAAGAAAATTCTAAGGTTGCCCGATTATACTGCTTTTTGTAACAAACATTGTTGTTAGGAGGATTATCATATGAAAAAAAAGGACAAAAAGTGGGTACTCCTTTGTTCAACAGCGGTTGCAGCAGTATATGCAGCAGGTTATTTTACAACAGATACCCAGGCTGCTCAAGGCCAACCAGTTCATATTGAGAAAACAATGCAAAAATATACTACGAACAGCGATAACACAAGAAATACTCCGAAGGTCACTCCATCGAACAAGATATATAAGGATGGCATATTTACAGGTTCTGGCTGGAACAGGCGCGGTTCGATTGGTGTTCAGGTAACCCTTAAAAACGACAAGATTACTGATGTGGAAATTAGAGATTTTGCCATGCACTATTCGGAAAGTGACGTGGTGGGTCTCCCTGATGAAGTACTTAAGAATCAAAGTGCTCAAGTAACCAATGTATCTGGGGCAACCTATAGCACACAAGCGTTTGAGGATGCAGTGCAGCAGGCACTAGACCAGGCCAGAAACCAACAAGGTTAAAATGATGAAGAAAACAAAATTGTATATGGACACCGTTGTAGAAATTGAAGTGATCTCTAGAAAACGGGTGGAAAAAATAGAAGATAAAATAGAACGTGCATTTACAACATTTAAAAAAGTAGAACAAGCCTGCAGCCGCTTTACCACTTCGAGCGAGTTGATGCAGGCCTGCCAAAAGGTCGGAACACCTGTCGAAATAAGTCCGTTTTTATATGAGCCTCTTTTTTTTGCGCTAGAAATCGCGAAATTAACAGATGGATTATTTGATCCTACGATAGGCATGGTAATGGAGGAAGAAGGATTTAATCGCCATTATTTGACGGGTGAGAGAATGCAAAGCATTGCAGATGAATTTGTTAATTATAAGGATATCCATCTAAATCCAGAAACACGGACATTAACCATAACAAGACCAATGGTCATTGATTTAGGGGCAGTCGCCAAAGGATTTGCCATTGACTTGGCTGTTAATGAGTTGAAGGAATTTGAGGGATTTATTGTTAATGCGGGTGGTGATTTATTTGCTGGTGGAACGGATGCAAAGCTTAATAAATGGAAAATTGGCATTCAGCATCCGTACCAAAAAGATCAAATCATTGAAATGATTCAAATTTGCAATGAGGCCATTTGTACTTCTGGCAGTTATGAACGGGTAAACCCATTGAATAAGAATCGACATCATATTATGAATCCCAAAACAAAAATCTCCCCAAATGAATGTCTTAGCTGTAGTATTATTGCTCCATTTGCCATGATGGCAGATGCATTTTCAACTGTCTCTTTTTTTCCTGAGGGGCAATTGGTAATGGAAGAACTTGAATTAAAAGGATTATTCATTACTCCAGAATTACAAATCAAAAGAATAGGAGAGATTTAAATTGGGAGCAAAGAAATGGATGAGAACACCCAAGGGATATGTGGCCATCGCCATGATTCTCTACCTTATAGTCGCATCAATAGGTTCACTAACGTGGATGGGAGTTAAAAATAGTTTGATTTCGGTTGGTGCAGCATTCTTGACAGACCTCGTTTATTGCGCCATCTTTAAACGGAAAAGCAGCCGAGATAGTACCGTTATTACCGGTTTCATTATTTCTATGATTTTAGGTTTCACAACCTCGTGGCCTGTTGTAGCGGCCACTGCCATGATAGCTATTTTATCTAAGCATCTATTAGTTTATAAGAAAAAACCCATTTTTAATCCAGCAGCATTTGGCTTATTCTTTTCCATCTTTCTCTTTCATACGGGCCAAAGCTGGTGGGGAGCTTTTGGTGATCTTCCAGTATGGACGATTATTTTTATTTTAATTAGCGGTTATCTAGTGACTGACAGAGTGAACAAATATCCACAAGTACTTTCCTATTTGGGGACCTCTTTTATTTTGCTATTTTTCATGGGGCTTCTTAATATAGGTGATGCATCGGATGCACTACGTCCGCCATTTATCAATGCGACTCTGTTTTTTGCCTTCTTTATGCTTACTGATCCCCCTACATCACCAGCTAAACCTAGGAATCAGGTTATTTTTGGTATTCTTGCGGCGGTGTCAGGCACCATTGTTTATGGAATATTTGGAGGGCTGACGTATTTGTATATTGGGGCGTTTATCGGAAATCTTTATAGTTATTTTAATAAAAGATTATCTTCTGTAAAGTCTGCTGCCAAAATGCAAAGAGTTAATTCAGGACATAGAGTTCTTGGAAAATGAACAATATACTAACGATATAGTTAGGGGGTAATGAACAGTCATGCATGTATTAGTTGTAGAAGATGATTTGCCCTTAAGAAGAATCATTTCAAAAATATTAGAGGAAGAGCAGTACCAGGTGGACCAGGCGGAAAACGGGGAAGAAGGCTACCTTATGGCTGCATTAAATGAGTACGACCTTATTACACTTGATATCATGCTGCCAATCATGGATGGGTATACTGTCATGAAGAAATTACGCAGTGAAGGTTGTCAAACCCCCATATTATTTCTTACAGCAAAGGACCGGATCGAGGATAAAGTCCATGGCTTGGATTTAGGTGCAGATGATTATATCGTAAAGCCTTTTGCGACGGAGGAGTTTTTAGCAAGGATCCGGTCTTTACTGCGCCGTGCCGGTAAGATTGGAATAGAAGGTAAAATAACGTATGGTCCCATTCGTTTAGATACCAACCAGCATGAAGGATTTATCAACGAGGATCCATTAAAGTTAACGATAAAAGAGTACGAGTTACTTTATTATCTCATTCAGAATAAGGAGCAGATCTTAACGAAAGATCAGCTTTTTCAACGGGTTTGGGGACTTGAATCGGAAACAACGGATGCAATTGTAGAGCTTTACATCCATTATCTTAGAAAAAAATTAGCTCCCTTCAACTTTGATGGTTTTATTCGAACCGTTCGTGGTGTGGGATACATGTTGAAGGAGTAATAAGAGCTATGTTTAAACGGACAAAACTTAGGCTGGTTATCCTAAATTCTCTTGTCTTTTTTGTACTCCAAAATGCCTTTGGAGCCATGATTTATTTTTACATGCACTATAGTTTGTATCATCAAGTGGACACAACTATATCTGAAAAGAAACGACATCTCCTTGGGGAACATGAGAGACTAAGCAAAGAATTAAATCCGGAGAGGGAAGAGAATCATAGACTGGCTTATTTGCTCTGGGACGAGAAAAATCAACTCTATCAAATGATTCCTCAGAAATCTCTCTCAAAAAAAGTTGCAGACGGATTTTCCTTTTTATTGAATAAGGAAGGAATACAGACCATCACAGTGGATGGAAACTCCTATAAATATTTAAATATGTCTATGGCCCAGGATTCGGTAAAAAGGATACAAATTATCTATAATTTAAAACGTGAAAATGACATGTTATCCCATTTGCTCATGGTGATTGGGTTTGGTTCTCTAATAAGTGTGTTTATTGCTCTTCTTGGTGGAATCTATCTTGCTAACAAGGCATTAATACCAATCAGAAAGTCTTGGGATAAGCAGCAGCAATTTGTTGCCGATGCCTCCCATGAATTGCGTACACCCCTTTCCGTCATGAAGCTTAATTTAGAGCATTTATTTCGCCATCCAGACCGTAGTATTGAACAGGAAAGTGAGACCATTCATCAAACTATAAAAGAACTAAATTATCTATCCAAGATGTCCACTGATTTACTGACATTGGCACGTTCAGATGCTGTTCCATTACAGGTGATGCAGGAGCCTATTCTGTTAGATGAAATCCTTAATCAAGTGGTAAGAGACTTTAATGGACTAGCACTTCAAAAACATATTCAGTTAACTGCGGACATTCAGCCCATTAGAATCATCGGTGATAAAGAGAGAATAAAGCAGCTATTTGTCATTTTATTAGACAATGCGCTTAAATACACCAAAGACCATGGCAAGATTTCCATAAGTGGGGAAGTTAAAGGTTCACGTGCCATTATTGATATGGTGGATACAGGAATTGGTATTTCAAAACAGGACCTTCCCAATATTTTTGATCGATACTATCGTGGAGATAAATCAAGAACAAGACATATAGAGGGTTCTGGTTTGGGTCTTTCGATAGCACAATGGATTGTTCAATCCCATTCAGGGAAAATTCGAGTGATAAGTAAAGAAGGAGAAGGAACACAGGTTATGGTTCAATTTCCGGTAAAGAAAGTAGACTTCTAAGGTATTAGGAGTATGTCCCCCCACCTAAACACTTTTTTTAATTACAATAAGCGTCCTGCCAGTAACAGATGCTATAATAAACTTGGTCAAATTTCTACTGAAATGAAAGTGTGTTTGGGGGCGACATCTTTGACTATCACACTTACTATGTTTTTAATGGGTATATTACTAGGGTTTATTGGTGCCGGAGGATCCGGTTTTATCATTGCTCTGTTAACCGTTGTTTTTGGAGTGCCAATCCAGACAGCTTTAGGTACGTCTCTGGCTGCAATGGCGTTTACGACTATGTCCGGTGCTTACAGCCATTACCGGCAGGGAAATATGGATGTGAAAACAGGAATAACGGTAGGTGCCTTTGGGGCGATTATGTCCTTTGTTGGTTCGAAGATTGCCGTATGGATTCCGGTTCATTCACTCCACTTTCTCACGGCTGGAATGTTGTTCCTATCCGCTGTGATGCTGATGATTCGTCTTTTTATAGTAAATAGGCTTAAAGAGACAAATAATAGGAAAACGAGATCAACTGGCCGCTTTCTAATGAGAGCAGCGTCTGTCGGTATTGTGACAGGTATTTTATCTGGAACGTTTGGTATTGGGTCTGCTCCATTCATCCAGCTTGGATTGATGATTGTGTTAGGCCTTTCTGTACAAGAATCAGTTGGCACAACGATGTTGGTCATTCTTCCTATCGCTTTTGCTGGCGGGTCAGGCTACTATTTTGAGGGCTATTTCAACGTCTTGCTTTTGGTCCAGGTACTGGTTGGAACGATGATTGGTTCTTATATTGGGGCCAAATTTACCAACAATGTGCCACTGCCGATTTTAAAAGGTGCAATGGTACTCACCCCCATTATGGCGGGTGCCATTTTGCTCATTCGATGATTTATGATAAAGGCTGCTTAAAGCTCATTTATGAGTTAAGCGGTCTTTTGTCATTTTATGCATAAGTCTTATACATACTATTATTATGAAATTACCTGGAGGAATTTATGAAGAAAGGCAAGTTTAGTTTACAAGCCATTATTATTATATTTGTATGCATTGTCGTCGCTTTATCACTTTTAATAACTGACTTCATAATTAGTAAAAGAATTACCTCTAGCGTGGAAGAGACAGAGAAAGAAAAAGCCCTCAATGTTGCAAGAATGATGTCCCTAAGCCCGATGGCGATTAATGCTTTAGATGGAGCAACAAGCAAGACGGTAGTACAAGACTTTGCCAACCAAGTTAAAGATAAAACGAATGTTAACTTTGTTGTGGTTATGGACATGAAAGGAATCCGTCTTTCCCACCCGGATCCTAGTGAAGTGGGGAAGCATTTTAGGGGAGGAGATGAAGGGCCTGTCCTACAAGGGAAAGAGTATGTATCGACCTCAAAAGGCATACTAGGCCCATCAATGAGGGCATTTACTCCAATAAAGAATTCACAAGGAAAACAAGTCGGTGCGGTTGCTGTAGGAATTTCTTTAGAAAACGTTACAAAGGCGGTAGATAAAGGACGGATGGGAATCGCTATTGGGACGTTAATCGGAATCCTAATAGGGGTAATCGGTGCAGTGGGCCTGGCAAGATACATCAAAAAAATCCTTTTAGGACTCGAGCCATTTGCTATTGCTAAACTGCTTGAAGAACGTAGTTCCATACTTCAGTCTGTGCGTGAGGGAATCATAGCCATCGACCAAGAAGGGAAAATCACACTTGTCAACAGGGCAGCCATTAAGCTTTTTAAGAGAGCCGGTCTTGAAGAGAACCCTATGGGTAAGAACATTGAAGCTTATTTGCCAGAGACGCGGTTAACACGCATTATAAAATCGGGTGAAACCGATTTGGATCAAGAACAAAACCTGAATGGGGTGACCATTTTAGTAAACAGGGTACCGGTGGTTGTGGAAAATGAGCCGGTGGGAGCAGTCGCTACATTCCGTGATAAAACCGAAGTTCAACTGTTGGCTGAACAGCTCACCGGTGTGCGTAACTATGCGGATGCTCTCCGTGCTCAGGCACATGAATTCATGAACAAACTTCATGTCATCCTTGGCCTGGTTCGAACTGAACAATATGATACACTTGCTAACTATGTGAGTGAAACGGTTAACCACCGGAAAACAGAAATGGGCTTTGTAACGAAGAAAATTCAAGACCCTGTTCTTGCTGGATTTTTAATTGGCAAACTAAGCTTTGCCAGAGAATCAGGTGCTTCTCTATCATTTGATTGTGTAAGTAAACTTCCAATGCCTGCAGATCCGGAAATCACACATGAGCTGATCACCATCATTGGAAATCTCTTTGATAACGCAATGGAGGCAATTGTGGACAGTCCCAACAAAAAAGTCGAACTTAAACTTGATTATGCAGAGGATATTTTAACAATCGAAGTTAATGATACAGGGATGGGAATGACGAAATCACTCCAAAACAAAATATTAGATAAAGGATTTTCTACGAAAGGAGATAATCGCGGGTTTGGGTTATATCTTTTGGCACAGGCAATTGAAAGGCTTGAAGGGGACCTGATTGTTTCGTCTAGGCCTGGAAAGGGAACAAATTTTGCCGTTTATTTACCCTATGATGCAGAGGATGAATCGAATGATTAATGTAATGATTGTCGAAGATGACCCGATGGTAGCGGAAATCAATAAACAATATCTTGCGAAAATTGATGGGTTCCGATTGGCTGCAACAGCCAATTCAGTGGCTGAAGCCACCCGTTTTTTGGATAATTATGATATTCAGCTCATTCTTCTGGATATTTTTATGCCGGGAAAACAGGGTTTAGAGCTGTTAGCGCACCTTCGGAAAAATGACCTTGAAATTGATGTCATCATCATTTCAGCAGCTACAGATCTTGAACGAATTAAGAGGGCATTAAGGTATGGTGTTGTCGACTATTTAATTAAGCCTTTCGAGTTTGAACGGTTTAACGCTGCACTAAATACCTATCTTGAGCAAACTCGGTTCATTGATAAACAGGATTCGGTTAGTCAACAGGAGCTCGATAACTTGCTTTTGCACAGAGACGAAGTTGTTATAGCAGAAGAACTGCCAAAGGGGTTGACGAAGGATACCTTAAAGCAGCTATGGGATGCGATTCAAGAATTGAAGGACGGGCCTTTTTCTACAGATGAAGTCGCAAATGTGGTAGGAATATCAAGGGTTTCGGCAAGAAAATATCTTAATTTCCTAAAGGATTTAGGAATCCTTGAAGTCAAGGTTATCTACGGAACCGTCGGTAGACCTGTATACCAGCATGAATATAACAAATTTAAAGAGCACTTAATAAAAAACTTTCTGTAAGCAGTTTTTGAAACTGCTTACTTTTTTTATTTACAAAAAGAATTATTAAACTTTCATAATCTATGAAAACGGTTTATTTGGGAATATGATAGACATGTAGCAAGACAAAGGGGATTAAACTACGGCAAGGTTTGCAAGAGAATTGCAATCGCTTTCTGAAGTGATTGTAGAAATGGCTAAAAAGTAGTAGAAAATAATCTCTTTTTGCTAGATTAAAAAAACTATTTTAGGAGGATTAAAAATGCAAATTCCTATTAAGAAAACGCTCGATAAAATTCCCGGTGGTCTGATGGTTGTTCCACTTTTTCTAGGTGTATTAACAAATACATTTTTTCCACAGGTTTTACAAATTGGAAGTTTTACAACAGCATTATTTAGTAAAGAAGCATCATCAACCATTTTGGCATGTTTTATGTTTTTAATTGGTTCACAGATAAATTTTAAGTTAGCACCAAAGGCATTAAAAAAAGGTGCCATATTATTAACAGGAAAATTTATTGTAGGTGCTGGTATTGGTTTAGCTGTAGCAGCGATTTTTGGGCCTGCCGGATTACTAGGATTAACACCATTAGCCATCCTTGCAGCGTTGTTAAATGCTAATGGCGGGTTATATGCATCTCTTGCTTCGTCGTATGGTGACGAAACAGATGTAGGCGCATATGCTTTATTTTCTTTAAAAGATGGTCCATTTTTCACATTAGTGGCATTAGGTGCATCCGGTCTTGCTTCCATTCCTTTTCAAACACTTATAGGAGTATTAATTCCAATTGTTATCGGAATGATTTTAGGAAATATTGATCCTGATATGAGAAAGTTCCTTGGAAGCAGTAAATTATTATTAATCCCATTCTTCTCATTCCCATTAGGTGCCGGAATGAATCTTTCAACTATCGTACATGCTGGAGGCCCTGGTATATTACTAGGTTTAATCGCTTCATTTACTGGAATTGGAGCTTACATCCTATTAAAGTTATTCAAAGAAAACCCTATCGTTGGTTTAGGAACAGGGTCAACGGCAGGAAATGCGGTAGCTACACCAGCTGTTGTGGCGGCTGCAGATCCAACTTTACTTGCAATAGCACCAACAGCTACTGCACAAGTTGCAGCTGCATGTGTCATATCTGCCATCATCTGTCCGATTATTGTGAGCTATGTATTTAAAAGGTCTCAAAGGAAAAAGGAGAAACAATCGATTGCAAGGGCAGCCTGATAAACAAGACAGAGTGGAAGATAGAACAAAGCAGTCAGCCAATCTTTACTGGCTGCTTTGTTTAATTACAAAAAAGAGTCATTAAATTAAAAAACCTAGTGAGATAAGGAAATTGTTATTAACATAGATAGGTAAGAAACCTATGTTCCGGTATTGTACGAATAGCTATTTTTAAGAATAGAAAGAAGGAAACATCATGAATATACCTGAGAATGTTATTATTACAACATTAAAAGGAAAAGAAGTTCTCTCAAATCCTTTTTTGAATAAAGGAACGGCTTTTACGAAAGCGGAAAGGGAAGAGCTTGGACTCGACGGTCTGTTACCACCTCGAGTACTCACCCTTGATGAACAGGTAAATAGGGTTTATGAACAATATTCGATGCGGACAACGAACCTATTTAAACACGGATTGCTTTATGATCTATATAACCGAAATGTTGTGCTGTTTTACCGATTGTTGAAAGAACACCTAGCAGAAATGCTCCCGATCATCTACACTCCTACTGTCGGTGAAGCGATCCAGTCATACTCTCATAGCTACCGCCGCCCGGGTGGCTTATATCTGTCGATTGATGATCCTGAGGGCATTGCAAAGGCATTTCAAAATCTTGGACAGCCTAAAAATGGCATTGATTTAATTGTCGTTACTGATTCCGAAAGTATTTTGGGTATTGGGGACCAAGGAGTAGGCGGTATTAATATTGCGATTGGTAAACTTGCCGTGTACACAGCGGCAGCTGGTATTGATCCAAGTCGAGTGCTGCCAGTTGTGCTGGATGTTGGTACGAACAATCAGGCTTTGGTTGCTGATCCTATCTATATTGGTAACAAATTCGCTCGTGTCCGTGGTGAGCGTTATGATCAATTCATTGAATTATTCGTTGAGAATGCAAGAAAGTTCTTTCCAGAGGTGCTTCTTCACTGGGAGGACCTTGGCAACGTGAATGCGCGTAAAATCTTGGACAAATACGGTGACAACATCCTTACCTTCAACGATGACATCCAGGGAACAGGTGCCGTTACCCTTGCGGCTGTTATGTCTGGAATGAAAGTAACAGGAGCTAATCTGAAGGACCAGCGTATTGTTGTCTTCGGACCAGGTGCTGCCGGCATCGGTATAGCTGACCAAATCTCAGAGACAATGGTTCTTGAAGGGCTGACAAGGGAAGAAGCCTATGACCGTTTCTGGGCTATTGACTATCGGGGATTACTAACAGATAGAACAACAGATGTACTGAACTTCCAGAAGCCATATGTAAGAAGGGCGGAAGAAGTAAAAGACTGGGATAAGAATGAGGATGGGATTATTTCATTAATGGAAGTCGTTCAGAGGGTGAAACCAACCATTCTAATTGGTACTTCTGGACAAGCCGGTGCCTTCACGGAGGAAATTGTGAAAGAAATGGCCAAGCATGTTGAGCGTCCTATCATCTTGCCGATGTCCAACCCAACAGCATTGACTGAAGCGGTGCCGGGAAACCTGATGAAATGGACAGATGGCAAGGCCCTAATTGCAACCGGCAGCCCGTTTGCCAATGTAGAGTACAACGGTGTTTCCTATGAAATTGGCCAGTCAAATAACGCATTTGTATTTCCAGGCCTAGGTCTTGGAGCTATTGTTGCAAAAGCTGAAGTAATCTCAAAAGGAATGTTCGCAGCGGCTGCTTATGCGGTTGCAAAAATGTCAGACACCAGCACACCTGGAGCATCCCTGCTGCCATCCATTGAAAAACTTCATGAGGTCTCAAAATACGTAGCCATTGAAGTAGTCAATGCGGCGATACACGAAGGAATTGCAAGAGCGGATATCCGAGATGTTGAGACTGCAATTGAAGAGGCTATGTGGAAGCCTGAGTATAAGGAAATAAAGAGCGTAGGTATTTGGACAAACATTCATTCCTATGCATGATTAAATAGTTAGATAAAATGCCTGTACTTCTGGTATAAGATGATATTATTTTTGAACAGACGTTTCTTTGAAGCGAATCTGTTCTTTTTTATGTCTTCTCCTAATAGATCTGTTTCTCTTTTGTGAAAAAGGTTGGGATTTTTTTTAGATGATGTTTCTTGCTTCTTTGCATGATAAAATGAATGAGCTGATATTGAAATATATGACATATAAGATCAATCAACTGAGGGGGGTTATTCATGCTACTAAATATTTTCTTAATCTTTGCTCTTCAATTACTGTATGTTCCTGTCTTGACACTTCGGACCATTTTTTTAGTGAAGAATATGAGCGTGGCAGCTTCAACATTTGGAACACTGGAGGCGCTCATTTATGTATTCGGTCTTTCCTTAGTTTTTTCAGGGCATCAAAGTATTGCTGAAATGGTCGTTTATGCTGTAGGTTTTGGCGTAGGATTATACATCGGTACGCGGATAGAAAGTAAGCTGGCCATTGGTTACACTTGCTTAGTTGTGAATTTAATGGAAATGAATAAGGAACTTATTGCTTTATTAAGAAATAAAGGATTCGGGGTTACCGTCTTTGAAGGGATGGGCCGGGATAGTAAAAGATTTCAATTAGAAATATTAACAAAGCGAAACCGCGAAAATGAAGTGATGGATTTAATCGAAGAATACGAGCCAAGAGCGTTCATCATTTCTTATGAACCGCGTAAATTTAAAGGCGGTTATTTAATTAAGGCGATGAAAAAGCATTGGAAAAAAAGTAACACTGTTAAACAAATGTAAATCATTAGGAAAATTGAAAAAGGATTGTGTATTTTTATAAGACAACCTCACAATCCTTTTTTATTTCACAGAGATACCCTCCCCTTCGTCGCACCGTATCGTTGGGCGATACAGCTTGCAAATTAATCTAAAAACCCTCATATTTAATAGAAAAGGAGGAGCGATATGCGAAGTGATATACAACCGAATGAACGTGCATTCTCTACTAAGGAAGTAGCAGAGGAAGTGGGGATTGCCACACCTACTGTTCGAAAGTACGGCCAAATCTTAGAGCGGAATGGGTATGAATTTTTAAAAGATGGTGATCGGCGTATTTTTGTTCAATCTGACCTTGAAGCGCTCATAGCGTTACGCGATACAGACAAAGCCTTGGACGATACAGCTAAAGATCTTGTGAACCAACAAAAGGAAAGATTAGAAGAATCTAATAAAACAGAGATTGCTATATCCGATACATATCAAAATTCACCCCAAAACCCCAATCAATTAGAAGAGGTTTTACTGTTTTTGGTCAAAGAGCTTGCTGCAACAAAAGAAATGAATGTCCAACTGACAAACGATATGTCTCAACTTAAAGTAACCGTTTCCCGACTTCAGCAAGATCATCATGTTATAAGCTCTAGTATTGGAAATTCAGCGCAAAAAACACATGCTAAAATTGAGAAATTAACTGAACAACAAAAATCATACTATGAAACTTTGCTGCAACAAGAAATAGAAAAAAGTGAATTCCTGCAAAAAGAATTACAAGATTTGCGGGATGAGCAAAAAAAAGAATGGCATTCACAAAATGAATTTAATAAACGTTTAGAAGAAGCGATACAAAGGCCTAAAGAAAAATGGGGCTGGATTTTCTCGTTATTTCAAAAATGAGGTGTTTATACCACTTTGAAGCGCATATAGCGCTAAGTGATATGGACACGCCCTTAGCCGATATGATACCCTGCTTAAAGTAACCGTTTCCCGGCCCCACTATGTCCTCTATTTGTTTTGACAATTCACATTGAATTTTTTCAAATTCCAACAAATTCCCGGGAAATATCTACAAATTCGGAGTAGATATCGACAAATATTCACTAAAAAAAAACGGGTAGCTGCTAAAGATATTTTCACTAAACCGCTAGTCACTACCTACTAATATAATCTTTATGTTTCAAAATCTCTATGGTGGATATAGTAATATACATCATCATTTTAAGGAGGCTTTTGAACATGGAGAATCTACTTCAAAATCAGGTGGCTTTTGTTACAGGAGCTGGCTCAGGGATAGGAAGGGCTGCGGCGCTAAAGCTTGCTCAAAATGGGGGAAAGATTGCTTTAATAGATTTGCATAAAGAAAACGTAGAAGAAGTGAAAAATCAAATCGAGGAAATGGGAAGCGAAGCGCTTGTCTTGGAAGCCAATGCTTCTGACCCGAAGGAAGTAGAGAACTGTTATAAAAAGACCATTGATCAGTGGGGAAGACTAGATGTTGTCTTTGCCAACGCGGGGATTAATGGGGAAGTTGCACCGATAGAAGACTTGGAGCCGGAGGATTGGGATTTAACCATTTCTAATAACTTAACGAGTACCTTTTTAACAGTAAAATATGCAATCCCGCATTTGAAGACAAGTGGGGGAAGTATCATTATTACTAGTTCCATTAATGGAAACAGGATCTATAAAAATATTGGAATGTCTGCATATAGCACCTCCAAAATTGGCCAGATGGGCTTTGGAAAAATGGCGGCTCTTGAGCTAGCCAACTATGGTATTAGAGTCAACATTATCTGCCCAGGAGCAATTGAAACAAATATAAATGAAAACACCTGGAAAGAAAACGAAAAGTTAAAAAAAGTGGAAATTCCTATTAATTATCCAAAAGGAAACCAACCATTGGAACACAAACCAGGAAAAGCTGAACAAGTCGCCGACCTAGTCTTATTTCTTGCTTCCAACCACTCAAACCACATAACTGGAAGTGAAATCTACATTGACGGGGCGGAATCTCTTTTATAATGAAACAATACAACAATATTATAAGGTGCCTGTCACCCCAAAAAATGTCCACATACTGTGGACATTTTTTGGGGCTTATAAACATTGTAGATTGGTTCTGGTCCATACATATATTTTATCTTAATCCTTGGGAAGGTAAGCCCAAACGGATACACCGCCGCCGTTAACAGGGAAAGTGGCGTATCCATCCTCTTCGATCGTAATTTGCTCTTCCCTTGAGTTAGTCACGTCTACCCATGTTTCTCCAGCCTTCCTTTCGCCCACGTACATTCTTTTCTCACCATCTTCTCCATTGGAGATAACAACTGCACAACCTGAATGTTTAAGTTCTTTAACACCCAGTCGAGCCCACCCAATAGTATTTGGATGGTCGAAGTAATCATGCTGTTCTCCGTATGCTTTATCGTATCGGGCGAAGAGGAGGCGATCGAGGATTTCTTTATTTCCTTCTGTTGGCTCTGGACCTTTGATTCCGTAATAATCTCCATAGAAGAGACACGGATTTCCTCCTTTTCTAAGGAGAATCAGGGCATATGCACTTGGCTTAAACCAGTCCTGTACCCACGATTCGAGTGATTGTTGGGGCTGAGTGTCATGATTATCAACGAAGGTAACAGCATTCCCAGGGTGGGAATTTACTAGTGTACCCTCGAAAATACGGGTTAAATCAAAATCACTGCCTTCATTGGAGGCTTGATGCAGCTTATAATGCAAGGGGACATCAAACAATTCTATCTGATAATCAACATGGTCAAGGTATTTCTGACATGCATGAAGATTAGTTTTCCAAACTTCACCGACAAAGTAAAAATCATCGCCTCGGTGTTTACGCAACTCTTCCACAAACTCATGGATAAAATAATAATTTATATGCTTGATGGCATCAAGGCGGTATCCATCGCAATTAATGGTATCTGTCAGCCATTTTCCCCAATCTATCATTTCTTTTTTTATTTCAGGAAGTTCATAGTTAATATCGGCAAGCATAAGATAGTCATAATTTCCGTATTCATCATCCACATGTTTACTCCAATCCTTGTTTTCTCCAAGGATTTTAAATATTCCTGATTTCCCTGTCTTTTCATCATAATCTGTTCCATTAAAATGCTCAAAATTCCATTCAAAAGAAGAATATTTTCCCTCACGCCCTGGAAAGGTAAATTTTGTCCATGCTTCAATTTCAAAGGGCTCGGATATTTCTTTGGTCCGGTCCTCCTGGTCCACTTCAATCACTTTAATTAACTCCGTCTCGTCAGCACCTGCTTTATGGTTCATGACTACATCTGCATATACTTTCATGCCGACCTTTTGACATGCCGCTATTGCTTCTATTAGTTCATGTTTAGTCCCGTACTTTGTCCGGGTGGAGCCTTTTTGATCAAATTCACCTAGATCATATAAATCATATGGAGCATAGCCATTATCCTCAGGCGAGGTCGCTTTTGTCACGGGTGGTATCCAGAGGGATGTAATTCCTTTTTCTTTTAATTCTGGCGCCATTTCCTTTAGACGTCTCCAATGGCTTCCATCTGGTTCTAGATGCCATTCGAAAAATTGCAGTATTGTGTGGTTTCTTTCCATGTTCCTGTCCTCCTAGTTTCATCAATTATTAGGTATATGAATATTACCCGGTTTGACACCCAACAAATCCTGCAAAAACATTTAGAATTTAATTAAAGCGATGAAAAGGCATTTGAGAAAAGGAAGCACTGTTAAACTAATGAAACTTGTTTTGAATCTATGAAGTTAAATAATGATGGGGAAATTTCAACTTAAAGAAAAGGTCTACATCTAAAAAAATTTATTGTATGATGTACTCAAGTGAATAAATACTATTGAAGATTGTTACTGATAATGCAGGCAAGACTTCAACAAAAACGGGGATACTATTATTCCTTTATTTGTTGAAGTCTTGCCTTTTTTACTTCTCAGTATGGGGGGAGATACGTGGTAATAACACAGGTAATCAATAATAATATTGCCATAAGTATAGATGACCAAGGGGATGAAGTAATCCTTATAGGCAAGGGCTTGGCATTTGGTAAGAAAAAAGGAGATTTGATCGATAATAAAAAAGTTTGAAAAACGGTTTTATTTAGAAGATAAAGGCCTATATGCTAAATTCAAAAAGCTCTTACAAGAAGTTTCCATAGAAGATATAAATATTGCAGATGATATTATCAGTTTAGCAAAAAGAAGACTAAAAAAAGATTTAAATGAAAGCATTTATATTTCATTGCCTGATCATATCAGTCTTGCTGTTAATCGAACAAGAGATGGCCTGAATGTAAAGAATGGATTACTTTGGGAAATTAAAAAGCTGTATAAAGAAGAATACGCAGTAGCACAAGAAGCTGTTCAAATGATTAACGAAAGATGTAAAGTAGAGCTTGGCGAAGATGAAGCAGGATTTATAGCTTTTCACTTTGTTAATGCTGAATTGAACAGTGGAATGAACGCGATTACAAAGATAACTAGGTTTATAAAGGATGTTTTAAACATTGCCAGTTATCAGCTGAATATGGTGATTGACGAAGAGTCATTAAGTGCTTTCCGGTTTATCACCCATTTGAAGTTTTTTGCACAAAGAATCTTTTCGCAAGAGATAACCGAAAATGTGGAAGATACGTTTTTATATGAAGTGGTAAAGGAAAGATATTCAAAAGCTTTTGAAATCACTCAAAAAATAAAGGCGCATATCAGTAAAGAATACTCTTATCATATATCCGATATGGAAGCAACATATTTAACGGTTCATATTCAGCGTTTGTTAGAAAGAAAAAATTAAATAGCAACTATTCAAACTTGTTACTCTTCGGGAGGCTAGACTTGGATCCAATCTAAAGATTGTCGATTTGACAATTATTTTAGGTTCGTTCCAAGTCTTTTTTATATTTTTAGGAGGTGCTTTTAATGGATTACCAAAAATTAGCCAGAGATATTGTTCAACATATTGGTGGAGAAGAGAATATCTCTGATATGTATCATTGTGCAACACGTCTTCGTTTTACGCTGAAAGATAATAATAAAGCGAATCGAGATGTAGTGGAAAGACTTGAGGGTGTTATTACTGTAGTTGAAAGTGGTGGGATGTTCCAAGTAGTAATAGGCAATAATGTTGCCTCCGTTCATGATGCCATTTATGAGCAAACGGGTTTAGAGAAAAATGACTCAAATAAGAGCGGTGGAACAAAAGGAAATCCTTTTGGAAGATTTATCGATTTAATCTCAGGGATATTCAGTCCTCTTTTGGGATTATTAGCAGGTGCTGGTTTACTTAAGGGAGTAGTGGCCATTCTTGCTAACTTTAAATTAGTAGATCCAACAGGCGGAACCTATCGAATTCTTGCTGCTGCAGGTGATAGTTTCTTCTATTTCCTACCGATTTTCTTAGCATTTACAGCTTCTAGAAAGTTTAAAGTGAATCAATTTTTAGCTGTAGCCATTGCTGGCGGTTTAATCTACCCAGATTTAGTGGCTGCATTTTCAGCGAAAGAATCGCTTAGCTTTATCGGAATCCCAGTTATTTTAGCAAAATACAGCAGTACAGTTATTCCTGTTATTCTAGCTGTTTGGGTATTGAAATATGTTGAAGGCTTCTTCAAAAAGATTCTTCATGATAGTGTTCGAAATTTATTAACTCCATTTTTCAGCTTGGTTATTATGCTGCCTTTATCGTTGATTGTCATTGGTCCAATTGCAACATACGCTAGTAACACTTTAGCGAATGGATATTTGTTTATTCATGATTTAAGTCCTTTAGTATCAGGGATCGTAATGGGAGCTTTCTGGCAGGTTCTTGTCATATTTGGTCTACATTGGGGCTTTGTGCCGCTTGAGCTCAATAATATTTCCAAATTTGGTCGTGATACAATTGGGCCAATGTGCGGTCCAGCCGTTGCAGCCCAAGCTGGTGCATCACTTGGAGTGTTTTTTAAATCAAAAAATAAAAATATGAAAAGTTTATCTTTCTCAGCTTTTATTACAGGGTTATTTGGTATTACCGAGCCAGCTGTTTATGGTGTTACCTTAAAGTTAAAAAGACCATTTATTATTGCTTGTATATCTGGAGCGTTTGGCGGAGGGATTGCAGGTGGATTCGGCTCTGGAGCCATTGCCGTTGCCACCAAAAGTGTGTTAACATTCCCAGTCTTTTTTGGTCATGGATTTATAGCTTACATTGGCGCTTACTTCCTTGCCATGATTTTAGCTTGTGTTCTTACTGTTGTAATTGGATTTAAAGAAGAACTTGATGAGGATCAAGCAACAAAAACCAAAACTTCTAAGGAAGTATTGATTAAACAAGAAAGTATTAGCAGCCCATTAACAGGTCTGGCTAAACCTCTAGTAGAAATTAGTGACCCTGTATTTGCAAACGAATCAATGGGAAAAGGAATTGCCATCATTCCGGAAGATGGAAAGGTATACTCACCTGTCGATGGAACAGTAACTATGGCTTTTCCGACAAAACATGCTTATGGTTTTACATCAAACGCTGGTGGTGAAGTATTGATTCATATTGGAATGGATACAGTTAAGTTAAATGGAGAAGGGTTTACGAGTTATGTAGAAACTGGTTCTAAAGTGAAAAAGGGTGATTTAATTGCCGAGTTTGATTTAAAAAAATTAAAGCAGCTTGGCTATGATTTAACTACTCCTGTAGTAGTTACAAATTCGAATAAGTATTTAGATATTCTTCCATTAAATAAAAAACAGATCGTACATGGAGAAGAAACTTTATCTCTATTAATTTAAAACCATAAATTACAATTAAGACTTACATTAAAGGGGGAATATGCCAATTTACATATCCCCCTTGGGTATTTAAGTTTTAATCAACAATGAAGAAATTAACACTTTGAGTAAGGTTTACATTAAAGAGCTTATACTGTATTATGTACTCAAGTAAATAAATTGGATTGAAGATTGTTACTGATATATGCAGGCAAGACTTCGACAAGCATAGGGATACTTTTCCTTATATTTGTTGAGGTCTTGCTTTTTTTTTAGAAAAAAAACGGGAGGCATGATTATGTTTCAATTGAAAAACAAATTTCCAGAAAACTTTTTATGGGGTGGAGCAACTGCTGCTAATCAAATTGAAGGTGGAAGTGATGTTGGTGGTAAGGGTCTGTCTGTAGCTGATGTCTATATCTTTGACCCCAAGATGCCAAAAGAAAATTGGACCGATCAATGGCATATGATGACGCATAAGCAAGTAGAAGAAGCACAAAATCCTAATAGTACAAAGTATTATCCAAAAAGATATGGAATAGATTTTTACCATAATTATAAAGAAGATATTGCTTTATTTGCCGATATGGGTTTTAAAGTGTATCGTATGTCTCTTGCTTGGACAAGGATTTTTCCAAATGGGGACGAATTAGAGCCAAATGAAGAAGGCCTAGCATTTTATGAACGTGTTTTTGATGAATTAAATAAACACGGAATTGAACCGCTTGTATCATTGTCTCATTATGAAATGCCACTTCACCTCGCAACCGAGTATGGTGGTTGGGTGAACCGTAAAGTGATTGATTTTTATGTTCGTTTTGCAACTACTGTATTTAAAAGATATAAAGATAAAGTAAAATATTGGGTTACATTCAATGAAATCAACTGTGTAAAGCATCATCCTTGGACAAGTATTGGTGTTGTAGAAGAGAATCACCCACACATAGAACAAGCAAAGTTCCAAGGGGCACATCATCAATTTGTTGCAAGTGCTTTGGCAATAAAAGCATGGAAGGAAATCAATCCTGAAGTTAAAGTAGGTTGTATGATCAGCTACCAACTTCTTGTTCCATACAGCTGTGATCCAGACGATATTCAAAAGACAGTAGAAAAGCAACGTGAATCGTTGTTCTTTACTGATGTCCAAGCAAGAGGGTATTACCCAGCTTACACTGCTAGAATGTTAGCAGAAAGAAATGTTGTGCTAGAAACACAACCCGAAGATGAACAAATCATGAGAGAGAATCCAGTTGATTTTGTATCCTTCAGTTACTATATGTCCAGTGCAGTTAGTGCTCATCCAGAAAATTTAGAAGGAGCGGTTGGCAACCTAATCACTGGAGGAGTCGAAAATCCATATTTGCCGAAAAGTGAATGGGGATGGCAGATTGACCCTAAGGGTTTACGATCTGCTTTAAATCAATTATATGATCGCTATCAAAAGCCGCTATTTATTGCCGAAAATGGCTTAGGAGCAGTAGACGTAGTGGAAGAAGACGGGAAAATTAATGACGATTACCGAATTGATTATTTAAGAGAACACATCAAACAAATAAAGGAAGCCATTAAAGATGGTGTAGATGTATTTGGCTATACGAGTTGGGGGTGTATTGATATGATTAGTGCATCAACAAGCCAAATGTCAAAACGATATGGATACATTTATGTTGATCAAGACGATATGGGCAGAGGCACAAAGCGCCGCATTAAGAAGAAATCATTTGATTGGTATAAAAATGTAATTGCTAGTAATGGTGAACAATTAGATTAAGTCTAAAAGGGACCAACATGGTCCTTTTTCACTTCCTCATCTAGAATAGCGGCTGGTTTGCTCTAAAGAAAGTTCGGATTGAAAATTTTGAATTTTTACTATTATTAGATATATTATTTTAAAAGAAATGGGGGGAATCATGAATGAATGGAATGATGCTTTTTTTATGTATGATTTGGGGTTTTAATTTTGTCGTTATGAAACAGGGCAATGGCGTATTCCCACCTGTTTTGTTTGCAGCCTATCGGTTTTTGCTTGGTGCAATAGTCCTTTTTGGGTTAAGCTATTTTAAAAGAATCAAACTACCAAGTAAGCGAGAATTGAAATGGTATATTCTTTGCGGCCTTTTGCAGACAACTTATTTTAACATTGCCATCCAAATCTCTTTAAATTATATAAACGCGGGGCTTACTTCTGTTCTAACCTATAGCATGCCGTTGTTTCTTTCGCTTATGGCTCATTATTTCATTCCTGGAGAAAAATTAACTGCTACTAAGACAGTTGGGATATTAATTGGAATATTGGGGCTGTTTTTATCCATGGATATTCATTTTGGAGAAAATATATGGGCTCCCATTCTAGCATTAAGCTCTGCAGTAACATGGGCCCTATCCAGTTTGATTTTTAAAACAAAATTGCAAGGCTGCGATACTGTTCAATTCACTACATGGCAAATGGGCGCGGGAGCTGTTGGCTTGTTTTTGTATTCTATCAGTTTTGAACATGGCCAGTCACACTGGAGTCTAATGGCGGTAGTATACCTTTTATATGCCGGGATTTTAGCATCGGCCATAGCGTTTGTTATATGGTCCCAAATTCTTTCTAAAGTGGAAGCCAGTAAAGCATCCATTTCTTTGCTAATTGTACCCGTAGTTGGTACTCTTTCAGGGTTCCTATTTTTAAAGGAAGGTTTGAATGCTATTACATTAATAGGAATTTTTTTGGTGCTATCAGGAGTTTGGCTGGTTAATAAGGCAGGTTCACCCCGTTTAATGTCACGAATAAAAAGGAATGCCTAAAGAAAAGCATTCCTTCCTTTTTGAATAAATTATTAACTTAATAGTCTGAAAGTGTTATTATATGAATAACATTTTTAATTTGAGATGTTCCTAAGATATAATGGTGATTTCTGGAAAGGGGTAAAAGTTTTGCAGTTTATTTTAATCGTGTTACCTGTTTTCCTTATCTTTGGAACAGGCTTTATTGGACAAAAGTTACTAAAATTAAATGTAAAGTCTATTTCAACCATGGCGCTTTATCTTATGATGCCGTTTTTAACATTCAATACTTTCTATACGAACAAAATAAATAAAGATTATGTTTATATGTTTTTATTTAATATTTTATTGATTAGCGTATTAGTTGTGATTACCTTTATTCTAGCGAAATTATTAAAGGCGGACCGAACCAGTTTGTCTGCCATGCTGCTAGGAACTGCTTTTCCTAATATGGGGAATTACGGTGCTCCGGTTGCCTTGTTTGCCTTCGGGACAAAAGCATTCGATTATGCTGTCGTTACAATGGTTATACAAACTATATTAATTAACACAATCGGCATTTTTATAGCATCTTATGGCAGTGAAAAATCAACTACGGTTAAGAATGCCCTTCTAAACGTGATAAAAATGCCCGTCCTTTATGGTGTAGTGTTAGGATTATTATTCCAAATGCTACATATAACATTGCCATCAACCCTTACCGATGGTATTCGTTTACTTGGCTCTGCCTCGATTCCAACTGTTACTCTGCTGTTGGGGATGCAATTAGCAGAAATTAAATCACAGAAATTCGAAATGAAATATGTAAACTCGATTACCTTGATTCGAATGGTTATATCTCCAATCTTAATTGCGGCATTGGTTAGCTTTATGCCTGTAAGTCATTTAGTCAAAAATGTTTTTATTCTGTTAGCAGCGATGCCGATTGCCGCCAATACGACGCTCTTGGCGGTTCAATTTAATACCAAGCCTAACTTAGTTTCCTATATCACTTTAGTTACAACTTTAATTAGTCTAGTGTCGATTCCGATCACGCTCTATTTTTTAGGATAAAAAATATACGATTGTAATCGCGAATCAAATCTAGAATACGGATTTTAAAAAAGGTCTTTTACCGTTAATTAATGGTAAAAGTCCTTTTTTATTCATTTTGTCACAGTAAGAAATAATGATATTCCTCAAACACTTCTGCCCAAAAATCCTAGTTTCAAAATAAATATAGAAATAAAGACCTACCAAAGCTTTCAGGCAGACGTGTTTACTGCCCCAGAACTGTATCTAAGTAGTGAACCTAAAGAAGGTCAAAGTGAAGGGAGATAAAAGCCCTGTAGTCGAGACTTCGTTCCCTCCTGAGTGGATCCTGTTTTCGGCCGGACACGTGAAATTCAGTCAGAAGCAGGGAGGACCATCAATCAGCGGTTTTTACTTTGGGAAGAAGTTAATCCAGTAT
Source organism: Neobacillus cucumis (assembly GCF_016908975.1). Classification (GTDB taxonomy): domain Bacteria; phylum Bacillota; class Bacilli; order Bacillales; family Cytobacillaceae; genus Neobacillus; species Neobacillus cucumis. The sequence goes on from NZ_JAFBEX010000035.1 coordinate 33,387, forward strand.
GAAACTCTACGTAAAGAAAAGCCATATACAAATAAGCAAATTCGAGGGCGCATATTATATTTTTTTTTGAATTATAAGCGAACGATTTCATGTTGAATTCCCTCTTAAGTAATTTTGTAATCATTAAACTATCTATTCTGTAATTGCTAATCAGTTATATTTTCATGTTGGTAGACTTTTGAAATCATTCAGCTTTTCTTAAATTGAATATACAACCTTGTGAATTTTCTGTTAGCTCCCCTGTCAGTATATCTGACAGGGTTTTTTGTTTAATAGTTTTGTGGGGATGACCTGAATCTATTTAATAAATAAATTCTTTCTTAAAACTGATATCATTTGCGTAGAAAATCAACCAAATTTACAAGTATGTATACAATTTGGTCTTTGATCCAATTATTAAAAACATTGTCGATTTTTTACGAAAAATAATTCTTTATTGAATTCGTTTTCAATGTGTAGAATCGGATTTATCAACTAAATATTATGAAAATTATTTTTTTTCACGTAAGTTATAGAATTTCGAATATATTAATTAATAGGGTAAAAATAATTATTGCATTTAGTATTTTCGAAATATGATAAATAAACAAGGTTAGTAAAAAGATTTGGTTGTAATAAACGGATAGAGAGGAGGAAGAATTTTTTGTCCAACCGGGACACTTTTTGTCCTTGTGGGATCGATTTTGTCCCTGTTTCCTTTTAATAAACGGGGTATTCATTCTATATTATCCAGTCATACCCCAAGAGACTCCAATATGATGTGTACTAAATTGGAATTAAGTGGTAAAAAGCACAAATTAGTTAACTGAAAAAGCACATAATCCATATTTTTTAAAAAATTTAAATATATACTCTAAAATTCAAGGGGGATTTATTATGCCAACAAACGTATTATCCTTAACAGCTTATCCATTTTATATAGATGGGGAGTGGAGAGAAAGTAAGTCTGGTGAAACAATTAAAATCACTTCGCCATATCTTTATGAAGTGATTGGAGAAGTACAAGCCATTACAACTGAAGAGGTTGATGAGGCAATTCTTTATGCTCATAATGCGCAAAAAAGTTGGGCAGAAACTTCACTTCAAGAACGGGCAAAGTTTTTGTATCAATGGGCAGATGAATTAGAAAACATGCAAGATGAAATTGCCGAAATTATTATGAAAGAAGTAGGAAAAAGCTACAAGGATGCAAAGAGTGAAGTCGTACGTACTGCAACTTTTATTCGATACACGGTAGAAGAAGCAATGCATATGAATGGAGAAAGTTTAAAAGGAGACAGCTTTCCAGGTGGTTCAAAGTCAAAGATTGCGATTGTTGATCGTGTCCCGCTTGGGGTAGTCTTGGCCATCCCTCCGTTTAACTATCCGGTTAACTTAGCTGCAGCTAAACTGGCACCGGCACTTATTTCAGGAAATGCAGTCATTTTTAAACCTGCTACACAAGGAGCAATCAGTGGAATCAAAATGATTGAAGCTCTTCACAAAGCAAACTTGCCAAAAGGTCTTGTGAATATTGTGACAGGACGCGGTTCTGTTATTGGTGATTACTTGGTTGAGCATGAAGGCATCAATATGATTTCCTTTACAGGTGGCACAAATACTGGTACCCGCTTATCGAAAAAAGCAGGCATGATCCCACTTGTCCTTGAGCTTGGCGGGAAAGATCCCGGGATTGTGCGTGAAGATGCTGATTTAAAAGAAGCGGCGAAACATATTATTAGCGGAGCATTTTCCTATTCCGGTCAGCGCTGTACAGCAATTAAACGCGTATTAGTGCATAACAACGTGGCAGACGAGCTTGTTACGTTTTTAAAAGAAGAAATTGAAAAATTGGCGGTCGGCTCTCCGGAAGAAGGCAGCACGGTAGTCCCGTTAATTGATGAACAATCTGCTGACTTCGTTCAAGGGTTAATTGAGGATGCGATTGAAAAAGGGGCAACTCTTTTAGCAGGAAATAAGCGTGAACGCAATTTAATTTACCCTACTCTACTCGATCATGTAACAGAAGATATGGCTGTAGCTTGGGAAGAACCGTTCGGACCTGTGCTGCCAATCATCCGGGTATCTTCTGATGAGGAAGCGATCGCTATTGCCAACAAGTCTGAATTTGGTTTACAGGCAAGTGTCTTCACAAAAGACATTAATAAAGCATTTGCGATTGCAAATAAAATGGAAACAGGCTCTGTCCAAATTAACGGGCGTACAGAACGTGGACCAGACCATTTCCCATTTATCGGAGTAAAAGGATCCGGTATGGGAGCACAAGGAATCCGAAAGAGTATTGAATCGATGACACGTGAAAAAGTCACTGTATTAAATCTTGCAGAGTAATCTATATTTGTAAAATTGTAGCGTGAATTCCAAATAGGGGGGTCTTGTAGACCCTTCTTTGTTTATTTCCTTTAAAGATTTAAAAGCAATTAGCGTTGTATTGGGCGCCAGCAGCCCAGAAGCGGACAAATTCATACTATGTACCTTATGAATTACAAGCAGACTATTTGGCAAGCGTTTGGGATCACTATGCACAAGGAAAGGGTTTCGTAACATTATCTTAGTTGAAGAAATAAACCCGGACATCAAGAAAAACTGAGTCCGCGCTATTAGAAGGAATGGAAGAAGCGAGCGTAACGATTTATGAACAATATCTTTTTAACAGAGGCTTCGAAAAGGAACATGGAAAGAAACGCATGAATTGTGGGAAAATTTAATTAAATAGACAATCGCTTGACCTGAAAAACTACCTATTGTTACAATAAGTTTTAATTCAATGTCTAGCTCCAGGCGCCATCGGCTCGAGGTCACAAGCCAATCCGGCATGAAGGTAAAAACCAACCTTCATGCCGGCTCGTCTTGTGCTTGTCGCCGAAGACTAAGCGCCTTGCGCTTTTCTAATAGGGTATTTTACCTTCATATATCCTCGAAAATAGGGTTCGAGAGTCTCTACCGGGCTGCCGTAAATGGCCTGACTATGAAGGCGGAATTTAGTAGCGATTTTTTTGCGAGATAACTAGAATTCTGCCTTCCTATTTATTTTGGGGAGAGGATTCTAGTTTTTTTTATTTTTTCGCTTTTTGGTATAAGCTAGTAATACAATTAAGAAAATTGAGGGGTGGCTGTTTTGACAGAAAAGCAAGATTTAATTGTAGTATTGGACTTTGGAAGCCAATATAACCAACTGATTACCCGTCGAATCCGTGAGTTTGGTGTATACAGTGAATTACATCCACATACGATTACGGCAGACGAAATCCGTAAAATGAATCCAAAGGGGATTATTTTCTCAGGTGGTCCAAACAGTGTTTATGATGAAAATTCATTCCGCTGTGACGAAGCCATATTTGAAATGGGCTTGCCTATTTTAGGAATTTGTTACGGGATGCAGTTAATGACTGTTCATTTTAACGGAAAAGTGGAAAAAGCACAGCATCGTGAGTATGGGAAGGCAACAATGACTGTTGAACAACCATCAGCCTTATTTGCTGATATGCCAGCAGAACAAACGGTTTGGATGAGTCACGGGGATCTTGTTATGGAAGCACCACAAGGGTTCACCGTAAATGGAACAAGCCCATCTTGTCCGATTGCATCCATGAGTGATGAGAGCCGTAAACTTTATGCAGTTCAATTCCATCCTGAAGTACGTCATTCGGTTTATGGGAATGAACTATTAAAGAACTTTGTGTTTAGTGTTTGTGAGTGCAATGGTAATTGGTCAATGGAGAACTTTATCGAAATGGAAATGGCGAAAATTCGCGAGACCGTTGGAGACAAAAAAGTTCTTTGTGCATTGAGCGGCGGAGTGGATTCTTCCGTTGTAGCTGTGTTAATTCATAAGGCAATTGGCGATCAATTAACCTGTATTTTTGTTGACCATGGGCTTCTTCGCAAAAATGAAGCGGACAGTGTCATGAAAACTTTCACTGAAGGCTTCCACATGAATGTCATTAAAGTGGATGCAAAAGAGCGCTTCCTCTCTAAATTAGAGGGTGTTTCAGATCCGGAGAAAAAGCGTAAAATCATCGGCAACGAATTTATTTATGTATTTGATGATGAAGCGGCAAAGCTTGAGGGCATCGAGTTTTTAGCACAAGGTACTCTTTACACAGATATTATCGAAAGTGGGACAGCGACAGCTCAAACGATTAAATCGCATCACAATGTGGGCGGTCTTCCAGAAGATATGCAATTTAAATTAATCGAGCCGCTCAATACATTATTTAAAGATGAGGTTCGTGCGCTCGGTACAGAACTAGGAATTCCTGATGATATCGTATGGCGTCAGCCATTCCCAGGTCCTGGACTTGGAATCCGGGTGCTAGGTGCCATTTCAGATGACAAGCTTGAAATTGTCCGCGAATCGGATTGGATTTTACGTGAAGAAATCAAAAAGGCTGGACTTGACCGGGAAATTTGGCAATACTTCACTGTCCTGCCGGATATTCGCAGTGTAGGTGTCATGGGAGATGCAAGGACATATGATTATACAATTGGGATCCGTGCAGTTACATCTATTGATGGGATGACATCTGACTGGGCGCGCATTCCATGGGATGTACTAGAATTAATCTCAACTCGAATTGTAAATGAGGTACCTCACGTAAATCGGGTCGTTTATGATATTACTAGTAAGCCGCCTGCAACAATTGAATGGGAATAGACAATGCATCTGGTCTTAAGTTAAGACGAGCCACACTACTGGCTCGTCTTCTTTTTTTTCTAGGGCTCCTTTGGAGCAGGCGGTGAGAATGACCAATGTCGATTTATGGAAAATAATGATGAATTTTGAAATAATTAAACAAGAATACGAACGATGGTAAAAATAAATATATCATCGTTCGTATTTTTTGTTTACAAGCTGTTTATGACCTGTTAAAATGAAAAAGGAATTAAGGATAACAAATAAATTGCATCGTATAATGTTGGGAATATGGCCCAAAAGTTTCTACCGAGCCACCGTAAATGGCTTGACTACGAGGCAGTCTTTAATAAAGAGGCATTATTCCCTCTATATTATTGAACGAGCCTATAGTCAAACTCCGGTAGAATATACCGGAGTTTTTTTTTGCATAATAAAGAAAAAGATTTGTAGGGGGACAAGAAAGAAATGCAAAAGTATTTTGAGTTTGAGAAATATGGCACAAATTATCGCCGTGAATTTATTGGGGGAATAACGACTTTCTTAGCGATGGCTTATATATTAGTCGTAAACCCGTTAACATTATCACTTGCATCAATAAAAGATTATCCGGATGCGCTTAGAATGGACTACGGTGCCGTATTTGTGGCTACAGCCCTTGCATCTGCCCTTGGTTCCATTGTTATGGGACTGCTTGGAAAGTATCCATTGGCGTTAGCACCTGGTATGGGATTAAATGCTTTCTTTGCCTATACAGTTGTTTTAGGAAGCGGAATACCATGGCAGCATGCACTCGGTGCTGTTCTTATTTCAGGCGTATTTTTCCTTATATTAACACTTACTGGTCTTCGTGAGAAAATCATTAATGCCATTCCTGTGGATTTAAAACATGCAGTTGGCGCAGGTATTGGTTTGTTCATTACTTTTGTTGGCTTACAGGATGCTAAGATTATTGTAAATAATGATGCAACACTTGTTGGTTTAGGGGATTTAACTTCAGGTCCTACGCTTTTAGCTATTTTCGGGATTGTTGTAACAGTCATTATGATGACAAGAGGGATTAACGGTGCTGTTTTCTATGGTATGGTTATTACTGCTATTGTGGGTATGATTTTTGGTGAAATTAAGATGCCAGGGAAAGTGGTAGGAGAAGTTCCAAGCTTATCACCTACGTTTGGGGCAGCATTTTCTTCCTTTAGTGATAGTTCGTTCTATACTACATCAATGCTTGGAATTATCTTAACTTTCTTGTTTGTTGACTTCTTTGATAATGCTGGTACGCTTGTAGCGGTGGCAAACCAAGCGGGGATCATGAAAGACAACAAGCTTCCACGTGCTGGTCGTGCGTTAATTTCTGATTCGATTGCCTCAACTGTTGGTGCGATATTGGGTACTTCAACTACGACATCATATATTGAGTCATCAGCAGGGGTTGCCGCTGGAGCAAGAACGGGATTTGCTTCACTTGTTACGGCTGGACTATTTATCTTATCAATCTTTTTCTTCCCGTTATTATCAGTTGTTACATCTTCTGTAACAGCACCAGCATTAATAATTGTTGGAGTATTGATGGTTTCATCATTAGGTAATATTGACTGGAAACGATTTGAAATTGCAGTGCCAGCTTTCTTAACAATGATTACGATGCCGCTCACATACAGTATTGCTACAGGGATTGCGGTCGGCTTTATTTTCTACCCAATTACGATGATTGTAAAAGGTCGTAGAAAAGAGATTAACCCAATTATGTATTTATTCTTTGTTATCTTTGTATTATATTTTATCCTAAAATAAAATCAGTTAAGGGAACTGTGGACAGCACAGTTCCCTTTTTGTTGTTCGAAAGGTTATAAGTCATTTTTTACAGGATATTCGTATTATTGTCGAACAATGTCGTTGACTTCTAGTGAATCCTTTTATAACATAAAAATATTAAGGGTATTTATGGGGGAAACGGGGGTGATGTTTTGGCAAATTTATTAATCGATAAAGTATTAAATAACAATGTACTAATTGCTGAACATCCATCTTACAAGGAAGTTGTGTTAATTGGGAAAGGGATAGGGTTCAATCGAAAACGAGGGGATTTTATCGAAACAGAGTCTGTAGACAAGCTTTTTGTTTTAAAGGATGGGAAAGAACAGGAAAATTATATTAAGTTGCTCCCGTTTATTGATAGTGACTATCTAGAAGTTATCATTTCTGCGATTGATTTAATCAAACAACAAACACATTCAGACTTGGATGAACATATTCATGTTGCTCTCACAGATCACCTTATGTTTGCACTTACACGAGTATCAAAAGGAATGGAAATGAGAAATCCGTTTTTAGTTGAAACAAAAGCACTGTATCGGCATGAATATGAAATCGCTTCAATGGTGGTAGATCACATTAGCGAAAAGACAGGCATCCGTCTTCCGGTAGGAGAGATTGGGTTTATTGCTTTGCACATTCATAGTGCTAGAACCAATAAGGATTTATCTGAGGTGAATCAACACTCACAGCTTGTCAGTACGTTAGTTAAAATGGTGGAAAATCAATTTGATATTGAAATTGACAGAGAAAGTATTGATTACATGAGGCTTGTCCGTCACCTAAGGTTTGCTATTGGTCGTGTGGTTAAATCAGAGAAGGTAGAAGAACCAGAAAAAATAGCAAACTTATTGAAAGCTGAATATCCTATATGTTACAATCTCGCATGGAAGCTCATTAAAGTAATGCAACAAACATTAAAAATGAAAGTCTTTGATGCGGAAGCAGTGTATCTTACCATGCATTTGCAGAGGCTTCAAAATAAATTCAAATAGAACATGTTATCTTTTTACGTGTTACTGATTCGAACAGGCATGAGTAAAAGAGTATTTAATTAAAATGAGTTTTTGGGGTAGCCTATACCTGAACTTCATTTTAATGGTACTTTACTCATGCCTTTTTTTGTTTTCTTGCAGTAAACGTTTTAGTGGGTAAGCCAATTTAAATAGGAGGTTTAAAATGTTTAAAAATGCATTTGGTGTCTTGCAAAAAGTCGGTAAAGCCCTTATGCTTCCAGTTGCGCTTTTGCCGGCAGCAGGCTTGCTATTGGGAATAGGTAATGCTATTCAACAGCCTACTATGCTGAATTATCTGCCCTTTTTGAATGTGCATTGGATTCAATTGATTGCAAATGTTATGGAGGATGCTGGTTCCGTTATTTTTGGTAACTTAGCACTTATCTTTGCTGCTGGGGTAGCTTTAGGTTTAGCAAGCGACGGTGCTGCTGCTCTTGCTGCGATTGTTGGTTATTTGGTATTAAACCAGGTAATGAGCTCGTGGGCAGGAGTTACCCCTAATATGGTAGGCAGTAATCCGGCCTATGCTACCGTGTTGGGAATTCCGACAATACAGACTGGGGTTTTTGGGGGAATTATCGTTGGCTTAATTGCTGCCTTTGCTTACAATAAATATCATAACATTGAAATGCCGTCCTTCCTTGGATTTTTTGCTGGTAAAAGGTTTGTACCAATCGCAACTGCTGTGTTCTCATTAATTGCTGGTTTATTGTTACTGGTCATTTGGCCGCCAATTCAGCATGGTATGAATAGTGCTTCTGAATGGCTGCTAGGCAGTGGGACATATATAGCTGTATTCTTCTTTGGGTTTGTGAAACGATTACTTATTCCATTTGGATTGCATCACATTTTTTATGCGCCTTTCTGGTATGAGTTCGGTTCGTATAAGACACACTCTGGGCAAATTGTACATGGGGATATGACCATTTTTTTTGCACAATTAAAAGACAATGTGAAACTTACAGCAGGATATTTTATGCAGGGTGAATTCCCGATTATGATGTTTGGTTTACCTGCTGCAGCGCTTGCAATGTATCACACAGCACGTCCTGAAAAGAAAAAGATGGTTGCAGGTTTATTAGGTTCAGCTGCTTTAACATCTTTTCTAACGGGTATTACTGAACCGTTGGAATTTTCATTTTTATTTGTGTCACCCCTGCTATTCTTTATCCATGCAGTGCTAGATGGTCTTTCGTTTGTATTGCTTGCATTGTTTAAGGTTCACTTGGGTTACACATTCTCGGGTGGAGCTATTGACTTTGTATTATTTGGGATTCTCCCAGGTAAAGAACGCTGGTGGATTGCTATTTTATTAGGCTTGGTTTTTGCAGTTATTTATTATTTTGTTTTCCGCTTGGCAATTACAAAGCTAAATCTTAAAACGCCAGGAAGAGAAGATGATACAGAAGTTGCTGCTGAAGAAGCAAAAGGTCAAGCTGGAGATCTTCCTTTTCAAATCCTTGAAGCTATGGGTGGGCAACAAAATATTGCTCATTTAGATGCTTGTATCACTCGTCTTCGTGTATCAGTGAATGACATTCAAAACGTAAACAAAGACGAATTGAAACGCCTTGGTGCTGCAGGTGTACTAGAAGTAGGTAATAATGTTCAAGCGATTTTTGGTCCGCGCTCTGAAACCATAAAAGGCCAGATGCAAGATATTATCTCCGGAAAAAGCCCTCGTGCAGCGGCGCCTGAACAGCAGACTATGCAAACTACTATAGAGGATATACAGGGTATTCCTCAAAATGAAGTAATTGCTGCACCTCTTAATGGGGAAATCAAACCAATTACAGAAGTTCCTGACCAAGTATTTGCTGGTAAAATGATGGGTGATGGTTTTGCGATTATTCCTTCTGATGGTTTGGTTATGTCGCCTGTTAATGGAAAAATTGTTAACCTATTCCCGACGAAACATGCGATTGGTATCCTTTCAGAAACTGGCCGCGAAATCTTAATTCACGTTGGTATTGATACAGTTAATTTAAAAGGTCAAGGTTTCGAAACATTAGTTGGAGAAAACGATAGTGTTGTACAAGGTCAACCACTCTTGAAGTTTGACATTAACTACATTAAAGAACATGCAACATCAACCATTACTCCAGTTGTCTTTACAAACTTAACTGAAAGTGAAAAAGTGGTGATTGTGCAGTCTGGTCAAGTTAAGATCAATCAAGAAGGTATTGTTAAGATTACGAAGTAAGAAGTATATGAGAGAAGTCGGCCGATTTGGTCGGCTTCTTTCTATAATATAATGTATTAAAATGAACAGAAAGTGTATGGGGGGGTTGAAGTTGAAATAAATAATAAAAAATAATTGAAAATTAGTGTTGACCCAGTCTAGCCAAGATGGTATTATATTTAAGCGGTCGTTGAGAAATGGCTAATAACACTTTTGAGATTTAAAAAAAGTTATTGACTTATTATCGACGATATAGTATTCTTATAAAGCTGCTTCTTACGAAGCGTGATTGTTCTTTGAAAACTAAACAAACAAAAACGTCAACAAACAATAATATTCATTTCTTATGAAATGAAGCCAACGTAACAAAATGAGCTAATCAA
>NZ_JAFBEX010000036.1 GCF_016908975.1 Neobacillus cucumis
TTTGTTTTGAAAAAAATCAAAGCCTGTGAAATTTTACTGCTCGTAAAATTTCACAGGCTTTTTAGGTTCTAGGAGGGGTTTTGTCCCAGCCTCTTATTTTTCTTTTATGCTATGCCTGCCTATTGATATAATAGGGGCAAAGACTGAAATTAATGGGGAATCTACATGAAAAAATTATTATCACTCTATCAAAATTCCATCTTTTTTCCCAGCAAGCCGGAAAATCCATCTGAACGCTTCATCTATTTCTGCAATGAATTACAGGATGAATGGATTGGAATCCCTAAAACAGATCTCAATGAAAGGGAAATAAATCTCCTTCAAACATTCTATACTCTAGTGGATTTTCCAAGCTCCACCCTCCATCCTACTGTTAGAGAATGGCATAGTTTCTTATTTTCAAATGGTCCCTTACCTAGTCACTTTCTCGGAAATACGCTTAGAATCATTCAATTTGATATTAGTGGAGGCCGAGCAAATCAACCTGAAATAGAATCTGCTTTAAAAGGATTTTTCACTGAAAATGTGTTGATTATATGGGAAAGTGGTAACCGAGGAATTGTGGTTGAAGCAAAAAATACGTTTTCCCTTTCAGAAGAAGATATCCATTTAATGTCCGAAACATTAGAAAGCGATTTCTATTTAAAGGTTTCTTTTTATATCGGTAAGTATTACCTTGTTTCGGAACGGTTACCCAGCAAATTTCTTCAAGAAAAGGAATATTTTATATTCGCCATCACAAAGTTACACCTGTCAGAAATATATACGTTTGAGCGGGTATTTCCTGCTTATTTAGCCTATCAATTGCCAGCCGATTTACAGAAAAAAGTGAGTCAAGAAATAGTAGGTTTATTCTATGAGGATCATGAAATGTTCTCTTCCATTAAAGTTTTTCTTGAAAACAATTTAAATGCCAGTCTGACTGCCAAAAAGTTATATATCCATCGAAATACATTACAGTATCGGATTGATAAATTTATCGAAAAGACTGGAATTGATCTTAAGGATTTTTATGGAGCTTTTACTGTTTTTTTAGCTTGTCTTCTTTATGAACAACAGAACTGACAACATGCCCAAAAAAGCGTTTTCTTTTTTTGTGCATATTGTCCATATGTAAATGTTTTCATTCCCTGTAAACTAAAGATACAACTTATTCAGGGAGGAAGAGAGAAATGGCTGAATTAAAATTAGATCATATTTATAAAATTTACGATAATAAAGTAACGGCGGTACAGGACTTTAACTTACATATCGAAGATAAGGAGTTTATCGTTTTTGTTGGACCATCAGGCTGCGGTAAATCAACAACACTACGTATGATTGCAGGTCTTGAAGATATTTCTAAAGGCGACTTCTACATTGATGGAAAAAGAGTGAATGATGTAGCTCCAAAAGACCGTGATATCGCCATGGTATTCCAAAACTATGCTTTATATCCTCATATGACTGTTTATGATAACATGGCTTTCGGATTAAAATTACGGAAATTTCCAAAAGACGAAATTGACCGTCGTGTGAAAGAAGCAGCGAAAATCTTAGGTTTAGAAGCATACTTAACCCGTAAACCGAAAGCACTTTCAGGTGGTCAGCGCCAGCGTGTTGCCCTAGGTCGTGCCATTGTTCGTGATGCAAAAGTATTCTTAATGGACGAGCCATTATCAAACCTAGATGCGAAACTTCGTGTAGCGATGCGTGCTGAAATCGCCAAGCTTCACCGTCGTCTTGACACTACTACCATCTACGTTACCCATGACCAGACAGAAGCGATGACAATGGCGACACGTTTAGTTGTAATGAAGGATGGAATCATCCAGCAAGTTGGTTCACCTAAAGAAGTATATGAAAAGCCAGAAAATGTGTTTGTTGGCGGTTTTATCGGCTCTCCTGCTATGAACTTCTTTAATGGCAAATTACAAGATGGAAAATTTGTGATTGGTAATTCTACGATTTCTGTTCCAGAAGGAAAAATGAAATTCCTTCGTGACCAAGGTTATGTTGGAAAAGAAATAATCCTTGGTGTACGACCAGAGGATATCCATGATGAACCAGTCTTTATTGAAGCATCAGTTGGCACAACAATTAAAGCACATATCGATGTTGCTGAGTTAACAGGAGCTGAGTTAATGGTTTACTCTAGTCTCGGCGGTCAAGACTACGTCGCCCGTTTAGATTCACGTGCAGATGTTCACCCTGGAGATACTGTAGAACTTGCCTTTGACTTAAATAAAGCACATTTCTTCGATGTTGATACTGAATCACGAATTAGAACGGTTAATGAAAGATAATTAAGAAAAGCGCAAGCGCCTTGGTCAGCCCCGACAAGCATAAGCCACTCCCAAAAGGAAGGTGCTTTTTGCCTTCATTTTGGGAGTGGCTTTAGACCATCGAGGAGCTAGGCGCTGGAGCTAGACAATTCTCAAAGTCGAAATTAATACTTTCTTATCATTTAAGAAAACGCCCCGTTATCACAAGGTAACGGGGTTTATTCTTTTATAAATATCACTTCATCGTTATGACAAGCGGGACATCTATAAAGATGCGGACATTTTTGACCGCAATTTGTATCAGGATACCCATCCTCCAATTTCATTAAATCAATTTCCATGTACGGACTGTAATCATCAAAAAAATCAATTAATCTGCCTGCTTCCAACAATGGTTCACCACAATGGGTACACAGTAAGTAGACTTCCCTAAGACCATTACAAACTGGGCATATAGACATTTATATTCACCCTTTAATAAAAGATATTATTAGTGTGTGTTAACTTATCCACCATATGTAATGTAATAAATTCCCAATTAGTTTTTTTGAATAGAACTTCAAAATTTAATCATAATAAGATTACAAAGCAACAATTACACCGATGGATGAAACCAACAAACAGGGTAATCCGGTGCAACTCCGGATCATCCAACCAAATGAATTATCTCCAATTACTAATATTCTTTATCAAAGCCATTGATAATATGGGTTAGGCCAGGTGGCAATATTATGGTTCAATTCCATACTGACCCCAAAATTAATAAGAGGAGTGTTATTCAACTATGGCAAGTAACAACAACTCTAATCAACTTTTAGTACCAGGCGTCGAGCAAGCACTTAGTCAAATGAAGTATGAAATCGCTCAAGAATTTGGCGTAAATCTTGGAGCTGACACTACTTCACGTGCTAACGGATCTGTCGGAGGAGAGATTACCAAGCGTCTTGTAGCTATGGCAGAATCTCAACTTGGCGGCGGCTTCTCTCGCTAATCTTTAACAACTTTTAATTGTACAAATTAATAATATGGCTAAGCCCCCTCCTTCAAAGGAGGGGGCTTTCATTTTGTTTATAGAAAAAGACTACAGACAAGTCTCGAGCCTATGATTTCATAAATGTATATCCTATATAATAAGAAAGTATTAAAAAACTACCAATCGCTAAAACCACTGAATATTCCGACATATTCATCCCACCCTCTTATTTTAACTTAAAAATATCATAAAGAGTGGATGCAGAAAGTGATAAACATTACACTTTTTGTGATTTTCATCATAAATTATTTGTTGTCCTACTGAAAATTATGTTTAATTATTCGTTATGGGCTAATTCTTTAAATCGCTGTTTTGTCAGTTTTTCATCAAAGCTTGAGAATATGCGGTAGTTCTGTTCATCTAATATCCGAAAGTGCTTGCTTAAAATATTTTGCTGCAGGATATAACCGTTTTTTTGTGAAATACCTCTCCACCAAACTCGCCCGCCTAGTGTTTTTCTTTTCCGAAGATCGATTCCGTTTAGGGCAACTGTCTCTAATACCTCAAGGGGTTCATTTCCAAATAAAAACTGAACTGTTTCGGTTTCTCGAAATAGGGCACAAATGGAAACAACGGTCGACCAGCCTGCTAAGACTCTGCCTTTTTCTATCTGTACAAGTGTTTTCTTTGAGACCCCAATTATATCCGCCATCTTATCCTGTGTATATCCAGCTTCTGTCCTGATTAAACGAAGCTTTTCAGAAACCATCATAATTATTTCATCCCTGTTCACAGAAAGCCCTTCCTTCAATTTCCTCTAGTGTAATTTTACACAAGTTACTTTAACTATTCAAATTACATGAATAAAAAACTGCTATATTTGACTATAGCAGTTTTGAATACTTTATATTTAATAATTGTCTAGCTCCAGCCTATTGGCTATGGCGCCTATACATTTCGTGGTGGAATGCTGCACTGACTGGAACAAGAATTTTTCAAATCACAGGCGGCGCATTTTCCCTTTTTGGACCTATTAATGAATTTTACTAAAGCCCAAGTGGCGTATCCAAATATTGCCACACCAATCACTATACTGGCAATCATTAACTCCACCCTTTCTTGATGTTACATTAACCCAAACAACTTTCCACCTTGGTAAATAACCAACGATAATACGTAGGCAATGGCGAACGCATAAATCATTGAAAAAGCGGTCCATTTTTTTGAGCCAGTTTCCTTATAAATGGTTGCGGTCGTAGCCAAACATGGAATATATAATAAAATAAAGACCATAAAACTATATGCTGCAAGCGGAGTATAGTAATGAGCTAGTAACCCTTGAAGGCTTGCATCATTAGGAACAAAGTAAATGATATTCATGGTTGAAATAATCGCTTCTTTTGCCAAGAAGCCTGTTATTAAAGAAGCTGCTGCCTGCCATGTTCCAAAGCCAATCGGATTAAAAATAGGTGCTATCGTATTACCGATAAGAGCTAAATAACTATGATCCATATTAACCTTTAACCCATCAGGTCCTGCATAGGATAACAACCAAATAAAGACAGAACCAGCAAAAATAAATGTTCCAGCCTTTCTAACGAATCCCTTCCCTTTATCCCATGTACTTCTCCATAACGATTGAAATTGTGGAAGCCTGTAAGGAGGCAGTTCGATAACAAATAATGATGTTTCTGACTTTAATAATGTTTTTGAAAAGACCTTTGCTAAGGTTAACGCCACTACAATTCCTAACACATATAGGCTTAGGACAACGAAAGCCTTATGTCCTGCAAAAAAGGCTCCAACAAATAAGGCATATACCGGTAGACGAGCTGAACACGACATTAACGGTGTTAAAAGGATGGTCAAGAGTCTCTCCCTAGGAGTTTCAATTGTTCTTGCAGCCATAATCCCGGGAACATTACACCCAAAGCCAATCATCATCGGGATAAATGCTTTTCCATTTAATCCTACTGATTCCATAATACGGTCCATTACAAGGGCCACACGAGCCATATATCCAGAATCTTCTAATAAGGAAATAAAGAAAAAAAGGATAAAAATTTGCGGTACAAATACTAGTACTCCGCCAACCCCTGCAACTAGTCCTTCAATAATAAGTGCATGAATAAAATCTGATGCGTGAATGGCGCTCAAAACTGACTCGAATCCGGTCGTGACTGGTCCCGTTAAAAGAGCATCCAGCGAATCCGATAATGGTGTGCCCAGCCAATCAAATGTCAGCATAAACATCAAATACATGAGCAATAAAAAGATTGGCATTCCTAGAAATCGATTGGTCACAATACCGTCGATTTTTTCAGACAGTGGTAAACCAGAGTCGTTCCTGTTTGCTACTTCAGCAACGATTTTTTCAATGACTTCTTTTCGTTTCGCATAAATAAAATTGGAAAGTGACTTCGCATTTAATCGCGCTTGCAGCTTGTCTTCCAGGTTGTTTAAAATTTCGTCTATTTTTTGAGGATTCGCAATACTGTGAACATAGTTTCGAACATATTGATTTCCCTCAAAATATTGAACGGCAAGAAAACGGCTGGAGTGGATCGTCTTCCCCATAATTTCTCCTGTAAATGACGAAATCGCCTCTTCTACCTCTTTGCCATAGTACACAAGGTGTTTATTAGCAGGCTGAATTGATTTTGTTGAAATTACATCTACCAGCTTGTCACAGCCTTTTCCGCTTCGAGCTACCACTGGCACAACCGGTACACCAAGAACCTTTGCAAGTTTTGAAGCATCAATCTGAATACCGCGATTATTTGCAACATCAATCATGTTTAAACCAATTAGCGCAGGCTTTTCATACTCAAGCAATTGCAGTGTCAAATGTAAATTCCGTTCTAATTGCGAAGCATCTAATATATTTAATAAGCGATCGACAGATTCATTCAAAAAGAAGGAGGTAACAACACCTTCATCTTTTGATAAAGGATTAAGAGTATATACACCAGGTAAATCTATCAATTTACCAATGTTATTCTTGAAAACTCCAACTTTCTTCTCAACCGTCACACCGCTCCAGTTACCAACATACTCATAGGAACCTGTTAGATTATTAAATAATGAAGTTTTTCCAGTATTGGGGTTTCCAATTAAAGCAATTTCCATTATATTCTCTCCACTTCAATATGGACGGCTTCTTTTCTACGAATCCCTACACATTGTCCGCATGATTCGATCATTATAGGTCCACCAAACGGCATCACACATTTCACACATACTTCAGATCCTTCAGTAATTCCTAAATCGAGTAAACGTCTTTGTACGAGGTGACCAACATTTGAAATATCAATAATTTTTCCCTTATCTCCTGCTTTAAAAGAACCAAACATGCCTATCACCCTATCTATGTTAATTGAGAATGATTATCTTTCTAAATGTATTTTATCACTTTTTCTAGATGAAAAGCATAATAAATTTGACAATTGTTCGAAAAAAATTGGCCAGTTGTTTAATTTATGTAAAATTAAAAATAATTTCTTTAAATATAAAAAGGATTTTTTCAATCATCAGCGAATTTTAATCATGATAATCAGTTTGGAAAAACCATAGGGGGAAACAACATGTTTACGGGAGAAGAAACGGATTTAATCGCCTTTTATTCTCAAAATAAAGAGCAATTAGTACAAGAATGGGAAAATGCCATCATGATCCATCATGGTGATCCCTTTAAAGGTAAAATTCGTGAAAATGGAGAAGCATTACTTAATGTCATCTTAACGATGGATCGTATAACAAAAGAAGAATTGTTAGAGATTATCGAAAAAATCGCTATCGATATATCAGAAGAACGAGTGATGGCGGATATTAATATTGGTGATTTTGTCTACAATGTCAATATTGGCAGAACTATTTTATACAGTTACTTAAGTAAAACAGGGTTAGAATGGTCCAAACTGCAGAAGTCGATTAACGATATTAATTTTTGCTTTGATAAGTTTTTATATTATGCTGTATCCCACTACTCTGAGGCAAAAAATAAAATTATTGAAGAAAAGACCATGTTTATTGACTCTACCCACCAAGATCGTTTAACCCTTCTCGGCCAAATGACCTCAAGTTTTATTCATGAATTTAGAAACCCGCTAACATCGGTTCAAGGTTTTATTCAATTGCTTAAAGCTGATTATCCAAATATGAGATATTTAGACATTATTTCAAGCGAATTAGATCAGCTTAATTTTCGCATTTCTCAATTCTTATTACTTTCAAAAAAAGAGCTGATTGGTAAGGAAAAGGTAAACTTCAGTTTAATTCATTTAATTGATGAAGTTTTAAACTTCCTGTACCCTAGTATTCTGGATGGCAAGGTAAAAATTCAAAATCATTTAACTGATGATTTTGAATTAAACGGCTATGCAGATGAAATAAGGCAGGTGTTTATTAACATCATTTTCAATGCAATTGATGTTCTCAATCACCATGAAGTCACAAACCCAACCATTGAGATTAATTGTTTGTTAGAAGATGAAAATACCATCAAAATTAGCATTTCAAATAATGGTCCGGTAATTCCTCACGAATTGCATAAAACCATTTTTGAACCTTTTTTCACTACAAAAAAACTCGGAACTGGCTTAGGTTTGTTTGTATGTAAGGAAATAATTGAAAAGCATAAAGGAAAATTAACCTGTGACTCTTCACATGATAAAACAACCTTTTCTATTTATTTACCATTAGCATCGGAAGCATCCGATGAGTAAGAAAATAATCCAAACACATCAATCCCACTTTATTAAGCAGGGATTTTTTTTCTATTTAAAATTCCTCACTCCCTCTGGCCTATTGTGCATATGATGTAAGAAATCATTGTTCAGGAGAATAGGCCAATGTTTACATTAAAAGTGGATCATGAAATCGAACTTCAATTGTTTCAAAGACAACATGCTTTAACACTCTTCCAACTTATCGAAGAGAATCGTGAACATTTACGGAAATGGATGCCATGGGTCGAAAGTATGACCACCCCTTATCAAATCGAATCCATTATCCCTGTATGGCTTAATCAATTTGCTGAAAACAGCGGATTGAATGTGGGGATCCTTTTTCGCGGGGAACTGGTGGGCTCACTAGGCTTGCACCAAATTGATTGGTATAACAGTATGGCGAGTATAGGTTATTATTTGGCTAAAAAAGCAGAAGGTCATGGGATTATAACTAGGTCAGTTAAAGCCCTGTTGAATTATGCCTTTTTTCAACTCGGTTTAAACAGGATTGAAATTCGCTGTGGAGTAAAAAATAATAAGAGCCGGGCCATTCCTGAGCGGCTGAGATTTGTTACTGAAGGAACAGTTCGGGATGGGGAACATTTAAATGGGCATTATCACGACCTTGTTATCTACAGCATGCTAGCGAGAGAATGGAATCCCATGCAAGCCTAGATGCTGACCCAAAAGGTCGTTGAATAACGACTCTTTTGGGTCAGTTTTTTATTTACTTTCCCTTTTTCGTGCTAATTCGAAAACTGGAATGATTCTAGAGGGATTTTCCCTATATTTTTTTGCTATTTTTGTTTTTTTTGGTACTTCATTAAATTATGTGCAACACAAATAAGACCCCAATCCGTTGTATTTTTGGATAGGCCTCTTTAATACAAACCTCTTTAACTCCTGATTGTGTTTAATTTGTCTAAATACCGGCTTCGAGGTCGATTAGACGCGCAAGATGTTGTTGGGGAATTAATACTTGAATATTCCATTGGAAGAGATAATTGCTTCGTGTTATACTGTTTGTACATAAGAAAATCGTTTCTTTCTCGGTTAGTTGGTTGTGGTGACTTAATTATACCAGAGAGAACGATTTTCTTATTTTTTTTGCATAAAAAAGGGGTGCCCCCCTAAAAATTATACTTTTGGGACACCCACATACACCAAGGTATATATAATAAGGTTTTTAATTAGTTACTGATTGAGTTTTGTTCGAACTTATCTTACACAATTTCATTTTTTTATCGAATAATAACTACCTATATTTAAATATTTCCTCTGAATTCAAGCGTTTCACTTCATAAAAAAATACTTGAATAAATTTTTTGGTATTTACTCGGGTTTGAGATGCATGTATTGTTGTATTTCTTTGCAATTCCTTGATCCTTTGGTGGACGACGGTAAAATCAAAAAATTTTGAAGCATAATTTTCAAACTTCGGATTTGAAAAATCTGTTAAACCCAGAGACGCTAAATGATTTAACGAATGAGTAATGGCCCTGCGAATGCGTTGTTCGGAAGCTTTTATCTCTCGATTGATATCGACTTGTGTAGCTGATAGTCCAAGTTTTTTTTTCGATATTTGTACAAATATATCTTTAAGGGTTGGAAAATGTTGTTCAAAAGTATGAGTAAGTTCATACTTAAATAAATACTGAAGAATTTCTATTAAATCTTTATGACCATTTTCTCCTACGATCCCTAACTCAGCCAAAAGAAATTCCCCGACCTCTAGAATTCTTTTTTCATTTAGAATATTGGATTTGTCAACTTTTGGCTGATTCAAATTTAATAAACTATTTAATGAGGTTTGGATAACATTAATCGATCTTTCTAAATTGATCCGTTCAATAACTTTTCGAATAACTGTTAATACTTCAATACGATTAATTGGTTTGCTAATATAATAATCGATCCCGAGAGAGTAAGCTTCACCAATTAGTTCTTTTGATTCAACTTGTGAAATCATGATAATTTTTCCAGAAAACTCATCTTTTATATGACGAATTGTTTCAATACCATCGCGGATTGGCATTAATAAATCAATAAATAAAATATCAATTTGTTTTAAATTCAAAATGTGTCCTTCTAATAGGCAGCCATCTTCCGCTTCCTCCACCACCTCTCCTACATCTTCGTCTTCAATTATTTGACTTAAGATTGAACGTATAGCTCTATCATCATCAGTTATAAAAAAACGCATGGAACCACCCTTATCCTTTCTGTATCAAATTAATAGTTGGTAACTGGATTGAAAAGACAACGCCGTTGTTATGATTATTCTGAAATAACATCTCTCCCCCAAGGTCTTTCACTACTTCTTTTACATATGAAAGTCCAATCCCTGTTGAAGGTGTTCCTAAATGATCATACTTCGAGGTAAATCCAGGCTGAAAGATAGCATCTTCATATTTTGCAGGGATGCCAGGTCCAGTATCGGAAACTTGAAATTCAACAGTATCGCTAAGTTCACGCAACCTTAAACTAACGCTTCCCTTTTCTATAATTGCTTCCACTGCATTCGCTACTAAATTATTGATGAGAGATAACACGGTATAAACATGATAATTTGGATGCTTCCCTTCTACCGAATATAAAAATTTAATCTCTTTTCCTAGTGAATCGGCATATTTTTCATTTATTCGTATAATTAATTGAATTAAATCAGCAGGATTCATATAGTCTTGAAAACTCTCATTAGTTATTAATTTTGAGAGCCCTGCAAAAATCCGTTGGTTATCTTTTTTAACTTCATGAATTTCACCAGCAATACGTAATAACTTTTGACTAAACTGCTGTTTAAATACATTATGTCGTTTTTCCTGTTCTTTTAAATTGCGATATAAATCATAAGATTCCTTTGTAATATTCTCTGTATTTTTTAATGTTTTTTTTAAATAAATCTTTTCCTCATATAAATTGGAAATAAGCATTAACATATGTTCATTTTGTTTTCTAATTTGTCTTTCCCTCTTCTGTACTTCATACAGTTTCATCATATTAAAAAAGCTTAGAACAATAAAACTGTGGGTAAACGCTATCATGATCATCTCATTTAGTTTTGCGAAGGTTATGGTTGTTTCTAACACGAAATATTGAATAATTAGTTCTACAATGTCGGACACAATTTCAATTAAAAAGCCAATAAATCCAATCATCAAGGGTCTATTTTGAAAGCGGTTGGTCTTCACTAAAAAAAAGAGGAAAGAATAAGTGAAATAATAGAAAAAACTTGGATACTGGGCTTGGAAAGAGGATGTCCAGTCAAAACTCTCCTGCTCAATAAGGTCTAAAAGAATGCGAAAATTAACAACCGCTGTTCCTGTTAAAAAACCTGGTAAAACTGCTGGTGTTTTCTGCAGCAATAACAAAAAAAAGAAAAATGCTGGGGCACCTAAGCTTACTCGAAATGTTTCATTTAAAGGATAAAACTTTATTTCACCTGCTAGTGGAACGGTTAACACCATTAGAACAAGAATATAGACGTCTTTTTTAACTAAAGTACTTAGGCTCAAGGAGTCACCTCCGAGTTTTATTTGAAATCAGTATACAGTCTCATCAACCTCAATACAACGCTTAAATTATTATAAGAAATCTATTAATAAATGGGCTAACCCTATTTTTGAAATATATTTTGTAGTTTTTTTGTAGTTTTCAGTCGGATTATATAGTTCAAATTATAAATTAAAGTTATATTTTTATGGAAATATTGTGTAAGCGCTTAAGTTTTTATGCTTTTTATACCAGTCTATTATTATTTTTTCAGTAGAAGGTATTAAAGGTATGAAGTTTTAATTCAAAAATAAGAGAGGTGGAAGGATATGGTTGAAGAGATGATTAAAGACCAAAACGATAAGCTTTATAGTCAAACGAATGCTTCTTTAGATGAATGGGTTGCACATTTTAAATCTCATGCTATTAAAGGAAAAACCGCCAATTATATTCCTGCTTTAAGAAAGAAAGACTCATCGCATTTAGGCATTTCCATCATAAGACCGGATGGAACAACGATAAAGTCAGGGGATTATGAAGTATCTTTCACATTACAAAGTATATCAAAAGTGCTCAGCTTTATAGCCGTATGCTTGAGCTGTGGTATTTCTTATGTGTTAGAGAGGGTTGATGTAGAACCAACTGGGGATGCCTTTAATTCAATTATTCGTCTAGAAATGCATAAGACGGGAAAGCCGTTTAACCCAATGATTAATGCCGGAGCGATTACCATAGCTTCACTTCTACCAGGAGAATCTTCATACAAAAAATTAGAAGTTCTTTATAAATTAATCGAAAAATTGATAGGGAAACGCCCGGCTATTAACAACGAAGTGTATCAATCTGAGTGGAAAACATCTTACCGAAATAGAGCTTTAGCTTACTATTTAAAGGAAACGAATTATTTAGAATCGGATGTAGAGGTAGCTTTAGAAGTTTACATGAAACAATGTTCGATAGAAGTTAACACAGAAGACATAGCCTTGATTGGACTGATTCTAGCACACGATGGATTTCATCCTATTCGTCAAGAACAAGTCCTGCCTAAAAAAGTAGCTAAATTAGCCAAAGCTTTGATGCTTACTTGTGGAATGTACAATGCTTCGGGTAAATTTGCGGCATTTGTCGGTTTGCCAGCCAAAAGTGGTGTATCTGGGGGCATTATGGCACTAGTTCCCCCAAACGTCAGAAGTGAACTACCTTTTCAAAACGGATGTGGTATTGGTATATATGGACCAGCTATTGATGAATATGGGAATAGCCTAACAGGTGTTATGCTATTGAAGCATTTAGCACAAGAATGGGATCTAAGTATTTTCTAATGGGCATCATGTAGAAACTTTGCTTCTGGTGAGAACTAAAAGGAAGACAATAAGTCGCTAGATTTTTATATTCTGATATCAATCTAATAAACTTTTACTGGAGTGATGAACATGCAACAATTGCATGATATTATTATCTTTTCAAATGATTTTCTATGGTCAAAGTTATTGATTATTATGCTAGTTTTATTCGGTCTTTATTTCACTTTTAAATCGAAATTTGTACAGTTTCGAATGTTGAAAGAAATGGTCCGCGTTTTAATGGAGGGGAGAACTGGTTCTAAAGAAAGCATTTCCCCATTTCAAGCGTTCTGTGTTGGAATGGCGGCACGCGTTGGAACAGGTAATATCACAGGAATTGCAATTGCGATTGCATTAGGCGGTCCTGGAGCGGTATTTTGGATGTGGATTATTTCTATTATTAGCTCAGCATCCAGCTTTATAGAAAGTACGTTAGCACAAGTCTATAAAGTAAAAGATAAAGACGGTTTCCGTGGCGGCCCATCCTATTATATGGATAAAGGATTAAACAAACGTTGGATGGGAATATTTTTCTCCATTTTAATTACACTTTCTTTCGGTCTTGTATTCAATTCTGTACAATCAAATACGGTTACAATTGCTTTTGAAAACGCATTCGGTACAGATCGTTTAACTGTAGGGATTATCATGGCAGTTGTTTTCGCTGCGATTATCTTTGGCGGTGTGAAGAGTATTGCAAAACTGGCTGAATACAAGGTTATGCTTTTAGCTGTGTTATACATTGGTGTTGCATTGTTTGTCATAGCTGCGAACATAACTAAAGTGCCGGAAATTCTTTCTCTTATTGTTAAAAATGCGTTTGGCTTTGAACAAGTGGCAGGTGGTTCACTTGGAGCTGCGCTCATGAATGGAGTTAAACGCGGCTTATTCTCGAATGAAGCTGGTATGGGGAGTGCGCCAAACGTTGCCGCAACAGCAACAACAAGTCATCCGGTAAAACAAGGACTTATTCAAGCATTTGGCGTATTAACTGATACACTGATTATCTGTACAAGCACAGCATTTATTATTTTACTTTCTGATGCTTACAAACAACCAGGGCTAAATGGTATTGCACTTACACAAGCAGCATTAAGTGAACATATTGGTTCATGGGCATCAGGCTGTCTTGCCATCTTTATTTTACTATTTGGATTCGGTGCGTTAATTGGTAACTATTATTACGGGGAAACAAACATTCGCTTTTTACATAAAAGTAAAGCATGGTTGATGCTATACCGAATAAGCGTATTCGCCATGATCATATTCGGTTCAGTTGCAAAGATTCAACTTGTATGGGATTTAGCTGATTTATTTATGGGTTTAATGGTGATTGTAAACCTAATTGCCATTCTTCTATTATCAAAAGTGGCATTTAGTGCATTAAACGATTACATTAAACAGAAAAAGGATGGTAAAGATCCGGTATTTTATAAAGACACTATTAAGAATCATGAGAACATTGAATGTTGGGAACTCTCTCAAGTTGATTCAACCGTAGAAAAGGAAAAGGCCATATAATAATAAGACTTTTATATACATTATAGGCTGATATCTGTATTTTTTCTGGTAGAATCCTGCATATTTATCTAAAACAAATCCACTACTTTGACATTCAAGTAGTGGATTTCAAATTTATTTTTACAATCCTATCAAATTTTTGGTTTATTTTTATGACACCTAAAGCAGAGAACATCATCTTTTTCCTAAACTATCAAAATTAAATAATGAATGGACAAATGAAAGCAAAACTTTGAATTTCGTCCCATTTTCCTTCTAGTGATCATGAAAAGGTTCTTAAACAGCAGCTGAAGTAAAACAATGATCATTAAAATAAATAATCTCGGAAAGAATCTTGTATCCTTTCATATTCTTGAAAGCTTCCCTTGCCTCTTTTTCTGTATCAAATTCGAACATCGACGTTTTTTCGTTTGAATAGAGAGTGATTACCCACATTAAAAATTCCCCCAATAAAAGATTACTGTTCCTCTTTTCTCATTCACTGATAGATTATTCCTAATACTGTAGCTTTAATTTATTATAGGATCTACACAATCATACAGAAGAATACAAAACAACTTAAAACTTTCAAAACATA
The DNA here is from genome assembly GCF_016908975.1 of Neobacillus cucumis. GTDB lineage: Bacteria > Bacillota > Bacilli > Bacillales > Cytobacillaceae > Neobacillus > Neobacillus cucumis. Next base: position 14,898 of record NZ_JAFBEX010000036.1, read on the forward strand.
TTAGTGTTATATTAGTCATTAACAAAATCTAAAAATCATCGCCTTCAATGAAGAAGAGTCAGAACAATATTAAGACTCGATACATAAATTCCCTCTATAAGGTAATATTACAAGTCGAGAAATGACTTTTTATTAATGACAATATTTTACAGGAGATGCTCCTTATGTCAGCTGCAGACATGGGATCTTTATTAGGTGATAAATATGTGGACAATGATCGTTTCCTATCTTCCAGACTGGTATGCTTTTATGCAAGCTTTTATTGCGTTTTTCATCCCCTATTCAATCTCGAAATTTTTTAGTTGGATCATTACATTAGAGGAAGAGTGATGAAAATCTGGAAATCAAAGATCAGAAATACAAGAAACCATACAAATGAAAGTGAAAAAAAGGAAGATTATAAATCTTATGGATATCCAATAGGTCATTTTACGGGCGATTTTACCTCGGATTTGGAACTTATTAAGCAAGAAATCAGTCATAACTCGGATGTGCACATTCGGGAGTTTAGGATCGGGCGTACAGGCATTCGGTCGGCCATCATTTTTGTAGAAGGACTGTCCGACAAAGATCTCATCGACAAACATATTATGAAATCATTGATGGCTGATTTTTTCAACGAATTTAAACAGGAACCATCTTATGTAAAAGGAACCTTTTCAAAAGAGTTTATTAAAAATCAAATTCTTTCTATTAGTGAAGTAAAAGAAGTCAATCATATTAAAGAGTTGATAGCAAAAATATTGACAGGTATGACAGCCCTTTTGATTGATGGACTATCAGATGCGTTCATTCTTGGTACAACCAAAGCAAACAAACGGAATATTGAAGAGCCGGTGTCAGAAGGACTGGTCAGAGGTCCACGAGTTGGTTTTACTGAAATCTTAACCGATAATACCGCCCTTTTACGACGACATGGTGAAAACGTGAACTTAGCATTAATAAAATTCCAAATAGGAAAACGGGCAAAAAAAGAATTGGCCATCGTCTATATGAAAGAGATTGCTGACCCGGAATTAATAGAAGAAGTAAAGAAAAGAATTCAGAAAATCGATATTGATCATGTACCGGAATCAGGCTATGTAGAACAACTGATCGAAGATAATTTCCTTAGTCCCTTTCCTCAAGTACAAAGTACAGAGCGTCCTGACCGTGTAATTAGCGCATTGATGGATGGACGAGTGGCAATCTTATTAGACGGAACACCTTTCGCTTTGATTGCACCTGTTACGTTTAGTATGTTATTGCAATCGCCGGAAGATTATTATGAACGATGGATTCCTGGCTCCCTCTTCCGTCTTTTACGGTTTGGAGCAGCTCTTCTTACGTTGTTTGCACCTTCACTTTATATTTCTTTTATCTCGTTTCATCCGGGATTAATCCCAAGTAAGTTAGCCATTTCAATTACAGGAACTAGGGAAGGTGTTCCGTTCCCCTCACTAATAGAAGCACTGTTTATGGAAATAGCTATTGAAATTTTACGGGAAGCTGGGCTGCGCTTACCTAAACCCATTGGCCCAGCGATGGGAATTGTTGGCGGACTAATCATCGGTGAAGCAGCCGTCCAAGCAGGGATTGTTAGTAATATTATGGTTATTGTAGTAGCAATAACCGCCATTTCTTCCTTTGCCATTCCTAGTTACAGTGCAGGCATCCCCTTGCGTATTCTTCGCTTTGTAGCCATGTTTGCTGCTGCATTGTTTGGATTGTACGGAGTCATTCTGTTTTTCCTCTTACTTTGCAGTCATTTGGTGAAACTGAAGAGTTTTGGTGTACCTTATACCAGTCCTGCTGTACCTTATCGATTAAGTGACTTGAAAGATTTCATGGTCCGCATGCCTATTCAGATGATGAAACGTCGTCCGAAGATGATACATACGAAAGATCAATTTCGTAAAGAATAGCCTACTTCGAAGGAAGTGAACCCGAGATGACTCTTGGTCCCAAAGACCGAATAACCACTCCCCAAGCAGCCGTTATCGTCATCAATTTTATTCTTGGTACAGGGATCCTCACACTGCCCAGGGCATCTGTAGAAAAGGTAAAAACACCTGATGTTTGGATTACCGTTATTTTAGGCGGACTAATCGCGATAATAGCTGGGGTTATGATTGTGAAATTAAGCCAACTGTTTCCCGAAAAAACCTTTTATCAATATAGTCGTATAATCGCAGGGAAATGGGTAGGCGGGCTTCTCAGTGTTCTTATTATATGTTATTTATTATTAACTGCCGGGTTTCAAGTCCGTGCCATGGTGGAAGTAACAGGGGTATATTTACTGGAAGGCACCCCTAATTGGGCAATCACTATGTCATTTATTTGGGTAGGTCTCTATTTGACCACTGGAGGCATCAACCCAATGGCCCGGCTGTTTGAAATTATTTTTCCTATAACAGTTATCCTTTTTTTGCTGGTTGCCTTTATGAGTTTCGGAATATTTGAGATGGATAATCTCCGTCCAGTATTAGGATTGGGAATCATACCTGTATTAAAAGGGGTAAAGACAACGGCTCTCGCATATACAGGTTTGGAAATCATGTTGTTCCTTCCGGCATTTATGATACATCCGGATAAAGCAGTAAAAGCTGTAATAGTCGGAATTACCATACCCTTAATTTTTTATGTAATAACCGTCATTATGGTGATCGGGGCGTTATCCGTCGATGGAGTGGTCACAAGAACGTGGCCGTCCCTTGATTTGATAAGAAGTTTTGAAATCCCCGGCTTAATCTTTGAAAGATTTGAGTCCTTGTTACTCGTAATATGGATCATGCAAATATTTGCTACATTTACCATCGCCTACTATTCGGCTGCTTTGGGTCTGGCTCAACTCTTGAAAAAGAATATTCATCCATTTTTGTATGGATTACTTCCGGTTATTTACATCATTACGGTTATGCCGAAAAATATTAATGACCTATTTAAACTCGGCGATATGATTGGCAATGTCGCGTTATATTTATTTGGTTTACTACCGTTGCTGCTTCTCATTGTTTCAAGATGGAAGGTGGGAAAGCATGAAGCAAAGCAATAACAATATACGGTCCCTTAAGGGTATACTTTCCATTCTACTACTCCTGTTTCTTACAAGTTGCTGGAGCAGTAACGAAATTGAAGAAATAGGTTTAAGTGTAGGTTTGGCATTAGATAAAGGAAAAGAGTCAGCTATTGAGAAAGAATTAAAGCAACAAGGAGGAGGATATAACTCAACAGAAAAAATAACCATGACTTTTCAAATTGTTAACCCACAAGGAACAGGTTCAGAGAATAAAGGCGGGGGATCACAACAAAAACCTTACTTGAATATTTCTGAAACCGGTGATTCCATCCATCAAATGAGTCGCGAATTTTCTTTGAGAAGTGATCGCCCCATATTCAGCCCACACCTTAAAGTTATTGTTATTAGTAAGGATCTTGTACGTAAGTATAGATTGGAACAATTAGTTGATCAATTACTTCGTGATAATGAAATTAGACCAAGCTGTCTTGTGTTCATTAGCAAGGGGCGCGCAAATGAGACACTAGAATCAAAAGAATCAGGAAAAATTCCAGCGTTCCGTTTGATTGGAATTTCAGATAATGAATATCGAACAACAAGGATTTTGGCCCCTATGTCACTTGCCAAATTAGAAGGCAAGATGCATTCAGGATCTAGTTTTCTTTTACAAAATGTTATTCCGACGAATGGAGAAGTTAAATTTTCAGGAGCTGCCGTGATTAGAGGAAAGACAAAAAAGCTTCTTGGTTTTTTGAATGAAGAGGAAATGGAAGGCTTAACGTGGATAACTGGAAAGGGAAAAGGTGGTTTGGTCAAAAGCTTTGATGCAGCGACAAAACAGCCAATCATTTACGAAATAAAAACAATGAAAAGTAAAATTACACCTCACGTTAATGGGAACAACATCTCTTTTGATGTAAAAATTGAATCAGAAGGGAGCCTTTCTGAAAATTGGGTAATTTCGGGGGAAGGTTCTGAAAATAAATTTTTAAAAAGAGCTGAAAAAGCCGCTGAAGAAGAAGTAAAACGATTGATAAATACTACAGGAGAAAAAATGCAAAAGGATTACCAAGTCGACGTTGCCGGCTTCGGAAACCGATTGAGAATTGAACATCCTAAAGTATGGGAAAAAGTCAAAAAAGATTGGGACCACATATTTAGTGAAGTTCCAATCGAATACAACGTGAAATTAACTATTATGGATTATGGATCAAACTTTAAAAATTGAGATTTGTTGAGATTAGCAATAGGTTAGAATCAGAAAAAAGTCTGATCCTAATTTTAATGTGTACCCGTTGTAAAGGACATTTTCAAAAAAATCCTAGGCAGATTTAAGAAGATGATCTCTGTATTGTGGCTCTTTTTCATCAGTTTCTCAAATTCCAATACGATATGATAGTTACCAGCAGCGTCCCTCACCGATTTGGTAACCGGGTGATCTCCGGAATGGTTGGTAACGATGAGATAGTTCCCGCTTCGGTCGGTCGTCACATAGGAAGCAAGCAGGGCGTATGTAGGTTTATGATTGATCTCGACAAGGTCCCCCGATTCCGAATTAATGGCTAGGGCATATACTCTCCCACCGCCTCCATGCCCAAAATCAGGATGGTGGGAGCGTTCGTCCGTACAGTAGAGGATATTCCTCTTTTTATCTAGGTAAGTAGCACCTATGCATATCTCTGGAAATACGTTTTTTTGGTACTCTAGCTCGCCCCGCTTCTCATCGTACTTACAAATCCCGAATCCGCATGAACTACCATTATTTTTCCAGTTACCGATATATACAAATGTATCGTTGACCATAAATGTTTGCACCTTACCTCACCAAGCTTTGCATCATATTATCCACGCAGGTAGGCATAGAGAGCTTCTCCTCCTGGTCCAGGAAAAATCTCATCTAGTTTTTTTCATTACATCTGCAGGAAGTTCGATTTCGACTGCCCCACAGGGATTCTTCCATCTGTTCAAGCGTTCTTGGTCCGATAATTGGAGCCGTCACGGCTGGGTTAGCCAGCACCCAGCCAATGCGACATTGGACTCGCTCTCCCCCTATTCCCTGCACAGCTTGCCATATGCATCAAGCTGTGCAATCTGGGTATCGCTCAATTCCCGACATACTTTGCGGACGTTGTTTTCCTTCTACAGGTTTCAGTTCACTTCCGCTGAGCAGCCCCATTGCTAGTGGGCTGAAGGTAACGACACCCATGCCAAGATCCAGCGCAGCAGGGAGCAACTCCAACTCAGGCAGCCTGCACATCAGGTCGTATTTGTGTTGCAAGTACACCAAACCTAAGAAATGGTGTTTTTCTGCTGCTGCCTGGGCATATGCGAGATGCCGCGCACCAAAGTTGCTGGGGTGATATTTTACTGCCACGAATATCTTCAAGCTTCTTTTCGCTCATTTTGATTAACGACTCACCATGAAAATACCCTGTTGATTGGAGCGGAAATCAACGGCCTAATATAACAGAGCCATTTATTAAGTTCCCTAATTTGCTTATAGGTTTCTTTTTTGAAATAATAAAAGAATGGTTAGAAAAAAAGTTAGAAGATTGGATTTACAGGGAATAATGTTTACATAGAGTAAAAAGTAAGTGAGGTGGCATGCCTTACCAAATGTAAGGCGCTAAATGATTTGGATGAACGTTTTAATTATAGCAATCCTTATTACCTTTACTGCATTTTTTGTTGCATCAGAATTTGCCATGGTAAAAGTTAGGACAACAAGAATAGATCAATTAATTTCAGAAGGTAACAAGAAAGCAGAGGCAGCCAAAAAAGTCATTTCAAATTTGGATGGTTATTTATCGGCCACACAGGTTGGTATTACGATTACCTCCCTCGTTTTAGGATGGCTAGGTGAGCCAACCATCCGTACTGTGTTACAACCTATATTTGAATGGATACAAATACCCCAATCATTAAAACAAATTCTCTCATTTATTCTGGCTTTTGCGATTATCACCTTTTTTAACGTAGTCATTGGTGAATTAGCACCAAAAACGTTCGCAATCCAAAAATCAGAACAAATTATTATGCTGTTTGCAAAACCACTGATTCTTTTTTACAGGGTCATGTATCCTTTTATTTGGATTCTTAACCGTTCTGCCCGATTTGTGACGGGACTTTTCGGTATTAAACCAACTTCTGAACAAGAGATGGTCTTATCTGAGGAAGAACTTCGTTTAATTCTTTCACAAAGCTACGAAAGCGGCGAAATTAATCACTCCGAATACAGTTATATGAATAATATTTTTGAATTTGATGATCGAATTGCAAAGGAAATTATGGTACCAAGGACAGAGGTAGTCACCCTTTCAAAAGATGCCACAATGGACGAAATTATCGCAATTGTCCGCGAGGAAAAATATACCCGGTATCCGCTTATTGACGGAGATAAAGATAATATTCTAGGAATTGTTAATATTAAAGAAGTTTTAACAGATTGTATACAGGAAAAATGTACAGGAGAACAACCCCTGAGTCCTTATATTAAACCGGTCATTCATGTTATTGAAAGTATTCCGATTCAAGAATTGTTAGTAAAATTACAAAAAAGCCGCACTCATATGGCGGTTTTATCTGATGAATATGGTGGCACAGCTGGTATTGTTACGGTAGAAGATATTCTGGAAGAAATTGTCGGTGAAATTCGTGATGAATTTGATTTGGATGAACTTCCGCTAATCCAGAAAAAAGGTGATTACCATTATATTTTAGATGGCAAAGTACTGATTGGCGAAGTAAATGATCTCCTTGGAACCACCCTTGAAGAAGAGGAAGTTGATACCATTGGCGGTTGGTTTCTAACACAAAAGTTTGATATTAAAAAGGGCGATTCTATTGAAAAGGAAGGATTCACCTTTCAAATTAAGGAAAACGAAGGACATCATATTGAATATATTGAAGTAAGAAAGATGGAAACAGTAGCCTCCGAGTAACGGAGGCTTTGTTTTTTATATTTTTTGTAATATTTTGATTTTTATACACATACTTATGGGATTTCCCCATAAAATATGTATAACAACTACTATTCAAACTAGAACGTTTGACTGTACAGTTTAAATTATTTATAATTATTATTAATTTTCAAATTAAAGAGGTGATATGATGGGGCTGTCTATCGAATTGGTGAAATAGCTGAAATGGCGCATGTGTCAAAACGAACCATTGATTACTATACGTCTATTGGCTTATTAAATGCAGATCGCTCAAAGTCAAATTACCGTATTTATTCAGATGAAGCATTGGTTGATTTGAAATTTATTGAAGAATGTAAAAGTCTGCACTTTCCTTTAGATGAGATTAAAAGAAAACTAGAAATGCGCAAAGCAAAACACTTACGTGAATCAGAAGTTGAAAAGCATGTAAGTGCTGTAACTCAGCAAATGAAGCAGCTGCACAGCGACTTGTTTGACCTCATCCCCATTATAGAAACATTAGATGAGGAACAGAAACAAAAGCTGACCAGCAATCTTAGTTTGCTTCGTACCACTCTAATGCAATCACTTTTGAGTGTTACGACTTAATTTTTTTAAATAACTGGGAGGTGACACCTTACCTGTTTAACAACGGGATAAGGGAATTTATTTGGACATATTTAACTTGGTTATTATAGCCATTTTAATTGCCTTAACTGCCTTTTTTGTAACTTCTGAATTTGCAATTGTTAAAATTAGAAGTTCAAGAATTGATCAGTTAATTGAGGAAGGAAATTCGAAGGCTGTAGCAGCAAAAAAAGTAATATCGAATTTAGATGAGTATTTATCTGCCTGTCAATTAGGTATTACGATTACTGCCTTGGGTTTAGGTTGGATTGGGGAGTCCACGATTGAGCATATTTTAAGCCCGCTTTTTCTATCAATTAATATCCCTGAGAGTGCAACACAAATAATATCCGTTGGCCTTGCGTTTGCTCTCATTACCTTCCTGCATGTTGTAGTTGGAGAACTGGCTCCTAAAACACTTGCTATTCAAAAGGCAGAGCTGATCACCTTGATTGTGTCACGTCCGCTTATCATGTTCTACAAAATGATGTATCCTTTTATTTGGGTATTAAATGGATCAGCACGAATTGTCTCAAGTATTTTCGGGCTTAAACCAGTTTCAGAAAATGAAATTGCCCATACTGAGGAAGAACTTCGAATTATCCTATCTGAGAGCTATAAGAGTGGCGAAATTAACCAATCCGAGTTTAAGTATGTAAATAAAATTTTTGAATTCGATAATCGGATTGCCAAGGAAATCATGGTTCCAAGAACAGAAATGGTTTCTTTATCAAAGGACGATTCTTTAGAGACATTTCTTCAAATCTTACGCGAAGAAAAGTTTACTAGATATCCAGTAATTGATGGCGATAAAGATCATATTATCGGATTAATCAATATTAAAGAAATAATGACTGATTTAATAGGCAATGAAAATCTTTCATCGCAAACACTAGCAAACTATACTCGCCCAATTATTAGAGTTATTGAGACCATTCCTATCCATGACTTATTGGTGAAGATGCAAAAAGATCGTGTTCATATGGCGGTTTTAATGGATGAATATGGCGGGACATCTGGACTTGTTACAGTTGAAGATATCCTGGAGGAAATTGTCGGTGATATTCGAGATGAATTTGATATGGATGAGGTTCCGGAAATTCGCAAGATTAAAGAAAATCATTATATTATCGATTCAAAGGTTTTAGTAAGTGAGATTAATGATTTATTAGGTGTTGAAATCGATGATGAAGATATCGACACTATTGGCGGTTGGGTTCTTACCGAAAATTACGAGGCAAAAGAAGGCGACATCATTCATCATGAAACATTTACCTTTAAAATTCTCGATATGGATGAACATCATATAAAGTATATTGAAGTCACTAAAAATGCCACTAATAATGAACCAAATTCTCCACAAGTCACTGTAACTAAATCTGAAGTTCTTTCATAGAATAGGATATTAATAAAAATAGACCGAAGCTTTCGGTCTATTTTTTGTCTGCTCTTTATGCCCGATTTTTACCAAAAATAAATGACTGCAAATGATTCCAATGTCATGTTAAAAGTAACCTTGATTTGAAAAGTTCTATTCAAAATTTTTTAAACTTGCCAAAATGTGTGAATTTTATCATATTCATTCCAATCTAAAAATTATATTCTTTGATTATAAGGAAATCATTTCTACCCTTATAATGCATAATTACTTTTGAAGGTTGGTGTAAAAATATGTTCATATCAATCGACGAAAAAGCAGCTTCATGGTTTACGAAAGAATTTGAGAATAGTTATCCAATCGGTATTCGCCTTTATCCCCAATATGCAGGCTTTGGAGAAAAGAATAGAGGTTTTAGTCTTGCTTTTTCAGTTGAGCAGCCTGCAAATATAGGTTATGCACAGAAAATGAACGGAATCACCTTTTATGTGAATGAAAATGACACTTGGTTTTTTGAAGAAACAGAAACATATTTATCTTTTAACGAAGATATGAAAGAAATTCAAATCAGTTTTAGAGAAACATGCGTTCATTAGATTTTATAGAAGAAACCAGCCGGCACACTGGCTGGTCTTTCCAATTTTATGTATAATAAAGATGACATAAGTTACCCTCTTACTCTAGGATTCTATCCATTTCCAATCTCTTCAAGAAAGGAGTTGGACATCAAAGAATATACGAGACCTCAAAGACAGTTAGTTCATTTTTTAAGTAAGCTAAAAGATAAAAAATCTATTTCTCAAACTGCTTCGGGCATTCCTCCAACTATTGATGTTACACTCGAGGAAGTACGTAAAGCTGTAAGGAAATTTTCAGACAGTCTGCCTAAAGGAGTTTTCCGAACAGTCTTGGTTCAGGAAGACAATAGCATCGACTTTGAGAAGCTTGTACCGCATCTTGGCGGAGTCCCATGCAAAAAATTTTATATGTCTAGGGAGACTTACGATTTGTTCGATGAAAATGACAAACAAATTCCAACTGAGATGGATCTGGTTCAAAAAGCAGTGGACCTATATGTTCAGAATCACAAAGAATACCCCATGTTAAATTTTGACCCCCAACACAAGGTTAATTACTATTTGCTCCTTAAGGAACATTACTTAAAAAAAGCACCTGATACACAATTTTATATAACAGACCTAGATGGTTTAATCACTCATATAAAACCAAAGAATTAGAAATCCTTTCACTCCTGAGAGGATTTTTTTATATTTGAGGAAGTTTTTTTTGCTTTTTTTTCAACTATACTGAGATAATAGACTAACAATGAAATATATTTTATAAACGAGGGATACAAAGATGGTAAAACAGAAAAATAAATCGCGGTATTTGGCGACTATTTCTCTTATAATCATGGGAATCGGATATATTGCTACTATGCCATTACAGCACTCATTTTGGGGGAATATTCTCCAAGGTGGTTTTGAAGCAGGTCTTGTCGGAGGGTTAGCAGATTGGTTTGCCGTAACAGCTCTTTTCCGACACCCGCTCGGCATACCCATTCCACATACGGCACTACTGCCTAAGAACCGGCAAAGAATTACGACTGGAATCATTACCATGCTTGAGAATGATTGGCTTACGAAGGAAAGTATTCGAAAAAAAATTGGTTCGTTTGAAATTACCAATAAATTAGTAGACATTATCACCACTCAAGTTAGCTCAACAACAGTGCAAAAGAATTTCATACTACTCATTCAACACTTAATCAATAAGGTAAACATAGCGAAACTTACACCCATTATTGAACAAGAGCTAAAAACTAAATTAAATGATTGGGATATCAAAAAGTACGTTCCCTTGCTTATTGATCAAGTCACAGAACGAAAATATGAGGAAAAAACACTCGATTACATTCTGAAAGAAATTGATGATTGGGCTGCGAAAGATTCAACAAAGTACAAGCTTGGCGGAATGGCCGTAGATGCAGTGGAAAACATTAAAGCAGATGGTTTTATGCAGTTTGCTTTGAAATCGTTTAGCAACTTGGTTAACGAAGAAAAATTGGGAAACATTATTCAGAGTCTTATTCAAAAAGGAGTAGCCAGTTATCGAGATCCCTACAATCCTAATAGGAAGACTTTATTACTTCATATCGGGCACAAGCTTGAATCCATTAAGAGTGATGAAAAAGTATATACTGAGCTTTCCAATTTAAAGGCTCATTTGATTACCAAGTGGGAACCTCATGAGCAAATAGATAACCTATTACAAGAGTTAAAGGAAAAAGCCATTCATTATGTTTCAGAACCAGCTTTTTTAAATAACTTCTTAATTCCGTTTACACTTGACAGCCTAAATGAATTGAAGAACAACACAGAAAAAGTAACCGCTTTTGATACATGGATGAAATCGCAGCTTTCAGACTTTGTTGAAAAAAATCATTCTAAAATCGGAAAACTTGTAAGAGAAAATTTAGATAGACTCGATGACAAAACTTTAATTAACATGGTCGAAACAAATGTCGGAAAGGACCTGCAATGGATTCGTGTCAATGGGGCCGTATGCGGATTTTTGATTGGGTTAATTTTAGTTGGTATTAGAGCTTTCTTTTAAGATGCCTTAGTTCATAAGGCATCTTTTTTTGCACGAAATAGGAACTTGAAAATTGGTTCTTTTTTAGGCCCCCTCCTCATATTTAGTATTATAGTCATTCTTTTTATCACATAAGGGGGCATGAAAATGGCTGTTAAGCTTATTAAGATTTCTGTAATCTATTTTGTGATTGGGGTACTTCTTGGCATGTACATGTCAATGACGGAATCCTTTGACTTCACACCTGTTCACGTTCATATTAATTTATTAGGTTGGATGTCTTTGGCACTTGCTGGTTTGATTTATGCTGTATTTCCCAATGCCGCTGAAACCACCCTTGCAAAAGTTCATTTCTGGCTTCACAATATTTCGCTCCCTATTATGATGATTGGGCTTGCCTTGTTGGTTTCCGGTGTGGATAGTGCCGGTCCTGCAGTAGCCGTTGGCGGAACTTTAATGGTTTTAGGGATTATCATCTTTGCCATTAACATTTTCAAAAATGTAAAACAGTAACCTGTCATTATAACATTCTTTTTGCTAAGCGAAGACACCTGATATGGTGTCTTCTTAACATAAGTTCATACTGTCACTTATCACCTATGGATTTGTAAAAATTTCTTTCTTAGCCTGTCTTTTTCTTCATTGCTTTTTCTATAATTGTAATCATAAATGGCTCCCTCCCAATCACCATACATTGGGTTTGGAAAAACAATCAGCTTCCGGCCAAACTCATCCCTTCGTTTATTTACCTCTGATGTTCTTTCTGATACTGTTAATCCATCAAAACCGCTAAAATCTCCTAAATTATCGCCAAAGTATAAGAGAATTTCATGCGTTTTTGATACGTATTTTCGTCGTGTCTCCTTTCCCTTCTCACCTGGTTGTTGAAGTAATATGTGCTCGTAATTGACCTGCGGAGCTCCCACAAGCTGTAGATTTTTGGCTGTCGCTTCTTTTTGGGCCTCATCTCTATTTGAAATATAGTAAATATCGACTCCCCTGGCATTAGCATACTGCAAAAATTCAATTGCTCCAGGTAATGCCTTTGCTGTTCCGCGATTAAACCACTCATTCCAGTTAAAGGGAATTCCTTGTCCATGTAGGACAAACCATGCTTGATGTGGACTGTTATCAAGAATCGTTTCATCAATATCAAGGACTACGGCAGGCTTTAAGACAGCTGTTTTCGATCGGTTTTTTAACAATTCATCTAATCGCATCCTGCCAAGGTTATACCCTTGGTAATATAATGCTTTTGCCTCGGCTGAGCTTTGAAACCAAAGCACGGACATAGTGTTTTGCTCATACAAGTTTAACGAAGGGCTCCCTTGTGTTTCAGCCTTTACTGATACACCATTAAGTAAAAATCCAACTAAAACAAGGACCACCCATTTAGTCTTCCTTATCATTTCCAATACCCTCCTTCATGTTTGAACAATATTAGTATGTGAAAGAAGGATAAAACCTAGGTATTTTAGATTGGTGATCAAATAAAAAAGAGCACAAGTCAATCTGACTTGCTGCTCTTTTCATTTTAGATAATTCGTTTTTTTACTTTGTTTCCGATTGAGCCCCGCTTATGAAACCCTTTGATATAGTAAACAGCTACTAGGAAAACTAGGAATAACGGCCCAATCACCAAGGCAATTCTTGTATCAGGATTATAAGCCATCAAACCAATCACAAATGCTAAAAAGGCAAGAGACAGATAAGATGTATACGGAAATAATGGCATTTTATATTTTAGCGTCTTTAGTTCCTTCTGATTTAAGGTTTTCCGATAGCGTATTTGTGATAACAGAATAACCCCCCAAGTCCAAATGGCCCCGAACGTTGCAATACTAGTTACCCAAGTAAAGACCTTTGCAGGAACAATATAGTTAAGGACAACTCCAACCAATAAGGCACCAGCAGAGGCTAATACAGCCATACCTGGAACCCCGCTTTTCGACACTTGTCCAAATTTTCTTGGTGCTTCTCCATGTTCTGCAAGATTAAATAACATCCTTGCGGTACTGAAAATCCCACTATTACAAGATGAAAGTGCAGCTGTAAGAACTACAAAGTTAATAATGCCAGCTGCTCCTGGAATGCCAATTTTTTCAAAGGTGAGGACAAAGGGGCTTCCTTTGGTGCCAATTTCCTCCCAAGGATAAATAGACATAATGACAAACAATGCCCCCACATAGAATAAAAGAATGCGCCAAAAGACTGTATCAATGGCTCTAGCAAGAGTCTTTTGCGGATTTTTCACCTCTCCTGCCGTAACCCCGATCATTTCAATACCCAGGTAGGCAAACATAACCATCTGTAAGGATAAGAAGACACCTTTTATTCCATTCGGGAAGAAACCGCCGTGTTCCCATAAATGATGAATGCCAGTGGCAATTCCGCCATTACCAAAGCCAAAGAAAATCATTCCAGCACCAACGGCAATCATCGCAATAATCGTAATAATTTTAATTAAAGCAAACCAGAACTCTAATTCCCCATATGCTTTAACAGCAAGGAAGTTTACTGCCCCCATTATGATAAGTGCTGCCAAGGCCCATACCCATCTAGGAACAGATGGAAACCAGTATTCCATATAGATACCAATCGCTGTAATCTCTGCCATACAGGTTACAACCCATAAAAACCAATAATTCCAACCTGTTATGTACCCCGCAAGCGGTCCTAAATAATCACGTGCATACTTACTAAATGATCCTGCTACAGGTTTTTGGATTGCCATTTCCCCTAATGCTCTCATAATAAAAAACATGATTAACCCACTAAAGGCATATCCGACCAATATCCCCGGACCTGCCATCTTAATCGCTGATGCTGAGCCTAAAAATAATCCTACCCCGATAGCTGCACCAAGAGACATTAGTGTAATATGCCGTTCTTCTAAACCGCGATGAAGTTCTTTGTTCTGAGTGTCTTTACTCATATTTATCTCCCCTTGATAAAAAAACTTCTAACCCATCCAACTCTTCAAGCCTTTTAATTTTTTAAAATAGTTTACAAATTAATATAATACTACTATCAATCATATAATGCGATAGTTCACTCTCCTTATTTTGTATTGTGAACGCTTTCAAATTTTAGTAATATAATTATGAACTACTTTAGACAATATTTTAACATTTTTGTGAATATATTTTTTTGTAAATTTACAAGAAAATTAATGCTGTTTTTTGTAGAATTAAACTAAAGCAAAACAATTTCTTGTAGTGAGATGTGTGGAGGTTTTTATTTTGGATACTAGACAACATGATCCTTTTAAAACTGCTTTTGATAGTTTAGAAGAATTTGCTGATTTCATAAGCCAAGTATTAAATTGCCCAATAACGATTGAGGACGTAAACCATAGATTGCTTGCTTACAGTACTCATGATGAACGGACAGATCAAGCAAGGATCTCGACTATTATTGGACGTAGAGTTCCTGAGAAGGTAATAAATCAATTATGGAAAGAAGGAACCATTCCCGCTTTACTTCAAACCCGCGAACCCATTCGTGTGAAGAACATGGATGATATTGGACTGAAGTCAAGAGTGGCTATTTCTATTTGGAAGCAAGATGAAGTACTGGGTTTTATTTGGGCAATAGAAATGAATAAAATCTTACAGGAAGAAGAATTTGAACTACTGAAAAAAGCAGCAAACTCGACAGCAAATAAACTATTGCAGCTGCAAACAAGGAAAAATAAAAACGAAGAACATTCGCAGGAATTTTTCTGGAAACTGTTAACAGGACATTTGCAGGGTGAAAAAGAGATTTATGATCGCTTTCTTGCATTGAAAATTACACCTTCTCCTTCCTATGCCATAACCGTATTTCAATTTCCAGAAAACATTACAAGGAAAGTGGAACAAAATATATCGTATTTATTAAAAACCAGTCAACTAGCTAAAATTATGCTATATACAATCGACTGTAATCAGCTCATTGTTTTAGTTTCTGCTGCTAATATAAAAGACCCCTTTAAACAATTTAACCTATTTGTTCAAACCTTTGTATACCAAATGGAAGAACGTTACCATATGAAAGGGATTATTCCTGTGTACAGCAGCATTTATGATGATTATCAAAAAATCTCCCATGCATATAAGGAAACATTAGCGGTCCTATCCATTAAAGAAAAGTTTCCTATTGAGACGAAAGAAATCTTCAATTACCAAAAGCTTGGAATATATCAATTATTTGAAGTGATTTTAGAAAAAAGAAAAAACGAGGGATATGAAAATTTCTCATTAAAAAAACTGCAAGAATATGATCAAAAACACAATAGTAATCTGGTCGAAACGTTAGAGGTCTATTTAAATAGAGATAACAATATAAATGATACCGCAAAGGAACTAAATGTCCATGCCAACACACTCAATTATCGGCTAAAACGGATTTCAGAAATCGGAGATATTAATTTAAAAGATCCTAACCAGAAGATGATGCTATACTTTGACTTAAAACTTGAAAAATGTAATTAAATATGAACATTTTGTGTATTTCCCCAAAAAGGATAAAAACTTTTCTCCTTTCTTAACAAAGAATTTCTCTGTTAATCATTCTATACTTTATTCATAGCAAAGAAATACTTTCATGTTAGGGGAGGACTTCAGATGTATATTGGTGTACCTAAAGAGATTAAAAATAATGAAAATCGTGTAGCACTTACTCCAGCTGGTGTAGTGTCACTAGTCAAGGCGGGGCATACTTTATTAGTCGAAAAGGACGCGGGCATCGGAAGCGGTTTTACTAATGAAGATTACTTAAAAGCGGGCGCTGAAATCATCGAAGATGCTAGTAATGTCTGGTTACAATCAGAAATGATTATGAAGGTAAAAGAACCATTAGCAAGTGAATATCAATATTTCCGTCAAGGGCTGATTTTATTTACTTATTTACATCTTGCAGCTGAACCTGCTTTAGCACAAGCGTTAAAAGAAAAAGGGGTCTTTGCAATTGCCTATGAAACAGTGGCTGTCAACAGGAACCTTCCACTTCTTACGCCGATGAGTGAAGTTGCAGGCCGCATGAGCGCACAGATTGGCGCACAATTTTTACAAAAGAATAACGGCGGACAAGGAATCCTTTTAGCTGGGGTACCGGGAGTTAATCGTGGAAAAGTAACCATTATCGGTGGTGGTATCGTTGGAACCAATGCAGCTAAAATGGCAATCGGTTTAGGTGCTGATGTGACCATTATCGATTTAAGTGCTGACCGCTTACGTCAGTTAGATGACATCTTTGGAAATCAAGTAAAAACCTTAATGTCTAATCCATATAATATTGCAGAAGCCGTGGCCGAAGCCGATCTTCTAATAGGGGCAGTCTTAATTCCTGGTGCCAAGGCACCCAAGCTTGTAACAGAAGAAATGGTGAAATCAATGAAACCAGGTTCTGTCATTGTCGATGTTGCGATTGACCAAGGCGGTATTATAGAAACTAGTGATCAAGTTACAACCCATGATAACCCTATTTTTGTCAAACATGGTGTGGTTCATTATTCGGTTGCCAATATGCCTGGAGCAGTTCCAAGAACATCCACTATTGCTCTTACAAACGTTACCGTGCCATACGCTTTACAAATTGCCAATAAAGGGGTTATCAAAGCCATTTCAGAAAATGCTGCCTTAAAACTTGGTGTAAATGTGGTCAATGGCGAAATTACTTATGAAGTAGTAGCAAGGGATCTCGGACTTGTATATGTACCGCTAGAAGAAGCATTAGCAAAAGAACTAGCTTCCATCTAATGTGGAGTATTCCCTAAAAGGAAATTATATAAAAATGTAAACAAAAAAGGTAGCTCTGATAGCTACCTTCAGATTGTCGAGAAAGGGTATTTTTCTCGGCAAATTTTTTATTTTGTCAGTATCTAAATACCTAAATGATGGATTGCCACACAATTGGGCCTGTTGATTTCCGCTCCGGACACTCGCTTTCCGCGGGGAGGTCCTGGAGCCTCCTCGGCGCTTTGGCGCCTGCGGGGTCTCCAGTGACCTCTACATCCCACAGGAGTCGAGTGTCCTCCGCTCCAATCAACAGGGAGGCAAATCAACCTAATGTATTGCAACTCACTTTTTCTAACTTGGCCGAGTGTGTTGCAATCTTTTTTATATTTTGGCAGGCTGCAGTAAGAAGAGCCTGTTCACTTGCGTTCTTCAATCCCCTTAACCGGCAATAGCGAAGCCCGTACAGCTCTTTCTTTATTTAATTCCTCAAAATATTCCCGAGTCTCTACTTCTACCTCTTCTTTTGTAAACTTATGTTTATTTGCGTTTGCATTTAATTGAGTTGAATCTGTAAATAAAACACGCCCCCAACCATTTTGTGATTCATTCCCTAGGAAGACAATTTCATCAAAAATATCCTGAAAGATATTTGTATCTTTAAAACGGCGTTGACGATTCCAACTAATCGTAGAATGATGTGGGACTGGATTATGAAATCTCAATCCTAAGAACCAGCGGTACGCAATGTTCATTTTTATTCTCTTTCTAATTGTCGCTCAGATCGAATTCTGTAAATATAACCAATAAACATCATTTTAAATAGAATAAGGGGGTCAGTAGGGCGTCCGTTATTATCACTATAATATGGACGGATTTTTTTAAGAAGAAAAAAAAATAATTGTAAACACTCTGTTGATTGGTGCGGAAGGCACGAAGACTCCTGCGGGAGTAAGGGGCAGGGGAGACCCCGCAGAAGCGAAGCGACGAGGAGGCTCCCCGGCACGCCCGCGGAAAGCGAAGTGCCTGGAGCGCCAATCAACAGACTTGTTGAAAACCCGAAATATATTAACAATATTATAATAAATTAACGCGGTGAATTATTAAGTAAATGAATAAAATAATTGGCTGTCGAGAGTTTTTCGACAGCCTGAAGGCAGCTGTGATAGCTGCCTTTCCACTTTATAAATACTTTCGATGAACACCCTTCCCGTCATACGTAAACAGCATATTTCTTTCTTCAATGGTGGTTTCCATGTGAACCGGTCTGCCCCAAAGCTGATGAATATAAGGAAGAACTTTTTCTAAGTACTTAACATCTAATTCAACACCCTCATACCAGTGCTTCAAGTATAGCTCTCCGTTTTTCAAGAAATCACCATCATTGACGGTAATATAAGGAAACCCTCCGTTTACCCGCATATTGACTAATTGATCACGGACATGCTCCCATTCTTTATCGACAATTTTATAATCTCTTCCTTGCTTTTGGAAAAGATACATATCCTCTCTCATAACAAGATCTTTTGTTAAATAATTGCGAAGGAATGAAATATCGGATTCTATTTCCCTAACCTCGAACATTTTTTCCCGTCCTGATCCAGGCTGAACTCCTCTTCTTTTCATCTCTTCCGTTGGGTTATTATATCTTTCTTCAATATCCTCAAAGATTTTTATACCAAGATAGTAAGGATTGATACCCGTTTTTGATGGCTGAACAACACCGGCATTTAGTTTTGCAAATTCAATTGCTTCTCCACTTGTTAATTCCATTTCTCGCAATATCCGTTGATGCCAAAAAGAGGCCCATCCTTCATTCATAATTTTCGTTTCAAGCTGCGGCCAGAAATAAAGCATTTCCTCACGCATCATGGTTAAGATATCACGTTGCCAATCCTCTAGTTCCCGGCTATAGGTTTCAATAAATAATAATAAATCTTTCTCAGGCTTTGGCGGAAACTTCTTTTTCTTCTGGGTAGAAGTAACTGGTTTATCCTTTTCATCAAGATTCCATAAATCATCGTATGGGGTTACACTCCGCTGCTCATCACCACTTTCCTCTTCATCTGATATGGACCATGAAAGTTTCGGTCTCATTAATGAAGGATCAATGTGCTCGTCGATGGCCAAGACAGCATCTAAAAAGGTTTCAACTTCCCTTTTTCCATATTGAATTTCATACTTATGAATTCGTTCTGCTGTAGCTGCCATGCTTTCAACCATGTCCCTTTTGGTATTTTGAAAACGGACATTATTTTTGAAGAAATCACAATGCGCTAAAACGTGAGCAACAATTAACTTATTTTGAATAAGGGTGTTAGAATCAAGCAAAAAAGCATAGCAAGGATTTGAGTTTATTACCAGTTCATAAATTTTACTTAGACCTAAATCATAGTGCAGTTTCATTTTGTGGAATTGCTTTCCGAAGCTCCAATGTGAAAATCGTGTTGGCATACCATATGCACCAAATGTATAAATAATTTCAGCTGGGCAAATTTCATAGCGCATTGGGTAGAAATCTAGTCCAAAACCTTTGGCTATCTCGGTAATTTCACTAATGGCATATTCAAGCTGCTTACGATCTTCTATGTTCATTCCTCACTCCCCCTTTTCCTCTTAAGACAATGTATGAAGAAAAAGTAAGAATGATGAGAAAGATAGCCAAAAAACAGTAGCAAGCCTTTTTGTTTATTGATTCTTTTTTCCTTCTAGCTTTTTCGCTTCTTTGGCAAGAACGAGACCTACATATTTGTTACGTTTCCATTCTCTTGAAAAAACCGAAAGAGGCGGGCTTGTTTCTCCTACCAAGTAACTAACTTCAATCGTCAAGGCTGGTTTGTGATAAGTTGTAATAAACCAATCAGTAAATCCACCGCCAACTGCTTCTGGGTCTGGCTTCGATAATTTATAGTTTGTTATCCTCGAAATACTTTTGGCAATTTTATAATCTCGCTTGAGATGTTTACCATTTTTATAATGCCAGAAAATTTCTCTTCCTGCTGTATGGTAGGCAACAGCAATAGAGGGATTTATTTCGTTAATAAAACGGGTTAGGGCTGCAGTTTCTTTCGATTCAAGAGGTTTCTCACCTTTATAATAGGCGTAGCTTGGATTTGACGGTTCGGGGTTTAAACTTTTCCAGCCTGCGGGGTATTGTCTGTTTAAATCCACTCCCACCCCATTTGCCTTCCATCTTTTAAAATTCTTTGAACCTTCATTCATAATGAATAATTGATTCTGGTGAGCTTTAGAAAAGGATGCTAGGTTATTTTGCTGTATATTCACACCATCTGGATTTAACATAGGTATAAACCAGATTGACACTTGATTTAATATATCTGTTGATCTAAATCCGACTCTTTTACCTTCCTGATAGGCTTCCGCATAATTCTCAAGCATGTTCATTAAAAGGGCACTCGTCAGCCATTCGCGTCCATGGTGAGCACCAATCAATACAATATTATTTTCCCCCCTTCCTAGCTTAATACCCCAAATATCCTTACCAAAATGAGTGGTTCCAATTGATTTAATTTCAAGTTCTTCATTATATATTTTTTTGACTTCCGTTAAATCATGTACAAGCCTTTCATATGAGTATGGTTTATTCACTTTAACTATTTTGGCTTCTGCAGTACTAGTTAAAAAAAAAAAACTCAAAATGACAGAGACCAGTTTTATCAAAGAAACACCTCTTTCCTTTAGTACTCTATTTTATACAGGTAAATGTTAAAAACAGCGTAAACATCAGGTGTCAACATTTTCTGTGAAAGATATCTAGAGGATTGTCATAAAATAAAGTCAACTCCTAATAAGGAGGAGGGCATAAACAAATGAATAAATTGGATTACGACCGAGCGTTATATTATACGCACAGATCAGAATGGGACAATTTGCTAATCTTAATGGTTCGGACAAAGGACCAATTTTTATCAAAGAAAATAGAACAATTCCTGCATGCTTACAATTTTGAACGTGACTACTCCGTAATTGAAACAAAATTATATAATCTTCTTCGTTACATTGACCATGCTAATGAAGCTCTGGATCCTGATGAAAATGGCTTACCGATGTATAGTCTTTCCTGAAAAAAAATGTGAATACCTTTTTATTGAGAATTAAATTTAATTACCGGAAAAAGAATTCCACCAAAAAAACGGTCTCCATTCGTGGAGACCGTTTTTCTTATTCTAAATTTGCTTTATACAGCTTGAATCTTTTTTAACTTTTGATCAACTAAATCCATAAAGTCTTTTTCAACACTTTGAAGCTTTTGCTTGCTTTCAGCAAGACTTGGACTATTTACTCCGAAATAGAACTTAACTTTTGGCTCTGTTCCAGATGGTCGTAAGCAAACCCATGACCCATCTTCAAAGATATATTTTAAAACATTTGATTTAGGCAATTGAATGGAAACTTCGCCATCTTTCGCTGTCCTAATGCTTGTTTTGTAATCCTCTTGCGCTAAAGTGGTAAGGGCACCCAAGCTCGTTAAAGGCTCATTACGGAACGAAGCTAATAGGCTTTGTATCAATTCTGCCCCTTCTTTTCCTTTCAACGTTAAAGAGCGAAGTCCCTCTTGATAGAAACCATATTTTTCAAATACGCCTAACAGTCCTTGATAAAGGGTTAAGCCTTGTCTTTTATAATAAGCACAGACCTCCGTAGCAAGAAGTGCTGCTTGAATGGCATCTTTATCACGTGCAAAGTCGCCAATTAAATAGCCGTATGATTCTTCATACCCAAATAGGTAGGTATGCTCACCCGTTGTTTCATATTCCTTGATTTTTTCAGCGATAAATTTAAAACCAGTTAATACATCAACTGTCTCTAAATCGAAAGCTGCAGCAATTTTTCGTCCTAATTCTGATGTTACAATCGTTTTTAGTACAACCCCGTTTTTAGGAAGGGTTCCTTTTTCTTGTTTCTGTGTAAGAAGATAATCCAATAATAAAGCACCCGTTTGATTACCAGTTAAAACAACATATTCTCCCTCGTCATTTAATACGGCAATTCCCAGACGGTCAGCATCAGGATCGGTAGCAATTAAAATATCTGCTCCGACTTTCTTTCCATCTCGAATCGCTAATTCAAATGCTGCATGTTCTTCTGGATTAGGGCTCTTTACGGTGGAAAATTGAGGGTCAGGCAATTCTTGTTCTTTGACAACTGAAACATTTTGATAACCTAATGCTGCAAGACCTGAACGGACTAGTTTATTGGCTGTCCCGTGTAATGGTGTAAAGATAATCTTAATATCTGTTTCTTCAGCAAGAGCTGGATTTTCGGAAATCGTTTTTAAATTTTCAATATAGACTTGATCAATTTCCACCCCGATTGTTTTAATCAAACCTTGGCTTCGTAATTCTTGCTCACTCTTGACTTGAATTAATAATTCATTATCGATGTCATTTACTTTAGCAATCACTACGTCAGCAGCCTCTGGAGGAAGCTGACCGCCATCAGATCCATAAACTTTATATCCATTATATTCTGGTGGATTATGGCTTGCTGTTACAACAATTCCGGAAAAAGCCCCTAAGTGTCTCAAAGCAAATGATAGTTCCGGGGTAGGACGTAACTCATCAAATACGTATGTTTGAATTCCCTTTGAGGCAAGAGTCTTGGCTGCTTCCAACGCAAATTCAGGTGATTTATGACGTGAATCATAGGCAATTACCACCCCGCGCTTTTTCGCTTCTTCACCATTCTCTTCTATGTATGCAGCTAACCCTGCGGAAGCCTTACGAACGGTATAAATGTTCATTCGATTTGTTCCAACACCAATTTCGCCGCGCATTCCGCCAGTACCAAACTCTAAGTTCTTATAGAAAATTTCTTCGAGCTGTTTCTCATTTTCCTTTAATGCTTCCAATTCATTCTTTAACTCATTGTCTAACTCTGAAAACTCCAACCAATTATTCGCAATTGCTTTCCAATCCATAGATGTGTTCCCTCCTATTTCTGTCCATACAATAATTCTAGTTTATAACTATTATTCCTCTAAAAACAACAGTATAAAAACCGACAATTTTTGCAGATTCCATGAAAGCTCTTTACTATAATACCTCAAAAAAGATAACAATAAGAGCAGAAATTAAAATAAGCCTGTAAAAAATACAGGCTTATTTTATATTATCTTATATTATTAGCTCATTGTCAGCTTTGGTATAAATACTGAGCATTGAACTTTTCATGCTTTTCCCATCGACAAATTGCTCAAAATCGAATGGGAAAAAGAAGCCATACTCTTTAAGAGTAGCTACGTTTTTATTAAACACCGTTTCATATTGTTCATCTAATGGTGTTGATTCTAAAATGGAAATAACGGTTTGAATGCTGGTCATGATTTGAAAAGCGTCTTTTAATGTATTAAAATCCAAAGACGTATCCAAGACCTTTAATTCCTCAAATTGATTAATTTCTTCATCATTAAAATATAGAGGAAAAATATTAGAATAAAAGTACCTCACCAGTTCATTAATTTCTTCTTCTTGACTTGGTGTCGAGGCAAAAACAATTTTCACGTATTAACCCACCTTTGCCGTCGCTTATTTCTGTCGTAATATATATCATAAGAATAACATAATTTAGCGTAAATATTGGTGGTAATTATCACCACAGCTTGAAGCTATAAAGGAGAAAAAAATGATTAATACAAAACGTACGGGTCAGTGGCTGCAAATCGTGGTTCCACGTGAATGGGATGGTTTGACGGTGAATCAACTTTTCCGAGAAACGTGGCAGGCTCCCAAAAAATTGACCCATCAATTCAGAACCGAAAATAAGATACTATGCGAGGGCAATCGGGTTAATTGGAATTTACCACTTACTTTAGGTACCACACTGCAGCTCCATCTTTTCGAAGAGGAAGCTCCACAGTTTCAGCCTTTTTATCAAGAGTTAAGCGTGTTATTTGAGGATGAACATGTATTAATTGTAAATAAACCGCCCTTTATCAATACACATCCAAATGATCCTATTAATGAAAACAATACTCTTATTAACGCTGCTACCTTTTATTTGTTAACAAAAGGAGAATCAGCCAACGTTCGGCAAATCCATCGATTGGACCGTGATACCTCAGGTGCGATTCTTTTTGCAAAACACGCTTTAGCAGGTGCTATTTTAGATAAGATGCTAGAGCAACGTAAAATAAAAAGGACCTACATCGCTGCTGTACATGGATTACTGAAACAGAAGAAAGGCACTTTAAACATGCCTATTGGTCGTGACCGCCATCATGCTGTTAGACGCAGAGTATCACAATCGGGACAAGCTGCGATAACTCATTTTCAGGTAATCCATGAAAATAAACAAAAGAAAATATCTTATCTCAAATGCTGGCTAGAAACTGGAAGAACCCATCAGATTAGGGTTCATTTGAGCCACTTCGGTCACCCTTTAGTTGGAGATACATTGTACGGCGGGGAGCCAATCATAAACAGACAAGCATTGCATGCCGCAAAACTTGAATTTTTTCATCCATTTACTCAGGAATTCATTGAAATTCACGCACCATTTACAGATTTACCAGAAATATCCAAGATGATTGATATCTCAAAAATGTAGAAAGGGTGTCTTTTTTTTAGACACCCTTTCTCGTTTTTTTATTTTAATCAGCTTTTCTAAAGGCACGCATGATAAAGCTTAAAAGAAGAACTAATACGGCAGCACCGATTATGGCAGGTATAATCGCGAAGTCAGCCACTTCAGGTCCCCAATCTCCTAAAACTGCTCTTCCAAGCCATGCACCCACAAAACCTGCGATGATATTACCAATAATGCCCCCCGGAACATCTCTCCCAACGATTAGACCTGCTAACCATCCAATAATCCCGCCAATAATTAATGCCCAAATGAAACTCATTTAGAACACTCCTTTTTAGAATCCTTAATTGCTTTTTTTGCATTCCTTAGACAGTTAAGATTCCGATTTTGGTCTTGGATAACTGCCTGTACGTATAAAGTACCCTTATTTTTTATTTATACTCATCAAAATTTTAATCAGGATTGGTTTTTATCTAAAATGAAATCGAAACACATAAATGTGGTTTGTTAGGCAAAAGTAAAAAAGATTATATAAACACCTTAGATATTTTTTCTGAAAATTCTAATGTTAAGTTTTTGTAAATTTATCGTAAATTTTTTCTTTTTTCGACATTTTTTAGATAAACTTATTTGAGTCAGAACAAGCAAATATTTATTTTTGGTTAATTATTGGAGGTAATAGCAAATGGCTAAAAAAGTAGATAAATTTTCAGCATTATTAAGCAATATTGCATCAAATCTTGATGAGAGTGTAGATTTCTTTACAGATTATAAATTAAAAAATATCAGTGATTTAAAAATCTTTTCTGAGAAAATGAAAGAGTATGAATCTA
Organism: Neobacillus cucumis; assembly: GCF_016908975.1. GTDB lineage: Bacteria > Bacillota > Bacilli > Bacillales > Cytobacillaceae > Neobacillus > Neobacillus cucumis. The sequence continues at coordinate 40,514 of NZ_JAFBEX010000036.1, forward strand.
AAGGCGATACCTTCGTTCATGAAGTTATCAAAGAATTAAACGATGCATTTATCACTCCAATTGAACGCGAAGACATTCTACAACTTGCGATGAGTATGGATGATGTACTAGACGGACTTGAAGCATGTGCTGCTCTCTTTGAAATGTACTCCATCACAGACGCGGATGAGTATATGTTAAAGTTTGTGGAGGCCATTCAGGGAAGTTGTCATGAAATTCAAATAGCAGTTGATTTGCTTTCCAATAAAAAATTATCTCAAATTAGAGAACATGCCATTAAGATTAAAGACTTTGAATCAAAATGCGATAACATTTTAAGACAATCCATTAAAAACTTATTTACTGTTGAAAAGGATCCAATCCGCATTATTCAATATAAGGAAATTTACGAAGATCTTGAGGATATCGCTGACTACTGTCAAACGGTTGCCAATACCCTTGAATCCATAATCATGAAAAATGCATAAGGAGCAAAAAAATGAGTCTTGTTTTTATTTTAACCATATTAATTGTCATTGGTTCCCTTGCATTTGACTTTATTAATGGTTTTCATGATACAGCAAATGCAATTGCAACATCCGTTTCAACCAAAGCTTTAAAACCACGTCAAGCGATTTTGCTGGCAGCAGTCATGAACTTTGTGGGTGCCTTAACTTTTACTGGAGTAGCCAAAACAGTTTCTAAAGATATTGTTGACCCATTTACTTTACATAACGGGTCAGTTGTAATATTAGCAGCTTTAGTTGCAGCTATTTTTTGGAATTTACTTACGTGGTACTACGGGATACCAAGCTCCTCATCACATGCTATTATTGGCTCTATTGCTGGTGCAGCCATTGCAGCAGAAGGATTCAATGCTCTAAACTACGGTGGATTTATAAAAATTATTGAGGCGCTTATTATTTCACCCATTTTAGCTTTTGTCGTGGGTTATATTGTTTATAGTATCTTTAAAGTGTCATTTAAGAATTTCAACTTAGCAAAAACAAACAAAAGGTTCCGTTATATCCAAATTGCGACGGCAGCATTACAATCCTATTCACATGGAACAAACGATGCGCAAAAATCAATGGGGATCATCACCCTCGCGCTTGTTTCTAGTAAATATCTATCACCAGATGCTGGTATTCCTTTTTGGGTACAAGCCTCCTGTGCACTTGCAATGGGTCTAGGTACGTCTATTGGTGGATGGAAGATTATTAAAACTGTCGGTGGTAAAATTATGAAGATTCGTCCTGTTAATGGGGTTGCTGCTGACTTAACTGGAGCTGCAATCATTTTTGGTGCGACCTATATTCATTTACCTGTTAGTACTACACATGTCATTTCTTCTGGTATCCTTGGAGTAGGTGCTTCACATCGTCTTAAGGGCGTTAAATGGGATACTGCAAAACGGATGTTAATTACTTGGGTAATTACTCTCCCAATTACGGCACTTATTGCATCCCTTGCTTTCTTTATCTTAAATTTGTTCCTTTAAGAAAAGCGCAAGCGCCTTGGTCAGCCCCGACAAGCACAAGACAAACCGGCCGAAAGGTTGCATTTTAACCTTTTGGACGGATTGGCTTGTGACCTCGAGGGGCTAGGCGCTGGAGCTGGACAATTCTCGAAGTCAAAATTTATACTTTCTTATCAGTTAAATGAAGAGGCTGGGACATAAAAATTATCTATAAATAAAAAACGTGAAATTGCAGCCGCAATTTCACGTTTTTTATTTTTTTCTTATCTAAGTGGGCAA
>NZ_JAFBEX010000037.1 GCF_016908975.1 Neobacillus cucumis
GTTAAGCTTCTCAGCGCCGATGGTAGTTGGGACCTTGTCCCTGTGAGAGTAGGACGTTGCCAGGCTAAGCCCCTTTTTGGGGCTATTATTTTGCATAAAATACACTTAGGCCCCTTGGTCAAGCGGTTAAGACACCGCCCTTTCACGGCGGTAACACGGGTTCGAATCCCGTAGGGGTCACCATTTTTGGAGGATTAGCTCAGCTGGGAGAGCATCTGCCTTACAAGCAGAGGGTCGGCGGTTCGATCCCGTCATCCTCCACCATATGTATTTTGCCGGTTTAGCTCAATTGGTAGAGCAACTGACTTGTAATCAGTAGGTTGGGGGTTCAAGTCCTCTAGCCGGCACCATTTATTTTTTTTTATTGAGCCATTAGCTCAGTCGGTAGAGCATCTGACTTTTAATCAGAGGGTCGAAGGTTCGAGTCCTTCATGGCTCACCATATTTTTTTGCACTAGCAAAATAACGTTCAATATTGCGGGTGTGGCGGAATGGGCAGACGCACCAGACTTAAAATCCTGCGGTAGGTGACTACCGTACCGGTTCGATTCCGGTCCTCGGCACCACTTAAGAAATTATGCGCCCGTAGCTCAATTGGATAGAGCGTTTGACTACGGATCAAAAGGTTATGGGTTCGACTCCTTTCGGGCGCGCTTATTATTTCGGGAAGTAGCTCAGCTTGGTAGAGCACTTGGTTTGGGACCAAGGGGTCGCAGGTTCGAATCCTGTCTTCCCGACCAGTCGAGAGTTAATATTAATAATCATGGGGTCTTAGCTCAGCTGGGAGAGCGCCTGCTTTGCACGCAGGAGGTCAGGGGTTCGATCCCCCTAGACTCCATTTATATTAATTAAGAAAATGGCGGTGTAGCTCAGCTGGCTAGAGCGTACGGTTCATACCCGTAAGGTCGGGGGTTCGATCCCCTCCGCCGCTATATCATTAATGAACCTTTAGATAAGCTGGTTAGAGCAGACGGTTCATAACCGTCCGGTCATAGGTTCGAGTCCTACAGGACTCATTTTATTTACACGGAGGAATACCCAAGTCTGGCTGAAGGGATCGGTCTTGAAAACCGACAGGCGGGTTAAACCGCGCGGGGGTTCGAATCCCTCTTCCTCCTCCATATTATTTCAGATTAAATATTATTATCGCGGGGTGGAGCAGTCTGGTAGCTCGTCGGGCTCATAACCCGAAGGTCGTAGGTTCAAATCCTGCCCCCGCAATATGGTCCGGTAGTTCAGTTGGTTAGAATGCCTGCCTGTCACGCAGGAGGTCGCGGGTTCGAGTCCCGTCCGGACCGTCATTTTTTATCCCAGTAGGTAAACCTGCTGTTGATATAGATATATTTTTTGTGTGGCTCAGTAGCTCAGTCGGTAGAGCAAAGGACTGAAAATCCTTGTGTCGGCGGTTCGATTCCGTCCTGAGCCACCATTTTTTTTAAAAAGATTTTTTCTAAATGTGGAGGGGTAGCGAAGTGGCTAAACGCGGCGGACTGTAAATCCGCTCCCTCCGGGTTCGGCGGTTCGAATCCGTCCCCCTCCACCATTTTAGGGGTATAGTTTAAAGGTAGAACGAAGGTCTCCAAAACCTTTGGTGTGGGTTCAATTCCTACTACCCCTGTCAGAGAAAAGAATATGGCGGTTGTGGCGAAGTAGTTAACGCATCGGATTGTGGTTCCGACATTCGTGGGTTCGATTCCCATCAGCCGTCCCATCTATTTTATAAATTATTGGGCTATAGCCAAGCGGTAAGGCATCGCACTTTGACTGCGACATGCGTTGGTTCAAATCCAGCTAGCCCAGCCATTCTTAAGGCAGCATAGCCAAGTGGTAAGGCAGAGGTCTGCAAAACCTTTATCCCCGGTTCAAATCCGGGTGTTGCCTCCAAAAATGCGGGTGTAGTTTAGTGGTAAAACCTCAGCCTTCCAAGCTGATGTTGTGAGTTCGATTCTCATCACCCGCTCCAATATTGGCCTATAGCTCAGCTGGTTAGAGCGCACGCCTGATAAGCGTGAGGTCGATGGTTCGAGTCCATTTAGGCCCACCATAATAATTTATTTTTGTTCCGCAGTAGCTCAGTGGTAGAGCAATCGGCTGTTAACCGATCGGTCGTAGGTTCGAATCCTACCTGCGGAGCCATCTGTATATGGGGAAGTACTCAAGAGGCTGAAGAGGCGCCCCTGCTAAGGGTGTAGGTCGGGTAACCGGCGCGAGGGTTCAAATCCCTCCTTCTCCGTCGATTGATATATGAGCCTATAGCTCAGCTAAGATAGAGCATACGCCTTCTAAGCGTATGGTCAGAGGTTCGAATTCTATAAGGCACGTAAAAAAAATTAAAAGATATAATAACGCTTAAATAAGCGTTTTTTTTCTATTATCAACAAAAAAAGAATCTGAATTTGGTTCCCCCAAAAAAATATTGTGAATGATTATACCTAAACTAGTGGGTGAATTAGTTGAACAAGTATAGGTTATTTTTGACCACATTCTGACCACTAAACATATATAAAGCTATTATTTCTAGTTCTTATTAGAAAGAAAAAAAGCCCTGTAAATCAGGCTTTTAGTAAATCATTTTATTTCAAGTTTCTTCATATTTGGTATATAAATGAAAGAACGTAAGAAATACGGTCTTAAAGGTGCTCGTCGTGCGCCTCAGTTCTCAAAACGTTAATATGGGCGTTTCAAAGACTCTCAGTCATTTTGGCTGGGGGTCTTTTTTTATGCCTAAAATGAGTCATTGGGCGTACAACAGGACAATTAAACCTTTGATAAAAGAACCACTTATCACTTGCATTTTAAAAAGAGAGAAGGAAGAATTAGACACTATTTGCATAAATTTTGTGCTTTAGGTAAATATACCAATGTTCTTATAAATATTAGTTGTCTTAAGGAGGTTTAAAGACTCTAAGTGAAATAATTCATCATCAAAAATCCAAGTTATTATTTCATAATGTCAGGAGGATATTTCCGTGATGCGATTTTTAAAGTCATTAAGTTTAGTATTGCTAGCGAGTATGGTTATAGTTGGCTGTCAGTCGAATAATGACAAGAATAATGCAAATAACAAAGGGGAAACCAAGGAATCCAACCAGGCAAAACAGGAAGATGAGACAGGGTTCCCAAATTGGGGGTATGACTTTCAACATACCCGACATGTGCCCTATAAAGAGATTACAAAAGATAATGTAAAAAAAATGGGGATTGCATGGCAGCAGGATATCTTAGATTGGAATAAGGATGTTCCAAATTTACAAGAAGATTTTCCTGTCGTCCATGACGGGGTCATGTATGTGACTAGTGCGAAAAATCATGTGTTTGCGATCGATGCCGCAAGTGGAAAGAAACTTTGGGCATGGACACCGCCTAAGGACGTACTTGATCATATTAATGGTTTGCCATGGCAGTCCAATGTGGCAAGCAGAGGTGTCGCAGTGGCCAATGGAAATGTATTTGTCTTGATGATAGATAATCGGCTGGCCAAACTTGATGCGAAGAACGGAAAATTGTTAAAAATGGTCAATTTTTGGGATCATGAACCTTCTATCAAGTTAGAAAACAGATATTATGAATCTTCAGCTCCGATGTATTATGATGGCAACGTTTACGTCGGAAGCAGCGGCGGTGATAATGGTACAAGAGGTTTTGTCTGGGCGTTTAAAGCAGATACCCTGGAACCGCTATGGAAAGAGCCGTTTTGGACCGTTCCTGAAAGAGGAACGGGCTGGGCGAAAGGTAAATTTACGGGCGGAGGCTCCGTATGGACACCGATGTCGTTTGATCCAGATACGGATATGATGTATTTTGCAGTAGGGAATCCAGCTCCGGACTTTTACGATGCAGATAGAAAAGGAAAAAATCCATATACCGATTCTATCACTGCTTTAGATAGTAAAACAGGGAAGTTTAAGTGGTCAGCTGGTCAAGTTGATCATGATATATGGGATTATGACGCCGCCGCAACACCGATGATTCTCAATGCAAAGGTCGGTGGGAAAAAGCAAAAGGTTGTGGTTGAAGGAGGTAAGAATGGAAAGTGGTATGCGTGGGACGCAAAAACGGGGAAAACCATTTATGATGGGGTACCTTTTGTAAAAATTCAACATTCGGACGTACCAAGCGATGCGAGTAAAGCTGTACTTCAATGGCCAGGAACGCCAGGTGGAGAAAGCTATGCTCCACAGACTTATGACCCTGATACCAACTATGTGCTTATTCCAGGTATTAATAGCCCTAATTTAATGGTAGCCGCTAAAGATGCAGAAGAGATTGCAAAAGATAATAATACCTTCCCAGGTACAAAGATCCTTCCTTTGCCAAAAGATGTTGATGTTTCTGGTACCATTACAGCGATTGATATGAATACAGGGAAAAAGGTATATCAAAATAAAACGGACGATCCGATGTATGGCGGATTCACAAGTACTGCTGCCGGTCTTGCTTTTTACGGGGAATTGGATGGAAACGTAAATGCTCTTGATATTAAAACAGGTAAAGTATTATGGAAAATGCAAAGTGGAGGAAAACAAATCAAAATGGCACCTGCCATATATACAGTTGACGGCCATGAATATGTTGCAGTCATTACTGGTGGTACGAAGGTTGTTGTTTATGGTCTCGGAGGTAAGTTAAAACCTGGAGCTATAAATAAAAATGCAAAATTACAAGGGGAAGCAGACGTAGTTATCGATCCGGAAAAGGTTTACAAAAGAAGTTGTATTTCCTGTCACGGCGATAATCTTCAAGGCGCAACAGCTCCAAATCTTCAACACATAGGTAAAACTATGTCTAAAGAGGACATATTGAATAAAATTTTAAATGGCGGCGACCGCATGCCAGCAGGCATGGCTAAAGGTGCAGAGGCAGAAGCACTAGCGGATTGGCTATCCAAAAAGAAATGATTTTTACTCTAGAAACAATTCGAGTCTGATTCCTTTAACGGACTCAGATTGTTTCTTAAAAGGATGAATATAGTTTGGCGAAACATCAGATACTCACGAAAAATAAGGATGGTGGTAAAATGAGGAAATTACTGAATTATACCGTGCGATTCATTGGGGCCGCCTTATGTATTGCCTTAGTCTTTGGATTTGCCTGCCCGACTTTGACTAATGCTCAATCAAGTATAGGTTTAGGTTCATCCGAGGATAACGGAATCAGGTTAACCATCAATGACTATACGATCATAAACCACGGCCAAGACATTCAGCTGCATTATACGATAAACTCAAATTCAAATATACAAGTTAGTTCGAACACTAAAAGTTTGATTGAAAACCCGTGTATTTGGATTGGTAATACGTTAGTCCGTGAGGAATCAGAATCGTTTAAGAAAGTAAGTAATAATGAGTATAGAGGGACGATAATAGCACAGATGCATCATTACCGAACCGATAATTCTAAAATGTCATTTCATACACATGGAATATTGAATCAAAAGGGTCAATGGACAGTTGATTTTATCTTAAAGAGTAGTCAGTACTAAGGTAGATGATGAAAAACTAAAAATACCCGTACCATTCTTAAATCGAACGATAGAACCAAGACAACCTGAGTTTACAGACTCAGGTTGTTTTTTTGTCAGGTAAATTTGCAGCATTTTGTAAAATACGGGCTTACATTTGGACAACTTCATGTTGAAATTCTAGTTATTTTGGTGTTTTCGCTGACATAAGATTGTTTTGAAAGGTAAAATCAGACACTCTTTTGAAAAATAATCATAATTGAAAGTGTCATGAAAGGGGGGATCATATGTGGTTAAAGCCTGAGTACGAAATAATCAACACGTCTTGCGAAGTGACGATGTATTCCTACATCGCCAAGTAGCGCAGACTGGTTGCCTCTTGTTCATGATTTTAATTAAAGCATGGAGGGTGAGCCAAATGAATCGTTACTTAAAATCAGTAATGGGTATGATGATTGGTGGTGCTACAGCAGGTGGCTGGCTGCTTGTTGATCTCCTGCTTCCTGATCCAATAGGGGACTATTTGCTATATATCCTGATGGCTGTGGTGAATATGGCGATAGGGTGGCAGGTTGCAAGGTTTTTTGGGAAAACGCGGAATATGGAAAAAAACAATGCCCGCATCGAAGAGAAAGGACTGAAGCCAAATTCGAATTAGAGTATTAGGAGCATCGGCCGGAGGAGGCTTTCCGCAATGGAACTGTGCCTGTCCCAACTGTCGGGCAGTCCGCTCAGGAAATACTGCACTTCGGCCGTTATTACAATCTTCGCTTGCAGTAACTGCCAATGAAAAGGACTGGTACCTCATCAATGCAGGACCGGATATTCTCAGGCAAATTGAATCGTTTGCTTCCCTAAATGCAGGTCCAGGCATAAGAGAAACCCCTCTTGCCGGTGTTTTTTTAACCGATGCGGAGCTCGACCATACGATCGGGCTTTTGTCACTGCGGGAGGGTTCCAGTCTGACGATTTATGGGACTGAGATGGTACGAAGCTGCTTGCAATCCGCATTTCCGGTGTTTCCAATGCTAAAAAACTATTGTTCCTGGGAATGGCAGTCTCTTGATCCAGGCATTCCGCAAAAGGTGGGGCCATTACATGAAGGAGAAGCAGGAAACATCATCGTTGAGCCGGTTCCCGTTTCGAAAAAACCGCCGCTCTATGCCAAGTCGACCCAGGAGCTGGACTGTCATGAAGATATTTGGGAGGTTGGACTGGTTCTTCATAATGAGGAATCGGGCAGGTGTCTTGCTTTTTTTCCTACATTAGAAAAGATCACTCCGGCTATAGAAGCTTGTTTAAAAAAAGCCGATATCCTGATGGTAGATGGAACTTTTTGGTCGGAAGATGAATTAACCGGCATAGGAGCATCTGCTCGTGACGCAAGAAGCATGGGCCACTTACCGATTAGCGGACCATCAGGTACCTTGGAGTTATTAGCTTCTTTCCCTGCAGAGAGGAAAATTCTAATCCACATTAACAACAGCAACCCTATTTTGAAAAAGGACTCAGTGGAGAGGAATACAGTGGAGCGGCTTGGTATTGAAGTCGCCTATGACGGTATGGAATTGGAGGTGTGACTTTTGCTGGATCAAAAAGGGTTCGTTAGCCGTGATAAAAAAAGGGAAGAGCTTTGGTCGGCGGTTGAATTCACGGGGCGGCTAAGGAATGTAGGGCGTTCTTCCTATCATGACAAACATCCATTTCATATTGTAATGCACCAAGGAAACCTAAGCAAAGAACAGATCCGCGGCTGGGTGGCCAACCGATACTACTACCAGAAATCAGTCCCAATTAAAGATGCAGCTATCCTGTCCAATCTGCCGTCAAGGGAACTGAGGCGAGAGTGGATTGGCCGCATTCTTGATCATGACGGAAGGCCTGGAGAAGATGGCGGTATTGAAGCATGGCTGCGGCTGGGAGAAGCGGTAGGATTGTCTCGGGAAGAAGTCATACGGGAGGAGCATGTTGTCCCCGGAGTTCGATTTGCTGTGGATGCCTATGTGAACTTTGCTCGGACAAAACCGTGGATTGAAGCTGTTGCCTCCTCGTTGACAGAATTGTTTTCGCCTGACCTTATCTCAAAAAGGATAAAAGTTTTTGAGCAGCTGTATCCTTGGATTGACCGTTCAGGGCTTGATTATTTTCAAAGCCGCTTGACTCAGGCACCTTGTGATTCGGATGTGGCCCTCAGACTTGTATTAACCCAATGTCGAACACCGGAAGCACAGCTGCGGGCTGTCAATGCCTTGCGGTTCAAATGTGATGTATTATGGGCACAGCTTGATGCGATCGAAAAGGCCTATCCCTCTAAACCGTGAACTGGGAAAAATAAATGATTGGTGGTGGAGTCTATTTTTGTAGCTGGCAGTCTTCCAAAACTCGCTGCAAAGGCGCGATTAAAATTTGATAAGGTGAGAGAAAAACATCTCCTTTTGCTACCGGAAAAGGTTGTAGTCCTAAACGAAACTGCCGCATCAATCCTTCGTTTATGCGACGGCAGCCGGACCGTAAACACCATCACTGAAGACATCAGTACTTCTCTAATGGTAGGCTCAGAAACAAGGAATTCGGGTGCTTTGCCCGATTTGAAAACAATGGAGGCAGACATTTCCGAATTTTTACGGGAGATGGCCGATCAGGGTTGGGTGGTGATTCAGCATGAAGACGCAGAGCCATAGTGTGGTTCATCCCCCTTTTTCGCTGCTTGCTGAATTAACCCATCGCTGTCCTTTGCATTGTCCGTATTGTTCAAACCCTATTGAAATGGCAAAGGAAGCCACGGAACTTTCAACGGAGGAATGGAGACGGGTCTTGTCCGAGGCCGCCGAATTGGGAGTAGTAGAAGTTCATTTTTCTGGCGGCGAACCGCTTTTGCGGGATGACTTGGAAGACCTTATCAGCCACGCTGCTGGACTAGAGATGTATGTCAATCTCATTACTAGCGGCATTGGCTTAACAGCGGAAAAAACGATCCGGCTTAAGGAAGCCGGTTTAGCTAATGTGCAGGTGAGCTTTCAAGCAGCAGAAGCGAAGCTTTCCGATCGGATCGGCGGATACAAAGCCTTTGAGCAAAAACGGGAAGCGGTCACGGCTGTAAAACAGGCAGACATGCATTTATCATTAAATGTGGTGTTACACCGAATGAATCTTGATCAGGTGGGGGAGATCATTCAGCTTGCGGAAGAACTGGGAGCCGAGCGCTTGGAGCTGGCGAACACCCAGTATTATAACTGGGCACTGCTGAATCGGGAGAAACTGCTGCCAAGCAGGGACCAGATTGAGCGTGCAAGTGCAGTCTATGAAGCCGCTAAAGCAAGACTGAAGCAGAAAATGGAAATGATTTGGGTGATTCCTGATTATTATGCATCTGCACCCAAGCCTTGCATGGGGGGATGGGGGGCTATTGCTCTAACGGTAGCTCCGAATGGAATGGCCCTTCCGTGTCCAACCGCCGGGATAATAAAAGAATTATCTTTTGAAAATGTCCGTAAGTCTTCGCTAGGATTTATTTGGTATGAATCAGAATCTTTTAACCGTTTCCGGGGGGAAGAATCAATGCCTAAAGCTTGTCTCACCTGTGATTTGAGGCAACAGGATGGAGGAGGATGCCGCTGTCAGGCTTTTGCCTTAACGGGAGATGCTTATGCGATGGACCCAGTCTGCCAATGGGCACCAGAACATCATTTAATTGAAAAAGCTGTACAGGATGCCAACAGCAAACCGCTTGAATCATCATCACCCCTAACCTATCGAAGGTATTCTCAGGACCGATCATCAATAAAACGGTTATTAAAAAAATAGGCGTTGCCAGAGTGGTGCTGCAGGGGACACGTACATACCCTTTAGCACCATTTTTTTCGAATGTTTTCATTTTGTATGCAAAGGGTTTCCGGGTGACGGTAAGCCAAATACAGAATTATAAATATTCCGTTTTAAATTTTTGAATAAGTTCCTTCCATTTACCTCCATATCTAATCCTTTCCTTTCTAGTTTTTAAGCTTATCCCTCAATTTATCATCAATCCCATGTAAACATGTTATGCCACGGTTAACTTTGTTGCGTTTATGCCTATGAATAAAGGAAATTAAGAATTGGCACCCTTTACAGTAGAAACCTTATTACCTAAATCTTTCCTATAAAAATGAAAAGGTAGTGATCAATATGAAGTTGATAGGAATGGATCAAATTCACCCGGCTGCCAAGCGGCTCATGCTGGTAAATTTTATTCGCAGTATTGGACAAGGCATGATGGTAGTGGAATTGGCTTTGTATCTCGATGCGCTGGGGTGGAGCACAGCAGCGATTGGCAGTGTGCTTGCTGCAGGAGGATTACTCGGTGTTTTTCTTGCACCCTTTATAGGTGTTTATAGTGACAGGCTTGGCAGAAAGCCGTTTGTCCTTCTTTCTGAACTAGTTACCGCCGGATGTGCACTAGTCGGGGTATTAACCACAAACCCAATTTTATTATTTATTTCGATTACCCTTTCCGGGTTTGGAAAAGCGGACGCGGGTTCACCTAGTCCATGTGCTCCTGCAGAGCAGGCTTGGCTGGCATCCTTTGTCCCAACATCAGAACGTGGCAGAGTATACAGTTTGAATAATGCACTCAGTTTTTTCGGAATGGGGGTGGGAGCAGTGCTAGCGGGGGCTGCCTCCTTTTTGACAACTGGAATATCTCCCTATCGCCTTCTATTCTGCTATATTCTCGTTGCATCGTTGATCACAGCCTCCATCATTTTAACCATTCAAGGAGGAGAAGCAGAAAACGGCCAAAGAACCAATAAAGAGGGACGAAGGAATGAAGAAAAGAAAATCTTGCATGAAGAAAATACAGCGGTATTGAAGCTTGCAGCGATTAACATACTTAATGGAATTGCAATCGGGCTCACTGGGCCGATGATGTCTTATTGGTTTTCGGTTAAATTTGGGGCAAGCCATGCTCAAATTGGCAGCACCTTGGCTGTTACTTTCCTCATGACCGGAGTGACCTCCATTTTTCAAGCAAGAATATCTCAAAAACATGGGACAATCCGGTCGATTGTTTTCATCCGTTTTATCGGAAGTCTGCTTTTGATTTTGATGCCCTTACTATCATCATACGCACTTGTTTCTGTCATTTATATGCTTCGAACGGCTTTAAACCGTGGTACGCAGGGGGCACAGCAGGCGCTGAGTGTGAGTTTAACACGTAACCAGCGGAGCGGCTTTGCTTCAAGCATCAATCTTTTTTCAATGCGGCTGCCCACCTCTATTGGACCGTATATTACAGGCTATCTTTTTGGATTGGGTTCCCTGTCCCTGCCTTTTTACATAGCATCAGGTCTCCAACTTAGTTTTGCTTATTTATATGGCAGACTTTTTTCTTCTTACGATATTCGCATGAAATCACATGCTTCATCGGGTTGAGAGTCTTGGGGTTAAAAATCAGTCCCTGGAGTTTGTGAAAAGGCCAAAGAACGGTAGACGGTTTAATATAAATAAGTAAAAGGATCTCTATAAAGAGGACATTACAAAAAGGGGAAAAATACAAAACGATGTTAAATAAAACAGCCCTCAAATTATGTTTTTTCATAATTTGGGGCCTTTTTTGCTTTCCTTACACTTGGATGTCCGGCAGGACATATAACCTTAAAGTGCAAGGTAGCTTGGATCCTCGTAGCGGTTTAATCTTTTAAAAATTTTTTAATCGTTTTGTAGGTTTTTGTAGGGTTTTGTTGTTTCGCCTATAAGATTACTTTAGTATTCCAATTTGAAAGCGTTAACAAGGGGGATGGACATGAAAAAGTTTGGATTAGCTACGCAAATTTTTATTGCACTTATTTTAGGTATATTGGTTGGGGCTGTTACTTATGGGAACAATGCAGCAATTGCCTACATTGCGCCAATCGGTGATATTTTCATTCATTTAATTAAAATGATCGTTATGCCGATTGTAATAGCCGCACTTGTTGTTGCGGTGGCGGGTGTAGGTGATATAAAAAAATTAGGTAAGCTTGGCGGCAAGACCATTCTTTATTTTGAAATCATTACAACGATTGCGCTGGGGATTGGATTGCTTGCTGCAAACGTGTTCCATCCAGGTTCTGGTGTAGATATGAGCCATCTGACAAAAGGAGATATCTCAGCATACGAACAAACAGCAAGCGCTACACAAAACAAAGGCTTTGCGGAAACAATTGTTCATATTGTTCCAAAAAATGTGTTTGAATCAATGTCGCAAGGGGATCTATTGCCGATTATTTTCTTCAGTGTTCTATTCGGCCTAGGGGTCGCGGCAATCGGGGACAAAGGAAAGCCGGTGCTTCATTTCTTTGAAGGTGTATTAGAAGCAATGTTTTGGGTAACAAATCAAGTAATGAAGGCTGCTCCGTTTGGAGTATTCGCTCTTATTGCGGTGACGGTGGCCCATTTCGGAGTGAGCACATTACTTCCGCTTGGAAAGCTTGTATTGGCTGTGTATGTAACTGTCATATTATTCGCTATTGTGATTTTAGGAATAAACGCGAAAATGACAGGAATAAATATTTTTACGCTTATTAAGGTTTTAAAGGAAGAACTTATCATTTCTTTTACAACAGCGAGTTCTGAGGCAGTGCTCCCAAACATCATGAAAAAAATGGAGCAATTCGGTTGTCCGAAGGCGATCGTATCTTTCGTCATTCCGACAGGATACACATTCAATCTGACGGGATCAGCAATTTATCAGGCGCTTGCTTCGCTGTTTGTTGCACAAATGTATAACGTACACATGTCGTTGATGCAGCAAATTACATTGTTATTTGTACTTATGATGACTTCAAAAGGTATGGCGGGCGTCCCAGGTGCATCGTTTGTCGTTGTGCTGGCGACACTCGGCTCAATGGGATTACCGTTAGAGGGAATTGCTTTGATTGCTGGCATCGATCGTATTTTAGATATGATTCGTTCTGCTGTAAACGTTTTAGGAAACTCATTGGCTGCCATCTCAATGGCGAAATGGGAGGGCGAATTTGATAAAGACAAAGCGCAGGACTATATGGATTCTGTTAAAGAAACAGACGCTGCATAAAGGGATAGGAGGAGAATGTAATGACAGTAACTGAAATAAAACCAAACTTTCGGATTGAAAAGGATTTTTTAGGGGAAAAAGAGGTGCCTGTAAATGCTTATTACGGCATCCAAACATTGCGTGCGGTTGAGAACTTTCCTATTACAGGATATACCATTCATGAAGAACTAATTAAAGCTTTGGCCATTGTCAAGAAAGCGGCTGCTCTTGCCAATATGGAAACAAAGCGCCTGTATGAAGGGGTGGGCAAAGCCATAATGGAGGCTTCTCAAGAAATCATTGACGGCAAGTGGCACGATCATTTCATTGTCGACCCGATTCAAGGCGGTGCAGGTACATCAATGAACATGAATGCGAATGAGGTCATTGCCAATCGAGCGCTTGAATTAATCGGTAAAGAAAAAGGGGATTACTTTCATATTAGTCCAAACAGCCATGTGAATATGGCACAGTCTACTAATGATGCTTTTCCGACTGCGATTCACATTTCAACATTGAATATGTTAGAAAAATTATTAGAAACAATGGAATATATGCATGGCGTATTCGAGCAAAAAGCAAAAGAATTTGACCGGGTCATCAAAATGGGCCGTACTCATCTGCAGGATGCTGTACCGATTCGATTAGGTCAAGAGTTTGAAGCATACGCCCGCGTAATTGCTCGTGATATCATGCGCATCAAACAATCACGCCAGCATTTATATGAGGTGAACATGGGCGCGACGGCAGTGGGAACGGGCTTGAACGCAGACCCTCGCTATATTGAGCGTGTAGTTAAGCATCTTGCCGATATTAGCGGCTTATCACTTGTAGGAGCTGAGCACCTTGTGGATGCAACTCAAAATACAGATGTTTACACCGAAGTATCGGCAGCACTTAAAGTATGTATGATGAACATGTCCAAAATTGCCAATGATTTGAGATTGATGGCTTCCGGCCCTCGCGCGGGATTAGGCGAGATCACATTGCCTTCCCGTCAGCCTGGTTCTTCCATTATGCCGGGGAAAGTGAACCCTGTAATGGCTGAGGCCATTAATCAAGTGGCGTTCCAAGTTATTGGAAACGACCATACGATATGTCTTGCATCTGAAGCGGGGCAACTGGAACTGAATGTTATGGAGCCTGTTCTCGTATTTAATTTACTTCAGTCCATCAGTATTATGAATAATGCATTTCGTGCATTTACAGACTTTTGTTTAAAGGGAATTGAAGCAAATGAAGAAAGAATGAAGGAATATGTAGAAAATAGTGCCGGCATTATTACAGCGGTAAATCCGCATATTGGCTATGAAGTTGCTGCACGTATTGCGAGAGAAGCTATTTTAACCGGTCAGTCGGTTCGTAAATTATGCTTGAAATATGACGTATTATCAGAAAAAGAGCTTGATCTAATTTTGGACCCTTATGAAATGACACACCCAGGTATCGCAGGTGCAGTTCTTTTAGATAGACAGTAAACTTGTACATGCCAAGCAAAGGAGGGCGGAGCGGCCCTTTTTTGCTTGATGTAAGGGATAAATATTGAGAATTAATAGGCAGAAGTTGATTGGAAAAGGAAGGGATTATATGTATAAATTCAAGGTTGGTCCGAATGGGGATGTGGAAACGGCCTTACGAGGTAAGGAATTAATGGCTATACCGTTGTTGAATAAGGGGGTTGCGTTCACGGAGGAGGAGAGACAGGAGCTGGAGTTAACAGGATTATTGCCGCCGGCAGTACTGACGCTCGATGAGCAGGCACGCCGCGCTTATGAACAATTCTCCTCGCAGCCGAACGATTTGCATAAAAATGTAGCATTATCGGCACTGCATGACCGAAACGAGGTATTGTTTTACCGTGTGCTGACGGACCATTTACCAGAAATGCTTCCGATCATATATACACCGACAGTCGGGTTAGCAATACAGCGTTACAGCGTCGAATACCGCCGACCGCGCGGGGTGTATTTATCTATTAATGATGCAAATGGCATTGAACAAGCATTTGAAAACTTTGGAGCGAGTGCAGAGGATATCGATTTAATCGTTGTTACCGATGGGGAAGGCATTTTAGGAATTGGTGACTGGGGTGTTGGCGGTATTAATATCGCGATTGGTAAATTAGCCGTTTATACAGCCGCAGCAGGAATCGATCCCGCCCGTGTCATGCCTGTAATTTTAGATGTAGGCACCGATCGTGATGAGCTTCTGAACAACCCGTTCTACATCGGAAATTGCCATCCTCGTGTTCGGTATGGGCGGTATGATGAATTCATTGAGCAGTTTGTAAGTACGGCGGCGAGAATGTTTCCTAATGCTTTGCTGCATTGGGAGGATTTCAGCTCCCAAAATGCGCGAATCATTTTAGACAAGTATCGAGATAAAGTGTGTACATTTAATGACGATATACAAGGTACAGGAGCCGTATCGCTTGCTGCTGTGCTGGCGGCAGTGCGCGCTTCTGATATTCCGCTCAGTGAGCATCGTGTTGTCATATTCGGGGCGGGTACAGCCGGTATTGGAATTGCTGATCAAGTGCGTGATGCCATGGTACGTGAGGGGCTTTCATGGGAATCAGCGAACCGGAGATTTTGGTGCATTGACCAGAATGGTTTACTGGTAGAAGATATGGATGAATTGTACGACTTTCAGCGCCCATATGCGCGTCCTGCTGAAGAAAAAAATGCAGGATCAGGCTTAGCTGAAGTCGTTCGTCAAGTACATCCAACTATTTTGATCGGAACTTCAACTGTTGCGGGGGCATTCACTGAGGATATTGTGAAAGAAATGGCAGCGCACGTTGAAAGACCGGTAATTTTGCCTATGTCCAATCCGACTCCGCTTGCGGAAGCAAAGCCTGCTGATCTAATCCATTGGACAGAGGGAAGAGTACTAGTAGCAACAGGAAGTCCATTTTCTCCTGTAACATACAACAAAACAGTATATGTAATCGGACAATCCAATAACGCTCTTATTTTCCCAGGGCTTGGACTTGGGACAATCGTGTCCGGTGCCAGTGTCATCACTGATGGTATGTTCGCGGCCGCAGCAGAAGCTGTGGCGGGCATGATCGATGTAAGCAAGCCGGGTGCCCCTTTACTTCCGCCAGTAGAGAATCTCCGTGCTATTTCAGAAATCGTGGCGATTGAAGTGGCAAAAGCGGCTGTTTCCGATGGTGTGGCACGAATAAAACATGACGATATTAAGCAAGCAGTACGAAACGCAATGTGGGAACCGGTGTATCGGCCTCTAAAAGCGGCAAAGGAAACAGTTATGGTATAATGGGCGAAAATACAGCTTATTTTAATAAACAAGCTGTATTTTCTTATATATGACTAGTATAGGGGGCAATTGTGTTTATAACTACAAGGCGGCGGTTTGTTAGTAGCGAAAATCAGGAAGTGGCGGAATTGAGAGCGGATCACCTGCAAAGTAAAGATTTCTGGATCGTTATTGCTCTTATGGTTATAGTACCAATCGCGGGTGAATTGAATTTTCATCCATTCGATAATGTATTTCGTGTTAGTTTCGGAACACCTATTTTCTTCTTTTCTTTATTGTTCTTTCGTAAAATTTCACCTGTTGTCATGGGGCTGTTAGTAGGAACGTCCGTCTCGGCTTTCCGTGTTTTATTGGATTGGGTGGTGTCGTCAGACTTTATTCTAGCAGAATCTCTTACCCTACGGTATCCGACGTTCTTCTACTATTTTACATATGCCTCCCTGTTTTATTTGATGAAGGTGAAACGTTATCAGCATCCTTTGCTGATAGGATGTTTCGGTATTATAATTGAAATCACATCGAGTCTTATTGAGTTAATGTTTTATCATCTTTTTGTATTGGGAACTGCTGTGACGGTAGGGTCAGTGAACAAAATCATTATTATCGCGGTATTTCGAAGCTTTTTTGTTTTGGCCTTCATCAATATGATGAAGCTGTATGAACTACGGCTGAAAGAATCGCAAACCCGGAGGGAGAATGAGAATATGCTCATGCACCTTTCCAATTTGTATGTAGAGTCTGTTTATTTGAAAAAGACGCTACAAAATGCAGAAACCATCACAAAAGAATCCTACAATTTATATCGAAACATGATTGATTTTAAACAAGATCAGGGATTTCCAATTGAAAATTGGGGAAAAAAAGTTTTACGAATAGCCGGAGAGGTGCATGAAATAAAAAAGGATAACCAAAGAATCTTTGCGGGCCTTTCAAAGCTCATTTCTAGCGAAAGTCTGCCGGAATATATGAATGTACATGAATTGGTATACATAATAGTTCGAATCAATCAGAAATATGCGGCGCTGTTAGGAAAGAAAATTGAATTTGTTTGGCAGATTAGGGGAGAGCATCCGAATTATCACATTTACCTTATGCTGTCTTTTATCAACAATTTAGTCGCGAACGCAGTAGAAGCGATTGAAAATACAGGCACCATCACTGTTTTGATAAATAAAGAGGATAATTGGATCGAGTATAAAGTCATTGACGACGGTCCGGGCGTCCCTTCAAAATATAAACATCTTATTTTTAAACCGGGGTTTACCTCTAAATATGGAGAAGATGGAACACCATCCACGGGAATCGGGCTATCCTATATAAAAGAAATGTCAGAGGAATTGGGGGGAGAGGTAACACTCCAAACGAGTGAGAAAGGATGTATTTTCATTATCCGGCTGCCGATCCTCTGTCTTGCCGAGAAAGGGTGAGTTTATGTTTTTTTATATTACGGATGATGATGAAGTCTTTCGATCTATGCTGTCACAAATTATAGAGGATGAAGAATTGGGTGATGTTATAGGGGAAGCGGATGATGGTTCTTTCCTAGATGCACATATGCTGGCAATGAAGCATGTCGATATTTTATTCATTGATTTACTGATGCCGATCCAGGACGGAATTGAAACCATTCGTCGCATTGCGCCGTCATTTAAAGGGAAAATCATTATGATTTCTCAAGTGGAATCTAAAGAACTGATCGGAGAGGCTTATTCACTTGGAATCGAATATTACATCACAAAGCCACTGAACAGAAATGAAGTATTATCAGTTGTACAGAAGGTCATGGAACGTATTCGTTTGGAGAGATCTATAAAAGATATTCAAAAATCACTCAGCAATGTATTTGATTGGAATTCCTCCAAGGAACAAAAGGCTCCATCCGAAGAAAAGAAAATTACAGACTGGGGGCAAATTCTTTTATCCGAACTTGGCATAGCCGGTGAAAATGGAAGCAAGGACTTGCTGGAAATCATCGATTATTTATATCATTATGAGACAAAACAGGCATTAGAGACGGGATTTCCTATTTTAAAGGATATCTTCACCCATATCAGCTTGAAAAAATTAGGACCAGTCGCTTCGCAGGATGAGGTTGACAGAGAGAGAAAAGCGTCAGAACAGCGTGTTCGTCGAGCGATTTACCAATCATTGAACCATTTGGCATCTCTTGGCCTCACTGATTTTGCGAATCAGAAATTTGAGAATTACGCGTCGAAGTTTTTTGATTTTACAACAGTGCGTCAACGGATGACGGAATTGAAACAAGCATCTTTAATTTCATCCACGCATACGCGAATTAATGCCAAAAAGTTTATTCAGGTTTTGTATTTCGAAGCAAAACAACTGTTAGATGAGGGATATTAGAATGTAAATAGGAGTGTGGGATAGAAGAGTGATTCCCAAGTAAGGAACTTATAAGAAATACGGTCTTAAAGGTGCTCGTCGTGCGCCTCAGTTCTAAAAACGTTAATTTTTGCGGAACTACAAGACTCTCAATCATTTGGTTGGGGGTTTTTTGTGCTTGGTTCTGTTATAACTGAATCTTGATTTGGTGATTTCATTTGTTTGAAAAATAAACGGAAAAATTCCGTTTAAATTAGGAAATACCCCTATTTCCATTAAAATAAAGGAAGTTTTTCCGTTTATATTAACCAAATCTCTAGATTTTGTCTTATTTAGAGCAGTTAAGCGGAATATCTCCGTTTATCTCCGCTTCTTAAGCTTCCTCCCTAAACATTAGGCGGAAATACTCCGCCTATGAATTCTCATGCCTACACGAAAATCAACAATGCATAATAACAGGGCGTTGTGCTTAAAAGAGCACTCAACAGCCATTGTTATTACTGTTTTTTTATCACATTTGCACTTTTAGTCTCCTCCCCAATTCAACTTCCACTAACAAGCAGATTCCCTTTATGTCCTCAAAGTAAAATAGGCTTTTACAATAGTAACAACGCCCCATAAAAAACCATATTTTGTTGAAGAGAGTACATCAGCATCAGAAATTTATTTTACACAAAATAGACCAATTAATACTCTCTTTTCAGGTTTCTGTTTCATCTGATGATTAAATACAAAGGGGAGGATAATATGCAAAATTTTCAAAATGAACTGCAAGGGTTGGCAATGGACCCATATCAAACTGGTGAGTTAGTTTCATACGGTCCACAATTTCAGGATTCGCGTATGTGGGGACGCTGCGGCGGCTTCCGATGCGGTGGCTTCGGACGTTGTGGAGGCTTCGGCTTCCGATGCGGAGGCTGTTTCGGATGCGGTGGCTGTGGCGGTTGCGGCGGCTGTGGTGGCTGTTTCGGCTTTAGCTGCGTTGGCATTGGCTTTGGCTGCTTTGGCTTTGGTATCGGTTTTATTTAATCTTGTCTATTGGGGATTACAGGAAGAGATATTGTTTTATAAAGAAAGTGCTCCCGCACCAATTTGTGCCGCGGGGGCACTTCTTTATCGTTTGAGATATTATAGAATTTTCGCTTATGGATAACTGTTAATATAAGGACTTTCGACGTACAGCTCCAGCGCCTAGCCCCTAGAGATCATAAGCCACTCAGGGAATGAAGGCAAAGAACGCCTTCTTTCCCTGAGCGTCTTATGCTTGTCGGGGCTAGGAAAAAATGAACTACTTTTTTCCCTGTTCAAGGCGCTTGCGCTTTTGTTCCTATGTTTATCATATTGGACAAAAAATCGTACATAAACTGATATTGAATAAGTTGTTATGATAAGGAATAAGGAGGCGCTGAATGACAAAACTTACCTCGTCCTCACGATTGAAAGCCAAAAGGGATACATTTTATCTTCCGGATCAAAAGGGGGGTGTCTATTTTAGAAATAACGTAAATTCCTTTCAGATGGAGGGAAAAACCATTTATCCGTGGATTGAGAAATTGATGCCGATGTTCAATGGGGAGCAAACCATGGGAGATTTGACGCAGGGGTTAACGGGACCGTATCGTGACAGGGTATATGAAATCGGAGAAACGTTGTACAAGAATGGTTTTGTTCGAGATGTAAGCAAAGATATTCCCCATCAATTAAATCGTCAAGTTCTTGAAAAGTATGCTTCACAAATTGAATTTATCGAGAATTTTATCGAATCAGGTGCCTACCAATTTCAAAAGTATCGTCAGGCTAGCGTATTGGCTGTGGGCTCTGGACCTTTCCTTGTATCGTTGGTTTCGGCATTAGTTGATTCGGGGCTGCCTAAATTAAATGTCATGGTCACAGATACGGTTCCAACCAATAGGCTGCGGCTTAATATGCTTGTGCAGAACGCGAGGGAAATAGACTCCGATGTCGAGATGGTGGAAGTGCCCTATCCTAAAAAGGCGGGAAAAAATGTTTGGAAAGATGCAGTTCAGCCCTATGATTGGATTCTATATGTCTCCCAGGATGGAAATGTAGATGAATTAAGGAATCTGAATCAAATTTGCAAAGAAGAAAAGAAGGCATTTCTTCCCGCCATCTATTTAGAAAAGGTTGGGTTCTCTGGTCCGATAACCCATCCAGATTCCGAGGGATGCTTCGAGTCTGCATGGCGCAGGATTCATCAATCTTCCGTACAAGCAGATAGGCTGCCACTGGATTTCTCTTCTACTTCAGGAGCAATTTTGGCAAATGTCTCTACATTCGAATTTTTCAAGAAGGTTACAGGCATAGCAGATTCATATCAGAGTAATCAAATTTACATGCTTAATCTTGAAACGATGGAAGGAGACTGGCTTTCATTCATCACACATCCATCGGTAATGTCGATAAAGCTAACACCTGAACAGGTTGAAGATGTTGATTTAAAACTTAAACAAGAATCAGATAGGAATGAACAGCCGGGAGTGCTATTGGAATATTTCGGCCACTTAACTTCAAAAGAAATAGGTATTTTCCATACCTGGGAGGAACGGGATTTGATACAGCTTCCTCTTGCCCAATGCTATGTTCAGGCTGTTGACCCAGTGTCACAAGGACCGGCAAAACTGCTGCCGGAAGTTATCTGTTCGGGGCTGACACATGAAGAAGCAAGAAGGAATGCCGGTCTAAAGGGGATTGAAATGTATACTTCCAAAATGATAGATTCCCTTAAGTTTGGCTTCCTTAATCAAACAGATAAAGCGGGCGTTCATCTTCCAGATGGGTTTCTTGGCATTGGTTCAGGGGAAACAACCGCAGAAGCTGTTTGTCGAGGGCTGCAAGCCTATCTGGATGAACAATTGAAACAGAGACAGGTTGACAACTTGAATAAGTTTTTTCGTGTCTCAATTGGAACCATAGAAGATAAAAGATGCAGGTTTTATTTAAATGCTCTGACCACCTTGAACGGTGCACCGACCATTGGCTTAAAAGAAGATGTATTAGGCTTCCCTGTTGTATGGGTCAGATCGAAGGGCTGTTGGTACACAGGGGCAGGCTTAAATACGACTTTGGCATTACGAAATACATTACAGCAAGCACTTTTGGACGCTCAAAACCAGATAAAAAGCGACGAAAAGAAAGTGACGGAGTCGATGATTTATCAGGAAAAAAAGGGGGCAAAACTTGAAATCCCTTCTTATGATGACATGACACAATTGGAGCTATTACAAGCTTCCATTCGAGTCTTGAAAAGAAACAGCAAACAGCTATTCGTCTATGATCTGTCAATCGAACCTTTTTTAAAACAAGAGCTGGCAGGGGTGTATGGTGTGCAGGTTCGAGAGGGGGATTCCTAATGACTGCCCATATTCTCATTACTGGTGACGGTTTATTGGCGGATTATGTCTCAGGTCAATTGTCCACCAAATATCAAGTAAGACGTCAAGGCAAGTTCGAAGAAGTTCCCGAAAAAACAGATTTAGCTCTGGTGCTTAGCGATGCTTGGCACCCATCCATTCATCAAAAAGCGGAAGAGAGATTTAGGTCCGCTGGTATCCCTTGGCTTCGAGGTTTCGTTTCATTCGGTGAGGGGATCATTGGTCCATTAGTACGGCACGACAGACCGGGATGTTCTCTCTGTGCTGACAAACGACGCTTGATAGCTGGCCCTGATCGCTATGAAATGTGGGAAATTCAAAGGAGATTGACAGCAGGGGAGGGTGCCCTGCGTGATGCATGGGCTTCAAGAACGGGACTATCGCAAATGGCAAACCTTATCAGTAACGAAGTGAAGAAAGTCCTTCAAGGAGAGCCCTCTCCCTTAGAAGAAAGGATGTTCATTACTAATCTGAGGACGTTAACAATCTCCAGTCACATTTTCCTGCCTGATCCATTGTGCTCAATTTGCAGTCCAATACCTGAAGACACACCAGAATTAGCTCAAATTACGTTAGAGTCCAGCCCTAAATTAAATGGTACCGGTTATCGCTGCCGTTCGATGGATGAATTGAAAACCGTGCTGGTTGAAGACTATCTCGATGAGCGTACGGGTATCATGAATGGAAAAATGGAGGATTTCAGGCTGCCATTTGCCGATGTTTTGGTTAACATGCCGTTGTTTGGGGCTGACGAGGGAGTAGCTGGCCGTTCTAATTCTTATGAAATAAGTGAGCTAACGGCCATTTTGGAAGGGTTGGAGCGATATTGCGGAATCGAGCCTCAAGGTAAAAGGAAGATAGTTCGCGGTAGTTATCGCCATTTAAAGGATTTTGCCTTGAATCCGGAAAGAGTTGGTTTACATGATCAGGACCAATATGCAAAGATTGATTATCCGTTTAAACCGTTTCATCCTAATGCCCCAATGAATTGGGTCTGGGGTTATTCGTTTTTACAAGAACGTCCTATACTGGTTCCGGAGTTACTCGCCTATTACAGTTTGGGCATTAATGGAGAGGGCTTTGTCTATGAAACCTCCAACGGATGTGCATTAGGAGGAAGTATGGAGGAAGCCATATTCCATGGCATTATGGAGATTGTTGAGAGGGATTCCTTCTTGATAACGTGGTATGCACAGCTGTCTATCCCGCCTCTTGATCTCCATTCAGCAAACGATAAAGAATTAGAGTTGATGGTTGACAGGATACGTGAGGTACAGGGGTATGACGTTTATTTTTACAATTCGACCATGGAACATGGAATTCCCAGTGTTTGGGCAGTGGCAAAAAACAGAAAATCAACGGGTGTGAATCTTATTTGCGCGGCAGGCGCTAATCCTGATCCTGTAAGAGCGGTAAAAAGCTCACTTTACGAGCTTGCTGGAATGATGGTTAGGCATGACAAAATATTGGAAGAAAACCGGCAAAAATATGAAGAAATGCTAAAAGATCCATTTGCAGTCCGTAATATGGCGGACCATGGCCTGCTTTACGGTCTGCCGGAAGCAGAGGAACGGTTGAACTTTTTATTGCAGGATAATCGTCCATTACGAACGTTTGCGGAGGAATTCAAACAGCCTCCGGAGAATACCGATTTAAAGGATGACCTTCAGGCTGTTCTTGATAGGTTCCGACAATTAGACCTCGAGGTCATTGTGGTAGACCAAACAACTCCAATAACCAAACGGAACGGATTATTCTGTGTTAAGGTATTGATTCCTGGTATGTTGCCGATGACATTCGGACATCACCTTACTCGTGTTCGAGGGCTGGAAAGGGTCCTTCAAGTGCCGATGAAACTTGGATTTACCAACCAGCCGTTATCGTATGAACAGCTTAATCCCTATCCTCACCCATTCCCATAATGAAGAATAGGAGGTGTAAAAGTGAATCTTGAAACATTTCTGCATCATCTTCACTTTGATACGGATAAGTGCGCTCCTCCTGATTGGCAAGTGGATTGGGAGAACGCACCGCTTCCCTATAAACTCTACCGCGGCCTGCCAGAGATCTCACTATCCGGAGATGTACCGTTAACTCTCAAGAGAAGAGAAGCTCATGTAGAACCTGCATTAGAGGAACTTGGTCATTTCTTGTGGTATGTGTATGGAATTACTCAATACGCTCAAACTCCCTTCATTAAGGACACCGGTGAAAAAGCCGATGTAAGCTATGCTCAGTTATTACGAAGATTTGTCCCCTCAGGAGGGGCATTGTACCCCAATGAATTATACGTGTATATAAAGCTTGAAGACGTACCGACGGGCATTTACCATTACGATGTGGCGCATCACCGCCTTCTTTTGCTGCGAGAAGGAAATCAAGATTTTTACCTATCTAGAAGTCTTGGAAATTGTGACGTGTCCGATTGTTTCTGTACTGTTTTTGTCTCGACCGTTTTTTGGAAAAACTTCTACAAATATAATAATTTTTCCTATAGGCTCCAAGGGTTAGACGCTGGCGTGTTAATAGGGCAAACGTTAGAAGTGGCTAATCAGATGGGGTTCTCTTCACGAGTAAGCTATCAATTTCTGGATCGGTCTATCAATCATTTACTTGGACTATCTGAACAGGATGAAAGTGTATATGCGGTTATCCCATTATCCATTCACCCATCTATCCATGGTGTTTACAAGGATAACTGTGAAGAAGTTGTTTCTGACACAGAATTAATTCAAGAAGTTCCATTGCTTAAACACGAGTCCTATAATCGATCTAAGAGAGTGATTGATTATCCGATGCTGAGAAAAATGAATGAAGCATCGTTGTTGGAAACCACCAATTCATTCGTGAAGATAAGTAACGATAATCGTGTGAAACCTGCCTTAGGTATGGAGGCAATGATGCTTCCATTTACCGAACGCCTTGTCTTTGATCTTGCATCCGTTTGTAGGGAGAGGTGTTCCCCTAATTATGATTTTATGATAGGTAAGGTCAGTCAGACTAAAGTTTCCACATTGTTAAAAGAAACATTTTCCTTGTCGTATCAGAATGACCTTAATGGAACACATGAGAATGCTGAGACTCGTGTCAGTTTGTATGGGAGTTTTTATAATATAGAGGGGATTCCAAATGGTGCCTACGCTTATGACCAAAGCGCTCATGCACTTCGAAGAATAACCCAGGGTGATTTTCGGGAGTTTTTACAGTATGGATTAACAATGCCCACGGTAAACCTGTTTCAAGTTCCTCTAGTACTGCATGTTGTAGGAGACAAGGACCATCTCAAAAAAAAGCTGGGGTACAGAGGATATCGTATTCAACAGATGGAAACGGGTATTCTCGTTCAACGTCTTCTCTTAATGTCGTGTGCCTTAGGAATGGGGGGGCACCCGCTATTAGGGTTTGATGCGAATCAGTGTGATGAACTTTATGGGATCCATTCAAAGGAAAAAACAAGCTTAATCCAAATCCCGGTGGGACCATATCTTCCTCGAGCATGGATAAAAGGGAATTTGATTAGCTAGGAGAGACAACTTTTTGAACTGTCTAGGGTTCTTTCTATTTATATAATCTAACTGGTTCAACTATAAAAAGCCTAATTTCCCGGATTGTAAGTGAGAAATTAGGCTTTAGTTACTTCTCAAAGGCGCCATTTTGTAAACAGGCACCAACATTCTTAAACACCTTATATAATTATTTCACAACGACAATAAGGGATGGCAAAACGAAAAATGAAATCAGTGTCAGGTCAGCTGTTTCAGCTGGGAGTTAGGAATAGATGTATATCGTTATTTCTTCACATCGTGCAGGGTTGATTCATAATATAGTTTAACAAGGAAGAAAAGGGGGTAGTACCATGCCTTCCGTTATTAATTTAGGTGTTTTCAATGTAAATTCCCCTCAAGCAAGCTCGGCGATTTTTATTGGCGAAGGTGTTGTAAATGGAATGGATGCGAACCGGAAATATAATTTAAACATGGGGGGTACCTATGGATTTAGTAATTTAAATACGGGAAATGTAAATAATATTGCAGACAGCTTTGAAATGATAGATGGGGTTATCTTTGATCAAGACCTTAAGCCGAATATTGGCGGCGGGGGAAATGTATAAGGATATTAAATGAAAATAAACCCTCTGATTAATCAAGGGTTTTTTCTATCTTCGCATTTTGTTTTGGCTTTTCTGTGGGTTTTTCATGATTCGTTAAAGACGCTGTCATATGGGACAAGTTATTGCGATCACCATGAATATTACCTAAGCCTTGGTTATGCTGTTTGTTATTTTTAAAGTCCTCGATAAAATTATTCCCAATACTGAACGCAGATGCACCTTCAATGGAACCAATCTTAATGGAACCAATATGAAAGGTTGGAGACAAAATAGGGGAAGCCATGATTTATATATCCATCCCTTTTTGTTTATTTTTCATCCAAACGTTTTCAAACAGCAAATTTTTATCACCTGATATTGCAACGACTTCGTTTACGATTTTTTTGGAATTAAACTTCTCAAGAGTATTTTGCTCGCCCATGAAAAATCCTGACGACTGTCCAATATGCGTTATCGATATTTCACCTAAGGTTAAATCGATCATGTTTTAGGCCCTCCTTCTTAAAGGCGTCAGTTCCCTATAGTCTATTCAGCCACTGGGCGGGTGACACAGTTTTTTTGAGCACCAGACCTACATCGGTAACATAAAGTAAATCACCAAGATTTTTATAAAAAAAGTGGTGACAGTAAATGTTAAAGTCTTCAACATTAAATATTACAACTGGTGATATTAACATCCAAACCATGCAAAGACAATCGGGGATATTTATAGGGGAAAAAAATATAGCCATTGGCTGGAGTGCCCATGGCAAGGAAAATAGCGTTATCGGTAATGTTAGCGGGCAATCCAATCTGTTGCTTCATAATATCTCTATATTAAATGACCCTGACATAGTGGATACACCTATTGATGACCGTGATATTAATATTTCGTTTGAAAATCCAAGTGATGAAAATACGACGAATGTTACACTTGAAAGCTTAAATGTGAATAGAATAGAGCAGAACAGTTCCATATTCCTTGGTAAAGCCCATGTAAATGGGATGGATTCCAATCAAAAAGGTAATACATCACAAGGTTCAGTCAATGGAAATAACAATCAAATGTTAAATAATATCCTTTTAAACAATGACCAGGACGTTATAGATGGAATTATGGATGATCGAGATATTAAAATAACTTCAATAGACCGAGATCCTAGCCAATGTATTAAATAGGTCATAAATGGAAACGGAATCCTTTTGTCGTATTTGTGATTTTATTCGATCCTATGGTTGATTTTTCAGAAGAGGATTCCTTGTCGGGGTTCAATTCCTTTTTAAGTACATCAGCTATGTCACTTGTCGTATTAATATTATTACCGATAATTAATTTACCGCTTAATTCGTCTACTTCTATTTTGTCTAACCGGAAGATGATATTTTCTAAATGATCGATTTGAACGGAATCGAAATGGATATTTCGCATACTTGTTTCTGTTTGTTGCTGCTCAAGTAGCTCGATAATTCGGTCTAATTTAGTCAAAATGTCGGTATTTAATTTATTTCCCTCTCTTATTTCTTTTTCACTTTTTTTACTACGTAATGAAAAGAAACCAAACATACCTTCCCTCCTTAATAAGGCTGGAATAGCGGCAAAGAATAACTCCTAAACTGTCTTTTTAATAAATATATGGTGAGTTTACTAAATGATTAATACTGTTTAAAACAAAAGGCAATGCAATTATAGGACCGGGGGTTTTAACTTAATCAATAACCCCCGATTCCGTAATGCTTACATCAGCTTGAACATTCACTTTTAAATCCTTATAATCCGTTTCCCATTTTGAAAAATTGAACCCACGTGTTTTACTTTTAATAAAATGTCCGAAACCTACCGGATCAGTCTTTTTTGATTGAAATCTTTTGGTTAACTTTTCACATTCTACCTCTATATCATCTTCTAATTTTTTTTCTATTTTTTTGATTTTTCCTTGTGTAATCTTAACACCGGAGTATTCGTTTAATATGGCTTTTACCTGTATGTTGATTTGAACGATTAAAGGTTTTCGGGATATTAGGCGCAATTTGTAATTTGATTTGATACTTTCAATTGCGGCAGCTTCCTTACCGATATCTACTTTTAGAGTCCCTTGGCTATATTTATCTACTAGCAGCTTAAAGTAGAACATTTTATCAGCAGGAATGGTATCTACAACATGTCCATATCGGAAAAAACTAAGTCCGCTAATTTCAACATTTTCCTTGTCTAATTTTTTTATACGAGGGAGGTAAGGAGACTTTCCTTTTTGATTGAAATCCACCATAAAACGCTGCAAGTCCGTTCTAGGCACATCCTTTGATTTCATATTATGGCGGATAAGATTAGATAAATAAATGGCATTTCCCCTTTCCCCATATTTACCCTTGAAAACAGACTTAGCTTCACCTTCTGTAACAGCTAGATATAATCTTGCACCAATACTGGGATCTCGTTGGAATGAATCGATTAAGTCTAAAATTCCTTTTTCTTTCGCCAGACGTTCACCAAAAAGGACCACTTTAAGACTCCCTGTTACCAGTGGATCTGAGGACTGCCGTTGGATATCTCTCAAGAAGTCCCTGCTTAAATTAGAGGAAGCCGAAAAGGTTTTGTTTTCTACGGTTTTATCTGATAAATAGAAAGGAATTAATGCAGTTCCGCGTATTTTTCCTCCTATATAATCATAAGCCGATCCCGTCTCTAGGTTCACATCATCAACGATTTCTTTTTGAAGACATCCGACAAGTGTGGTAGAAAGAATAACAATAGAAAGAAGCTTTTTCATTCCTTTTTCACCTTCTTCACGATTAACACTAGAAAAAAGAGTAATGGGATGTAGACATAATTAAGGAAAAAGGAAACCCTACCTGTAAAGTCAATGAGGTGGTTGACCTGCTCACGTGTCTTAAAAAAATTAACTGTTATTAAAATGACTAGGGATAATAACAAGACACCATACTTTTGTTTCAGGTTCGTCACACGTTTTAAAATTCGGCTGGCACACCAAAGGGCAATGCAAACATTAGGCAGGATGACAAGATTCCAATTGGCAATGCCAATGTATTCAAATCTCTCAACAAATGGCATTTCAACTACTTTCCAAATAGCCAACGTTGCCCAGATATTTTTCTGCAGCTGCCCTTCAGAAAAATAACAAAAGGTTGTAATGGTAATCAATGTATACAGAATAGTGGTAGATAGGATACCCCAGTGAGCCCATTTCTTTGACTTTTGTGGATCTTTGATAAATGGATAAAAGAATAAAAGTACTTCATAACCAAGATAGGTTAGTGACATTTGATATGCAGCCTTAAATAGATCCTTGATAGGGTGATCAAAGATCGGCAATAAATTTTTTACATCAGCATAAGGGATGGCAAAGAAAAAGGTGAAGATTAAGTATGAAGGTAGAACTACACAAAAAAATGCTATGCCTGTAACTGTGCGAAATCCGCCGAAAATAATATAGATAGCCAGCACACAAAAAGCAAAAGCATACCAAAAGGTACTCATATCTTGGAACATCCATACTTGAACCACTTCAATAATGGAACGGAGTAGGGTTAGAGTCACGCATAAAAAATATAATACAAAAGGTAATGAAATCATGCGGCCAATCATATTACCAAAGATGTATGAATGAGCGGATATAATATCACCGTCCACTGTTTCAAGGATCTTATACATCATCCATAAAATGATATGTATAGATAGTCCCGCAAAAATAACCGATATCCAAGCATCATACCCGGCAGTTAGAGCTATAATTCGCTGAAACCCTAAAACCCCAATGCCAAATTGCATGGTGTGAACAAGGAAAAAAACTAAAAAAGGCGATATTTTTGCTTTTTCAGGTACTAATTGTCCCATACCCATCCTCCGGTTCTTATTCGTCAATATCGCTTTTTTTATAACGAACAGGATTTTTGGTCCTTAGAATTTGTGGTCTTAAGGATTGTTTGCTGAACGGCAGCCTGATTAGCGAATCCTTAAGGTCCGTTAATCTTGGTGGATATAATGGTTCTAAAAAAGGACGGTTTAAGGAAGTCAGCCGTATTAAATGGGTCATTAAGAAACAAAAACATAAGACAATTCCAAGAAGTCCCCAAATTTCAGCAGAAAACAAAAATGGAAATCGTAATAATCGAATCGCATTGCCCATTTTATAAACAGGTGTTGTAAAAGATGCAAGTGCCGCAAGCGCTACAATAATTAGGAGAACATTACTCGTTAACCCAGCTTCAACTGAGGCAGTTCCAATAACGATACCGCCTACGATACCAATCGTCTGACCTACCTTTGTAGGCAGACGAGCTCCAGCTTCCCGAAGCAACTCAATCGTCAGCTCTAAAACAAGTGCTTCTAAAATCGGAGGGAGCGGTATATCTCTCCTGGAGGACACCAATGTGTTCATCAAGTCTTTAGGTATTAATTCATAATGATAAGATAGTGTTGCTACATAAACAGGTGTTACTAAGATAGAAAATGCGACGGAAAAAAGCCGAATTAGTCGGAAAAAGGATGATAACATCCAATTTAAAAAATAATCCTCAAATGAACTGAAAAATTCCACTAGGGTGGTTGGCGCAATTAGTGCGTGCGGTGAACCATCCACGAAAATCGCGATTTTCCCTTCTGCTAAAATGGCGGTAACCCTGTCTGGTCGCTCTGTATCCAAAAGCTGTGGAAAAGGAGAATTTTTATTATCGGATATTAACTGAACAATATAAGAACTATCGGTAATCGCATCAAATTGAACATTATTCAATCGTTCCATTACGGTTTTGACGTTTTGGGGATCAACGATGCCCTCAAGATATAAAACAGAAACTTTTGTTTTGGATAAAGAACCAATGGTTAGCTCTTCGACGATTAATTCTTTAACGGGTAGCCGCTTACGTATCAAGTTTACATTTTGATCGATTGATTCCACAAAAGCTTCTTTTGGGCCAATGACACTAAATTCAACCTCAGGAGTTGTAATGCTTCGGCCGATTTCTTTTTGCGCGGCTAAAAAAGCAAATTGATCGCGGTCATCATCCAATGATAATAGAACATAGCCATTAAATAATTTTTGTTCAATCTTACTTAAATCATTACTAATCTGAATATCAGCCAGTGTAATAATTTTTTTTACATCCTCAATTTTGGCAAACGGCTTTTCTAATAAATAGGGCAGGACATTCTCCTGTAATATACTTTCATCAATGAGAGTCGAAATAAATGAAATGGAGAATGATTTATTAGTGGGTACATTCATGTAAGATACTTTTTTAAAATCGTTTGAACGTCTGAAAAGTTCTTCTAATGCATCTTTATTAGGATGTTTATTTTGCGTTTTTGTGAACCAGCCCATCTTTAAGTCACCGCCATATTTATCCTTGATTTTATCATTTCCTATTATGGAAGAAATATGAATGATTACTTACGTTAGAGGTTAAATCTGCAAAAATGTTGTTTGAAATCCTCATTCTCATAAGTTGATTTTAAAAATTGGTAATACAGTCTTTGCATTTCTAAGACCTAAGGGATAAAGAATAGTCCTAAGAGGTGAAAGAAAGTGACTGTGATTACAACCTTCAAAGAAAAAAAACGCGAAAAGCAGATTAAATATGAGCGTTCCGTTCTGCGGGACTTATCGATTCATACATTAAAAGAAAGAGTAAAACAATATTTTGGATCCACTCAGCTTGCCGCGAGCTTTGTGATGAATACAGGGATAGAGGAAGCCTGTTATGATGTCGCCCTAGAAGCTTTCCTCTTAGGGGCGAAATTCAGTAAGTTTGGCTATTATGGTGAAAACGAAGACGAAGTGCGCAAAAGGTGTATACCGGAAGAGAAACACTTGATTGATACTTTATATAACTTTCTTCTCTATTGGGGAAATGGTTTGGAAGGCACGATGAGTGAGTCGCTTTATTATCTATGCGAACAATATATCTTTGTCTGGTGGAAAGAAGGCTTTGATAAAGGGCAGAGACGACATAAGCTTAGATTACACTAATCCTATAGAAGATCAAAAGCACCCGGCATGGTTTGACCCGAGAATCTACAATGCTTAGTGGGTGCTTTTTACTGTTCTAAAACTCCCCCTTGTCCCATATAGTTAACTGAACAGGGACGAGCGGGAAGGATGATATGGGTGAATAAGCGCAGAGTAAAGATTATTAGCTTTATTACCGGATTAATTGTCTTGTTTTTTATACTACAACATGACTTTAGTGAAAATAATTCCTGGAAAACCTGGAATCTTCCTTTATCAGGGAAAATTATCTTGTTGGATGCGGGGCATGGCGGACCGGATGGCGGAGCTTCAGCTGGTACAACGCTTGAAAAGGACATTGCATTAGAAATTACTAAAAAAGTCCGTGATTATCTTCAAGAGCAAGGGGCCCTGGTGATTATGACTAGGGAAAAAGATGAAGATTTAGCAGATGCAGATACCAGAGGTTATAGCCGCAGGAAAGTAGAGGACCTCAAAAAAAGATTAAAAATGATAAATTCAACGGATATTGACTTATTTGTCAGTCTCCATTTAAATGCAATTCCTTCCGCAAGATGGAGCGGTGCCCAAACCTTCTATGCACCGCATTATAAAGAAAATGCAAGGGCTGCAAAGTTTATTCAAGAAGAACTCCGCAGAAATCTCGAAAACACCGAGCGTAGAGCGAAACCAATCAATCAAGTGTATATTTTAAAAAATGCGAAAAAACCTGGCGTTCTCGTAGAGGTAGGCTTCCTATCCAACCCTAGAGAAAAGACTCTTCTAAAAAAGGGTTCCTATCAAGAAAAAGTAGCAGCATCCATTAATAATGGGATTCTCCGCTACTTTACGAATGAAAAAGAATTAAAAGAACCAGATTAAAGGGGGATGGAAGCATCTTCCGTTTTTTTATGGTAGAAGTTTGACCCGTTTTGTCCAAACGTGTGATGGAATTAACGTGTTTCTCGCTAAGGTTATGGTATACTGAAAATGGAATCGAATTCATAGGTGAGGTGCAATTTATGTTAACAGAGAATAAAGTCCGAGAAGTTCTGGGTGGCCTCATAGAGCCCTTTTTACATAAAACATTAACCGAATTAAACGCCATTGAGGAAGTCAAAATTAAAGAAGAAAAGAACCACGTTAGTGTGAAGTTGTTGATTGCCAGAACAGGTACAAGCGAACAGCTTCAACTACAAACACAAATTGTGAATGCGCTAAAAGAAGCAGGAGCTGCTACTGTGGGAATCCGGTTTGCGGAACTGCCTGAAGAAGTATTGGCACAATATCGAAATGTCGAACCAGAGGAAGAGCAAAACCTCCTTCAATCTAAAAATACAACCTTTATTGCTATCGCAAGTGGAAAAGGGGGCGTTGGTAAATCAACTGTTTCCGTTAATCTGGCAGTTGCTTTAGCCCGTTTAGGCAAAAAGGTAGGATTAATCGATGCCGACATCTACGGCTTTAGTGTACCTGATATGATGGGAATTACCAATCGTCCTGTGGTCAGGGGCGAAAAAATTATCCCTGTTGAACGTTTTGGGGTTCAAGTGATCTCCATGGGATTCTTTGTAGAGGACAATGCGCCTATTATCTGGCGTGGACCAATGCTAGGAAAGATGCTGAACAGTTTCTTTAGTGAAGTAGAATGGGGAGACCTAGATTATTTATTATTAGACCTCCCTCCAGGAACAGGTGACGTTGCTTTAGACGTTCATTCGATGCTGCCTGCTTGTAAGGAAATCATTGTGACGACACCACACCCAACTGCTGCATTTGTAGCAGCCCGTGCAGGTGCAATGGCACTAAAAACCGAACATGAAGTTCTTGGTGTAATTGAAAATATGGCCTACTTTGAAAGCAAGGTAACAGGTGAAAAGGAATACGTGTTTGGCCGTGGCGGCGGAGACAAGCTTTCAGAGGAATTAAATACGGTCCTTCTTGGACGATTACCACTGAACCAGCCTGATTGGAATGATGAAGATTTTGCACCATCTGTTTATCAAGAAGACCATCAAATCGGAAAAATTTATATAGAGATTGCGGAAAAGGTAACACGCCTGTTGAAATAAGAAAAGCGCAAGGTGCTTAGCTTCCGGCTGGTGACCTCGAGCCAATGGCGCCTGGAGCTGGACATTTCTCGGAGTCGAAATTATAATTTATTTTTCTTAAATAAAAAATGAAGCCTCTTCCGTTTTGAGGTGTCTTTCTTAAAATACGTGCCGAAATGACAGCCGTATTGGCATCGTTTTTGGTATATATAAAAGTAGAACTCGCCATAGAATTGGCGAGTTTCTTTATTAGAAATACAAAAAACCTATTTATATAAAATCTCACCTACCGTAAGACACCAAAATGAGGTTCTCTTGGAATTTTTGAGATAACACTCACTCCCTTTTAAATAGGATGTCTTGTCCTTAATCTAGGAACCTGCACAAGTAAAATAAGCGGAGATTTTCCGGTTAAATGCAGAATGGAGCTAGTATCGAGATATATAAGCGGAGGTTTTCCGCTTATGCAAAGCAAAATGCCGCATTTTCGAATTTTTCGAGTAAATAGACGGAATCTCTCCGTCTATTCATGCTACTTTCAAGTCAATTTTACTAATTAAACGTAATTTTTCCGTCTATTTATCATATCCGGAGCGTAACCTGATCCCTAACGGATAAGTGCGGCCCCACTCGATCCCAGATGCGCGAATCATCAGTTTTAAGATCCATAAAATTGGTACTCCAAACGGCAATGCAAAGACGTATGCCAATTCATACCTCTTTTAATAAGAAAGCACCCGAAAATGAAGCCTCTTTCATAATGCGAAGAGGCTTCATTTTTCAGTCATGATACTAACTAGACTTTTTGGATGCTTGTTCTGCTGCCTTTAAAAGCAATTCTTGTATTTTAGCTTTATATAGTGGGCTATTAAGGGTCTCTGTAATCACATCTTGAAGATGTTGTCGATACTCTTTACTTTTTAGTGCATCGGTCATTTGTTTTTGAATTTCAGGTTCATTAAAAACTTGAACCATCATCGTCCGATACTGAGGATCATTCATTAATTCCTTTAAGATAGCCTTATTTTCATTTTTCATGTTTTTGGCTACGGTTTGAGCAAATTTAGGATCACTAAATGTCTTTTTCCAAAAATCAACCGCTTTATCGGATGTCAGAGTCGATTGTATGGTATCAGCTACCACCTTTTGATCCATGACCAATTTTTCCTTCATTGCATCAGAGGTCATAACATCCTGAATGGCCTTCTTGCCGTCATCGGTTTTAAGAATATCCACCACCATTTTTTTGGTTTTATCGTAATCCATTTGCCCCGCACTGCTTAAGTCATTAGAAGTAGCACAACTAGTAACAAACACCATGATGGGCAGGAGGAGCAACATCCTATACGCTTTCATTTTCAAGCTCCTTTCACATAACAATCCTTAATTTTAGGATGAAGAAAAGTAGGGATTATTATTCGCCCATAAATGAAATTATGGATTTTTCGCATCTTGCTTGGTACAATCAGTATAAAGTGATTCTAGAATTCTGGGGGTTTCAAGTGTGACAAGCCGTAATTGGGTAAGACTATTTATGTCCACATTATTAGTTGGCGGGGTCACGACGGCTATTGTGGGTTTTATCATTCGCTGGGATGAATTTCAGCCCTATTTTTTACACTTTAAAATAATCGATATCTTATCCACATTAATTTGGCTGATTGTTATGGGCTTTTTATTTAGTGTGATTAGCCAAATGGGATTCTTTTCTTATCTAACGATTCACCGTTTTGGGCTAGGAATTTTTAAATCGGTTTCCTTATGGAATTCTGTTCAAGTTGTTCTTGTTCTATTTGGCTTATTTGATTTAATCTACTTACGCTATGAGAACTTTGCAAAACCAGGAGATTCTATTATCCCTTATTTTGGACCGGCTCTTTTCTTGCTGGCTGTGTCTCTTGTTGTTGCCTGGTATAAGGTGAAACAAACAAACAGAGCGGCTTTTATCCCTGCGATATTCTTTATGATTGTCGCGACTTTAGTGGAATGGGTCCCAGTACTCCGTGAGAATGAAAAGAACTGGTTTTATCTCATGATGATTTCGTTACTAGCGTGTAATGCCTATCAAATTTTAATTCTTCATAAATTAAACGCTCAATCCACTCTAGAAAGAAATACACGCGCGGAACAAAAAACAAAGCAAACGAATAATACTAAAAAAATAACCAAAAAACCGTCCATGTAATATGGGCGGTTTTTATAATATGAGGGAGTATAAAATCGACTTCGAGAATTGTCTAGCTCCAGCGCTTTTCTTAACTACTTTAATTAATTTCCTTAGACTGAACTTGCCCATTAGCTATCATGTCTGAAACAGAGACAAGCTTCAATCCTTTGTGACGAATATCAGCGAGAATAAGCGGCAGTGCTTTAGCTGTTTGTTTAGCCGAATCAGATGCATGGAGCAGGACAATATCGCCATTT
This sequence comes from Neobacillus cucumis, assembly GCF_016908975.1. Lineage (GTDB taxonomy): Bacteria > Bacillota > Bacilli > Bacillales > Cytobacillaceae > Neobacillus > Neobacillus cucumis. Next base: position 36,040 of record NZ_JAFBEX010000037.1, read on the forward strand.
TCAGCTTTGCTGACATTCTCGGCAATCTTATCTACTCCGGGATTTTGCCAGTCCTTTGAGTCTACCTTCCAATGAACAACCGTATAGCCATATCGTTTCGCTATGTTTAAAGTCCGCTCATCAAAATGACCAGTTGGTGCACGCAAAAGTTTAATATTTTTAACATTTAATTTTGTGAAGACCTCTTGAGCTTTGGAAATATCCTTTGCAATTTTTGCATCCTCTACATCTAGGTAATCAACATAGTCATACCCCAGCATTCCAATTTCATATCCGTCTTTGACGATATGGTTGACAATGTCGGGGTGACGTTCAGCCCAGGATCCCGATAGAAAAAAAGTGGCGGATTTAACATTCTCTTTTTCTAACACAGCTAAAATGGGTTCAGCCTTTTCATCCCCCCATCCAATATTAAATGTGAGAGCCAAATCTTTTTCACCGCGATAAATGGCTTTAGTGCTGTCTTTAGTCGAGAAGACAGGGATTTGCCCTACATTTTCCATGTATAGAAACCATGCTGTAAACAATGCTGCAATGAGAATAAGAGATAAACTTTTTAACGATTTACCATTCAATACAAAAAAGAATTTCATCTGCCCCACCTCGTCCAATACTATCCTTGTCTCAAACCTATGCTTGAAATTTTGATAATATGCTTAAACATTGTGATTATAAAATATCTATATTTGGAAAAGACTACTATAACTAGAAATTTCTTTGGGGGTTATTCAATGTTTGGGCTTCTAATTAGTGAAAAGGAAGTAAAAGAAGTGGAATACCTTATTAAGAGAGAGATGGATGAAATATTATTTGATTTAAAAGATGATCGAATTGATCATATTGTAAAAAGGTCAATGGAAGAGCGATACAAGATTTTATTTTCATTATTTAAGCGGGTTGCCTCTCCGCAAGAATGCTTCAAATATATGAGGGTAGGCAAGAAGGATCGAAAAAAGGGATAGGATAAAAAACTTATTTAAAAAACTCGTTGACATTTAGTTATAATCTTGTTATATTAATAAACGTCGCTGCTGACAGTAAGAAAAACAACTTAAAAAAAAATTGTTGACTTTGCTGGGTGTAGATGATATATTAATAAAGTCGCTTTTGAGCGATAAAGAAATTGTTCTTTGAAAACTAAACAAACAAAAACGTCAACAAACAATAATATTCATTTCTTATGAAATGAAGC
>NZ_JAFBEX010000038.1 GCF_016908975.1 Neobacillus cucumis
AATCGATTATAATTCATCCCCTTTTATTATAGAAATATATAATATAGCAGACTTGTAGAAACCGAATGTTGGCTTATTCGTAGGATTTCAAATATATACGGAGTACCAGATTTCTTCAACATAAGGGCACAGACCCATCAGTTTAGCAAAACTGGCCTCCACCCCTTGGATAGGCATGACGAAGGAATGATAGGGCGATTGACCCGTTGAGACATGGGAGGGAAAGCCTCCAGGGGCGGCGTGGAGATGTACATTATATGGTAAAATATGGAGTATGAATTCACTCCTTTATTTCGCTATGCCTTCACGAAGCCGTAATGATCTGAACTCATTTCGAGTAACCGTTAACCTTAATTAAAGGGGTGTGAAATCCTGCGAATAAGCGAGCATTCGAGAGAAAATCGTATTAAACTGAGGGAGTTGAAGAAGGACTCGGAAAATATAGTAAAGGAAACTCGCCAATATACCTGTGGCGAGTTTTGATTTTTTGTATGTCAATATCGAAGTTAAAGCAACTGTCATTTTGGTTTATAACTTTGGGAAAGCACCTCAGAACGGGCAGAAGAATTAATAATTCTGGACTTAGAGTAAACTCTAAGTATTATTCTTACTTTGTGTCAAAAATTTAAAATGAAAGAGGATATAGACATATCAGATTTAATGGAGGCGATTATATTGACATATTCTATTGGAGAATTTTCTAAAATTGTTGGGTTAAGTGAACATACATTGAGGTTTTATGAAAAGGAAGGCTTAATAAAAGTAAACAGAGACGATAACAATGTCAGAATCTACACAGATGAAAATAAATTATGGATTGAATCATTGCTCCATCTAAAAAATACGGGGATGTCTCTAAAAGACATGAAGCAATTTGCCATGTGGGGGCATGTTGGGGATGAAACAATGGAAGAGCGGTTAGCTTTACTTAAAAATCATCGAAAAAAAGTAGTGGAAGAATTTGAGAAGCTTCGTCAAAGTTTAGAACATCTCGATAATAAAATTAATTTTTATGAAAATGAATTAGGAGACTGTTTCTCTAAAAATTAAACAGCCATTAGTTTTTCCATTTGTGTCTTTTTGAAAAAACTCGTAATCGAAAAAATAAAAAAACACTTGCCTTAGAGTGCTCTCTAAGGATTAACCTATTCTTGCACCATTTGATACACCTTTATAAAATAGTGCAAAACTAACTAGAACAAGAAAGAGGTTAAAAATGAACACAAAATATAGCAACTTATTTGAATCATTTACATTTAAAAATGGTATCACCATAAAAAATAGAGTCGTTATGGCACCAATGACAACTTGGAGCAGTAATGATGATTACACCGTTTCAGATGAAGAAGTAAAATATTATAAAAAAAGAGTCAATGGAGTAGGACTTGTTATCACAGGATGTACTCATGTTCAACCAAGCGGTATAGGTTTTACACATGAATTCGCAGCTTATGATGATAAATTTATTCCAAGTCTACGGAAATTGGCGGATGAGGCGAAAAGTGGAGGAGCTCCTGCGTTACTTCAAATTTTTCATGCAGGCAACAAAGCACTGCCATCTTTAACTCCAAATGGTGAGGTGGTTAGTTCCAGTGCTGTAGAGACTGAAGCTACTGCATTTGCTCCTTCAGTATTACCTAGAGAACTTTCACATGATGAAATAATAGAAGTGATTCATGCTTTTGGAGAAACAACCAGACGAGCTATTGAAGCTGGTTTTGATGGTGTTGAAATTCATGGTGCACACGGATTTTTACTTCAAAACTTCTTCTCTCCTTTCTTCAATAGACGTGAGGATAAATGGGGTGGCTCTCTAGAAAATCGCTTGCGTTTCCCATTGGCAGTCATTCAGGAAATGAAAAATGTGATTAAGAATCACGCAACAAAGCCGTTTATTTTAGGGTATAGAATATCACCCGAAGAAAATAGCGGTTATGGGATGGAAGATGCCTATGAATTAATTGACCATCTGGTTGAACAGGGTTTGGATTACATCCATGTTTCGCTTGATGATGTATCTTCAAAACCACGAGGCATTGCAGATGGAAAAACACGGCTTGAATTAATTGTTGAACATGTAAACGACAGAGTCCCTGTAATGGCTGCGGGTTCTATGGTAAATGCTGATGATGTTGCATCTGCATTAGATAAGGGTCTATCCCTAGCAGCAGTTGGTCATACATTAATCATGAATCCAGACTGGGTAGAAAAGATTCAGAATGGAAAAGAAGCTGAAATTGAGACAGCGATTAAAACTTCAAAAGTAAGCGAGCTTGAGCTTCCAGAAAAACTTTGGAATTTCATTAAAGTTTCAGGTCCCTGGTTTAAGATTGAAGATTAAAATCGAATAGAAAAGTTACTGTTTTTTTCAGACCCACTTTTTTTGGGGTGCTTATTTGGTATTTGAGACATTAATAAAAAGGAAGATTGAACTCAAATCTTGTGAAGCTTTGTACTTAAACAAACGGGTAGCTTTAGTTAAACTATCTGGATTCCTGCTGGATTGGAACCTGATGATCGCTGAGGCGGTCCTTTTTTCTTTGCATTGGAATAGCAAGTGCAATAGGTTTATTGGGAAAATTGAAAAGGAAAAAATTAATTTGTGAGGATAAATAATGCATGTGACAATAGAATTACATTACAAAGCCAGCAGCAAGTTAATGCAGAGAGCCAGTCTTCCACTAAGAGGTAAACGGACGGAATTTGTTGCTTATCAGTGGTGGAAACAAATACAAAAAGAAATGTCCTATCACGCAACATTGGAACAAGTGATTATTAACGGAGACAATGACATCACTCAGTTAGTTATGGATATAGAAACTCAGGAGCGGAACAAGATTAACGAAAATCTGGATTTACCTTTTTAATGAACAATAGAGAATTCATTGATGGGTTGATGTTTAATAATCCCTTTGTACCTCGTATATGATAAGCGTTTTTGATAACGTAGAATTTATAGAACTTGCTTTAAAAGCATTTTAGTGAGGTAGGGTACTGATGACTGAAATATATTCAAGCAAATATAACGATAGCTTTTTGCAATATCATGTTGCTTTTTTTACTAAAAATACACTTAAACTCAATGAAATCAATTTCATCAAAAATTATTTTAAAAGCGTGTCAATTAGGGCATGAATTCAAGATTTTGAAATTGGAGTTTGGTAAGAATTCTGTAAGGCTTATTATCAACTGCCAAACCACTGACTCTATACCAAATCTTATAAAAGCACTTAAAGGTGGATCGGCAAGGTTTTTGTATAAGGAGTTTCCTGATTCTAAAGTAGAACATGGAAGTAGCCTGTGGGATCCAAAGTACATAATATCAACAGATGAAATCCAGTTTGACAAAATGATTCAAAACTATAAAGGTGTCTCAACAACTATTTAATGCTCATTTCTATTAAAATGAGCTTTTTTTGTTTTAACATCTTAATAATTAACGATTCGAATACGCATATTGTAGTGGTTCTGGCAATTATTGTGCTCTACCCCTAATCTCTTCTTTTATTGCTAGGATAATTGACCCGTACGATAATTATAGATTAAAAATAATTAAACGAGCGATTGTGATTTAATTTTAATAAGGGAGTTTCTGGATTAACTAATAGCAGAGCCAGTAAGACCATGGCATTCCGAATTTTAGACAATGGATATTTTGATTACAGACGGGACCAAAAGGCAATCGAAAATTAATAAATTTAATTTTTTCGAGAATTTCGGTACTCAAAAATATGAATTTAATGATAATATAAAATTGGTAATGTCAAACCATATAAGGGGGAAAAATGAAATTTACTAGAAAAATTGTTGGATTTCGTTCAGGGAAACGTAGAAACAAAGTAATAGCTATTATAGGTTATCTCCTGTTTGTTGCAGGACTATTGGGGCAAAAGTCGGATGCCCCGACTGCATGGGATGGATTTGTACATACTTTAGCTTGGATTTTACTTTTTTTATTTATTGTAATCCCAACTGCAAATCTCTTTTCAATAAGGAAAAGGCTATTCTTTTTTAACAGACTATCTATTATTGGTAGGGTTTTCGGTGTTTTAGGTTATGCTTTGCTTTCCTTAATCGTTTTCTGCACAATTGGATTTGGAATGGAATCTGCAACAGCGAAGCAAATAGAAGCTAAACAGCAAGCTCAGCAACAGGTTGCGGTAAAGGAATCAGCAGATTCTAAAGTAAAAGCTGAAGAAGAAGCAAAAGCCAAAGTTAAAGCAGAGGAAGAAGCAAAAGCGAAAGCAAAAGCGAAAGCCGATGCAAAAGCCAAGGCAGAGAAAGAGGCAAAAGCTAAGGCTGAAGCACAGGCAAAAGCCCAAGCAGAAGTTGCTGCAAAAGCCCAAGCAGAAGCAGCTGTAAAAGCTAAAGCAGAGGCAGCTGCAAAGGCCCAAGCGGAAGCACAGGCAAAAGCCCAAGCAGAAGCAGCCGCAAAGGCTCAAGCAGAAGCACAGGCAAAAGCCCAAGCAGAAGCAGCCGCAAAAGCTAAAGCAGAGGCAGCTGCAAAGGCCCAAGCAGAAGCAGCCGCTAAAGCACAACAAGCAACGGTTCAAATAATAAGTATTTCGAATCCAGCACCTCGCAATAGCATTGCTACTTTAAGAGCGAAGGTAGCACCTGGAGCTACTGCCTACATTGCGGTTCATTACGAAAGTGGTGACAGTACTGCTCAAGGGCTTGAGCCTAAACAGGCAGATTCAAATGGAAATGTTTCGTGGTCCTGGCATGTGGGAGGACGTTCCACACTAGGTACAGTCCCTGTTACAGTTTCGTGTAATAATGCAAGTGCAGAAACACAATTTACAGTTGTCCATTAAACAACTGCACATTGTTTAGATTCTATTAGTATTACAGGGTCAGTTAATTTGGTATTAGGTTTAGTGTCAATTCTAATCAAATAGATAAGAAAAACCCCTCTTGACCAAGAGGGGTTCAATTTTAAATAAATTTAGGTGTCAAATTTTTCATTCCTCTTCAACATTTTCAAACCATTAATCCATAGTTCAACGAGTTTTACCCCATCAATCAATTCAATATTCAATCCCTCACAATTAATTATGCAATATTAGGATTACACTTACAACCAACTTCATGTGATTGTAAGAAATCTTTAAACACTTCTTCATTTATTTCTTCATCAAAATCAGCTAGCAAATCTAGAGTTATACATCTTCGATTAGCAACCGAAATAATTAAACCTAGTTCATAATACATTTTTTTGGTCAGTATTCCATTTTCAATATTATTTTTAATTTCGTTATAGAAACGAATTAGAAATTCAATAGGTAACTTTTCATAAAACTTCATAAATTGTACTCTCCTCCGTCTATTTGAAAACCCTTACAATTAATATATCATATTATAACTTATTTAAATGTTACAACATTTTAAAAATTTAATGAGAATCAAAAATACGGTCCAAATAAGTAATGGGTAAGGATTTATGCTTCCTCACCCATTTTTTATTCCCGATCAACTCAAACGACCGTTCACTTCATTCTTAATTTTCTGTAGCTCTTCAAAGATTGTGGCCCCATTTTCTTCGTAATCCGCCACTAGATGACAAATTGCCATTAGGCTTAATTGGTTCATTGAATAGCCTGTTTCGTCGTGCAGATCTCGGAGTCTATCCTTTAATTTAGGAGGAAGATAAATTCCAAACCTTTCCCGATTATCTGTCAATATTCATCACCTTCTAGGCCTTTATTTATATGAATTTCCTTACTAATATCATACCACAAACGTATGTTCTGTATCAATAAAATTCCATTCGTTATTGAAGGTCCGCCAATCTATTAAACGCAAAATAACACTATTTAGTGCTATTGTTTAGGAACAAATGTTCCTATAATATGAAAGCAAGGTAGCACATTTTAATAGTAAGGGGGACAAACAAATCGAGACTGAAAACCATTTTTTAAAATTTTTATCTATGAAACCATATCAAAACCAGGACAGTACAGGCCTTTATATTTGGGGCCTTTACGGAGAAAAGGGAGATGAAGATTCTATTTACTTCTTTTTTCTTAAGGTCACAGAAGAATTTGCGGTTCAAAATAAGGAATGTTTAAAGAGAAGAAGTGATAAATGGTTGGATAGTCGAGGAAAGAGAGTTGATCAGACAACGATATTCCTAACAATGAATGAAGAAGTATTATCGGCCATTCAAGAGTGGTATTTTAATAACCTTGAACAAATCAGACAACTATTTTTTGTAAGGAATAATGCCCACCAATTTATTCTTTAGTTAAGGAGGAGAAAAACAACGATGATAAGGGATCGAGGAACAAAAAAATGGACAGCCTCTTTTATGATGCCTGAACACATACTTGAATTAAAGAAAATGATGAACGAGGCAAACAAGCAACCCCGTCCTATCTTGGATGAAATGGAGATTGAAGAGATGGAACGATTGCTGCAAAAAAGCCTTATGCAAGGTACTTTGCTTCAAGTTACTACTTGGAAAGGTGGATTCTTTAATAAAAAGGTATGTCAGGTCGTTCAAATTGATTTAGTGGCTAAAACAATTGCTTTACAAGATGAACTGCAATCCAAATTTAAAACTCCTTTTTTTAATATAACTAGTGTTACAGAAATGAATTCCTATTAATGCATACAAAGGTCTAGGAACATAAAAAACGTACATTTTGGCCCTCACATGGAGGTTTATAGGATGGAAAAGTCCGATGTCATTTTTACGCCTCAAGAAGCACTGTTATATAAAGGACTCATAAAACAGCTAAGTGAAGCAAACTCTTATCTCGAAATAAAAATGTACCAAAACAATCTTGAGGACCCCCTAGATAAGGGAAGACTCCGAGCATTAACAAAGGATTTGAAGAGTTGAGTCCTAATACCGTCTCAAATATTGTTCTTACCGTATTTTTTTGAAAATGGTTTAGAAAAAAGAAAAAGTGAGTGTGTGTATTATGTTAGCACAAATAAATATTAGTGTAATAGCCGCAGTTGGTTTTATTATCTCTGTAATTGCATTAGTATTGACTATAAAAAATTTCAGGAGGTAGGTCATGGGGAGAGATTGGGATGAAATAAGATTGAAAATGATGATGCTAAGGCATGAACATATGATCGAACTTATGAGGTTATCGGCTATTTCAGCAACCCTTCAAAGTAAGCATGTAACCAGCGTAGAAAAGCTTAAATTGATTGAAGACTTAACTAAAGAAATCCCCAAAGGTAAGTAAGAGTTAACCAATGGGATGGAATCTTTAACATTCTGTCCCATTACTTCATCCTTGTTCTGGAGGGAAGGTGCAAACGGCTGAATACTTTTATCAATTGGTTAAGAGTCTTATTTTTAGTTATGACTCTAGGCGATACGATCGTGAGTGTACGTAAATATAGGAAAACCAATAGAAGTACTCAAATCAGTGGAATTGATTACCGAAAAGTACTTCGAGATTTAATATTTAATAACCTAATAATTTTACTAATGATTTTAACAATAGTTTGGGAGGATTGGTTTAAATGACCACCTTAAAAACAAAATTGAGGAGGAAAACGAAACGTGGGGACATTTTATACATTAGGAATCATTAACAAATTCGGTGCTCAGGCAACTAAAGGGCCAACAAGATGGAGCCGTGAAATCTAGCATTATCTGAAGTAGAGTGGAAGGAAGCATTGGATAAACGAATTGATACCTCTATTTTCAATTTGGAATTGCAGAAAGACGGTACAATTAAAGGCCTCCTTAAAAATGACATATTTAAGGAAAATATCAAGGGCTTCTATGAGATTTTGCAAGAAATCTTAGGTGAGCACAGAAACGGGAACTTCGATTATTTCGAAAAGGGCATGTATAAAGAGGAGGATAAACTTCCTGATATAAACGTTGAGGATGATGATGGGTATTCGTACGAGTGGGCTGATGAATTAAGGATATTGAACAAAGATGGTGTGGAAATTCGAATAGAATGTGAGTTTATTATGTTGTTCCTGGAAGGGAAGTTCTGGTCGAGGAGTTCTACACAGATCCAGTCTTAATCAATTATTTGTTCCGCAATAGCAAGATTGATAATCCATTGGCTGGTGCAGTAATCAGTGCGGTGGTTGGGTAATGAGTGATAAAAAGAAACCATTCTTGGATGATGAAATAGCAAAAATCATCCGCCAGACTGGGCGAATACGCTAAGGAAGAGGATCGAAAGCAAGGTACTTATATTTGTATACAAGAATAAGGAAGGGGATATTGTTCGTAAATATCCGATGACCGAATAATGAAAGAAAGCGAGTGGGATGATTAATGGGTTTTTACACCGAAGCACGAACCAAAGAGGGTAGATTGATTGGTAGTAAGAGTTTTCAGGTCTGGAATCCAAATGTGGAACATTTCTACAAGTCGCTGGGATTGGAAAATCCTTACGGTCAGTACAGCGGGGATAAAGGCGATATATCATTTACAGCTGAGCAATTATTGGATGCTTATAAGTATATAGAAAACATTGAGTTTTATAGCGAGCCAATAATAGAAAAACTCGATCCGTTTGTTGGCATGCTAACCATTGCTGGAGGAGTCCAAAAGCTTGACTCAAAAGCCGAGAAAGAGCGAACTCTTGAATTCTTAGATATTTGTGCAGCAGTGGCCCTTAAAGAAGAGAGCGTCATCTTAAATATGGGTTAGGAGGACGTTAATGTATCATAGAACCTATTTTCAAAATGATAGATGAATATATGGATCTCGCCCATGATTTCGATATAAGCCCTTTTGAACATCATTAAGGTATGCATTTGAGGGATATTTTAGAGGGTGAAAAAGATAATCTAACCGAAGGAGAAAGAGAAATGTTAAGCAAAGCCGATGAAATGTGGATAAAGAATACTACTAAATAATAAAGCATGTCAGAAGAATATGGAATTTTGATAATAACAAGCTGCCCGAAAAACACGGGTGGTGGCATTTTAGTAAGTACGTTAAAAGGGAGGAAGGTAAATGACCGAAAAGAAACCAATCAATGTCGATGAAATCGTTGACCAGTTAATTGATTTATGGAAAAAAGGAATATCTCAAGAAACGTTAACTGATATGACTAGAAACTATTTAATCGGGTTAAAACTCGCTGGTAATGAACAGGGTTATAACGAACTGATTCCAAAAATAAAGGAAAGGCAGCGTGAAGAAATTGAAAAAGGATGATCCGCATTTAAACCGAGCAATCGAAATGGCAATGGAAATTAAACGTCAGTTAGAAGGACCACCAATCGGAATCGAACATCCTGGCTTCAAGCGGAGAGCAAAACGAGCCAGCGAATACATCGCCAATCAACCCGAAGCTCAAGCGATTATTGCAAAACATCTAAATATTCCGTTATGAAATATCATAAATATGTTGAGGCTACATTCGAGTATTTCGAGAGGCTGGCAGATTACGTCAGGCATTTAGAAGAATTGAAGCAAAAAGGTGAGTTAGTTCAAGACGGTGTGTTGCTGTTAGAAAGTAACGCTAAATATATCATAGCAAAACATGAAACTTTGTTAGAGTTGATTAAAGATTACGTTAAAGGAGGAGAAGTATTGAGCAATCATTATGACGAGTACCTAAAGGAAATTAAAGAGTTTAAATTTTCTGATGAACAATATGAACATATTGAGGAAATCGTTGCTATCGCTAAACGTGCAAAATTAAGATTACGAAAGCCTTCTGAATATCATTTCAAAGACAGCATCGAAGTGATGATTTCTTTAACGGGTGCGACTGCAATGCTAGAAGCGTATAAAAATATAGGTGAGGATGCTTATATCGTTTATATGAATAAAAATAAGCAAATCGTTCATCATTACGTGGATGGTCGGATAGAAGTAGTGAAGGAGGACAATGAATGAGTGAAGAAAAAACTTATAATCTTAAATTAAGAACAGGAGATGAAGTTATTTTCACTGCTGATATACCAACTGATGAAGTTCGATTACTACCTGAATTTGCGAATCAAGCCGAGTTCTTTAAGTTTTTCATAGAAAGAACAAAGGATAGCGATTTACCGTTCATAATTATCAAAATCATTAAACCACCTCTGGTAAAGGAAGATGAAGCATGAGTGAAGAAAAGGAGAGGGATTTAATCGGAAGAAAACCCGATAGGAAGTTATCATTAGAAGAGAAACAAAAGCTCCTTGAAGAAATGCATAAAAACCCAGTTCAATACAGCTACGAAGGATTAAAGGAAATAATTGATAGTCAAAAAGATTGGGATGGATTATAGACCTTTTTAATGAGCTCAACTTGTATCCTGAAGATGCAATGAAGGCCGTTGTTCTAGGATTATATGCAAATAAAAACATTTCATTATCCCGTACTGCCGAACTTTACGGAATATCATTAAATGAATTTTGGGAACTGCTCCATACATTGCCGTTTCCAGCTGGAACATATACGAAAGAAATGTATGAGCAAGTAGATAAATCTCTTGGAACGTGGTTAAAACAAGACTCAAAGGATGATGAAAAGGAGGATAATGTATGAGTAATAAATACAAAGATCCGTTGTTCCAAAAATCCTATGATGTTGCAGGTAAAAAAGGGATTTCACCTGAAAATATAGGTGTATTCATGCGGGGCTATGTAGAAGGTTTTTTGGATGGAAGATGTGTAGATGTAATTCCTTAAAACACATCGGATTTGATCCCCGATAAATACGAAGAACTAATTAGAATGGTAAGAAATTGGAACCTCAATCCTGAAATCATCAAGTTGGCTATGTCACTAGGACTCTACTATTTCGATGAAATTTCCTTTGGTAAACTATCGGAAATATATAACCTTGGTCAATCCGATATGATGGACTTTTTAAAAGAATGTGAGATGCCTGGTAGGAAGTTAACGTTCGATCATTACGATTTAATGGCATTAAATGAGATGGACGGTAAAGAACCCATGGATGGCATAACACAAGAGCAGATTGATGAATATGAGGAAATGAATAAGTCTATGTACGAAAAGTGGAAAGACTTCCTTATCAAAATCCATACGACAGAGTACCAGCAAGAAAAACACGCTGAATATATTGTACAATTCTAGGGAATATCGATAGACATAAAAACTGGCTTGAGCGTGAAGAGATGAATCGAAGAAAAAGTATATTCAAGGCACGATAATTGGAACCGTATTGTAGATGAAGCACCAAAAGAGGTAGTAGGGAAAGCTAGGATTAAAGTAAATGAAAATACACCAGCTTGGAAAAAGGCCCAAGATATTGCCACCAAACAAATGAATGAAAAAGGTTTCACTGTTGAAGATGTTCATAAAATGCTCGATGACATCCGATCTGAACGGAAAAAGGAAAAAATATTTAAAGATGAACGCATAGGGTATGACGAAAAAGCATACGAGCAAGATAAAGAGGCTCTTGAATATTTAGAGAAAAAAGATATGCAAGTTATAAACAAAAATAAATTAAAAGAACTTCTAGAAAAAAATAAGATGACAAAGGAAGAATTCGAAGCTGAACAAAAAGAATTTGATGTTGAAAATGGGGAAATCGATAATGAAAGCTGAAGATATTATTAAATCAATAGAATCTATGAATAATGGTGAAAGGATTAGGACGTTAGAGCTACTGTTTGATACTTATTTCGATGGAAGACCTGAGTCATTTCTTAAGGAATTGCACTCAATAAAAAAGTTGCTGGATAGAGCCGAGAAATACCGTGACGGTACTGCTCTCGGTGAGGCAAACAATAGATTAGGAAAACTTTTGGATGATGATGACGAAGAAAAAATTTTATCCCACATCACTAACGAAGAACTTTCCAAACGTGCTGAACTTCCCGATGAGGTAGAAGACGAAAAAAAGCGATTGAAAAAGAAAAACAATCTCTTTATCCAAATAGAAGAGTTAAGAAAAAACCGTTATAAGCTTTCAAATCAGGACATTGATTTACTGTTTGCGTTAATTGATAGGCTTCAATGGGCAATTGCCGACTGGAAGGTGGGAGAGGTTAAAAAACATAGAATAGAATGGACTGGCGAAAGAGAAGGTCGATTGATTATCGACAATCCGAACGACATACCAAAAAACATGACCGATGATGAAGAACACGATTTTTGGGAAACTCATGCTATGAGTGAAAGGCTTCTGGAAGAGAGCTATATAGAAGATGATAGTGACCTTCCACCACCAAGAAGGAAAAAAGTTGAATTCATAGTAACCGATGACATTTCGCACACTGGACTGACTGAGGAAGAATATAGGGTACTCGAAGATTATGTTGACCCGAAGTTAAATGAAGACGATATTGTTGAAATCACCAAAAAAGAAATACTTGAAATAATCGAGTCTATGAAACAAACAAGTGGATATAACAGTAGTACTGACTTTAAAAGAGCCATAACTAATGGCGAGGTAAAGTTTTATTCAAGAGCGAGATTATCAATGTGGGAACGTTACGAAAGAATACTAGAGAATAAGAAAAATGAGTAAATGCTCTTTGATGATGTCATCGCAACTGTGATTTAAAGCTAAATAAGGCAAAATAACTGGATCTCTATAACAATAAGTAAAATCCAAGAAATGGAGAACAACGTTGAAAGAAAATCTTATCAAACAAATCGAAAAACTAATTATCGAAGAAATGAAACAGTTATGTGGCGATGTAAAAGGTATTAATTGGGAGCAAGTTAGACTTAATAATGATTCAGACTTGGATTGGTATGAACATGAAATGGATATTTTTTTTCACTTGGATGATGAATCACAAAAAAACTATAAGTTTTGCTACGATTATAGATTTAATCGGGGATTACTCCTCATTGAAAATAAGGAACGAAAGCCAACAAATTATAAAGAAATCAAAATTTGGGGGAATTGGGAGGATGACAATGAAGGCTGAGGACATCGTTGCAGCAATCGAATCAATGGATAATGGTGAGCGTTTGCGGACATCGACCCTCCTAAACGACACCTATTTTTAAAGAGAACCTACAATCAATAAATACTTCCTAATCAACGAATTTGAATTGCTACGAACGTTTTTAGAGCTTTTTAATAACGATAGGGATGTAAACCATCTTGAAGCGATTGACGGACATCTTTCCGAAATGATGATTTGAAAGAGGAAACGTAGATAAGGAATTAGCGAAAAGATACGATTCAAGGCTAGATACGCCTGAAAAGGAATGGATTAAGTTGTCCGAAGGAATGAGCATTATGGAGTTTTTCAAGCAAACGAAAGAAGAAGTAGCAAACACGCCAAAGGAAAACCGAAAAGAAATCATTCAACGACTTGCAAACGAAGCGTGTGACCGAAATGATGCTGCGTTGAAAAAGATGGATGATAAGCTATCTTTCGAAGAAAAACAAGAAATTCTTAACAAACTTGCTGGTTTTACTAATAAATTTTCTCCAGAAGGAGTGGACGAAACCATTAGGATTGCTAACAGAGAAGGAGATTGGTTTCTCAAAAGCGAGAAGGAACGTGAAGGTCTCATTAAGGAATATTTAGAAAATCGTACCGAAGAAAACCTTGAAAAAATCCGTCATTTTGATGATAAACGAAAGGAAGAATTTCTTGCCAAACAAGACTCAGACTCTGACAATGTGGGAACGTCACGAAACATGCTAGAGGATAAGAACAATGAGTAAAATCGACTAGATGAGATTTGATTTAAGGTTCTTTGCTGATGTTATCGCAACTGTTGATTTAAAACTAAATGGGGGCGATAAGCCTTATGTTATCAATTCCATTGAAGGATTTAATAAACAATTTTCACCTAGTCAAGAAGGATATATAACCAAAGATGAATTGGAAAAATGGCTAAAATGGAGAGTGTTCCCCGAAACAAGAGTTAATTGCAAAGAATTGCTCCAGTTACTCGGTTTAAATAGTTACAATCGGTGGGCAATTGTTCGAAAAACACATGGTGTTATGGCTGATGATGAAATATGGATCCGAACTCTAAGGCCATATCTATACTATCCTGTTGAGGGGAAATTGGAGGACGAGAATGAGCGATAAATTCTTCCAGCATGAAAGAGATAAGGCATGGTTACGTGCATTGCTTCACCGTGGTATTGATGAAGAATTGCTAAAAAAGGTTATGTTCGGTATCGGATATGAAAACCCAGATGCTTCCATTCAAGATATTTACAGATTTTTTCATCGTGAACATATGAGAACGTTAAATGAAAAACTATCTAAAGAGGATAAAAGATTGATATTCGAAGATTTGAAGAAAGATGGATATTTTGACAGTAAAAAAGGGGATGACTGAACCGATGAGCGAACCTAAAAAAGTCACCGTCGTTTGGGTAACAGATTACAGTGATCATTTCGTGGAAGGGAAAGTATTTGACGATAAAGCTGAAGCTCAAACATATAACGATGAAATGATCGCTTCAAAATCACCATTTATAGCTGGAGCAGAGATGGAGGAACTAGAATATGTACCGAAAAGAAAAGCTGAAGATTTAATCGAGCAAATAGAAGGCATGGATAATGGTGAACGGATAAGAGCATTAAAGCTGTTACATGAAACTTACTTTTATAGCAGACCTACTCATGACTTCACAGTTTTCAAAATGGAGAGCATTGAAGAAGGAACAAAAGAACACGAAATAGCAGTTTTAGAGATTAGAAAACGGCAGGCAATCAGTAAGACGGTAAAGAACTGGTATAAACTAGCCTGTGAAGCAACTAATGGAACTGATTATTCAATCGATTTAATGTTTATCCCTCGTTTCGTTAACATCCTTGATGAAGCTTTGGGTAAATTGCCGTTAGATAAACTAAAAGGGGTACTGAACGGGTTGGAATCGATAGAATATAAAGAACTAGAAAAATATTTGTTTGAAATTCAAAAGGAAGAGGAATTGGAAGACGAAGAATTAGCGAAAAGGTTCTATTCAAGGTTAGATACACCTAAAGAAGATGGGATACAAATAACCGCAGAAAATAGTTTGATGGAAGTAATTGATCAAAGGGAACAGCTTCCAGATTCCGAATGGATTGAGCACGATCCGCAGCGTTATACGTTGGAGGAAGTGAAGGAACGGTTTTATCCGAACATTTACAAACCTATTAAACTCACGGGTAAAGACGCTCAAGATGTAATAGACGATTTAAATGGTAAAGTGAATCCAGAAGAAGAGAAAAAACGGGTTAATTTTCTTGATGATTGCAAGAAGTTATATGAGAAACACGAACGCAAACGACTAATAGGCCAAATTGTTCCTGAAGATTACCTAGACAATGATGAAGAAATACGCAAAATGGCAGATGAAGCTGCAGATGAAGCAGATTTTAGTTTACCTCAAGCTCGTGAAAAATACATTGAACACTTCATTAAAGGCTATAAAGAATCGCAAGAAAAAACATATAAACGATTAAAAGAATTGGAGAATAGCGATGAGTGACAGCCTTATTAATCGAATCGAAAAACTGGTTATCGAAGAAATGAAAGAAATATGTGGCGATATTGAAGGGATAAATTGAGATGAAGTTCGCCTTAAAAATGATACCGACAATAATTGGAATAAACCTGCGATGGATGTTTACTTTTACGTAGATAATGAACAGCCAAAAGAATATAAGTTTTGCCATGATTATAAGTTAGTTCGGGGGCTCCTTTTAATTGAAAATAAGGACCGAAAGACAGTGAATTATAAAGTAATCAAAATATGGGGCAATTGGGAGGGTGACGATGTTTAGAAATGGACAAAGTAACAGATTGGGCTTATTTACTATTCGTTGAAACTTCTGATGATGAAGTCAAGGAAATAGCAAAAAGACTATTAAATGGAGACTTATCCGTAAAAGATTTAAAGAGTATGGATAAAATTAAGGTTCACTTTAAATCTGCAAAGAAAAAACGGAGGAAAGGTTATATAAATAATAAAGAACTCAATAGGTTTGTAGAGGAATACTTATCACTAGAAGATTGAGGAAAACAAAATATACTTGTAGGTTACTTTTACGGAGGACGTGTATTTAGCAATTGGAATATGCAATTTTTGGATGTAGTTTTTTATAAAAATTTAAAAAAGCTTAAAAGATGCATGTAATGTATAAAAAACTCGCATCTTTTAGGCTCATTATTTTTATTCCTTATTTTGGTAAAGTATGCCATTTTTATGTTTAGTCGGACTCTAGGTCATGGTTTTACTCTTCAATAAGAAGAAAAGAATCACCGCATAACCCCATTTATTCACCTACTAAGCTATCACCATCTCGGTCGTCCATATATTTATAGAGCCATGAATCCCGTGTAATTGGCATTTTAAAACCAGCAGCTTTAGCTTCAGCGATCGTAACTTGTCCATTATGATTGGTATCTACCTTACTAACATTTTCATTACTATTTACCGCTTGGTTTGCTGGTGCATTGTTTGTTTTCGGTGGTGTTCTCTTCGTAACTGTTGTTGCCCCTAAATTTTTGTTCACTTCATCTGGGTTTACATTGTCAAATTCATCTGTAATGGTTCTGCCCTGAATTTTGTATGTGAATTTATAATGGTTCGGAATTTGCGTCTGAGTATTTGGATATTGAATCACAGCTACGAAATCTGTACAACCTCCTGCATCTCGAATTACTTTTTCCATATAAGCTTGGTCGCCGTGCCTATTGAGAGTGATGTCTTGAGGTGTAATGTTATATGCATTTGATACTCCCCCAAGCGAGTCAGCAATCACATGCCCTTTATCCAAGGTTGGACTCTCTGTACCAGGAACATCTGCTTCATTAGAGTAATACCTACCTGATGACAATACATGATCAGAATTCGGATTTTGGAGTATTATATTTTTTGCCTCAACACGAATGAGCTGCCCGTATTCATTTGTAAAAGCCCAATATTCTCTGTCACCAAACCCGACATCAACTCTGACATTCGGTTGTCTATATCCTGACATATCTCCGCCATCTACTACAATGAGTTTATATTTACTGTAGTCAAAGTCACCATTAACACTTGTTATCGCTTGTGTGCTAGTGGCAGGAACACTTGGACTGACTGAACTTTCAGTAGTCGTTTTTTCCGCTTCATCGTCAGGTGTACTTTTTTTGCTTTCAACAGTAGCTGCTTTCTTTTTGCTTACTTCTTGAGTTTTATTTTTTTGGGCATTTTCCTCTTTGCTAGTTGTTTCATTTGATGAACAAGCTGCAAGGAAAACTAATAAAAACGCAATAAATAAGTAGGTTAATTTCTTCATAAATTGTCCCCTTTTTGTAAACATTTGTAGAAATACCAATACTATTATACTGCTAAAATACTTCAAAAAACGAATAAATTTTATTCCCCATATGATAATCCTTAATGTTATTAACCTAGTTATGGTAAAACCCCTTATTCCATTAAACTGCCCCTTTAGCTCAACAAGAAAAAAGACCGCCGCAGCGACCATCAACTTTAGCTAATGCACCCTTTATTTGTAAAACATTATTTAAATATCCCCTTTTTAAAAGTGACCTTTGGGGAGGACCATAGGATTGTTCTCCCTGAAAATATACTAGTTTATTGGGGATACAAGAAATAATAAATGGCATCCCACACCATATTAATTTCTCTATGCTTCAGTGAGTAGCAACTCTTTCCCGTCCATATCATAGACAGACAAATTAGAATTTGAAGAGATAAAGAAATCAATGTATTAAGATGGATAATGGGCAAAGCAAATTAATGCATTACAAGAGAAAGAGGGTGTAAATGGATGTTATATTATACATAAGTATTCGATAGGTCGTTATGTCTATATTAAAAATGGGGGAGTCTTGAAAACATGGAAAACGTATCATTCCCTATTGGAACGAAAAACGGATGTTTAACTATAATCGGGGGTTTTGAAGAATATCAAGAAAAAGTTACTAAAAAAAGAATTGAAGAGTTAGAACAAGACAAGCAAAAGTTTATAAATGGGGAAAAAAATCCTAATAATAATTTTGAATCTGTAGATACTTTTGATAAATGGATACAAGATTGTAAGTCTCGAAAGAAATACAAATGTCAGTGTAAATGTGGAAGAATAGTTTATTTAAGTGAAAGTGCTTTATTTTTCAAGAAACGGAGAGATTGTGAAGGAATTGGAGAGATAGGAGAACAAAAAAATTGTGCGTTAAAGCAAGAGCGTGAGAAAAAGAGATTAGCTTCATATCCCAGGGTAAAGGATGAAAGCTATGATATTGATTATTCCAATACCACACATGAATCATTAGAGATATTAGAATGTATTAATGAAAATTATGAGGGAGGGTATGAAGTATATGATAGTAGAAAAAAAGGAAAGGGTGGTGGCATATGTAAAGTATTTAAACTATATAAATGTCGTTGTTATCTGTGTGGTAAAGAATATCAATTTAAATCATCAGATTTTAAAATAAAAATTGATGCATACGGACGTAGGGCGAAAGAAGGATATTATTGTGATACTTGTTGTGACTGTCATAACATTTCATCATTTCAATGGCGAACTATAAAAATACTGAGAGAACATAATGTGGCATATAGAGTTGAAGTTTCGTTTCAAGACTTATATGGTGTAGGGCATAAGAAATTGTTGCGTTATGATTTTGCTGTTCTCGGTTCAGATAACAACATTAAATGTCTTATTGAGTGTCAAGGTGAACAACATTATAAGCCTGTAGCTGAGTTCGGTGGTGTTTCACAATATGAGTCTCAAGTAAAGAATGACGAATTAAAACGTATTTATGCCAAGTCACATAATATACCTTTATTTGAAATTCCGTATACTTGTAATACATACGAAAAGGAAATAGAATTTCTTAAAACTGCTGGAATTATTTAATCGGTGAGCTTGATTTGAAAGTACATAAGACACTTCGGTGTCTTTTTTTTATATCATCGTCAATTTCCCAGTCACACCTAATTGTTATTTCTTCCACTAACCTGCCCATTAGTTCAACAAAAAATGAACGCCGCAGCGATCATCATCCTAAACAAAAGCACCCGTTTACTTTAAGTGAAATAATTCACAATAGTCCCCCTATTCATTATCAAATTCTTAATTAAGCAAGTTCTTCCGTCTTCAAATGTAATCACAGAACCATTATTTTTTAGACTCTAGTTGATTTTTTGGGAAAAAGGGTACAAACCTAAAGCCTGTCTCATTCAGGATACATATAGATACAGTACAACAAAACAGAGGGATAGATGGAAGGGGGGGACAGGAGCGTAGTCACAGGCAAGTGGAGGTAAAGTCGTCTCAGGGGCATCCTGAATTACTAGCTAGATGAAAGGAGAAAAAATATCCAATGTTTTGGATAACGATTGCAACTTTTTTGGTTACCCTCGGTTTTATTCTTTGGAGACCTAGAGGCATTAATGAGGCTGTATTTGCCGCAATAGGTGCGATCATTGTCGTACTTAGTGGAAGTGTTTCATTATCAGACCTGGGTATAATTTCAAACACCATAAGTGGTGCTGCCATTACGATTATGGCAACTATAGTCATGGCGATTGTTTTAGAAAGTTTTGGTTTCTTTAATTGGGTCGCAGAAAAACTGGCTGCCATGGCAAAAGGGTCAGGAATTCGTTTATTCTGGTATGTCAATCTTTTATGTTTTCTCATGACACTCTTCTTCAATAACGATGGAAGTATCTTAATCACAACCCCCATTCTAGTCATGTTATTAAACAACATGGGCTTAAAAAACCATCAAAAAATCCCTTATTTACTTTCAGGGGGCTTGATCGCCACCGCCTCTAGTGCTCCAATTGGAGTCAGCAATATCGTAAATCTAATCGCCCTAAAAATTGTGCATATGAGTTTGTATTTGCATACGGCAATGATGTTTGTTCCAGCAACACTTGGTCTGCTCTTGCTGGTAGGACTTCTGTTCCTGCGATTTAGAAGAATCTTGCCGAAAACCATTCCTACTAATGTTTCGGGACTGTCAAGATCTAACTACCACCCACTTAAATTAAAAAATGGTATTGAATATGCTTCAGAAAAAGCTCGTTCAAGATTTATGCGAAACGTCCTACTATTCGTATTTGCTGTCCGTGTAAGCCTCTTTGTGGCTTCGTTTGTAAATATTCCAGTCTCTGTAATGGCTGTCATTGGTTCTCTTGTTCTTTTAGGATGGCGGTGGGTCTATTTAAAAATATCCCCTGCAGATATGCTGAAAAAAACTCCATGGTATATTATTGTTTTCGCCTTTTGCATGTATACCATTATTTACGCTCTGAATAACATTGGGTTAACAGACTGGTTAATTGGGTTCATGGAACCGATTGTTTCTGGAAGTCTTCTGCATGCGAGTGTCATGATGGGTGTACTACTATCTGTTCTCTCCAATATTTTTAATAATCACCCAGCACTCATGGTTGGAACACTCACGTTAACGCATATGAAGCTCAGTTTACTTGAATTAAAAATCGCTTATTTAGCCAACGTGATTGGCAGCGACATGGGTTCGTTACTTCTTCCAATGGGAACGCTCGCTACATTAATGTGGATGCACATTGTTAGAAAAGGAAAAGTGATGATTAGCTGGTTGGAGTATGTCAAAGTCACGATCGTTGTGATTCCACCTACTGTGTTATTCACCTTAGTTGTTTTATATTTTTGGGTTTCATGGCTTTTTGGCGGCGTACTTCAACGATAAGACAATATGCAAAAAAGGAGAATTAAGATGGACTTTGAAGATTTATTAGGTAAAAATATTGAGGTGGAAATTTCAGGAGGCACTTTTTATAAGGGCACCTTGGTAGATAGTGGATTGGACATTATCGTCGTATTCGATGGCAAAAACCAACATTTTCTCTACATTCCCTTTATTCATGTTCAAAGATTAAAAGAAATCAGTTTCGACGATGAAGATTACTATTATTCACCACCTCCATCAGAAAGACCGATTGAAGCGGAGGTAATATCTTTTCGAAAAGCATTAACGATTGCCAAAGGTTTGTTTGTCCAAGTGTATGTGACAGGAAATAAATCGATTCATGGCTATGTAACCAGCGTTATGAATGACTATTTTGTTTTTCACTCCCCTTTATATAAAGCCATGTTCATCTCGATGAATCATGTCAAATGCATCATTCCGTACCCACCCAATACAACGCCGTATTCTTTAGATAATCAGAAACTCCAATTAAATCCACCTTCCACTTCACTAGCCAGATCTTTTGAGGAGCAGTTGAAGAAAGTAGAAAATCAGCTAGTTATTCTAGATGGCGGGGAACATTCTGAAAAAATAGGCTTACTCCAAAAGGTTCGTAATAACAAAGCCATTTTGATCACCGCAGAAGGGGAAAAAGTATATCGAAATTTAGAGCATATCAAAACGATACAATTACCTTAATATCGATGTAAGCCCTTGAGAACTATATTCACTCAACATTAAGTAAAAGAAAGAGTGGTGTCACATGTTTAATCAAAATAAACAAAAAGAATAATCCACCCTGTTTTGGCCGACGAGAATGGATTATTCATTCAATTCTATAGCTGTGTTGTTATACCGTGACGTTAAGTCACGGTCTTCTTTTTGGTGTAAAACATATTGTTATTATATGTTCTTTGGTTTAATTTTGTTTTAGGTTTTGTAGGTCTATTTTCCTGTATTATCTCCCCTAAATTAATTATATTAATAATATTTGACACACCCAATAAAATAACTTTTGAAAATCCCTCGTATTTATATATTTATGCAATTATTCCTCAATAAACCTGCCTAGTTAGCATAATAAGAAAAAGCTGCCACAACTACAGCCCTGTTCTTCAACTCTTGCTACCCATTTGTTTAAGTGTAGTTCTTCAAAACAATGTGATAAAAAACGAATAGGAAAGCAGCTCTTTAGACTAGGTTTGCTTCTCTTTTGGTTCCTGATTTCGTCCACATCCAGACTTCTGCAAGATGACATCTACAATTTTTAAATTTCCAAGTAGAACTAAGTAAAGGAATGGATAGGAGAATGCGGAGTAAAGCAAGTGCCAGTCCTTACCGTAATACATATATCCAATCTTTAGGAATGTCCATTCAAAGCCAGTAGAAGCAACTGACCAATTCAATATGTAAGCTGCTGCCCACTGTCATTTAACACTTTGTACCATGCGATATTAGAATCGAGGTTATCTTGAATCCGCATATGTGCTTGTGGTCCAAGAATAAAATAAGGTAAAACCCAAAGTGTAATAATAATAAGAGCAACTAATATATATGTTTTTTCTCGTTTAAATATTGTGTTAAGAATAGATAATGCCATTAGTTCCTCAATTCCTTATTCAAAATATTGTTTTAAATTAAATCTTTATTCCACGATGAATTATTAACAAAAATAAATCCTGTTTACAAACAAATTCAAAAAAGCGATTGTTCTTCTTGAACAATCGCCTTAATTTAATTAATTAATGCTGCTCTTAAAGTATTCACGCCATTTGATCAAAGGACGATTTTTTCACTCCATATTTAAACTCTAACTGAAAGTTGAAAGAATAGTAATTTTCATACTTTCAATCAAGATTCTAATTGCTTTCACTTACACTATGTTCAAAGAGGGCTTTTAAGATTTTTATTTATTTGCACTATTTATAATACTGAGCGAATCGGTGAGTGCTGATTTGGACTTGCTCACATCAGGGCTTGATGAACGTACTGCCGCTAACACAACGTCAATACTGCCATCAATTTTTGTCCATGTTGTACCATCTATTTTCCTAAGTTTAGGCTCTGATGTATCCCATTGATGTTCCAAATCGTCCGCATTTTTCTTCGCTAAGGTAAATTTATTGGAGTTTACAGCTTTTAGCATGTTATTTTCAATTGTAGCGAAATTTGTTAATTGTCCAACTAATGTTGTTGAAGAAGCTGTATTCGCTGTTACTTTATTTGCTGTGTTTAAGACGCTGAGTGAGTTGTTAAGTGCTACCTTACACTTGCTGGCATCAGGATTAGACGAACGAGCAGCTGCTAAAACAACGTCAATAGTGCCATCTATTTTAGTCCATGTAGTACCATCGATTTTTCTTAGCTTCGCTTCCGATGTGTCCCATTGATGTTCCAAATCATCCGCACTTGTTTTAGCTGAACTAAAATTATTTGAGTTTACAGCGGTTAGCATGTCATTTTCAATTTTAATAAAGCCTGTTAATTGTCCACCCAATGTAGCTTGTGAAGAGGTGTTTTGCGATGCTATATTATTACTTCTCCATACATAACCGCCTATACCGCCAACTAAGAAAATACATAGTACCACAATGGTTTGTGTCAAAACATTTTTCTTTCTTCCGTTCGGTTGATTCTTTTCTGCTACTTCACTTTTAGAGTTTATATCAATTTTTGTAACAGCAAGGAGAATGATGATTGCTAGAATCGCTACAAGAAAAATTACACTAGTAACGGTTGTCCCCAAACCTAACCCGCCATTAACTTTTGGCTGAGATAGGTAATCACCTAGAGATGCTCCAAGTGGACGAGTAAGAATATAGGCAACCCAAAATGCTAATATCCCATCAAGTTTTGATTTATAAGCCAAAAATACACAAGCTATGATAATAATAACGGTTATTCCTGTTTTAAGATAACCAAAACCGAGTTGTTCGGAATATAAATCTCCGACTGCTGTTCCAAGTGCAAATGTGAATAGGATCGTTAACCAGTAGAATACTTCTCTTTTTCTGGTGAAAATCGAGTGTATCGAGAGTGTTTTTTCACTTAAATACCAAAAAATAAAAGTTAATCCTAACAACACTGAGAAAACAGCTGTACTAAGTTCAAGAGGTACACCCATACCATCAGTTAAATTATCAGTTACCAACGTTCCAAAAACGCTTATAAGAACAACCGTGGTCCAATAAATGCCTGGAACGTATTTAGTTGCTCTGAATTGAAAAAACAGAACAATGAAAAATGCTATTCCCATAATTATGGTAGTCAGAGTTAAACCTAATCCAAGGTTGAAATTTATGAAATCAGCAAACGTTTCACCGACAGTTGTACATAATATTTTGATTATCCAGAAGAAAATAGTAACCTGCGGTACCTTGCTTAACAATTGGTTAACGACTGGTTCTGCCAGCACCGTTTCTTCAGCGGCTGGTAATTTTTTTGACAAAAAACTCATCTCCTTTTTTGAAGCATCATTTTATTATATATAGAGTTAACATATTTAAATATAATATATTCGTTTGTTGTTTTTATTAAATATCAATTAAACAAATATTAAGTGTTTATTAAGTTCCATCATTTTTTTATTAGTGGCAACTGTGTTATATATTGCTTTTAGTATTTTAGACATTGTGCAAAATAAAAATATGGGTACTCCCTTAACCGAACTACAATGTTCCCCTCTATGCGAAACCCCAATTTTTTCTATTTAAAAGGTAATAAATGAAAAAAATTTAATAAAAACAAAGTTGCAAATTGCATTTATTATGGCAAACTGTTATATAGTTATTGTCAAAAATTTTTGCAAAAGAGTATTTTAAGGGAGAGGTTAAAGTGAGTATCTTGCATCATTTGGGAGACATAGCAATAAACTGGATCAATTCCATTGGATATTGGGGGATCCTTTTAGGAATGGTTTTGGAGAGTGCCTGTATTCCAATTCCCAGCGAAGTGATTATGCCTTTTGGTGGTTATTTAGTCTCAACAGGGCATTTAGATATGATAGGAGTTATATTGATTGGAACACTAGGAAATATCATCGGTTCTTTCATTGCATATGCTATTGGACTTTGGGGTGGAAAAAGATTCATAGACCGCTTTGGGAAATATGTATTTTTGTCAAAAAAACATTTAGAATCTGCTGAAAAGTGGTTCGATAAACGTGGGGAAATTACAGTATTTGTTTCACGTATTTTGCCAGCAATTCGTACTTTTATTTCTTTACCAGCAGGAATTGCACGAATGCCCCTTAGTAAATTTTTAATGTACACTGCCATTGGTAGTGTGATTTGGTCTGCAATCTTAACTTATGTAGGATATGTGTTAGGTAACAATTGGGATAATATTCAAAATATCTTACATCCTATTGCTTATTTGGTTGCCATTATCGTGTTCTTTATTTTAGTTTTCTTAGCTATAAAAGTTATTAAAAGCAAAAAGGCATCAGCATAGCATAATTTGCGTTTGAAAAGCAATGCTTAAGGATAGCATTGCTTTTTTTGATTCATGCAACCTTCAACCATAATTTTGGTTTAATCTTTTGATTTTAAATAATAATATACTCATTCCCAAATTTAAAGGGGGTAAGTTTAGCGAACACTATAATTTCAAAATAAGTGGAGGAAAAATGTTATTATCATATCCAATTTTAGCAGCACTTTTAGGCATGCTGATTGCTCAAATCATAAAAGTTCCAATTCACTATTTAGCATCAAGGGAATTAAAATGGAAATTGTTGTTTAGTACAGGAGGAATGCCAAGTTCTCATACTTCTTTGATTATTTCATTGACTACAGCTGTTGGATTGACCTCTGGTATTTATACAAATGACTTTGCAATATGTGTTGTCGTTTCATTAATTGTTATGCATGATGCAACAGGAGTGCGAAGGCATGCAGGGTATCATGCTGAAGTTTTAAATAAACTTTTGGTTGATTTTAATCGGTTAATTGACACTTTAAAAGATCCAAACATAAAGAAAACAGAGTCTAGAGAAAAATTAAAAGAGTTATTAGGACACCAACCAACAGAAGTTTTTTTTGGAGCGATTACAGGCATCATTGTAGGTGGATTAACTTATTATGTGTATCCTTTCTAAATAAAGAGATATAAATAAAATGGCCTAATAAATCAATCAGTTTTATTAGGCCATTTTATTTTTTTTATTTTTAATACAGATCAGTATAAGACTAAAGGACATTTAGTCTTTAAAGTGTTTAGATATTCCAAACTTTACATATTGGGAAGAATAATAAGGCCTCTATACATTCCCGTTCTTTGACACCATTCATATTCCAATTTGTTTTTAAGACACGAGCAATCTGGGGTGCATCTTCTATCACAGGGATATGTGTTCTCTTTTTTTATTCATCTCATCTTTATTTAAAGAAATATATTGGTACTTTCCCAAGACTAGACGTATCATTTCAAACAATAAAAAATTAAAGAATATCCAGACTCCTCCATAAACATATCCGCCAACAAAGTCACTAGGAAGTACATGGGTTAATTCAATATTTACAATGGCTAGACCCATTAATAAGAGTAATCCAAGCACAGGAACCATAATTGTTACATAGTTATTTTTCGAATGGCGAAGAAGTAAAAATAAACAAACTCCATAAATAACGAACAAAATAGTGGAGTTTATATCAGGAAAATTAGGTGAATGAAAACCTTGGAGAAATCCATATTTTTGAAGAATAGAAAAAAACTCCAAGATTGTTTCACGGAAAGGGATTCCTCCAAATATTGAAACTACAAGTAACAGACACTCTAACATCCTATTCTTTTCCTTTGTCCAAATACGAATAATTGTAACAGCTATGATGCTGATAAGTGCAAATGGCTGTTGAAATACGATAAACCCTTTCATCCAGCTAATGTAAACAGAAGAGTGCACCATAAATTCAGTAATTTTATCGAATTGGGTAAAATCATTGTCTAAATAATCATCAGCTAGTCCAAGCATCAAGATAACCATTCCAATTAAAACTACAGTAAGAAAAATAAGGAACATTTCCGTTGCTCTAATGGTTTTAAGCCATGAAAGCAACCTTTGTATCCAACGAACAAAGAAATCTTTAAGTGGGTTTTTATAAAATCGATATATGAAGTAAGCACCCAATAATACAGCTAAAACAATGAGAAAAACAACTAAATACTTAGTGGCTGATTGATGAAAGGCTTGCCATTCAGGCCCCAATACCTTTCCAAGTGTAATAAAACAAATTCCCCATAAAAATGCCCCTATATAAGCAGGAACAATAAACTTTTTAAAAGGCATTTTAGAAATTCCTGATACATATCCAGTAAAATGCCTTACTCCTGGAATGAAGTACGCAAAAACCAATAATTTACTCCCTGACAGTTCAAACAAAGCCGCCGTTTTATTATATCTTTCAGGACCAAGGTGAATATATTTCCCGTACTTTTCAATTAGTTTATATCCGCCTGCTTTCCCCAACCAATATGTTACGGTTATACCTGCACCACCTGACAAAAAAACGGTTAGGAGTGCCAACATATAATTCATTTTCCCTTGATAAACAAAGTATCCCGCATAGCTCATTAAAAATTCTCCAGATATAGGAAGAGCCATAAGCTCTAGAAAAATCCCTAGGAATAAAATGAGGTAACTATGTTGTTCAAACAAAGTTATTAAATATGACATAATGCCTCCAATTTTTATTGAATAAACAATCAACAACAATATAGCATCATTTTATAAATAATTTTTCATCTTCAGAAATTCTTAATAGTTTCTTTAGTGAATAATAAGATTTAATTGATAAAGTTGTTTTTGTTCATTTTTGATGGCAGTAACCTTAATCAAATAGATGACAAACGGCAAAAAAGAGATTTGAATTTGAAGAAAATTATAAAATATTGATAGAAGCGAGGAGATAGAGTGAATTACGAGATATTTAAAGCAATTAATCATAATGCAGGCCATCAGCCTTTATTGGATGGTTTAATGGTTTTCTTTACCCAATTTGCATTTCCGTTTTTTGCACTGGTTTTACTATTAATGTGGTTTTTGGGGAAAGAAAAAGAAAAACATACGGTTGTATATGTAGCAATAACCGCTGTGTTAGGTTTAGTTATTAATTTTGTCTTAGGCCATATCTTTTATGAAAATCGTCCATTTGTAACACATCATGTGAATCTCCTAGTTCAGCATGCAAAAGATTCTTCGTTCCCAAGTGATCATGCAACGGGGACATTTTCAATTGCTTTAGCGATATTATGGAGGAAGCATCGTAAGATTGGAATTGGTATGCTCTTGTTTGCTATTTGCACAGGGATTTCTCGTGTTTATGTAGGAAACCATTATCCTTTTGATGTACTAGTAAGCATCATCGTAGCATTTGTAGTAAGCGGACTTGTTTTTGCAATGCAATCAGTGCTTGCACCAATTGGTCGTGCTATTATCACCATCTACAATCGAATTCCATTGGTGCCCAAAAACGAACAAAGCATTTCAAAATAAAAATTAATTTAACAATTTTTTTACCGATGTTTTTTACAATCAAATTAGTACGAATCTATTATGCTCTGCAACATATGCTAATAGGCCATGTTAAGGTATACGATGCAATTGATTTGCATCACACAGTTTTCAGATATTTTGACAATAATTCTACGAAAATTGATTTCTATACCCACGAATAGAAATCAACTGTTTCGATATGAACATGAAAAAAAGGAGGATTTATGTTGAGTTCAAAAAGTAAAAAACAAGATCTAATTTCAAAAGTTCCAGAAATCACACTACTATTCTGGATAATTAAGATATTTACTACGGGAATGGGAGAGGTATTTGCAGATTATTGGAATGAGAGTGTGAATCTGCCGTTAGCCATTTCTCTTTCAATTTTAGGACTATTCGGGTCCCTAGCGTTACAATTCTCTGTACGCAAATACATTCCATCTGTTTATTGGCTCGTTGTTGTGATGGTAAGTATTTTTGGTACAACAGCTGCGGATGTAGTCAGTTTCTTACTAGGGCATTCTCCGCTTATCTCTACAATTATTTATTTGGCTTTGTTGTTTACTGTATTAGCTTTTTGGTATGTAAAAGAAAAGACGCTCTCGATCCACAGTATTTATACTCGTCGCCGAGAGATGTTTTACTGGTTGACAGTTCTCTCAACCTTCGCCCTTGGTACTGCAGCAGGTGATATGTTTGCAGGAACGTTACACTTAGGCTTCTTCACTTCAGGAATCCTATTTACAGTACTATTAGTAATACCAATGTTATGCTCTCAATTCATGAATATCAATAAAATATTTGCCTTTTGGTTCTCCTATATTATGACAAGGCCTGTGGGTGCATCGTTTGCAGACTGGATGGCTTCGCATAGGGGGGGACTTGGGTTTGACAAAGGATTGGTTAGTTTAACTCTTGCGATTTTGATTATAGTACTTGTAGGATATGTGAGTTTTACTCATAAAGGAAAAAGTAGAAATACTGCTGTCTTAAGTTCAGAAATAAGTGCTCCTTAAACTAATTCAAGAACCAGATCAGTTTGATCTGGTTCTTTTTATATTTCTATATAAAGGAAACCATTACAAGTTTTCTATTAAGGTATCGGCTGTCGTTTTCTTACTTAACTTACATTATTTTATTATTTAAATTTGGCCAAAAATCATAATGGGAAATTCTTAATTTAGTCAACAAGGAATAATTAATTGAACCTTAATAGATTATTTATTGGAAATTAAGGGTTATGTAATAAATAGATTGGTCAAATAAATTAAAATGCTAGTAGTAATTAAAAATGCTCAAATAAATCGAAAAAATTATTTTTAAATGATGAGATTAAATTAAATTAAATTAAATTAAATTAGTATCTCAGGGAAGGCTGGCTTTAAATAATGGAGAGAATAAATTATAAAAAATCGACTATGTTTTTTATCGTTTTTATACTGTGTTTGCTATCCATGGCTGCCTTTAATGTCTTTTATCGATTGGGAAACTTTCCAATTTATAGCTGGGATGAAGCGAGGCATGGTGTAAGTGCATTCGAAATGATTAAAAGTGGAAACTTTATTATTAATAAGTATAGGGGGCATTTTGATTATTGGAATCTAAAGCCGCCGCTTAGTTTTTGGGCAATTATCTTGGGGTACAAAATTGCAGGTTTTAATGAGCTTGGTTTGAGAATTTGCTCAGCCATTTTTTCAATGGGAACAATAACGATGATAGCCGTCTTTTTATACAAAAAACAGGGAAAATTAGCTTCAATTATTTCAACATTAGTTTTGGCAACGTGTACGCAATATATAACCAATCATTCCTCAAGAACAGGAGATGCAGATTCTCTTTTTGTATTTCTCTTTACAGTTGCCATACTGTCTCTAATGCTAGCGGACCGCAATCTTAAGTGGCTATATGGTTCAGGTATAGCGTTTTCTCTTGCCTTTTTAACCAAAAGTTGGCATGCAGGAAACATTGTTGTCATTATGGGACTATTTCTTTTTTTTACTAAAAAATATAAAACTCTGTCTTTCAAAAATTGGATGACTCTGTGTATGTTCATGATCTTGCCTATTGTTGTTTGGGGAGTAATTCGATACCAATATGACGGTACTAAATTTTTTAAGAACATGATATTTTATGATTTACTTCACAGATCAACCTCGACAATTGAGCATCATACTGGAGGCATGTCTTACTACATTAATATTTTGTCCCGATTTTCTCTCTTATGGGGGACCACTTTAATCTTTCTGTTGTTTCTCAATAAAGGCATATCTTTTAAGAGAATAAGGGCGGAAAAAAATGATTTTTGGATTGGTATTACTCTATGGGTTCTGGTTCCATTCATTTTGTTTACCGTAGCAACAACAAAGGTCAGATGGTATATTCTCCCGATTTACCCTGCACTCTCAATTATCATTGGTACTGTTGCAAGTCAATTGTTGCATAAGGGAAATGGGTTTATAAAGGTGCTTCTTTCCGTATCCATTTTGTCCGTTGCAGCTTATTATGAAATGCAAATTGCTAAATATATTAATTACCCTCCTGTAAATCCAAAACAGAGTTTGATTGAAAAAGTGAAGGATAACGCTCGAACAAAGGGTGACTTCTTATATATATACCAGTCAACAGGAAAAGTAATTTGGCTTCAAAGCGAAGTTCTGACAGCAGAGCTGGCAGATAATTTAAAAGTTGAAAATGGTGGTCTTAATGATTTTCTAAGGAAACAGAAAGCACTTATTTTAATACCGAGAGAAGAGAATTGTGCCTATTTATTAAAATCTAATCGATTAAAGATTATTGCCTCCAATAATTGGGGTTACATGGCTTATAAACAGGGGTAGGGATTTATCCAAGTCCAAGATTAGAACCACAAGTGAATATCCTAACTGAAAAAATTAACCAGAAATAACAAAAAGAGCTGAGATTTTTTTCTCAGCCATTTTATATTTTTCATCTTTAATATCAAAATCATTATTATCCGACTCTAATATTTGCCTTTTGCTTCTCCTATATTATGACAAGACCTGTGGGTGTATCGTTTGCGGACTGGATGGCTTCGCATAGGGGAGATTTTGGGTTGGACAATGGATTGGTTAGTTTAGATCTTGTGATTATGATTATAGTACTTGTACGGGTATGTGAGTTTTACGTATAAAGGAAAAAATAGAGATTCAGCTAATTTAAGTTCAGAAATAAGTGCCCCTTAAACTAATTCATAAACCAGATCAGTTTGATCTGGTTCTATTTTAAAGTGGTTTATGAAAAGTTGAAAGGTATCTTACGTAATAAGATGTATTGAGAAAATGTCCCTAATCAACACTAAGAATTTATAAAGCCAAACTGGCTATATTATTTTTAAGGATGTTAAATATAAATCATCCGTGGAGGAAAGGTGGGTACTGTGAATAAAAAAATCCTAATTATTTCTTCCGATTTTACTGGTCACGGGCATAAAAGCATTGCTGAATCATTACAAGAAAAAATTGGTGAAAATGACGAAATCCAAATTCATGTTGTCGATGGATTCTCATTAGGAGGATCAACATTATTAAATATTGGTAAATCTTATGGTCCAATTACAAGATATTCTGCCCAATTATGGAATGCCATATGGCATGTTTCTGCAATTAATTCTTATGCAATAGACAAAGGAGTAGAAAATCTAATAAAAGATGATTTTTTGGCTTTGTTGGATGAGGTAAATCCAGATGTTATCTTGTCTATTCACCCTAACTTTAATGGTTCCGTCATAAATATTATAAGAAAAGAAAGAATTCAAATTCCTTTTGGAACTCTTATTGCGGATTTGGTTAATATTTATCCGTTATGGTGCGATCCCAGAGCGGACTTTATTTTAAGTCCGACTAAGGAAGCAATGCTAAAATGCTTAAAATATGGCGTTTGTAAAGAAAAAATACATGTAGTGGGATTCCCCGTTCGAGAGAGGTTCATAGGCCATCTAAGAAAGCCATTTGAAATGAAATCTGAACTTAACTTTTTAATGATGAGTGGTGGCGAAGGCGTAGGGGATATGAATGCGATTGCGGAAAAACTGCTGAATCACTTTAATTGCACAGTGACTATCATTGCTGGAAGAAATGAAACATTAAAAGAAGAGTTAGAAAGTTCTCTGAAACCTCGTTTTGACAAGCGTGTGACGTATTAGGGTTTACCAAAAACATTCAGGACCTCATGCTTGCTGCCGATATTGGCATCATGAGAGGGAGCCCAAATACCATGTTTGAGGGAGTAGCAACAAATTTACCAATGATTATTACTGGTGCATTGCCAGGACAAGAAAAAGACAATCCATTATTTGCAGAAAAACATCATTTAGGTGTTTATTGTCCAGACAACGAAAATCTTATAACGATTATCGATGAGCTATTGGCAAATGATGGAGAAAAGTTGAAAATGATTATGGAATCCCAAAGAAATGTTTTCAATCCTAATGCTGCACAGGATATTTTGGATTTCGTAACCTCTGCTGAAAAAGCAAAGTTGAATTCAAGGAAGAGAAGAAGAACTCCTTTTGTTCTTGCTACAAGGAAATCATTTAAAAATTTCAAAAGGAGAAAGCCTTTAAGGAAATTAATTCAGAGAGTCGTTTAATTGTG
This sequence comes from Neobacillus cucumis, assembly GCF_016908975.1. Lineage (GTDB taxonomy): Bacteria > Bacillota > Bacilli > Bacillales > Cytobacillaceae > Neobacillus > Neobacillus cucumis. Next base: position 32,680 of record NZ_JAFBEX010000038.1, read on the forward strand.
CTTTTTTAAATTGATGATTGCAAAGCGGTTGAGTAAATCTCAACCCTTTTTGTTATCCACTAGATAAAAGAGTGGAAGAGGTCAAACTTTTCGCTTCCATTCATCGTTCCGAAGGTATCAGCCTAGTTGACCTTGCTGCCATTCTTGGAACTGTATTTATGCTTTTAGGAGTGATTTATGGATACAAATTAACAATTGGCCGTATATTGTTACTGGAATTATCGGTTTTTCTATCGATTACAAGATGACGAAAGATAAAAAAACAACTAGGCCAATAGAAAACCAACCAGAATTGGTTCTAATGATTAAATGTACAAAAGAAAAAGTGGAACCTATTCAAGATATACTTTGGGACACTTCGCTTTTGGGGTTGGAGAAATAAGGAGTAAATAAGTAACAACGTATTGTTACATGGGTAGCGAAGCAGGGATTAGTTTTCCCAAAAAGTCTATGCAATTTATAAAAATAAAAAAAACTGCTGTGGCAACCTCAACATCGGGTATTTAATTCAGTTTTTCACCTTTAGAATACAAACCTGATGGGATAGGAAAGCTGAAACAAAAGGTAGTACCGATACCCATTTCACTATTAACACTAATCTTCCCATTCATAGATCTAACGATACTATATGCAACCATCATGCCAAGTCCAGTACCTTTTCCCTCTTTGGTAGAGTAGTACGGTTCTCCAAGCCTTTCGATTTGTTCTTTTGTCATGCCTACGCCATAGTCTTTGATTAATATAGTTATATATTTTTCACCAGATTCAGTTGTTATTGTCAATTGGCCACCTTGTGGCATTGCTTCAATTCCATTTTTAATAACATTTAAAAAACATTGATGAAACTTTTGACGTTCTCCTAAAAGGAAACCAACTAATTCAAAATTAGTTATTAATTCGACTGAATACTGATTTGCGGTGGGCTGAAGTATACTCAAAATACGCTTAAGTTCATTCATTACATCAATTTGTTCTAATTTTTCTATTGAGGGTTTTGCGAAAGTTAAATAGTCTTTAATGACCCGTTCAGCTGAATCCAATTCGGCGGAAATGATTGATAAATATTCAGCTTGTTTTTGTGATAATGGATCTTCTTTTAATAATTGTACAAATCCTTTAGCTGCCGTAAGAGGATTCCGAATCTCATGCGAAATGGCCGCTCCCATCTGTTCCACGACTTCTAATTTTCCCGCTTTTAAAAGCTTATCTCTTATAAGAATATTATTAAGAACCGTTTCGATACTCATGGAAATCATAGAAATACCTAGCGGAGGAACAACTAAATATGCAAATAAATAGTCTAATAGGTTTACACTACCATGGATAATCCCAACACTTGTTAAAGTTACCAAACTAATAATAATCCCTAATATTAAAGAAATATAAATACGTTTTTTAGCAGGTCGGCTCCAAAACCATGGGTAAATTCTCCAGAGTAAAATGGCTAAAACTAAATAAAGGATAGCATTCGCAAAAAAGCCTATATTCAGTCCATACAATCCTCGTATTAAGATTACAATAAAGCAAAGCATTGGACCAATGCCTAAATAGAGACCTCCTATTAAAACTGGTAACTCCCTTAAGTCCATAAAAATATTAGGAGTAGGGTGATAAGAGAATTGGAAACAAACCCAAATAAGAATAATAGACCAAATGACTGCGAATCTTTTAGAGATATGGAATTTTCTTTTAAGTGTTAGCCATAATAAACCAAAAAATAATATGGTTATGATTATTGCAAGGTTGAAAAAAAAGTGCTTGGTGATTTCCACTTTAAATCCTCCGAAAACTTGTTAGTTTTAATTTTATATTAGGTAGCCATGTCAATCAATATCGAATAATATGTTAAACGCTTTTAAATTGTAAGTATTGGATACTCAACTTCAATGATTACATATAAAATATGATTCGGGGAGGGGCTTTCTTTATTTATATAAATGACAACACATCATTTATTACCTTAAATGCCAGCTGAATTCCTTGACATTAGTTATTAAAGCTTAAATAGGGGAAAGGGAAAAAGAGTTGGCCTGCAAAAAAAGCCATGAGATGGTAAAAGAAAGTGAACATGCCAGTGCAAGTACAGAAGTTGGAGATTCTTTTATTATGGAAAGCACTTACATATGTTTTTACGACTGGTTTAAGCAAATACCACCCCCTAGTTGAATAATTGCTTAATGCACTAAACTGCCAAGATACAAGCACTAGCCCCAAATTTCTTCAATTAACAAGCCCCCGTTACGTTAAGTGTAACTTTTCCCATAATTAAAAAATTTCATTGACATAAAATACAGTAATGATTTAAACTAAAATAAATTAATTGAGAAAGATTATCAATATCGTTTACATAAATGGGAGGATAGCATGATTAAAAAACTTTTAAATATTAAAACCATCCTTATTACAATTTCAATTCTAACGGTTATTGGAGTGATCGTTTGGCAAGGTGTCTATTATCACGGGAATCCAGATCCAACTGTCAAAAACATATCTCCAATATCTGCAATTATAAATACTGCTATCCTAGTTTTTAGGGAAGGATTAGAAGCTATATTAGTGTTAGCTGCTATAATTTCTGGATTAGTTCGTAAAAAGGAAGGCACTGTATGGAAACCTATCTCGATAGGTGCAGGGGTTTCATTCTTAGCTACTTTAGCCACTTGGTTCATTGTTGTCGCTATCATCTCTGCGGTCAACGCATCTGAATTAAATATTCAGGCTTTTACTGGGATTTTAGCAGTGGTTGTTTTACTTATTATCATGAATTGGTTTTTCCACCAAATTTACTGGACTGGATGGATAAAACTCCATAATCAAAAGAAACAAAAAATCACTTCTAATAAAGGAGAAGTAGTTCAAGCAACCACTTTTTGGTCCCTTTTCCTCCTAGGTCTTACATCTGTTTATAGAGAAGGATTTGAAGTGGTTCTATTCCTTCAGAATTTGAGATTAAAAGCAGGATCGGAAATTGTTCTTCAGGGAGCTTTAATTGGTTTAGCATTAACGATGATCGTTGGCGTTTTAACGTTTATAGCTCAACGTCGTTTACCTCATAAAAAGATGTTGGTGTTTACGGGTGCTCTTTTAGTAGTAGTATTAGCCGTTATGGTTGGCGAAACTATCCAAGAGATGCAATTAGCTGGATGGATGAGTACAACCACAATTAATAATCTTTATATACCTAATTGGGCTCAAGTTTGGTTCTGTATATTCCCAACGGCAGAAACTTTATCTTTTCAAGCACTAGCAGTTATTTATGTATTAGGTTCTTATTTTGCACAACGTTATATTACAAAAAGAAAAGCAATTAGGAAAAAATTAATTGTGGCCTAAAATAAAATTGTTAAAATGAAAAAAAAGAGCAATTTTAAAGTTGCTCTTTTTTTATTTCATACGAATCTGTTTCTTTAAGTATTCTGCCCCGTTAGCATTCCTGTAGATCGTTATTTTTCGACTTTGAAAAAAAGAGAGCCCCTCAGTAAGATAAAAGAGTAAGACACCACTCAAACCCAATCATCTAAGGAGGAAGCTCTACTATGAAGTTTAAAATGCAAAACAAACAAAATCAACTAATAGAAAAAATTTCCGTTAAGCATCTCGTTGTCGGTGTGGACATTGCTCAACAATTTCACGTGGCCAGAGCCGCAAATTTCCGTGGAATTGTAGTCGGCGATCCACATACATTCAAAAATAATGAAGAAGGATTTGCTAGCTTCCTAAAATGGATTAAAAATCTTCAAAGTTTAAATAATCTAAATGAAGCTATTGTGGGGATGGAGCCGACTGGACACTACTGGATCAATCTTTCAAAATGGCTTTCTAAACAAAACATCGAAGT
>NZ_JAFBEX010000039.1 GCF_016908975.1 Neobacillus cucumis
AAAATAACTTACCATATATGCGGAAGTAGTTCAGTGGTAGAACACCACCTTGCCAAGGTGGGGGTCGCGGGTTCGAATCCCGTCTTCCGCTCCAACTTGCCGGGGTGGCGGAACTGGCAGACGCACAGGACTTAAAATCCTGCGGTAGGTGACTACCGTACCGGTTCGATTCCGGTCCTCGGCACCAAGTTTTTTTACGAAGTAAAATAAACAAAGTTTTTTGCGAAAGCAAAATAACGTTCGAAATTTCGGGAAGTAGCTCAGCTTGGTAGAGCACTTGGTTTGGGACCAAGGGGTCGCAGGTTCGAATCCTGTCTTCCCGACCAGTTAGATTTTATATAATGGGGTCTTAGCTCAGCTGGGAGAGCGCCTGCTTTGCACGCAGGAGGTCAGGGGTTCGATCCCCCTAGACTCCACCAATTACATTTTTAAATAATATTATGGCGGTGTAGCTCAGCTGGCTAGAGCGTACGGTTCATACCCGTAAGGTCGGGGGTTCGATCCCCTCCGCCGCTACCATATAGTTATTTTTACGGAGGAATACCCAAGTCCGGCTGAAGGGATCGGTCTTGAAAACCGACAGGCGGGTTAAACCGCGCGGGGGTTCGAATCCCTCTTCCTCCGCCATTTATGTTTCATTATGTTTGGTCTGGTAGTTCAGTTGGTTAGAATGCCTGCCTGTCACGCAGGAGGTCGCGGGTTCGAGTCCCGTCCAGACCGCCATTTAAATAAATTTTCCTTATTTTCGTGGAGGGGTAGCGAAGTGGCTAAACGCGGCGGACTGTAAATCCGCTCCCTCAGGGTTCGGCGGTTCGAATCCGTCCCCCTCCACCATCTTTAGGGGCATAGTTTAAAGGTAGAACTAAGGTCTCCAAAACCTTCAGTGTGGGTTCGATTCCTACTGCCCCTGCCATATAGTTATTTTTAAATTTGCCGATGTGGCGGAATTGGCAGACGCGCACGACTCAAAATCGTGTTCCGTGAGGAGTGTCGGTTCGACCCCGACCATCGGTATCATAAATAAGGTAAGAATCCTTATAAATCTAGACTTTCAACATTTGTTGGGAGTCTTTTTTGGTTCATAGCATAAGAATCAAAATGCCAAAAAACGTACGCGTATAATCTGATGCTTAGAAGAATTTACGGCAAGAAGAGGTTTTCAAACGGAGGAAGAAACAAAGATAGTTAGAAAAAATAAACAGATCAAGAAGCTTTTTTAGAATTTTTTCCTCCTCCTTTCCTAAGATATAACCGAGGAATATCAACTAACAGATTGGTTATAGTTTCCTTGTTCTTGAAAGGTAGCCATATTTTGAAGTGGTGGTGAATAAACATGGAGTGAAATCATGCGTTCGGATTGAGAATTAGTCAATTTATGGATAAGCCCTGGCTTAGAGAAAAAGCACTCCCCATGTTGGACGAGATAGGAGGATGATCGTTCAATTTTGTGTTCATTTAAGTGATAAATCGTGTTGAGTACTTCTCCTTCTAAAACCATTGCGCACCCAATGGATTCACCGTGATCATGGATGGCTGTTTCCTTATCAGGAGGAAGATTAATGACAATAACCTCTAACACATCGTTCTTATAAATAACATGGCGGCCATAAGGGTACTGGTTTGGCTCCTTAATATATGGGGCAATATTTTTTGAAGCGTCGGAGATTCTTTTTAATGCATCTCCCAATTCATTTAGTGTAGGGGTTGTAAGACCACCTAAATGTTGATGAATGCAAGCAAGTAGGTTCATATTTATTTCCTCCTCTTATAAGTACAAAAGTTGTGTAAAGAAATCATTAGTAATACCTTTCTGAACAGGATATTTACCTATAATAAGATAGGCGAGGGCTTTCGCCTAAAAAGTAAAAATAATATTATAAGAAAAAGTAAAATACTTTATTATTGGAGCACCTCCTTCCGGTTTAGAGGATGCGTAATTAACCAAAGTTTCGCAGCCAAATAATACGTTATTTTAATATTGACATTCCAAACAATCTAAGGCATAATTATAATGGTCTTATTCAACATTAATTAATGCGGGTGTAGTTTACTGGTAAAACCTCAGCCTTCCAAGCTGATGTAGTGGGTTCGATTCCCATCACCCGCTCCAAAATTAAGGGCCTATAGCTCAGCTGGTTAGAGCGCACGCCTGATAAGCGTGAGGTCGATGGTTCGAGTCCATTTAGGCCCATTCATATATGTATAAAACCGAGCAGTTTTCTGCTCGGTTTTTTTGTGTTCTTTTCATTTCATACTCAAATTTGGGAAGAATACTAAAATCAAATTTAAGGGAGGAGATTAAAACATGCCTGAGCTCCCAGAAATGGAAAACTATAAAAACCTTTTAAAAGTGAAATTAATGAATGAAGTGATTACAGATGTACAAATAAATCGTGAGAAATCCATTAACATTCATCCAGACCTCTTCAAAAAAACAGTGCAGAATCAGAAAATTATTGATATTAAAAGAAGGGGCAAACATCTTCTTTTTCAGCTGCAAAATGAGCAAACTCTATTATTACACTTAATGTTGGGGGGATGGATGTTTTTCGGTACTGACTCGGAAAAACCTGACCGAACGATCCAAGTCCGATTGTCATTTGGACAAAAACATCTTTATTTTATCGGTTTGCGGCTGGGGTATCTGCATCTTTATCATCAGAATCAAACAGAGGAAAAACTCGCAGACCTAGGACCAGAACCTTTAAATCCGGAATTTACTATTAATGAGTTTTTAAACAGGATAGGTAGCAAACATGGAAGGTTAAAAACCACACTCCTCGATCAATCATTTATTGCAGGTATCGGGAACTGCTACTCAGCTGAGATTTGTTTTCATACAGGAATTAGACCAACAAGAGATATTGATGATATGAATGAAGAGGCTCGGGGCAAGCTCTATAATTCCATGCAGCTTATTCTTCAAGATGGCATTAAGTACGGTGGATATATGGATAATCCCGTCTTTAAGGGTGACATGTTAACTGGTGGGTTTAATGATAGGTGCCAAGTTTATGATCGGGAAGGACAGCCCTGTAAACGATGTAGGACAACAATTGTTATGGAACTAATCTCGTCACGAAAAACATACTATTGTCCTAATTGCCAAAAATAATAGACATTTTATTCTATATGAAAAGACTCAAGGGAAGGAAATCTATTCTCTTGGGTCTTTTTACATTTGTTCCAATATGGAACGAAAGATAAAATTTATAGAAATAATGGTTCCCTTTTACTGATTAATGTTATATACTATATAAAAATAAGTATAGCACAATTAAAGAAATACATCTTTAATAGTATATAAATAAGCATAAAAGGGGTGGTAATGATAAAACTTTCAAAGCGGCAGGATGAGATCCTGGAGATTGTAAAACAAAATGGGCCCATAACGGGGAAAGAGATTGCAGATAAGCTGTCATTATCAAGGGCAGCCCTAAGACCAGATCTTGCTATCTTAACTATGTCAGGAAATATAGATGCCAGACCGCGTGTTGGTTATTTTTATAATGAAAATTTTAAGGTGAAGCGTACTGCCGAGAAGTACCTCCAACAAAAGGTCAATAATTATAAAGCACATCCCATTGTAGTGGGAAAATCGATATCTGTATATGACGCTATCGTTCAACTTTTTTTAGAAGATGTCGGAACACTTTATGCTGTAAATTCTGAGGGGCATTTAGCAGGAGTCATTTCTAGAAAAGATTTGCTAAGAGCATCACTAGGAAATAGTAATCTATCTGAATTGCCTGTAAGCGTTATTATGACTAGGATGCCGAATATTATCACCATAAGTCCGGAAGAGTCTTTGCTCGAGGCAGCCAAAAAAATGATTCAAAATCACATTGATTCCCTTCCTGTTGTACGGGATGTCGACGGGCAAGAGAATACATATTTGTTAGTGGGGAGAATTACCAAAACCACAATCACACGGGCATATTTAGAAATGATGGAGGAAAAATCAGATTAAGGGAGTGGCTGATTATTTTGGCACAGAAAGAAGTAGTATATGTGGTATCCGACTCGGTTGGAGAAACGGCTGAGTTCGTAGTAAAGGCGGTGGCAACACAGTTTAATGGGGGACAAGTGGATATACGCCGCAATTCCTATGTGGAGGATTTTGAAGATATTGAGGATGTCATCTTATTAGCGATTAAAGCCAATTCCATCATCGCTTATACCATCGTTGTGCCCACTTTAAAAGAGTATTTAGACCGTCGGGCAGCTGAAGAAGGGATTATGGCGGTGGATTTACTAGGTCCATTGATGAATGCATTTGTTTCTAAATTTAATAAAGAGCCACACCATCGTCCCGGATTAATGAGAAAACTAGATGAGGAATACTTCCGTAAAATAGAAGCAATTGAATTTGCCGTAAAGTACGATGACGGACGAGACCCAAGAGGAATCACAAAGGCTGATATTGTACTTATAGGTGTTTCGCGGACTTCTAAAACTCCGCTGTCCATGTACTTGGCACATCAGCGGTTTAAGGTAGCCAATGTTCCATTGGTTCCAGAAGTTCAGCCCCCTGATGAGTTGTTTCAAGTACCAAGAAAGAATTGTATTGGGCTCGTTATTTCACCTAATAAATTAAATGAAATCCGAATAGAACGACTTAAAGCGTTAGGATTGGCTTCAAGGGCAAACTACGCCAGTTTTGAAAGGATTTTAAAAGAACTCGATCATGCGGAAAAAATCATGAAGAGGGTTGGATGCCCTGTCATTGATGTTTCAAATAAAGCAGTAGAAGAAACAGCAGGCTTAATTCTAGAGGTCTTAAAAAAAGAGAGGAGCTTTTAAAGATGGAGAAATTTGTTTACTTATTTCATGAGGGTAATGGAAGTATGAGAGATTTACTAGGTGGAAAAGGAGCTAATCTAGCAGAAATGACTAGAATTGGACTACCCGTACCATTTGGTTTTACGATTACAACCCAAGCTTGTAATGCTTACTATGAATCTAATAAATCGATTCCGTCAAATGTCGAAAAACAAACATTAGAAGCTCTAAGCCGTCTAGAAGATAAAATGGGTAAAAAACTAGGGGATCCTGAGAATCCTCTACTGGTTTCGGTACGATCAGGCTCCGTTTTTTCGATGCCAGGGATGATGGATACTATTTTGAACCTTGGCATGAACGATGAAACAGTTGAAGGGCTAGCTATATTAACCAATAATCCTCGTTTTGCTTATGATTCATACCGTCGTTTCATTCAAATGTTTAGTAATGTAGTTTTAGAAATTGATACCTTTTACTTCGAGCAATTTTTAGAAGAGACGCGGGAAGAGAAGGGCTACTCCACTGATCCAGAAATGACAGCAGAAGATTGGAAAGAAGTTATAGACGGATATAAAAAAATTGTTAAAAAACATACGAGAAAAGAATTCCCACAGACACCAAAGGACCAGCTTTTCCTAGCCATTAACGCTGTCTTTAATTCTTGGAACAATCAGCGCGCCATCGTTTACCGGCGCTTAAATAAAATCCCTGACCATCTTGGTACAGCTGTTAATATTCAAAGTATGGTGTTTGGTAATATGGGTAATGATTCAGGTACAGGTGTAGCGTTCACAAGAAATCCTTCAACCGGTGAGCACATACTATACGGGGAATACTTAATTAACGCTCAAGGTGAAGATGTAGTCGCCGGTATCCGGACCCCGCAGCCGATTGCAACATTACAAGACGAAATGCCTTCCGTGTACAAGCAATTTACTGATACATGTAAAATTCTTGAACAGCATTATTTAGAAATGCAAGATATTGAATTTACGGTTGAACGAGGGAAGCTCTTCATTCTACAAACAAGGAATGGAAAAAGAACAGCCCAGGCGGCGATTAGAATTGCAGTAGAAATGGTTGAAGAAGGGATTATTGATATAAAGACGGCGTTATTACGCGTAGATCCGGACCAACTCAATCAACTGCTGCACCGCCGGATTGATGACAAATTTGAAAAGAATATTTTAGCGAAAGGATTACCGGCATCACCTGGGGCAGCGACTGGCCAAGTAGTTTTCGATGCTGATGAAGCGGAAAGCTTGGGGAATGATGGGAAGAGAGTGATTTTAGTAAGACCGGAAACAACTCCAGACGATATTCATGGCATTATTGCATCTCAGGCGATTTTAACTAGCCGCGGAGGGATGACCAGCCATGCCGCCGTTGTAGCACGAGGGATGGGGAAGGCTTGTATCTGTGGATGTGAGGCGTTAAAAATTGATTTAAGAGCCAAACAATTCTCGGTTGGGCAAACAGTTGTGAAATATGGTGACATTATTACTATCGACGGTTCCACAGGTGAGATTATGCTTGGAGAAATTCCAATGATTGATCCAGAACTTTCTGATGAGTTCCAGCTTCTGTTAACTTGGGCTGATCAAGAGCGGAAAATTGGTGTCCGTGCCAATGCTGATAATCCTGAAGATGCTAAGAAATCCTTTGAATTTGGGGCTGGTGGTATTGGCTTATGCCGTACAGAGCATATGTTTATGGATTTTAAGCGAATCCCAATTGTTCAAAAGATGATCCTTGCTGAAAATTATGGAGAAAGAATGGAAGCACTTAGCCAGCTGCTGCCAATGCAGCAAGGTGATTTTGAGGGGATATTTGAAGCAATGCAAGGCTTTCCGGTAACGATCCGTTTACTGGACCCGCCGCTCCATGAATTTTTGCCAGATAAAGAGGAACTTTTAGTCGAAGTAACCAAGCTTCAAATTACGGACCCACAATCATTTGAACTTAAGAAAAAAGAACAATTGCTTAAAAAAGTCCGTCATTTAGATGAATTTAATCCTATGCTAGGGCACCGTGGCTGCCGATTAGGAATGATTTATCCTGAGATTTATGAAATGCAGGCAAAAGCAATCTTTTACGCAGCGGCAAAGCTCGCGGAAAAAGGAATGGAAGTTAAGCCAGAAATTATGATTCCTTTAGTCGGCCATGTTAATGAACTAAAGCAAATGCGTCAATTGGTGATTGATGCGGCTTTATTAGTCCAGCAAGAAACCGGGAAAAAATTTGATTATACTATTGGTACGATGATTGAAATTCCACGTGCGGCTTTAACTGCTGACCAAATTGCTGAAGAAGCGGACTTTTTCTCTTTTGGTACGAACGATTTAACGCAAACGACCTTCGGCTTTAGCCGTGATGATGCGGAAGGGAAATTCCTTCAAGCCTATATTGAAAATAAAGTGCTTCCTGAAAATCCGTTTGCCGTCCTTGATCAAGACGGGGTAGGAAGATTGGTCGAAACCGGTGTAAAACTTGGTCGTGCGACAAATCCATCTTTAAAGACCGGCATTTGCGGTGAACATGGCGGTGAGAAAAGTTCCATTGATTTCTGCTATAGAACGGGCTTAGACTACGTTAGCTGCTCACCATACCGTGTGCCACTTGCCCGTTTAGCAGCCGCTCAGGCTACCATTCGTCATGAATTAAACAATAAAGAAGTTTTTACAACAGCTTAATAAAGTCAGAAAAAGGATGTGTACATTGTTACACATCCTTTTTTAGAAGGATAATTTGGAATATTATGTAAAAATAGCCGTAAATCTTAAAAAATGAGCCATTAATTCAAAAAATCAGCCAAACCTGGTTAAAAATTAACCAAAATCTAAAAAAAATAATCCATTACTCGCGGAAAATGAGACAATAGAAAATATAGAACGAATTCTGGACATGATAATCTCCTTATTTTCTGCTTATACTATTATCAAAATTTGAAAAGGGGCTTAATGATGGGAGCAATTGAACGCGGTGGATACCGGTTTGTACCAGAATATAGTGTCATTCAACAGAATGGAGCAATCCATGTATATAACCACGAGAAGTTTATCGAAGAAATTAAATTTCAATTTTCCGGAAAATTTCCTGAACTAGATCAAATCGAGGAATTAGTCGACCATTACTGTCATAAACATAATATTTAAAGAACACTTGTTCGTCATTTTGTTTAATGCTATAATGAACATGCAATAGAATAGTTTTCTCAAGGGTGGACGGCATCTCCTGCCAGAAAGGGGGTGATGCTTTTGACAGTTTTTCAGGCTTTGATGTTTAGCTTATCATTTGCTAGTCTCATTGTCACAGTTCTGTCCTTCCACAGAAAAAAATAATCCACCCTTGAGCCGGCAAGCAGAAGCGGTGGATTATTTCCGTAACGTCGTTCCCATTAGGGAAACTGCTATTGCATGACCGAGCCATTTTTTATCGTCATGCTCGGTCTTTTTTACTATACGAATATCTATACTCACATTATACATAACTTTAAGAAAAAAAGAAAATCAATTTTATCAGGGAGGGATTAATAATGAATAAATTAACGATAATTTACCCTCAAGCAATTGAACAAACGAAAGTGAAAATCTTCGAAGACATTGACAGGTACTTAGAAACAAAAGAGTCACTGCCGTCTTTTGAACAATATTTAGCCGATCGAGGTCATTACAGTGAGCAAATCTGGATCAATGTATGGTTGAATAAAGTCACTAACGATATTTCTAAAAATGAAAAAAAGCAATTTTTAAGTGAACAAGGATTTGAAGTACAAGGGATTGACCGAAAGCTGCTCAATAAGCTTTTTCGTGATGAAATGAGGGGCTATTTACCGTTTGATGCGATGGAATGGATTAGAGAACAATTCGAAGGTCAAAAGGAAAAGTGGGAGAACCGGTATTATGATGCGAAAGAAAATCTCTACAAGCGGGAGCAATTGAAAAAACTAGAAGGGCAAAAAGTAGCCATTCAAACTGAAATCGAGGATTTCGCTGCTGGGATCATGGAGGAACAATATGATTTCATATATTTAAATGTGCGCTACTTTGTAGCGAAACAACTGGCAGCAGATATAAAGAATAATGTGAAGTTTCAATCCGTGGATACCTTTGCCTTAGAGGAGAAATTAGTTGATCAGGGAGCATTCAATCCTTCCGCTTATACGACAGTTGGGACCTTCTTTGAGGAACTCACGGGTGATATTCATAAAACCTTACATTGGGGAAGAAGCTTTTATGAATATCAAACTTATTTTTTTGTCTATGAAGGGTTAATATCTGATTATCTTTCAGAGCTAATTCCTCAGAAGGTACTTGAGCAGCTGCCCGATGATTTGAAAGATGATTTTTTTGAAACCTTTCATGAAAAATTATCCGCTTCCTTCGTCAAAGGGAGTATTACACAGTCATTATACGATGTAGAGAGTTATTTTATTGAAGACATTCAACAAGAATATCTAATCGATTTATTAAAATTAGCAGACGTGCCTTTTAATGAGGACATCCATAGAGAAATCTTCGAAAAAGATTATCAGGAACGAGAAATCAAGCAAAAGGCAGAAGAGGAGGAGCAGAAGCGAAGGAAAGAAGCAGAAGAACAAATGATGCAGGATATTTTTGGGGAGGAGTACGACCCTTCCTTAAGACGAAATGTCCGTTATGTTCTTCATATTGGGGAAACAAATACTGGTAAGACCCATCATGCACTAGAAAAAATGAAAGAGGCAGGCAGCGGTTTATATTTAGCCCCGCTTCGACTACTAGCACTTGAGGTTTTTGATAAATTGAATGCAGAAGGTACACCATGTTCATTGAAAACAGGGGAAGAAGAAAAAATAGTCTCAGATGCACAGCATATCTCTTGTACTGTCGAAATGTTTCATGAAAAAGATTATTATGATGTCATTGTAATTGACGAGGCACAAATGTTGACCGATAAGGATCGCGGTTTTTCTTGGTATAAAGCCATAACAAAGGCTAATGCCAGAGAGGTTCATATCATTGGTAGTAGAAATTCAAGGACGATGGTTCAGCAATTATTAGGCGATGCGGATATTGAAATTCACGAATATAATCGGGATACCCCGCTTGAAGTGGAAAAGAAGGAATTCAATATTAAACACGTTAAAAAGGGCGATGCCTTAATTTGTTTTTCAAGAAGACGGGTACTCGAAACTGCTTCAAGACTGCAAAGTGATGGTCATTCGGTTAGTATGATTTATGGCAGTATGCCTCCGGAAACGAGGAAAAAGCAAATTGAACAGTTTAATGCAGGAAAAACCAAGGTCATTGTGGCGACAGATGCCATTGGGATGGGATTAAACTTGCCGATTCGCCGGGTGGTTTTTCTTGAAAATGATAAGTTCGATGGAACGAGAAGAAGATTATTAACTTCACAAGAAGTGAAGCAGATTGCCGGTCGAGCAGGTCGAAAAGGGATTTACGATGTGGGGAAAGTAGCTTTCGTGAGTGATATAAAGAAAATGCGAAATTTGCTTTTACAAGAAGATGAACCAGTCCATACCTTTGCGATCGCTCCTACCAATTCTGTTTTTGAGCGATTCCAGCGTTATTATCGAGACTTAGGGACATTTTTTGAACTTTGGGATAAATTTGAAAGTCCCAAGGGTACAAAAAAAGCCTCATTGTCAGAAGAAAAATCTCTTTACCAATTGATTGCAGGGACTGAGATAGAAGCCCGCCTTTCTTTAATGGACTTATATGGCTTTTTGCATCTGCCTTTTTCGAAAAATGAACCGGTGTTAACTCGGCAATGGGAGGACAAGATGTATGCCCTGATTCATGGTCAGGATTTGCCGGAACCAATGATAAAGGAGCGAAGCCTGGAGGAATTGGAATTAAGCTATAAAGCCATTGGTCTGCATCTTTTATTTTTATATAGATTAGACCAACGTACGGAAGCTATTTACTGGGAGCGTCTTCGCGAGGAAGTAAGTGATTTTGTTCAAGACCGCCTGAAAACGGATATCCGAAAATTTGTGAAAAAATGCAAGTCCTGCGGCAAAAATTTACCATGGGACCATTCATTTCCCACCTGTGACGCCTGTCATGCGGCTAAATACAGGAGATATCGATATGGTGATGAATATTAAATAACTTATTATATTAAGAAGTTAAAGCCGAGTTCTTAGGATGAACTCGGTTTTACTATGTCTAAACCACCATTTTTGGGAGACAATCTTAAAAAAAGGGAAGGTTGGGAATGGTTTGATTCATTTTATTAAATATCCGATTACCATCTTTATATCGCTGTTTTGCACTTTTTTACCTTATACCCAAGTTAATGCAACGACAGGTTATCAAAATTTAACTCAGCAACTAAATCAAGTCATTATGAAAGACCCAACACTTCAAGGTGCAATTGCCGGAATTAGTGTTAGATCAGCCCAAAATGGTACCATCTTGTACGATTATCAGGGAGATGTCCGATTACAACCTGCTTCTAACATGAAACTGCTAACTGCGGCTGCTGCTCTCAACGTCTTGGGAGAAAATTATACCTTCTCAACAGAATTATATACAAATGCAACAGAGCTCAAAAAATCAATCCATGGGAATCTCTATTTAAAAGGTAATGGTGATCCTACGGTACTAAAAAAAGATTTTGAGAGTATGGCAATGGCGATTGAAAGACTCGGTGTAAAAAAAATTAAAGGTAATTTGGTAGCAGATGATTCCCACTACGATCATGTTCGCTATTCACTCGATATGCCGTGGAGTGATGAAACCGCCTATTACGGTGCCCAAATTTCTGCCCTAACTGTGTCTCCAACAAAAGACTATGATTCAGGTTCTATCAAGATAAAGGTGAAACCTGGAACGAGGATCGGTGAGAAGGTAAAAGTAACGGTTACTCCAAAAAGCAATTATGTAAAAATGATTAACCATGCTGTAACAGTTGCCAAAGACGGCAAAAATAAGATAAAGATTGAACGGGAACACTCAAAAAATACAGTAACGATTGAAGGAACTCTGCCATTTAAAGCCAAAGAAACAAAGGAATGGATTGGTGTATGGGAACCAACCCTTTTTGCAGCAACCCTTTTTAGACAAGCATTAGCAGAACATGGGATTACGATAACAGGAAAAATAAAAACGGGTATAGTCCCTAAACAAGCAAAACTACTAACCAAACATCAATCGATGCCGTTATTTGATTTGCTTGTGCCTTTTATGAAACTCAGTAATAATGTCCATGCTGAAATGTTGATTAAGGAAATGGGTAAGGTAAAAAAAGGAGAAGGCAGCTGGGAGAAGGGATTATCTGTTATGAAATCGGAAGTGGCGAAGTTAGGGGTAAATCCAAAGACGATGGTGATAAGGGATGGCTCCGGAATTTCCCATGTAAATAGTATCCCTGCTAATCAACTTTCGCAGTTATTATTTTTAGTACAGAGGGAAAAATGGTTTCCTGCTTATTTAAACGCACTTCCTGTAGCTGGTAATCCGGAAAAAATGGTGGGCGGTTCGTTAAGAAAACGCCTTAAAGATCCAAGTATAGCAGGAAAAGTCAAAGCGAAAACGGGTACACTCTCTACCGTTAGTTCATTAAGTGGATATGTAATCACAAGAACGGGACAAACCTTGATATTCTCTATCCTGTTAAATAATATGCTGGATGAAACAAAAGGGAAAAAAGTTGAGGATGCCCTCGTGACTATTTTAGCTAATCAATGATCTATGAAATCACTAACCTGTTGTTCATTGATACTGCAGCAGCTGTAAAAAATATAATTTATTATAAAGGTACGGATGGGAAGGGTTTAATCTATGATCTTCGGTAGTCATGTTAGCATAAGAGATGGTTATCTAGGTGCAGCAAAACGAGCGGTTGCTAATCAGGCATCCGCTTTTCAATATTTTCCGAAAAACCCAAGAAGTCTTACAATCAAGGAATTCAATCAAGAAGATGCTAAAAGCTGTAAGGATTTTTGTCTAAAACATCAGCTTTATTCAGTTGCTCATACCTCTTATTCCACGAGCATAACACCGTCAGTAGAAAAACACGATTTAACAATTGCCTCTCTTCTTAATGATTTAGAAATTACAGAGGCCTGCGGATCCATTGGCGTGGTTGTCCTTTTTGGCAGTCAAATTAGTAAGACAGACCCGCTTGCTAGCTACCATTTAATGTTAGGAATACTTAACTGTGTCCTTAGCAAGTGGAAAGGAAGCTCTCTGATCCTCTTGGAAAATAATGCCGGGACAAAAGGCGCACTTGGGACAACCCTCGAAGAACTCGTTCAAATTCGAAACCTATGTGAGTATCCTGAGAAAATTGGTTTTTGCTTGGACACTTGCCATGCATTTGCAAGTGGTCTCTGGAATGGGGAAAATACGGAGGAGCTAATTGAAAAGGGTAAGAGTTTAGGGTATTGTGAACAATTAAAGGTGATTCACTTAAATAACTCTAAGTATCCAACAGGTTTCAAAAAAGATCGCCATGCCAATATTTTCAACAGCAGCAATGGATATATCAACGCGGATCAATTGAAACATCTTGTTAAATCACTGGTTTTGGCAGGAATCCCGTTGATCTTAGAGACACATGATGATGAAGGGATTAGTCACAGAAAGGAAATTGAAATGCTAAAACAAAAATGGGAAAAGTCGATTCTTGAAAATTTTTAGCATTAATTTTACTATAAAAATAATGAATATATTAAATAGTCTTTATATTGAGGGAAATATTTTTGAAATAGAAAATATTTTTGAAAAAGCATATAAAAAGAAACGTAAAATCGAAGGCGTAATTATTACTGAAAACGGGAAAATAGATGAAGTTCCCTTAGGAATCATTACTGCCTGGGATTTGATTCAAATTGATTATACAATTGATTAAACTCCGAAGGTAGAAGATCTCTAATTAACTTAATTCTATATTATTAAAAATAAAAAACGCATGGCATCCATGCGTTTTAGCTTATTTTATTTAAAAATCAAACTCGCTTAATTGATCCATATGACTGGCGATCATCGCGATGATTGTGGATGCTTCTTCTTTGCTGAAAATAAAGTGGGATTCGTCCTTAATCAGCTCATCATCAGTCGTCCATATTCGGTTCACTCGTTTTAGAACTCCATCACCTGTCTCTTGCACCACACCAAACTGATAAGTGACTTCCACTTCATCCTCGTGTTTGAAAGCAGTCACTTCAGGTGTAGACCAGTCCACATCAATTTCCTCAAAAATATCATCGTCGTTAACTTGTTCGGCCTCATAATACTCGACTTCAATGTCGTCATTAACTGTCTCACAGTCTTCTTCATCGAAATCTTCCTCTGACTGAAGATAAACTCCATCGTCGGTATAGTGGTCATCTCCGTTGATGTAGTCATGAAGACTTGCATGCACTTCATCAATAATCTCCTCAATATCTGAAAGGATGATTTTCGCCGTGTGTCCACTGTCGACATCAAAGCTATCGACGTAAAACTCTTCATTCTGCGGATCGAAGAAAAGGGTGCAGAAATAATCACGGTCGAGTTCCTCTGTGTCAACATCTGCTGTATCAACAAAGAACTCAATCCTTGGATGTTTGGCAGCTCTTTCAATTGTCATTTGACCAACTTGATCGTATTCTTCACAAATAGACTCTAGGTGATCTTGCAATTCAGCACAAACTCTGTCAAACCATTCTAACGACATCAAACATCCCATCCTCTCTAGGTTATCAAGGTTATTGTTTCCAAATTTACGTTATTTATGTTTAAAGTGGTTATTAAAAATTCAACTCAAAATCTTACGGATAATAATTAGTTCATAAAAAGTCTAGCGTCCCAGCAGGGTTTACAGAACCGTAGAAAAAAAAATAGATAATAAATTGAAAACTTGGTGAGCACATTCTATTGGTTTTTAACTTTGTTATGATACTATGTACCTAAGCAACGAAAAACGAGGTGTAGAAATGAAAATTGAAGTTTGGTCAGACTATGTATGTCCGTTTTGTTATATTGGAAAGCGCCGCTTAGAATTGGCGTTAGATCAGTTTCCACATAAAGATCAGGTAGAGGTTGAATTCAAGGCCTTCGAACTTGACCCAAATACACCCCATTATAATGGAGAAAGTATTCATGAAGTACTTGCCAAAAAATATCGTATGAGTGTTGAGCAAGCAAAACAAGCCAATCATAATGTTGGTCAACAGGCTGCAACAGTTGGATTAACATATAATTTTGATGAGATGAAGCCAACAAATACATTCGATGCCCACCGTCTAGCAAAGTTTGCTCAAACGAAAGGGAAAGCAGCAGTCGTTTCTGAAAAATTATTGCAGGCCTACTTTACTGAGGCGAAACATATTGGGGATGCAGATACATTAGCTGACATTGCGGAAGACTCAGGTCTTGACCGTCAAGAAGTTTTATCGGTAATACAAGACAAAACGGCTTTTGCCAATGAAGTACGAGCGGACGAGGCAATAGCACAGCAGTACCAAATTAGTGGCGTGCCTTATTTTGTTATTAATTCAAAATATGCGATCTCCGGAGCACAGCCGCTCGAGACATTTAGGGGTGCTTTAGAAAAGGTTTGGGAAGAAGAAGCTCCAAAACCATTGTTCCAGGATCTCTCAACGGAACAGGATGTTAGTTGTACTGAAGGGAACTGTGTCATTCCAGAAAAAGAGTAAAATAGTTTTATCTATCAAATACAAAAATGGGAAAGGGCTAATATATTCCTTTCCCATTTTTGTGGTGATACCTCGTTTACCTGTGCCTTCTTCTAATTTGAAACTCCCACATGTTTCCATCGAGCCAACAAAATCTAGTTTGGGTATTCCCATTATCAGAGTCTTTCCATTTTGAATACGTACAGCGAACGGTAGGTTCTACAGTTGCATTCGTTGATGGTAATTGGTTCGATTCGTTAATCTCAGAAGACGAAGACGAAGACGAAGAAGACTCGTGATCATGCCCAAGGGACCCAAACAACATCAAATCCCAAAAGTCTCCCCCTCGTACCTCTGTTGCTCCAGTTTGATATCCTCCTGTCGAAGATTCACTCATATTGTTGCACCTCCTTACAAGCAAGAGAAGAAAGTAACTAAACCACAAGATAAATTTGCCTTCCTAACCTCACTTTTCTTTTACTAATTTACGTATCAAAGACTTCTATGTTTGGGACAAAAGCCTACTATTAAGAAAAAAAGGTGACAATAGTGGAAATGGTGCCTGACACCAAATGGAAAAATAAGTTAAAATAGTCTTAGTATAATACATTAAGGCTTATATTCAATACAAAACAACAGTTCAATTAAAAAAAATACAAATTTGAAATCGGTTAGCTAAATATTCTCCATTTAGTGAAATCTTCCAAGAATGCCAACCCATATTTAGTAAATACTATGTTAAAAAAGGAGTGCCTATATTTGAAAAAAACACTCAATCCGAAAGTGATTTCAGTCTTAGAAGATAAAATCCAATTAATTAAAACGGAAAAAGGCGCTATCTATTTGGTTGGTCCCATTCGCTTACCAGTAAATTTGTATGGTGAAACCGTTGTATTTAAATGGTATTGTTGGCTAAACTGCGATGAAGCAACAGAGGATTATCAGATAATCATCGATAAATTATCTTCGGTAAACTTAGCAGAGCTCCAACAATCCAGCGTTCTAGCATATGGGGACTTTGAATATGGAGAAGATGCAATTCTCCGTTTTCATTCCATCTGCCATACAGGAGATATATTTGGAAGTAAGCGTTGCGATTGCGGCTTCCAATTAAAACAATCCATGAAAATGATTGTCGACCACGGGATGGGTGCCTTATTTTATTTAGCCAATCATGAGGGCAGAGGGATTGGTCTTTTTAGTAAAGCGATGGCTTATATCTTACAAGAGAACGGCTACGACACAGTGGAGGCTAATGAAGCGCTCGGTTTTGTGGATGATTCTAGAAATTATGGCGATGCGATTCTTGTCCTTAAAGCATTACGCTCTAAACCAGTTACGCTTATCACAAACAATCCCAAAAAACTTCAAGCATTAAAAAATGCTGGCCTTGAAGTTTCAGGAAGAGAGTCAATATGGGGGGATATTTCAGAATATAACGAGAAATATTTGAAAACAAAAATAAACAAGTCTGGTCACATAAATGATGAGGGGACTTGTTGTAATGATTAAGGCTTCGAATGTTAAGAGTATCGAGCTAATAAAAAGTACCACAATATAAATCCTCTTCCTTTTAAACATATGCTTGAATGCATATGTTTTTTTTACTTGGAAAAATAAGGGGCTAGTGAAAGAATTAGTATATTGCTATGAAATGAATAAAACATATGTCTAATTAAAAAAAGGTATTTGTATAGACAAATTAATAGTATCAAGATACTATTAATTTAACAATAGTACTTTCTAAATTGCCTCAGATAATAGGGAGGATTCGTAAATTGTATTTACACCAAAGGCAGATTGATATTTTAAGAAAACTTTCAATAGAATTAGAAAGTTTAAAAGGAGAAAAGCTTGCTGAGTTTATTGGAGTGTCAACGAGAACATTAAGAAGTGACATGAAAGCGCTAAACGATTACCTTGAATCCATGGGTGCATATATAAGGTCAACACGAAACGGCTATCAATTGAATATAACAAATGAGGCTGCTTTTTCAACATTACAAAAACAGCTGTACAGTAATGAACCGATTACACTAACAGTTCCGCAGGAAAACGAAGAACGTATTATTTATGTTATACAAAGGCTGTTAATGACTAATGACTATCTAAAGGCAGATGCTCTTGCTGATGAACTTTATATTAGCAGGTCCAGTTTAACGAAAATTTTAAGAGAGGTAAAGGAACGCCTTCGTTCTTATAATCTTTCTTTAAGAATTCGCCCGAATTACGGTTTAATCATAATGGGAGAAGAATTAAAGCGAAGAGCCTGCATATCAGATTTCTTTTTTCACCGAAAAGCAGAGATGCCCCTTTTGGGAAGTGCCTCATTTATTCACTCTTATTTTTCCGCAACTGAAATTGAAATGTTAGAGAATGTAGTACTCAAACTGCTATCAGCAGAAGGAATCACTGTCAGTGATTTAGGATTTGAAAACGTTATCATTCATTTGTTGGTGAGTGTAAAACGGATACAAATGGGAATGGAAATTAGTAATCTTCATTTACCTAGTGATCAGATACGCAAATCTGAAGAGTTTGAGATTATTAATCAACTATCTACTTATATATCTAAATTATTTAATATCGTTTTTTCTGAAGGCGAAAAATTATATTTAACCATCCATCTTATCGGTAATAGATTATCCTCAGATGACAGGGTATTTCTTGAGGAAGAAAAAGTAAATGGATTAATTGTCAGAATGCTTGACCATTTATATGAGGAAATGGGGGTGGATCTTAGACATGACCAAGAATTAAAAAACAATTTAAAGGTTCATCTATATCATTCAGTAACACGTTTATTATTAGGCTTAAGAGTTAAAAATCCATTAATTCAGGATATACTTACTCACTTTCCTCTTGCCTTTGAAGCAGCTGTTTCGGCAGTGTCAGTATTAGAAAAAGAATTTGAGTTGACGGTAAATAAAGATGAGACCGGATATATTGCCATTCATTTACAGACTGCGATAGAACGAAGAAATGGAACAAGTAATCCAAAGCGCTGTGTGATCGTATGTGGGACAGGAAAAGGAAGCGCGGTTTTATTGAAATTTAAATTGAGGGATTATTTTGG
Source organism: Neobacillus cucumis (assembly GCF_016908975.1). Taxonomy (GTDB): domain Bacteria; phylum Bacillota; class Bacilli; order Bacillales; family Cytobacillaceae; genus Neobacillus; species Neobacillus cucumis. The sequence continues at coordinate 18,489 of NZ_JAFBEX010000039.1, forward strand.
CAGTTTATTAGAAATAGTTGATACTATTGGATATTATGAATGGAAAAACTATCTTATCCCTCCAGATATTGATTTTATTATCTCAACTATTTCAACAAACTTGGAAACATCAATACCCGTAATTGTGGTAAATCATATTTTAAGCTATCCTGATCTCGAACGGATTCAAAAAACATTTTTTCAAAAAGACAACCATTCATTGTTGTGCTCTATTATTCGAAAAGAACTTTTATTTCTCCAAAGCACCTTATCAACTAGAGAGGAAGTTATTGAATTCCTAAGCAGCAAAACGGTTGAGATGGGATTAGCCGACAGCCAATTTGAACAGGAAGTTAAAAAGAGGGAGGACTTTTCTCCAACTGCCTTTGGTAACTTAGTGGCCCTGCCCCACCCGCTCAAAAATGTAAGTTCACAGACCTTTTTGGCCTTTTGTACACTAAAAAAACCAATTATATGGGGGACTGTACCCGTTCAATTTGTGTGCTTGTTCAGTATCAAAAAAAGCAACAAGGAAGATTTGCAAGATCTATATGATTATCTTTATGGTTTATTGAATGATAGGGAAAAAGTCCAAAATCTGATACAAGCAGAAAACACTGAAGAATTTTTAGAAAAATTGATGATTAATTAGGAACTTGTCACATAAATTTCCGCCTTATCGCGGAAATTTTTTATGTTTAGTTGAAAACGTTTTCATATTACTATTTAGTTAATAGTTGTGGAGGTTTAATAGGGTCTTAACAGGGCAGGGGTGATCAATTATAAATATTTTACTATGCTGTGCAGGAGGAATGTCCACAAGTCTTATTGCCAGAAGTATACAGGCCGCAGTTTTAAAAAAGGGGAAAAGTGACTATGTAAAAGCAATGGATCAGGACAGTGCTGAACATTTTTTAAAAGATTTTGATGTTGTACTGATAGCACCACAGCTTAGATATATACTCACTAAATTACAAAAAATGGTCGAAGATCAAGGAATCCCTGTTGCTGTCATGGAACAAACTGATTATGGTCTATGTAATGGAGAGGCGATTCTGCTTTTTGCCGAAGAATTGTTTCAAAAAAACCCGAAAAATGAATCTAGTAATTATTTATTTTAAATAAAGGGGGATTTAAAACCATGATGAGTTTTATAGAAAAATATATTTTGCCATATGCTATGAAATTCGGAAACAACCGTCACTTATTAGCGATTCGTGACACATTGGTTGGAATGCTTGCGATAACGATGGTTGGTTCTTTTGCTGTGTTATTTAATAACATCGGGGGCATTTTCAAACCATGGGGAACTATGATGGAGGCAATTTTCGGTAAAAACTGGACCGTTCTCGGTGGTGATATCTGGTGGGGGACCATGGCCTTCCTTTCCGTTTTTTCTGTATTCGGAATTGCCTATCGTTTAGCCAAATCTTATGGAGATGACGGTTTTGAAGCAATGTTTGTGGCGGGGGCAGCATTTTTTATCTTAATTCCTCAATCTGCTGCCGTTGATGGTGTTAAAGCTCCTATTTGGGGCTTGATTAATACAAATTATTTCGGAGCAACTGCCTTGTTTACTGGAATTATTGTCTCTTTGGCCGCAACAGAAATATTTGTTAGATTATCAAGAGTTAAAAAGATAGAGATTAAACTGCCTGATGGTGTTCCACCAGCGGTTGCACGATCATTTGCGAAATTGATTCCAGGTATGCTTACCATTTTCATTATAGGCTTATTCGGAGTCATTTTTCGTCATTTAACACATGATGTTTATTTTAATGATTGGTTAGGAAAAGTACTTGTTTCACCGTTAAGTGCTGCAGCAGATTCATTACCATTTGCTATCCTAATTACTTTACTAATTCATTTATTTTGGTCAATTGGGATTCATGGTGACAATATTCTTGACGGTATTAAGGCACCATTGCTTCAAAAACTTGGAACCGACAATATTAATTTATATGCTAAGGGTGTAACAGATTACCATCAGTACCATGTTTTAGCTGGTAACTTCTATGACGCTTTTGTAAACCTTGGCGGTTCCGGTGCAACAATTGGATTATTGATTTCTATGCTTCTGGTTGCACGACGACGTCAAAAGCAAATGGTGGCACTAGGTATGCCGCCAGCGATATTCCAGATTAACGAACCAGTAATCTTTGGTGTGCCAATTGTTCTAAATCCAATCTGGTTAATACCCTTTATCGCAACCCCTGTTATTTTGACAACTATTTCTTATCTTGCCATCAGTTCGGGACTTGTCCATCCTGTTGTTGCAAATATCCCATGGGTTACACCCGTAGGAATAAACGGTTTCTTAGCCACTGGCGGACACATTTCTGGAGCTGTACTATCAATTGTGAATCTTGGGGTATCGATCTGTATTTACCTGCCTTTTGTATATGCAGTAGAACGTATAGAGTCAAAAAAGTTAAAAAGTAATGATAATGTTTCTTCCAAAACAATAAACATGTAAGGAAAAGGGGCAAATAACATGAATAAAGAGGAACTTTACTCCATTTCCTTTCAACTAATATTGCACAGTGGCAACGCGAGAAGCCTTGCTATGGAAGCATTGCAGGATGCTAGAAATAAAGATTATGAGCAGGCAGATCAAAAAATTAAGGAATCAGAGAATGAGTTATTACAAGCTCATAAGTTCCAAACACAATTAATCCAGAGAGAAGCGGGTGGCGACAAGTATGACATTCCTATCTTACTTGTCCATGCTCAAGATCATTTAATGACAGCAATGACTGTAAAGGACATGGCAATTGAAATTATTGAATTAAGAAAAGAAAAGTCTATCAATTAGAGAGGTCTATTATATAAAAAAAGGCAATGATTTTTACATGAAAATCATTGCCTTTTGTCTTTTTCATGTTATTCTTTTATGAATTCTATGGTACTTCTAACTGTATCAATAGGACGGACATACTTTTCAATTTGTTCACGTTTTGGCTCGAGGAATGGTGGTAAGGATAACTTCTCCCCCAGAGTTTCATAAGGCTCGTCACCCATAAAACCAGGACCGTCTGTAGCAAACTCGAATAAAATTTGCGGTGCTACACGAGCGTATAAAGAACCAAAGAAATAGCGGTCTACAAAACCTGATGTGTTGAACCCAAAGCCTTCCATCCGACTAATCCATTCCTCTAATACGGAGCGATCCTCTACGCGGAAGGCTGCATGGTGGACGGTACCAAAACCTTGACGTGCAGGAGGCAGTATGGCGTTATATTCGACAACCACCTGGGCCCCATTGCCGCCTTCCCCTACTTCAAATAAATGAAATGGTCCTTCGTGAGCAATTTCCTTAAACATGAGGACTTTTTCCATCATTTCTTTAAAATAATCAAAATTCGCAACTCGGACAAAAATTGGTCCCAGTCCCGTAATTGCATATTCTAAAGGGATCGGTCCCTTTTGCCATGGGGTCCCTGCTGCCACGCCCTCATTATTTTCATCTGAAATTAACTGATATTGTTGATCATCAAAATCCACGAAAGATAATGTATTTTTTCCAAATTGTTCTTTTATGCCAGTATGTTTGACTTCTAAGCGGTCAAACCGCTTAACCCAGTACTCTAAAGCCGTATCACTAGGTACCCGGAAGGAAGTTTTAAAAATTTCATTTGTGCCATGTACCCCTTTGGGGATTCCTGGAAAATCAAAAAACGTCATATCTGTACCAGGACTGCCGTTATCATCCGCAAAGAATAAGTGGTAGGTTTGGATATCATCTTGATTGACGGTTTTCTTTACCAGACGCATTCCTAAAACATACGTAAAAAATTGATAATTTTTTTCAGCGCTGCTAGTGATCGCAGTTACATGGTGAATTCCTTTTAAATGATTCATATACTAGCTCCCTTATATTTAATTATTTGTAGTATTCCATATCATGGATAAACCAATCTACAACAAATTATCTTGATTTAATTTATCTCTAATTCAAGATAAATATAACATTGATAATAATCAGTGTCAAATAATTGCGCAGTTTTTATATAAAGTTTTGATTAAAGGAGGGAAATAGTGGAATTCTGTCGATAAAAAATGATTGTTCATTCACAAAGCTGTAACAGTTTAAACGAAAAAATGGAAATATTCGGAGATAATAAAAGTATAAGCAGTAAATATTTCTTAAAGTACAAATGGTTAAAAAATGATGAGGAGGAGGTAGACAATGAAGAGGAAAAAGTGGATTGCATTGCTATTGGCAGGAGGAAAAGGGACGAGATTAAATCTCCTTACCAAGACACTTGTAAAACCAGCGGTGCCATTTGGCGGTAAATATCGCATCATAGACTTTGCTTTAAGCAATTGTAAAAACTCTGGGATTGAGACGGTTGGAATCTTAACCCAATATAGACCACTCGAATTGCATGCTCATCTTGTGCGCTGTAGTTATTGGAATGATTTTAACCGTTCTGGAGGGCTTTCCATTTTACCACCTTATCAGCGGAATGACTCTGGTGTTGACTGGTACGAAGGAACAGCTCATGCTGTGTTTCAAAACATTGAATTTATCGAACAGAATAATCCAGATAATATACTTGTTATTTCTGGGGATCAAATCTATAAAATGGATTATTCTGTCATGCTGGAGCAGCATATAGAAACAAATGCAGATTGTACGATTGCTGTAGTGGAAGTCCCTTGGGCGGAGGCTAGCCGCTTTGGTGTGATGAAAATAGATTCTAGGAACAATAAAATTTTAAGCTTTGAAGAAAAGCCAATACACCCAACTTCCAATTTAGCCTCAATGGGAATTTATATTTTTAAATGGGCAACTCTAAAAGAGTATCTAGTACGTGAGGAACGAAAGGAAAATAGTCAAAGAGATTTTGGAAAGAATATTATTCCTTCGATGTTAGCTGATAGGTTACAACTTTATGGGTATTATTTTAATAAATACTGGAAGGATGTTGGCACAGTCCATAGTTATTGGGAAGCGAACCTGGATTTATTAACGAGTGAAAAGAATATCTTTCTGCAAGATCCTGAATGGAGAATCCAAACCGCATATTATGATGAGCCGCCTTTATACTTTGATGAACGTGCAAGAATGCATCAAAGTATTGTAAGTGAAGGCTGTGAAATTTACGGTACCGTTGAAAATTCAGTTATCTATAACGGTGTCAAGATAGGAAGAGGAGCACTTATTAAAAATGCCGTCATTCTGCCACAATCAATAATTGGTGAAAATGTCTGGATTGAAAATGCTGTCATTGGAAGTCAAACAAAGATTATGGATGGAGTTATAATTGTTGCAAAAAATCCCGAAACCCATTTAATGGTGGTTGCCCATAATGAAACGATTGATCCTGCCTTGCTTGATTTTTCCAACAATAATAAGGTGGTATCAGTGGTTTCTTAGAGTAGAATAAAGGTGTGTGAACACAAAATTCACATACCTTTTTTATTTTTGGCTCTATTAAACGATATTGTTGTTTTTTGTACCCTGTTGATTGGAGCGGAAGGCGCTCGACTCCTGCGGGAGTACGGGGCAGGGGAGACCCCGCAGGCGCTTTCAGCGCCGAGGAGGCTCCCCGGAACGCCCGCGGCTGGAGCGGAAATCAATAGCCAAATTTACCAGAGCCTTATTTTTAAAAATTTAAGAAATATTTTGTTTTTACATCGTAAAATGGTAAACTATTAAAAATATAACTTACTAGAGGAGCTAGCAAAAATGATAAAAGCGATATTTTTTGATTTAGACGATACACTTCTTTGGGATCAAAAGAGTGTAAAGGAAGCTTTTGTAGCCACATGTAAGGTGGCAGAAGAACGTTATGGAATTAATGCCGAACAATTAGAAGAGGCAGTTCGGGAGGCTGCAAGAGAACTCTATTCCTCCTACGATTTCTATTCCTTTACTCAAATGATTGGGATTAACCCGTTTGAAGGACTATGGGGTAATTTTGCGGATGAAAATCTTGAAGATTTCAGGAAAATGAAAGAAACTGTACCAAGCTATAGAAAGGATGCTTGGACTGCTGGGTTAAAGAAAATGGGTATTGATAACCTTGAACTGGGTCAAGAGTTAGCAGAGCGTTTCCCACTGGAAAGACGAAAATCTCCTTTTGTATACGAAGAAACTTTTGATACTTTAAACCAATTAAAAGGCAATTATCAGCTACTTCTTTTAACCAATGGTTCACCTGAATTACAAAATACGAAATTGGAAATTACACCTGAACTTGTTCCTTATTTTGACCAAATTGTTATCTCTGGAGATTTTGGAAGGGGAAAGCCAGATCCGTCTATTTTTGAACATGCCTTATCTCTTATGGGACTTCAAAAGGATGAAGTCATTATGGTTGGAGATAATCTAATGACAGATGTTTTAGGGGCAAACCGCGCAGGCATTAAAACCGTTTGGATTAACCGCCATGACAAAGAGCGAAATGAAGTGATTCCTACTTATGAAATTAAGCATTTGGAAGAGCTTTTTTCTATCTTAGAAGAAATTAAGGAAAAATAAACCAAAAATAATTTGTAACTTTCCCCTTTTTTCAGAGACTATTTAGCTGATACTATGTAATAATTATTGGAAAAAAGGGGATTCAAAAAATGCGAAAAAAAATAAGTCTTGTCTTTATTTGTTTTGCTTTTATCGCGTGCTTGTTATCCGGGTGTGGATCTACTAGTAAAACAAATGCTAGTTCAGAAGACAGTAAAAATAATTCTCCTAAAGAAAACGAGGTCGCGTCTGATTTTCTTCCAAAAATCGTAATAAATAAAGACCAAAAGAATACGCTGATTCACTATACTGTGAAAAATATCTCGGGGAAACCCAAAAAACTAACATTCCGCACGGGATTAAAGGTTGATTACATTATATTTGATTCATCAGGTAAAAAGGTAAAACAATACTCGGATGATGTGATGTCTACCCAAGTTATTAAAAAGGTTATCTTTAAAAATAATCAGGAAATTACCAAAGATTTCATTATTTCAAATCTACCTGATGGCCATTATAAGATTGAGGTATTTTTGACGGCTATTGAATTAGAGGCAAAAGCTGTTTCGGATTTAATTATTAAAAATCCTTAAATCATCAATAAGCATCTCCAGGATATGGAGGTGTTTTTTTTGTCGACATTGGGCGTTATGTATCATATAGACACGATTATTGTAGATTATAATACGATTAGATTAAATTATTTATTCGAGGTGTAAGTGTTGGAATTAAGACAATTGCAATTATTTTCTGAGGTGGCGAAACATAAAAGTATTACAAAAGCAGCAGTGGCACTGCATTTGTCACAGCCGGCTCTTAGCAAATCAATTATGGCTTTAGAGGAAGAGCTTGGCATGACATTAATCATCCGTTCAAATAAAACAAGTGAATTAACGGATGCAGGCAGAATTGTCCTCGAATATTCTCAAAAGATGTATGGCCTTTTAGATGAAATGAAAACCACCCTTAACGATATGACCGATTTAACAAGAGGGCAAATAAATATCGGACTGCCGCCATTTATTGGCAGTTTATTTTTTCCGCGAGTGATTGCCAAGTTTCATCATACTTTCCCTAATATTGAACTCAAGATAACAGAGTATGGCGGTGCGAGGGTCGTTAAGAGTGTGGAGGAAGGGGAATTTGAACTAGGGGTTGCCGTCCTGCCAATTGATGAGCAGCAATTTGATATTTATCCCATTGTTGAAGAAGAAATGAAGCTCTTAGTGTACAAAGACCACCGTTTGGCGAAGCGAAAGGTAGTCGATATGGAAGAATTAAAGGATGAAGAGTTTATCTTTTATCACGAAGAGTTTGCTCTTAATAAAATCATGAGAAATGAGTGTATTGCTGCAGGATATGAACCTAAAATTTTGTTTCAAAGCTCGCAATGGGATTTCATGACAGAAATGGTAGCGGCTAATCTTGGGATAACCATTCTTCCACAGGGGATTTGTAACCGTGTTTTTACTAGTGATATCGAGGTCATTGATCTTAAACAAAAAATTCTTTGGCGTTTGGCAGTGCTTACAAAAAAAGACCGTTATATCTCAAATGCAGGCAGGACCTTTATTGACTTCATCTTAAAGGAACCATTATAACTTTTAGTTATGAAAATGATTCTTAATATGTATTTTACGAATGATAAAAAAGAGTTTAGGATTACTCTATACTTTAATTCGTAAATTCAAAAGGAGAAAATTTTCCCCTTTTCCATATAGAAAGGATCATGAAGATGAGACTAGGCGTCATTGTATTACAAGTGTTATTTTTACATGTGTTTTTATTTTTAGGAGCTGCTCTTAAAGAAGTGATTCCACTTCCGATACCAGCTTCCATGTTTGGCTTATTTCTATTGTTTCTTGCCCTTTGCTGTAAATTGATTAAATTAGAGTGGATAGAAAAGGGAGCGAATTGGTTATTAGCCGAGCTATTACTTTTCTTTATCCCTTCAGCGGTCGGAATTGTGAACTATAATGAGATTTTAAGCTTACAAGGAGCCGAGATTGTGGGGTTAATTGGGATTAGTACCATTATTGTAATGGGAATGACAGCAGTAACTGCAGAAAAAATTATGGGGCGAAAAGGGAGTGAGCAGCATTGATGATGATCTTATTTACCATAGCGACCTGTGTAATATATCGTTGGTCAAAAATGGCATATAGTAAATGGAACATGCCGTTTTTTCACCCCTTGCTGTTATCACCTATTTTGTTAATTGCACTTATTTCGATAACACATGTTTCTGCAAATCAATATATAAATGCTTCTAAGTGGCTCACCCATTTACTAGGACCGGCAACAGTTGCATTTGCTGTACCTATTTATAAAAATTTAGCGATAATTAAAAAATATATTGGAACGATTCTTGTTAGTATCACTTGTGGAACGCTGATAGCGATTTTTTCTACTTACGGTTTGTCCAAATTGTTCCATTTGAATTCTGATTTTATCATTTCCATATTACCTCGGTCGATTACTACTCCAATAGCTATTGAGGTTTCAAAGGAAATTGGCGGACTGCCAACGTTAACAACCGTTTTTGTTATTATTACAGGGATTGTTGGTGGTATTGTGGGTCCTTCAGTTATTAAAGGGTTATCGATTAAAACACCCATTGCAAGAGGGCTTGCATTAGGGATGGGTGCACATGGTGTAGGTACGAATAAAGCAATGGAGTACGGGAAACAAGAAGCAACCTTTTCATCTCTAGCCATGATTTTTGCTGCTTTGATTACCTTAGTTTGGGGAGCATTATTGATTCCATCATTAATGAATTTACATCATATTTTATAAAAAACTTTGGCTGTCATTTTTAATAAATGGCGGCCTTATTTTTTGGGGATTAATCTGAAGAATATCATTAAAAAAGGTTTTTTGAGGGGCTAAATGAAAAGTTGATATCATAGAATGAATGGGTTGGACTGAAAAAAAGGAATAGGTTCTGGGGGGAAGATAAATGCTCCGAAATGTCATTGTTGTAAGGGATGATGAGGAAAGTATCAAAAATGCCATCAGAGAAATATTGCGATCTAAACATAAGGGGCATGAGTTTGCCCTTGATATGACGAGAATTACCGATAAAGAAAGAAAACGAGAGATTATGAAACAGCTAACGCGGTATTAGCCCTTAGGGAAGATAGATGCCTTTTATTGCAATAAAAAAGGAAACGAGATTTTAGAATTCTCATTTCCGCTAAGTAAATATTTAATCAAGTAATCCTAACAGATGGCGGACTGCATAGGCAAAGCCATCTTCATCATTAGACTTTGTAATTACATCTGCTGCTTGTTGAACCTCCATTGGTGCATTTTCCATTGCTACGGCAGTAGTGGCTACTTCAAATTGAGCAATGTCGTTGCCGCCATCACCAAAAGCAAAGATCTCATCAAATGTGAGGTTCATCATATCCTGATAGCGTAATAAGGCCTTCCCTTTATGCGCTTCATTCGAGGTGATTTCTACATTATTTGGATGGGAAGACGCCATTGAAATAGGGAATTTCCTTGTTAATGCATTTTTTACTTCTTCAATTTTCTCAAGCTGGTCCGGATGAACAAGTGCAATGAGTTTGTAGATTTTTAAATCTTCTTTATCAAGAATTTGATCATAATTGAACTCATGAAAGATCTTATCTAGTTCTTGTCTACTTTTTTCGCGCAAAGGAGGTAGTGTAGACGGTAGGCCGCCATAATTTGTATAGACGAGGATTCCTACATCCATTCCTTTTAGGGCTGAAAAAACGTTCTTATAGACATCAAGAGGCAGGGTAGCTTCAAAAAGCAACTCCTGATCCGCTGAATATAATACTGATCCATTGATGCAAAATATGGGCATCTTGATTTTTTGAACAGCCTCTAATTTAATGACATCCGCATAAGCACGACCTGTGTTTAAAATCAAACAATGACCACGCGCCTGTAGTTCGTTTAACACCTTCACACTTTCAGTAGTAATTTCACTTTCAGAATTCAATAAAGTACCGTCTAAATCAATTGAAATACATTTCATGCTTTTGTGTCCTTTCTATTGGTGACAGGCACCATTTCTACCATTTCGACTATAAAGAGAAAGGCAAGCTTCTTAATAAAGCTTGCCATTTGATCTATATCGAGATTTATTGCAATACGAAGCTTAGCCGCGTCTGCCACCTCGGCCACCGCGTTTTGTTTCAGTGTTGCGTTTGAGGCTTGATAAATTCTCTTCACTAGACTTTAAGAACTTGGCCATTTTATCTTCAAAGCTTTCCTTAGGTTTGAAGTTTCCTTTTGGACGGAAATCCTTTGAACGGCTATCGCCTCTACCTTGACGCTGTGGGCGCTGTGAATAAGAAGAAGTTTGTCCTTCAGGCTTATCGATTGCTTTTTTAATGGATAAGGCAGTTTTTCCGTCTTTTTCACTGATTACTTTTACTTCGACTACATCGCCAATTTTTAGATGATCGTTAACATCTTTTACGTAGCTATCCGCAACCTCACTAATATGTACCAAGCCTGTAGTCCCACCTGGTAATTCTACAAATGCTCCAAAATTAGTGATACCGGTTACCTTACCTTGTACTTTACTGCCTACTTCAACTGACATAAAAATAAATTTCCCCCTCATAAATGTTAAAGACACTTTATTATATCAAAAATTCTAGAAAAATAACATAAACTCTATTTCTATTTCTTATGCCAATTCATGCCTAAAGGTTCACAGGAATGTAACAACTATACCGAGATATTTGGAAAGGTGAGGAAATAATATTAGTGTAATGAAATGCATGACCCAAACGAATTCCGATAAGGGAGAAAATTCTACCAAGGAGGTGGCTTGGTTCAATAGAAAATTATAGAAGTGTTACCGGTAGAAAGGAGGAAAAGAAATCTGATTTAAAAACCGGTAAATTTTAAAGTGAATCGGAATTAGTAATGGAGATGATTGTTTTGCATTTCATTTTCATTATGGCGGGAGTTGGTTTGCATAGAAGCTTTTGTCATAATAGCAAAACGTTATATCCTAATAAAAATATGTTGCTTGCCGTAGTAAATGAATAAACTTAATTGCTGTCAATCCAATGTTTTGCCTCTTTTAAAAAAAAAATCAATTTATTCATACAGAAACGGGGTATGCCAATGAAGTATATAGCAGGCGAGTCAGCACAATGCTGGCTCGCTTTTTACATTTGATGGGTAATGTTTTTTTGTAAGCCTACGTATAAGAAATATAGTACGGAATTTGAAAGGGGGAAATTTTTTTGACGAATTTATACGGTCCATATAATATTTATAGCTATTTCATTGGTTCCAATCCTCCAACTTCCTTCAATCCCAATCCCATTTTTCCAAAAATTAAAAGAACAGCTTTTTTAAGTCCATTTACCTATGTAGTGGGTGATGTGAGCATCGGGGAAAATACCTACATTGGCCCTTTTGTAAGTATCCGCGCCGATGAGGGTTCTCCGTTTTATATCGGAGAGAATTGTAATCTCCAAGATGGTGTTATTCTTCACGGTTTAAAAAATAAGTATGTAGAGGTTTACAAACATTTCTCCATATATATGGGTCCAAGAGTTTCTTGTGCACATGGGTCACTCATTCATGGCCCTTGTGAAATTGGACCGGATGTTTTTGTAGGATTTAAAGCGATTGTTTATAATACGCAAATAGGGGAAGGATGCTTCGTTTCCCCCAATGCGGTTGTTACAGGCGGTGTAAAACTTAAGCCGCATAGTTTCGTGCCACCTGGTGCCAATATCGATACACAAGCAAAAGCAGATCGCTTATCGAAGGTACCCAAAAATGAGGAAGAATTTGCAAAAGAGGTACAAAGAGTTAATCGTGAGTTTCCTCTAACTTATTCCATATTTTTTGGTAAGACCAAGTGTTCTTGTGGCTTAACACATTAATTATTGAGGGAATATGATCATGGTGACTTGGTGATACTACCCTTTGTTTACTATAAGATGAAATGGGGACTATCGAATGAAGGACGTATTACAACAAGTGAAAGAAGAATTAGAAAAAGCATACGATCATCCAGAAACTGCTAACCTAGACCAATGTATTGCTCAACTTCAACAGGCTGTGGAACAAAATGGTGATAAAGGTACAATGATTGAAAATTGTATTCGAGCAGTAACACAGGCTAGAAATTCAATGGGCGCCTTACAAAATGCAGGTGACGTATCGTCTGCTGGAGCATTCGGCGAAGCTTATAACGCCTTAGATCAGGCAATTGAATCATATACAGATTAATTAATACTTTATAAACCTCTACAAATTGTTAGAGGTTTTTTATTATGTAACAAAGAATGAACAGGTTGATTCCGTTCATAATAAATAACGTAAAGGAGGCGTGACCTATGGATGAAAAATATAATACAAACGATGATGCCAATGTCGAATTAAAGAATGGTCTTCAAAATAGCCCGCCAAAGAAAAATCCGAACATGAGTGAGGCCGAGTATAAATTAAAGGTATTAGGATGGGGTAAGAAAAAATAAGAATAAGTAAGGCTTCAATCTCACCTTGGAGGTGAAATAATGCCACAAAATAATCCGATTGAATATACAGGAAGAGTTCTGGATCAAAGAAACAATCTTACCGGTCCCAATGATAGTGATGGGAAAGCTACCTATCCTGAGCGACCCAAAAATGTCCCGATTCAGAGTTCAAATAATAAAGTGAAATAATGATATCAAGGCTGCCAAGTGGCAGTCTTTTTTTTCAAAAATATTACCTATCTGATTTTAAATTGTAGAACTTAAGCATATAAGTTTGTTTCCTTTTTATCAGTTGTTACTATAATAAGGAATTACAAATGAAAGGACACTTAAATATGCCAACCATTAATATACCTGTATCGGTTTTAAATTTAGCACCTATTCGTGAGGGACAAGATTCCAAACAAGCAATTGAGGCAATGATAAATCTTGCGCAGGCTGTAGAAAGAATGGGTTATCAACGCTATTGGATTGCGGAGCATCATAACACCTCGACACTGGTTAGTTCAGCAACTTCGATTTTAATTCAACACACATTGGAACATACGAAACAAATCAAAGTTGGATCGGGTGGGATTATGTTGCCAAATCATGCACCCCTTGTAGTGGCGGAGCAATTTGGGACAATGGCGACAATGTTTCCAAACCGGGTCGACCTAGGACTTGGCCGTGCTCCCGGAACCGATATGATGACAGCAAGTGCCTTAAGGCGTTCGAAAAATGATTCTGTTTATACCTTCCCGCAGGATGTACAGTCATTACTTACTTATTTCGGACCAATTGAGGAGCAAGGTTATGTTAAAGCGTATCCTGGGGTTGGTAGCAATATCCCGATTTATATTTTAGGATCTTCAACAGATTCCGCTTATCTTGCCGCAAGTTTGGGACTGCCATATGTATTTGCTTCCCACTTTGCACCAAGATTCATGGAAGAAGCGATTACGATTTATCGTGAGCGATTCCAGCCATCAGAGTACCTCGAAAAACCATACATGATGGTCTGCTTAAATGTGATTGCTGCTGAAACCGATGAGGAAGCGTCATTCCTATCGACTACCATGAAGCAATTTTTCCTAAATGTCGTCCGCGGGACACAAAATCCATTGCGACCGCCAGTTGAAAATTTAGATGAGCTTTGGAACCCAATGGAAAAAGAAATGGCTTCCTCGATGTCGAGTGTTACATTATTGGGCAGTAAAAAAACCGTCAGTCAGCAATTAACGAATTTCCAAGAGAGATACAATGTCGATGAAATCATGGCGGTGTCATATATCTTTAGTCCAGAAAAGCAAAAACGTTCGTATGAGATATTTAAGGAAATCGTTGATGGACAATGATTGATGATAAAAAAAACACCCTCTGTAAACACAGAGGGTGTTTTTTTAGTTATTATCTTTTTGGAATTGAGTCATAAATTCGCTGAAAGCTTGGCAAGCTTCAACTAGGACAGCATTATAGGCAGACACGCGGCATCCGCCGATAGAACGGTGACCGTTTACTCCAACAAATCCTTCTTGTTTAGCCTGTTCTAAGAATTTCTTCTCTAGTTCCGGACTTTTTAAATTAAAGGTTAGGTTCATGAGTGAGCGGCTGTCTTGGTTCGCATGACCAATGTAGAAACCGTTGCTTTCGTCAATAACTGAGTAAATAAGGTTTGCTTTTTCTTCATTTTGCTTAGCGATTGATTCCAAACCACCTAATTCTCGTGCCCAATTTAGAACTTCTCCAAGCATGTAAATACCAAAGGTTGGTGGTGTATTGTAAAGCGAATTATTTTTTGCATGTGTGCTGTACTTTAACATCGTTGGGATATTTGTGTTTGCACGTTCTAGAAAATCTTTGCGGATAATGACAACCGTAACACCTGATGGACCAAGATTCTTTTGGGCACCCGCATAAATAAGAGCAAACTTGCTAACATCGATTGGTGTAGAAAGAATATCACTAGACATGTCGGCAATTAGAGGTACATCACCTGTATCAGGGAAGTCTTTCCACTGTGTACCATAAATCGTATTGTTAGATGTGATGTGGACGTAAGCATCGTCCTTGTCGAATTGTAATTCTTCTAATTTTGGAATGCTACGATAGTTGCCTTCTTTTGTTGATGCAGCCTGATATACTTCACCAAATAATTTAGCTTCAGCGAAGGCTTTTTCTGACCAAGAACCGGTCATAACATAACTAGCTTTTTTCCCAGGTTGTAAAAAATTCATTGGGATCATGGAAAACTGGAGACTAGCTCCGCCTTGTAAAAATAGAACTTCATAGTTATCAGGAATAGCTAATAATTCTTTTAAGCTGTTAATCGCCTGATTATGTACTTCTTCGTAAGGTCGGCTACGGTGGCTTAGTTCCATAACTGACATTCCTGTACCACGGAAATTAATTAGCTCCGCTTGAGCTTTTTCTAAGACTGAAAGAGGTAGTGCAGAAGGACCTGCATTAAAATTGTAGGCACGTTGTACTTGTAATTTCACATTTCTCACTCCATCTATTTGGTTTATTACGACTATAACATAGATTCAATTTTCGGAAAATAAATTTTAGTTATTTCCGGGAAGTTATTTTACAAAAGTTTATTATTAGCAAAATGGAAACGTTTTATTAGGGGGGAATGTGAAAATTTTTTGAATTTTAATAGGATATACTGTACAAATTGTGTCTGTCTAGTTATAGAGATTATGGAAACTTTCATGAATTAATACACTGGTTTTAATTATTTTTTGTCTGATGAGGTTTTTTCTTTTTTAAAAGAAATAATATAACCAAAGATTATACAAAAAGGGGTTAAGGCATGAAGGTTTTTGTGGTAGGTGCACACGGGAAAATTGGGACCCAATTGATTCGAATATTATCGAAATCGAATAAGCACACAGTAAGAGCCATGGTGCGGGAGGCGGAACAAGCTTATAATTTCCAATCATTCGGAATTGAAACGGCAATTGTGAATCTAGAAGAAAGTGTCGAACAAATTGCCGAAGGGGCAATGGGGTGTGATGCGATTGTCTTTACCGCCGGTTCTGGTGGTCATACAGGTGCAGATAAGACACTATTAGTCGATCTTGATGGTGCAGTTAAAACAATTGAAGCAGCAGCAGAGGCGAAAATAAAACGTTTTATCATGGTCAGTGCTCTTCAAGCACATAGAAGAGAAAACTGGAAAGAAGGTATAAAGCCTTACTACGTGGCTAAATATTACGCAGATAAGATGCTTGAGCAAAGTAATTTAACATATACAATTATACGTCCAGGCGGACTCTTAGACAGTGAAGGTACTGGTTCCATTTCAGTGGCTGAAAATATTAAAAGTGGAATGATTTCTCGTGAGGATGTAGCTAAAACAATAATCGCCTCGTTAGATGAAGGAAATACTTTTTATAAAGCTTTTGATCTTGTATCCGGAGAAATCTCGATTACGGAAGCGTTAAAACTTTTATAAAACGACATCAAGATTTAAAAGACCTTGGAAAATTCAGGGTCTTTTTGCATATAAATTTTCTTTTTTTAGTAGTGAGTAAGGCGAGTACTCTTTAGAAATTATTCAAAACAAAATGAACCTCTTCATTCTTCAAAAATACTCGTGCTACGTTTTAATGGAATAAATTTCTGGTTGTATATTTAGATTGTTGGTGATATGATGTAAAAATCGTCTTTGAGAGAGGCATAAAAATAGTCTGGTAATTATGGCGAGAAGGTCACACCCGTTCCCATACCGAACACGGAAGTTAAGCTTCTCAGCGCCGATGGTAGTTGGGGCAAGCGCCCCTGTGAGAGTAGGACGTTGCCAGGCGAGAGACAGGAATTTACGTTTCTGTCTTTTTCTTTCCCCTTTTTGAGGATTGGAAAAACTATCTGTTGTAAGAAAACACTGACGGTGTTATGATAGGAAAGTCGCTCTTGAAGAGAGTGAACAAGGAATCAAAAATGGAAAAACTTTCTATTGTAACTTACTATTTACGATGTTATCTTAGAAAAGCTGCTCTTGAAAAAGAGCGTGCTAGTCAATTGGAAATAATTGATGATTGATAGAATGTGAGAAATCCGTTAAGATTGTATTTCTGTTGCTTTTAGTGACATTGCTCTTTGAAAACTAAACAAACAAATACGTCAACAAACAATAATTACTAGTTTCTTAATTGAAACTATGCCAACGTAACTTTTATGAGCAAATCAAATTTCATGGAGAGTTTGATCCTGGCTCAGGACGAACGCTGGCGGCGTGCCTAATACATGCAAGTCGAGCGAATCAAATAAGAGCGCAGCTCTTTTGGTTAGCGGCGGACGGGTGAGTAACACGTGGGCAACCTGCCTGTAAGACTGGGATAACACCGGGAAACCGGTGCTAATACCGGATAACTCTTT
>NZ_JAFBEX010000040.1 GCF_016908975.1 Neobacillus cucumis
TCTTGCCCACTTAGATAAGAAAAAAATAAAAAACGTGAAATTGCGGCTGCAATTTCACGTTTTTTATTTATAGATAATTTTTATGTCCCAGCCTCTTTTCTTGAACTAATATTGGATAAACAGAATACGTTATTATTCTGGCATATTGACACCTAAACTATGGAAAATTTGTTGATAACTCCTCCATGTTTTATTCTTCTATATAGTTAATTCCCTCTTCTAAAATTTCAATTTGTCGTATTGTTTCTTCATCCTTAACCATTTTTTCTTTTCCAAAAATGATCGATTCATAAACACCATCATAAACTCGTCCATAGTCACCAACTTCTGAAATAACCTTTTCTTCATGATATTTTCCTTCATCATCAACGAAAGTTAGAATGCCATAATGTTCAGGCAAATCAATACCGAAATCCTTGTTTGAAGGCATATAAAATAGTTTCAAGTGTTCTTCCTGCCGATCTTTTGTCTGCTTAACAAAAACACCTTTCTTACCATATACGACAAAGCTAGGACGTTCTTTCAAACGAAAATAGCTTGATTTAATAGAAACTTTTTTAGAGTCATAAAAGAGGTCTAAATCAAAATAGTCATTCATATGTCCTTTTTCAAGAAGTTGTCTAACATCATAAGTAATACTATTTGGATTACCGAAGAAAGATAATGCTTGATCGATTGTATGGCATCCATGGCCATATAAATAGCTGAATTCCCCATTAGAAAATTTTCTTGACATAGGTATTTCTGGTCTAAAATAATCATAGTGCATTTCAACTTCTAAAATATCTCCTAAAATACCACTATTAATAACCCTTTGAACCGTTAAGAAATCTGAATCAAATCGGCGATTTTGATAACACTGAATGAATAGATTTTTTTCTCTTGCATATGAAAATAACTCTCTTGCTTGGTCAGAAGTCTGTGTAAATGGTTTTTCGACTAATACATGTTTACCATTTTCTAGAGCTAATTTGGCATATTCATAATGGAATTTTAATGGGGTACAAATGACGACCAATTGAATCTCTTTATCCTTAAAGATTCTATCTGGATCATCAACATAATTGACATTTGGAATTTTATCCCAAACACTGTTGTTTCGTCGTGAGTAAATAGATTTCACATGGATGTTTTCATTTTTTAATGAAAAAGGTAAGTGATAGCGATTAGTACTTTTTCCGTTTCCTATATAGCCGATCGTTAACATGAAAAAATTCCTCCATTTCTCTTTTAGTAGCTTGATTATATTTAAGTTGATAAATTTTGAATACGTTTTTTAATAAAATAGGACCTCTTTTCCAACAAAACTCGGAATTGGTGATAATAGGCTGAACATGATGTTTAAAATGGTGACATTTTGATGATTTGACAATAAAAGATATGCGCGTTATAAGTTTTATAAAGCACTCATGTTGTGGTGTGAGGTTGTACCTTATTTTAATAAGAAAAAATCCTTGTTTATGGTCAAACTAAGTGGAGGTAAAAATGACTTTATTAAAGAAACTTGAACAAAAGAAAGGTTTTACTGACACTGAAGAAAGAATTGCTGACTTCATTTTAAAAAGTTTAGAGGATATTCCTAATATGTACATTCAAGAGCTTGCTGAAAGTACATTTACTTCTCACTCTGCAATTATTAGGCTTAGTCAGAAGTTAGGTTATTCAGGGTATAGAGATTTCAAAGTAGCATTAATCCATGAAATACAAAGTAATAAACATGCTATTGCAGATGTTAATCCTAATTTCCCTTTTCTACCTACGGATAGTTCTTTAACCATTGCAAAAAAAATGGCTGATTTAATGATTGAAACGATAAGAAAGACCTTATTTAAACTTGAAGGGGACCAATTATATAAAGCAGTGGAAATTGTAAGAAATGCCAAACGAATTTTTCTTTTTGGAAATGGGGACTCTCAGATTCGTGCACGTAGCTTTCAAAACAAATTTATTAAAATTGATAAGCATCTAATCATTGCTGATGAATATGGAGAAGCAACATGGAATGCATTAAGCATGGATCAATTAGATTGTGCAATTTTTATTAGTTATGCTGGCAATTCGGAGCCTCACCTGAAAATATTAAAATATCTATCTTCTTTGAAAATCTCTTCAATCATGTTAACTGGCAATCCTGAATCGACTATGTCTAAATTATGTGATCTGATAATTGAGGTGCCAGATGATGAATATGACTTCTTCAAGATAGGGACATTTTCTTCACAAATAGCGTTTGAGTATATTTTAGACACCATTTTTTCAGTTATTTATGCGAATGAGTACACAAGAAACCTTGACAATCTTAAGAAAAAGGAAAAGGCATTTAGAAAGTGGGAGCTATTTAAATAACATAATCACGTGTATCGTGAAAATATAGAGATTGTTAGGAGCTACAAGGGTAGCTCCTTTTATATTTTGGCTCTTTTAAACGATTATGTTGTTATTTGAATAAAACGAAGTTTCCGTATTTTTATGACCTATTAATTAATTTTTTTCACTTTTATTCATCCTTCTCTTCAATTTTTCTTCAGTAGATGAACCCTCAACTGGAGTATAAATGCTACACCAAAAATCTGTATTACCATGAACTTGTAAAGAAGATAAATTAAATAGCATTTTTCCTGCCTTGGAATGCCTAAATTCAATTAAAACTTCGGGTGCCATACTTACCTGATTTTCTTGCCATAAAGACTCAAACTCTGGATTAAGATTAGTCATTTCTTCGAGAAATTGAGTGTACCATTCATCCCCCATATATTGTCCATAATAAACCCGAAAGATGGATAGAAAACCTTTCACAAAATGCTCCCAATTGACAGCTAAAGACCTCAATTCTTTCCTAGTAAATACTAAGCGGATTAAGTTTCTCTCTTCAATGGGAATTTGTTCAAAATCCAAAAAAACATAGGCTGCAGCAGGATTCCAACCAACGATTTGGAAATGTCGGTCTGTGATCAGAGAAGGGCAATATTTTAATTCTGTTAAAATTTTTTCTAAAGAAGGGGAAATTTTTGTTTGTAAAACTTCTTGTTTATACACATTTGGGTTTACTTCTAATGCTAAATCGTATAAATACTTTCGTTCATCATTATTTAACTGTAAAGCAGATGCTATAGAATCCAGTACAGAAGATGAGACTTTAATATCCCGCCCTTGTTCTAGCCATGTATACCAGGTAGTGCTCACTCCCGCTAATTGGGCGACTTCCTCCCTCCTTAGACCTGGAGTTCTCCGCCTAGTTCCCGTTGGTAATCCTACTGTTTGAGGTTGTATATTTGCACGTTTTGACTTTAAAAACTTTGATAGAGCTTCTAATCTTGTTTTACTATTCATGTTAAATTACTCCTGTCTTAAAACGATAATCATATTACTAATTATACTATGATAAACAACAACTTGTAATAGGATAAACACGGTGCCAAAATATAGATAATCTAATAACGAGGAGGAAGAAATATGGAACGAGTTGTGATTACAGGGATGGGAGTCGTGTCACCCTTGGGTAACAACGTTGAAACATTTTGGAGGAATTTAACCGAAGGCAGGTCTGGTATTTCTTACATTAATAGGTTTGACGTAAGTAAACATAAAACCAAAATTGCTGGATTAGTTAGGGATTTCAATGCTGAGGATATGCTTGGTCAGAAGGATGCAAGGCGTATGGATAGATTTTGTCAATTTGCTCTAGTTGCAGCTGAACAAGCATGGAATGATTCCAATTTGAACATTAAGGAAATAGATTTAGAGCGTCTTAGTGTATATATTGGTTCGGGAATAGGTGGAATTGAGACATTGATGCATAATATTGATGTACTTCGAGAAAGAGGACCACAAAGGGTAAGTCCAACAATGGTGCCTTCGATGATAGCAAATGCAGCTTCAGCACAAATAAGTATCAAATGGGGGGCATTGGGACCTTCTATGTCACCTGTTTCTGCTTGTGCAATTGGAAATACAGCTATTGGAGAGGCTTTTAGAATTATTCGGTATGGTATGACTGATGTAGCATTTGCTGGAGGGGCTGAGGCAGCCATAACAGAATTGTCTCTAGCCAGTTTTGGGAATGCAAAAGCGTTGTCTTCGAGGAATGATGAACCAAGTGCGGCTAGTCGTCCTTTTGATGCGAAAAGAGATGGATTTGTCATGTCTGAAGGTGCAGGAATTTTAATACTTGAATCTTTAACACATGCTTTAAGCAGAAATGCACGAATTTATGCTGAAGTAATTGGATATGGTGCTAGTTCTGATGCATATCACATGGTTTCTCCACATCCAGAAGGTAAAGGAGCCTATCTTGCAATGAAAATGGCTTTAAAAGATGCGTCCATTTCTACGGATGATGTAGATGTAATAAGTGCTCATGCAACAAGTACAGAGATAGGTGACATATCTGAAACAAATGCGATAAAAAATTTGTTTGGCGAACAAGCATACAGGATACCAGTCACGGCTAATAAGTCGATGACAGGACATTTATTAGGAGCAGCAGGTGGGGTTGAAGCTATTGCATTAGCAAAAAGTCTCCAAGAGGGCATCATTCCGCCAACTATCAACTTAGAGCACCCCGATCCATTATGTGATTTAGATTATGTACCAAACGTAGCCCGACAAACAAATCTCAATATAGGAATCTCCAATTCATTTGGGTTTGGTGGGCATAATGCAGTAATTGCTTTGAAGAGGTATTCATTGTGACAAGTGCTGTCCTTTAGTTTAACTTATTAAAATGCGGGTATATAGTAAGTAGCTACCCCCCCATATTCTTATTTGCAAACTTTGACTATCTTTCTGATAGTCCTTTTTTTGGCTGGGAAAGAAATGGAATAGATCAAATATGGTATGGAGGAGCAAAGGGGGTTTCTTACGCTGGAAATTCTCATAATCTAAAAAACTAATAACATATTTAGACAAATGGACAAGAAAAATATATACTTATATCAGGAAAAAGCATGAAAAGAGGAGAAATAATGGAAATAAAACGTCAGAATGTCGATTTTGGTAATTCTATTTTTCAAACCCTTGTGGATGGTTATTATTTTGAGATTCCTACCAATGTAGTAGAATTAACGAAGGAAAAGGCAGACGGCCACTTTCCGTCTACTTTTAATGACCCCCAATTCCTTCTGCAAAATATGCTCATTTCAACAACAATAGACGGTGTTGAGAAATTTTATTTAGTGGGCGATTCAGCAGAAAAACAGGTGTTAGGAAACAATCATATCAACAAGCTTCATGATAAAACACAATCTGAGATTCCCTATGTGATGTTCCTGGCGTCAGTTGCCTATTACAATGCATTAAAAGGAAATAGCAATGAAGATAACAAAGTAAACATTAATTATTTTTCAACTATGCTTCCCATTTGGTTACTTAAGAAAACGAACAAGTTCAGTGATATGCAAAATAAAATGGCCAGCCGATTTGAAGGGGAGCATCAAGTAGCAATTTTAACGCCAGGATTTGAAAGAGTTGTAACCATTCTGGTCGAAACAAGCAAATGCCGGATCGAAAGCGAAGTGGCTCGCTGGGCTATAAAAAAAGATTTTGATTTGCAGGATCGTGAGGAAGCCAATTCATTTAAAAACGTTGAAACCCTCATTGTCGATTTAGGGGGAGGGACCGTTGATCTTGCCTTGCTTCAAGCAGGACTTCAAGCTCCTAAAAGCAGGGATTCATTGAACTGCTTCACTGACATTTCGTACCTAAAACACATTGAAAAACTGAGAAACGAAAAGTTACTTGAGTACTTTGATGATGTTCGCTCATTAGAAGAGTTCATTATCAAAACAATAGAGAAAACAAAAATGGAGCAACGGGATGGAAATAGCGGTAAAACCGTGGATCTGACAGGGCAAATTCATGAGTCATTACGGGAGTATACGCAAATTTTATTAACGAAAATTGAAAACACCTTCCCATCACCAAAAGATAAAGTCTATAAATATATATATATTGGTGGAATCGCTGGAATTCTAAAACAATTCATCGAAGAATCGATTGATACAAGGTATGGCTCCGATATTAGAGAGCAAAATCATCTATTCCTACCTGATGCAAGGAAGTTAAATTTATATGGTCTAGAAATTTTAAGCAGGCATGAAACAAACGTAGTTTCCGCATAAGAGGGGAGAAGAACGTATGAGCAACAAAGATCATCTTCGTGGTGAAAAGTCCGCTGTCGGATTACACAATATCTATTCCAATCTGACTGCACAGATGTTTGCACCATTTTACGCTCTTTCAAACTTTTTTTTAACTCCTGCTACTCGTCAAACGGATGTGGTCAGAATGGAATCAAATAGTAACAATGAAACTGAAGGGTTGATTTTAAATCCTTTAAAAATCTCTCCAAAGGTGTATGCATTTCTTGAGCAAAAAGCACAGGCAAATGAGTTGGAGGATTATATCACGAATCTTGTTGAGCAGGATCTGGATAAATTGCAAAAGGAAGAGACACTAACTTTAATAGATTCACTTCGTGAAGAGTTTTTAAGTAAGATCGATCTACTAAAACAAGAATTTGCTTCTGGTAAAGTAGCTGATTCTACTGGGATGGGGTCCCTCCAAGCAACCGAGTTACGGGGGTTTATCACGAAGCTAGGTGAGCAAAAATTAGATAAGGACCAATTCCAAACATTGTTAAAGTCCTTTCGAACCGAGCTATTGAGTGAGATTAACCAACTTAAAAATGATATTACTTCGCGTCCTGTTGATCCTGCATATTTAAATAACACAAAGCCTTCAAAGGAACACGCTGAAGAAGTGAACGATTTGAAAGAAGGGCAATTACTCGATAGTGAACAAGTGACAGGTACTATTGAAGAAGTGATAGATATTGATTTTTAAAATATAAGAGCAGATTGACCAATGGCATCGCATTAGCGATGCTTTTTATATAGGAGAAAAAGCTTTTTAAAAAAAGGGGTTCCAAAAAGGTCAGTAAATCTTAACTTTTTGGACAGCCTCTCAAAGAATCACAGTCTCTTTCGATAGCGTAGTGGTGTTTCTCCGTATTTTTGCTTGAACATTTTATAAAAATAACTTGGATCGTTATAGCCGATTTCATACGTGATATCTGCGATTGTCATCTCTGTCTCCCGCAAAAGCTTTTTAGCCACACTCAGTCGTTTATCGTTTAACAGATCAAAAAATCCTTTTCCTAATTCCTGTTTGATTTTGGTAGACAGATAGTTTTTATTATATTTTAATGCTTTAGCAAGTGAATCAAGTGAAATATCATGATAGTGAAAATCTATGTAACTAATGATTTCCATAATTTTACAATTAGTAATATTCTGGGTGTCTCCCCAAGCCCGTTTTTCAAGTTCGCGACTGATTTCATAACTGAATATCGAAAAATAATGTTTAATTATTTCCTGTTTGAAATGTTTATGATTGAAAAACTCGACCATCATGTTTCGCAACACAGACAAAATGGTTTCATTTTCCGATACGTCGATTAGCAAAAAATTACTGTAAGCCGATTTTTCACGAATAGCGTTAAGTAAAAATTCACTAAAAATCGAATGCGATTGGAAAGAGTTAAACAAAATATCTGCTGATAAAAAATTTTCATGTACTAAGATATTGATCAAAATATCATTTTCACCGATATAATCAATTTTTTGGACCACATCTTTATCCATAACGATGATGTGGTTTTTTTTAAGTTCGATTTTTTCATCATTGATATACTGCGTGCAATTCCCCGAATACATATAGTTAATTTCGACAAAATCATGGGTGTGCGCTGGTGTGTAAGAAAATCGTTGCTGCTTATTGATAAAAATATTACCCTCAAGAAAAAACGCCTCTTTCGGAATTTTCGGTACTTTTTGGAGAGCATAAGGGAGATTCAACTCGTTGATATTCATCTTTTCTGTGAGTTGAATCTGCTCGATCTCTGTGTGTTTGAATAGGTGCTCATCTAAGGTGGATAATTCCATTTTTTGCAAAACTCCTCTATAAAATTTACTGAAAACCTGAATAAAAACCATATTTTCAAAAATATATTCCATTTTATCTAGATTATAATTAGATTATACTTTTTTTGTAAGCGGTTAACAAGTAGAGTGAAAGGAAGATAGAATTGAATAACTGGATTTGGTACCCTGGAGATTTTGAAATTTACCATATCATGAAACAGAATTTCAGTCGTGAAGAACGTGAATTTGATTGGCCTGCCTACTGGTATACGCCTAGTTGGAACCATAATGTTCGGTTTAGCCGAACTTATGATCTCACAGAAAAGACAAGTTTTACTGTATATGCTAAGGGAAAAGGCTATGTAGCAATTAAACGGCAAAATTCAGATGGCAGTGAGCAGGTCGACAAATTCCCATTTGAACAAGTGATCACTTGCGCTTCTGGTGAAGTTACCGTCGAAGTAATCGTTTGTCACTTGGAAGGGTTACCTTGTATTTTTGTGAGCGGGATAACGATTTTTTCTGATGAATCATGGCTTGCCTCGAACTATATTGAGCATGATCAGCGAATAGGAGGAAGCGCACTTTTTACAAAAAAAGAGCAAAATCCAATGGACTTTCCTTATACTCATGAAATCAAGGCGCCACTCAAGATCGAATCTGTTAATGGAGGTCGACTTCTGGATTTTGGTTATGATATCACAGCAAAGACGCGAATCACTTTTTCTGAAATGTTTCAACCAGTTACGATTTGTTACGGTGAGAGCAGGACGGAAGCGCTCGATGTAAACGACTGTTATCTCAAACAAGTGATTGAATCGCCCGAAGATACAGGGCTCGAACAAATTGAGGAAAACACATATGTCACACGACTACGTGCGTTTCGCTATATTTTCTTACCAAATGTAAAAAGTAATTCTATTACCATTACAGTCGATCAACAATTTGTCGATTTTGGCGGAGTGAGTCAGTTCAAGTCTTCTGATGAACGACTCAACCAAATTTGGATGATAGCCGATCGAACCTTCCGTACTTGTAGCGATATTTTCTTTTTAGACGGGGTCAAACGTGATAAGTGGGTATGGTCGGGTGACGCGTATCAAAGTTATTTCATCAATCAGTATAGTTTTTTCAACAAAGAGATCGTCGAGCGGACGATTCTTGGACTTCGCGGAAACGATCCGTTCCGACAACATCTCAACACAATCATCGATTATTCGCTTTATTGGCTGATTAGCATTGAAGAGTATTACAAAACATTCGGTGATCAGAAGTTTCTTGAGAAAATTTATTCGAAAATGGAATCGCTTTTGCAATATTGTAACGCCCAAACCGATGAACATGGTTTTATTTATGGGAAGAAAGGCGATTGGGTTTATATTGATTGGGCGGAATTCGATATTTCTGGTCCGCTCTGCGCAGAACAAATGCTGTTAGCACGCGCGTATCAAAGTGTGATTGGCGTCCGTCAAGCACTTGGGATACCTATCAATGATTTAGATGGAAAGTTAGAAAGACTAAAGTCAAATATTCATAAATTTTATTGGGATGAAGAAAAGGGCGGTTTCATTGATAGCTATGAATCTGGCAAACACAATGTGACAAAACACGCCAATATATTTGCGATTCTGTTTAATTTTGTAGACGAAGAAAAAGCAGCGAAAATCAAACATCATGTCTTAATGAATCCAGAAATTAATGAAATCCATACCCCTTATTTCAAATTTTGGGAACTTGAAGTGATGGCGAAAATTGGTGAGTACCCATATGTCATCGAACAGATCAAATCCTATTGGGGCGGCATGTTAGATGAAGGTGCGACAACTTTTTGGGAATATTATGATCCGAATGAGACGGGCGTAGAAAAATATGCCATGTATGGAGACAAATATGGGAAGAGTCTGTGTCATGCGTGGGGGGCAAGTCCGATTTATCTGATTGGGCGCTATCTATTAGGAGTCCAATCTACAGCACCGGGTTACGAAAGTTTTGAAGTGGCTCCACAGGTCAATCTTTTCGATGAGCTGACGTGTACGTTGCCAGTTGGAGAAGGACAAGTAACAATCGAACTCGAAAAGGGTCAACTCAGGGTATTAGCAAACGTTTCTGGAGGAAATCTTTGTCTAGCGATTCAAACGATCGCTTTACCAAAAGGACAAAAAATAACAATTAAGTTATAATTTAAAAGGAGAAATCAACATGGGGAAAACAGAAGATAAACTTTCAAGTAAAGATTGATTTTTGGCAAGTGTTGCTGGCATCGCTTCTTATCTTGATGCCGCTTTGCTTGTAAGTGCTGGTATTGCGCTTGCGATCTGGTCAGATCATTTCGGTATCAATCCATGGTGGACAGGGGTTATCAGCACATCGCTAACCTTATCAGTTGCGATTGGGGCATTAGTTGGCGGTCGTTTGTCTGATAAATTTGGTCGGGTGCGTGTCTTTAACATCGATATTCTACTTGTCGCAATCGGCAGCATTCTGATCGCATTTTTCAACAACATGGTAATGTTACTCGTTGGGTTGGTTATCGCTGGACTTGCGTCGGGTGCTGATTTACCAACATCTCTTGCCGTCATCACCGAACGTGTTTCGCCCGAACGTCACGGTAAAGTAATCACGGTCACCGAAATGTTCTGGATTCTTGGAATTCTGCTCTCACAGGCTCTTGGTTTTGTGACTTCGGAAATGGGGATGATGGGGACACGGGTACTTTTCATTTGGATCGCCGTCATCGCACTTCTCAACTGGGGTGTGCGGGCATTTTCGCCTAAATTCCACCAAATCGAACATGAACTTTATGAACAAAATGCACATAAAAACATGGACGCTCAAGCAACGCAAAAAGTTTCTGTAAAGGCGATCTTCGCTTCAAAAAAATATTATGTGCCACTGATTTCTGTGACTGGTTTTTACCTTTTTTGGAATATTCCAGCGAATACTTGGGGGTCGTTCGTCAATTATTTCCTCGTCACGATCAACGGACGCTCGCAATCCTATTCAACAGCACTAGGCTTCTTTGCCAATCTAGCGGCGATCGCTGTTCTATTTTTCATCTACATGAGACTTGCTGACACAAAATATCGTTACTTCATGATGCATACGGGTATTTTCCTTTGTATCCTATCTTTTGTCGTATCCGGAATTTTTGGCGGAACTTCGTGGATCATTTTCTCTGCGGCTTACTTTATTTATTCCGCTTGTAACAACTTACATGGAGAATCGGTCTATAAAATTTGGACTCAATCTTTCTATCCACCTGATATGCGGGCAAGTGTCACGGGTGTATCGATCGCTATCGTGCGGATTTTGACCGCTATCTGCTCAGTATTTACACCGATGATTATGAACTATTCACCAGATCTTTTGATGTGGCTGCTTGTTGCCTCACTTTTAATTTGCTGGGCATTCGCAGGTTCAACAATTAAATTAGTGAAAAAATATAATATCTCTGATCCAGGTATCAAAGGTTCAGGTGCCAAGGAAAATGGTGCCGCTTAATCGTAAAAGTAATTAGAATTATGGAAAATGCCTCATGTTCACTCAATTTTATACTTTAAATAACCTACAACTCCAAACGAGAAGACATCAAAGGTGTTAGAGTCACATCTTCCAGGTATCTCTAAATATGTAATAAACAGTAGTTTAGGCCCCGAACTTTGTTGACGTTCGGGGCTTATTACAGGTCTATTTCAAAAGATTTTAATGATCAAAATGGATACTGGCGATCTTTTGTTTGGATGGAAACCCATTTGGTAACGGTGAATTCTTCTACCACCCATGGATTGCCAAAACGGCCTAATCCACTCGCTTTATTTCCTCCGAATGGAATATTCGGCGCGTCATTCACTGTTTGATCATTGATATGGGTCATGCCGCTATCAATTTGTAATGCAAGATTTTCCCCATGTTTTAAGTCGCTTGTAAAAATGGCAGAACTTAATCCATACTCTGTATCGTTGGCGTAGGAAATGGCTTCTTCATCTGTTTCCGCTTTTATAATAGTAGCAATCGGAGCAAAAAGTTCAGTTTGTGCCAATTTGCTGGAATTTTGAACATCTGTAAAAACATACGGGGTCAGAATGTTTCCGATCCGTTGTCCTTCCAAGGCAATCGTTACACCTTCCGCTTTAGCTTCTTCAATATACCTCAGTGCTTTATCTAACTGTTGCTTATTTACTAATGGTCCGATGACAGTATTTGGATCACTCGGATCACCATACGGAAGCTCTTTAGCCCGTTCTACAAACTTGGCGACAAACTCGTCATATTTGTTTTTGTGTACGATTATCCGGTTGATAATCATGCAAATTTGACCTTGATGGACCAATTTTCCAAAGACAGCGGCGTTGACGGCTTGGTCAATGTCTGCGTCAGATAAAACGATAAATGGGCTGTTTCCGCCAAGTTCAAGTGCAACCCGCTTTAAGTTCTGGCCGGCAATAGCTCCAATATGGCGCCCAACCGAAGTGGAGCCAGTAAAACTGATGAATTTCGGAATCGGGTTTGTCAACATGGCATCACCGATTTCATTAATATCGGTTAGAATCACATTTAATACACCATTAGGTAAACCAGCGTATTCGAACGCTTTTGCAATGATCGTACCACCAGAGAGGGCCACTTGGATGTCAGGCTTGTGGACAACGCTATTTCCAAGGGCAATGGCAGGGGCGATTGTCCTCATGGATAAATTCATCGGAAAATTAAAAGGTGAAATAGAAGCAATCACGCCTAATGGCAGCCGGTGTATATGATTTAATTTGGCATCATCCGGACTTGGAACTTCTCGCACTTTACCGATTTCATCCGCAAATTTGATCGACTCCTCCAAAATTTCGATGGTTAGATGGAATTCAATATTAGATTTTAACACGGTACCGCCTGTCTCAAGGCCAATCGTTTTGACAATCTCCTCGCGGTTCCTGTTTAAATAATCCATTGCTTTATGGAGAACGGCTCTTCTTTCTTCAACGGTTGACTTTGACCATTGCTTCTGTGCTTCTTGAGCAATTTGAAATGCTTCATCCAACTGTTCTTTTGATGCTAAGCGAACGGAAGTAATAACTGTATCATCATATGGGTTCAAAATATCATAGGTTCTCGCGCTTGTGCCTTCTGTCCATCCCCCGTTGATAAAACTTTGATTTAACACCCCAACTGCTTGCATGAAAAAACTCCTCCCATCAATAATCAAATAGTCCCCATGAATTGTAGCGCTTACAAAAAAGTAGTTCATAGCTATGTACAGTTAAAATATTAAAATATTCAACTGAATATGGCGAATTCTAGCAACGATATTTTAGGAAGTAAACTAGGTTATTGCTATATATGCAACTTTGATAAAAAATATTAATCTAGGAGTTTAGGAATTAAGTAAATCAAGAGAACGTTCGTCTATTCTTTTTTATATGTTTTAATCAATTGCTTAATAAATGCATCCATGGTGTTGTCTATGAATAAATCTTTTTTATAAACGATCCCTATCATTTTTCGGAAATCACGATCCATGATGTGTACCTGCCTAATCTTGTCGTCATGTATGGTAGAAAGATAGGACTTTGGTAGAATGGTGGCTAAGTCATGATTCTTTTTTACGAGTTGAAGCAGTGCCTCTACCGTCGAGAACTCAATTCGGGGTTGGATGGTGAAGCCCACCTTTTGGCTCTCCTCCTCAAAAAAGTGACGCATGGTAAATTGATGAGGTAGCAGCGTCAGCGGATAGGTTTGCAAATCTTTTAACTGAATGGAATCGATCTCTGCAAGTTCGTGAAGATGGGAAACGACTAAATAAAATTCCTCTTCAAAAAGTGGAATCGTTTCGAGCCGATTGTCTTCCTCCATTAAAAAAGTTACTCCTAAATCTAATTGGCTCTCTATAATCCTTTGAAAAGTTTCTTTCGTTCTCAAATCAATGATCGAAAGCTCAATGCCTGGATATTTTTCATGAAAGGATAAGACTGGAGATGTGAGTAAATGCCCTCCCGAACATCCAATTGACAATTTTCCCCGTAAAATCCCCCTCACGTCCTTGATTTTCGTACTTACCTGGTCTAATTCAAAAAAAATCCGTGAGCAATGTTTCAATAGAATGTTACCTGCATAGGTTAAACGGACTTTTTTTCCGGCACGGCTAAACAAGGGAGTACCTAGCTGGGATTCCAACAGTCGGATTTGCTGACTCAGCGTAGGCTGACTGATTCCTAGCTTTTCTGCGGCTTTTGTAAAATGTAATTCCTGCGAAACGGTTACAAAATATTCTAATAGACGAAACTCCACAAGCTTCACATTCCTTTTAATAGTTTGTATCTATGATAATCATTAAAAATATTATATTGAACAATGAAAGGGTTTACAAATATAATAGCTTTAAAGTTTTATAAGTCTAAATATTCCCAATTGTATTTGGGCTATTAATCGAAGGATAGGAGATGTGATTATGTCAAGTGAAAAAACATCTATGGCAGTAGCTCAAGTAGAGGCCCAACATTTCAAATATACAACTTCCTCCGCTTTAATGGAGGCGCTTCAAGAATCTGGTGTTTCTTACATTTTCGCAAACCTAGGAAGTGACCATCCTGCTATTATCGAAAGCTGGGCACAGGCACAACTAGAAAACAAAGAATTCCCGAAAGTGATCATTTGCCCGCATGAAATGGTTGCTTTAAGTGCCGCACATGGATTTGCTCAGGTTAGCGGAAAAGCCCAGGCTGTTTTTGTTCATGTTGAATGTGGAACCCAAAACATGGGTGGGGCCATACATAATGCGGCTAGAGGAAGAGTACCTGTATTCATTCTTGCTGGAGCTTCACCCTATACGCAGGAAGGGGAACTATTAGGAAGCCGGAATGAACATATTCATTGGCTTCAAGATGTGTTTGACCAGCGTGGAATTGTCCGGGAATATGTGAAATATGATAATGAAATCCGAACTGGGAAAAATGTAAAACAGCTGGTTCAACGGGCGCTGCAAATAGCAGAAAGTGATCCAAAAGGACCGGTCTATCTGATGGCACCTCGTGAGGTATTGGAAGCGGAAATGGAACCTCCAGCTATTGATCATCGGGGTTGGAAACCACTTTCACCAGGCGCGATTGCACCAGACGATGTAGCAAAACTTGCGGAGAATCTGATCAAAGCCGAACATCCTTTAATTGTCACTTCCTACCTTGGTCGAAATACGAAGGCGGTTTCAGAGTTAGTCAAGCTTAGCGAAAAGTTAGCGATTCCTGTATTGGAGTCCGTACCAAACTATGTAAATTTTCCCGCGTACCACCCGATGCATATAGGGTATCAATGGAATGCTCCTGTTCAAAATGAATTATTAAGTCAAGCAGATTATATTCTGGTCATTGATAGTGATATTCCTTGGATTCCATTAGTTAATAAACCGGATAAAGGGTGCGCAATTTCTTATATTGACGTAGATCCATTAAAAGAGAAAACACCACTATGGTACATTCCGTCTGAAAGCTTTTTTAAAGCGGATTCATTGGTGGCTCTTCAGCAGTTAAATTCCTATATCGACAATGTTAATGATATAAACCAAGAGAAAATTTCTAACCGCTACCTCCAAATTGCTACGATCCATTCGAAACAAAGAAAGGAATGGAAAGAGAATGAGACCTTACAGAACCCTGCCAACATTACACCTCAGTATTTAACAGCCTGTATTCGCGAGGCAATTGATGAAGACACGATTGTCTTGACAGAGTCCATTACGAATTATGATGTTGTATCAAAACACCTTCCACGGAACACGCCTGGAACGCTATTCGGAAGTGGGGCAAGCTCACTGGGTTGGCACGGTGGTGCCGCCATTGGGGCTAAGCTGGCAGCTCCGGAGAAAATGATTCTTAATCTTACAGGGGATGGAACTTATATCTTCAGTAATCCGACACCTGTCCACTGGATTTCTAGAAAATATAATGTCCCATTCTTAACGGTGATTTATAACAATCATGGCTGGGGGGCGCCGAGGATGTCAACATTGGGTGTACATCCAAATGGGATTGCTAGTCAAACGGATCAATTTTGGGTGAATTTCGACCCGGTGTCGGATTTATCAAAAGTAGCCGAAGCCGCTGGCGGGGCCTATGCGCAAATTATCGAAAGACCGGAGGAACTGATGGGCAGCTTAGTCAAGGCTATTGAGATGGTCAAAAGCGGAAGATCGGCTGTATTAGATGTGCGGTTGCAAAATGTGTCCCAACAGCAAATATAAAGAGATATTATAAATCAATGTATATTGAAATGAAGGAGGATAACGGATGAAGAAAAAGGGCTGGCAGCGCTATCACACGATTTGGGCAATGTTGTTTTTAGGGTGGTTTGTTTCCTATATTGACAGGACAGCAACCGGACCTGTCATAACATGGATGATTGACAATAAGGTGTCTTTCTTGTCAAATGTACCAAACCCTCATGGATTAGGGGGATTAATCGGCAGTTTATTTTTTGCAGGGTTTATGATGAACCAATATCCTGGCGGTTCCATTGGGGATAAATTTGGGCACCGAACCGTTGTGGTATTAAGTATTTTATGGGCAGGGATTACGACTCTATTCACAGGTTTTATCTCAGGCTTAATCCTGTTTGTTCTTTTACGTGTGTTATTGGGATTGGGAGAAGGGGTCTTTTATTCGAATGACCGATCTTATATTGTCTATCATTCTCCAAAGGAAAAAGTCGGACTTGGAATGGGTGTGGTCATTACCGGACTTTCGGTTGGACTAACTGTCGCGACTCTTGGTGTCCCGCTCCTTCTCAACGCGATGGAACCAGTGATAGGCAAAGAAGCATGGCGCTCTCCTTTTATTCTACTAGGTGTTATTACTCTAATATCGTCTCTATTAATTTTTAAATATATGAAACCTTTATCTGCATCTGTTCAAAAAATGAACCCAGAGTCTCCAGCAGTCAAAGAAGCATATGGAAGTGCATTTCTTCTTATGTTGAAGTATGCAGCGGTTTTCATAGTGATCATTATGGGGATTTACTTTGCTGCCTTAAAAATGGGGTTATCCGATATTGCTATTGCGTTTATTTTAGTATGTCTTTGTCCGCTCTTCATTGTTTTCCTATACAAAACGCGAAAATCTGAAATTCGTCCTGTTTTAGCCAATAAAAACTTAATTTTTCTTTACGTTTCCTTTATTCCAGTTATTTGGCACTTGTGGCTGTATGGCTTTTGGTCCGTTTCGATTGTAAAGGATTTTGGCGGCGGGGCACTCGTTGCAGCTGCGTTGGTTGCTTCCTTTAATGGAATTGCAGGAATTGTTGGCTTCCCAATTGGAGGAAAAATATCCGATATGGTAGCGGGAACGGAATATGGCAGACGGAATGTTTTGGCTGTTATGACAGGATTACTGACTGTTTCTATCTTTATATTTGCTGCCTATGTAATGACGGGTCATAACAATCCTGTCATCATGTCGATCATCCTCTTTGTATCTGGGTTATTCTTCTTTGCCCTGCAGCCAGTGTCACATGCTTTGAATGCTGAAATTGCCCCAGAAAATAATCGGGGTGCAGCGTTTGGAATGTTCAATTTTATCTCAGAGATTGGTGCTGTTCTTTCTCCGGTTGTCTCCGGTGTTCTTCGTGATAGTACAGGAAGCTGGGGAGCGCCGCTGTTGTTGGATGGTGTTCTCCTAGCGGCCAGCTGTATCTTTGTGTTATGCGTCAACAGAGGAGTCACCACGCAAATGAGCTTAACTGTTGAGAAATAATAAATAAGCAGAATGAAAACAGCCTTGTCTTTTTCTTAAAGGAAAAAGACAGGGGCTATTTCATTTTTTAAAAGCATAGTAGATAATTCTACATAACAAAAAATTCATAAATAGATCTTTTTATGCACGATAATCTAACGACTATAATGTTTTCTCTTTAAATTGAAGGAGGCTTGAATAAAATGCAATTGTTTAAAAAGACTTTTGATGAAAAAGCATTCCAGCTATTAAAAGAAAAAATGGAGCAAGGGCTGCTGCCTCAGTGGGTTGTCACAGATCCGGATCTTTATGAACTGGAAATTGAAAAAATATATGGGCATACATGGCAATTTCTTGGACATGAATCGGAGTTAAAAGAGCCAGGCAGCTATGTGACCAGGTGGATGGTAAATGATCCTATTCTTCTCGTGAAAAATCGAAATGGTGAAATTAACGCGTATCTTAATTCTTGTACTCATCGTGGAACGCAGCTTTGCACGGCGGACCGGGGAAACAAAAAGTCTTTCACCTGTCCATATCATGGTTGGAGCTTTAACCTTGATGGGGATTTAATCGGTATCGTCGCTGGTAATAAGGTGTACGGTGAAGAAATGGATAAATCCGAGTGGGGACTACGTAAAGTCCCCAAAATTGGCATTTACCAGGGGATGATTTTTGGAAATCTTGATCCAAATGCTGAAAGTCTGGAAGATTACTTAGGTGATATGAAGTGGTATTTGGATATGATGATGGGCAGGAGTGATGGGGGAATGGAAGTCATTGGTCTGCCGCAGCGCTGGGTAGCAAAAGCGAATTGGAAAGCAACGGCAGAAAACTTTGCTGCTGACCCCTACCATGTCCAAACTACTCATCGTTCTACAGTTGAAATGGGAATTAGTCCAGAAGACCCGCTTTACGCTGGATATGGACACCAGGTGGTCATTGACCATGCACATGGTATTAATGTGATTACCTCTAAAACAGGGCAAGCTAGAGTGCCATTTCAGGGAACTCCTGAATCGATGTGGCCGATGTTCAAGAAAAACGTAACTCCGGAACAATATGACATCCTTTCAAGAGTGACGGTTTTCGTTGGCGGCGTGTATCCAAATCTATCATTTGTCAGTCCAATACATGGGACAGAGGGACATTTGCATAATTATTTGAACTTCCGGCTTTGGAGACCGATTGGACCTGAAAAAGTAGAGGTATGGTGCTGGTTCTTTATTGATAAAGCGGCTCCGAAGGAATATAAGGAATCAGCTTATAAAGGTTATTTAGGATCGTTCGGTCCGACTGGAACGCTTGAGCAGGATGATACAGAAACATGGGCACGAATTGTTGAAGTTAGCAGCGGATTGATGATGCGTGATAAAGAATTAAGCTATAACAACGTTAGCAACTATTTAATGGGTATGAATCGGATTGAACCGGATGAAAATTTTCCTGGTCCCGGAACTGCCTATTCAACCTGCTATCTTGATGCGATTTCTAGAAAAATGCATGAAGAATGGCTTGAGCTGATTTCAAAGGATCTCTTTGTTAAGGAGGGAGTTTAAATGGATTCCAGTATTCAAATAAGAATCTCTCCTGAGGTAGAATTAGAAATTATACGTTTTCTTCATAAAGAGGCTAATCTTTTAGACCACCGAAAATATAAAGAATGGCTCGAATTGCTGGCTGATGAAATTGAATATCGTATGCCTCTTCGCGAAACAGTAGAAGGTGTTGGAGTTAATGATATTGCTAGTGATTCGTCCTTTTTTGAAGAAACGAAACTATCACTTACTACACGGGTCAATCGGTTGTATACAAAATCCGCTTGGGTGGAAAATCCCGCAACACGGCAGCGTCATTTTATCTCAAATATTATGGTTGAACCGACTGAAGATCCCAATGAATTTAAAGTCACTAGTTATTTCTTATATAAAAGAAGCAGAGGTTCTACGCATGTGATCGAAGAATTGTTTGGTGAGAGAAATGATATTATACGGAAGGTGCATAACGAATATAAAATTGTTTCACGGACAATAATTCCTGATCAGGCTGTTATTACGACGATGAATATGAGTATGTTCTTATAGTAAAATGTCCTAGAAATACTAAAGTCGTTTTACTAAATATCTTGAAGGAAAATGTAATTTGGGCTTTTCAAGGAAAAATGTCCACATTCCTACTACAAAAGGAATAAGCTGTTCCAAAAATAATTTTTGGGACAGCTTTTTTGTGGTGAAGGAATACAAAGCTTATAATTGTATTAAGATTGAAATCACAAAATAGAAAAGTTTGCTTCTACTTGATCCAAAAAATGAGAAGCACTTTTTTTAAGTGATTACTATAGATAGGAGGAAATTTATATGGCAGACATTAAATATGAAATTATTCAAACCATTGCCGTACTTTCAGAAAATGCAAAAGGCTGGAAGAAAGAACTGAATCTGATTAGCTGGAATGGACGGGAACCCAAATTTGATATCCGTGACTGGTCCGATAATCATGAGAAAATGGGAAAAGGGATCACGTTATCTAAAGAAGAGATAGACAAGTTGAAGGAAATTCTTAATTCAAATTAACTGAGGAGTAAAAAATGAACAGTGTTAAATCATATAGTAAATTTGTAAAACCTTATTGGAAGTTAGTTGTTATTACATTAATCATTGGTGTGATAAAGTTTGGAATTCCTTTAACATTACCATTGATTATGAAATATACCGTGGATTCTATTTTGCTAACAAAACTCTCATTAGGTGAGAAGATTCTTAAGCTCACTTATATTATTTCGATTGCGTCTGTTTTATTTATTATCGTTCGTTTTCCAGTTGAATATTATCGTCAATATTTTGCTCAAGAAATAACAAGCAGAATTTTATATGACATTCGGGATAAACTCTATAATCACTTACAAAAGCTTTCTCTTCGCTTCTATCAAAACCATAAAACCGGAGAAATCATTTCCCGTGTTATGAACGATGTGGAGCAAACAAAAAACATTGTTGAGACGGGTATGATGAATATTTGGTTAGATATCTTCACCCTAACCATTGCACTCGGCTTTATGTTTACCTTGAATGTAAAACTGACATTTGTGGCGATTGCTATCTTGCCTTTTTACGCTATCTCTGTAAAAAAATTATATAAACGTCTTAAATTATTAACTAAGCAGCGTTCACAATCCCTTGCGGATGTACAGTCTTACCTTCATGAACGGGTTGCAGGGATTCCTGTTGTAAAAAGTTTTACATTGGAGGAGTATGATCAGAATCAATTTGACATACGAAACAGTAATTTCCTTACGAAAGCGTTGAAAGTTACCCAGTGGAATGCTTTAACCAATTCAATCATTAATACACTAACTGATATAGCGCCATTACTGGTGATTGCCTATGGTGGATATAAGGTAGCGACAGGAGACCTTACCATTGGGACATTTGTTGCCTTTTTCGGCTATTTAGATAGGATTTATAGTCCATTACGAAGATTAGTCAATTCATCTTCTTTATTGACACAAGCAACGGCTTCGCTTGAAAGGGTGTTAGAGTTATGGGATCAACCTTATGATGTTCAAGATCAACCGACCGCAAAACAGCTAACAGAAGTTAATGGTGATATCAAGTTTAATTATGTATGGTTTAGATATGATAAGGATTCGGATTATATATTAAAAAACATTCATTTATCGATTCCCTCTGGTCGAACGGTTGCTTTAGTTGGGATGAGTGGAGGGGGTAAATCCTCTTTAATAAGTCTGATTCCTCGATTTTATAATATTGATAAAGGCGAGATTACCATTGATGGGATGAATATTGAAAACATCACTCAACAAAGTCTAAGAAAGCATATTGGTATGGTGTTACAGGATAATATTTTATTTAGCGGCACCATTCGAGAGAACATTTTATTGGGAAATCCTTCCGCATCTGAAGAGGAAATGATCTTGTCTGCTAAGGCAGCAAATGCCCACGAATTTATTCTTAATCTTCCCAATGGCTATGATACAGAAATAGGGGAGAAAGGTGTCAAACTATCAGGCGGTCAAAAACAAAGGGTTGCCATTGCAAGAGTTTTTCTCAAAAACCCTCAAATTTTAATCCTAGATGAAGCAACATCAGCATTGGATTTGGAATCAGAATCCCTAATTCAAGAATCGCTTGATAAATTAGCCAAAAATAGAACAACGATTATTATTGCCCACCGTTTATCGACCATTACACATGTTGACCAAATCATCTTCATGAAAGATGGAGAAATTATTGAGCAGGGGACTCACGAAGAATTAATGAATCAAAAAGGGTATTATGAGCAGTTATTCAATATCCAAATCTTAAATCAAAATAACAATAAACAAGTTTTGATGGACTAGTAAGATAATTAAAGAAGTTTAAAGAGAGAAGGATTTCAAATTAACTCTAAAGCCAGAAAAGTTTTCAATATTGCTTTACCAGCTATTGGTGAATCCTATCTTCAAAGTTTACTTGGGGTCGTTGACTCATTTTTTATTGCAAAGTTAGGTCTATTAGCAATTAATGCAGTAGGCGTCACGAATATTTATAGTATGACTTATATTGGGGTTTTTACCGCCATTTCTGCAACCCTTTCGGTGTTTTTATCTAGATCTTTTGGTGCTAAAGATGTAACGAGAAACAAAGCCGTCATTTTCCACGGAATATTTATATCCATTTTTATAGGATTAGTTTTTTCAATCGTTTCGGTTGCTTTTGCTAATACGTTCCTTGAACTAATCGGAGCAAATGCCAAACTTAAAAATACAGCCGGTATTTACTTTAAAGTGGTACTAGGACTTACCCCCTTTATAGCGTTATTTACGGCTCAATCTGCTTCTTTTCGTGCTATTGGGGATACAAGGACCCCTTTCCGAGTAGGAGTTGAAATGAATATCATTCATGTCCTACTAGATTATGTTTTGATTTTTGGAATAGGTTCATTCCATGGACTTGGACTAACTGGTGCAGCAATTGCCATGATTCTGGCAAGGATTTATGGGTTTCTTAGACTTGTCATTATCTCTCAACGGATTACAGCCATAGCGTTAATATTTAGTGATTGTAAATTCCTTTGGAATTTAACCGTAAGTATGATCAAGTTTGCCATTCCTGCAACGATTGAAAGGTTAAGTATGAGATTGGGACAAGTTGTTTATTTCGGGCTGATTGTTCGAATGGGAACTGAAGTTTATGCCACCCATAATATAGCTGGTACATTAACGACCTTTGCATCCACTGTCGGGGGTGGGTTTGCAGTGGCTTCAAGTACACTTATTGGGCAAGCAATTGGAGAAAATAATTTGAAAGATGTTAGAGAATATAGAAAATGGAGCTATATTCAATCAGCTTTATCAATGACGATCATTACTGCTTTATTAGCAATAACTAGTCCATGGATTGGGAAATTATTTACCCATAACCAATTCGTTCTTCATTTATTAATGATTGTTTTGTTTATAGATACCGTTTCGCAACCATTTCTTGCATCTGTCTCGGTTGATACCTCCGTTGTTCAAGCAGGAGGAAATAGTTCTTTCCCTATGATTGTGACAATGATTGGAATTTGGATAGTTCGTACATTGGGGGTTTATCTTTTTGCATGGAAACTTGGTTTTGGTTTACCAGCCGTATGGATTTCCATTGCAGCAGATAATGCACTTCGAGCAGGACTTTTTCTCTGGTATCGTCAAAAGAAAAATATAATAAGAGAATTAGCTTAAGAATTTAGAAAATTAAACATTTATGTGAACCGATAAAATGTCTGGACTATTTGCCAGACATTTTTTTATTTATAATTTTCACTTTTTTGTCATAAAAATTCAAAATATTTAATTGACAATGGTTCTCAATGAGAATAGAATTAATATATGATTTTGAAACTGAAATTCATTCTCAATTAATGGCAACACAAGGGGGACCCTATGGGTAAGAAAATAATACCTATCATATTTATTCTTCTATTAATTATGGGGATTAACGTACATAACCCTGTCTTAGCAGCTGGTAATTCTAACGAAGATATGACAAGGGCTGAGGTGTATGTTAATCAAGCCATTGATTTAGCTTCAAAAGGTGACCTTTCGGGTGCTGAAAAGGCTTATGATCAATTTAACAAAACATGGAGACAAATTGAAGAAGGAATAAAAGCTGATTCGGCTACTGCATATCGAGACATTGAATCCAATATGGGTAAGGTCGTTTATGCATTGACCATTAAAAACCAAGATCAAGTTTTGGTGGCTTTAAAAGATTTAAAAGCCGTTAACGATAAATTTGCAAGTGGCGGATACCCAAAAGAAGCAGGTTTTAAGGAAGAAGATATAACTTTGGATGAATTTATCATGCTTCTTCAAGAAACAAAAAAAGAAGTAAAGGAACAAAATCAACATGACGCACTTGAAGGAATCAAAAAAGCAAGTGATAGTTGGTTAAGTGTGGAAGGAGTAGTAGTTGCACAATCCGCCACTGTGTATAGTGATTCAGAAAGAGATTTGGTTACGATTCAAGCTATGCTTTCTGATAATCCACCAAATTATAGGGAAGCCAATAAAACCATTGATAACATGATTAATTACCTAACCCCATTGGCGAATAAGTCTCAATATACTTATTGGGATGCAGCGATGATTTTAATTCGTGAAGGTTTAGAAGCATTACTCGTGGTAATCGCTCTTATGTCCTTTGTGAAAAAATCAGGAGAGGGCAAGGGGAAAGCTTGGATATGGTCTGGAGTACTATCAGGGCTTGGTGTTAGTGTAATTCTAGCAATTATTGTAAAATTCATTATTTCATCAGGTGCTTTTGGTAATAACAATGCTCTTATCGGCGGTTGGACAGGAGTATTTGCGGCAGTTATGTTACTCTATATGAGCTACTGGCTTCATAGTCAATCCAATATTGCTGATTGGAATCGATATATTCGAGAAAAAAGCCAAACCGCTTTAACGACTGGTAAACTTATTTCCTTGGGTGTACTGGCTTTTCTTGCAGTATTTCGTGAAGGAACTGAAACAGTATTATTTTACATTGGTATGGCAAGTCAAATAAAATTTCAATCGCTTTTAATAGGTTTTCTCATTGGAGCTGCCATTTTAGGAATCCTTGCTTATCTGATGGTATATGTGGGACTAAAATTACCGCTTCGTCCATTTTTTATGGTTTCTAGCATAATTGTATTCTATTTATGTATTAAATTTACGGGTATGGGCATTCATAGTCTTCAATTAGCTGGGTTAATTCCAACGACAAATTCTGTAAGCATCCCTAGTATAGACTTTTTTGCACTTTATCCTTCATGGGAAAGCACGATACCACAGATGATTCTTGTTCTTGGAGCGCTTTTAATAATTTTGTTCAAAAACATAAAAAGCAAAAAACTTATTACTTCAACAAACAATAATATATAAATAATGGGGGAAAATTATGAATAAGTTAACATCATTGGTACTATCAATTGGTTTGGGAGTTTCCTTAATTTTGGCAGGTTGTAGTTCTGATAACAGTAAAGTATCAGAAGGGGTCACTCAAATGTTGGATACAACAGAACAACTTTCAAAAGCTATTGATAGTGGAGATCAAGCAAAAGTAAAAAAAGTTGGACCGCAATTAGAAGATCAATGGTCTTCATTTGAAGATGATGTAAAGAAGGATAATAAAGAATTATATGAGAAAATAGAAAAATATTTAGATCCTACAATTGCTGGTTCAGAAGCAGCAACTCTGGATAAAGAAGCATTAGGTTCCTTAAATGACCAACTTACGGGTGCTTTGAAGGAATTAGAAGAGAAAACGAAATAACCAATGAAAACAATCAAAAAGCAGAGGAAACCTATCCTCTGCTTTTTGATTGTTTTCATTCTTGTTAATGTTATTAACAGTTTAATTAAAAATAATATTTAATTACATAATTCAATTAATACAGTAAAGAAAAAATTGATGTATAATAAAAAAATGAAACAAGGTTCTATTAGATAAAGTATTAACAAGAAGGTGATTATGTGAGATCTTTTTTAACCATCATGATTATTTGTGTGATGATGTTAGCTGGATGCCAGAAGGAAGTAAAGCAATATAAAAATGGCAAATTAGTTTATGAAGGTACCGTTAATAGCAAAGGAGTTAGAGAAGGGTCGGGGAAGCTGTATGACCCTGAGACAGGAAAAGTGATTTTTAAAGGTATGTTTAGAAATGGTCTTGAGTTAAAAGGAACTATGTATGACAAGAATGGTGAAAACCCAACACCCTATGAAGAATAAAAATCAAAGCCTACTCCTTATACAAATATGATGAATATGGATAAAATGTCGAGTGTAGATACTATGGAACTGTGAAAATCATTATTATAAAAGTTGGAAGGAAGAATTCCTTTCGGGGGTCCAGATGGTCAAAAAAGTCATTATAGTTCTTTTACTAGTTACTATTATCAGTTTTGGAATTAGAGAAAAAAACACTCTTTTTCTGATGATTCTCCAAGGCGGTTCTCCAGCAGTAGTGTTTAGTCTACTGTTGCTTTCTTTATGCGTCTTTTTTCCAATCATCCCATTCCCTGTAACGGCTGGTACGATTGGAGCGGTTTTTGGACCGCTGAAAGGGAGTATGATTACCCTTTCAGGCTCCATGATTGGAACGGTCTTGTTCTTTTTTCTTATGAGGTATGGGTATCGAAAATGGGCTCAACAAAAGTTAAAAAAATATCCAAAAGCACAAAAGTATGAGAATCAGCTTAAAGAAAATGCATTTATGGCGATTTTTATTGCTCGATTAATACCAATTATACCTGCACCAGTCGTGAATATTGGATGCAGCCTAAGTACAGTTAATTGGAAAGTCTTTGTTATGGCTTCTGTTATTGGAAAAATACCTAACATATTATTTTTATCTTTTGCAGGAGCAAGCTTTCAACATAATATGTGGTTTTCTATTTTAATGTACTCTTTTTATTTAGTTATTATTTTAGTTGTTAATATTGTTTTGGTGTATCGGAAGGTACCTAGAATAAAGTAGGGTTAAATTCTAAAGAATATTTCACCACAAATTACGGCTATTAAGATTAAAATGTCTAATACAATTAGTCCAATTATCAGATGTTTCAGATGTTTCATATACTAAACAACCTCTCGTCTTTATTTCAATTTATGTATTTAATCATATTAAGAATAACAAAAATACCTTATGATTTTATTAAAAATA
This sequence comes from Neobacillus cucumis, assembly GCF_016908975.1. Taxonomy (GTDB): domain Bacteria; phylum Bacillota; class Bacilli; order Bacillales; family Cytobacillaceae; genus Neobacillus; species Neobacillus cucumis. Next base: position 26,824 of record NZ_JAFBEX010000040.1, read on the forward strand.
CCTTAAAAAGAATTACTGGAGAATTTATTTATTCAAAGGTCATTAAAATTAACCGATTAATAGCAAGAGGGACTGTAAAATATGTTCCTCTTTTTAATTTTAGTGACTATTTTATTGTAATTAGCCACGTATTGACTCCAGGGTAATAAGTGAAAAAACTAAATATCAACTTAATACTACATTATAATTTGCAATTTGTTTTAACGAAATTGAAATTATTTGGTATCAAGTACCTAAAAATACATTTAATACTTCATTAAAAATTCATGAAAAAGAAGGCTTATATAAAAAATCCGTGTTACCATTGTATGCGTAAGGTGTGAGTAGCTTTCCGTTGGAAAGGTTTAAAAACATCTATTTAATAAATTTTGTTGAAAAAATAGAGACTTTAGAAAACTTGTCTCATTATCATAGTGACTTTTGCTGAATAGTAACCAACGCTGATTACTATCTAAATATAATCATAATTTTGTTTTAATTGCTTAATTTTGAAATATAGAAAGGATGATATTATGACTAAAAAAATCCTAATGATTTCTTCTGATCATACTGGTCATGGACATAAAAGTATTGCTGAAGCTTTGAAAGAAAAAATAGGTTTGGATTCTAATATCGATATTTGTGTTGTGGATGGATTTGCTTTAGGCGGAACATCTTTATTAAAGATTGGTAAATCTTACGGTCCGATTACCAGATTTTCCGGGCAACTATGGAATGCCATCTGGCATTTTTCTGCAATGAATTCCATTTTGGTAGACAAATTCATAGAAGTAATGATCAGAAATAATTTTCTTGAATTACTGAAAAAAGAGAAACCTGATTTTATTTTATCCATCCATCCGAATTTCAATGGTTCGGTCATTAATATATTGCGCAAGGAAGATATACAGATTCCTTTCGGTACCCTAATTGCGGATCTTGTAAATATATATCCCCTATGGGCTGACCCAAGAGCAGACTTTATCCTTAGTCCCACTGACGAAGCTAAGGAAAAATGTATTGAATTCGGTGTATCAGAAGAAAAAATTAAGGTTGTCGGATTTCCTGTTCGGGAAAGATTTCTTGAGAATACAAATAATAAGATAAATAAAAAATCGACTATTAACTTTTTGATGATGAGTGGTGGTGAAGGGGTAGGCAATATGAGTGTCATTGCCGAAGAACTTCTTGAACACTTTGATTGCACTGTTAGCATTATCGCAGGCAGAAATGAAGAGTTAAAAATCGAACTTGAGTCTTCTCTAAAAGGACGATTTGGTGAACGGGCCCAAATTTATGGGTTTGTTACAAATATTCAAGATTTAATGCAAGCAGCAGATGTGGGTATCTTAAGAGGGAGCCCAAATGTTATGTTTGAAGCAGTAGCAACCAATCTACCCATTATTATTACTGGAGCACTGCCAGGACAGGAAAAAGATAATCCATGGTTTGCTGAGAAGTATAATTTAGGCGTGTTTTGTCAAAATAGAACAGACCTATCTAGTATTATTGAAGAATTGTTAGCCAATAACAGTGAACGTTTAGCATCCATCATGGAATCCCAAAAAAACTTTATTAATAAGCATGCAGCAGATGATATTTTAAAATTAGTCCTCAATGCTGAAAAAGAGGAATACGTACCTGTTAAGAAAAAAAGATTTTCTATTGCTTATGCTTTAAATAAATAACTTTTCTTTAGATTGTAAATTTATGTCACAATAATTATTTAAAAAAGTACCCATTCTAATTGGCTGGGTACTTTTTTTATTCTGTACGATTAATACTATTTTTATATCCTCGGATAAATCTTAAATCGATTACAGCATCATTCCATATTTAATAATAAGGTAAGAAATTTCTTATTAACAAAATTCAAACCGAATGCATATATAATACACATAATATTCCCAGAATAAACTAAGAATGGTTACGAAACCCATAGGGGGAAATATATGCATTTGTTATCTGTTTTGCTAATTGGTATTGCCTCCAATCTTGATAATTTAGGTATTAGTGTTTCATATGGTTTAAGGTCAACAAAAATTCCGATTTTCTCTAATTTGATTATTGCTTTTGTTTCCATGCTATGTGCTTATTTTTCAATCATTGCTGGAAAATTTATATCTGTTTTTATTTCTATGAGGATTGCCAATTTTACAGGGGGGTTAATTTTAATTTGTATTGGAATTAAATGTATAGTAACGTCAATCCTTGAAGAAAACTCAACGAGTGACGTTAAAGTGGATTCTAACTATTCGCAAGTTATAACTCATCCTGATTTAGCTGATGTTAATGATGATAAGATTATTTCTTTAAAAGAATCTATTTTTCTCGGATTTGCCTTAGCCATAAATTGTTTAGTAATGGGATTAGGCGCTGGCATAACTGGGATTTCTCCAGTTTTAACAACATTCTCCATCGGTGTGTTCTCTTTCATATCCATTTGGTGCGGATTAAAACTTGGGAATAAGATTTGTGGGAAAAACATTGGCAAATACTCAAATATTGTAGCTGGTTTACTGTTAATCATAATCGGTGTTTACGAAATGATTGTATGAAACGAAAGAGAAGTATCATAAATGTTCTTTTTATATAAATGTTGTTTTTAGTCAAAAATAAGGACCTAGCTAGTCATAACTAAGTCTTCAAACGTCTTACTGTTCACTTTCCTGATTGTTCACTAAAACTTGTACTTAATGACAATTTTTCCTTATATTTGTCTAAACAATTTTTACAAATACAATGTTTTCTTCTACTTTCTGTTGGAACTAAATTAAAGATTTCAGCTGGGAATATTTCTTTGTCACACCAACAGTTACCGTGTTCTCCAGCACCTGTCATACACTTGTTTCCTTCTCCACAGATAGGACAATATTTATTAACCAATCATATCTCTCCTCGAAACATTATATATAAGTCTATAACTTATTTTTTATTATACCTTAGATTTACCTTGTTTAAAAAAGCAATATCCACTTAAAAAGAGCCATAAAAACAAAAATAGAGAGTTGGTGAGACCAAACTCTCTATTTCTACGTCAAAGATTTTTATAAATTTATCATGTATAGGTTTATTTAACTCATTATATTTAAAGGTTAAACGTTCTGTTTTATTGGTAAATATTGTTTAATGATTTTTCTAATAAAAGGGATTACCCAACGATCTAAATCGAATTCACCTGCATTGAAACCTGCAAATAGGATAATTCCTCCTATTAGTATATCTGAAGGATTGTGTGAAACAGTGCCTGCCATAAGATAGGAAAAATTCATTACCAATGCAAAAACACAAGCTACTGTTGTTAAGCATCCGAGAATCAGTCCTAGTCCTACTAGAAACTCTCCTAAAGTGTTATTGATATATTATATAGTCCATAAATTGACGGTATTAGGTGTCCGTAGTTTGACGGAATTACTGTCCGACCATATTTCTGAAAAAAGGGAG
>NZ_JAFBEX010000041.1 GCF_016908975.1 Neobacillus cucumis
TTCCTCTCCCAGCCTTAGAACAAGTATGGACGGATTCAATACATTTTCATTCTTTGTGGTGAAGAGCTGTTTTTTAGCGATTCATGGATGGCTAATGGGTGCTTTTGTTGTGCGAAATGTTTCTGGCTCAAATTGAGATTGGTCACAATACTCAGGTAAAGGTCAGACAGTTCCTCTCGGAACTGAAGGATTATATCGAAGAATCAAATGATGGAGTAACGCCCTGAAGGGTTCTCTCTTAGTCGAATAGCACTTGATTTAGTTAGAATGGCAGTGTTATAAGCTCGGCAAAAAGGTGTAAGAATTTACCGTAACAGGTTAAGCTGACGAAAGCCTACCCGATGGGGTGGTGTAAATCATGATGCTTGGGTTGAATGAATATGGTGAGTATGCGAAACAACCTACAATAAAGGGTTAAGCTGACAAACTTCTGAATGTACGGGTCTATAAGCACAATACATAGAAATGTGTATATCACCAAATTGTGAGGTTAGCAGTGGATAAGTAAAACTAGTTAATATGAAAATCCATGATATGTTACAGGCATATGGACGGCTAACAGGCTTAGAGGAAGCACCTAAATTCATTCCATAATAGATATAATTCAACGTTGTAAGCTGATAACGCGGAGAGCTAACTCTTGATGAAGCGGTGATTAGGAAAGCAGTAATGACAATAGTTATTGTATAACTTGTCTTCGTATCAGTGAAAGTGGTGGCACAGTACCAATGAAAGGTCTAATCCACCTAGAGGGATAGCCACTAGACTAAAAAGAATCATTCAACCATGTAAGACAGTTCTTTATCGATTAATAAGGTTCTTGTGAGACTAAAAGAGGTTCAACTCCCAAGGGAGTCACCGACTTGTTAAAATGGAAGAAATTGAGACACAATGAGTATTTCGATATGCAGCATTGTATTGACAATTTATATGCTCAAAGTGTCGATGGTCAAAATTTCTATGACTTAATGAAACTGATCAGCTCAAATGAAAATATACGTCTTGCTTATCGAAACATCAAAAGAAATACTGGGAGTAAAACAGCAGGGACAAACAAGTTAACGATTAATGATATTAAATTTTTGTCGGTAGAAGAAGTAATCGAACACGTTCAGGTTATGCTCAAATATTACGGACCAGAAAGTGTTCGGCGAGTTTTCATTCCTAAAGCAAATGGAAAAGTAAGACCATTAGGAATCCCAACAATATGGGATAGAATTATTCAACAATGTATCTTACAAGTTCTAGAACCCATTTGTGATGCAAAATTTCATAAACATAGTTATGGCTTTAGACCAAATAGAAGTACCCACCATGCCAAGGCAAGATTTGAATCGCTTATCAATATGGTGGGTCTTTATCACTGCATAGATGTAGACATAAAAGGATTTTTTGATAACGTGCACCATAATAAATTACTAAAACAAATATGGTCACTAGGAATTAAGGACAAACCTCTACTCTCTATAATTTCAAAGCTATTAAAAGCAGAAATTAAAGGAGAAGGCGTACCAACAAAAGGGACCCCGCAAGGGGGCATACTTTCACCATTTTTATCGAATATCGTTTTGAATGAACTTGATTGGTGGGTAAGTAATCAATGGGAAACGTTTAAGAGCAACCATGATTATAAACATAATGGTAGTAGAGTAAAAGAACTTAAGAAGTCAAACTTAAAAGAATGTTACATCGTAAGATATGCCGATGATTTCAAGGTAATATGCCGTACTCGTTCGCAAGCGATTAAAATGAATTATGCCATTAAGGACTTTCTTAAAAATAGATTACATCTTGAGACAAGTGAAGAAAAATCAAAGGTCATCAACTTAAAGAAGAATTCTTCCGAATTCCTTGGCTTTTCCTTTCGAGCGATTAGAAAAGGAAAAACAAGGTTTGGATTTGTAGCCCAATCAAATATGACGAAGAAAGCTAAATCTAATGCACTCATTAAAATTAAAGATTCTATAAAGGCAATTCAGAAAAAGCCTTGTACTGAAACTGTTTGGCACTATAACACAGTCGTAATGGGTATCCAAAACTATTACGCAGCAGCCACTAACATTTCCAATAATTTAAGTGAGTTGTCCTCCCATTTAAACAAGACTCTATATAATCGACTAAAGAATGTCAGAACAGAAGCAAAGTTTAATGATATGACCAGCACGCTCCAAAAACGATATAAAGGATATTCACCACAATACTTTAAGGTTCAAAACATGGTGTTTGTCCCTATCTATGCCCAACGTCATAGAACAAATCTCTGTTTCTCGCAAAATATATGTAATTATACTACCGAAGGTAGAAAGAAAATACACAACAATTTAAAGGCGATTAACAAGAGCGTGTTAAGCTATGTCATGAAAAACTTTATTCCAAATCGAACCATTGAATATAACGACAACCGCATCAGTAAGTTCATAGCCCAATACGGCAAGTGTGGAGTCACTGGAGTAGCACTTGGAAAGAGCGATTGGCACTGTCATCACATGATTCCTTATCACATTTCAAAGGATGACAGGTATTCAAATTTGATAGTGTTGCATGAAACGGTTCATCAACTCGTACATCTGAAAGATATTGATAAAATCAAATCTCTTCTTGATGTTTTAAAATTGAAGGTTAAACAATTAGAAAAAGTAAATAAACTCCGAAACCTTTGCAAAAACTTCAGAATCTGATTGGAAATAAACTTGCTTCACAGAATGCATAGAAATGAATGTTTTGGATTAGTTGGAACGCCGTATGAGGTGAAAGTGTGCGCCATGTCATTTACGACCTGGAATCGTTCGAATATCGAACCAAAGCTCTTGGAAATGCTTTGAGAACAGCCTTCTTACCTAGACCTGAAAGGGCGAGGGGACAAGAGCATGGAGGCAACGCAGAGATCACTCGAAGACTGATAAGAGTATTGCTCTGCTAGTTCTGTGTAATATGGTTAAAGCTAAACTGTTTGAACTTCAATCACCAGTGGTGGAACCCGCACACTCAAGGATACACAGTCTAAACACTCCTTGCCTATAACATAGTCAGATACGACTTTCGTCTGATGAAATCCAAGGTTACAGGACATTAAGTAATGAACTTAATCAAGGTGATGAATGAAGAACCTAAGTTACACTTATACGTTCCTATTGTAAAGAACATGGGATTCCCTAAGGGAGGAGACTCCTAGGGGAACGGAGTTTCCGTAGTACCCAATGTGAATCTGTAATGGATTACGCACAGATGGACCGTAATATGTGCCATTGACTTTAAAAAGTAGGGGAAGGGAAACAGGTAATTAGGATACCATTCCTTGGAGGTATGCGAAATGCAGTCAGCCGAAAAAGTGTTGAGTATCGTCAGTGTTAGAGGCAAGAAAAACCTTCCTGTCGAAAGAATCTATCGTATGCTCTTTAATAAAGAACTCTATCTAATAGCCTACCAAAATATCTATTCAAATGATGGTGCGATGACTAAAGGAGTTAACGGAGAAACCGTAGATAGTATGTCGCTCAAGAAAATTGACGACATTATCGATAAACTCAAAACAGAATCGTATAGATGGAAGCCTGTGAAACGAGTTCATATCCCGAAGAAAAACGGAAAACTTCGACCGCTAGGACTTCCAACATGGTCAGATAAACTCCTCCAAGAAGTAATTCGACTCATACTCGAACCTTATTATGAACCTCAATTTAGTGATAAATCACATGGTTTCCGAAATAGTCGAGGATGTCAGACTGCCCTTGAAGCTATTAAAAACAAAGATGGATGGAAAAGTGTGAAATGGTTTGTCGAGGGAGATATTAGCGACTGTTTCGGAAGTATCGACCATGAAATTCTCATCAGAATCATGGAAAAGAAAATCGATGACAATCGTTTCCTTAGACTAATTAAAAACTTACTAAAAAGTGGTTATATAGACGATTGGAAATATAACTCTACCATAAGTGGCTGTCCACAAGGCGGTATTTTAAGCCCTTTACTCTCAAATATTTATATGGATATTTTAGATAAGTTCGTAGAGCAACAGCTAATGCCAAAATATAATTTTGGAACAAGACGAGCTGAAAACAAAGAATACGTCCAATTAAAAAATCAAATTCGAAAATTTCGGAGACAAGAAAATTGGAAAAAAATCAAACAAATTAGGAGCCAAATTCAAAAAATGCCCTCAAAAGACCCAAATGACCCAAACTTTAAGCGCCTTTACTATATAAGGTACGCAGATGATTGGCTTATAGGTGTTTCGGGGAAGAAGAGTGACGCAGAAACAATCAAAGAAGAAATAAAACAATTTCTGGTTTCAACACTTAAATTGAATTTAAGTGCCGAAAAGACGTTAATCACCCATGCGAGAAACGAGAAAGCAAGATTCTTAGGGTATGATATACACGTTTTACACGAAGACACCAAAAGGGATAAACGTGGACAACGTATCATTAATGGTGTCATCGGATTAAGCATTCCTAACGAAAAAATCCATAATAAAATGAAAGAATATAAGGCAAAAGGAAAACCGAAACATCGGAAAGAAAGAACTATCTTTTCAGACTATGATATTATTAGCCAATTTCAAGCAGAATTCCGAGGTTTCGCTCAATATTACCTTCTAGCTTATAATGCTCATAAACTTTCAGGATTTAAAAGAACTTTAGAGCTCTCATTAGCATACACTCTAGCCAACAAGTATAAGACAACTGTAAACAAAATCTTCAAGAAATACGGAGCATATCGTAAAACTAAAGATGGAAAATACAAAGTGCTTCAGGTAAAAGTAGAACGTGAAGGAAAGAAACCATTGGAGGCTTATTTTGGAGGGATCAAACTAGGTTATAAAAAGAATACAACAATAGAGGACATGCCAATCATAACCTCTATTTTCAATAAGAGAAGCCAATTGGTTGACAGATTACTCAAAAACATCTGTGAATTATGCGGCACAAAAGGAAATATTGAAATGCATCATATTCGAAAACTAAAAGACCTAGAAAGAGACGATAGAAAAGAAAAACCTGAATGGATGAAACGCATGATTACAATAAGAAGAAAAACCCTAGCTGTTTGCAAAACTTGTCATACAAAAATCCATACAGGTACTTATAACGGGAAGAAAATCACTGATAATTAATTTACTGGCGAGCCGAGTGCATAGGAAACTTGCACGCTCGGTTCTGGGAGAGGTACTTGGAAAAGTACTACCTTCGGTAGTAACTCGCTGGGTGCCTACTCTACCTCACGTACGGTGTGAACAGGGGGAAAAGGCGGAGATAACTTCAAACCCTTACCTATCTGTATCAATATCCCAAATAATAAATAAGACGAAAATATGCAAGTTTTTATTCATTTCTTACATATTTTCGGCTTTTTACATTCAAAAAACATACTGCCATAACCGGCATTTTTTAATTGCCAAAAACACCGTGCTAATTCTCGCTTAGTTCACATATCCTAAAATACTAACATGTTTCTTCCTTCCTAATACAAAAGAAAATCCCACCGTAATACAGTGGGATTTTCTTAATTTTCATCAGAATTATTATTAAAAATCTGGATAAAGGTAGGTTTATAAAACCATTAACCACTAACCTTAGTTACTACTCGTCCTCAATAACCCCGTGGGACTTAATTTGAACTTGAACTTGAACTTGATTCATCACTTGATTCATAACCTGATTCATAATTTGATTCATCATTTGATTCATCTTGTTCGGATTTTGTCCGTCCATAACTGATATTGTTGATGTGGTAAAGGGTAACACGAATAATCTCTTCGCAATTCACTAAAACAACAAAATTATCTTCTAAACCAGCTAGTAACCCCTCTACAGTATTTGGACCGCCACGATTAATTTTGATCCAACTATATTTGGAGCATTTAAACAATCCTTTAAAACTATGTGCTTCTTTAAGTTCGAGGTCTTCCGGAACTTCAGTATTGATGTTCATATTACCTGTTGCACTTTCAGTAAAATTTTTAATATGATGACTGTTGTAGTAAACGACCTCATCATCAGTAAGAATGACAATATAATCCTCACCCACATGCAATAACTTTCCAACTCTGGATTCTGGGCCATCCCGATCAACTTTGATTGCTTTGCCAATATAATTCTTCATGGAGTGTTCACTCATATTTACAAATTCCCCTTTACTTTAGATGTAAGTAATTTATTATATGTACCATGAGGATGGGTGGTCCTAGTAATATAGCCCGTCCCTCTCACTACTTCTATCACTATAGTTCTTACATCTAGTTGAATAATAGTTAATCCTCAATTAAGACAGCTTGGTGTTATTTTCAAGAAAAAATTGACCACGAATATTTATTCTGTTTCTGTGACTAATCAAATTGATTAGTCCTTTTTTCTATGCTTTATTCTTATCCAACATGTTTCCTCTTGGATGACCTTAATTATTGAACTAACTGGCAGTTTACTTTAAGTACAAATCTTCACAAAGGTATAGAAAAAACCCGAACTTTTTTAAAGAAAAATCGGGTTTTGTTTCTATTATATTTCGAATTGGTTTATAGAATGTTAGCTGTTCCCTGAGAATTCTTTGCAGGACTCTGCATGTAGCTTCTCAGTAAAATAGCCAATAAACTCAATAGCAAGAATAGAAATCCATCTACTACGACGTATTTTATCCCCATTCCTGATATAAATAATCCACCTACACCTGTGCCGATTGTAATTCCTAGGTTACCGCAAGATAGAAATAATCCATTAGCGAAATCAGGGGCTTCTGGAGCTGCCGAAATAATCCAATATTGATTGAGATTATTGCCTAGAGAAAATAATATTCCCCAAATCATAACAATGATTATAATCATAGGTCCTGCGGATTTTGGCATAAAGAATGCTAAGATGTAAACAATTCCTAATACAATTGGATAATATCTTACTGTTTTTATTGCATTTTTAGTAAGTAATTTCCCTGCCACAAGGTTTCCCACTATGTTTGCTAGACCAAAGAAAAATAACACTAGACTTAAAGTTTTGCCAGATATAAGACCAATGGTTTGGAGATAGTCAGCGATGTAACTATTAACCCCAGATCTTGCTGAACCTATAAAGACAACAGTTGCAATGGATAACCAGGTAATGGATTTTTTTAATACGCTTAATTGAGATCCATAAGAATGTTTTTGCATAACAGGTATGGATGGAACAAACAACAAGGTAGCAATGAATGCGATAACATTGACGAAAGCAAAAAACGACATGGACATTTCTAACGAAGCTGTATTTGCAATAAAAGTTGCGATTGGCACACCAAGCACCATTCCGGCATTTACTCCCAACATTACTTTAGAAACAGCTTTTGGAGCTTGCTCCTTGCTAACTGATGTAGCAGCCACAGTCAAAGCCAATGAACAATAAATTGGATGGAAAAAGGCTGGAATAACACGAGCGATTAATAAAATTGTAAAATTACCTGCAAAAATGGAGACAATGTTGCCTAGAACGAAAACGCCCAATACAAGTAACATTACATTTTTTCGATTTATACCAGAAAACAATAAGGGCAACGTAGTGCCTGATATAGAAACACCAAGAGCAAAAAGACTCACTAGCAATCCTGCTCTGGTTATACTAACCTGAAAGTGATCAGCAATGACAGGTAATATCCCAACAACGCCCATTTCAGTGTTTAAAATACCAAAAACTCCAAGTGTTAAGATAAAAATAAGCAAATGATTTTGCCTACTCAATAAAATCAACCTCCCTGATTATGTATTCAGCAATGTGAACTATTGTAAATCTATCACCTTCGAGTAACACGAAGTCAAGGGGGTAGTAATCTTTTATTTATCCCTCATTTATTAGCACATTTCAATTTCTGTAATGGATTACTTATGGAAACTCCGTCAACCTGATTTCGATGCTAGAGAACCTTTATTATGAGGGTGAAGTTTATTGTTTTTCAACAAACGTTTGCTAAAAAAAGTGAACATTATCAGGGAAACTACGACTGAGACTGCGCTGACCGTAAACACTACTTGATAAGTAGTATATTGGGAAACCCAGCCTAAAATCATTGCTCCTAGCCCAATACCAAGATCCGAACCAATTGAAAAGGAAGCATTCGCAACACCAGCACGTTCTGGACCGACTAGACGTATGATTACCGCTTGAAGAGCAGGTTGCGCAGAACCAAAACCAATACCGTACATAATCGCTGACATGATCACTCCGAATAAAGAGGTCGATATACACAAGACAAGCAAAGCAAAAATCGTCATTACTTTTGCAGGTATAATGACAAACGTCTCACCGTACCTGTCTGAAAGTTTTCCAGCAATGGGACGGCTTAGGACAAGTGTGGCTGCATATACCATAAAAAAAGTACCCGAATTGACTTTGATCGATTGAGTAAACAGCGGTACAAAACTTGTAATGCCCCCATAAGAGATAAACAGCAAAAAGACCGATGCCGTAATGGGTAAGACCGACTTTTCGAAAAGTTCAATTTTCCTTCTACTTTTTTGCGGCTTAAAAGTCATTTTTGCACCGAACGTTAAAAATAGTGCTATAGATGAGAGCACGACTGCTATTAAAAATAGAGAGTGGTATGAAAGGTTCTGTGTAACCCAAACACCCAACATCGGAGCGATTGCCATAGCTAAAGTTGTAGCCATTCCTGACCACCCCATACCTTCTCCGCGGCGGGTGGACGGAATCAAATCCGTAACCGTTGTGCTAATGGAAGTTGTGGATACTGCCCAGGTCAGTCCATGTAATATTCTGAGTACCATTAAAATAACGATTCCTTCCACCCAATTGTACATATACATTGCTACCGTGAAGAATAACAATCCCAAGACAATAAACCGACGCCTGCCAAAGCGGTCTAGCAATCCTCCGACAAATGGTCGAAAAATAACGGAAGCTAACATATACGCCCCCATCGCCAGACCTACTTGTGATTCGTTGCCACCTATCTCCTTAATAAACAGTGGTAACGTGGGATAAAGCATATAAAATGAGCAAAACAGGAAAAACATCCCCAGAATCAAATAAATATAAGACTTCGTCCATAGTCGTTCCAATTGGAATTCCTCCTTGGGTAAGAGGATAAGCTTACCCCACCAGTTTGTAAAAAAATATTGTTCCAAAATCAACATCTGTTTATAATTATAAAAAGATACTGGATACTATCAATCGTTAATTTAACGCAATTTGTTGATTACTCAACAAAATAATCCAAATTGTTAATTTTTTTTGGAAAGCATTGGGGGTTTAAGATGCCTAAAATGGATAGGAGAATAACCAAAAGCCAAATAGCCATAAAAAAAGCTGTTACTGAACTGATGACAGAAAAAAACTTTGACGATATAACCATACAAGATATTGCCGACAGAGCAGATGTTAATCGAGGAACCATTTATCTTCATTACATGGATAAATACGATTTACTGGATAAAATGATTGATGAACACATAAACAAGCTTTGGGAAACAACCGAAAGGGTATGTGAAATGGAGTGGGTAGATGCGACTAAAACTTATTTCGAATACTTTGAGAGTAACTATTTATTCTTTTCTACAATGCTAGCAAGTAAAGCGGCTCCTTCTTTTCGCAGAAAGTTCCTAGAGTTTCTTATCGAAGCGTTCAAGGATGAGGTAGATAAAACCAAAAATCACAGTTTAAATGCAGATATTATTGTTAAATTCGCTGCAAATGCATACGTAGGGATATTGGAATCTTGGTTAAAAGAAGGAATGCCTTATCCGCCTTATGTTATGGCAAAAGAAATGGGGATTTTGTTAGAGAGGATTGTATAGGTTACTCCTAAATAAAAATGTGAAGGACTTCACTTAAGCTAAATGATGTATTCCTTTAATAAGGGATGTTTTTTTTATTGAAGTAAATGGCAGTTTAGTCAAAAATGCTATAATTAAAAAATTCTAATTTATATTAAGGAGCCCTTATTGTTTTGGACGCAAAATATATTAATTTCTACGAATTCGGTAGCCCTAAAGATGTGTTAAAAATTGAATATAAAACCATTGAACCACCAAAAGATAATGAAGTTCTTGTTCGAATGTTGGCACGACCTATCAATCCATCTGATTTAATTCCAATTAGAGGGGCGTATTCTCATCGAATTTCTTTACCTAATATTCCTGGTTATGAAGGAGTTGGGATTGTAGAGGATGTAGGTCCTTTTGTTTCAAAAAACCTTATTGGTAAACGGGTTTTACCTTTGCGTGGGGAAGGTACATGGCAAGAGTTTGTTAAGACAACAGTAGAATTTGCCGTTCCTATACCTGATTCAATTGATGATTTTACGGCATCACAAATGTATATTAATCCCGTTACAGCGTGGGTGGTTTGTACGGAAGTTTTAAAACTAAGGACAAATGATGTTTTATTGGTTAACGCATGTGGTTCTTCTATTGGGCACATTTTTGCTCAATTATCAAAGATTTTAGGTTTTCAATTAATTGCAGTGACTAGAAATAATAAGTACACAGAGGAATTACTTCATCTCGGTGCTTCTAATGTGATAGATACCTCTATAAGTAGTCTAAATGAAACCGTTATGGAATTAACAAATGGGATGGGTGCAGATGCTGCCATTGATTCTGTTGGAGGTTCGGATGGTAATGAATTAGCTTTTTGTGTCCGCCCTAATGGACAGTTTTTAACAATCGGTCTTTTATCAGGGGTACAAGTAAATTGGGCAGATATTGTAAATCAAGCAAAAGTGAATGCGAATATGTTTCATTTACGGAATTGGAATAAAAATGTCTCAGCAAAAAAATGGCAAGAAACTTTTAATCATTTAATACGGCTAATAGAAGGTGAAAAATTACGTTTGATGATGGTTGATTCTAAGTACGACTTGTCGGATGTCAAAAAGGCAATTGACGCTGTTGAATTTTCTATTAAAACAAAAGGGAAAGTATTTTTAACAAGTTGCTGAGTCATTCTTGTTCAACAAACGGGTGCGTTAGGTTAACATCGTAAATTTTTATTACAAAATAGAAACATGTCCGTTACGGAACTATTCATTTATTCATATCCTAGTAATACTAGGGAAGGAGATGAATAGCTGTGTCTAATGATGAATTAATTTGTCAAGAGTTTGCTAGAATTATCGGTGGGCAAGAGGGATTTGCGGGCGGAAAATGTGTGGCAACCATAAATCGAAATGAAGTCCAGGCAATAATTTTAGGAAAACCTTTCAGAGTAACCTCTTCTTTCTCATTTGAATCAAGAGATAATCTGACTGGACGAGCATTGTGCCTAGGTAGGGTAGCACTCTTGCAAAGAGAAGTCGATATTTTTGTTGCTTCCATTCTTAAGCAAGGAATAAAAGTTTCTTCCATACACAATGAGTGGTTTTTTGATACTCCGAATTTAATTTACGTTAATATCGAAGCTGTTGACAATCCATTAGATTTTGCAAGGAAAGTCAGAAGAGCGTTAAAGAGTTAACGGGTCCAAGAGTTGTAGATCGATGAATGGACCTGCAGCTCTTTTTTCTTATTGAGCTAACTGACAGATTAGTGGAAGAAGTAGTTCGAGATAAAAAGGTAATCTAACGCTTATATGAAGAAGATTAATAATAAATAAAAAGGAGGCACCAGGAAATCCTATTGGTAGTAGTTAGGAAAGCTAGGTGTTTTTATGTGGTACTGGTATTTATTCTTATGTGTTATTGTCTTCAATACAGTTGCCATATGTATGAAAAAGAAATTAAAGCCAATTGATATGTATGCAACAATCGTGACCAGCATGCTTATACAAACGAAAGTAGACCGATGGACAGACATGCTGGACTGGTATGGATTCTTTTCACGATGGTTTGTAGATGCACCAACTTTACTTGTTAGCGTTGGTTTGTATCCTGCGGCAGCTGTCATCATGCTGAACTTCTATCCATACGATAAATCCAAGTGGTGGGCAGCAGCTTACATATTGATATGGTCAGTAGCTTCTACTGGCTTTGAGTGGACATTCCTAAAGATGGGATACATGTATTACGGAAAGGATTATAACTTGCTTTACTCCGCTTTCTCCTACCCCTTCCTTTACTTACTTCTGCTTGGAAATTTAAAGATTGTAGATGCAATCTTGCAGAAATCTGGATGTGGACGAAAACAGAACTAAAAGAGAAGCAGACCTAGTCTAGAGAGCTGCTTCTCTTTTAGTTTTTTATCACATTGTTTTGGTTTGCGAAGAGCTACACTTAAACAAACGGGTTGAACGAAATAAGGAGAAATGAAATTATGAAAAAACATTGTTGTAAGGATATGGCTTATCATGCCAATTTTGAGTGTGATATACATAAGAACCCATTTAAATGTCCCGACAAGATAATCTTTTTTGATGAAAAGAATAATGACTATGGTTTGATAATTCATGATGGTGGCACATCAAGTATCGGCATTTCTTTTTGCCCTTGGTGTGGTTCGAAAATTTGAAATAATAATCTTCCTTGTTGAAGTAACGGGGTGCTTTACCTTGACAACAATCGGGCTGTTTTTCGGCAGTCCTTTTTCTCTTTATTCAACTACCATGAAAATTAACTTCTGTGAGATCCGAAAAATGGCAATACTTAAATAGACGCAGCTTATTCATCTTTTTAAAAAGGGGAGGAGCGTCTGATCCATGGTGTTATATACTTGTTTGAAGGATTAGGAAGCCTCTGTTATTGTAACCGTATAGCCTAAGTTTTCTAATCTTCGAACCGAATGGCGTACAATAGATACCTGTCTTTGTTTATCAAAGTAGTCTTCACCTAAGTCTACATACATTTCTTTTCTAGTTAACAGGTAATATGCGATCCGCAATATCGCATGGGCAACTACAATAGCTGCTCTTTTGTTTCCTTTTCGCCCAGCTGTTCGTCGATACAATGCACCAAGATAGTTTTTTGAACCCCTGACTGATTGAGCTGCTTCAGTTAATGCTGATTTTAAATACTTATTTCCTTTTTTCGATCTAGTTGATTTTCTTTTTCCAGCACTTTCGTTATGTCCAGGTACGAGAGCTGCCCACGAACAAAGATGTTCCGCAGTTGGAAATTGGTTTTTAACATCAGTACCGATTTCAGCCAGGATTTGTTCAGCCATTCTTCTGGCGATTCCAGGTATTGAATCTAGTCTTTCAATATCTTCTTCGTAAGAGCTGACTCTTTGGGCAATCTCTTGATCTAACATTTCAATTTGCTCAGTTAGAAAATCAATGTGAGTCAAAATCGTTTTGAGCATTAATCGTTGATGTGGGTTAACATAGCCCTGAAGTGCTAATTCAAGTTGTTCTTTTTTCTTTTTCATTGTACGAAGCGAAGTTTGCTAGCTTTTCAGGATCATCTTCGCCATCTGCAATTGCTCGAAGCATATCCTTGGATGAAACCCCCATAATATCTGATACAACAGAACCAAGTTTGATATTGGCTCCTTCTAAAACTTTTTGAATCCGATTATGTTGTCTTGCACGTTCTTCTATAATACTACGCCGATAGCGAACAAGTTCTCGCAGCTCTCTTTGAGTCCGATTGGGAATGAAACTCGCTTTGAGTAGACCATGGCGAAGAAGTTGTGCAATCCATTCGGCATCTTTAACATCAGTCTTACGACCTGGGAGTGCCTTCATGTGTTGGGCGTTTACAACTAAAAACTCAATTCCTTCAGATTCCAGTAGGTTAACAATAGGTTTCCAATAAACACTGGTGCTTTCCATTGCGACATGGGTACAACCATGTTCCTTAACCCAGTCAATTAACTTAAGCAGAAATACTGTTTTAGTAGAAAACGTTTGAATCTCCTTTCCATCAGGTGTCATAATACACGCAGTGATATTATCCTTATGAACATCCATACCACATGCTCTTTCAATGATTACATCCATTGAAATTCTTCCTTTCTAGGCTTGTAAATTGGAGGCTGGTGCAACAATCAGAATAAGGATTAATCTACCATGAGTGCTTCCCGCAAGGGAGCGACAGTTTGTGATGCACCGTGGTCGTTGGAGTCAGACTAACGGATGGGCTCTATGGCACCATAATGTATCGACCTTCCTCTCCCAGCCTTAGAACAAGTATGGACGGATTCAATACATTTTCATTCTTTGTGGTGAAGAGCTGTTTTTTAGCGATTCATGGATGGCTAACGGGCAGTTTAGTTGAAGAAGGATTCCTTAATTCTTTTATAGAATAACAGTTAATGGTTGTAAGTACGTGCAAATTCGAGGAGAAGAATTATGGAAATATCATTGATTAGACATGGAAAATCACAACTAACTGAAAATGAAAAAGTAACTAGTTTGGAATTTAAGAAGTGGGTTGAAAAGTATGATTACCTTGGAGTGTATGAAGAGTCAGCATATCCCTCAGCAACCCTTGAAAAGGTTGCAACTGCAAATATTGTTATTACGAGTGATTTAAAAAGGGCTGTTGAGTCAGCAAGATTATTAAAACCAGTAACGAAAATCATTTCTGACCCTTTATTCCGAGAAACTGAGTTACCTTCTAATTCATCGCAATTATTTAATGTAAAGTTAAAGCCTAGTATCTGGGCGATTGTATTAAGAATTCTATGGTTCAGTGGCTATTCATACGAGTGCGAGTCTTTGAATAAAGCAAAATCCAGGGCAAATAAGGCATCACAACAGCTAATTGACTACGCTAATGAATATAAATCGGTGGTATTAGTTGGACACGGTTTTTTTAATATGTTAATCGCTAAAGAGTTACAAAAAAAGGGCTGGAAAGGTATAAGAAAAAGGGATGCAAAGCATTGGAATTGTATGACGTTTTCCTTGTTAAACTAACAGATGCAATAGTGGAAGAAAGAGGATTGCTGCGGCAATCCTTTTTTGTTATTGAGCTAACGTGCAGGTGTGCGGCCGAGCCTAGGTCGTATCATATAGCGGGTGGGATTCCCGCCGAGTAAGAACTAGCCATTCGCTCGTAGCGAGTCTTGGAGGGCTAACGGTAACTTTAGTCTTTAAGCGTAGACAGTTAGGTAGCGGGCCGAAAGCCAAATGGTTGAAGGGATTGAGCTCCATAACGTTAGTAAACTGAGAGGGCTGATGTCTTACCTGCGTGCAGAAAGCTACATTATATTCTTCGTCAGAGGCAAGAAGGATATAACCTCTCTGGGGTCAGAGACCTTGGCACGTTACACATTGATATGATACGGCAACTCGGGATACCCTACCGGTCTTTTCTTTGAAGAAGAGTATGGTGTACAAGCGATAACAAGCAAGGAAACCAAATGCCAGGTAGGGAGTCGGATAGCAGCGTAGTACCAATGAAGTTGGGTAATTCCGATGGAGGGAAGGCTAGCTACCAGTTATCACCCTTACTAGGGACACATTTACTACACACAGAGGTAGGAGTCATAGATGGAAACAAAACTACTAAGGATAGCAGAATTAGCAAAATCCGAGCCTAAAATGAAATTCACATCTCTTGTACATTTATTAAATGAGCAATCGCTACTACAGTGTCATCATGGACTGCCTAATAAAAAGGCGACTGGTATTAACGGAACGACTAAAGAACAATACAGTGAAAACTTGAAGGAAAACATAAAGGATTTAGTAATTAGGCTTAAAAGCAAAAGTTATCGCCCTGTTCCAGTAAGACGAATGTATATTCCAAAGCTCAACACAAACAAGAAAAGGCCATTAGGAATACCGGAACATGAGGATAAAATTGTACAAAAAGGCATTACCAAAATACTAAATGCCATCTATGAAAATGACTTTCTAGACTGTTCGTTTGGGTTCCGTCCTAATAGAAATTGTCATGATGCGTTGAAAATACTGAACCATTATATTGAGAAGAGATCAGTAAATTATGTAGTAGATGTAGATATCAAAGGTTTCTTTGACAACGTTGACCACAAATGGATGATGGAGTTCTTAAAACACCGGATCGCAGACCCTAACCTACTTAGAATAATCAGCAGATTTCTTAAAGGTGGATACATGGAGGAAGGTAAGAAATACAAGACTGACAATGGTACACCGCAAGGTGGAGTAATATCTCCGATATTAGCCAATGTGTATCTCCATTACATTCTTGACCTATGGTTTGAGAAAGTGGTCAGGAAATGGTGCAAAGGGCAGGCATACATAGTAAGATACGCAGATGATTGTGTGCCACGAAAGCAACCAAAGTGTGCGTAATCACACAAGGAAGCTATGCTGCACTCAAGATGAGAGTAGGTCTCTCGCAATCGCTATACAGGTAGAGATTGCAAACCACCTTAAGGTGCTGTAGTCAAAAGCTATGGTATTGAGCGTTAAGGAAAAGGCAGGGCTAGACTCTGTCAGGTAGGTATTAAGGAGACGAAAACCATTGAACCGCTGAAGAAGTATCGAAAGCGTAGAGGTGTCATCAAAACTGAGGGGGAGTCGTTAACTCAGGATAAGTTCGGAGGGAACCTGTTTACTGTCCGTTCGGTGACCGGTATAAAGGCGGCGTGAACTTAATACAGGCTTGAGTGTGGAACGTGGGAACCTACGACATGGATGCCAAGGGAGAGATTTCAAGTGGAAGCCCCACAAGAATCAGAGTACCAATGCCATGTATAGGGGCGGAATAACTCGTAGTAGCTATGAAACCTCCTAACGGAGATGGAGCAAAGGGGTTATGTTATTCAGTTTTATGAACAGGTCAACCATTAAAGTGGGAGGAACTTATGAATAAGACAAAGCCGTACAATATATCTAAAAAGGCAGTCTATGAAGCCTTTCTTAGAGTAAAAGCAAATAAGGGGTCAGCTGGAATTGATGAAGAGTCAATAGCAGAATTCGAAATGAATCTAAAGGATAATCTCTATAAACTATGGAACAGGGGATGTCCTCCGGGAGTTATTTTCCACCAGCAGTTAAGGCGGTAGACATACTTAAGAAAGCTGGGGGTACTAGAACATTAGGAATCCCAACGGTAACGGATAGAATTGCACAAATGGTTGTGAAATTGTACTTCGAACCATTAGTAGAGCCCTTATTTCATGAAGATTCTTATGGGTATAGACCTAAGAAAAGTGCCATCCAAGCAATAGAGATTACTCGTAAAAGATGTTGGAGATATAATTGGGTTCTTGAGTTTGATATTAAAGGCTTATTCGATAATATTGACCATGACTTACTAATGAGAGCAGTTGAAAAGCATACACAAATTAGCTGGGTTAAGCTATACATCAAGAGATGGTTGAAGGCACCTTTTCAAATGAAAGATGGAATAAAGGAACGTACATCCGGCACACCGCAAGGTGGGGTCATAAGTCCAGTTCTAGCAAATTTATTTCTACATTACACAATTGACAAATGGATGGCTATTAATCACCCTAACAACCCATTTGCGAGATATGCGGATGACGCAGTCATCCACTGTAAGACAGAAGATGAAGCGACAAGATTGCTTGAATCTTTAAACAAGAGGATGAGCGAATGTAAACTGAAACTACATCCAATAAAAACTAGAATTGTATACTGTAAGGATGCAGACAGAAAGGAAAACTACGAAAATACTTCGTTTGATTTTCTAGGATACACGTTTAGACCCAGGCTGTCAAAGAACAGATGGGGAAAACATTTTGTAAACTTTACACCTGCCATTAGTAACAATGCAAAGAAATCAATTCGGCAAAAAGTGAGGGACTGGAAACTTCAACTGAAAGCTGAAAAGGACCTTACGGACCTATCAAATATGTTTAACTCAAAGATAATTGGCTGGATAAACTTCTATGGCAAGTTCTACAAATCCGAAATGTACTCAACATTAAGGCACATCAACAAAGCCTTAATAATGTGGGCGAGGAAGAAATACAAAAGGTTAGCTCGTCACAAGAAAAGAGCAGAATATTTCTTAGGTAGAATTGCAAAACAAAATCCCAAGTTATTTAAACATTGGGAATTAGGTATTAAGCCAACGGCAGAATAATGGGAGCCGGATGAGTCGAGAGGTTCACGTCCGGTTCTGAGAGAGGCTACTGGGGAGGTTCCAGTGGTCTACTTGCCTTGTTTGTTGTTTTCAATATAAAAGTGAAGCTCAGCAATTCTTCAACTTATTAAGGTCGAGATTAAAGAAATTTAACTTAGAAATAGCCGAGGATAAAACTAAAATTATTCCCTTCGGGCGGTTTGCGGAGAATAATGGAAAGCGAAATGGGATTGGGAAACCAGCAACATTTGATTTCCTTGGGTTTACACACTATTGTGGGAAAAGTAAACAAGGGAGATTTCGAGTAAAGCGGAAATCGAGCAGAAAGAAAGTTCAAGGCAAACTAAAAGAATCTAAAGAATGGTTGAAGAATAATAGAAATAAAGATATTCATATGATTATGGATAGATTTAAACGCTCACTAATAGGCTATTACAACTATTATTGCATTACAGATAATACCCAAACTGTTAACAACTTCAAAGAGAAAATCGAGTATTTACTATTTAAATGGCTAAACAGAAGAAGCCAAAGGAAATCCTTTACATGGGATAAATTTAGGCTCTTTCTTAGTAAATATCCACTACCTTCACCAAGAATCAAAGTGAATATTTATGATTTAAGAAAAGAGATAAGCTATATTCTGTAAATGATGACTAGGAGGAGCCGTGTGCATTAATAGTGCAAGCACGGTTCTGTGAGGGGGGAGAACACAATCTACCGTAAGGTAGAGAGGTTCTCTTCTACTCGACTAATTGAAGAATGTTTTTTATATAGTACAGTTTAATTTAGGTTCAATTTTGATTTTGTTTGAGAAACCTTAAGCGAATATATACCCCTAAACAAATCAAGCCTATAACAGCGTTGAGTATAACTTCCCACAATGGTGAGTAAAAGGATTTAGATATTGCCCCTATTTCAAAAGCTGAGAACAAAATAAGCCAAACCCACGACTTATAGCGTTGATAATAAAATGATAACAATTTAAACAACTCCTTTGTTTTCTATCAGTCTATATTTTACACTAATTGGAAACATCTGTAATGAATCTTTTTAGTCAAATTGAAAGTAAAAGGTATAATGAAAATATGCTGTTCTTTTGTGATTTAGTCTCACACTTTTAATTTATTCGAAGCAAGATTGTGAAGTTTTGCACTTAAACTAATGGGTAGCTTTAGTTGAAGAAGCCAAAAGGACCTAAATGGTCTTTTTTATATTTGGTAATAAAATACGAATTTCATTTATTGTATGGGAAATACTATCTGTCGAGGTGAAATAAATGAGCAGATTTAAAGTTGTGTTTGAGAATACAATCCAAAGTGGTGGGTTTTCATTGGAGCAGTATTTGATAACATTACATCAAGAAAAAGATATGTTGGATTCATTTGATGGTCATGATGATTACGAGTTGGACATGAGGTTATTTGAAGGGGAGATTCAAAAAGTTAACCGATTGTTGGAGAGCTAAGGCTCTCTTTTTTATTTATAAAATAAAGATTTTATTTTCTTCTTCAACTACCATGAAAATTAACTTCTGTGAGATCCGAAAAATGGCAATACTTAAATAGACGCAGCTTATTCATCTTTTTAAAAAGGGGAGGAGCGTCTGATCCATGGTGTTATATACTTGTTTGAAGGATTAGGAAGCCTCTGTTATTGTAACCGTATAGCCTAAGTTTTCTAATCTTTGAACCGAATGGCGTACAATAGATACCTGTCTTTGTTTATCAAAGTAGTCTTCACCTAAGTCTACATACATTTCTTTTCTAGTTAACAGGTAATATGCGATCCGCAATATCGCATCTGCAACTACAATAGCTGCTCTTTTGTTGCCTTTTCGCCCAACTGTTCGTCGATACAATGCACCAAGATAGTTTTTTGAACCCCTGACTGATTGAGCTGCTTCAGTTAATGCTGATCTTAAATACTTATTTCCTTTTTTCGATCTAGTTGATTTTCTTTTTCCAGCACTTTCGTTATGTCCAGGTACGAGAGCTGCCCACGAACAAAGATGTGCCGCAGTTGGAAATTGATTTTTAACAGCAGTACCGATTTCAGCCAGGATTTGTTCAGCCATTCTTCTGGCGATTCCATGAATTGAATCTAGTCTCTCAATATCTTCTTCGTAAGAGCTGACTCTTTGGACAATCTCTTGATCTAACATTTCAATTTGTTCAGTTAGAAAATCAATGTGAGTCAAAATCGCTTTGAGCATTAATCGTTGATGTGGGTTAACATAGCACTGAAGTGCTAATTCAAGTTGCTCTTTTTTCTTTTTCATTGTACGACGAGCGAAGTTTGCTAGCTTTTCAGGATCATCTTCACCATCTGCAATTGCTCGAAGCATATCCTTGGATGAAACCCCCATAATATCTGATACAACAGAACCAAGTTTGATATTGGCTCCTTCTAAAACTTTTTGAATCCGATTATGTTGTCTTGCACGTTCTTCTATAATACTACGGCGATAGCGAACAAGTTCTCGCAGCTCTCTTTGAGTCCGATTTGGAATGAAACTCGCTTTGAGTAGACCATGGCGAAGAAGTTGTGCAATCCATTCGGTATCTTTAACATCAGTCTTACGACCTGGGAGTGCCTTCATGTGTTGGGCGCTTACAACTAAATACTCAATTCCTTCAGATTCCAGTAGGTTAACAATAGGTTTCCAATAAACACTGGTGCTTTCCATTGCGACATGGTACAACCATGTTCCTTAACCCAGTCGATTAACTTAAGCAGAAATACTGTTTTAGTCGAAAATGTTTGAATCTCCTTTCCATCAGGTGTCATAATACACGCAGTGATATTATCCTTATGAACATCCATACCACATGCTCTTTCAATGATTACATCCATTGAAATTCTTCCTTTCTAGGCTTGTAAATTGGAGGCTGATGCAACAATCAGAATAAGGATTAATCTACCATGAGTGCTTCCTGCAAGGGAGCGACAGTTTGTGATGCACCGTGGTCGTTGGAGTCAGACTATCGGATGGCTCTATGGCACCATAGTGTATCGACCTTCCTCTCCCAGCCTTAGAATAAGTATGGACGGATTCAATACATTTTCATTCTTTGTGGTGAAGAGCTGGTTTTTAGCGATTCATGGATGGCTATCGGGGGCGAAAGATTAGGATGGGAGTGATCGAGCATTTGACATCTAAAAAATTCCTGATTTCTATATTTATTCCTGCAATACTTTCTATTGTTATCCGTTCCATACTTCGTGCCAATGGTATTCACAATTTTCTAAGTGAAAACTCTATTGGTCAATTTTTATTATATTTGGTTTTGTTTGCATTGTGTTACTTATTCTTTAAAAGGAAGTCTGATAAATAGCAATTATATATTAGATAAAATCAATTTAACTGGTAGCTATACTTTAACAACCAATGGACTTTTTGGACAATCCTTTTTTCATCCCCGTTATTCAACTAACGATGTAGGTTAATGCAATAAGGATGTAGAAGTTTCTTATAAAGGAACGATTTAAAAGAGGAGTTTTTATGGATATTATTTCATTAATAAAGCTAAGAAAATATGATGATTACGTGTATAGGGCAGTTATTTATGATGATTTATTCCTTACAAAAAAAGCTATTAAAACAATGGAATCAGCAGTTAGAAATGAAAAATTCAATAAAAAAGAAATAGCTAGTGGCTATATATTTTTAGGGACACTTTATTCGAAAATAAAAGACTACGGAAAAGCTTCAGATTGTTACCATCAAGGACTTGAATTATCGATAGATGAGAAATTTTTTTATAGCAGCAATTTAAAAAAAGCAATTGAAACATTTGTAAAAAATAAGGATATAGAAAAAGCAAGATTCTGGTTGGATAATCTTCTTCAACGACAAAGTTATGATAGAAAATTTAAACGACTAAGCATATTAAAAACCAAATTAGAATGAGAACCTTATTATACTAAAGGGTGCTAGAGGGGTGAAATGGTATAGTGCTACAATCCTTTTATAAGGGGGATTCCTGAAATTAATTAGGAGGGTTTTGTGTGTTTCGATGGAAATTTGATAACGGATCAAAAAAGAAAATAGGGGTTTAAGGAGAAGATACAATACTTTTGTAGAGGATTTAACTGACTTAACCAAAACAATGCCTAATTCTAATGATTCTGGTTTAGGATATTGGCATTTACACTTACCATTCAGCCAAGAATACATAGATTCGAAAAACATTTTGAACAAATTCAGGCGAGATTTTATGCGAAAATTAATCGAACCGGGCGAACATTTAATAAACATAAAGAAGCAAGAACAAAGTGATTATTGCATTTATGTGATTATATCATTACCTCATTTGTTTGACTCACAGATTGTAGTAATTCCAGATAAAAGTTGGTTTGATGGTTTTTTCAAGAGAAACTCAACAGAACAAAAATGGATACCTCTAGGTAGCGAAAGAAATTTAATAAAAGAGTGGAATATTGTTTTATCTTCTGATTTGAAAGTTCGGGGTTTCAAGGAAATAATATCGGACGATTGCTTCAACCATGAAGGCGAAATCTGGTTTATTGGTGAGTTAGATTAATGAGATTCTGTTAAAGGGTGGTATTCTTCAAACCAAGATGGTACTATTTTTTAAAAGTTTGTGAAATGTTGTACATAAACTATCGGGGTGCTTTAGAGAAAGATCAGAGATGACAATTGTGGCAGCTTTTCTAATTCTTCTAACGGGCGGGTTAACTTACAAAAAAACAAGGAGAAAAATTCGCCCTGTACCTTATGAAAACGGAAAAGAAAAAAAGCCCCTCAATGATTGAGGAGGAAGTGTTTATTTGAAAATTAGTCGTATATCACATTTTTTCCTTCTTCACTTAATTTCTTTAAAGATGTAAGCATATGATTTATCTCTTCATCAGAGTGTCTTTCCCATGAAGCTAATTCAGCTATTATTTTTAGAGGTGATTTAGATCTATATGAGCGTGTTGGGTTTCCAGGAAATCTTTTATCAGTCAAGTTAGGATCATTTTCAAAATCCCCTAATGGTTCTACAATGTAGATTCTTTCTTTTGAATTAGATGTTGCTAATTCAGCACCCCATTTGGCGGCATTTAATGTAGCAGTAAAGTATATATGGTTAGATTTTTTTTCTTGGTAATTTGATAAGTGTTGCGGTTCTAATAAATCACCAATTTTTAATTCTGCTTTAGTACCATGAAAAAAAGGACCATTATCTAAGACATCTTTTTTGTCATTCATACTGATACACCCCTTCTATTATTAGATTTGTATTTAAAGTATAATATAGTGTAGGAATTACAAAAAAATACTCTATTATAAAAATATAAATAACGGTATAATGTAAGTATAGAGAATGATATTGAGTCACTCTGTTAATGATTATTTTAAATTTATTAAATTAAATGATACTAATATTTATAGTCCAGCTGCCATTCTAGGCGGCTTTTTCTTTTTGTGCTAACTGGGAAGGTTTGTGGAGAAGGAAAGCTGAGATTAACTTTGGGGAAATACACCTTATTTTAATTTAAGATGATGGTATTGTGAATTTATTGCGATTTATTATACTTTTATTTTCATTAATGCTATTTAATAACACCCCCGCACTAGCAGCTCCAAAACAACTCAATCTTTTAGAAAGCCAGTTACTATCTTTTATGACTGGTTTGCACGTAGGAGAACCGAAACAAGCCGTTGAATTGTGGATATTAGGCGTGAATAATCGAAGCGGTACTGTCCAGTATGCGATGTTGTCCCCTTCGCTTCAAAAACAATTAAGGAGAAAATTTGAGCAAACTCGCTGGGTGACAGGTCAGTCAAGCCTTCGGTTAGTAACTTTCGTTTTACCAAAGTAGAAAAGCTTAGCGAATCCAAAATGCGATATACCGTTAAATACGATTTATGGCCATCATATGGAGATTTTGGTGGTGGGCAGAAAATTATAACTGTGGAAAAAAATCTAGAACCATTTAAAGAGTATTGGTTTATTTCATCAATAACAACGAAATATAATCAATATGAAGCATTTACCCCAGGCGAAACAGTTTTAAAATAGAGAAATCCAACAAAAAAACGTTGTTGATCATTTTATAACAGCGTTTTTTTACTGTGATTTTCACTGTGGGATTTGAACAGAATTCATATGCGTATTTATGATTCTTATACTTACACTTCAAAGAGAAGCCCGTTAATTTAGATAAAAAATCGAAGTTTGTGAATAAATCTATATAAACAAACGGGTAGCGTTAGTCGAACAGTGGGTTACTGCGGCAACCTTTTTAATTTCACTGACGAGCTTGACCGTCTAAGTGGCGGTCATTTTTACTTGTTGTGATAACAGGCAGATTAATGAAACAATTATTACAATTAAAAAAATCAGATTCAATTCCCACTATAAATGATTTAGTTGACTATTATACTTGTCCAATTAAAATCAAAGTAATTTACATATTATATCACTAGAAAATAGAAAGGAGGTGGATTAAAATATGCCACTAGTTTATTCTACCGGACCTCTTGAAAACCAAATAGATGCTACAGCAGCAAAGTCATCAACCCAAGTCTATACCAAAGTTTTAAACAACCATGAACACACGACAATTACTGCTAAAATTGAAGTTTTTCGTTTAGATGGAACTAAAAAGACACAGCCACATTAACAATCTCACCAAATTCCTCAGGATTCCATGTTTCTGATGTTTCAAATGCTTTTGAATTTGAGGTACAAATCCAAATCAATCCTAGTCGAGATAAAGATGATGTTTTAATTGGAGTTTTTGGAAAAGATGCAGCAGGAAACCTTAACCCAAGTCACCGTTTAGTTCATAAAGAATTAACTCGAATCGATGAACTAACAATTGAATGAAATTAAATACCCAGTATGTATAGAGTAAATAAAATGGTTACGGAAGGTTCAAAAGAAGGTTCTTCCGTAGCCTTTTTGTTCCTTTAACTATAAGATTGTGAAGAATTACACTTAAAGTAAATGGGTGCAATTGTTTAATAAGACAATCGTTCTTTTGCTATCAACCTGAATAATGGATAGGGATTGGTGAAATTGTAAATCTGAGGTGATGTAATGATTACAGTTAAGAATGCTGAAAGTTATCTTAAACATAAGATTGATGATGATACCAATGATATAAAAAATGTTTGGGAAGCATTTAAAGCTTTTTCTACAGAGGACGTTGAGGGAGAAGAAGAAAAAGAAATTTTATTTCAATGTGGTGTCTATAAGTTTACTGGAGAAAAACTATTTCATTTTGATTTTATACGTCAGTTTACTGTTTATGAAGAAGAAGACTATTCTCATATGGAACAGTTACACTGTGAATTTTCATTTAAACCAACAAATGAATTAAAAAAGTTAAAGGTAGAAGAATGGTCAATGGATTATGATAATATAGATATTTTTTTTAATCATATTGAAAGTCTTCAGGAGTTTAAAATACCAATAAATTTGAAACCGTTAAAATCAGAAATATATCAAGAAGAAATATAATCCTATTGCGTTAACGGGTGCTTGAGTTTAACAAAGAGTTGTAGATACGACTCTTTTTCTTGTTGAGCTGACGTGGCATGATAACTAAATATGGTGATAAATTTTGGTCTTAGGATTAATTTCTAATTACAAAATATAGGAGAGAATTTTTCTCTCCTAAAATGGACTGCTTAGTATGCTTTTCCGTCATTATGCTTATATTCCAGTAGTTCAAATCTTGTGTCTCCTAAGTCTCATGCATTACCATTACCTGGCACTCTCGGTGTAAATTTGAAAGTCATTGAATCAAATTTGATACCAGCTTCTTTATCAGGATCTTGTATTATAATGACTGCTGTTAGTTCGTACCATCTTTTTTTCTCGTCATCTTTTATGATATACTTATCATTTTAATTTTAAATCAACCCCAGATCATTTGTTTCCCGTATTCTTATTTGAATAACTTTGTCGGCTTTAATTTGGATAAAATCTAAAAACATATCATTTGGAGTTGCATAGATTTCCTTTACATTTTTATTCCCGTGTGCATTTTCTTCCGCATTATCGAAAGTACATGGGGTTACAAATAAAAATGTTGCTAAAAGCATTGATACAACATTCTTCATTTAATCACCTCAAATATGTATTTGAATGTAATATTATGTGTATTTAACACTAAAAATATTTAGAGGATTGGATAATTAAAAAGACAGATTTGCACAACAAATTATTTAGCAAACCTCAAAAGTATAAATATACCAGAATTATTTTGATTTTAATGGTACTTTTCTTGACCTTGTTATTAGAGTACGGAAAGGAATTGCTAAATGATAAATATGGTTAACACAACTATATAAGAACAATTGTTGGTGCATTTTTAGCTTCTATCTACTTTAACTTCGCACCAGTCATATTTAGAAGAGTTAAGCAGTAATACGACAACAATTTGCAAATAATAGGTTTTGCTTGTTGAACTAACTGGCAGTTTAGTTTAAGTGTATTTCTTCACAATATTAAGAGAAAAGTATTCTTTCTTTGTTAGTAAAATCGTTTTTTTTATATTTGTCTGGTGTCACCAAACTAAATTAAAGGCATTTCTAAAATTGTGTAAATACTAAATCAATTAAGTACCCATTATATTGAATGATTTGAACAAAGTTTATTATTTATTGCTGTGAACAAAATAGCCATGTTCATACCTGGCTGTTGAACTTCCGCGCTTTAATATTTTTTAGTAATTATTATATTCTCTCTACTAATTCTCCGACTTGCTCTGCCATAACGCGTGGCGGATAAGGTATTCCTTCTTTAAGCCACCATTCCACCAGTTCAAAGTATTCAGCGGAAACAAATCGAATAATGATATCTTCGTTTAATCCTTTATTTTTGCCTACGGTAACATTGACTTCGTCTCTTAAGATGGGGATAGGGAAGCCACCTTTTTACGAGGTACCGCCAACAAAAATGATTTTTAATGTACCGTATTTATGATACGTTTCACCGTAATGAATCAATATGAAGTATAGAAATTGGAGAATCTCTAATAATAAAAAATTAAGAGGACAAACTTTAGGAATTCTTTTAGTATCGGAGTGAACCGTGTGCATAGTAGTTATTGGTTTTTTGCACTACTCATTTCAAGCACGATTCTGTTTTGTTTTATTTTATTAAAAAAAAGAAACTCTCGATCCCTGTTTCTTTATTTAACAATGGTTGGATTTGGTTATATCATCGAGACCACTATATTTAATTTCTTAGGAAGCTATGATTATAACCCCAATATTATCAAGCATAATTCATTTTATGACAGTGAATTGGGAGCGTT
Source organism: Neobacillus cucumis (assembly GCF_016908975.1). GTDB lineage: Bacteria > Bacillota > Bacilli > Bacillales > Cytobacillaceae > Neobacillus > Neobacillus cucumis. The sequence goes on from NZ_JAFBEX010000041.1 coordinate 27,181, forward strand.
TTTCTCAAACGCATTATCTTTGCCGGTCACAGCAACCTTGATAGCAACTTTCCACTTAAATTGGCTTTGGATCATCTTTTTTTCTGGATTCTTTGTAGGGATTGAATGGTTATTTTTAAAGCTTCATATCTATACACAGCACTGGTGGAAATTAGCATATACAGGATTAGGTCTCCCTTTATATTTTTCTTTAGCTAAGATTTTTTATAAATGGATTTTACATCCTTCAAGGGGATTCAAACACAATTTGATGCTTTATTTAATCACGGGTTCCATATCTGCCAGTGCCCATATTCTTCCGATGCTCTTTTTCTTGAATAGATTTTATCGCCCTAGATGGTTTGGGAATCTAGGGAAAGATTCCATTGCCTTCTCAGCAATTTACTATTTATGCGCAAGTCTTTTTTATTGTCTTATGGTTAAAATCAATTGGAAACCGAAATGGTTCAAATATATTTTAACAGGTTTATTTATTTATACTGTGAATCAAGTGCTTGAAAAGATTGGAATTCTTCATAGTCTCGTGTGGTGGGACCAAATTTACTATATTTGTTTAGCATTATTTCTTATTTTCCTTATTGGAGTTATAGATAAAAGATTATCTAAACAAATAGTAGCCGATAAAAATTCATCCTAATGAAAACAGGTGCGGTCTTCATTTAGACGAAATTATTTGTGAAAATATGTACTTCAACTAACTGGGTGCTTGAGCTTAAAGATGACCGCTGTAGCGGTCTTTTTTCTTGTTGAGCTAACTGGCAGTTTAGTGTAACAAGGGAGATGTAATTTTGTTTTCTTTGCCCTATGAAGTGCAGCAAATGAAAAAGCTAGGAATCGTTCCTAGCGTCTAGTTTTTACATATTATTTATTTCTCCTTCCTGTTGGCGAGCGAGTCACGGTCACTTGCTGTAGGAGGCTGCTCTAACCACCCATTTTTTATCATTAGGTTTGCTCCGTCCTCTGCAAATTGTACGAGTTCTAAAATTAGTCGTATGTAGTGGGCACCTAAATCTCTTCTTGAATTAACACTCAAAGCAGAACCATAAAATGAAATGGATAATTGTGTAGACAATAGAATTTGGTACATCATATATTTATCCGAAAAGGTCATAGAAGTAGAGCTCGTGATCATCGATTGCCATGAAACAGGAGAATTTAATTTATCTTCCTTAAATACCAATTCAAATATTTTTATGTGTTGATTGGCAATGTCAAGTCCCCTCATGAAATATTGACGAATCTCTTTGGATTGGGCTACTTGGATGAATCCTACTTTTAAAGCAGCATGTAAATGCATTTTTAGCATGTTGAAAGTAATATCTCCCATTTCGATAGCATTCAGAGGACGACGATCTCCCAACCATCCCGTTAAAAAGCTTTGGTGCTTTACAAAATCGATTGATTCGGGTGGTGAAATAACAGGAGGTCGTACAAAAAGTCCTTTCGAAAGCATTAGATCAATGGATTGATCAAAAAGCTCCATCGTTTCGGACATACAGGTTATGTAATACTTCCGTAAGTCAGAACGAATCGAAGTACCAATAGACAAAGAATATCCAGTCATCCCTTGCAAAGTCATGATATAAATATAATTTAGGTAGAAGGGGTCTTGAAAAAGACGAGGTGCTTGAATGTTTACATCATCTTTTTCTGTAAACCCATGTGGGATAGGATAATTTTCATTTACCATGAATTCTGTAATTTTTTGGACATGCTTTTGGGATAATCCAAGGGCAGTTTGGTAGATTGATTTGACATCGTGATCTTCAATATGCTCCAGTGCATAACGAAAAAAACAAATGGACATGGTATCAAAAATGTATTGAGTCCAAAGGCTTGCCATTTCTGGAGCAGTTAATCGAATGGGGTTATTTGTCTCCAAGATTTATCCTCCAATAAACGAACTAGTACATTGTTTTTATTGTTTTCTTAGAGGTGAAAAATATGTAAAAAATTAGAAACCTCTTAAATCAAAAGATTTTACTGATGAGAAACAAGGTGTAGTTTTGATAAAAACAGTATTTGTGGAGGTTTTTTACAAAGATACTTCAACATGGTTCGATCCGGGTGGTTCCGTAATTCCGATTATTATCGGGATACATTTATAGCTTAACTGGTGTGATTCTTCACGATGTATTTTGCCTTTTTCTAATCTCACAAAAAATTGTGAAATAGTGCACTTAAAGTAACGGGGGCTTGAACTAAATAAGGAGAAATAAAATTATGAAAAAACATTGTTGCGAGGATATGGCTTATCATGCCAATTTCGAGTGTGATATACATAAGAGTAGTAGCTGCGACTCTTTTTCTTGTTTCACTACCATGAAAATTAACTTCTGTAAGGACCGAAAAATGGCAACACTTAAATAGACGCAGCTCATTCAACTTTTTTAAAAGGGTAGGAGCGTCT
>NZ_JAFBEX010000042.1 GCF_016908975.1 Neobacillus cucumis
GCTCGACTTGCATGTATTAGGCACGCCGCCAGCGTTCGTCCTGAGCCAGGATCAAACTCTCCAAGAAAGTTGATTAGCTCATTTGTTACGTTGGCATAGTTCCAATTAAGAAACTATTAATTATTGTTTGTTGACGTTTTTGTTTGTTTAGTTTTCAAAGAACAATTAACTTGAGACAAGAATAAATTATATTCTATTAATCTCATAATGTCAACAAATTTTTTAAGAATCATTATCTTAAAAAGCAGCGACAAGAATTAATATTAACAGAAACATTTATAATAATCAACTGTTTTTTTGTTAATATTTTTCATCACTTAGTGACAAGAAATAATTATACTTATATACCTTTAGTCTGTCAACACCTTAAGAATAAAAATTATATTCCAAAAGGAAAATCTTCAAAGACAAGATAATCTCGAAGAATAGATAAAAACTCTCTACGTATCTAGTACGTTGGTTAACTAGGAGTAGCGCAATCATAACAGAGATATTTCGAAGATGTAACTCCAGAAAACTTATCATCATGCTCCCATCGAAACCTAAAAATAAAATTGAATCTTTACCCATAAGAATAGGAAGCATGAGAACCGTCCCTCATGCTTCCCCACTCTTAGAAGCACGAGAACCGTCCCCATGATTCCATTTATTCAAATGCTAATTTTTCTCTTTCTGCGGCCATTGGCGGTTTTTCCATCCAGCCCTTTTCTACCATTAACTTTGCGGCGTCCTCTACGAATAGAGAGATCTTCATAAATGATTTCGTATAGATCATGCCTACATCATGTCTTCCATTTACCGCAACCGAATTGCCGAAGGCCCTAATTTTCATTGAGAACATATCCATTTTATGAAAAAGCATCAACTTATCCGAAAAGGGTGCAAAAGTTGAAGTGGTCACTAAATCATCTAAAAAAGAAGGAGAAGGCAAATTCTCATTATGAAGCATTTGCATATAGTTTTCCACACTCACAGCTGTAAGCTCTTTGCCTCTTTCAAATAGCTTCCGTACCTTATCATCCTTTGCCACTTGGGCAAACGCCATGATGAGCGCCTTACTCGTTACATTATTTTCAATGTTATCGTAAAAATGAGCAATTTCTAATGCCTGCAAAGGTCGTACATGTCCGAAAAAACCATTTAAAAAGTCCTGATGAATAAATTCCACTTTATTCGGAACCGGAATAATAGGGGGTTTCATAATAAGACCTTTACTCATTAATATTTCTTTAATCTGCTCAATAAGATCCATCGTAGAATCCATACAATAACGAAAGAATTCTTTGACATCTTTTCGATAAACGAGAGGGATAGCAATGCTATATATACTCATCCCGGCCTTTGCCGCATATTTCAGATAATGAACATAAAATTCATCTTGGAATAAACGAGGAGCACCTAAATTAACATCCTCTTCACCGAATCCTTTTGGTATAGGGAAGTTTTCCTTTTCAAAAATTTCTTTCGTTATCTCCATAAACTCTTTTGTTAATTTTAAAGCATTTTCTAATAAAGCTTTTATATCAGGGTCGTCACAATGCTGAAGATAATACCTTAAAAGGCATTCTGCCATGCTGTTACCCATATATGTAGCCCAAAGCTTACCCATTTCTGCGGAAGTTAAATTTTCAGTCGGGTCCATTTTATAGGAAGTCAATTTTATCGGCTTAATGGTTCTCATTGTATCCGCCTTCTTTAAATTTTCTTCTTAGTGTTTTCCACTATGGAGAATATATTCAAAACCTCGGCAATCCAAAGACTCAAATCGTTCATTCCAATCACATAGAAAAAATCCGAAATAGCATGATCATATGTATTGTAAAATCTACACATACTAAAGGCACCAGAATTCGAGCCATCCTGGTGCCTTTTTCTACTTAATGAGTAGGTCCTTACCTTAAGCAACATCCGACCTACCTTGTTTATTTAATTGATTTCGCTCCTAAATAACGCGGTTTCCAATAGCTGTTGCTCATGTCAGTGATGGTAACACCTGTACTAGAACCCGCATGAATGAACTGGTTATTACCGATATAAAGACCTGCATGCGATGGGCCGCCAGTAGTGTCAAAAAAGACAATATCCCCTTTTTGCGGCGTCGATACAGGAGTACTAGCATCCCAAATGGTTGCGACCGTTCTTGGAATGGAAACTCCCTGCTTAGCAAAAACATAATTTAAAAATCCAGAACAATCAAACCCAGACGGAGTGCTTCCTCCCCAAACATAAGGGACACCAATGTACTTCTTCGCCTCAGCAATTAGAGCGTCTACATTAAAAGCCGGCGCCGGTGCTGGTGTTTGAACACTACCAGTGGTGGTGCCTGACACCTTTAACACTTGTCCCACCTTAATAACATCGGAAGATAAATTATTCAGTGTTTTTAGATCTGTAACCGTCGTGTTATAGTTCTTGGCAATTAAAGATAGACTATCACCTGATTTAACTGTATAACTAGCAGTTTGTGAAGTTTGTGAAGTTGTGGTGCCTGGCACCTTTAACACTTGCCCCACTTTAATAACATCAGAGGTTAATTGATTAAGTGATTTTAGTTCAGTAACCGTCGTGTTGTAGTTCTTAGCAATTAAAGAAAGGCTATCACCTGACTTAACTGTATAAGAAGTTGTTGTGGCTGAAGTGTTAGTTGATGGAGCTTGTAGTGAGAGCACTTGCCCAATTTGAATAGAAGATGTAGCTAAATTGTTGTACTGCATAACCTGCTGAACCGTAAGATTATTGGTTGTAGCGATTTTCCATAACGTATCGCCGGATTTTATCGTATAGGTCAGCTCATTTGCGCTTGCATTACTGGAATAACTAACCACAAGTATTCCTAACGCAGCCATCGTCGTAATGAGGTGTTTTTTCAAGTGGGGGGACACTCCTTGATGGAAGATTTTGTCTTGTATAAATTCCGTTTATATGTTTTAACGCTTTCATCATAACCTGACCAAAGGTGTGCTTTATACCCCTGTTTTATTGGAAAACAACCATGATTTTTCCAAATTCAAAACACAAAAAATAATACCAATGATTTTTAACCATCGGTACAGCTTCTTTAAGTAAATATAGCTTTATATATTCCTTTTCTAACCCCGGATAAATCCACCTTCTGAATTTATAATCTGACCGGTGATCCATCTTGCCTCATCACTTGCGAGAAAAGCAATAATCCGTGCCACATCTTCGGGTAACCCAATACGCCCCATTGGAAATTTTGGAAGTAGAATTTGTCTTATTTCATCCGTCATCCAAGTAGAATCGGTTGGTCCCGGGTTGACAGCATTAACCGTCATTCCTAATGGTGCAAGTTCCTGAGATAATGACTTGGTAAAAGCTGATATAGCACCTTTAGTTGCGGCATAAGCTAGCTCCCCTGGCATAGGTCCTAAATCCTGCCCTGATGTCATATTTATAATTCTGCCAGTATCTAATTTCATTTTTTCAAAACGACGAGCAAATTCGACACATAACAGAAACGTCGATCGCATATTAACGGCATAATGTTCATCAAGTGTTTGGGCATCCAACACTAAATATCCATCACTCTTTGAATGCGCTGCATTATTTACCAAGATAAAAGGAAAACCTAGTTTACTTTCAACCAGGTTAAGGATTTTATAAGCAGCATGAGCATTTGAAAGATCGATTTCTAAACTTTCACAAAGAACTCCCTTACTTGAAATCTCTTGGTTAAATTCTTCGATCCAAACCCGATCAGCTTTCCAATAAGTAAAGAAAATATTGATACCCTGTGAAGCTAATTTTCGGCAAACAGCTGTACCTATATCTCTCGGATTACTTGCCCCTGTTATGAGTGCGACTTTACTTTGTGAATGAGTCAATAGATTTCCCCCTCAATTAAAATCACGGAAAATCACGGGGACGGTTCTCATGCTTCCGGATCATGAGAACCGTCCCCGTGTTTCCGAAGCAGAGAACCGTCCCCATGTTCCCCCTAATTTCTTATTCTTCTAAAATATCGATAAATCCTCTCAAGCTTTTTCCTCTGGTTTCCTTTTGGACTTTCCATATTACCAAACTCAAAAAACTTTACTTTCTTGATGCCCACAAAGTTAAATAACGCTCTTTTCATGAGGATTTTATGAGCATTATGCAGCCAAAGTAATGGATAATGAGTTGGCCCCTTCATGGTTGATACACAAACCACGGACTTTCCTTTCAAAAGTCCTTTGGGGAAAAGCCCTTTCTTATCTCTATAAGCAAAATTGGAAGCAAACATCTGGTCAATATATCCCAAAAGCATGGCGGGAGGCCTCCCCCACCAAATCGGATAGATAAACACCATTTTGTCCGCCCACATAATTTGTCGTCTATATTTTTCAGTACCAGGATCGATGTGCATGTCACGTCTTCGTTTTTGTTCGTTAAAGACGAGGAGTGGATTAAAGTTCTCCTCATACAAATCTAGAATCTGTAACTCTTTGATATTAGAATTTTCATTACTTCCTTGAATCACTTTTTGTAAAAATGCGTAATTCAAACTTTTATGATTTGGATATGTGTAAATCACAAGCAGCTTCATGCCCACACCCCTTACTTATCAATTGATAACTAAATAATAACATCACTCCACTTCCTTATCAAATGATAGTTGTTTTTAGACAACCATTTTGTTATCTTGTCTGTAAGAGGTGAGAAAAATGGATAAAAGTGCACTTTTTTATAAACTTGTATCATTTACATCATCGGTTCATCGTGTGACCACAGAATTAACCAAAGATGTAAAATCAGATTACCTTACTCAAGTACAATATAAGATTCTTGAATATATTGCGGTTAGTCAACCTGTGACACCTAGTGATGTGAGCGAATGCCAAAATATATCAATGCCAAATACAAGTCGTGAGCTTAGAAAGTTAATGGAAAAGGGATTAATTGAAAAAATAACAGATACAGAAGACCGACGAAAACAATTTATTTGTCTATCGGAAAATGGAAAAGATATGATGAACGAAGCCTTTGCCTTTATCGAATCTCGTTTCCTACACCGCATGCAAAATGCATCAGAAGAAGATTTAGCGGAAATTGAACGTGCACTAGAAATATTACAGTCAAAAGTGTTTTATTAGAATCACGGGTAGAATCACGGGGACGGTTCTACTGCTTCCGAATCAGTAGAACCGTCCCTATGATTCTCCAAATGGATAAAATTGGTCCAAACGCAGATGTTGAATATATATTTATATATTTGTATAATTATTCTGGGTTGGATGGTTTATGTGAACATCACTGTATTTAGCGTAGGTGGGGCTGATACAAACTAAAACAAGAGCTGTTTGGCTCTTTTTTTGATAGCTAGAATAAGCTGATAACGGATTAAAAATATACGAAGAGACATGAATATTATATACATATAAAAAAAGGGAAAAGAGTCCTACTCTTTTCCCTTTTACGATGTTTTTTTAAGTTTAATACAAGGGTCTTTCTTTCATACTCATTTTTTTATAAACTTTCAAATAAACCCAAACAGCATTTAAAAGCAATAAGGCCCCCGTAATAAAAAACACCGAACTGACTCCAAAATACGCAGCCATCTGACCACCTAAACTGGAACCGGCAAAAACCCCTAAATAACCGGCAGACATGGTAATACCAAACACTCTCCCCGTAAGGAAATCCGGTGTAATTTTTTTAAGCAAAGTATTGATAGAAGGCATAAGTCCCGCGGATGCCAATCCTAATAAAAATCGCAACACCATTAACTCCCACGGATTTTTCACAAAAGCTTGCGGTATAAACATAATTCCTGCCACTATAAGTGCGGCAAAGATCACTTTTTGTACTCCAAATTGATCAGATAATTTACCAAGCCTTGGGGCTGCAATAATACTTGCCAGTCCTGAAGCTGAGAAGGTAATTCCAGCTAACAAAGCAACATGGGTGGAGTTCTTTGTTAATTGTGCGATATAAACGGTTATAATGGGTTCAATCGAATAAAGGGCGAAACTTAGGATAAAAAAGGTGACAAATAACGTGATGGTTAAACTTTTTTCCGGAACCTGATTCCAGATTTCCTTAACAGGAAGCACCTTTTTATGCTGTCGGGTAAAGTTTTCCTTTACGAATAATACTGTAGTAATAAATGAAAGCATCAACAAGCCGCCTGTTATGAAAAACACATTTTGCATTCCAGTGCTCTCTACCAAATAACCACCGATCAATGGACCAATCAAAGAACCTGCCGTACTGGCAGTGGAAAGTGTACCCAGTGCATATCCTGCATGTTCTTTATCGGTCTGAGTCGCAATCAAAGCGGTACAAGCTGAGCCATACCCCGTAATTACACCCTGCAATAATCGTAATCCAATCAGTTCGTAGACATTTTGGGCAAACCCCATACATCCTATAACCACGCCCATGCCGAGGCTTGCCCGCATGAGCATGAGTTTGCGTCCGTATTTATCGGCCGCACTTCCCCAAATCGGTGAAAACACAGCGGAGATGATAAAAGTGGCACCGAAAGCAAATCCCGAATATTGAGCAATTAAAGCGGGATTTTTAACACCAAGATGGTTAATATAGAGTGGTAATACGGGGGCGATTTGGCTCAACCCTATGCTGGACATAAACATGCCAAACCAACATACAATTAAATTCCTTTTCCATATCGGCATGATTGAAACCCTTCTTTCACGAATTCAAAAAACCAACCAGCACCTCTTTTAAAGATGATAGTTGGTTGAACATGATACTTTCCTTAGGATTGATTGCAAGTACCAATCCAAGTGTCAACCGTCTGCACCTCTGCTTGGCGTGGAAATACCTTTTCAATGAGAACACGGTGAACCTCAGGATCAGGATCGAGACATGCATCCGAAAGCACTGTAATGGAAAAGTCCTTATCGGCGGCTTCCCTTAATGTTGACAATACTACTCCACTTGTAGAGATACCTGTCAGCAGAAGTGTGTCGATTTGTTGTGAACGGAGGATGATTTCAAGATTGCTGCCAGCAAATGCGCTAACGCGATACTTCGTTATAACCGGTTCATTTGCTTTTGGCTCAACGGATTTGTGAATTTGTGTAGCTGAATCAAAGATGGTCATTCCACCATATTTAGATATTGCTGAGAACGCCTTATTCTGTGAGCTGACCTCTGGATATCCTTCACTAAACCCAACTCGAACAAAAAAAACTGGAATATTATTTTGACGAGCAGCTTCAACAGCTTTTTGGAATGGTTGAAGGATTTCTATATTTTCTCCGAAACGGGAGACAATACCATTTTGTAGATCCATTACTAACAATGCGGTTTTTTTATTTTGATTTTGCATAGGTTGTAAATTCCTCCTTAACGGATTAAAATTAAACGGAGACTTCTCCACTTAATAATAAAAGGAGACCTCTCCGTTTGTCAAGATAAGTATATTTTTAGGATGTGATGGTATGGGAAATGAGGAGAATACACCTCGACCTCGAACTGAACGCCGTGATGCTGCAAAGAATCGTCAGCTTATATTAGAGACAGCTCAAAGACTATTTGAGCAATACGGTGTTGAACAGGTAAGTATGAATCAAATTGCAACAGAAGCTCAAATTGGCCCAGGAACACTTTATCGCCGATATAAAAACAAAGGTGAGGTATGTCTTGATTTAATCAAGGACAGCGTTGATTTATTTTTCGAGGATATAGAGGATTACTTGGAAGAAAACAAAACTGTTTCACCTAATCAAAAATTGAAAGAAATCATAAGCTTGTTTATTCGTTTCAGAGAAAAAAAGGCACAACTGCTTACAGGAGTCGAGGAAACGAAGTCAACCAACCCACTAAAATCCCGGACCAAAAGCCCTTTATATATGGAATTACATCAACTATTGGTCGGGCTATTTGACGAAATGACAGCCATAGAACAAAAACCCCATTCACACAGTATCTTTAAAGCAGATATGGTGCTAATGGCTTTAAGCAGCGATTCCTATTTCTTTCAAAAAGATGTGCGTAACTATACACCTGAAGAAATTTTAGAACTAGTCTATTCAACATTTATTTCCAAATAATCACGGGGACGGTTCTCCTGCTTCCGAAGCAGGAGAACCGTCCCCGTGATTCTATTACTAATTGGATTTATCGCGTGAAAAAGTTTTAGTTCCACTAAATATACTCCAATTATCCTCAGATTTTTCTGTAATTGTGATAGTTACAATAACCTGATTATTTGCCAATTTAATAGTCCCACTACCTTTTGAAAACCAGCCATCGTCATCAAAAGTAAAAGATGTTGTCCCATTCTGGGGGAATCTCGCAGTAAATGATATTTCCGCAATTCTATTCGCAGGTGGTGAGGAAACCGATTGGATGGCAACTGTAGCTGTATTTGAATTTATAAATGTAATGGTTAAACCATTCCCACCATTTGAATAAAAATTGGCATCCCCCCAATTTCCACCGTATGCTTTTAGTCTATTTTGTTCTGCCTCTATTCTCGCAGCCTCGGCGGCCTTCTTCTCTTCTTCAAGCTTTTGTTGAGCAACGGCTAGTTCCTTAGCTTTTTCTGCCTCGACTTGCAAAACTTTTATTTCATTTTGTAATTTCGTTATGGATTCATTAGTGGAGTCAGTTATGTTTACATTTTGCAGGACGTTAAGGGCCTCATTGTACCTTTTTTGATCCAATAGTTGATGTCCTTTTTCGATTATATCTTTTAAATTAGCTGTTTGTTTGATTGTTAACTCTAAATCTCCCTTCAATTTCTTTGCATAGTTGGATAACCTTTTGTTTAAATAGTGATTGTTATTCTCTAACACTTTATTTATAAGAAATAATGCTGCTTCCGATTCACCGCTCTCCATAGCCGTTTTACAGTCAATTATATTTCTCGTTATTTCAAGAAGTGCTTTTGTTTCTTTATCTTCGGGTTCTAGTTCGTTTGCCTTACTTAAATCTGCTAGTGCAACTTCAAATTTTTGATTTTCTAATGCTTTTTTACCGGACTCTAGTTTTTCGTTAAAATCTTTTGAAGTGCAAGAAACTAAAAATAGGATACTCAAGAAAAAAATCGGCCATAGTTTTTTATTCACACTGTTTCCCCCCTAAATTTTTATTTAAATATATATATCTGATTTTACTAAAGTGTTTGAAATATTTATAGATAAAATTACCTGTATTGGGGGCATCAGGAAAACCAAGTTGGAATCATTCTTCCTAAATATGGACTTGCGCAAATTAACAAAATATTAGATATTTATTAGGTGTCTTATTTTATATTTATATAGAAAGGGGTTAACATATGAATTCAACATATACACCAACAGCGTCGTCTAAAACAAGAGCGATTGTCATCAATGCACTATTCATTGCTCTAACCTTTGTAGCTACAATGTTCATCAACATAAGGCTTCCCATCATGGGCAACGGGGGTTTAATCCATTTGGGTAATGTGCCTCTTTTTATAGCAGCATTGGTTTACGGTAAGAAAACAGGAGCGATTGCAGGCGCCTTTGGAATGGGGCTCTTTGATGTTGTCTCTGGTTGGGCCATTTGGTCCCCGTTCACCTTTGTCATCGTAGGAACAATGGGCTTTTTAGTTGGCCTTATATCTGAAAAAGCAACCGGAAATAGAGTTCTTGCGAGTACACTGGCAATCGTAGTGGCATTGATTGTGAAAATCGTAGGCTACTATTTTGCCGAAGTCATCCTTTATGGTAACTGGATCCAGCCATTTGGCTCTGTTCCAGGAAACTTTTTACAAGTCGCTGTAGCGGGTATTATTGTCGTACCACTTGTCGGACGCATTAAGAAAAGAGCTGGACAGATATAAGAGTGAAAAAAGGGCAACAAGACTCTCCTAGTCTTGTTGCCTTTTTTCTCTAATCGTATTCAACATGCCCCGAAACAATCGAGAACTCTTACAGTATTTTTACTTTGTTCTTTCCCTGCAATCTGAGAGGAATCATGGGGACGGTTCTCCTGATTCCGAATCAGGAGAACCGTCCCCATGATCCCCCTGTTTTCCACACAAAAGAAGCACGAGAACCGTCCCCGTGCTACTAATGTTTTGGTAACGGAACATGAAAATAAATCAAAAAAAATGCGGTAAATAAAAAGGAAACAAACCAAGCTTTGAAGGGGTTACGATAATGGAATCTCAGCATGATGACCATGCTGAAATTAAAAGCTACTGACCAGCAAAAATTCCAACCGTTATGATAGGATATTCTTCCAGCCAAATACATAATTCCTTCAATACCACAAAGTATGGCCCCCCATAGTATTAAGTAAATGATTTCTTTTTTCCATATAGCAGGTAAATGGGATAGAAAAAGGATAACAATGCAGGGAAAAATAATAAATGATACTAATATAACGGAAAATGGCTGATTTAAAAAAATATCGTCCTGCTCCAATTTCCATAAAAAATGTTTGCCATCTATAAAAAACCTATATAAAAATTGATTCACAATCATATACAAAACTGTCGGATAATACTTTTCCCAATTATTCATATCCCCCCATTTCCGACAAGCAAAAATAAGGATGAGGCAGAGCACTAAACGCAATATAAACACCCAATTTCATACTTTTGCTTAATATGTGAAGAAAAAACATAATTATGACATAGAATCATGGAGACATTTAACTCTTAGCCAAAGGTCCCAAAGTAAGAGGTATTGGCCCTCGTGGATAAGTTATTAATTAAAATCGGACGATCTTCCGTTCTCCACTAATTAGGGATTAGATTTACACGATAAAGAGTATGGAAAGCCTGGCTCATACCGTCCAATCCTTGATCCGATTAAAACCTCACCACTTCCAAAATGATTGATAATGATAAGTGAAGAGCCCCACACATAGCGGGACTCTTCCTTTTTTAGATTGATTAGAAAGCTTAAAAATCAACTTAGAGAATAGTCTAGCTCCAGCGCCTAGCCCCTCGAGGTCACAAGCTTATCCAGTTTCGGCTCCTTGGGACTCTAGACTTTAGCCACCCCCTGAAGAAGGCAAAGAACCGCCTTCTTGCAGGGTGCGTCTTAGCCTAAAGTCCCAGAACAGTCGCCTCCACATTTAGATCAATCCGTCCAAAAGGTCAAGAACAACCTTTCGGCCAGCTTATCTTGTGCTTGGCTACAGAAAACTAGCGTTTTCTGTTCGCATTAAGGGAGACTAATCTCTGGCTACGCTTTGCTTGCCATCGATAAATCTCCTTATATCTGGGCTGACCAAGACGCTTGCGCTTTTCTTGTTAAACTCGTTGAATCATAAACTCAAATTCCATATTTTCGTTTGCTTTAATTAGATGTTCATCATGTACCGGTGCGCCCCAGCTATCGTCACCGCCAACCCCCATTTGCCTGCCTGCCACCGTGACAACGGTATAATGAACATTCGGAAGCTCATAAACATGCTGCGCATTCTCAAGCTCGAAAGCTGTATAGGGGGAGAAATTGCACTCCAATGGCTTGCCTACTGAAGAAATCTGAAGACCGCGTCCGTTTTCGTTGGTCACGCTGACTCGTCGGACTCCGGTGCGATTTCCGGACTCCTGCGGCATGACATATCCGGATAGATTATCAGTTACTTGATTTTTAAAGATCCCAAGCCTTGCTCCCATCGAACGGTCACTGTAATTCTCCTCAGGTCCCATCGCATACCACTCGAGCTGATTATAATCAGCCGGCACCTTGAACGACACCGCAAAAATCGGCAGTTGCGGAAGATTCTCAGCCCCTTTATAGGCAGACTTCACCTGAACATTTCCGTCTAGATACACGGTGTAGACCGTCTTCACCTCAATCTCACTGTTAATCGAGAACTGATAAGTGAACGCAACACTTACCGGACTGCTGCTTTCTTCCACTTGAATATCAACACATTTCCTTGCGAGACTCGCCGCATACCAAAGCCCGGAATGGAAGCTTTGCGAAAACCCTCGGTCATTGTCCGTCGTCGCTCGCCAGAATAACGGAGCCGGAGGAAGGGCGATCATTTCTCTTCCTGCATAGTTCAAGGAAACAAGACTGCCCGCCTGTTTGGAAAATAACACAGTGAAATCCTTACCGTGAACGCCAATATTGACATCACCATGGGCAACCCGAAGCTCACCTTTTACAGGAGCCTTTTCTGTCGATTCCACTTGATAGACAAATTGTCCAAACGCAATTTCATATCCACTTTCTGCCCATAAAGTGCTTTCTTTCAGCTTAAGGGAAGTTTGCACACAATATTCACCGGAAACAGCTGCAATGTTTTCAGGCAATGCAAACTCAAAACGTCCCTCGCTTTGCGGTGCGACACTAGCAGAAAGTCTGTCCCGATATACTTCCCTTCCCTCATGGAACAGTGCATATTCCAATTCATAGGCATCAGTATGGGAGAAAAGACTCTCATTTTTAAGCGTGACACCCGTCTGATCTGGCAGCAGCTTAAAGTCTTGATATAAAAATTTCACTTCTTGCATCTTTGGTGATAGCTCACGGTTTGCATACACAATCCCATTTGTACAAAAACCGTAATCCGTTGGACGATCGCCGAAATCACCACCATACGCAAGGTATTCGTTTCCGTATCGGTCCTTTTTATAAATCGACTGATCAATATAGTCCCAAATAAATCCGCCTTGGTACATCGGATACTTCTGTTCTAAATCCCTATACTTATACATACCTCCAAGCGAATTCCCCATAGCATGCATGTACTCACAGCTGATGTACGGCTTCTCCGGATTGTCGGTTAAATACTTCTCAATATCCTCCGGCTTTGCATACATCCGGCTTTCCATATCGCTGGTTGCATTAAAGTCACGGTTATGGAATACCCCTTCATAATGCACAAGACGGCTTGGGTCCGTGTTCCTGAAATAATTCGATACATTTAGAATCACCTCGCCTGCATAGGATTCGTTCCCGCAAGACCAGATGAGAATGGAAGGATGATTCTTATCCCGCTCCACCATGGAAATCGCGCGGTCCATGACAATGTTTTGCCATTCCGGCTTATTCCCAGGAATATTCCAAGACGGTTCAACCGCCCCCATCTTTTGCCAAGAGCCGTGCGTTTCTAGATTCATTTCGTCAATCACATAGACCCCATACTCGTCACACAGCTCGTACCAATAGCTTTGATTCGGATAATGAGACGTCCGAACCGCATTGATGTTATGGCTCTTTAACGTTTTAATATCCCATAACATATCTTCCTTTGTAATCGCTCGGCCGCTTCTTGGGTTAAACTCATGACGGTTCACCCCTTTGAACACGATTCGCTCCCCGTTGAGGCGCATCATTTTATTGACCAGTTCAAATCTTCTAAAACCGAGCTTTTGTGGCACGACCTCCACCAGCTCGCCAGATTCATTAAACAGCTGAACATATAATTTGTACAAATAAGGACTTTCAGCGCTCCACAGTGCTGGTTGATCAACATTCATGCTGAACGACCACTTGCCGTCCGCTTCTGCTCCATTTGCTTGGGTTATCAGATCACCATTCTGATCGAACAATTCAGCGATGACGCTGGAAACCCCTGTACCTTTCAACTTTAAGTCCGCCGTTAATGTACCTTTTGTAAAAGTGGAGTCAAGTGTCGGGCGGACATGTAAATCAGCCACATGAATTTCCGGTACGGTATAAAGGTAAACATCACGGAAGATTCCTGAAAACCGCCAGAAATCTTGATCTTCAAGCCAGCTTCCCGTACTTCTTTGGTACACTTCCACCGCCAGCTTATTTTCTCCGTCTGTTAAAAAAGCTGTAAGCTCAAACTCTGCCGGCGTGAAAGAATCCTCACTATAGCCGACAAACTCGCCGTTCAACCATACATATAAAGCCGATTCTACACCTTGAAAAGATATAAATACTGGCTTCTTTTCCATATGGGCGGGAACGGAAAAAGTTTTCACATAGCTGCCAACAGGATTATGATCTGTTGGAATTTTCGGCGGACGGATCTCGTTAAGTCCGTCCCACGGGTACATCGTATTAACATATTGCGGCTGCCCATAGCCCTGAAGTTGAATGTGACCAGGCACAGTGATATTTCCCCAGCCAGCACAATTAAAATCAAGTTTATAAAAATCTGCCGGACGGTTATCTGGATTCACCGCATAGTTAAATTTCCAATCGCCATTCAATGTGTGGCGCAGTTTCATGGGAGCTGCACTTTTTGCTTCGTCCATAGTTTCATAGTATCGATGATCCGAATGTGCCGGAAGACGATTGACGGCAAAAACATTTAAATCGGTCAGCCAAGCTAAAGTTGGAATCATTTTAAAATTTCTCCTTTTATTTGTTTTTTGGCTCTTTTATTATTCATTGTTGATTTACGTGTAGATATGAGAATTCATAAGCGGAAAATTTCCGGTTAAAGTATATACTTGAAACTTAAGAACCAGATATAAACGGAGATATTCCGCTTATCTGCTCTAAATAAGACAAAATCCAAAGATTTAAATCAAATAAACGGAAAAACTTCCTTTATTTTTAAGGAAATAGGGGTATTTCCCAATTTAAACGGAATATTTCCGTTTATTTTTCAAACAAAGTGAAATCATCAACATTCAGTTACAACAGAGCCTTTTTTAAAAAATCTCTACTTCACCGACCCCATCATCCCCGCCACAAAATGCTTCTGCATAATAAAGAAGATTAACGCAGCCGGCAGTGTGGCAATTACAATCGCGGTCATAATCACCCCGAAATCTGGAGAATAACTAGACCCAAGAACCGAAATCAACAAAGGAATCGTCTGATGTTCAGGAGACTGCAACACAACCAGCGGCCACAAATAACTATTCCAGCTCGCCATAAACGTAATAATCGCACCGGCCGCATAAGTAGTCTTCATCGTTGGCAGATAAATCCGGAAAAAACAGCCAAGTTCCGTTAAACCATCAATTCGACCCGCTTCCAAAATATCCTTCGGGAACATCTTCGTACTCTGACGAAAGAAAAAGATCAAAAACGCCGTCGTCACCGTCGGTAAAATAACCGCCGCGAACGTATCAATTCCTAAAGCCGGAACCGTTTGAGAAATCTTTCCGAACATTCTAAACAAAGGAACCATCAATGCCGCAAACGGAATCATCATCGACAAGAGCAAGAAATTAAACACCATGTCTTTTGCTTTACTTTTATAAATTTCAAAGCCATATCCAGCTAAGGAAGCAATCAACAAAGAAAGCACTGTTGTCGTAATCGAGATTTTCGCTGAATTCATTAAAGCCGGTACAAGATCCACCGTGTCCAACAGTTTGTGTAAGTTCTCCATAAAAAAGCTACCAGGTAAGAGACGACCCTTTGTGACATCGACAGATTGATTCGTTGCGCTGACAATCATCCACAAAAAAGGAAAAACAGAAACAATCGCCGCGACAGTTAAAAATCCATAACTAAACACTTTTTTAATCATTTTTATCACCTGCCACTTTGAACTGGATGATGGAGAAGATGACAATCATAATCACGATTGCGTACGATACCGTTGCTGCGTAACCAAAGTCAGGAGTGTATTTAAAGGACAGATTGTAGATGTACTGGGAAATCGTCATCGTCGCGTTACCCGGTCCACCTTGGGTAATATTCATCACTTCGTCAAACAACTGAAGGGTACCGATGGTCGATGTAATCGATGTAAACAAAATGATCGGCTTCAACATCGGGATCGTAATTTTGAAAAAAGTTTGAAAGCTAGATGCCCCATCCATTTTCGCTGCCTCATAAATCGATTGATCAATATTTTGCAGTGCAGATAGATAGAAGATCATGTTATAGCCAGTCCAGCGCCAAGTAATTGCCACAATAATCGCGATTTTGGCCCAGAAAGGATCGGTCAGCCAATGAATCGGTTCAGAAATAAGGGAAAACTTCAACAGGAAAATATTAATAATGCCTTCCTGACCAAATAAATATTTAAAGATAACTGAATAGGCAACCAGTGAGGTGACACATGGCAAGAAGATCGCCGTACGAAAAACGCCTTTCAGTTTCATGGTTTTATCATTCAGCAAAACAGAAATAAATAAGGCCAGAAGAATCATCACTGGTACCTGAATGATTAAATAAACAACCGTATTCTTCACCGTTGTAAGAAACGTTGGGTCCTTCAATAAGCGGGCATAATTTTCAAAGCCGACAAAGGTAAGGTTCGTACCGGTACCGGATTGCAACGACATGATAAAAGCCTGAACCATCGGATAAAAATAAAATAAACAAATCATCACAGTGGCAATGGCAATAAAGGACCAGCCAATCGCGGTATTTTTGATTCGGAAGCTCCGGTTAGAATGGACGGTTTGGAAATTCTGCTGCTGCTTCGTTTTCGCTGTAATCACAACTCTTCAACTCCCTACCTTTAAAGAAAAAGCCCCGGAACCCTCTCACCTTACGCATGTACAATCGCTCCATTAAACCGATTAGGAGAAGCCGGTGAAGTTCCCGAGGCTTAATTTCTTATTTAATTTAGTTTATTTGATTTGCGCCTCAGCTTGTTTTTGAGCATCTTCTAACGCTTGATCAAGCTTTTTACCTTTAATGTAGTTTTGAGTTTCAACTGCTAACAGGTCTTCAATCGCGTAAGTGTGCAAGCCATAGTTGATTTGTGGAATTTGCTCTGTCATTTTAGCAAAATCAGAAACGACTTTCTGTCCGCCAAAGAATGAGTCAGCCGCTTGGTAAGCTTCACCTTGTGCTGCTGGTTTATAAGTACCGATGGCACCCATTTCTTTGTTTAATGTCTGATAGAAATCCACGTTTGAACCAAATGTTTTGGCAAGGAATTCAGCTGCTTTTTCTTTTCCAGGAACATTTAGGACATACCATGAGCTTCCGCCTAAGTTTGTAGCATTAACGGAACCTGCAATATCAAGGCGCGGCATTGGAACAACTGCCCATTTACCAGATTGTGAAGCTTCTGCCTTTATAGATGGAGTAATCCAGTTACCTGTAGGAACAGTCGCGACATCACCATTGTTAAATCCAGCTAAGAATTGACTCCAGTCAGAAACAGGTGTGACAAGATCAGCATCTAAAAGCTCTTTATACGTTTCTAAAGCAACTTTCAAGGCTTTATTTCCAGCCAAGTTAGGAGTGACGCCATCTTCTTTTGTATACCAAGAACCAGCTGATTGAATCATCATACGAATGAGACCAAGGTCATTAGGGTCTTGTGTCAACATATTTTTACCAGTGGCTGCTTTTACTTTTTTACCAATTTCAATGTACTTTTTCCAATCGATATTTTGTAAATCGTTTACTGTGTAACCAGCTTTTTGTAAATAGTCCGTTCTAACGTAAAGTCCGGCTACACCCGTATCAAATGGAAGGCCATAGTTTTTACCATCCACGCTTGTTGGAGCAATTTTATACTGGGCAAAATCTTTTGCATTAAACTTTCCAGTTAAATCATAGAACATATCAGGATAAGCCTGAAGGAAGCTTTGTGCACGATAATCTTCAATTAAAACAATATTGGGAAGTCCTTTGGTTGTACCAGAGCTTAAGCTCGTATTCAGCTTTTGAATAATGTCATCTTGGGCATTTTCAATCACCTGAATGTCAACGTCTGGATTGACAGATTTATAAGCATCTTTCGCTAGATTCATAGCTTTAATATTAAAATTAGGATCCCATGCCCATACCGTTACTTTATTGGTATCCTTTGCATCTCCTGAAGCCTCCTTTGTTTTCGAGCCTGACGAACAAGCTGCTAACATCAGGATGCTGACTAAAAGTAGTGCAAGTATCTTTTTCATCTCATTTCCCCCCAAGTATGATTCTTTTTG
This sequence comes from Neobacillus cucumis, assembly GCF_016908975.1. GTDB lineage: Bacteria > Bacillota > Bacilli > Bacillales > Cytobacillaceae > Neobacillus > Neobacillus cucumis. The sequence continues at coordinate 17,738 of NZ_JAFBEX010000042.1, forward strand.
TAAGCGTTATCTGTCTTACAAGTATTATGTTAGCACCCTCTTAGGGGAATCTGTTAGGACGATATTTTTATAAATTTGTACTATTTTCATAGAATGAATCCGCTTTCTTTTTTTGAAATTTGGATTATTTTTAGATTTTAGGATTATTTTTGCATTGGAAGTGATATTCGTACCTTGGTCCCTTTGCCTAACTCACTTGAGATGTTTACCCCGTACGGTTCACCGTAGATCAATTGAATACGCTCATGAACATTTCTTACACCAATTCCGGAAAAGGCCTGTTTTCGCTTGGTACCAGGTAGATGGCTTCCTTCTGAAACCTCCATCCCATCACCATTATCGACAACCTCACAAATCAAGTCCTCCCCCTCCTGCCAAACGAGGACATGAATATATCCCTCAAGCTTATGGTTGAAACCGTGAAAAAAGGCATTTTCCATAAAGGGTTGAAGAATGAGTTTCGGAATTGGAACGTCCATACAAGCAGGTGAAATGAAATAATTGACTTTAATCCGCTCTCCGTATCGTTTTTGATTAATCAAAACGTAATTCCTTAAATTATCCACTTCTTGCTTCACCGTAATCGTTTCACTTACATTTCCAAGCGTGTTCTGCAATAAGGAAATTAACGCATTGATCATCGATTCCGTTTCTTCCTTACTTCCTTGTTTTACCATAAATTTAATCGAGGCCAGTGTATTGTATAAGAAGTGCGGGTTAATTTGCTGCTGGAGGGCAGCGAGTTCCGCATTCCGTCGCTGTTTTTGCGATAAAACCAGCTGATCGACGTATTCGTGAAGTTCATCAAGCATGGAGTTAAAGGCTGTACCAATCTGCCTTGTTTCATACGTACCGGAAACCGAAACATATTCATCAAAATCGTGTTCTGATGCACTTTCAATTTGCTTGACCAGCTTTGATAATGAATTGGTTAATCGCCTCGAGGCGAAGAGCACAAAAAACAGCGCAACAATTACAACCCCCATGGAAATAAGCAAAATTTTCCTCTTGTCAATTAAATCCCCAAATGCGGTTTCCTTATCGATGATGTTAAACATGTACATATCAAAAGATGGAAGATATTCCATCATAATCATTTGGTCCTTCCCCATAAACTTTCCGATGATATGGTCATCCTTTTGGTTCTTCCCCATTTCAACTGCCAAATCACGCAGTTCGGTTGATTTTTTTCCAATCAATTTAGATAGGTTACTCGATACAATCGTACTTTCTTTATTGATTAAAAGAACATTATTACCTGGAGTGGTATAACTGGAGTAAAATTTTCTAAATTCACTCTCTCGAATGGTAATATACAAAGATCCGTAGATTGCTCCAGATCGGTCCGTTAGTGCCCTAGAAGCAACAATGTAATTTCCCGCCTCTGAATCTGTACGGTGATCGTATTGGTAGAGTAATCTTTTTGGGTTTTCAAATATATTCTTAGTCAAAATGCTCTTCTTCAACTCTGCATCGGTTATCGGCCAATAGGTTCGATCATTGGTGGCATAGGTGACGCCATTTTTCCCCGTTGCCATGATACCAACCTCATATGAAGCCAAATTGGGTTCAATCCGTTTGATCAGTTGACTCAGCGTATAAATAGAACCTAAGCGATCCACATTCGACTCCTCTTCCTTCGTGAGGACTTCCTTAATGGCAACACTTTGCAGCACACTGTTAGAAGCCATCACAACCGAGTAGTGATACTGCTCAAAACTATCTTGTACTTGATCCATCACTTTCGCATTGGTAATGCTGAACTTTTCAAAAAAGAACTGCTCCGACATGCGAATAGTGGTCCATGTGATGATAATTGAAACGGTTACAATCATGATGACGGTAATCAGAAACATGGTGATAAATAAATTATTATGTCTAAAACGCTCTGGAATGAATCTCATAGGGATACCTTCGCTTATCTCATCAATTGTTTTCTTCTGAATTGGCTGGGTGAAAGCCCTTTTATTTTTTTAAATACCTTGCAAAAATAACTGTGGTCGGAATAACCAACCATCCCGCTGATTTCCGAGATGCGGGCAGTACCTTGAATAAGCAGCTTTGTTGCTTCTTCAATCCGGATCCGATTCAGGTATTCGATAAAACCTTCACCATGATGGGATGCAAAATAACTAGACAGGTAGGAAGGGTTAAAATGAAAATATTGTGCAACACCAGTGAGTGTCAGCGGCTCTGCGTAATGATCATTCATATAGTCTAATATTTTCTTGATGTTGAAGTTTTCCGGCTGAAGCGGCAACCGCAACACCGCGTTTTTGGCCTTACCAATGAAACGATCCAATTGTTCCACTGCATCGACGGCCGATCGAGCATCCTCAAAGGCTTTAAAATAGGTATACTTTTCCTGCTTTAGTTCGGTTATATCGTATTCCATATTGCTAAGGAGAATCATAATATTAAAAAGGATGTTGCCGAAAAAAGACTTATATTCATGGACATCGGTTGTATAGCAGGTTGAAAATTCCGTTACATGCACTCGTAAATAATCAAACGCCAAATCAAAGTGCTTACGCTTCAGTTCACTCGTAAACCAATCTAAATTAAACGTTTCGTATTTTGGTAGTTGTTTTGGTAAATCCTGCTTTCTTAAAACAAGCTGATTGGGAAAATAAAACCGATAGTTTAAAAGCTTTACTAGTTCCTCTTTGTAGAGATAACCAATCGTTGAAAAGTCCTCGAATTCCTCACTCAGGACAAAACCAACATCTAGTTCGGACTCTGCTATTCTTTTAGCCAAAGGTATTAATCCGGAAAAATCGTCACCGTTTATCACGATGATATTTTTTTCAATATAAAAAGAATAGTTTTGCTCCGTTAGACCTGTAGTCACTTTTTCCTTTATATGATGAGGCAGTTCTTCTTGCCCGCTTTTTAGCTCAACCCCTAGTAAACAAAACCTTTGGTTTGGAAAAAATTCTGCTAGTTTTGAAGAATCATATGTTACTTTATAGCCTGAAATCAGTTTGTTGATAATTTGTTCGATAGAGGGACTTACCTCTAATGGCTTGTCCAGCGATTGAAGCGACGGAATTCTGCAAGCCGCCTTTTTTAGCGCTTTCAATAAACTTTCTGCATCAAGCTTCGGTTTTAAGATATAATCAATCACTCCACTTTGAAAAGTAGATCGAACATAGTCAAAATCTCCAAAACTACTTAAGACAATCACTTCGATTTGAGGAAAACGTTCTTTAACGATTCTTGTTAACTCTTCCCCATCCATAATTGGCATCGCAATATCGGTAATCACAATATGGGGTTTCACAACCTCAATCAATTCAAGGGCTTCCTGACCATGTGATGCCTCCCCGACCACTTCAAAACCTTCTTGTTCCCAATTAAGATAATACTTAATCCCCTGTCTAATTAAAATTTCATCATCAACAATCAGAACCCGCCCCCGTCCCCCAGCAGTCATCAAAATCCCCCCAGATGGTGAAAAAATATATTCGTTATTATATTTTACAATATAACGCAACATAAAAGAATCATGGGGACGGTTCTCCTGATTCCGAATCAGGAGAACCGTCCCCATGATTCCCACAAAAAAGAAGCACGAGAACCGTCCCCGTGCTTCCAAACCAACTATTTTCCTTCCAACACTGCAATAAATTCTCTTAGGTAATCCGGCAGGTCCGGTGGACGACGGCTGGATACGAGGTGCCCATCGGTTACAACAGGTTCGTCATACCAAATGGCTCCTGCATTCTCCATATCATCCCGGATACCAGGTGTACTCGTCACCTTTTTGCCCTTTAGGATTTTGGCCGAAACCAGCACCCAGCCTGCATGACAGATGTGTCCAATTGGCTTCTCGCTCGCGTCCATCTCCTGAATGAGCGACAGAACTTCAGGAAAACGGCGAATTTTATCTGGCGCCCATCCTCCTGGAACTAAGATCGCATCATAATCTTCTGCTTTTATATCGCTATAAGCAAAATCACTTTCCGCTGGTACACCATATTTCCCTATATACTTTTCATGTGCCTGCTCTCCGGCAAGATGAACTACGGCCCCTTCTTCCCGCAAACGTAAAATCGGATACCACAGTTCCAAATCTTCAAATTCATGATGAACTAAACTGATAACTTTCTTTCCTTGCAATCGCATGTAATCAAATTCCCTTCCCTATTAATATTTAAAATCAGACAATGCCTGCTCCCTGTCACTAATTGATTGAATCGAACGATCATAGTTCTTTTTCGTTAATAAGAGAAACAACGTATCAATGACAGAGATCGCTGGCACGATCGTAAAACTAAATTCTTTAAAAAACAGTTTCTCATTTGTAATGCTGAATAATTTGATATCCGCTAATTGAGAAAGCGGTGATTTCATATGGTTGGTAATACAAATGGTGGTAGCTTTTCTTTTCTTAGCAATTTCAAATATCTCCAGCAACAACTTAGAGTTCCCTGAATTCGAAATCCCTATCACGACATCATTTTCTGTCAATGAGTGAGCTAATGACACCTGCATCTCCGGCGTATTATTGACAATCGAGCGAATCCCAATCTGGTTAAACTTATACGCCCCATCCAGCGCGGCTGGAATCGAATTTCCAGCTGCTACAAAATGAACCAGGCTGCTCTCACTAATAATATCAAGACACTTCTGCAATTCCTCCGGCTCAAGAAAAGACGCCGTTTGTTTCAGCTCATCAATTTTATACGCAAATATATTTTGAACCGATTCTGCTAGATTATCAAGATGAATCGTAGGAGAATGGGTCGTTTTTTCTGGATTATTAATCTCTCTTGCCAGAGTGATTTTAAAATGATGGAATCCCTTTAAACCGATCCGCTTACAGAATCGGACGATGGTGGCTTCGCTTACATTACACTGTTCAGACAACTCGGCGACACTCATATCTATTACATTAAAATACTCTTTAATGACATATTCCGCCACTTTTTTTTCCGCATCATGTAAGGTTGGATATAAGCTATTCACTGTATTCAATAAATTATTTTCCTTTACGGAAGTCATAAAACCAACCATCCTTTTTATCTTAATTATGCCATTTTTTCAACGTTTAGCCTAACGAAACTTTGCCAATTGGAAAAAATTCCACAGGCGCTTCCACTAATAATCCTGCAGTAAACGTATCCCCCAGACCAATCGTGCTAGTAATCTCACCCATATAGGCAGGAACCACGGTGATATCCTTTCGATCTTGCGTTAACTTCCGCAGTTCTTCTCCCCTCGGATGCAAACCACAGCGAGACGTTACATAATTGATGGTCTCTTGGTCACAAATCGTCCCCCGCAACGCTCTCGAAAAAGCAAACTTATTCCCATTCTCTAACGCTTCGCTCCAAATACTAGTGTCATATTTTTCCGACACAACTAACGAAAATTGTTTTGTATGCAAAATTAAATTCGCCACACCCAAATGATCACAGGCTTTTTCCATCAAGCTCAATAGTTCCTCATTATCCAAACTCAGTAAGGAATCTTTCATTTCAAATAACTCTTGATACTCATCCTCATTAACTCCGATACTATCCACATGTTTCCCCAGCGTCCGAATCACCTTCCACTGTTCTTCGAGCGACCAAATCGCTGCAAGCTCCATGTGCACCTTCGGCCGCTTACTGCCTAGAGACTCCAATACTCTCAAATTATTTGTTAAAAACAAATCAATTTCCTCACTACTTTCAACCGAATTATAGCCCGATATAAGCAACCAGTTCACATTATTGATCGCCACTTCCCTCAAAAAGGCAGCTGAAATCATATCGGCCGTAAATTCATCCTCTCTCCGGAAGATAATCCGATTAGAACTGCCGCCCATCTCATATTCTAAAATATAATGCTTCGGTACCTCACCAACACGGTCAGACAACAACACCAAGTCGTCAAGATCCGAAACAATTTCCGCTAACTCAGCTGACTGAACCGGAATATTTACCAATGAACGGTACCCGGCACGACTCGCCGCACAAGCTGCCTGCAAGCCGGTTCCGCCAATCGCCCTGCCCCAATCTAATTTCTCCTCTAACTTTTTCAACACCGCAGCATCCGTAACAATGTACTCTCCGCCGCTGCCTCTCCTCATATTCCAATCAATCGCCGTACAAAAGTCCTCCCAGCTATTAATGAAGGCATTCAGGGTTCCACTTGCAGAGCCCTTAATCTCTTCATAAAACTCCGGCGTAATTTTTCCTAATAAATCAATATTGGCTGTGAATCCGCATGCAATGGTATTCATCCTTTCACCGCTCCTCCCATAATACCTTGTGTTAGTTTTTTCTCGAAAATCAAAACTAGTAAAATTAATGGCAGCGTAACGAGGATTGAAGTGGCAGCTGTATCTCCCCATGGCACGAAGAACATTTGCGGCATCATCGCAATCCCGACTGGAATGGTCTGTGCATCAATACTATTCGTGAACGTAATCGCAAACAGAAACTCATTCCAAGAAGCGATAAACACTAGTAATCCAGCCGTCACAAGACCTGGCGCCATTAACGGCAAACATACCTGCCAATACGTACGGAAGTATCCGCAGCCATCCATATAAGCTGCCTCTTCAATTTCATACGGGATATTCCGAAAGAAACCGTACAAAAGCAAGACACTTAACGGAAGACCAAACAGCATATACGAAAAAATCAACCCAAAATAGGTATTATACAACCCGATTCCTTTAATTAAATTGTAAAGAGGCGTGATGACCGCAATTTGCGGAAACATAGATGTAGATAAGAATAATAGTAGAATTAGACCTTTTCCCTTAATCGGAAGCCTTGCTAAAGAATATGCGGCAAGACTGCCAAGGAATAAGCAAAGCAATGTCACACAAACGGCAACCACTACACTATTAATGATATATTGATAGAAATGTGTATTTTGAAAAATATTCTGATAGTGCAGCCAGGTAATTTTATTTGGAAAAATCGGTGGCAAAGAGGATAGATCTTTGTCTAATTTTAGAGATGTAATAACCTGCCATAAAAATGGAGCCAATTGGAACACCATAATTCCAAGAGCAAGGATATATACGGGAGAACGTTTGATGGCATTCGTCATTTTACTTCCCTCCCTCCATTTTTTCAGTTGCTTTATTCATAAAGAACAATAAGACAATCGCTAAAACAAAAACGGATACCGCCATAAGTGAAGACATCGCCGCACCAGAACTTACTTCTCCTGCCGAGAACGTGGTCTTATAGGCATAAGAAGAAAGAACCTCAGTTGAATTAGCTGGACCGCCGCCCGTTAAAACAAAGATCAAGTCAAAAACACGGAATGCATCCAATGCTCTTAAAAGAACAGCAATCATAATAGAAGGAATTAGTAAAGGGAACGTGATATATGAGAATTGTCTCCATTTATTCGCTCCATCAATATCAGCTGCTTCATAAAGACTCGAGGAAATTCCTTGTAATCCAGCTAGGATAATCAAGGCCATAAATGGCGTAGTTTTCCAGACATCAGAGAAAATCGCTGCAAACATCGCCGTAGATGTCTCACCAAGCCAGTTAACATTGCTTTCAATGATTCCTGTTTTCACTAATAAATAATTCAAAATTCCATATTCCGCATTGAAAATCCACTCCCACATCCGGGCAGATACGACGGTTGGGATGGCCCACGGAATTAACACACATGCTCTGACCCAGCCTCTTCCCTTAAATTTCTTATTCAGAACTAAGGCAATAATGAGACCCAACGCGGTTTCCGCCAATACTGAAATCGCGGTAAACATCCAAGTGTTTTTATAAGCGACTTTAAACCAAATATCACTTAATAGATCCTTATAATTCGCGAGTCCAATAAAGTGTGATCCCTGTTTCGTTAAGGAAACATCAAAAAAGCTTAGATAAAGGGTTTGAATCAACGGATAAATTCCGACCACACACAGAATCAATAGGGATGGCAGTAAGAACAAATACCCAATCATCATCGGCTTATTGAACTTCTTCTTTGTCTTCGGTTTCTCCATTACTAATAGGTTGGTAGGGGTGCTGCTGATGACTTGTTTTTCCACGGTTCACTCACCTCATATACATGAAGGCACAAACGAATGACTTTGTTTGTGCCTTCATGGTATTTATTCTTTCGTAATTTTTTTCAATTCAGTATCAATTTGTTTCGCTGCATCATTGGCTTTGATACTATTTGAGAGGACACCTGAGATATTAGATTGAAGGACTAAGGACAATTTAGGATAATCCGGACTTACAGGACGCGCAGTTGTACCTTGGAACACTTTATCTAAGCCAGTTAAGAATGGATTTTTCTGCTGAAGACCTTTATCCTGTAACACAGCAGGTCTTGTTGGGCTGAAAGCAAGTTCTTTTGCAAAGTATAACTGGCTTTCCTTGCTAGATAAGAATTGAGCAAATTTAATGGCTGCAGCTTTCTTCTTGGAATTCTTAGCAACCATAAATTGATACCCCCCCATAGTGGATGAGCTGCTCTTGCCATCGAAGGATGGAAGCGGAGCTACACCGACTTTACCTACCACTTTTGATTGTTTTGGATCTTGGGCAACGCTCCATACATAAGACCAGTTACGGTGGAAAATCGCATCCCCATCAGTAAATACCGTTCTGCTTGGTTCTTCGTCAAATGTTAATACCGATTTGGGTGAAACTTTATCATCTGTTAAACTTTTCATAAATTTAAGCGTTTTTAAGAATGCTGGAGAACTCGCATTGGATTGTCCATTAGAGGTTAAAATCGAACTTCCGGCGCTGCCTAGGAATTCTACAAAGTCACACACAAGCACTTCAGCCTGTTTGCCTTGCCAAACAAACTGTTGAAGTTTAGGATTGTTTTCTTTTGCTTGGATTTCCTTTGCTGTCGCAAGCATCTCATCCCATGTTTTTGGTACTGGTTTGTTATATTTCTCTAATAAATCTTTCCGATAATATAGCATTCCGCCATCAACGTACCATGGCATCGCTGCTAGTTTCCCTTTATATGTAAGGGCATCAATTACACCTGGATAATACTCATCTTTGTTCACATATTTATCCATTGGCTCTGTCCATCCAGCAGCCGCAAATTCAGGAACCCAGACAACATCTCCTGTGAAGACATCAATATCGCTTTGTCCGGACTGTAAGGAAGTCACTAAGTACTGGTGAATTTCCGTGCTCTTCGCTGGAGCTGGCATTTGCGTTAAATTTACTTTGATAGTAGGGTTTTGTTGTTCAAATTTGTTAATCCGATCTTTCCAAGAGTCCACACCAAAAGTTTTAATAGCAGCAAAGTTAATGGTGGTAACATTGCTATTACTATTTTTTCCATCCGTTTTTGTGGATGATTGATCGGATGAACAAGCAGACAGCGCAATCATCATACAAACCAACAAAAGAATGTAAAACTTTTTCAGTTTCATTGCTTTTTCCCCCATATAAAGTATTTTTCTATTTTTAAAAATGAATACGCTTTCATATTTTAGAAATAACTCTATGAAAAATAATACTGAATGGGAAGGAGAAGTTGACCTTCTCCCTCATACATCTTTACTCTTGTACACGAACAATTCGCGGATCGGTAAAAATATCGGATGGATCATCACTATTAGAGGAAAACTCGGAAACGATTGCTCCTTGCTCCCCTGCCTGAAACCAATGTTTCGTGTTTTCAGGAATGGTGTATTGCTCGCCTTCTCGTAAAACCACTTCATGAAAAGCCGTGTAATACTGGCGGTCCTGAGCTGGCGGTTCAGCTAACGGATTCGCGGTTGGCTCTCCCTCCACATATAGATAAACCGTCCCTTTCCTGCAGCGGAAGGTTTCAAGCTTCCCAGGATTTCCGTCTGCCCGCGGCGGATGCCGATGCTCCGGACAGGTTTGATGAGGAAACAGCACCAATTCCTTTGCACAATAGCGGTCATTATTGACATAGGTAAGTAGCTGTAGCCCGGATTCCTCCAGATTATTTAGACCAAAGTCTGCAATTTCAATCACCCGCTGCTCTTCTTCCGTTAAAACAAACCCGGCCTCTGCCAGCATGTTGGTGATAATCGCTTGGTAATCTTTTAATTGTGGAAAAGTCATAGCAAGAATCCCTTTCCTTTACGATAGATTATTATTTTGTGAAGAATCATAGAAGAATAGTTTAGTAGGAGTAGGTCATGTTGTGGGTAAAAGTCATTATTGATATAAACCACCAGTTAAGATCTTTTCTTCTTGTGTGGATGTGGTTTTTTGTTCATAGAGGTTGGCTTTGTCTACTGAGTTGAAGAGGTGCATTTTATGATTAATGACTTTACGTGCTTCCTTAATGCAGTCTGGGTAAATCACATTTGGATCCCAGTATTCAGTCGTGCTTAAGATCTCACGTGCTTTGGTAAAATACGCATATTTCATATCACTAGAGATATTGATTTTACTTACACCTAACTGTACGGACTCAGCAACTTCACTGTCAGGGTTAGCAGATCCGCCATGCAGCACGAGTGGAATGTCAACCAAATCATTGATTTCTTTTAAGATGTCCATTTGCAATTCTGGCTTGATATTCTTTGGATAAATACCATGGGCTGTTCCAATCGCTACAGCTAGTGTGTCTACTCCCGTACGTTCAACGAAGTCTTTGGCTTCAGCAGGATCGGTATAGGTAACCTTCGTTACACCGCCTTCAACAGAATTGCCGGTGCTTCCGATTGTTCCTAGTTCACCTTCGATCGAAATGCCAACCGCGTGAGCAATTTCAGTTGCTTTTTTCGTTAAGGCTACGTTTTCCTCGTATGGAAGCAAGGATCCGTCAATCATTACCGAAGTAAAGCCGCAGCGGATGGCTCTTAGAATTTCTTCAATTGAACCGCCATGGTCTAGATGAATGACAAATGGTACCGGACTTGCGTAAACGCGATGTCTTACATAAGAGAAGAACTCATCTGTTAAAAATTCTAATTCGGATGGATGAATGGCAATAATAGCTGGGGAATTTAAACTTTCAGCTTCTTCCACTACTGCTCGTAAAAAGGAACTATCGGCGACGTTGAATGCTCCTACGGCAAATTTATTTTCCTTTGCAACGGTAAGTAATTCTTTCATCGTTATCAACATTTAAAAAACATCTCCTTTTATAAATGAAGTTAATTTTAACTGAATACGCTTACTTTTTACTGATAACATTGCCTTGGATTCATACGCATCATTGATGTTAGATGAATCGATCCCTCCTTCTTTAATCCTTAACCGATGAAATTTAATTTCTTGAAAGCAGGGTTTTTTTGACTTTTAACGAATTAGATTAAAAGTGCAAAGGGATTCACTCATGAAACTAAGTTTCTTCAGTTAAGTTTTGGTGAAACTTTATTTCTTAAGTCCACTATAATTCCGTCCAATTTAAAAATCAAGTCATTTTTTTAAATATTTTTTTATTTCATAAAATTCAGTAAATTTTATTATGCAAGAATAGAATCAAGGGGACGGTTCTTATGATTCCGGATCATGAGAACCGTCCCCCTGATTCAAATTGATTCACACAAAATAGAGTAGGCGCATGAAGTATTCATGCGCCTCTCACAGATCCGTACATGCGGGTCATCGCATACGGCTCCTCCATGCTTATCCCCGTTGGGGATGTAGTTCGTTATAAATGTC
>NZ_JAFBEX010000043.1 GCF_016908975.1 Neobacillus cucumis
CCAACGGGGATAAGCATGGAGGAGCCGTATGCGATGACCCGCATGTACGGATCTGTGAGAGGCGCATGAATACTTCATGCGCCTACTCTATTTTGGGTATTCTAAAAGGAATTTTGTGAGGGTGCTAGTAAAACAAAATTGGGCGATTTTTGTAGAATATTAGGTTTTTATCTCCTGATTTCCTCGGCAATTTTTTTACGTTCGTTGGTAGGAAAATCCTTATATAGCGGTCATTACAGCGGATTTAATTAAACGTTTGATTAGTATGTGAGATAGGGAAATTGCTCGAAGAGAATCATGGGGACGGTTCTACTGATTCGGAAGCAGGAGAACCGTCCCCATGATTCCCCATGATTCCTACTGACTTGTCCAACTATGTAGAGTTGTAATATAGTTATTGATGGATACAGAGGGGAGATTAATAGTAGGTGAAAAAGAGAAAATGGTGGCTACTTGCGGCGATTCTTTGGATGGCAGTGATTTTTACTTTCACACAGCTTCCATTATCCACTGGAGAGAATACGTCTGGAGCAATCGAGAAGATTGTTAAAACGGAACATGTAAGCGGGGTAGACCATTCAGGCATTGAAACAATCAACCTATTGGTGAGAAAATCAACACATGTTCTGACATTTGGCTTCCTTGCGTTTTTATTATGGAAGTCTTTTGAACTGTATCGATTCTCTTATGTTATCGCATGGGTTCTTACCGTACTGTATGCGATGACGGATGAGTATCATCAATCGTTCATGCCAGGAAGAGTTTCCTCATTAAAGGATGTCTTTATGTTTGATTCTATTGGGGCATTTTTTGTCTTATTGATTGCTTTTTTATTTAATAGTAAGAAAACAAAGTTGAGTGGGTGAATGAGATGGCTTGGAAAATTACGAATTCTAATAAGCAAAAAGTAGACCGCTTTGGAATTACTGTGGATCAGGTTGTGCTGCCAAATGGGGAAGAGAAGACTTTTTCCTATTTAGACTTTGCCAAAGGAGTCTGTGTTTTGCCAATCACGAACGATCATGAAGTGGTTTGCTTAAGGCAATATCGTCATGCGGTTAACAGCTGGGAATGGGAATTGCCTGCAGGAATGATTGACTCAGAAGGGGATTCCCCTTTGGATGTTGCTAAAAGAGAGCTGGAGGAAGAAACAGGCTATGTGGCCGAGCATTGGCTGGAATTAGGAAGTTTTTATCCTTCACCGGGATCGACGACAGAAGAAATTTTCTTGTTTGCGGCAGCCGGTTTAACAGCGACTGAGCAGAGGTTAGAGAATAGCGAACAAATTGAACTGCATTATCTTCAAATGGAAGAGTTGAAGGAACTCGTTGTTAAAGGGGACTTCAAGCATGGTGCTGGGCTTGCCGCTATTTTGCGATATAAGTTTATGACGGATTAACGTTGAGGAAAAGGGTGGAACAGTTTAACTTGGTGACCGGTTCTTATAATATGGACCGGTGTTTTTTCTGCCAAAATGGTCACAAAACGGCTAATTTTTTCCTAAATGTAAAACAAAAGACTGCGTTAATCCTATTAAAATAGAATGGAGAAGTACAGAATCAAGGGGACGGTTCTCATGATTCATATGATTTGATAAGTTCTATAAGAAATTTGGATTTATCTATCACGAGAATAATCGGTTTTATAGATATAACCATAAAAAAGATTGTTTACTCTAGTTCGTTTAAGGTAGACATCTCCATTCCATTTTTCTAAAATTCTCATCTTACTAAGACTCCACCGAAGATAGAAGAAACCCAAGAATATAAAATCACCAATGTGACTAATACAGTAGGCGGTATAACGACTATTGTTGTTTTTATATAATCCAACCAATTAATTTGTACATTTCCATGTCTTACCATGTACATCCACATGAGAGAAGCAAGAGTACCCATTGGAAGGATTAACGAACCCATATCACTTCCGATAATGTTAGCCAGATAGGCAATTTTCAAGGAAAGCTGATCTAAATGCATGTGCGTCAACGTAAGTGTCCCAACCATAAGTGCGGGATGATTATTAAATAGATTGGAAATGACGGTTAGGAAGATACCCATCAGTACACTTGCATGAAGCAGACTGCCGGAAACCATTTGGTCCATGAATCTGATTAACCAGGTCGTTAACCCAATGTTATTTAAACCATAGATGATGGTATACATACCAAAAGCAAATACGATAATAAACCAAGGGGTTTTCTTGATTAAATCGCCAGGATGGATTTTTAAATAGTTCCACCTCCAGCCCAAAAGAAGGACAGAACCGGTAACAGCCACAATGGGAACCGGAATGCCAAAGAACGAAGCGATGAAAAGTCCTACACGGACTGCAAATACGAATAGCAGGACGAGCAGCATGAATTTGGTACGAGCCTTCTCTGAAGCGAATTTTGGCCCCGGCTTAATTCCCGTCTTAAGCGGATGAAAAGAGGGGTCAGTTATACCTGTAATATTAGTGGGAACATCTTCTGGCAGAATGCTCCGAAAACGAAGGAACAGAAGAAAAGCTAGGATTAGTAAACCAAGCGTTGCCGGAACAAACATCATCGCTGTATGCATCCACAGAGTCATGTGTATGATTTTTAAGGCGATTAAATTGACGATATTACTTACCCCAATAGGGGCGCTAGAAGCAGTCGCAATTAAGCCCCCAGAAAGCAAATAGGCCACTTTTTGATGATTTTTTAAGCCCATATTGTTTACCAACATGACTAAAATAGGTGTTGTGATCAAGATACTTCCATCGTTATTAAAAAAGAGCGTCATGAGAAAACATAACAGATTGATATACCAAAATAACTTGACACCTGATCCCTTTGCTTTTTCTGCGAGCTTCTCAGCCGCCCAGCGGAAGAAGCCAAAACTTTCTAAAACAATGGCCATGGCGATTGTTGCTAAAATCGTAATCGCAGCACCACCGACGGTCTCTAGAATGACCCCTAAATCGGAAAACGAAACACTACCACTGATGATGACAATCAGTGCACCAATCGCAGCGGGTATTGCTTCATTAATACCCCTTGGCCTCCACAAAATAAATATATAGGTACCCAAGAAAGTTAAAATGGTAAACCAAACCATTGGATCGTGAAACATACTTTTTCTCCTTTCGCATTAAAAAAGTCAGGGCACCTTACTTGTTAGGTCTAATTTATGTAGCTAATTGATATAAATTGCTATCAATTAGCGTATTTTCTGGCTAATTCTTCAAACACGCATCTCCAATCCTCCTATCCGTGGCGGCAATAAAGCTGCTTAACCGTAAATCAGGAGAATCCAACCGTAACATAAGACGATGGTTGCGATTACGGTCAATGGAACGACTATGGCAGTTACACGGAGATACTGACCCCAACTAATGTGCACCTTGTATTGCTTCAATACGAACATCCATATCAGTGTTGCAAGGAGCCCAATCGGCGTAAGCAGTGAACCGATATCGCTTCCGATGATATTTCCAAGGTACGCCACATGGAGATCCATCTGGCTCAGATGCATCGATGTCAGGTTTAACGTCCCAATCATCAAAGCGGGGTGATTATTAAACAGGTCGGACATGACACTAACAGCAACTGCAGTGGCTGTGATCGAGCTAAACCATCCTCCATCAATAAACGGTTGAAGTTGGTGCACCAGCCATGAGTTTAATCCAACATTTGCGATCCCGGCTCCGACAACATACATACCAAAGGCAAAAAAGAGTACATGCCACGGAGTTTTTCCTATGATATCCATTGGTGATGTGCCCATCTTAATCCAGCGCCAGATGAGGAGTATGGCAGCTCCAACGACTGCAGTAACCGATGGTGACACTCCAAAGCCGGCACCCACAAACAGCGCCACACGAACAGCTAAGACATACAGCAAGATATTCGTCATGAATCTTTTTTGTTCTTTCGAAGGAGTTTCGAATGACAGATCCGTAGCATCTGTTTTACCTTTCGGTGACATTCGGTTTTGTTTCAGATCGATAACCAGTTTCTTTCGAAATAGCACATAATTCAGTACTGCTAGGACGCCAACACCTATCATGGAAGGGACGAAAATCATTTCAGAGTAGGTTGCGAGACTCATTCCGATGATTTTTATAGAGATTAGATTGACAATATTGCTGACGCCAAGTGGGGCACTTGCCGCAGTATCGACGAGCGCGGCGCTCAGCAGATACGGGATTTGTTGATGGGGTTTAAATCCCAACTTTCTGAGAAGAATGATCAGGATCGGTGTTGCAATAATGATCGCACCATCATTGTTAAACACTAGTGTCATAAGTAAACTCATTAAATTGATGTACCAAAACAGGCGCACACCTGAATTCTTTGAGATTCTAGCTAAAAAATCAGCTGCGAATTGGAATACACCGAAGCTTTCGAGAACAAGCGCCATAGCGATGGTTGCCATGATCGTCACCGACGCGCCACCAACATCCGTAAGAATCACTTTCACATCTCCCATTGAAACCGATCCAGCGATGACCATCAATGCTGCTCCAGCGAGAGAGGGAATGGATACATTGAGTCCCTTGGGTCTCCACATAATCAATACGATCGTCATGATAAACGAAAAAATCGTTAAGGCTATGGTAAACAAGTAGTCTTCAATCCTTTCTATTTAAATGGAAAAGGGAACCAGAAATGATGATGGCGAAGGGGAAGGATTCATGATTTCGAGGTTGTCCCTTTGATTTACTAACAAAATATTCAGGAGCTGCCAAAAAGAATGGACAATTGAACGGTATTGTCGAAAATGTACTTTTGACTACTCCTGTATGCTAGTGGAGTAAAATGGGTGTTTGCCGTCACCTAGCCATCAGAAAGGGTCCTGCTGTTATCGGCAGGACCCCTTTTGATGACATATGCCCGGTCTTCGTGACTGAGGCGGCCATTTTCAACGTTGGAGCACTAGACGCTTGACCTACCTCTTCGGGATGTAAATTCGTCCTGTTTGTGTTTATAAAGATAGAAATGGGTGTTTGCCGCTACCTGAAATCAGAAAAAGCCCTGCTGAATACAGCAAGACCTTGATTACGGCAAATGAGCCGATTTGATATGAGAAAGCTTAACATAGACGGTTTCACCATTCGCGACCACAATTTCGACCATGGGGTTACGAACTGATTTTAACAATCCTATTTTCATCGGGTCTTCCCCCAGATCAAACACCACAAGCTCGCCCTCCCACTTTTTTAATTGTTCTTCTAGTGAAGGCAGTAAGGGCTGATTGTAAGGGATGACGGGAAGTTTTTTGTCTGGGAGGGTATAAGGAGAATTTTTTAGATTGTAATAGGGAATAAGCCATTTCAAATGTTGGAGGGAAACCAACATGGTTTTGTAGACGGGGGAATAAAAAGCAAAATAGTCGCTGCGAACATTAAAAATATATCCGTGTAAGGGGATCTGACCCGTGACATAAATTTCGGAAAAGCGACCCTTTGCGTTTGCTAAAGTGGTTCGATAGGAAATGGATTCATCTACAGCAACTGTTGGGGATGTTTGACTGGAAGTCCCTTCATTATTCAATATTAAAGTGCTGCGTTTGATCCTATGAAGATGGGTTAACGGGATATAAATATATCTTTGTCCATCAGACAAAACAATGATGTCCTTTCCACTGTCAATGAGTTTTCCCTGAAAAAAGATATCTCTTGATAAAACGACGTCAACGATTTGCCCCCGTAACGATTGAATGCTCAAAACAAACACCACCTGGAAAGACTTGAGATTAGTAAAGTATATACGGGGGGATTATACTTTAGAAAATAATTTTTCCCTACAGGTGAAAGACGTAAATGGTAGAATCTTTAGGACTAGTGCCTGTCACCAATCGGAAATTGTCGAGGATTGATAGGGTTTAATGCAGGTAGGACATGTTAGAATGGAGTTGCAACTGAATATTGTGGGGGTGGCCGGGTTGTTATCTTCTTTTTCTTTTATAAAGGAAGGAGGTGATATTCCTGGAATTTGTCCATGAAATGATACGAGAAATTCTAAAAGGAATTCTGCGTGAAGCTATCGCTTATTTCTTTCGGAAAAACGTATTAGAGGCAAAGAAAACCACCCTGCGCCGTACGAAGCAAAAGGGTGGTTCTCAGAAATAATATTTACACTAACAACATCCACCCTGACGGTAGAGGTTGCAATCGAGAAGTGTTACCAGCACTTCTCTTTTTTTATATATGTTCATTATAAACAAAAATATTCCCATTTAAAAGAGGGATGTCATTGGCAGACGATTTGCACGTTGCCGCGCAAAGTGAATAAACGAACTTGGAACCTCCGTAAAAGAATCCGCCATTGGCTCAAAATAGACTTTCCATGCTAACGCCAGGTTAGCATAATATCTTCTCCTATAGTGTTCTCATTGCTTTTATCCATCCAACCATTCCCTTTCAGATTACATATCTTTCATTTTAAAAATAAAACATCCTTGTACAAGAAGAAAACTATATGACCGCTTATTTTCCTGATTATAAAGAAAGGTTATGAAGCAATGTGATTGTTTTGGAAGAAATTGTGCCAAAACTTTGTCAGAAAATCTAACGTGTTAGTAGATAGAAAGAGAAATAGTGTCTATATTTAAAATTGTTCTAGAATTATCTGACAGTGGTGCCATGTTAAGGAAACATCTCTTATAACGTAATTATCATATTGGAAAGTGGAGGGGTTGCATGTTAACACCTAGTGTAGGGTATCTAATTTTACTGATTTTTGGAGTTTTGTTTACTGGCGTTACGGCGGTTATTCACCGAATGGATTCCAAACGCAAAGGAAAAGAAATGACGGCGGAACAATATAACACTGCCGGAAGAAGCGTAGGGGTGGGCTTGGCCAGCGCCTCGATCGTAGCAGCTTGGACATGGGCTGCCACGATTATGATGTCATCCTCGACCGGTTACCAATATGGAATCAGCGGGCCATTTTGGTATGCGGCTGGTGCTACAATCCAAATCTTATTATTTGCAATCCTTGCTGTTCATTTAAAAAGAAAAGCACCAAACGCTCACACGTTCCTAGAATTTATTTCACAGCGTTTTGATAAAAAAAATCACCGCTTAATGCTCGTATTTGCGCTGATGACGAATATTATCGTCACCTCGATGATCATTCTCGGCGGCGCAATCACATTAAATCAGTTAACAGGAATGAATTTATATGTAGCAGCCTTTTTAATCCCTGTTACCTTCACGATTTATACGATGATTGGCGGTCTAAAAGCTTCATTTATTGCCGACTATTTGCACACAATCATCTTATTTGTGGTTCTATTGATCTTTGGAGTTGCAGTCTATTATAAATTTGGCATCTCTACTATTTATGAGGGGCTGCGTTCCTTGCCGGAATCCAAACAAATGCTGACGATGGCATCTATTCCAGGGCTATTGTTTGGAATTATTAATATTGTTGGGAATTTCGGAACCGTTTTTGTCGATCAGGCTTATTGGCAGCGGGCTATTGCCAGTACGGATAAAGCCGCTTCAAAAGCGTACATATATGGAGGGATCTCCTGGTTTTCGATTCCATTTGCGGTCGCTACGATTTTGGGTGTTAGTGCGGCTGGTCTTGGAATTTCCGTTTCTTCTCCTGATTCTGTTGCACCGATTATGGCTTCACACATCCTTGGTTCGGTGGGATCTATTCTGTTTTTGACCATGCTATTTATGGCCGTTACGTCTGCAGGGTCCGCGGAACTAACTGCTGTTACGAATATTATCGTTACGGATATCTATCGTCATTCGATTAACCCATATGCCGGCAGCAAGAAACTATTGCGTGTTTCCCGTTTGGTCACATTAGGGTTCGGATTATCGATGGGAATCTTTTCAATCCTACTATTCTATTTAGGAATCAGTCTTGGCTTTGTTTATATGGCGATGGGGATTTTTGTTAGTGCAGCCGTCATTCCGGTCACACTTGGACTTGTTTGGAAACGGGCCACAAATGCAGGAGCCTTTTACGGTGCATTGTTGGGGATGATTGGCGGCGTGGCAGTTTGGCTTATTTCTGCTTATGTAACAGCAGGGCATGTGAACGTTGAATCACTAGGCGGGCTCTACCCGATGCTGTTTGGTAATCTTGCGGTTTTTGTCATAAGTGGAGTAATTTCCATTGGGCATGCACTCATCTCTTCTGAGGAATTTCAGTTTGAGTCGTTAAAAGACAAGTTTAAGAGTTTTGATGAAGCCAAAAGTATGGACAGGAAGGAGAATTTGGGATGAATGATCAGGAGTTAAAAAAACAAACGAAGCTGTACACTCGTTGGGCATTGGCGTTAAGTTTAGTCCTTGTCGTCATTTGGCCGGGGATTATGTTTTCAACAGGGTATGTTTATAGTCTTTCCTTTTTCACGGGCTGGGTTTGTCTAGCATTTGGCTGGCTGGTGTTTGCCGCGCTTTTTATCACCATTCGCCCATTTATTGAGCTGTATAAGGAATACAAGCGATAAGGAGAAAAGAATGATTGGTCACCAAAGCAGCAGGCTTTGGCTGCTTTGGTATTTTTGTTGAACTGGCCAGTAAACGTGTAGAATCCGGAGCCCAAGATGTACTTTTTCTACAAGGAATCTCCTGTTACGGGAAAAAAGGAAGGATGAAAAAAGATGAAACTGACCTCACGTGAAATGGAAAAGCTTATGGTTGTGGTGGCTGCTGACCTGGCGCGCCGCCGGCAAAAAAGAGGCTTAAAACTGAACTATCCTGAGGCTATCGCCATCATTACCTATGAAGTTCTTGAAGGAGCGCGGGATGGAAGAACGGTGGCACAGCTGATGCAATACGGCACAACCATTTTGACAAGAGAAGATGTAATGGAAGGCATACCGGAAATGATTCCGGATATTCAGGTCGAGGCGACATTTCCGGACGGTACAAAACTCGTCACGGTACATAATCCGATTCGCTAGTCCATTTTTACAAACCAAATCTAAACCATTTAGGAGGGAAAGCTATGATTCCTGGGGAGTATCGCTTAAAAAAAGAGCCCATTTTGTGCAATGAAAAGAAGCAGCCGCTTGTCATTCCGGTGTTAAACCGGGGCGACCGCCCAATCCAAATCGGTTCACATTTTCATTTTTATGAAGTCAATACAGCTTTGCAATTTGAACGGGACCGGGCATTTGGCAGGCATTTGAATATTCCTGCGGGAACGGCCGTAAGGTTTGAGCCTGGAGATGAAAAGGAAGTAGAGCTCATTCCTTTTTCGGGGGAACAGAAGGTGTACGGTTTAAATCAATTAACAAACGGCTCTGTCCAAAAGGGGGAAAAGTAAGTGAGCTTTCACATGTCGCGAAAACAGTATGCAGATATGTTCGGTCCAACGGTTGGAGATGCTGTCCGTTTAGCCGATACGGATTTGTTTATTGAAATTGAAAAAGATTACACCACCTACGGGGATGAAGTGAAATTTGGCGGAGGCAAGGTGATTCGGGATGGAATGGGGCAGCACCCGCTTGTGACAAGGGCGGAAAGTGTGGACCTTGTCTTAACTAATGCGATGATTGTTGATTATACCGGGATTTATAAAGCAGACATCGGTGTGAAGGAAGGAAAGATCGCAGCGATTGGCAAGGCAGGGAATCCGCTCTTGATGGATAAGGTTGATATCGTCATTGGTGCGTCAACCGAAGTGATTGCCGCAGAAGGAAAAATCGTGACCGCCGGGGGCATTGATGCCCATATCCACTTTATTTGTCCACAGCAAATTGAAACGGCGCTTTCCTCTGGCGTGACGACAATGATTGGCGGGGGGACTGGACCTGCGACAGGCACGAACGCAACCACCTGTACCCCGGGACCGTGGAATATCCACCGGATGCTCCAAGCGGCAGAAGAATTCCCAATGAATCTCGGCTTTTTGGGAAAAGGAAATGCTTCGGATGAAGCTCCATTAAAGGAACAAATTGAAGCGGGAGTCATCGGCTTAAAGCTTCATGAAGACTGGGGAACAACGGCTGCCGCCATTGATACGAGTTTAAAGGTGGCTGACCAATATGATGTGCAGGTCGCCATTCATACCGATACCCTTAACGAAGGTGGGTTTGTGGAGGAAACATTGGCTGCCATTGATGGACGCGTAATCCATACGTATCATACGGAAGGCGCCGGGGGCGGACATGCACCGGACATTATTAAGGCTGCAAGCTTCCCTAATATACTGCCGTCATCGACCAACCCAACAAGGCCTTATACGGTCAATACCCTGGAAGAGCATTTAGATATGCTAATGGTTTGCCATCATCTTGACCCGGAGGTTCCGGAGGACATTGCCTTTGCTGATTCGCGGATTCGCAAGGAAACGATTGCCGCAGAGGATATCCTGCATGATATCGGTGTGTTCAGTATGATTTCCTCTGATTCGCAGGCGATGGGGCGGGTGGGAGAAGTGATCACCCGTACGTGGCAAACAGCAGATAAGATGAAAAAACAGCGCGGAAAACTGGCGGAGGATCAAGGTGTTGGCGATAATTTCCGGGTCAAACGATATATTGCCAAATATACGATCAATCCGGCTTTGACACATGGGATCGCTGACTATGTTGGTTCGATTGAAACAGGAAAGCTTGCCGATTTGGTTGTCTGGGATCCGGCCTTTTTCGGTGTGAAGCCAGAATTGATTTTAAAAGGCGGCATGATTGCGCACAGTCTGATGGGGGATCCAAATGCCAGCATTCCAACGCCGCAGCCGGTTATCTATCGTCCGATGTTTGCTTCATTTGGAGGTGCCAAATATCAAACAGCGATGACTTTTGTCTCCCAAGCTGCTTTTCAAAAAGGGATTCATCGAACACTTGGGCTGAAGAAAATCGTCAAACCTGTGTCAGGGATCCGCCAGTTAACGAAGAAATCAATGGTTTTTAATGGAGAAACACCTGAAATTGAAGTGGATCCGCAAACGTACGAAGTGAAAGTAAACGGTGATTTAATAACCTGTGAGCCGGCGGAAGTGGTTCCTATGGCACAGCGCTATTTCTTGTTTTGACTTAGTTGAAGCGGTTATTTTTTATGTTTGGACGAAATAGATGCCATGTTTAAGGAGAGGAATACATGATTATTGAAAAAGTAATTGGAAATGTTGCGACAATCGAAAAAAAAGCACCGCATACAGAACGGGTGTACATGAACAGCGATGACTTGGTCAAACGGATACAGCGTGTTGTCACCGACCATGGCAAGGAGATTGGGATTCGCTTAAAAGACAATCGTGACTTAATTGATGGCGATGTTTTATATCTAGACGAGCGAAATATGATCGTCATCTCCGTTAAAGATGATGACTTGCTGGTAATCCAGCCAACCTCCCTCCAGCAAATGGGGGAAATTGCCCATCAACTGGGGAACCGTCATCTTCCCGCCCAATTTGAAGGTCAGGAAATGCTTGTTCAGTATGATTATTTGGTCGAAGAGCTTCTACAGCAATTAGAAATTCCTTTTAGGCGGGAAAATCGAAAGGTCAAGAAGGCGTTCCGCCATATTGGACACCGTCATGATTAACGACTTGTTTCCGCTGCTTCAGTTATGTGATTCCAACTTTCCATCCGGAGCCTTTTCGCATTCGTTCGGGTTGGAAACCTACATTCAGGAACAAATCATTACGGATTCGAAAAGCTTTTCTGAAGCAATCACCGTATATATCGAAAAACAGTTGGTTTTTGTCGAGGGACTAGCGTGCCGGCTTGCTTTTGAAGCGGTAGAGCAAAATCTAATGGCCGATCTTTTCGAGCTAGATTCATTCATATTTACCGCGAGCCTTGCGGAAGAAACGAGGATCGGCAATCGCCGAATCGGGGAACGAATGGCAAAGCTATGTGCCAGCCTTTATCCATCACCGATTCTTGATGATTATCTCGATAAAATGAAAGAAAAGCAGGCCTACGGACATTCTACCTTGGTTTTTTCGATCGTTGCCTGCCATTTGCAAGTGGGAAAAGAAACAGCTATTGGCGCGTATTTATATGGCGCTGTTTCCTCCCTGATACAAAACGCAGTCCGCGGCATTCCCCTCGGTCAGACTGATGGTCAAAAGCTGTTGGTCCACATCCAGCCGCTTTTAAACAAAGCTGTTCAGAAGATTTTGGTGTTGTCCAAGGATGACCTTGGGGCGGTCAGCCCTGGCTTGGAAATTGCCCAAATGCGTCATGAACGATTACATGTGCGCTTGTTTATGTCTTAAATTTTTATAGAAAAAGAGGGATGTTGAAAATGGAACCAGTACGTATTGGAATTGGAGGACCTGTTGGCGCAGGAAAAACGATGCTTGTGGAAAAATTAACGCGGGCGATGCATGAAGAACTGAGCATGGCCGTTGTAACAAATGACATCTATACAAAAGAAGATGCGTTATTTCTTATGAAAAATGGGGTGCTCACGCAGGATCGGGTCATCGGGGTGGAAACGGGCGGTTGTCCGCATACAGCAATTCGTGAGGATGCATCGATGAATTTTGCAGCCATTGATGAATTAAAAGAAAGGCACCCTGATGTTGAATTGATCTTCGTTGAAAGTGGCGGCGATAATTTAGCGGCAACGTTTAGTCCGGAGCTTGTTGATTTTTCCATTTATATTATTGATGTGGCCCAAGGGGAAAAAATTCCGCGCAAAGGCGGGCAAGGGATGATTAAGTCAGACCTATTCATTATCAACAAAATTGATTTGGCGCCTTACGTTGGGGCAAGTCTGGACATCATGGAGCGGGACACAATCGCCGCGAGAGGGAACAAACCTTATATTTTTACCAATTTAAAAGATGGAACAGGTCTTGATCAAGTGATCGATTGGATTAAAAAACAAGCTCTATTATTGGAATTGGAGTCATGAACTATACCGGTGTATTGGAGCTTTCTGCGGTTAGAAGGCAATCCAAAAGTATTGTCTCCAGCTGTTATTATGAAGGGGCATTGAAATTAACCCGCCCGGTTTATCTGGAGAAGGAAGTGCCCAGCGTTTATCTGATTCATGTTGGGGGTGGCTATGTCGACGGCGATACCTATTTGACTGACCTTTCGGTTGAGGCAGGAGCGGAATTGTCCGTCACGACGCAATCCGCAACAAAAGTATATAAAACACCGAAAAACCCTGTTGTACAGCAAACCCAATTGAACGTGGGCAAAGGTGGTGTGCTGGAATATTTGCCAGATCCTTTAATCGCTTATGAGGGGGCGCGTTTTATTCAAGAGACCACCGTACGGATGGAGGAGGAAGCTGTTTTCTTTTATAGCGATATGATCACACCCGGATGGGCAGAAGATGGGAGCTTGTTTCGCTATGACTGGATCCGCTCGAAATTAAAAGTCTATAAAAATGATAAACTCGTTTTATTTGATCATTTGCTGCTTGAGCCGGATGATCAGTTGAACGGGATTATGCAAATGGAGGGGTATACCCATGTGGGGACCTTCCTCATCCTTCACCATCAAGCGGATAAAGTTTTTTTGGATGGTTTATATGAAGTTATGGAGGATTTTCAGGAAGACGTTCGTTTCGGATTGTCCTCTTTGCCGGAGGGCGGAGTGATATTGAGGATACTGGCCCGGTCCACAGGGATGATGGAGAAAATGATTACCCGTGCACATGCATGGGCCAGATGTCAGCTGTTGGCGAAGGATGTTGTGAGATGGAGGAAATATTAAGGTTGTGGATGCATTTTTCTTGAAAAGAAGGATGCATTGTTGTGGAGGGATATTGGTGGGAGAATTACTTTCGATATTAGGTTTAGGGTTTTTGCTTGGATTAAAACATGCGATGGAACCGGATCATGTCATTGCGGTTTCGACGATTGCCAGTCAGAGTAAAAAATTATGGAAGTCTTCTTTAACAGGAATATTTTGGGGAGTTGGGCACACCGCCACCCTGTGTTTTGTCGGTTTGGCCGTTATTTTACTGAAGGGAGAAATCCCTGAGATATGGGCCATGTCACTTGAATATGTAGTAGGAATTATGCTTGTTTATTTAGGTTGTTCAGCCATTATTCGATATAAAAATAGCCGTATTCATCGTGCTAGTCATCACGGATCCCAGGAGCCGCAGACCCAAGTTCATCGATATAAGGGTACGCTCTATGTGAAATCTCTTTTTATGGGTTTTGTCCACGGATTGGCAGGGAGTGCGGCCATGGTCATATTGACCATTAGTACCGTGCAAACGGTGTGGGGTGGGGTTCTCTATATTTTGGTATTTGGTTTAGGAACTATTATCAGTATGCTTGTGTTTACGACGATCCTAGGGATCCCCTTTGTTATGGTCTCTAAGAGGGCCATGTTTCATAAAGCGTTTGCCCAAATTACTGGGGTCATCAGCACGGTATTTGGCTTTTATTATATGTACCATTTAGGTGTATCAGAAGGTTTATTTCATCTGTGGATTCAGCGTATCTAGTTCCCGTTACACTTCGGATTTAAGGGCATCAGCTTGGTTTTGCTGGTGCCTTTTTGGTTTGTTTGGCGGTCGCCGATAGCCCCATCCCTCTTACAATATTTCATTTGTTCTTACTGAATCTTTATTATGTTTGAAAGGTACAAACCTGTGTGGAATCAGGAGAACCGTCCCCATGCTTCTTGGGTTTAATTTTATGGAGATTTGGCCAAGATTGGGGAGTAGGGAGGAGAATTCGAAATGATGACTATAAAAGAGTATTTAGAAGCCATTACGTTTGTCACAGAAGAAGAGGAAAGATATAAACGACTAGTTCGTTTATTTTCAAATAGGCTAGACAGGGATTTAACAGGAAAAGAAATCAACTATATTCATTGGATGTCTGGTATCGATACAGAAGCATTTGAGGTATTTGAAAAAATATTCGAAGATATGGGATAAGAAGAAGGGGCCTCGCTAGGCCCCTTTGTTGTGAATAAAGAACATTAGTATATTTTAATTCTAATAAACAGGCTATCATTCATTCTATCAGTAATATTTCTTAAAAATTAAGGTATATATTGTTGAGTGATTTTCGTTACAACCCCATTTTTTACCTCTATATGATAAGGAATTTGGTGGTGCTTATCCTGTTGGTTCAAAAAGGTAATAAACTGACTCCTGGTTACTTTTTCATTCCATTTGATGGCGTATAAACTACGTGTCTGTAAGATATATTGGGTATTATTTGAAATGGTAAAGGTACGTATCTTGGGATTAACGTTTCGAATCCAGTACCCGTCGGGTGCATGATCCATTTCTTTGCTGCATTTACAATCCTTTAAAAATTCCGTATCAGCGGATTTGCCGAAATACCATTGGATATAATCAAATTTTCCCACCCATTTCCCATTAACCTCTTTGAAGGAAGTAAGGTAGGTGGTTGCTTTTTCCAAGGCGGGGGGTTTTGTAACGTTGGTTGTTGCATATGTCCGGGAAATCTGTGAGGGCAGTAATAACAATGTAAATATCATTAATACAGGAAAGATTAGTTTCATTAATTTTTGCAATTTCATACAAATTTCCCCCTTTGATCACTTTGTCCTATAGCTACAATATATTGGATTTAAATTAAAAACGGTGTCGATATCAGTAGTACCCGGAAATATTTTTTTGAAACTATCTTTCACTTTAATGAACATATAATTAAACGTTTGATAGAAGAGGAAGTTTGAAGGATTTATGCGAATCTTGCTAACTTGCAGGGAATCATGGGGAATCATGGGGACGGTTCTACTGCTTCCGAATCAGGAGAACCGTCCCCATGATTCCTCATCACTTGAGACAGTATCGTCATGCGGTTAACAGAGCAATGGGAATTGCCTGCAGGAATGATTGACTCAGAAGGGGATTCCCCTTTGGAAGTTGCCAAAGGGAGCTGGAGGAAGAAACAGGCTATGTGGCCGAGCATTTGCTGGAATAAGGAAGTTTTTATCCTTCTCCGGGTTCGACGACAGAGAAATCTTCTTGTTTGCGGCAGCCGGATTAACAGCGACTGAGCAGAGGTTAGAGACTAGTGAACAAATTGAATTGCATTATCTTCAAATGGAAGAGTTGAAGGAGATCGTTGTTAAAGGGGACTTCAAGCATGGTGCGGGGCTGGCCGCTATGATATATAAATTTATGACGGATGAACGTTGAGGAAAAGGATTTGAAGGGTTTCTAATTGAGCTAAGATATTTTTTAGATTTTCCTCCAAAATGGTAAAAGAAAATGCTATATTGCCCGAAGCAGCGCCATTTTTTTTGAAACGGTCATAAAAACGAATTATATTGCCCGAAGCGGCAGCAATTTTTCCGAAACGGTCACAAAGCGGATTTATATTGCCCAAAGCGACACCGATTTTTTTGAAACGGTCACAAAGCGGATTTATATTGCCCAAAGCGACACCGATTTATTTGAAAGGGTCACAAAGCGGATTTATATTGCCCAAAGCGACACCGATTTTTTTGAAAGGGTCACAAAGCGGATTTATATTGCCCAAAGTGACACCGATTTTTTTGAAACGGTCACAAAGCGGATTTATATTGCCCAAAGCGACACTAATTTTTCCTAAACGGTCACAATAGCTGAATTATATTGCCCCTTCTCTAAATATGAAACAAAAGACTGCTTTAATCCTATTGATATAGAATGATATGTTCGCTAATAATAAACATAGATGATTATTATGACTAGAATGGAGAAGTAAAGCAGATGTTTAAAAAGGGTTTAGCAATCTTTGTTGCCATGTTTGTTTTATGTACAGGATTTTTCCCACTTAAACCGGTCCAAGCTGCGACAAGCGTAACAAAATATGTCACAGCGACTACATTGAATGTCAGATCTGGTCCGGGAACGACCTACAAAATTATCACAACCGTTAAGAAATACCAAGCTGTAACTGTTTCAGAAACTAGAGGATCGTGGGATAAAATCACTGTTGGCAGTACAACTGGTTGGGCATCCAATCAATACCTAACCACTAAGAATATGGCAGAAGGCTTAAAGACTGTAGGAAACAACAAACAGTTAATACTTGTCACTGCAAATGGCTACAATACCTCAAATGCTGAAATTCGTACATTTGAGAGAAATTCGCTAGGTAAATGGGTACCTGTTTTAACGACAACAGGCTATATTGGTAAATATGGATTTGCGACTGCCGCGGATATGCGTGAAGGCGGAAAGCGGTCTCCCATTGGGAAGTATTCAATTGGAACCACGTTTGGACGTTATGCTAATCCAGGAACCAAGATGCCTTACCGAAAAATCACAAGTGACGATGTTTGGGTAGATGATCCAACTTCTAAACTTTACAACACATGGCAATCAAGAAGTAAAACACAAGGTCAATGGAATAGTGCTGAAAACATGAATATCGCCGCTTATACTTACGGTTTTGTTATCAACTACAATACACAACGAACTCCGTATAAAGGCAGCGCGATTTTCTTCCATATTGGAAGTGGATATACACTAGGTTGTACCGCAACTTCTCAAACGAATGTTGTCAACATCCTGAAATGGCTGGATCCTAACAAGAATCCCGTCATTATTCAAACTCCGATTGATGAGCTAAACAAATACTAAGTTTCCACCATGGAAAAACCAAGCCAACAGAGCATTTCTGTTGGTTTTTTGTTTATCCAGAAACCCCATTTTTCATCCGTTTGAAAAAAATATTCATTTTTTATAAAAAAGTATTGAAGGAAATTACCACCATGTGATATTCTAAGTACATGAAATAGTTAATTAAAAACAATTTTAAAAAAAGCACTTATATTGTTTTTAATTAAAAGAAAGCGCATTTATCACATGGTACACCAGAGGTGAGGGGGGTATTAAGCATAATTCAGGTAAATTAGTAGTAGATTACGAGTTTAGAAAGAGAGTGCCATTTTTTTTAATCTATTAGTGAAGGAAATTACCACCAAAAATTATTTAGTTACATAAGGAAGGAGTGAGGAGTAATGAAAGCAGCAGTTTTTTATGGACCCGATGAACTTAAGCTTGAGGAAGTAAACAAACCGACAATCGATGAACATGAGGTACTGGTAAAAGTTAAAGTAAGTGCTGTATGCGGTACGGATGTCCGCATTTTTGAAGGAAAAAAAACAAAGGGTGTAAGAACTCCTTCCGTAATCGGCCATGAACTCGTTGGGGTTATTGAAGAGGTCGGGGACCAGGTGAAAGGCTACTTTGAAGGAGATCGGGTTGGCGTTATGCCGGTTATTCCATGCGGAAAGTGTTATTACTGCTTAAATGGAAGGGAAAATGTCTGTGCTAACCGGACGGCTATCGGTTATGAATTTGATGGAGGATTTGCTGAATATGTCCGAATTCCACGCACAGCATTAGAGGCAGGTAACGTAGTGAAAATTCCTGATCACATCTCCTTTGAACAAGCAGTTGTTACCGAGCCGCTCGCATGCTGTCTCAACGGTCAAAGAAAAGCCAATGTGAAAATGGGTGATGTCGTTGTTGTCATTGGCGGAGGCCCAATTGGACTCATGCATGTTCAATTAGCGAAAATTGCCGGAGCAAAATCGATTATTTTGAGTGAACCAATCGATCATCGCCGCGAAAAAGGTCTTATTGCTGGTGCGGACTATGCGATCGATCCTACAAAGGATTCTTTAGAGGATTTAGTTCTTAGTGAAACAGATGGACTAGGAGCAGATGTTGTCCTTATGGCAATTGGCATTCCATTCCTCGTGAATTCAAGTGCAAAGCTATTGAAAAAGGGTGGTACCTTAAATCTATTTGCCGGATTTACAAACGGGGTATTATCTGAAATTGATCCTAACGTTATCCATTATAACGAGATTAATATAAATGGAACTTCTTCTTTGACTCGCTCTGACTATCATAAGTCACTATCATTAATTGCTTCCGGTCAAATTAATACAGAGGTCATCACAACAACGGGATATGGCCTGGAGGATATTGAACAGGCGATTGCAGATGTGAAAAATGGTAAAGGCATGAAAACAATTATTACCCAATAAACCAAAAAAATTAAAATTGGAAGAGGAGTGTTTGATGATGGCATTATTAGGAAAAGAAATTCGTATGAAGCGTCTATTAAACCAGCAGGATGGAAAACTATTAGCGGTAGCAGTCGACCAAGCAATGGCACGAGGTATTTTTGATGAATTGATGCCAATCCAACGAAAGATTGATGAAATTGTGGCAGGTGGTCCCGATGCCATGACCATGCACAAAGGAATTGCTGAAATGTGCTTCCATCCACATGCTGGTAAAGCAGGTTTGATTTTAAAATGTTCAACATTTTCACCTTGGCAGCCAAACTATGATGCATGGGTGACTCAAGTAGATGAAGTCGTCCGTTTAGGGGCAGATGCCGTATCAATGGGTTGTATCGTTGGCGGAGATGATCAGCCTGAACAGCTTCGTAATCTTGGAATCATTGCCGGTCAAGCTGCAGCCGTCGGACTTCCAATGATCGCTCATATTTATCCAAGAGGAAACCAAATTCCGGAAGATGAAAAGAATGATTGGAAACATGTAGCCTACGCTGTACGTGCCGGAGCAGAGCTAGGTGTTGATATTGTCAAAACAAAATACACTGGAAATCCAGAAACATTCCGCAAAGTAGTTGAATCTACTCCAGGAAAAGTAGTTGTTGCTGGAGGCGATAACGGCGGCGGTATCGAAGAATATTTCCAAATGGTATATGATGTTATTGATGCTGGAGGAACAGGTATCACCTTTGGAAGAATCGTCTGGAACAACCCAAATCCAACAGCAGTTGTAAAAGCATTTAAAAATATTATCCATAATAAAGGTACTGTCAAAGAGACCATTGAATTATATAATGAGTTAATAAACAAACCAGTATATAGTTAATGAAGGTGATGAGTCATGTCTCATATTATTGGAATCGATATCGGATCGAGCGGAATTAAGGTCGGAGCTATGAATAAGGAAGGAGTATTGCGGTACCTCGAGTACCAGCAATACTCCCTGATTTATCCTAAAATGGGTTTGGTAGAGATAGATTTAGAGGACGTTTGGCAAAAAACGAAAGCGCTTTTATTGAGTGTTTGGAAGCAAGTTGACACAGTTGGTAAAGTGGATGCGATTTCCCTTTCTACTTTTTGCAATAGTTCCGTATTTTTGACGGAAAATGGAGAGTCGTTACATCAAGGTATTACATATTTAGACCAAAGAAGTAGAGCTGAGTGTGACTGGATTAAGAGCACAGTTGGCGAGGACTTGATATTTAAGATAACAAAAAATCGATTAGAACCTGGAATGTATACACTTACAACTTTGTTGTGGTTTAAGAACCATTTTCCTGAAGCTTATAAAAAAATGTATAAATGGGGTAATCTTTCCACGTTTATTATGCATAAGCTTACGGGGCGCTTTGTGATGGATTGGACGCAAGGTTCCTACACCGGCATGTATGATGTTGAAAAATACGAATGGTCTGCAGCCATTTATGAGAAAGCTGGCATTGACCGTGAAAAGCTGCCGGATGTTGTAGCGCCCAGTTCAATTGTTGGAGAATTGATACTCGATGAAGCACCCTTTACTTCTGTTCCCGTCATCGCCGGTGCAGCGGACACAGCATGTTCAACAGTGGCCCTTGGGATCGGTGCCAATGAAATATTTGAATCCGTAGGAACCTCCAACGTGCTAACCACCTGTATGGATAACCCTGATGCCTTGGATGTGCGCTTTATGAATCGATGCCATGTCATTAAAGGCCGCTGGTTATCTCATGGGCCGATGTCGTTTCCGGGTGCAGCCGTTCAATGGTTCTATGAGCAATTTTTAAAACCAGAAGGTTATTCCAAAGAAATTTTAAGCGAGCTGGCACAGGATTCGATACCGGGTGCTGGCGGTGTCTTTTTCCTTCCATATATGCAAGGAGAGAGGACGCCTATTTGGGATGGCGATGCGCGAGGTGTTTTTGCAGGAATTCATTTGAATACAACGAAAGCGGATATGTATCGTGCCGTATTGGAAGGGTGCGCATTTGGACTCAGACAAATCAATGAGATTATTGAAACGAAATATCAGCTTCCTATCGACGGTTTCCCTTCCATTGGCGGCGGTGCCAAAAATAGAGAATGGGCGCGAATTAAAGCAAATGTCTTAAATAAAAAGCTTCATATTAAGGATATTTCTGAAACAGCTGTTTTAGGAGCATGTTTAATGGCTGGTGCAGCGATTGGCTGGTATGCGTCTTTGGAAAATGCAGCAAATGAAATCAGTAACAACACGGTCTTTATTGTTGAGCCGGAGGAAGAACCTGTCAGAACGTATGACGAGTTATATCAGGTATTTAATGAATTATATCCGTCTTTACAATCGTTCTTTGTGTTAAGTGCCACTGCGAGATCGCGGGCAAACAAGGTAAAGAAAGTGGATAGTGAAGTTTTAATTTAAAAGAAAATGAAAACCTTTACAAAAATAGCGAATTGGGGGAAATCAAATGTCAGTACCTGAGGCCAAAGTCAGGGTCAATCATGCACTCAAGCAGAAATCGAACTATCGCTGGTTAGTTCTTTCACTCGTGTTTATTCTTTACATGGTTTGTTATGCAGACCGGACGAATATTGGTGTAGTCCTTCCGTTTATTCAAAAGGAATTTACGTTAAGCAACTTCCAGGCCGGAGCCATATCAAGCTTCTTCTTCTTAGGATATGCGTGTACCCAGATTCCTGCAGGCTTCCTGCTTCGTAAAAAAGGAACTCGTGGAATAGTGGCACTTGCCGTTATTGGTTTTTCAGTGGTTACTTTCTTACTTGGAACAGTGACAGGAGCTGCTTTCTTAGTTATTTTAAGGTTACTATTAGGTGTAGCAGAAGGACCTGTACCGGTTAGTATGACATCGACGATTAACCAATGGTTCCCAGCTAAAGAAAAGGCTACTGCTACAGGATTTTATATTGCTTCAACCCAGCTTGCCCCCATCATTGTACCGATTGTCGCTGCAGCGATTGCTGTATCGTTCGGCTGGCGTTCTGTATTCATCTATTTTTCAATTCCAGGGATATTTATCGCCATACTTTGGTATTTAGTTGTTCGATCAAAGCCAGAAGACAGTTCAAAGGTTTCACAAGCAGAATTGGACTACATCCGTCAAGAAGAAGTGGTTACAACTACAACTACGGAAGTTGACCAAAGAACACTTGGCTGGATTGATAAATTCATTCGTTATCAAAAAGTACAACCAATAAGCTCTCCCAAAAAGGTTTTCACTTCTTGGAATATTTGGGGAAATACGCTTGCCTATTTCTTAATGAACAGTGTGTTATACGGGATGTTAACATGGGTTCCTATGTATCTAGTAAATGCAAAGCACTTCTCATTGATTAAAATGGGCTTCCTTGCTTCCACACCCGCGATTGGTGGACTAATCGGGGCACTCTTAGGTGGTTTAATTTCGGATCGAGTTTTCTTAAAGAGACGTAAACCAACGATGTTAATTACAGCGCTGGCAACAGCGGTTATGATGTTGGTTGTGACACAAATCCCTAACAATAGTACACTTATCGCACTTAGCTTAGGTTTTGCAGGTTTCTTCCTTAATATCGGCTGGCCGTCCTTTACCGCTTATCCAATGGGCTTAACAACTAGAGAGACCTATCCTATTGCAATTGGTACTGTTAACAGTGGAGGAAACCTGGGCGGATTCTTCTCACCAATGATTGTTGGTGCGATCCTTGACGCAACCGGTAATTACAACTTGGCATTTGGATTCTTTGGGATTATGTTAGTCATTGGTTTCTGTGTAATCTTAACATTAAAAGAACCTAAACAAGCTTAATCCAAAAACATACATTGAAAAATGTAATTTTTTTTAAAAAAAGCAGTGAAGGAAATCACCGCCGTATTAAAATGAAAAAACGCGGAAAAATTTTTCCTTAGATAAGAGAGGGATGGATTTCTATGAATATATGTATTTTAGATGGATATACTTTAAACCCTGGTGACTTAAGTTGGGATGCTTTGTTGCAGATAGGGAAGACAGATGTTTACGATCGTACTCCAGAGGAGCTGATAATAGAAAGAGCGTCAACCGCAGAGATTATTTTGACCAATAAAACGCCACTAAACAGGGCAACTCTTGAGCAGCTGCCTCAACTTAAGTATATTGGGGTCTTGGCAACAGGCTTTGATGTAGTGGATACGAAGGCTGCAGAAGAACGAGGGATCGTCGTGAGTAACATTCCGACTTATGGGACCGAGTCGGTATCCCAAATGGTATTTGCCCTTCTGTTGGAACATTGCCATCATGTTCAACGCCATAGTGATGCCGTTATGGAAGGACAATGGGGAAGGAATCCTGATTGGTGCTTCTGGAACTACCCGCTTGTTGAATTGGCTGGTAAAACGATGGGAATCGTCGGTTTCGGGCGCATCGGGCTTCAGACGGCAAGGCTTGCTTCCGCATTTGGTATGCACATTCTCGCCTATGATGCTTATCATCGCGATATTGACCTTCCTAATTTCCAATGGGCAGAGCTGTCTGATTTAATGAAACAATCAGATGTTGTCAGCTTGCACTGTCCGCTGACTCCGGAAACGGAAGGTATGAT
This sequence comes from Neobacillus cucumis, assembly GCF_016908975.1. Taxonomy (GTDB): domain Bacteria; phylum Bacillota; class Bacilli; order Bacillales; family Cytobacillaceae; genus Neobacillus; species Neobacillus cucumis. The sequence goes on from NZ_JAFBEX010000043.1 coordinate 23,463, forward strand.
AAACGCTGAAAATTTATCCCTGATGAAACCGTCCTCTATTATTATCAATACATCAAGGGGAAAACTTGTCAACAACAAGGATTTAGCAGAGGCTCTAAATGCAGGAGTTATAGCCGGTGCCGGATTGGATGTTCTCGCGGTGGAGCCCCCTGAAGATACGAACCCACTGTTGCATGCCAAAAATTGTATTATCACACCTCATATTGCTTGGGCTACTAAGGAAGCACGCAGTCGCTTATTGGATTTGGCAGTGGACAATATCAAAGCGTTTGTAGTTGGAAGATCTAAGAACGTGGTACATTCCAGTTAAAACCTTAGTCATGACAGATATCAGTTCCGGGCAATGGATAATTCCATTGCCTTTTTTTTAGAAATAAAGTAGAAAAGTGTCGAATAAATATTATAAAATCAAAGGAAGGAGGAGTCCATACATGAGTGAATTAAACATAAATACAAATCCGGGATTTTTTACAAGAATAAGTGCAGCGATGTCAAAACTGCGGGACTCAGAAAAAAAGATTATTGAGTTCATTGAACAGAATCCGGAAGAAATTATCCACCTTTCCATTACAGAAGTAGCTGAGAGAAGTGAGACAAGCGAATCCTCCATTGTCCGTTTATGCAAGCGGCTTGGCTATAAAGGATTTCAAGATTTAAAAATTAACTTGGCAAAGGAAGTAGTCGCCCCTGAAATGCAGATTCATGAAGCGATTGAAAAAGGCGACAATGCGGTTACGATTAAAAAGAAGGTTTTTCAGTCAAACATTCAAGCTTTATATGATTCCATTGAAGTTTGTAGTGATGATGAAATTCTTAAGGCCGTTGAAGCCATTGCCAATGCCCGTTTAATTGAGTTTTATGGAACAGGTGGATCAGGAACGGTTGCTCTTGATGCACAGCATAAGCTTTTAAAATTAGGGATTAAATCATTTGCTTATAACGATTCGGTTCTTCAGGCGATGTCAGCGAGTGTACTGACAGAACAGGATGTCGTCATTGGCATCTCACATACGGGAGCAAATACTGACGTATTGGCTGCGATGAAATTGGCAAAGGAAGCAGGTGCCACCCTTATTTGTATTACCAATTCATCTAAATCGCCCATAACAAAAATTTCAAATATTATTCTGCAAACCGCTTCGAAGGAAACATTATTCCGTACAGATGCGATCTCATCAAGGATTGCTCAATTAACCATTATTGATATTCTTGTCGCAGCTGTAGCAAATCAAAAATACGAATTTAGTCAAGAAAACCTTCAGAAAACACGCCATTCAACATCTGAAAAAAAGCTGTAGCTTATTAGAAAGTTACTCTTTTTTTAAAAATGTATTGAAGGAAATTACCACCACGTGATAAGATGATAATATGAAAAATATTTTCAAAAATTCGAAATATTGTGTGGTGGATTTGTGATGGCGTACCAATTAAAGAAGAGTTTTAAAATGTTTGCTTTAAATTCTAATCAAGAGCTAGCTAATGAGATGGCTACGCTGTTGGGCTGTGAGTTGGGGAAATGCTCTGTAACAAGATTTAGTGATGGAGAAATTCAAATTAATATTGAAGAAAGTGTGCGGGGAAGTGAAATATATGTCATCCAATCTACTTCCCAGCCCGCTAATGAACATATTATGGAGCTTCTCATCTTTATCGATGCTTTAAGAAGAGCCTCGGCTCAAATTGTTAACGTTGTCATACCATACTATGGCTATGCGCGGCAGGACCGGAAGGCTCGTTCTCGTGAACCGATTACGGCCAAATTAATTGCAAACCTTTTAGAAAGGGCTGGGGCGGACAGGGTCATTACAATGGATCTTCATGCTCCCCAAATTCAGGGCTTTTTTGATATTCCGGTTGATCAATTAATTGGTGTCCCGATCCTTGCTGAGTATTTTGAAAATAAAGGATTACAAGATATTGTTGTCGTCGCCCCCGATAACGGTGGGGTCGTACGAGCAAGAAAAATGGCGAGTCGTTTGCATGCTCCCATTGCTTTTATTGATAAAAGACGCCCTCGACCGAATGTTGCCGAGATCATGAATATCGTAGGAAATATTGAAGGCAAAGATGCCATTATTATCGATGACTTAATTGATACTGCGGGGACGATTACCTTAGCAGCCAATGCCTTAGTTGAGAAAGGGGCAAAAGCTGTTTATGCCTGCTGTACCCACCCAGTTCTCTCAGGCCCAGCCATTCAGAGGATTCAATCTTCAGCCATTAAAGAACTTGTTGTAACAAATACCATTGAGCTGCCGGAAGAGAAAAGGATTGATAAGATTACGTGTTTATCATTAGCACCATTATTGGTAGAAGCCATTGATCGAATTCATAATGAAAGATCGGTAAGTCCGTTGTTTGAATAAGAGTTACAGATGCTTTTTTTCTACGATGTGAGAAGATAAAAATTTTTAACGAGGAGGTCGCCATGAAAATTGTCATTGCTCCTGACTCATTCAAAGGTAGTATGAGTTCAGAAAAAGCAGCGAATTCCATCCAAAAAGGAGTATTACGTGCGTTCCCTGAAGCAGAGACGATTCTATTGCCTGTCGGGGATGGAGGAGAAGGGACATTAGATACACTCGTAGCAGCTACGCAGGGACATAAGGTTTCCGTTAATGTTAAAGGTCCTCTTGGGGACATGGTCGAGGCGGAGTACGGAGTTCTAGGTGATGGAGAAACCTGTGTAATTGAAATGGCAAAGGCCTCTGGGCTTGTGCTTGTCCCTATATCTCGTTTAAATCCTTTAAAAGCCACAACCTATGGAACGGGCGAATTAATAAAAAAAGCTTTGGATGACGGATATAAATCCTTTATTCTTGCCTTGGGTGGGTCCGCCACCAATGACGGAGGGGCAGGGATGCTGCAGGCCCTGGGGTTAAATCTACTTGATGGAAGCGGGGCAGAAATTGGATTGGGAGGTGTTGAGTTAATAAGAGTTGCCTCTATAGATCAGTCGAATTTTGACTCAAGGATTGCCGAATGCAAATTTCTTATTGCATCAGATGTCCAAAATCCTTTCATAGGTCCAGACGGGGCATCAAATGTTTTTGGCCCCCAAAAGGGTGCTACTCCTGAGGACGTAGAATTTTTAGATGAATGTTTAAAAAATTTCGCAGACGTAATTGAAAAGGAAACTGGAGTACACCTTCATGATCTGCCCGGCGCCGGTGCAGCAGGTGGAATCGGTGGTGCTTTTCAAGCTTTTTTCCCTTCCAATATGAAGCGAGGAATAGACGTTGTCATAGAATATACAAGGTTAAACCAATTAGTCGAAGGAGCAGACCTTGTGATTACAGGGGAGGGAAAGGTGGATTTTCAAACAGCATCGGGGAAAACACCAATGGGCGTTGCGCAGGCAGCCTCATCGAAAAATATTCCCACTATTATTCTAGCAGGCTCTATAGGACATGGAGTTGAAGCGCTTTATCAGCACGGCGTTGTAAGCGTCAACAGCATTGTCAACAGACCGATGTCGTTAACAGAAGCAATGGATCGAGCCTGTGAACTAACAGAATTCACCGCTGAGCAAGTAGTTCGTTCATTCTTTTACAAGTAGGAAGCATGGGGACGGTTCTCATGCTTCTTTGTGCGCTTGGCAGCGCTTCGCTCTAAAGGGTGTAAGTCCCTAACATGCCGTTGTGGCGGAAATGTAAAGCTGACAGGTAGTGCGAGTGCCG
>NZ_JAFBEX010000044.1 GCF_016908975.1 Neobacillus cucumis
ATGATTGGGTTTGAGTGGTGTCTTACTCTTTTATCTTACTGAGGGGCTCTCTTTTTTTCAAAGTCGAAAAATAACGATCTACAGGAATGCTAACGAAGCAGTTTAGCTGAAGAAGGAAATCACTTTATTTAAGGTGAATAATAATGTTATTAGCTTTAACAAGGAGAATGTTATGAAGAGAAATGTTCAGGTGATTGACGGTGCAATTAACAGTACGTTTGAAATTTATGAGGTGGATATTGAACTATTTGATATTCTTTTTCCAAATGGCAATGACATTGCATTTACAAGTGATTTCCCAAACCTTGACGACACTGATTTTTACGAAAGATTTTATTCAAAAATGGTGGATAAGAAAAAAGTTAATGGTATTCACGGAACTCTTTTTCTTGAGGATATTGCAAAGGAAAGTTTTCCAAATAGAAGAGAAACCGATGCTGGAAGGTTTTAACTGCCCCTTAAAATGCTTCTTCAGATAAGGTGCTTATGTTAAACACGGGATGGCTACAGCGAACCCCTTTTCTTATTGTGCTAACGAAGCAGTTTAGTTCAGGAGGTTATTGTTTCATTCGACTAGAATATGAATATAATAATCAACCCAAAACTAACTTAAGGTGGATTCAAAATGGATAAAAGAGTTCAATTCGACTTTGAAATTGAGTTTACTAATGGTGGTGGAATACAAGGGCAGGATTTTCGTCTTGATATTGTTGAAGATGACATTTCTGACGAAGAGTTAGCTAAGTATATCGTAGAGGATATGAGGTTGCTAATGGTTGGTGAAGTTAGGATACTTAACAAAAAAATAATTAATGAAAAACATAAGCGAATACCTGCTGATGAGAAATAATAAAAGTTTATTTTACGGCACTCCAATTTTAAGCTGCCTATGAGGTGGCTTTTCTTCTTAGACTAACTGGGCAGGTGTGCGGCCGAGCCTAGGTCGTATCATATAGCGGGTGGGATTCCCGTCGAGTAAGAACTAGCCATTCGCTCGTAGCGAGTCTTGGAGGGCTAAAGGTAACTTTAGTCTTTAAGCGTAGACAGCTAGGTGGCGGGCCGAAAGCCAAATGGTTGAAGGGATAGAGCTCCATAATGTTAGTAAATCGAGAGGGCTGATGCTTTACCTGCAGCAGAAAGCTACATTTTTATCCTTCGTTAGGGGCAAGATGGATAAAACCTCTCTGGAGTCAGAGACCTTGGCACGTTACACGTCGATATGATACGGCAACTCGGGAGACCCTACCGGTCTTTTCTTGTTAGAAGAGTATGGTGTACAAGCGATAAAAAGCAAGGAGACCAAACGCTGTGTAGGGAGTCGGATAGCAGCGTAGTACCAATGAAGTTGGGTAATGCCGATGGAGGAAAGGCTAGTTACCAGTTATCGCCCTTACTAGGGAAACATATACTACACTCAGAGGTAGGGATAAATGGAAACAAAACTACTAAGGATAGCAGAAGTTGCAAAATCTCAATCTAAGAGATTAGCTACATTTTGTGAATGGTAACTAGGAGGAGCCGTGTGCATTAATAGTGCAAGCACGGTTCTGTGAGGGGGGTGGAGTACAATCTACCGTAAGGTAGAAAGGCTCCCTTCTACTCGACTACTTGAAGAAGACAGTAAATCGTAGACTACATCTAGTTTTCTTTTGAGCAGTAGTACAATAAGGAAATTTAACTATACGCAAAATAACAGCCAAGAAAACACGTATAATAGGTAAACGTCTATTCCTCTTCAAACATGGACACATACACTATTTTTGAAACAATTTGAGGAGGAGATAAAAAATGGAAAGACAATTCTTTGGCAGTATGGGTTATGGAGGCTATCCTGGTTACGGTATGGGTTATGGAGGCTATCCTGGTTACGGTATGGGATACGGAGGTTATCCTGGTTACGGTATGGGATACGGAGGCTATCCTGGTTACGGTATGGGATATGGAGGCTATCCTTTCCACCACCATCATGGATTCCATCACGGGTACTGTTGTTAACCTACAAAATGGATATAACCCTGGAGCGATGTCTTCGGGGTTTTAAACTTTATAAAGGGATTAAAGCTTTACATGCATTTTAAGTGAAATAATCTACAAATAACTACAATCACGAATTATAGATTAGAGTGTTTTCTTAATTATATTTGGATTGGTTCTTACTCCACTAACGGGGGCTTTCCTTAAGTATTAATCCAAGCAAGGAGACGTGTATGAAAGAAGACATTATTGCTGAATTAGGCAAATTAGTGGGATTAAAATTACAGGATGCAGGAAGAGCATCTAACCTATTTTGGCTGGGTTTTGGGGATATGATTCCAATCATTCGGAGAGGAAAAACCCAAGTATCAGCAGAATACGCACTTCATATTCAATGTTCTTGGAGAGTTACCTTACATAATAAAATTGTTGTAGCATCACGGGATTTCTATTCTCCAAGCTCGGAATGGGTTGGAGACATTGAGGACTTCGATTGGGATATGCTAGGTAAGAATAGATTTGATGAACGAATTAAAACTTTTATAAAGGACAAAGGACGATTACAGGTAAGGAACATTGAATCTGATGATATTGGTGGATTAAAGGTCTTTTTATCAGATGGTTACAAACTAGAAGCATTTCCAGATAGTTCGGAAGATGATGATCAAGGCGAACACTGGAGGTTCTTTAACCGAAAAGATAATAGTCCTCATTTTGTTGTTTCTGGAATGGGAATTGAAAAGGTTTAAAGTTTAACTTTGTGAAGAGATACACTTAAAGTAACGGGTGCAAGAGTTCAAGAACGGAGCTGTCAATGTGGCAGCTTTTCTTATTGTGCTAAATGGCTGTTTTGCTCAATAAAAAATTAATAAATTAAGCTCTGTTCTTCTATATGCAGACTCTTTAAGAATAAATTGAGAATTGATGGATAAATTATGAAAGATAAATTGTGATATGTGGAGTGTAAACGGTTGAAATATCCAACTTTTGAAGATGTCAAAAAAGTAAGAGAAACTCTGAGGGATGTTTCGATTAATCACTGGTTCCATGATGACATATTTACTTGGAAGTGGTGGTTACTGCTTGTCTCAGCTACAATACCATGGCTTATATGGATTAAGTTTCGTGATAAGGAAAGAACTTTTGAAATCCTCAGTTACGGATTAATTTTGTCAACTATCGCTTCGATAACCGATGTCATTGGCGGAGATATGATCTTATGGGGGTATCCAGATAAGTTGTTACCGACGGTACCACCTTTATTGCCTGCTGATATTACAGTAATTCCAATTTCTTTTATGTTTATGTACCAGTACACAAAAACTTATAAAACCTACTTGGTTTTCTCCTTTTTACTATCTGGATGTTTCTCTTATATAATAGAGCCTTTATTTATAAAAATGGAGATGTTTGTTTTACATAACTGGACACATACTTACTCATTTATTGGTTTTTTTGTACTCTCCCAAATAGTTTATTTTATAATAAAAAAACTTACTGCAAGATAGAAAAATTCTTTTTCGAACTGAGTGGTTTAGTAAAAGAACAATCGGACTGCTGTTTCAGCAGTCCTTTTTCATTATCGTTATTCAAGTAAAGTGGCAGGATAGTTGAAGAAGGAGATATATTGGGTACTATTGAATTTTATACAATGGCTGATAAATGACTTAAATACGTAAAGGGGTTGCGATTAATATTATTCCTTCCGAATTAGACGGTGCGATGGTTCTTAAACATATTAAAAATGACCTCACTAAAGAATTAAATAAAATGATTTTTGAAGAAGAAGACGGTTCAACAATCGAAGTACCAATAACAGCAATGGCAATCGCAAAATACACCAATGACGATAGATATTATTTATTTCTGTGTGATAAAAATTGGGACGTACAAAATGACTACCTTCTCGACAATATTGAAGAATCAATGGAATTTGCCGAAACAAACTTTGGAATATGCAAAGGGGACTGGTTAGATTCATAAATTTAGTTTCGAAAAAAAGTCTGCTACTTAACTAACGGGTGCATTAGTAAAACACCAATTGGACTGCTGTTTCGGCAGGCTTTTTTCATTGGTAGGTATCTAACGAAAGATAGGTTAGTGGGATAATTATCCATTAAACCAATTACATAATTGAGGGAATTGAAATTGTAAAAGCACCATATAAAACAATGAAAGGAGGAGTTATAAAATGCAGATAATGAACAAATATTTCCGTGCGAATGCGAGTATGGTTTACATTATGACTAATAATGAAGCAATGAATCAAATCATTGCTTTTTACAGGGACATGAATGGAATGCTCACCTTTGTAGGATCCTATGCAACTTATGGTAGAGGTACTGGTACAAAGGAAGTTTCCAATGCAACGGCAAACGATGGTGTTGATCCCCTTACGTCACAAGGGTCCCTAACTTTGTCCCGAGATGGACGTTTCCTTCTTGCAGTGAACGCAGGCAGCCATAGTATCAGCAGTTTCATCATTACTGACAGCGGTGCTCCCGTTCTCGTTGATGTGAAACCATCGGGAGGTGCTCAGCCCAATAGCGTAGATGTGTTTGGTAATCTTGTCTATGTTGCCAATGTAGGAAATGCCGCGAACAATTTTGCATCCAACATCACGGGTTTTCGCATAGATGATAACGGACGCCTTACTTCTATTCCTGGGTCCTCCCGTTCTCTTAGCACTTTCAATGCTCAACCAGCTCAGGTTCTATTCACTCGTGATGGTAGTAAAATCCTTGTATCCGAGCTTACTTCAAACCATCTTAGTGTTTTCCATGTAAATCAAAATGGTACTGTTACAGAACCAATCGTTAATGATTCTTATGGTCAAGGACCATTGGGTGCATATTTTCTATCCTCTGGAATCCTCCTAGTTACTGAAGCAGATTCAAATGCCCTATCATCCTATTCAATGAGCAACAATGGTATCCTTCATGTGATCAGTGGCTCTGTACCAAACGGATATAAAACCGCATGCTGGGTTGTAACAACAAGGGATGAACGTTTTGCATACGTTACCAACACTTTAAGCGGTACCATCTCCACCTACCGAATCAATCCCAATGGAACATTGTCGGTAGTAAGGCATATTACCAGTACACCACCAGGTACAGCCCCAGGTCTTCCAATTGACGTTGGAGTGAGTAAAGATGGACGGCATTTTTACACCCTTAATGGAAATCAGGGGACAGTCTCAGTATTTAATATAGGAGATGATGGTAATCTGGTTAGATTACAGGTTGCTGTCTGGACTAATGTTCCCCATCTTGGTTCACAAGGGTTGACTGTTCTTTGATTCTATCCGTTGCCTATATTGAGTGGATAGACGAGTTGCTAAAAATAAGGCTGCCGACATACTGGTAGCTTTTTTAATAAGAAAACATAGCCACCGACAAGATTGTGAAGAACTCTACTTACACTAAAGGGGCAGAATAGTGAGAAAACAAGATGAACCACTGTCATCAATATTGTTACACAGATAGATATTTATTTTATTCCTTTTTAGCAATAATTTCTGCATTAATGGTATGATTTTTTTATTATATTAAAATTATCATATTATTTGAATTAGGTGGGGTTGGAATGGGTGGTAAGACGAAGAAAATTCTTTTTGTTGGAATTGCATCTTTGATTGTTGTGATTATTGCAATTCAAGTTATCACAAGTGTTAAAAAAAGAGAGCAAGTAAATCAGGAAGCAATTCAGGAAGCAAAACATAAAGAGGAACAAGCAAAAGTAGCATTGGCAAAGGCAGAGGCAAAGAAGAAGGCAGACATAGAAGAATCTAAAAGAATTCAAAAATTCTCCGATCTTGTGACAAAGATTTCTGAACACTCAAACGGGGTTATTGAGATGGTTACGGCTGGACGAGAATTAAATCACTGGAGAGGTAATGTGTATATAAACGAGCAATCTTGGTTTCTAATGAAAGAAGCTGAAAAAAAATCTTTAACTGAATTAGTTGGAAACGATGTGAAAAGTTCAATAGTTAATTCGGGATGGGGGAAAAAGGAAGATAAAGCTTTTATTGCTTTTTACACTGTTAAAAATAATTCCGAGAGTGAACTTAAAAGTGGTCGTAAATTGCTTAATGGATATTCAGTTGAACGATAAGGCAGAACTATTAAAAGTTGAATTTCATAAATTAGGATCAACAAAGAGTTGCATTCGACAAAAAACAACTCTTTGTTTATGTGTAAAGAAAAGAATGCTTGTGAAGTATTACACTTAAACTAAAGGGTGCAATAGTTCAAGATCAAGCTGTCATTTTTGGTGGCCTTTCTTTTTGGTCAACGGGACAAGTTAGAGGAAGTAAAAGACATCACAGAAACATCCTCGAATTCAGGAGCATTTCCTCTATTATTACGCAAATAAAAAAAGAAACTTCTGACAATCCTATGGAAGTAACCTTTACATAAGAAATCAGGTGTTTTTCCATGTGGTACTGGTATTTAATTGTTTCAGCCGTAATTTTCATGTGGATAGCATGGAAGGTTCCGAAACCACTTCCTCCGTTGGAGTATTATGCGACGGTTACAACATGTCTATTCATCGCTGAAGTTACAGATAGATGGACAGATAGGTACAGCTTATATGAGTTTTGGGTAAGGAAATACATCGATCTACCTACAACCTTGATGACTTTATTTATCTATGCTCCTGCTGCTGTTATCATGATAAGCTGGTACCCATTCAATGGCGGCTGGAAAAAGAAGATCACCTATATTCTGGCATGGTCACTCTTTTCAAGCTTCTATGAATGGACATATTTAAAGATGGGATATTTGTATTATCCACATTGGAAATGGTGGTACTCAGCTATTTCCTACCCATTCCTTTATGGATTCATGTTTTGGCATTTGAGATTCGTTCACAGGGTAAGAGGAAAGTTTAGGCAAGCTAGTAATTAAACACCCACCACTGCGATGCTTAAATAGGCATCGCCTTTTTTTGTCAATTATCGAAGTGATTGTGAAGGAGTTTACTTAAGCTATCTGGCAGTTTAGTTAAATTTGGATTGTCAGAAATTTATCTAAAAAATGAAAAATTATTACTAAAATAAATGAACTAAATGATATTATTTTAATCATACCTTAAATTAGAAAAGGGGATTTATGTTGCGTAAATTAAGAGTAGCTTTATTGCACTTATTACCAATCGCAGGTGATATAAAAAAAAATCAAATTCTTATTGAAAAAGCAGTCAAACAAGCAGCGGATCAAAATGTAGACTGGATTATAACCCCAGAATTAGCCGTTAGTGGCTTGCAATTTTCTCAAAAGATTGGAACTAAGTGGATCAAGAAGCAACCCGATGAATGGATGACCAATTTTCTAGCATTGGTTAAGTCTTTGAATATGTATGTATTACTTGGTTGTCCTGAAAAGTCAGAAAATGGAGAGCTTTATAATTCAGTATTTGTTATAAACCGAGATGGTAAATTAATAGGAAAACAAAGGAAGATCACAAGTATGATTGATGATTGGTCTACATCAGGTGATTTCATTGAACCGATAGATATGGAGAATGTCAAAATTGGTGTTTTAATATGTGCAGATGCCTACACTACAAATATTGCAGACACATTATTGGCTAAAGGAGCAGAGATTCTAGTTGCCCCGTCAGCATGGGGTCCAGGGTTACATGGACCAAACGGTGAGTGGGAACAAAGATCAATAGATACTGGACTATGCTTATTTGTTTGTAATCGTACTGGAGAAGATGAGTCAGTTACCTTTTGGGAAGCTGAAAGTCTGATAATTAAGAACGGTAAACATCTTCTTTCACATAAATCCAAACAATCTGCGATTCTAACTTTTGATTGGGATTTAGAAAAAATGGATTTAATTTCTCCTGACTTTGAAGTTGAATATATATCTTAGATATTTTTAATGTAATTTTAAAGGGAGGCAATCTCTCTCTAAATACAAAGATTGTGAAGAAATATACTTAAAGTAAACCAGCTAATAGTTTGTCAACATTTTTCAATAAAAAATTTAATAACCTCATGATATACTAAAAATGTTCATGCCAAATAACCTTCCTATATTCTCTTATTGGAAGGTTTTGTTGTATTTAGTTAGATATAGGTCCTATGCTATATCTTGGAAAGAAGTTCTGCTTTTTAGTAAGGCGTAAATCCAATGTAAGAGTTTGTTTACACATGCAATAATCGCTACCCTAAAGGGTTTTCCTTCTTCTCGTTTCTTGTCATAAAACTCTCGTAGTCTTCTATTGCGTGGAATGATCTCATCAGTCGTTTTCTTTTTACGGGAATCCCGAATACCACTTTGAACAGCCATATACAAGGCGTGGCGAAGCCTACACGAGCCACGTTTGGTTATACGGTTTACCGATGCAGTAAACTTTCCTGAAGAATACACGCTAGGATCTATTCCAGCGAATGCAACTAACTTCTGGGCACCATTAAACCGATCTATCTCTCCGATTTCAGAAATAATCGTTGCAGCGATTTTTTCTCCGACTCCAGGGATAGATTGAAGGATTTCATATTCTTCAATTTCGCTAGCGAGGGCATCTATTTCATCCGCAATATTGGATAGATGCTCTTGGTATTGAAGTACAATCTTAACCAAGATTTCAAGGTTAAAGATATGACTATCGTAGAGATTGTTTTGAAAAGGATCACGAAGGGCTGCTTCTCTTAACTTCTGTGCCTTTTCCTTTGCCCATGACTCCGAACGACTCATACATAATGAAGCTATTTTATCCGTTAACTCTTTTTCACTCACATTTAATACAGCCTTAGAAGTAGGGAACTCTAGTAAAGTAAGCATTGATACTTTCGAATATAGACTTCCAAATACACCTCGATACTCAGGAAAAACCTGATCAATTAAAGAATGAAGCTGTATCTTTGTTTTAGCTGATATTTCCGCAATACTCTCTTGTTGTCTTGTCAGATTACGAAGGTTTAATAGTTGAACACCACGCTTCTTGTAAGGCTCTAACTCCTCTTTATAAAACAGTTCACAAAGGTGAAAAGCATCAATTGCATCAGTTTTTACCATACGAAGGCTTGAGCTCTTGGCTCTATGAGAGATAAGAGGATTGACGATAATGTAAATATAATTTTGTTCCTCTAGAAACTGAATAACGGGAATATGATAATGACCAGTTGATTCTAAAACAACCGAAGGTTGATGACCACCAGCAGCCTTTTCAACATCTTGAAGAAACTCTAATAAACTTCTTAATCCTTTAAGATCGTGAGTAATACTAAAACTCTTACGATATGGTTTACCTTTATCTAAAAACGCTTGAACCTGACTTTCTCCTTTTGATACATCCAGACCAATCACTGGATTCATTAATTTTCTCCTCCTCCTAGAAATACAAATTAGTCGGTAACCCCTAATGCTCCTTGTAGTGTCATAGGTTCGCTTGTTAAACGGGATCATAGTCCCAACCAGCCTGAAACATGATTATACAAGTAGGGGGTGGACAGTTTACTTGACGGGATCAAAGTCCCACGGGTGCTACGTCCTCCCCCGACTACCGATATAATAAAACTATATAAAAAAAGGTCAACCAGAAAAATCTGGCTAACCTTATATTACGAACGGGGGCGATAGTTGAAGATAGAGTTGCGTGGCAGCTCTTATTTTTTCGCATTTGACCCATAATGTGAAATAGGATAATAAAAGAAAATAGAAGCGTGGTTTGACGCTTCTATTAGTGATCGTTGCTAGATGTGGTTGTTTCTACTTATATCAGGTTAGTATACTCTATGAAAATGTGTACCAACAATAATTAAAAGGATGAAAAGCACTACGATTAAAGCAAAATGATGCATAAGGTAACACCTCCTTTATTAAAGAAGTAATACATCATATGACAATACGACTTTTATTGAAATGGACAACCATGGAATTATATAAAAAAAGATAGTTGCTGTACATTTCGATGCAATTATGAATTAATTCACTTAAGCTAAATGGTAGTTTAGTGGAATAGTGGAGACGAGTTATTTTAAATCTAATTGGGAAATATAAAGTCTACTTAGTATTACTCAAAGGAGGGCTCGTCGATTGATTCTTGCCACTTTTATAAGCTTATCATTGTTTCTAGCACTCATTGCCCGATTCGCCGTGAGAACCCTTCACTTTTTTGAAATCGTATTGACAATCACGGTCAGTATATTTTTGTACTTAACCAGCTGGGGTAGTATTTTTTTCAACTACGGTTTGTTTTCCGCTTCAGCAAAACTGGGGGCGTTTTGCTGTTTTCTAATTTTTGGTTACATTACAGTACCGTCGGTCGTACTGACAGCAGTGAGCATTGGATTTTGGCGAGACAGTCTCAGATGGAAGTTGCTGATTTGGCTGGGGTGCTCAGCGGTACTACTAGGGATGGAAGCATTGGCGGTCTGGGGAAAGGTGATCATATATCAGGATTGGTCCTTTTCTTCAACGTTCGCAACTTGGGATGTATATTTAGCCGTACTGTTTATTTTGGTGCATATGTATCGTAATCTGCTCCGAAAGGATGTTCGGATCCCATGATACTTTTCCCACCCGATAGATTCAATGCTAATGAATGGTTTATCATCATTGTCAGCCTTACAGTTCTCAGCTGTATGTGGATGCTACCTAAGAGGTTTCCTCCATCGATGGTATTGCTGACTTCTCTTGTCCCTCTCCTATTTGCTAAAGTGTTCGATTCAATCTTGTTGTTACCACCTTTCGAGATGTTTTATATTAACGACATAAAGCAAGTGGAATGGTTCGACCTGCTGTTGTATTTGATGTACCTGCCCTTCGGGTACTTGTTTCTGTATGTGTATGACTGGTTTCGCCCTAAACCATTCGGTACCGTTGCGATACTTACGGTAACTTCGCTTCTTGCTGTATTGTTCGAGTGGGTAACAGTAAAAGTAGGTGTGTTTCATTATACTGGCTGGAAAATTTACTATTCGCTACCCGTATATATCACCGTGCAAAGTTTGTATATCATCTTATTTGAGCGTATGAAAAGAGAATATATTTGTACCAAACGGTAGCCTAGAAAGAACATTGCTAATTACTCACTGTTTCGACCACAATCTAAAGGTACGCTCACGCATATTGTTCAACTAACGGGTAGCAAGAGCTTAAGAAGAGCAACGCCTTGTGCGTTGCTTTTTGTTGTAGAGGTTAACCCTTTTTAAAAATACTTACGATAAAGCTCTTGCCTTAAACCCCCAATTAACTGTGCATATATCCTTGTTGTCTCACTTTTCTCATGACCCATTAAGCTCTGGATAACTTCAAGAGGTGCACCATTATTCAACATGCGAGTGGCATAACTGTGCCTTAGCTGGTGCGGATGAATCGATTTATTGATCCGTGCCCGATTTGAAATTCGTTTGATGATATATCTCATCTGAGCAATGCTCATACGATGTGGATACCGTTCTGTAACAAAAATGGCTGAATCGCCATCCTGGCGTTCTTCAAGGTATCGTTTAAGCCAAATTTCGCAGCGAATGTTAAAATAAACTTCCCGCTCCTTATCGCCTTTCCCTCTTACAATAGCAGAACGGTCAGACCAATTAATTCTAGTCTTCTCTAAGGAAACAATTTCTCCTATGCGACACCCTGTAGAAAACATGAATTCAAACAAAGCCTTTTCCAATGGGCTGGTGCATGCTTCACGTAAATGTTCAATTTCAAAATCTGTTAGAAACTTTGGGATTCGTTTCCCTGCTTTAGGTTCTTTTATTTTGGCGGCGGGATTTCTTGAAATATGCCCCTCCTCATGTGACCAACGAAATAATGATTTCATAAAGCGTATTCTGTGAGCTAAACTTGAAGGTTTTAAGGATTCGCTTGACTTTGCAAGGTATTCTTTAAGTTGAACTGTGGTTATGGTATCAAGTTTAACATCCTTAAAATACCTAATAAGCAGTGTGGCTTGGAGTTTATAAGCCTTTAATGTTTGTGGCGAAAATCCTTCTATTCGTTTATCCAATTCATATGTTTCCCATGCTTTTGATAATAACAATTTACTTCTCTCCCTAAAATTTCTTTTTTAGAGGAATTATTGACCTGTTTCTCGAAATTGAAACTAAAGATGCTATTCAACTATTGAAGCAGGTTTGTTTAAAAAGGGCTTATGTTATTAAATTATATTAATCCTTTTGGTCATAATAAAAATAAAAGGAGATGCATTAAAATGGAACATAATGCAAAACTTGTTTCTTCAGAAGTTGCAGCCTTGTGGGGTGCTTATATGCAGAACTCAATGGCTTATTGTATCGTTCAGCATTTTGCCACTGTTAATGAAGATTCAGATGCTACGGACATTATTCAATTAGCTTTAACAAATTGTAATTTTGTTGTAAACGAAGTCAAACAAATCTTTGAAAAAGAAAATCATGCAATACCTATTGGATTTACACAAGAAGATGTAAACTTAAATGTAGGTCGGGTCTATTCAGACCTTTTTACTTTGCGATATATTAAATACATGGCGGCGGCTGGAACAGCAGCTGCAGCAGCTTTACTTGAAGTATTGGCTCGAAAGGATATTAGAGAATTTTTTTCTACAACTTCTGAAATGTTTATGAAACTCTACAATAATACTTGCGACTTATTACTGAAAAAAGGTGCTTTTATCCGTTCACCAACAATAGCACCAATGGAGAAAGCAGAATACCTTCAGAGTGAATCATTCCTCTCAGGATTAATAGGCAAGCATCGTCCTTTAACTGCCATTGAATTAGCCCATATTTCTAAAAATACAGAGACTAACTCAATTGGTAGAACCTTTGTAACTGGTTTTTCCCAAACTGCTAAATCACTTGAAGTTAGAAAATTTATGGAAAGAGGCATGGATATAGCTTCAAAGCATGAAACAGTGTTTAGAGAAATATTAGTAGAAGATGGAGTGCCGTTGCCAAGTTCATGGGATTCAGCCATTTCCCAATCCATTGACGCACCATTTTTAGATAAGTTAATGATGTTTCATATTTTAGGTTTAAATGAACTTAGTGTCGCTGGATATGGAGCAGCAATTGGTGCCAGTCTGAGAAAAGACTTAATTGGACATTATACAAGGTTAGTGGCTGAAATACTTCAATATGGGAATGATGGAGTTAAATTGATGATTGAAAATAGTTGGTTAGAACAACCACCACAAAATGTAGATAGGGAAGCACTTAGGAACAGAAGGGCTTGAATAAAAAATTGTGACTAAAACAGCGATGTTTTTGCATTCGCTGTTAATTTTTTATTTGTAAAAAAGTTAACATCATTAACATCATACATTGTGAATGTTCTCACTTAAACTAAAGGGTGCATTACTTCACAAAGGGGTAATGCTTTTTTTATTGAACTAAATGGCAGAATAGTTGAAGAAGGGATGGTAAAAACAATAGAGAATTTAATATATTAACCATTATTAAAAAGAAGGTGTTTATTTTGGCTCAATCAGCTGCACATTCCTTTATTAAGTATAAATTTTTATATAATTTAAATACTAAATTTGTCCACATTAAGATTAAGGAATGATGATATGATCCAAGATAGGATGTTAAGAATAGGTATATTAGGTGTACTTTCAACAATACCAGGAGAGATTGCTTCGAGGATATTTGCACATTTTGGCTTTGGGAAGTTTGGTATTTATGAATTAGCAAGTCTTATTATTACATTTAACAGACCTGTATTTACCATAGGATTAATTGTAGATTTTTTAGTTAGTAGTGTTTATGCAGTCTTACTTTACTTTATATTTGAAAAGTTTGGTTCATGCCATTTAGTTATAAAAACGACCATGGGCAGTTTATTTGCCTGGTTAGTATGTGAACTATTATTCACATCATTAATAGAAGGTAAGTATATCGATATTAGACCCATCAATGATTATTATTCTCATATTTTCAGTGCCATCATTTTTGGTATTACATTAGGATTGTTGCTAAAAAAATTTATATTCAAGAGTTAACCCTATATTTGGAGTTATATTAAGTGTAAAAGAGATTGTGAACAATGGCACTTAAATTATCGGGTGCTTTAGTACAACAACAAGAGGACTGTTTCGGCAGTCCTTTTTCTTTCGTTATTGAATGCTTTTAATTCTGTTTAGTTAAGTGGTTTTGTAAGAACAGATTTAAATAATGGTGGCAGCTTGTTAAAATCAAACGATGACTGCGAGTCGGTAGGGTAGGTGCAGTTTACTTGAAGAAGATTATATTTCATTAAAATAAATCTTGTAGGAAAACGGGAGTTTCGTCCAATAAACAATTTTCATTTTTTTATGTTTTATCAGATTATAAAAAAGAGCCCGTAGGCTCCCTGAAACAATGTTTAAACCATTTGCTTAAAAGAATCCGCGTCTTCTTCTCTCGATTTCAAACCGTCTTCTTCTCTCAAATTCGATTTCAATTTCAATACGTCTTCTTCTCTCGATTTCGATTTCAATTTCAATGGGGAAAAACAGTCTTCTTCTAAAATCGTCACGAAAAAACGGGTCTCTTCTATCAAATCCAAAAAATGTCATTTAATTTAACCTCCTTTCATTTCAGAAGTCTATGAGAAAAGGGACAGATTAACCTAAACTAATTTGCCCTTTACCACTTAGTAGCCGCCCATACCGCTCATAAAAGAAGCCCCGACAATGATCAGTAAGACGAACAATACTACGATTAACGCAAAAGCGTTGTTTTCTCTATGTTCTTCGTGTCTAGATTCTCCCAATTATATCACCTCCATAAAAAGGATTTTACTCGTCCAAATTATACCGTTTGATTGATTAAATGACGCTAGTCAATACGATAATTAACAGAATGAACAATACAACGATTAAAACAAAAGTTGAACCGCCGCCATAGCCACCGCCATAGCCACCGCCATAGCCACCGCCGTATCCATATGATCCCCACATATTTTTCACCACCTATCGGGATTAACTGAAGAAAGAATAGTTTCCTCTATATATGTATATTTCTTAGGACAAGAAACGATTGGACAAGCATCATTGTGTTAGTTAAAATTCCGCAAATTTTTTAACAATTTCAATAATAAAAAAGCGTCTACAATTCATGCAGACGCTTTTTCGGAGGTAACTATGTGCTGGTGGCAATAATAATATATGTACTCAGAATAAAACTGAATGGATAAGTGCTGATTAAAAGAAATTAGTCAGCGAATGTAATATATAAAAACCATTCATGAACCATACTCTACTATTCTTGTTTGGCTATTATAAATAGATGTGTAAATTAGAGAAAAAAAGAATTAGATATGTAGGAGTAATGAAGGTAATAAATTAATTCACTAACGGGTGCTGAAATTGCACAAGGGAAGGCTGTTCCGACAGCCTTTTTCTTATTATACTAACTGGGCAGGTTAGTGAAACAAGGAATTAGATAAGTATATATAGAATTATTAATGTTATCCGCAATTTTAGGGAGTAACAAATTGAATACAAAGGTTACTTTTATGGTATTAAAGATTTTAGGTTTAGCATTCTTTCTCGTTCCAATCTTAATGAGCAGAATTATTATGTTTTCTGATATATCTTGGATGATTCTTGATTCACTATCTGTCTTGGGTTTAATTTTTCTAATTGTATTAAATATCGTGGAATGGAAATCTAAAAGGAAAAAAACGAATCAAGATTTTAAATGATTTGTTATTTCTTTAAAAAACAGAAATAACCCTCCATAAGTTATTATTATGACTCCAAGTTTGTGAAGAAATGTACTTTAACTATCTGGCAGGATAGTTTAACAAGGTTCAGCATAAATGTAGCCTATTTTTGGAAATCTATTATAAAGAATTCCTGAAGGTGGATAGAATGAACAACTATACAAATGACAACACCGCTAGAAGATATAAAGCCCATGTTAGTATTTTAGGAACAACACAATTGCATTTGAGAAATCCTTATATTATTGCTTGGTGGTCCGCAGCGTTTCCTGGATTCGGGCATTTGCTTTTATCTAAATACCTTAGAGGATATGCATTATTTATTTGGGAAGTGGTCGTTAATGTTAAAGCCCATGTTAATTCTTCAATGATATATTCCTTTCGAGGGAATATAGACATGGCAAAAGAGGTATTAGATACAAGGTGGCTTCTTATGTACATTCCTGTTTACCTTTTTGGTATATGGGACAGTTATCGGACAACAGTAGATTTGAACAAGGTGTATCTTTTAGCCGATCGAGAGGAACACCGTTTTAATTCATTTTCAATAGGAGCGTTAGAGATTAACTACCTAGATAAGCGAAATCCGTTCCTTTCTGTTATGTGGTCATTTTTTATCCCTGGGCTAGGACAGCTCTATATTCATAGGATTTTAACTGCTGTATTTACCATCATATGGTTAGTTGTATTTTATTATAATTCTTATGCTCAAGAAGCTGTTGTACTTTTATTTTTAGGCAAAGTAAAGGAAGCAACCTCGGTTTTAAAACCTGAATGGTTCCTTTTTATCCCTTCACACTATGGGTTTGCTATTTATGATTCTTATATAAATACGGTTGAGAATAACAAACTCTTCGAAAAAGAGTTAAGGAATCATTTAACCGAGAATTATCAATCGGAGGGTTTCAAAATACTAAAAGGACAAAAAGTGAAGTGATACATTTGCAGCTTTTTTCAACATTTGAAACTACTGAATTTTTAGAAATGGCAATTTCAACGTTAGAAAAGAAAGGGATTAAAAAAGAAAGCATATTTGCTGTTCCTCTGGATAATAGAAAAGAAGACCGTAAAATTTTTGATACCCTGCATCGATCAGACGGTACAAGCCTTATCGATATTGGTATCGGGCTGGCAACAGCATTTTCAGTTATTGGAGCAAGTATAGGATTTAAATTAGCTTGGGGTCCAATTTATTGGGGACTAATAGGTGCATTTGTTGGATTAGTTCTTGGCTTCGCTATTCGGCTTGTCATGGAATTGGTGGTAAAGAAAAATAAAAGAGTTCTAAAAGGCAAACATTCGGAAGTAATCTTAATTGTAGATTGTGAAGAATCACAAGCTGAATTAATTGAGAATATACTTTGGAGTCATTTTGCAATTGGTGTAGCAAAAGTAAAATGATGAATAATATTTGTTGAACACGTATAAAACTAAAGTTTGTGAAGAATTATACTTAAACTATAGGGTAGCATTACTGTAACAACGGTAATGCCTTTTTTCTTATTGAAGTAACTGGTCAGGTTACTTTAAGTATATTCCTTCACAAAGTTATAGTAGAAAAAGCCAATTATCCCACTAACGAAGGAAAATCGGCTTTTTTTGCACTATTTTTAGCATGGGCACTACCAAAGCAGATATTAAAATGGCTAGGTCAACCTGATTTGGAAGCTAGAGAACCAGTGTTCTGAGGGCTAAAGTCTTTGTTTTTCAACGAACGTTTCACAAAAAAAGTGAACATCAAGAGGGAAAGCGTGACTGACACAGCACTGACCGTGAACAAAACATGGAAATTCGAGTATTGAGAAACCCAACCTAATATAATAGCACCTAGCCCGATTCCGAGGTCGGCACCAGTAGAATAAGAAGCATTGGCTACACCTGTACGTTGAGAGCTGACAAGACGTAGGGTTGCGGCTTGAAGAGAAGGTTGTGCGGAACCGAAACCAATACCGTACATAATTGCGGAAATGATTACTCCGAATAAATTGGTCGAGAAACTCAAGACAACTAAAGCCGAAATCGTAACCACTTTTGCTGGTATAATAACAAACGTCTCACCGTATTTGTCTGAAAGTTTTCCAGCAAAGGGACGAATTAAAACAAGCGTGGCTGCATAAACCAGAAAAAATGTACCTGAATTAACCTTGATTGAGTCGGCAAATAGCGGCACAAAACTAGTAATACCACCATAAGCGATAAACAGTAAGAAGACGGATACCATAACGGGAAAGAGCGATTTTTCAAAAGGTTCAATTTTCCTTGAAGCCGTTTGAGGCGTAAAAGTGATTTTTGCACCAAACGTTAAGACCAGAGCCGTGGCAGAGAGGACCACTGCAAATAGAAATAGAGAGTGGTACGACAGGTTCTGTGTAACCCATAGACCGAAAATCGGACCTATTGCCATAGCTAATGTCATAGCCATCCCAGACCAACCCATACCCTCTCCTCGTCGGGTAGATGGAATCAAATCTGTTACGGCTGTGCTAATGGCGGTTGTGGAAGCTGCCCAGGTTATCCCATGCAATATTCTGAGCAACATTAATACAACGATTCCTCCAATCCAATTGTACATGTACATTGCAACAGCGAAGAATAGCATTCCCCAAACGATAAACGGTCGCCTACCAAAGCGGTCCAGTAGCCCTCCGACAAATGGTCGAAAGATAACGGAAGAAAGCATAAATGCTCCCATTGCCAGACCTACCTGTGATTCGTTTCCACCTCTTTCTTTAATAAACAACGGTAGCGTTGGATACAGCATATAAAATGCAGTGAATAGGAAAAACATCCCAATAATCATAAAAATATACGATTTCGTCCATAAGCGTTCCACGTAATTCCTCCTTAGAGAGTATCAATTTGATTGTAAAATTGCTTCGATTCATACTCGCATCTCTAATTCTTCTTACGATAATAAATCCGTGTCATCCTTACCTCCATTTACCAGTTAATACATCTGTTCGATCCGTTTCTGGTGATTAAACAATATCTTTTTATAATTATAAAAAGATACGGGATGCTTTCAATGGTTAAATTATCGCAATTAGTTGATTACTCAACAAATCAATAAAAATTGTTGATTATTTTAGGAAGGTTTTGAGTCCATTTTTTTGCTCTTATGATAGACAACTTTTATAAAATGTTAAATTGATTCCTTATCTTGCAAGTTGTTTTGCGGGATTAAACAAGTAGGTTCTAAATAAAATAAATGTTAAACTTAATATCACGAATAGAAATCCGCCTAATACGACGTACTGTGTACCCATTCCCGATATAATTAATCCATTTACAGATGTACCCGTTGTTACACCAAAGTTACCAGCCGCTAAAAACAATCCATTTGAGAATTCAGGGGCTTCTGGAGCTGCAGAAGTAATCCAATATTGACTAATGTTGTTTGCTAAAGCAACTACTATTCCCCATACCAATACAAAGATAAACATAGGTCCAGCGAATTTCCCCATTACGAATACTAAAATGAAAACGGCTCCTAATACGAATGGATAAGATGCTACAGATTTCATGGGATTTTTAGTAAGTAACTTCCCTGACACGATGTTACCAATTATACTTGCCCCACCGTATATGAGTAACATTAAACTAACCCTTTTCCCAGGTATATTCGTAATGGTTTCAAGATACTCAGAAAGGTAACTATTAACGCCATATACCGCTGCATTTATAAAAATGACAGCAACAATGGAAAGCCAAGTAATGGATTTCTTTAATACACTTAATTGAGATCCATAAGAAAGTCTTTCCTTAACAGGCATAGATGGTACAAATAGCAATATAGTAATGAATGCTATTACATTAACGATAGTAAAGAATAACATCGCCATTTCAAACGAAGTTGTATTAGCAATAAAAGTAGTGACTGGTGAACCAATGACAATACCTGCGGTTACTCCCAACATTACTTTAGAAACAGCTTTAGGAGCTTCTTTCTTGCTAACTGAAGCAGCTGCAGCTGTCAAAGCTATTGAGACATAAACTGGATGAAAAAAGGCTGGAATCACACGAGCGATTAATAATATGGTAAAGTTTGATGCAGATATGGAGACAATGTTACCCAGAACGAAAACACCAAGTACAAGTAACAATGCCTTTTTGCGATTTATACCCGAAAACAATAATGGCATTGTGGGTCCAGATATTGCAACAGCAAGTGCAAAGAGACTCACTAGCAACCCTGCTTTGGATATACTGACATGAAAGTGATCAGCAATTAAAGGTAATGCCCCAACGATACCCATTTCTGTATTTAAAATACCGAAAACTCCTATGGTCAATATAAATATAAGCAAATTATTTCGATTAGCCACCAAATTCTCCTCCTACCTTAATTAAATGATGTAACTTTAAATAAATTAATGTTGATTGATTAATCAACATTTGTTAATAATTATAAGGAGAAAAAGGATGCTTTCAATCGTTAAATGCAAGCAAATTTGTTGATTATTCAACAACTGAATCGAAATTGTTGATTATCTACAGGAAAGATTGGTGATTTCAAAATGTCTAAAGTGGATAGAAGAGTAACCAAAAGCCAAGAAGCTATCAAAAAGGCTGTTATCGAACTGATGTCTGAAAAAAGTTTTGATGATATTACCATACAGGATCTTGCCGACAGGGCAAATGTTAACCGAGGAACCATTTATCTTCATTACTTGGATAAATTTGATTTACTAGATAGACTCATTGATGAACATATTAATGTACTAAGAGTAATGTGCAAGGAAGCAACTGAAATGGAATTAGACTTTGTAGAATCGAATGTAGGCTGGTTTGAATACTTTGAGAGCAATTATTCATTTTTTTCAACAATGTTAGCAAGTAGTCAAGCCTCTTATTTTCGTAGTCGCTTCCAAGAACTTCTCATCGAAGAAATTAAAAATGATATTGACACAACAAAAGTGATAAATCGAGAATTGAATGAAGAGGTTATACTTCAATTTGTTGTGACATCTTTTGTAGGAACGGTGGAATGGTGGATCACAAAAGAAATGCCTTTTCCGCCTCGTGTTATAGCAGAACAGCTAGGGATGTTGTTAGATAGAATTCTATAATAATTTATCAACGTTTCCAAAAGAAATTAAATAACCTGAGTCCATATTACTACAGGACTCAGGTCGTGATTTTTTGCTTTTTTAAAGGTCTACTTAACATTATTAGTCTTTGAGAAAGGCGAATTATTGTATCTTCAACTTTCCTTAAAATGCTTTTATATTCTTTTGCATTAAGAAACATAATATATGTCCAACTATTGAGTGTGGTACATATGGCTCTTCTAGAACAGCAATTTCTTCAGGTGTTAACCTAATTGATAGATCAACTATAGCATCTTCGAGATGAGAGATTTTCGTAACACCAATAATAGGGGCAGTTACTGGTTCTTTCTGCATTTGTGAAATAATACACTTAAAGTAACGGGTAGCTTGAGTTTAATTAAAATTAGAATGAATGACTTGAGTGGTCGTTCTTATCAATTGTTGTTCTTGTAATAATCTCTCTTATTAGGTGCAAGATAATAACGATTAATTCGTGGAGGTAATTTGTTGTGCTTAACAAAAGAAGGAAGATAACATCGTTATTTTGGATTGCTATACTTGGCTTAATTTTAACAACGATATATACAATAATCCTTGGTATTTTAGGATATAGGACAATGAACAGGATCGATTATATTTATAAACAGAATAAACAAAGATCAAAAAATGGTTAATTAAGAGTGGCTGAGAAGTCGCTCTTTTTTTATCCTTATTTAACTAACGTAAGCAGAATAGTTTAATAACCAAAATGTAAAGATATTTATTAGGTGGTGTGAAATATGATTGTAGAACTATATCAAAACCCCAAAAATGTAAAAGTAAATGGTACTTATCGTTTTGATTACATTGTTGATGATATAAGTGAGAATTTTGAAGCAATAATCTCAAACAAAAAGATTAACACTGGTGATATATTGACAGTTATTGCAAAGGTAAAAAGTAAAAAGTTTATTTCAGGATTTGGATATATCTTTTATGATGATGAAATAGAACAATGTTCTGAAATCGATGTTAGCTTTTGTGATTAGATATAGAAAAAATCCTTACTCTACTAACGGGTGCAAGAGTTGCAGACCAAGCGGTCATTTTGACAGCTTTTTTTATTGCACTAAAGGTCAGTTTAGTGCAACAAGGAATAGAAATACTTTAACGAAATCGGGGGAATATAACAGTAAACAACAATTGGAATAGGACTTCATAATAATGAATAATACAGAAATATTATTTAAAGAAGTACAGGATAAAAGAATAAAATTTTTAGAGTCATATCACAAATTTTGGCTAGAAAATGCCTTTTTATCTTGGCAATGGTGGATGTTATTAATAACGACAATTTTAATTTGGATATTATGGATAAAACTTGTCGATAAAAAGCGAGTACATTTGCTTTTAAACTTCGGGTTAATTTTTGGCATACTGTCAGTTATTCTTGATGTGATTGGAACGAATCATGGTGCATGGGCGTATCCCATTCATTTATATTGGGCTTTTATCCCCCCCTAATACCTTTCGATTTATGTTATTTACCAGTAATTTTTATGCTTATTTATCAAAGATACGGGCAAAGATTCAAAGGCTATTTCATAGCAATTTCCATCTCTTCTGCTGTTATATCATTCATATTTGAACCTTTAATTCACTGGATAGGAATTTAAGTCTTTTACGAATGGAAATATATTTACTCTTTTCCGATTTACATTTTGTTAGCATGTTTTGTGAAGGTTTTAGTGGAATTAATAAATAAAAAGCTACATTAGATGGGTATTACTTCGTAAATGGGTAATACCATTTTCTTATTAAATAAATTATGTGTTTGTGATCTACTTAAAGTAAAGGAGTGCGATTGTTCAATAAGAGCAGTCGCTTTTCTTGTTCCGCTAACGGGCAGATTAGCACTACAAAAGCTTACTTTGCAGGATTAATAATCTTTTGTGTGGAATATTTAACCTCATACATAGAACATCTGAAATGGAGTGGGATAAACTATGAAAACACGAGTAACCGAGATTTTTAGAATTAAATATCCAATTGTACAAGGAGGACTTGCCTACCTTGCTTATGCTGAACTGGCGGCTGCGGTCTCGAATGCTGGAGGACTTGGACAAATTACTGCGGCAACGTTGCGTTCACCTGAAAAACTTCGGGAGGAAATTCGTAAAGTACGCACACTTACCAATAATCCATTCGCCGTAAACTTTGCTATTGCAAGGCACGATGGACAATATAAGGAATTGCTTGAAGTTGCTATTGAAGAAAAGGTACCTGCAATTTCTATTACAGGAGCTAACCCTCAACCTATTTTTGAACGTATAAAAGGAGAAAATATTCGGACGCTTGTCCTTGTTGCAGGCGTTAGACAGGCACAGAAAGCAGAACAACTCGGTGCTGACGCTGTAATGGCAGTTGGACAGGAAGGCGGTGGACATTTAGGACGAGACGATATTGGTACAATGGTACTTATTCCTCGTGTAGTCGATTCCGTATCGATTCCAGTGTTAGCGAGCGGTGGGATTGGCGACGGACGAGGTTTTTTGGCAGCTTTTGCACTTGGGGCAGAAGGAATTGAAATGGGTACTCGCTTTATTGCTACTAAAGAGTGCATTCACGCAAACGAGAAATATAAGCAGGCAATTGTTAATGCGAAAGAGTCGGATACAGTAGTTATTAAGAGAACAATTGGTTCACCAGGACGAGTCTTGAAAAGTGAATTTACTCTGGATATTATCGAACGTGAAAAAGAAGGAGCCACCTATGAAGATCTGCAAGAAATAATTAGCGGAAATGCTAATTGCAGATATATCTATGATGGAAATGAAGATGAGGGTTTTGGATGGGCTGGACAAGTAATCGGACTTATTAACAATATTCCTACTGTTCAGGAGTTATTTGATGAAATGATTCTAACAGCAGAAAAAGGATTAAGCCGTATTGGTAATATTATCGGAGAGCAGACTCATCGATAATTATTTATTATTATGGACGTTATCTGAATAGTTAATGGTTGTTGTGGCAACCAATTTTATTATTAAAGCAAAGATTGTGAAATAAAATACTTAAGCTAAACCAGCTAATAGTTTGTAAACATTTTTCAATAAAAAATTTAATAACCTCATGATATACTAAAAATGTTCATGCCAAATAACCTTCCTAAATTCTCTTATTGGAAGGTTTTGTT
>NZ_JAFBEX010000045.1 GCF_016908975.1 Neobacillus cucumis
CCAACGGGGATAAGCATGGAGGAGCCGTATGCGATGACCCGCATGTACGGATCTGTGAGAGGCGCATGAATACTTCATGCGCCTACTCTATTTTACTTTACAATTCCTATTTTCCTGTTTTCATGCAGCATAAGGGGAATGTATTTATCAGCTTATCTGGCTCAAGCCTATTAGTATTTTTGACTTATTTTGCAAGTTTGAAAAATATTTTTAAGATTTGGTCCATTTCAGTAAACTTGGATAATTGTTGACCATGAGTAAGTTCATTTAGGTATCTTAGGTCCTCGTGGGAAAGTTTTCTTTTCAATGTTTCAATGGTATATATTAATTCTTCTCTCTTCCAGACGACGAATTCATAAGAGTGGCTATTCGTATCCACTGTCATCTTTTTCGAAAGTAGAACAGATGTATCCCTTGTCGATAGAATACTAGGCAACATAAGACTAAACGTTCCTTTTACCCGGTTTACAAGGTGGGGCTTGAAAATTAGACGATAATTGGTAACATATAACTTACCGCCAATTGCTTCCTTTTTCTGAAAAAGATGGAAGTCCATTTTTTTTAGACCAAAATCTTTTATATTAATCATCAGATTTGCCTTCCGTTCGAGAAGGATCTCTTCATTATTAAATAATTCTTGTGATTTAATCTTCATCCCCATCGTGGTAGTTCCCCTTACTCGCCAAAATAGTCAATATAGTCTTCTTCATCTTTAAATTCAATCGGGCCAACATCCATTTGGAAGCTCCCGTCGGCGTATAACAATGGAGAGTTCTCTGAATGATCTGCCGAGTATGTTTCTACATGTGAAATTTTCATGTCAGTAGGATTGGTAAAGTCAATTTGTGCTATACAAACCCAGTAAGCATAATCATTTCTCTCTAAAAGAGGTGCTGTGACAACACTGCCCATGTGATTATCTACAACTGCCTTGGCCCGCATCCTATAGAAACTGCCGGTTCCATTACTAAGGGCACTATAAGCAGCAAATAGAACGTATTTTAGTGCTTCTGGACGGTAAATACGTATGGTTTCTTTACCAGCTTCTAAGGAATCCCCATCTAAAACAATATATGGTGCAAGTGTAGCAGAACCTAAATTTCTGTAATAGATTTTTCCAAATTCATTATCTTTTGTTACATAAAAACAGTAAAGATCCAAGTCTTTACTGGAACTCCATTCCAAAGTTGCTGTAACCATTTTTGACTTTTGAATATTAACAGATTGCTTCTTTTTCAATTCTATCTTTTTTGGCTTACTTTGCTGTGTAACAGGTGGTGGTGCAGCTTGCGTTGTTTTTGGAGTTGGTGGTACTGCCTGTTTTTGTTGGACCGGTTTTGCTTCAGTCGCCACCTCAATTCCAAAATCCTTACATAACGCAGCTAAACCACCAAAATAACCGGCTCCTACCGGATTAAACTTCCATTGACCAGCATGTCTATAGATATCGCCGACAATAATAGCTGTTTCATTTGAAAATCCATGGGTTATAGGGAAATGAACGATCTCTGTTCGTGTTTTTTCATCGGTCATTATTAATTCGATTTGTGAAACATCTTTAAAAGATTGTTTCTTTTGTTCACCATTGTGAATGGTGACGGAGAAAACAACCTTTTGTACTGATTGCGGAATCCTTGTAAGGTCAATGAAAAAACTTTGTTTTTCTAAAACTGAAGCCATTTGATTTAACTTAACACTTTGGCAACTAGATGATGGCTGACCATAAAACACAAAATCTGCTTCTTTTGTGATGTTTCCATCGGTACCTACAAGAAATGCTGAAGCGTCAACTTCCATAGAATTAGGAGCATTCCAGTTAAGTCCTACTTGTATTTGTCGTAAAGCTGGGTTTTGTTTTGTAATAGCTGTTTTTTGACCTCTTACAATTGGTGCCAACTAACTGACCTCCTTGTTTATTTTAATTTGTAAGAAAACTGCGATTATTATCTGATATTACTTGTGGCTTTGTTTATTAATCCTTTTGTTGATGCAGACTTTACCCATTCAGGGTATTCTTGCATCAATAAATCGTATAGCTCATTGTCAGGAATGGATTTCGGGTCTTCCACACTGAAGAAATTAGCATTATCTAAGTATCGACCTGATAGATCATCAAGTTTTTCTAAGAATGTGAAATCCGATTGAAATAGTTGAAGGAATCCTCGCTTTTTCGTTCCTTTACTTGATTTTCCAATCGCCATGAATTGCCAGAATAAAGGCTCGTAGGATGAGCCTTGGATATGATTGATGGTTTCTTGTTCATCAAAGGTGGCTCCATCCGTCACAAACATAACATAAACCGGCACATCATTTGAAAAAGGCTTGTTTCGTTTGGAAGCTGTGCCAAAATAATGCTGGCGAATCATTTTCATGGCCTTGCCATAATAAGTGCTTCCTTCTAATGGATAGCGCTTTATTAGTTTATTTACAAATCCATTAAAGTTATCAATTGTTAACTCTCCTGCATCGTGTGCTTTAGCTCCAAACAAGAAAATATCTATGGACCCATCATCATCAAACCTGGTTCCTAGTGCTAATATCCTTTCGGCGAATTCTTGAATTTTTCCAGAACGGTAAAGACTTGACATTGATCCAGATATATCCAAACAAAGAGCCACTTTTGCCGTATGGTTTTGCAAGCCTACTTTTTCTAAAGAGATTTTAGCTTTTTTAGATAGGTCCAATAGTTTGGGTGCGTGTTTCTCCAATTTCTTTTCAAGAAGTATCTTTTTATTGTTAGTAGGAGGCGATGGTACAATAGCGGGATTGGTTATAGGTGGGAGAGGGGAGGTTTGAGTCTGTTCCTCTGTAACTTCGCCACCAAAATGCTTTAATAGTGCTGCGAGGCCACCATCAAAACCCCGGCCAACTGATGATACTCTCCAAAGGTCTTTGAAATATACTTCAGTCAGGATGATTGCTTTTTCATTATTAAAATCGCTTCCATTAAAAGAATATGTCAAGATGGTTTGACCGCTTGCTTTGATATTTAGCCTTCCAGATGAAATAGTTCCCATTGTTCCATTCCCATCGATGGTCGCAGTAAATACAAGACATTGTACAGATGTAGGAAGCATTGATAAATCTATCTGAAATGTACCTTTCCCACTGCTATGGTCTTGTAGTTGAATTTCATGCAATGGAGATTGCAGTTGATTATAGAAGATCATGTAACGGTCATCTATTATTGTTTTGTTAGCGCTTAAACCGAAGCAAGTTATATCTATTTCGAAGTTTGATTTCACTTCAATCTCAACCTGTAATTGAAGAGAAGGGGTAGTATCCATTAATTTGACCTTTTCGCCACGAATTAAAGTTTTCATGATTTCCTCCTTAGCTTATGTATAAAGGATATGATTTTGCCTTGATGGGAAAATGGTAGGATTTCCTTTTTTTACTAGGATGATATATTGCTAGAACAATGTCAAGAAGGTAATGTAATAATTACTTTTATTGTAATCTATTTAGGGAATTTGGAGGAGGGGATGGGATTTGGTTATTAACAGCGTTATAACAATAACAATGTTAAGCAGAAAAACTTAAACGCCCATTACAGCCACACCCAATATAAGAATACATACTCCACTCGCTCCTTTGGATTGTTTGATCCCCAAAAACGACAAAAAAAAAGACGACAGGGTTTGTCGTCACTAGCATTGTCCTTCTAAATCTTTTAATTCTTGTAGGAAGTCTTCTCTTACCCAATAATAGGTTCTTGATTGTTTAAATGCATTCAAACATTCTCTTATTTGATTTTTCTCTTCCATTGAGGTTGTTAAGGTTTCTGTTGATAGATTGTTAGGAACTCTGTTTAGTAATCTTTTTACATTGTTATGTGTTACCGGATCGAGGATAGAAAAAGTAACTTCTAAGGCAATTTCCATGAATGTCTTAAACCTAAGCGGGGTTGGAATGACTATACATGTTTGCATTGAATTCCTCCTTCTACTTCTTTGTTTTTAGCATAACAGGAAGTGGACAAGAAGTATGTTGTTTTATGGTAAAAGAGATTAGTTATTTTGTCGTATTACATGAATCATGGGGACGGTTCTTGTGCTTCCGAATCATGAGAACCGTCCCCGTGATTCCTCTGTTTTTTATTACCCTATTTTTTAAAAAGGCAAACATGTTTGACCCACGGAGAAATTGGCGCCATAGGTAACTAGACAAGGTATTAGCATTTAACTATTTCAGTCACTAACCTGAGTTCCTTTTTTTAAAATAGACTTCTTTTTCGACAGTTCGTTCAAAGGATGATAGAGAGAAATGAAGTGTTGGCGGAGGATTTTACGATTTTAATTAAACGTTTGTTTAATCTCGAAATATGGTGAAATGACAGATATAGTGTAAGTGCAATCAGATGTAAGGTTTTATCCCACTCCCGCAAGTTTTATAAAAAAGTAATTTTTTTGTAAAAATGAGATAAATATCATATACATATTATGGAAAAGAGGGTACAATTTACCTGGTTCATATATTGATAGGGGGGGTCTATATGACTTGGTTTACCAAATGGGCGCTGCGGAACAGAGCGGCATTGGCTTTCGCTGTCATCGCTTCTATGGTTTTTGGTATTTTTAATTATACCACCATACCAATGGAACTGATGCCATCTGCCGACCAGCCGTACGTGACCATATCAGTAGTTGGAAATGGTATCGATGCGGAAAGCATGGATGAACAAGTGACACAGCCAATTGAAAAAGCATTAAACGGCGTCAGAGGAAAACAAAATGTCGTAGCACAAACTGGAAACAATTTTACCCAGATGACAGTCACATTTGAATCTAGTATTGATATAAA
Organism: Neobacillus cucumis; assembly: GCF_016908975.1. Taxonomy (GTDB): domain Bacteria; phylum Bacillota; class Bacilli; order Bacillales; family Cytobacillaceae; genus Neobacillus; species Neobacillus cucumis. The sequence continues at coordinate 4,804 of NZ_JAFBEX010000045.1, forward strand.
AGCAGCCAAGCAGCAAATTGAGGAAAAAATTTCAATGGTCACGCTCCCGAATGGAGTCATGAAGCCATTTGTCGTCAACCTCAACACTTCGGAAATTCCAATTGTAGAATTAGGTCTGACCTTTGATGAAGAAATTGGAAATAAGCAGTTAAACATTGTTGAAAACGAGATTATGCCGATGTTCAAAGACCTAAAAGGTGTTGGCAATGTTATTACAAATGGCGGAGAAAATCAACAGGTGATGATTAAAGTGGATCCTGCTAAATTAGCGGCCGCAAAATTTCCGCTTGAAAAACTCTATACGCTTCTTCAAGGAAAAAATGCTTCTGTTGCAGTGGGCGAACAATCGCTAAACAATGAGGCGACAAGCATTATTGTTACAGGAAAATTGGAATCACTTGATGACCTTAAAAACATTCAATTAAACGGTAATACCAAACTGCAGGATGTTGCTGATATTAGCCTGCAAAAAGATACCCAGAGCATCACCCATTTGAACGGGGAGAATTTTATCGATGTCGTGATACAGAAGGATTCCACCTCTAATGCGGTCACCCTTGGAAAACAGGTGGAAGATGCGGTGAAGAAAATCAATCAAGACTATAAGGGAACACTGCATGCCACTATCTTGCTGAATTTAGCGGATACAGTTCTTGATTCCATCAATTCGATGACAAGAGAAGTATTGACAGGTGCTTTATTTGCGGCACTGATTATCTGGTTATTCCTGCGCAGTTTCCGAATGACTTTGATCACGATTGTAAGTATTCCACTGTCTCTTTGCGTGACGATGATTTTACTATCTTTCTTTGATGTTACCTTAAACATCCTCACGCTCGGAGGAATTGCGGTATCAGTCGGAAGGCTCGTGGATGATAGTATCGTTGTCGTTGAAAATATTTATCGAAGGAAAAAAAATCATGAATTAACGCCTGCCTTTCTGATTGATGCGGTAAAGGAAGTAGGATCAGCCATCACGTCATCGACCCTTACAACCGTGGCCGTATTCCTTCCATTTCTGCTGGTTTCGGGAGGTTTAAGAGATCTTGTTGCCCCGTTCGCCATTACGATCGCTTGTTCCTTACTCTCGTCACTTTTTGTATCGTTAACAGTGGTACCAGTCCTTAGCGGGCGGATGATGAAAAAGGTTAAGATGAAAGAACACAAGCCGAATTCGTTCTACCCATCTGTGTTGAGATGGTCGCTGAATCATAAATGGCTTCCGATCATCGTAGCGATTCTCGTTGTCGTTGGGTCAGTCGGGTTATTTGCGAGCATGCCTAAAGGTTCGATTGATCAGAAGGATTCCGCCTACATATCGATCGGCCTTAGCTATCATAATGGAACGCCATATAACGAAATAAAAGATGGTGTTTCGAAGATGGAATCCCTTCTTTCAGAGGATAAAAGGGTGGAAACCCATATTGCCATAGCAGGAGTGAATGAGGATGCGGCGCAGTATGGCAATTTGCAAGATGCCAACTCAGTTCGAATGGTCGTTTTTCTTAAAAAAGGAGAGGATTCTGCTGCATTTGTGAAAGATATCCGCAAGGAAAAGGACCAGTTTTCAGGTGCGGAGCTGACTGCGGACACAGCTGGATTGTTGGGAACCAATAAAACGACTGTTTCTGTTGATGTATTGGGTAAGAATGATGAAGATATTAAAAATGCCGCTGATCAAGTGAAGAAAGAAATGAGCGGCATTGATGGTGTTGAAAAAGTAGAAAGTAATGATCAAAATACCAAACCAACTGTTTCGATTGAGGTGGATTCGAAGGTAGCAAATGCACAGGAAATCGCCCAGTCTGTTCATGCGATGATTCAGCCTGCTGTGATTGGGAGCATGAAGATTGAGGGAAGGACCACTACTGTCCAATTGGGAGCTTTAAAAGAGGTTCAAACAGTGGACGATGTAAAAAATCTTCAGCTCATGACTCCAAATGGACCTGTTGCTCTATCGAGCATTGCTAAGGTGGAAGAAAGCCAGAAGCAAGGGACCATTTTTACAAAAGACGGGCATCATTATCTGCAGGTAACCGCGCAGGTCGATCCTGATAAAATGGTGAACGTAGCGGGCGAGATTCAGAAACAACTTGTATCTTGGAATAAAAATTTCGCTAAAGGTACAAGTGCTGAGCTCACTGGTTCTTCGATGCAGTCATCGGATCAATTGGGGGATCTGGCTCGATTGGCGATGTTCTCGATTGGGATTGTGTTTATGATTTTGCTCGTTACGTTAAAGTCGTTCCGTGCGAGCATTGCGATTTTGATTTCATTGCCGCTTGCGGCGATTGGATCTTTATTAGGACTGGTAATTACTCATTCTAGTATTAATATTTCTTCGGGTATCGGGATGTTAATGCTTGTTGGAATTGTGGTAACGAATGCGATTGTTCTGGTTGACCGAATTCGTCATAATGAGGAAAGGATGAGTATACGCGAGGCGATTATGGAAGCGGGAGTCGTCCGGCTCCGCCCGATCCTTATGACTGCATTGGCGACGGTGTTCGCCATGCTGCCGCTTCTGTTTGCCCATGAATCGGGCATGAGTATGAATCTTGTTTCTAAGGGACTTGCGGTTGTGGTTATTTTCGGACTTATCGTGTCGACACTTCTGACGCTGATTGTGATTCCGACATTCTATGAATTATTCCATTTCCGGAAAGTCAAAAAACAAAGGCTGCAAGCTAACCAAGAAGTAACAGGGACGCTAAATCAATAAGAGCCAAATTAAAGAATAAAGGATTACACATTTAGGATGTGTGGTCCTTTTTTGGTTGGGGGGAATCAAGGGGGAATCATAGGGACGGTTCTCGTGCTTCCGAATCAAGAGAACCGTCCCTATGATTCCTGAGAAGCAGGAGAACCGTCCCCCTGATTTTCCCCCTGATTTTCTTTCTGGTTACTTTGAGTGTCCTCGTTATTTTGGTTGTTGTCACTTTGATCTAGGGAGAGCTTGATTAGTTTATAAATAATATATAGTCCGAATATGGATGGTAAAGACACACCAAATAGTAGGAACCAGTTTGTGTTAATTACATGTAGATAAAACCAATCGATCAATCAGGGCTCACCAGTCTCTCTCTTTTTTTCTTAGTATACCCCCGAAATGATCCTTATTCTCTTATTTTATTTTTGCTACTATTTTACTCTTAATATGTCGCTCTGAAAGAATCAAGGGGACGGTTCTCGCGCTTCCAAAGAACGGAATCAGGGGGACGGTTCTCATGATTCGGAATCAAAAGAACCGTCCCCCTGATTTGCTGTTAGTTTGTTTCCAGTTTGTTTTTTACTTTGATAGTGGTAGGTTCTGTTTCGGTTGCTTGTTTTACTTTTTTGATAAAGAGGGAAAGTAGTAATCCGATGATGCCGATCCCGACAATGACGAGATAGGCGTCATTAATGCCCTGGATGGTGGCTTCTTTAATTAGCTGCGCTTGATTCAAGCCTTTTGCGGCTGCAGTTGGAATCATATCCTGCAGATGCGTTTTTGTTCGGTCCGACATTACAGTAACGAGTAGTGAAGTACCGACCGCACCGGCTACTTGACGGATGGTATTGCTTATTGCAGTTCCATGCGCATTTAAACTCTGTGGCAGTTGATTCAAACCAGCAGTCTGTAAAGGCATCATCATCAAAGCCATTCCAATTCGGCGCCCCGTTGACATAAGAACTAAATAGAGAAAACTAGTAGAGTCCGTCAAATCTGTAAAGCCCAATGTTGTCACGATGGTAATGATCATTCCAATAATAGTTAACCATTTGGCGCCAAATCGGTCAAACAGCTTACCGGTCACTGGCATAAGAAAGCCCATTATTAGCGCGCCCGGTAGAAGAAGAAGGCCGGACTCAATCGCTGTGTAACCACGGACATTTTGAAGATAAAGCGGTAGCAGCATCATATCGGCATACATCACCATGGTTACCGCAATATTGATGATGGTCGTTAAGGAGAACATATTGTACTTGAATGCACGCAAGTCAAGCAATGGCTTTTGCGATTTGAGCGCCTTCCATGCAAAGAGTGCAAGGGCCAAGATTCCTACCGCAATCGTACTTAGTACTTCCTTGTCTGACCACCCAAGGCTACCAGCTCGGCTGAAGCCATAAAGCAAGGATCCGAAACCAATGGTAGAAAGGATCACACTTAGGAAATCAAGCTTTGTCTTGATACGATCGGATACATTGCGGAGATAAATAAAGCCAAGAACAATGACAATGATAGTAAATGGTATCATTCCGTAAAACATCGTTTCCCATTTGTAGTTTTCAATAATGTAACCCGCAATAGTAGGTCCAATCGCAGGGGCGAAAATGATCGCTAGCCCGACCATCCCCATGGCAGCTCCTCTTTTTTCAGGAGGGAAGATGGTCAAAATGACATTTGTTAAGAGTGGCATAATGATTCCTGCACCAGCGGCCTGAATCATGCGTCCCGTTAACAATAAAGGAAATCCGGTTGCAACGGCTGAAACGATAGTTCCGCCTAGAAAAATAAACATGGATGCTTGAAAAAGCTCACGAGTCGTAAACCGCTGCATTAAGTAAGCGGTTATGGGAATCAAAACTCCATTTACAAGCATGTAACCTGTTGTTAACCACTGTGCGGTTGCAGCTGTAATTTTAAATTCAACCATTAGTTCAGGAGTCGCGACGCTCATGAGTGTTTGGTTTAAGGTTGCAAGGAAAGCGCCTAAAATCATGATGAACATAATAGGCCCTTTCTTTATTGAAATTGTGTCAGACTTAGGAATATTACTCAATTCTCTCCAATCCCTTCTCATTCGAATGTAGACTTTTTTTACAAAGTGTTTAATAATTAACACTGTATAAATTACAGTAGAAATCAGGTTCTGGCAATCGTCAATTTTTTATAAAGTGTAAATTAGTTATCACTTTTTTACATTTTGTCGTAAAAGTTGAAGATGATAGACAGAAACTAGATAATTGTAAATTACTGATGGAAAGGTGTAGTTGGGATGGAGAATTCAAAGTCACGAGTAGATCCTCGGATCCTTCGGACGCGCCAATTAATCAAGGATGCATTAATCGATCTGCTGCAGGAGATGGACTTAAATAAAATAACGGTGAATCGGATTGCGGAACGGGCAACCATTAACCGTGTGACGTTTTATTTGCACTATCATGATATACAAGACATGCTCGAAAAAATGGCGCAGGAAATGGCCGAGGATATTGAGGGGATTATTAAAAGGGAGATAACGAGTCAAGATTCCGCTGAAGAAATTAGATGGTTGAATCTTATCGCCTTGCTTGAGTATATAGCCGAGAATGCTAAATTCTATAAGGTCGTTCTTGGTTCCAGACGAACGCCTATCTTTACAGAGCGTTTGTTAACGATTCTTTCGAGAACCATCACTGAGAGAACGGAGAATAACCCCTTTCTCGTTATGCAAGGTATCCAAAGCGATATTTCCATTTGGTATAGTTCCTCAGCACTAATCGGTACCATCACCGCTTGGTTACGAAAGGATATGCCCTATACTCCGCAATACCTTGCCATGCAATTGTCCAAGCTTTTTCAATTAAAATGGAATCAAAGGGACGGTTCTCGTGCTTCCGAATCATGAGAACCGTCCCCGTGATTCTGAAGCAGAGAACCGTCCCCATGCTTCCCCGTTAAACTACTGTGTTTACGATGGTGGTGAGTGTGAATCCTTCGTAGCCTTTGGCTGCGATTTCTGTGCATCGGTCGCGGTAGGGGCCATAGCCGCCGACGTAGATTTGGAATCCGCGTGCTTTTCCTTCGATGTTGGCGCCGGTGTACCAGGACTCTGTTTTGGTATAGAGGGTGGTGTCGGCTAATTCGCGGCAATGCTTGCTCCAGGCTCTTTCAGCATCCTCTTTGGCCTCGATGGAAACCATATCATGCTTGCGAAGATACTCGATACAATCCATGACCCATTCCACGTGCTGTTCAATCGCTACCGGCATGTTGCCCAGTACAGATGGACTTTCTGGACCTGTAATCATGAACATATTCGGGAATCCAGCGGTTGAAATGCCTAAATAGGTACTCGTCGCTGAACCATTTTCCCATTTGTCTTTAAGGGAAACGTCATCTCTGCCGCGGATATCCATTTTAAAGAGGGAGCCTGTCATCCCGTCATAACCGGTGGCAAAAACAATCACATCCAATTCATACTCCGCATCGGCTGTTCGAATTCCGTTAGCCGTAATTTCTTGAATCGGAGCTTTTTTCACATCGACCAAATCGACATTTGGACGGTTATAGGTTTCATAATAGTCTGTATCAATAATCGCCCGTTTGGTGCCATAATAATAAAATGGTGTAAGCTTTTCAGCCGTTTTCGTGTCTTGAACGATTTCGTGTATCTTCGAGCGGATAAACGATGAAATGGTTTCGTTTGCTTCCTCACTTGCAAGGAGGTCAGCATAAGAGAACAAGATGGCAGGACCGCCTTCCTTCCAAGCTTCTTCAAATACCTGCTGCCGGACTTCTGGTGAATCTTCTAGTGCGGAACGATCGCTTGGCGGGGTAGGCAGGCCGGCTAAGGAGGCACGTATTGTTTTCTTTATTTCATGAAAGTTTTCTTTTGCTTGATGGATATATTCCTTCGTGTACGGATGGTTCCTAGCTGGAACCGTATACTGAGGTGTTCGTTGGAAAACGGTAAGGTGGGCTGCCTCTTTCGCGATGACTGGAATCGCCTGAACACCACTTGAGCCCGTACCGATAATTCCAACTCGCTTTCCAGTGAAATCCACTTTTTCATGCGGCCAGTGTCCGGTATGGTACCAATCGCCTTTAAAGTTGTTTAAGCCTTTCATATTTGGGATATTGGCAGTGGAAATACAGCCAACCCCGGTGATGAAATAGGTAGCGGAAATGCTCTCGCCATCTTCTGTTCGGATGTTCCATCGATTGGATGATTCATCGTAGCGGGCCGATTGGATCCGGGTATTAAATTGAATGTCCCGGCGAAGGTCGAATTTATCGGCTACGAAGTTCAAATACTTAAGGATTTCAGGCTGTTCAGGGTATCGTGAAGTCCACGACCATTCTTTGTACAATTCTTCAGAGAAGGTATAGTTATAATAAATGCTTTCAGAGTCACAGCGAGCTCCTGGATAGCGATTCCAATACCATACGCCTCCCACACCGCCTGCTGCCTCATAGACACGGGTAGACAGCCCCGCCTCACGCAAGCGGTAAAGCATATACAATCCTGAAAAACCGGCTCCGATGACTACCGCATCGAGAGTGGTTACTTGATTTTCCTTTTTAGTAGATGGCATTTCGATTCCCCCTATCAAATTCAATCCATATCGTAAACCTTTCTATCTTAACGGTTGGCTTGGGTCACTTTAGTGGATGTGTTTATAAATTGGGCGATTTTTGAAATGTTACTTTTAATCTGTTCCGGGAACACGGCCATATTGGTAAAGTATCCGTGAATGACTCCTGGCTCTGTAAAAGCTTGTACTTGTACTCCCGCATCCTTTAAGCGGTTTGCATACGCGATCCCTTCATCGCGGAGGACGTCACATTCGGCGGTTACGACAAAAGCTGGAGGGAGGTTCTTGAGGTTATTGGCTAGAAGTGGCGCTGCATAGATATTTTTTGTATCGAATTGGTTTTGGATATAATAGTCGCCAAACCAGATCATCAGGTCACGGTCAAGCCCATAGCCCTCGGCAAATTCTTTATAAGAGCGGCTATCATAAGCCAAATCTGTAACAGGATAGATTAACACTTGTGCGGAAATGTTTGGACCGTTTTGATCCCGGGCGATCATGGAAACAACAGCGGATATATTACCACCTGCACTATCGCCGCCAACCACAATATCGGAAGCGTTTGCATTTAGAGATGCAGCATTTTCGCTAACCCACTTTAAGGCATCATATGAATCTTGTACAGGAATCGGAAACTTATATTCAGGCGCAAGCCGGTAATCGACAGAAACCACCACTCTTTCTGTTCGGTTCGCGATCATTCGGCAGCTTGCATCAGCCGTTTCAAGGTCACCAATGACCCAGCCGCCCCCATGATAGTAGACAAAGAGAGGGAATGGTCCTTCACCTTCAGGAGTATAGATTCTGACTTTAATTTCAGCACCGTCACTTACAGGGATCAGCCTGTCCTCCACTTTCGCAAGTGGTGCCAGCTCTACTTCAACAGGAGGTATCATGGCAAATAAATCTCTTACTTCCTGCGCTTTTAATGTTTGAAGCAGCGGCATTTGATAAAATGCTTCTAAATAGGCTTTTGCTTGTGGAATTAATTGAGTCAAAACGATCTCCCTCTTTTCTATCCATTTTTTGATAGTTAGAAAAAATAGTATTCAAACCATCTAGGAAAATAATATAATTAATTTTATAATATGAATATTCCTAATTTTGAATATATTGTTCCCTAAAAAGGAGGTAGTATGGTCTTAACTAGTTTTACGTTACAAGAGCGAGTTCGAAACCTAGAATCACTTTCGAATCAGAAAGAGAAATTGTTTGAAATGCTGAAAGTGTATTTGGAACTTTTTCCTGTCTCGGATGCCTTTTTGTTTAGGTATTCCCCGTTAGAACATCTTGGTGAAGGCATTATTGCTTTATCATCATCTGGCTTAGTCCATATTGGCGATATTCGTGATGACATCCAGACCATCCCCCTCATTTACGCAGCTATCCGTGATAGAAAAGCGAAATTTAGTACAGGAATTGAATACTTTTTAAAACATTCATCCTGCAAATTTTCAGGCAGGTTTCCGATTAATTCCTCAGCCGTTGTACCACTTTGTTTTGGAAGCGTTGTCATTGGCTATATTTGTACGACACAATTTGAAAAAGGTACCATCATGATGGACGATCAAATGCTGTCTTCGTTAACCTTATTTGGCAAACTAGCAGGGAAGGTGCTCGATGATTCTACCATTGTGGAAGGTTCCACCTCCCTGATCAGTAAAAGAGAACTAGAAGTCATGAAACGAATTGCCCGTGGTGAAAGTACCAAGGAAATGGCCTCTTATATGGGAATCGGCGAAGTAACCGTAAAACAATATGTAAAATCCGCCATCAATAAACTCGGTGCCCAGAACCGGGCCCATGCCGTAGCAGAATTATTCCGAAGAGGGATTATTAAACTATAGATGAAATCACGGGGACGGTTCTCTTGATTCCGAATCAATAGAACCGTCCCCATGATTCTATGATAAAATGATAAGGAAATTGTAATTTCTATGGAGTGAAGGAATTGATTAGGAGTACTTTTCCGTATATGGATAATGGGAATCGGTTTGGTGAGTCGTTGCCGGAACAGATTGCCAAGCATATTTTGACAAAAATTATGAAGGGTGACTTAGTGCCAGGAGATAAAATCGTTGAGGACGCTGTTGCCACAGAGCTGCAGACTAGTCGTGCACCGGTTCGTGAGGCCTTGTATTTATTACAAGTGGATAATATCGTGGAGAGAATACCAAGAAAGGGGACTGTTGTTAAGTCGCTTACTAGCCTTGAAATTAGAGAGTACACAGAGGTTATGATTGGACTGATACAGATGGCTCTTGATTTTTCTAAGGATAAGTGGACCGCGGAAAGAATCGAAAATTTAACGTTGAAGCTAGAGAGCATGACCGAGATGTTTGCTGTGAATGAACTGCTCGGTTATCAGCAGAAAGCTACTCTATTAACAAATTATCTCTTCGAAGTAGCTGAAAACAAGGCTTTATCTAAATTTTATAGAGAATCCGTTTATATTCTTAACGTGTTTGCTCAAGTTAAATGGACCATAGAAACGATGAACTTCTATCATCACAAAATGCAGAAGTTAATTCATTGGATTAAAGAAAATGATATAGAGAAAGCCAAGGAAATAATCCCCGATTTATTGTTAGAGACATTAGACTGAGGGTGAAATTTTAGGGGAATCATGGGGACGGTTCTCGTGATTCGGAACCGCAAGAACCGTCCCCATGATTCCCTCCTTAAGCAAAATTGTCGACAATCTACAATGTGCGCGTTATCATGGGGTAGTCATTTATTACAAAGGGGATGGGACATATGAGTTTTTCTGATAAAGTGGTTTTGATTACTGGGGCTGCAGGGGGGATTGGAATTGCTGCTGCAAAGGCTTTTGCTAAAGAAGGGGCTAAACTAGCACTTGTTGACTTATCCAAAGAAGCGTTAGAAAAAGCAGCAGGTTCGATTGAAGCAAAAGAAATTCTCTTACTTTCTGCTGATGTTTCTAAGGAAGAAGAGGTTAAGCGGTATGTGGAGGAAACCAAAAATGCATACGGTAAGATTGATGTTTTTATTAATAATGCTGGCATTAATGGTAAATTTGCTAATTTAGATGAACAAACAGTAAATAACTTTCAAGCGGTCTTTGGGGTAAATGTTTTGGGCGCCTTTTTGGGCTTAAAGTATGTACTGCCAGTTATGAAGGAACAAAGAAGCGGGGCTGTTGTCAACACTGCATCCAATGGTGGTTTGCTTGGTGCTCCTGGTATGGGTCTATATGTTGCCTCTAAACATGCGGTTCTTGGCTTAAATAAAACTGCTGCATTAGAAGTCGCTGATTATGGTGTTAGAGTGAACGCGGTTTGTCCTTCAGGAGTTGACACTCAAATGATGAAGTCTATCGAAACCAATGCTATGCCGGGTCAGGAAAATCAAGCACGTACCTTGTTCGAAAACAGTGTACCAATGAAGCGTTACGCTACTCCAGAAGAAATTGCGGATCTGATGGTTTTCTTATCTTCTGATAAGGCATCGTTTATCTCAGGATCTTATTATCGAATTGACGGTGGACAAGGCGCTACATCGGTATAAATGGAGAAAAATCACGGGGACGGTTCTCGTGATTCCAAAGAAGCGGAAGCAGGGGGACGGTTCTCATGATTCCCATTGAAAGAGAGGCCGGGTTCTGACGAATCCGGCCTCTCAATTGTTTTTTTTTTGTATTTCGCAAATGAGTATGAAAATAAGGTGCTTGGATAATTTAATGATAGCAGGTGATAAAAATCGGCAATAGTTTAGCAAAAGAATTAAAGTGAAAAGAAGCAGCTGCCTATTATTATGATAAAGGTGGCTTTTCACCGTATAGGCAGGAGGTACTTGCATGTCAGGTGTAGAGTATTGGCAAGAAATAAACAAGGCGAGTGAAAAGGTTACATCGTTAATGTATTCTTTTTGGCGTATGTATTCTGACTGGGGAAACTGGCAGTTCTGGGTCCTACTACTTTTCTTGCTTGCTCCATTGATTGTGCTCTTGTTGAAGCTTGACCGAAAGAGAACCTTAGAAATTCTTTTCTTTGGATATACAGTACATATGTTATGGACATATACAGATCTAGCACTTATAAGACAAGGTTTTATCGACCATTACTACTTCCTAATGCCAATCTTACCACAGGGTTTAGGAATAACAGCATCCCTTATTCCTGTCTCCTTCATGCTTCTATATCAATATTGCATTAAACATGAACATAATTTTTTTGTCTGGACTGCTGGTCTCAGCGCTGTACTTGCTTTTGGTTTTGCCCCCATTGAGAAGGTGGTAGGGTTCGTTACAATAGGAAAGGGACTTACGATCGTTCATATTTTTTTTATCGATATAACCATCTCGGTGGTTGCATATGGAATGACGAATTTTTTTGTAAAGTTTTATATGGCAAGAAAATAGGCTTGGGACCCCAAAAGCTTATTTTCTTAGCATACATATGATATGCGCTTCACAAACAATAGCATCGTCAAGGGAATTATTTAGGTAACGTTGCCATTATGCTTATAATAACTGGAGAATCTTCTTCGAGCTCGAGTTCAGGAAAGTACAAAAAGAAACAAGCAAGGCCAAATTGACCTTGCTTGTTATTTGACTATTACTTTTCCAACCATTCCTTCCTGAGAATGGTATCGGCATATGAGATCATATGTACCGGGATTTACTGGTCTTACGGTAACGGTCGTTTCTTTTCCTGGCTGAACTTCGGCGTCAATTCCGAGCTTTTCCACTGTGAAGGTGTGCTCTTTCTTACCTTGGTTTTTCAATATCAACGTTGTGGCTTTTCCATTCGGAATCGTGATGACTTTCGGATCAAAGAAATCATCGTTCAACTTGACCTCAATCGAACTAGCTGACTCAATAGGTTGTGTTACTTCGACGGATTTGGCCGATACACTGAGTGTGTCTTGGGTTGTCATAACCACAATCAGTGCAAGCAGGCAGGCCAATCCAGTTAACCACTTTTTCATAGACATTCGTATCCCTCCTTTCCTAAGAGTATTTTTTTCTAATTCAAAAATATTATTACTATAATATAAAATATCTCTTGACTGGAAGCAGGGGGACGGTTCTCATGATTCCTTTAAAAGAGAGGCTGGCGTTTGACGAATCCGACCTCTCAATATGATAAATAGAAATAGTGTCCTAATGCATATAAGGATGCCAATAGGAAATTGCAGACAAAAACTTTCAACAAATTCATAGATTGATGAAACCCTTGTCCATCTCTTGCATAAGATATAGTAGACGGGAAGGAAGCACCTTCGGTCAAATTGACTGACTAAGCGATAGTCAGTCCTTTTTTATGCAACTTAACCTCTCGATTATCACCATATTTAATATATTCGGTTTGTTATTTGCAAATCCAGCTTAAGCTAACCTTAGAGAATTTTCCGGGAAATTGTCTTTTTTTCTGTGGGTTGTACGGATGTAACTCGACAATTTTTTTGCTAGATTAGAGGGGAATATCACGAATGGCAAGTGTTTAGGCATTTTTAATTAAACGTTTGATTAGTTAAGCCTAAATTGAAAAGAGTCGAAACCATATCGTTTCTCGAAGAAACTGAAAGGGATCCGATAGAAGCCAAGCTAGAAGAAAACATCTCTAATAAATGGTAAAATAGGGAAAAGTCCTTTTGGGGAGGAATTATATGACGGTTGAGGAGATTATGCAAAAACTTCAAGAGATGGGTTCCGAGCAAACCAAGAAAACGTTTATGAAGCACGGGGCGAGTGGCAGCCTGTTTGGAGTAAAAGTAGGAGATTTAAAAAAGCTCGTCAAATATGTAAAAAAAGAACAGGAGTTAGCTTTAGCCTTATATGAAACAGGCAATTCGGATGCCATGTATTTAGCTGGACTATCTGTGAATCCCAAATTGATGACAAAGGAAACTCTGCAAAGTTGGGTGGAAAAAGCCAATTGGTATCTGCTTGCGGAATATACCGTGGCAAGTGTGACGGCTGAAAGTCTTTATGCTCTGGAATTGGCACGGGAATGGATGGAATCAGAGGAAGAAATGATAGCCGTTGCTGGCTGGAGTACGTATGCCAACTATTTATCCATTACACCCGATGAAAAGCTCGATTTAGAGGAAATCCGCACTTGGCTTATGAGGGCCGAAACTACGATTCATCAAGAAAAAAATCGGGTGCGTTATGTCATGAACGGCTTTGTCATTAGTGTAGGAGCCTACGTTACAGCCTTACATGAGGAAGCGATTCAGGTTGCCGAAACCATCGGCAAAGTCCATGTCAATATGGGCAAAACAGCCTGTAAAGTTCCTCTCGCTGTTCCCTATATCAAAAAAATAGAAGAACGCAATAAAATCGGTGTCAAACGAAAAACTTGTATCTGCTAATGGAAGCACGGGGACGGTTCTCGTGCTTCTTTGTGCGCTTGGCAGCGCTTCGCTCTAAAGGGTGTAAGTCCCTAACATGCCGTTGTGGCGGAAATGTAAAGCTGACAGGTAGTGCGAG
>NZ_JAFBEX010000046.1 GCF_016908975.1 Neobacillus cucumis
ACCCGTTCCCATACCGAACACGGAAGTTAAGCTTCTCAGCGCCGATGGTAGTTGGGACCTTGTCCCTGTGAGAGTAGGACGTTGCCAGGCACTTTGAGGACAATCCGGAAGGATTGTCCTTTTTGTGTAAGATTAAGAAAGTAAAAATTTTGACTTCGAGAATTGTCCAGCTCCAGGCGCCTTGCGCTTTTCTATTTCATAAGATACTGAAAGATTAAAAACGGACCTTTATCCATTGTTATTTCAATAAAGGATTGAATAAAAGGATAATCACCATTAGGCATCATCTTAGTTAACTCACTCCACCACTCTGTTTCATAACGGGCAATCATGCTTAAGTTATACAACAGTAGATAATGAACAAGCAGCTCTGGAAAATGGAGGAAATTCCCTTTCGTAAGGGGAATAGCATAATGGTTATTTTCCAAATCGTAAAATAGTGGTGACATCTCAGAAACAAAGCTGTTATTTATTCGAAATGAAAGCCCCTCATTTGAAAATTCAACACTATTTTTACTCTTCGTAGCAAAAAACTCCTTAAATCGGCTTTCCGTCATATGGAAGTTATCTAGTACAGACTCTGGAATCATAAGGTCATTATCCCGTTGGGTTAATTTAGCAAAAGTTCTTTTACCTTCCAAAACAAAGAATAAATCATTTAGCTCTGGTATAAGCTGTAAAAGTTCCTCCATAATCACTTTTTCCCCTTCCAATTGTTTCATGTGAAACATCTTCTCTGACATAAAAGGAAAGAGACCATTTTTTTGAAACTTAACTTCATCATGGAGGAAAAGATAATTTTGTTTTTTTCTTTTTCTTGTGGAAACTCCATGGGCCAGCACAGCTGTCGTTTCGGGATAGGACGGATCTATCGTTAAGATACAAGCTTTTATTAAGTGGACAAGGCCATAAAAGAGTAAGATCGGTTTTAAAATTAATGGAGACTTTTTTGCTTGATCATAATATATTTGTCCATGTTCGAGATAATAGAGAAAGGCATACCCATTTTCATAACTTTTTTGTTCAGGATTATCGATATTCCGTTTTTGGTAGCACATTTTTAAGTACTTTTGACAGTATTCAGCAGAAAAAAAACAAGAGAAGCTTTTCCAACTTTTATATTGAGTAATCAAGTCATTCACCTTTTTCAGAAAAATCAATTAAATATTTATTCCTTGACAGTATTTTGTCCAATTGATAACCTACAAATAATATTTTTTGTTCTGGGGGGCTGTTAAAAATGTGGGAAAATAAATTTGCAAAAGAAGGTCTAACGTTTGATGATGTTTTATTAATTCCTGGGAAATCAGAGGTTTTGCCGAAGGATGTCAACCTGCAGGTTGAATTATCGCCAAGTGTAAAGCTTAATATTCCAATTATCAGTGCGGGGATGGACACGGTCACAGAATCGGAAATGGCCATTTCAATTGCCCGTCAAGGCGGCTTAGGAATCATCCACAAGAATATGACTATTGAACAGCAGGCAGAACAAGTTGAAAAGGTAAAAAGATCAGAAAGTGGGGTTATTACAGATCCATTTTTCCTGACACCAGAACATCAAGTTTTTGACGCTGAGCACTTAATGGGAAAATATCGCATTTCCGGGGTTCCAATTGTTAACAATATGGAGGACCAAAAGCTGATTGGTATCATTACCAATCGTGATCTTCGATTTATTCAGGATCAAGATTACTCATTTAAAATTGCCGATGTCATGACAAAAGAGAATCTTGTAACAGCTCCAGTAGGCACTACTTTAAAAGAAGCTGAACAAATTCTTCAAAAGCATAAAATTGAGAAATTACCGCTTGTAAATGAAGAGGGCGTATTAAAAGGATTAATCACTATTAAAGACATTGAAAAGGTTATTGAGTTCCCTAACTCAGCAAAGGACAAACAAGGACGTTTATTAGCCGGTGCCGCTGTCGGTGTAACCTCCGATACGATGAAACGGGTTGAAGCTCTTGTATCCGCAAATGTTGATGCCATTGTAATTGACACCGCACATGGACATTCTAAAGGCGTACTTGATATGGTTAAGGAAATCAGAAGCGCGTATCCTGAATTAACGATTATTGCAGGGAATGTCGCAACAGCAGAAGCTACAAAAGATTTAATTGAAGCAGGTGCTGATGTTGTAAAAGTAGGGATTGGACCTGGTTCCATTTGTACAACAAGGGTTGTTGCAGGCGTAGGCGTTCCGCAAATTACCGCCGTCTATGATTGTGCGTCAGAAGCAATGAAGCACGGTAAAACCATTATCGCTGATGGAGGCATTAAATACTCTGGAGATATCGTGAAGGCATTAGCAGCAGGCGGACATGCTGTTATGCTGGGAAGCTTATTAGCGGGTGTGTCAGAGAGCCCAGGAGAGACTGAAATTTTCCAAGGACGCCGCTTTAAGGTGTACCGCGGAATGGGTTCAGTCGCTGCGATGGAAAAAGGTTCAAAAGACCGTTATTTCCAAGAGGACAATAAAAAGTTCGTTCCAGAAGGAATTGAAGGACGGATTCCATATAAAGGTCCATTAGCTGAGACGATTTACCAGCTTATTGGCGGCATACGGTCAGGTATGGGCTATTGCGGTACAAAGGATCTTCATGATTTAAGAACAAAAGCACAATTTATTAAGATGACAGGTGCTGGTCTGAAAGAAAGTCATCCACACGATGTACAAATTACTAAAGAGGCACCAAATTATTCACTATAGGATTTTCCAAACAGAGGGGTCATACCTCTCTGTTTTTATTTGCCGATAGGAAAGTAAACATTCCTAGCAGGCATAAGTGCAACTACGCCTCATGAACCGCACCTTGGGAGCTCGCCAATCGGCGAGTTTCTTTTATGAGAATTTTCCTATTAAATTTTAAGGAAAATTTAATCAGATGCTAAAGAATGGTGCTATGCTCATTCTATGATTTAATAGGCAGGTATGTTAAAATAGTCAAAGTGTATTAATTCCTTGGAGGGCGTTTAAACGTGAACAAACATTTTTATCAAAAATTTGTTGCCAGTGCGTTGGCAATGATCATGTTCTTAAGTGTTTTTGCTGGTGTAAATGTACATAAGGCCCATGCAGAAGCTGCTTTAAATGTGAATGCAGATGGAGCCATTTTAGTAGATGGAAAAACAGGTAAAGTTTTATATGAAAAAAATGCTGATAGTGCACTAGGAATTGCTAGTATGTCTAAAATGATGACTGAATATATCCTGCTAGATTCTATTAAAAAGGGTAAAGTCAAATGGAATCAACAATACAGGGTGAGTGATCTTGTCTATAAAATTTCTCAGCGACGTGACCTTTCCAATGTTCCGTTAAGGGCAGATGGTACATACAAGGTTCGGGAATTATATCAAGCTATGGCCATTTACTCTGCCAATGCGGCAACCATTGCGCTTGCTGAAATTATGGGGGGTTCCGAGACTAACTTTGTAAAAATGATGAATGCAAAAGCGAAAGAATTAGGTTTAAAGGATTATAAGTTTGTTAACTCTACAGGTTTAAATGATCGAGATTATAAGGGCTTGCAGCCGGAAGGATCAGGTGCAGAAGAAGAGAATGTCATGTCTGCCCGATCAGTGGCAACGTTGGCCTTTCACTTAATTAATGATTTCCCTGATGTATTAAAAACAGCCAGCACTCCCAAAATGGTCTTCCGTGAAGGAACAAGTGATCAAATTAATATGATTAACTGGAACTGGATGCTTCCTTCACTAGATTATGGTTACGAAGGAATGGACGGACTAAAAACAGGAACAACTGATTTCGCTGGATACTGCTTTACCGGAACAGCGAGCCGTAATGGACAACGATTTATTACAGTCGTGCAAAATGCTAAGGATGCCAGTGGGTCACAAGGAGGGTATAAAGCCCGCTTTGAGGAAACCAGAAAAATGATGGATTATGCCTTTAGTAATTATTCAAATGTAAAACTTGTTTCAAAGCACTACCAAGTAAAGGGGCAAAAAACATTACCGGTTCTTAAAGGGAAAGAAAATCAAGTAAAAATTTATACGAAATCTGCCCTTAACATGGTGGTCCTTAATGGAGAAGAGAAAAATTATCAACCAGTTCTCGTATTGTATAAAAATAAGGTGAACGCTAAAGGAGAATTAACTGCACCGATTAAAAAGGGTGAAACAGTTGGTTATGTGACATTGAAGCCTAAGAATGGCGAAAAGACGAGCTTCTTAACAGCTGAAGGACAGAAGAAAGCACAAGTGGATGTTGTGGCCGCAACAGATGTTGAAAAGGCCAATTGGTTTGTTTTAATGATGCGCGGCATCGGTAACTTCTTCGGCGATGTATTTAGTGGAATTGGAACAACCGTTAAGGGTTGGTTCTAATAGTGGCAGAAGCGTCTTGCACAGGGGCTCATGCCCTTAGACGCTAGAGCTAAAAAATTAAAAAGGTAATAAGTGTTAAAAGGATTCTTGTTATGACAGGAATCCTTTTTTGTTGCCTAATGTTTTTATGGGTAAAATAATTAAGGGATTTTTCCTAAAAGTATGTATTAATTTTTCCCAAAATTAAAAATAAAGGGGTTTTTTGATGAAAACTGGTACAGATCTTGTCAAACGCGGCATGGCTGAAATGCAAAAGGGCGGCGTTATTATGGACGTTATCAATGCTGAACAGGCAAAAATTGCTGAGGAAGCTGGTGCCGTTGCGGTAATGGCATTAGAACGTGTTCCTTCTGATATCCGCGCAGCTGGCGGTGTGGCTAGAATGGCTGACCCAAGAATTGTGGAAGAGGTTCTAAATGCAGTCTCAATCCCAGTTATGGCAAAAGCCAGAATTGGCCATATCGTGGAAGCGCGAGTTCTAGAAGCTATGGGTGTGGATTATATCGATGAGAGTGAAGTTTTAACACCTGCAGATGAGGAATTCCACTTAAACAAAAAAGACTATACAGTACCATTTGTGTGCGGCTGCCGCGACCTTGGTGAAGCTGCCCGCCGTATTGGCGAAGGGGCTTCTATGCTTCGTACAAAAGGTGAGCCTGGAACAGGTAACATCGTAGAAGCAGTTCGCCATATCCGTAAGGTGAACGCACAGGTTCGGAAAGTGGTAGGTATGAACGAAGATGAGTTAATGACTGAAGCAAAACTATTAGGTGCACCATATGAATTATTGCTTGAAATTAAACGCCTTGGCCGCCTTCCAGTTGTTAATTTCGCTGCTGGCGGTGTGGCAACCCCAGCAGATGCGGCATTGATGATGCAATTAGGTGCAGACGGCGTATTCGTTGGTTCTGGTATTTTTAAATCAGAAAATCCAGCTAAATTTGCAAGAGCGATTGTAGAAGCCACTACACATTATCAAGATTATAAATTAATTGCTGAACTTTCTAAGGATCTTGGAACGCCTATGAAAGGGATTGAAATTTCATCACTAGCACCTGAAGCTCGTATGCAGGAGCGTGGATGGTAATAAGAAAAGCGGAAGCGCCTTGCTCAGAGGCGACAAGCATAAGACGAGCTGGCGAGAAGGCTGCTTTTTAGCGATTGGTTTATGACCTCGAGCCTCTAGGCGCTGGAGCTAGACATTAATCGAGGTTTACCACTTAAATTAAGTTAGAAGGGGTATAAACATGATTAAAATAGGCGTACTTGCTTTGCAAGGAGCTGTCCGTGAACATATTAAATCATTAGAAGCATGTGGTGCAGAGGCCGTTGCGGTCAAACGCAAAGAGGATTTAAACGATTTAGACGGTCTTATTCTTCCTGGCGGTGAAAGCACAGCAATACGACGCTTAATTGATAAATATGACTTTATGGATGCCCTAAAAGAATTTGCCCGCGCGGGGAAACCGATGTTTGGTACTTGTGCCGGCTTAATCCTTTTAGCAAAGGACCTAGTGGGGTATGATGAGTCACACATCGGTGTAATGGATATTAAGGTTGAGCGGAATTCATTTGGCCGACAGGTCGATAGCTTTGAGGCTGACCTCGCGATTAAAGATGTAGCAGACCGCTTTCCAGCCGTGTTCATCCGTGCGCCGCACATCGTTGAAGCGGGAGAAAATGTTGAAATTTTGTCCAAGCATAATGACCGCATCGTCGCCGCACGGGAAGGTCAATTTCTTGGTTGCTCGTTCCATCCAGAATTGACAGAAAATCATGCCATTACGGCTTACTTCGTTGACATGGTAAAGGAAGCAAAAGCAAAACAATTTGTTTAATTTGGTTGCATTTGGTTGATAATTATAGTAAATTATAAAACAAATCAATATTGAAAAAGCAATGAGAGGAACTAGTAACAAGAACCTCACTCTAAAAGAGAGCCGGTGGTTGGTGTGAACCGGTGTGTGTGACTTGTGAATCCCTCCTCGAGTAGGGTACGGAACACATCAATTGTAGGTAAGTAAGTACCTTCGGTAAAAACCGTTATGATTTTGAGGTGGACAGTCTTTTCTGTCAACCAGGGTGGTATCGCGACTAACTCTCGTCCCTGTATTTGGGGCGGGAGTTTTTTTATTTTGAAGGAGTATTTCACCCAAATATGCCTGCAGGAGTACGACATGAGGACAAAATGGGGGAAGAATCGCTCGAAAGTGTCCGCAAGAGAGCTTCTTGAAGACAAAATGGAGGAAGAATCGCTCGGAAGTGTCCACAAAAGAGCCTCTTGAGGACAAAATGGAGGAATAACACTCGGAAGTGTCCACAAAAGAGCCTCTTGAAGACAAAATGGAGGAAGAATCGCCCGAAAGTGTCCGCAAGAGAGCCTCTTGAAGTCAAAATGGAGGAAGAATCGCTCGAAAGCGTCCGCAAGAGAGCTTCTTGAGGACAAAATGGAGGAAGAATCGCTCGAAAGTGTCTGCAAGAGAGCTTCTTGAGGACAAAATGGAGGAAGAATCGCTCGAGAGTGTCTGCAAGAGAGCTTCTTGAGGACAAAATGGAGGAAGAATCGCTCGAGAGTGTCCACAAGATTACCACATTTCAATAAGTAATCCCAATATAAAAAAGGAGTGCCATTATCATGCTAGATATCAAAGTATTAAGAGCTAATTTTGCTGAAGTCAAAGAAAAGCTTCAGCATCGTGGTGAAGACTTAACCGATCTAGGTCGTTTCGAGGACTTAGATGTAAAAAGACGGGAGTTAATTGTTGAATCTGAAAAATTAAAGAGCCGAAAAAATGAAGTTTCTCAACAAGTCGCCGCATTAAAGCGTGAAAAGAAAGATGCCGATCACTTAATTACAGAGATGCGCGAAGTCGGCGATCAAATTAAACAATTAGATGATGAACTACGCGGCGTTGAAGAGACATTAGAACAACTGCTATTAAGCATTCCTAACATCCCACATGAAAGTGTGCCAATCGGTGAAACCGAAGATGACAATGTGGAAATCAGAAAATGGGGGCAAGTACGAGAATTTGATTTTGAAGCAAAGCCGCACTGGGATGTTGCAGATGAACTAGGCATCCTTGATTTTGAACGTGCAGGTAAGGTCACTGGAAGCCGCTTTGTCTTTTATAAGGGGCTTGGAGCTCGTTTAGAACGTGCTTTAATCAGCTTCATGCTGGACCTTCATGTTGACGAGCATGGTTACACTGAAATCCTTCCTCCATACTTAGTCAATCGTACAAGCATGACGGGTACAGGACAATTACCAAAGTTTGAAGAGGACGCCTTCTTAATCGAGAGTGAAGATTATTTCCTCATTCCAACAGCTGAAGTCCCTGTTACGAACTATCACCGTGACGAGATATTAAGCGGTGATCAACTTCCGATTCGTTTTGCTGCCTACAGTGCTTGTTTCCGCTCTGAGGCAGGCTCTGCCGGACGTGATACAAGAGGATTAATTCGACAGCACCAATTTAATAAGGTCGAGCTTGTAAAGTTTGTAAAGCCAGAAGATTCTTATGAAGAACTTGAAAAGCTAACAAACGATGCAGAACGTGTGTTACAACTGCTAGAGCTACCTTACCGTGTGTTAAGCATGTGCACGGGTGATCTTGGCTTCACAGCAGCGAAAAAATACGATATTGAGGTTTGGATTCCAAGCTATGGCACATACCGCGAAATTTCTTCTTGCAGTAACTTTGAAGCCTTCCAGGCAAGAAGAGCCAATATCCGCTTCCGCCGTGATCCAAAGGCGAAGCCAGAGCATGTCCATACGTTAAACGGATCTGGCCTTGCGATTGGCCGTACGGTCGCCGCAATCCTGGAGAATTATCAACAAGCTGACGGCAGTGTCATCATACCTACGGCACTAAGGCCATACATGGGCAACCGTGAAGTTATTAAACCCCAATAATTCAGATTGATTGGTATGTAAACAGGTTTTTCCGGACATTCTAAAATTGTCCGGAAAAATCTTTATAGAGTATTTGACAGAATTACTTTAGTTATGGTAAATTATCATTTGTCGATACGGAGGAATACCCAAGTCCGGCTGAAGGGATCGGTCTTGAAAACCGACAGGCGGGTTAAACCGCGCGGGGGTTCGAATCCCTCTTCCTCCGCCATTATTTAAAGACAATCACGCGCATAAAAACTGGAGATAAAAATTCGTTACAATCTAATTGTAGCGAATTTTTTTTGCAAAATTGTCTAGCTGCAGCGCCTAGGGGCTCTGGGTCATAAGCCAATTCATCAAGAAGGCTAAAATGCAGCCTTCTCGCTGGCTCGTCTTATGCTTGTCGCCCCTGTTCAAGGCGCTTCCGCTTTTCATAAAAAAAGCACAAATTGGATTAACCAATCTGTGCTTTTTCTATTTTGAGGATTTTATTTAATTTCTCTTCTACCGCATTACAAACCATGATGGCGTCTGCGTTGTTTTTTACCACATCAGTGTTGTCCATATCAATTACAAGCACTTCGCTTGCGGCATATTGATTCATAACCCACTCATCATAGCCCTTCCAAACTTCAAAATAGTATTCTTTAAGCTCAGGATTGATTTCAAAGCTTCTGCCTCGTGCCATTATCCGGTCAATGACCGTATCAAAGGATCCCTTTAAGTAAACCATTAAATCTGGTGCTTTCTTAGGAAGTTCATTTAACTCTTCCATCATATTATCAACAAGGTCTTCATAAATCTTGAATTCTAAATCAGAAATTCTGCCTAAGTTTTTATTTACATAAGCAAAATACCAATCTTCATAAATAGAACGATCTTGAATGGTATATACGGGTTCACACCAATTCATACATTCTTTAACCGTCTTAAAGCGTTTATTTAAGAAGAATAATTGTAAGAGGAACGGAATTCTTCTTGCATCCAATTCTTCTGGTGTTAGTTCATAATAAAGCGGAAGAATCGGATTATCATCCACTGCTTCATAGAAAACCTTACTCTCAATCCCTTTATTTTTAAAGTGTGCATTCAATGTATCGGCCACACTTGTTTTTCCTAAACCAATCATACCACCAATAACGATACTCACGAACATCCCCCGTTCAATAATAGGTTGTCTGTCATGCTGCTTTTCTTTAAAGAAGAAGATAACTCTTGAAAAATATAATGTAAATCCTGCTCATTCTTTATAAAATCCAGTTCATCACCGCTAAAGCGCAGAACGGGAACTTCCGGATGTTTCTTTTCAAAGGCAGCAATGGTATTTTCATAATCAATAGAGAGCTGTTCTAAATATAAGGGGCTAATATTTCTTTCTACTTCTCGCCCTCTTTTTTTAATTCGATTCAGAAGTGTATCGAGGCTTGCATTTAAATAAATAATGACATTGGGCTTCGGCATATCTTCTGTTAGAATTAGATAGATCTTTAAGTACTTCTGATACTCTTCGTTACTTAATGTCCGTTCAGCAAAAATCAGATTCTTTAATATATGATAGTCTGCGACAACAGACTTGTTTTGACTTAAGAAATGCGTATTGATATCCCCTAATTGCTTATAGCGATTGCATAGAAAAAACATCTCGGTTTGAAAACTCCACTCCTCTATATTTTCGTAGAATTTCCCTAAGAATGGATTTTCATCAACAATCTCTTTTAATAGGGCAAAATGGAATTGTTCCGAAATGGCTTTTGCGAGAGATGTTTTTCCTACACCAATCGGCCCTTCAACGGTAATAAAGGGTGTAACCCCCATTGCAAGTCCTCCTTCTCCAACTGCCTGAACATCTATATAATCTTATAAAAAACTGTTCAATTATTAAGTTACATTATGGTTGTAATGCTAATCCTATTTTTTGACGCAAAGAATATTCTATCATAATCTGTCACAGGAAGGGATATGGAATATTTGCAAACTGTCAGGTTTATGTCTTATATATGAAAAAACTGCCGAATGACGGCAGTTTTTATCGAATGGTAATTTTTATATTTGGCTAAGCATAGGGGACTCCGCTAAGAACCCCGTTTTGTTACGTTGAAATTATTGACGATTAACAGCCAATTTTGCGGGAAGGCTAACCCAAGCTTCCAATAGCTCATTCCTCGAATATTTAGTTCCTTGATTAAGTCAAACTTTGCCTGGATTGAACGGGCATCTTCAAACCAGACTTCATGCTCCTTACCATCAGCAGTATACCGGAAATGGGGAGCTTGCGCTTTTGTGTCGTATTCAATCGGGACATTGTGGGTTGCAGCCAACTGAATAGCCTGCTGTGGACTGACTGCTCTTGCTACTGTTCCTTGGACAAATGGAAGAGTCCAATCATATCCATACAGGTTTTGCCCCATAAGAATTTTATTGGATGGCATTTCAGTAACGGCATATTCGAGAACTTTCCGTACCTGATCAATAGGTGAGACCGCCATAGCAGGTCCACCGCTGTAGCCCCATTCATAGGTCATAATGACCACAAAGTCAGATATTTCCCCGTGGGCTTTATAATCATGTCCCTCGTACCATTTTCCCTTTTGCGTTGCACTAGTTTTTGGGGCCAGAGCCGTTGACATAAGCCAACCTTCCCTGCTAAAACGTTGCTTTGCTTTCCGTAAAAAGTTGTTATAGGCTTCTCTGTCAACTGGCCGTATAAATTCAAAATCAAAATGAATGTCACGGAATCCATACTTTTTAGCTGTAGCAATAATATTATTGAGAAAACGGTCCTGGATCGTTATATCGTTTAAGAGAATTCGGCCCAGTTCATCACTAAATTGGTCATTTTCCTGATTGTTAATAACCATCATTAAAGTATTACGATTGGCTCTCGCGATGGCAGGGAATTGATTGAGTAAAGGCTCCTTTAAGGTTCCATCACGGCGCGCCTGAAAGCTGAAAGGGGCTAAATAGGTTAGATATGGTGCGGCTTCACGGGCGCTTGACTCTAAAATAGGGGCTACCGTGTTTCCACGCGGTTCAACATAGGCGTTGAATTCAGCATTTCTTTTTGTGCCCTGGGGAATATAGAGGCGGAAACCAACATTTAATGGTTGGTTGACGTTAAGACGGTTAACGCTTGCCAATGATTGAGCAGTAACGCCAAACTTACGGGCTATCGAATATAGAGAATCTCCAGATTGAACAAAATAAAACTGACCGATAATAGGAATAACAATGGATTGTCCAATGACCAGATTATTCGGATTTGGAAGGTCATTCGCCTCCACAATGTCGTTAACGGTTGTATGATAAGTCCTTGCAATCGTTGTTAATGATTCATTGCTTTTTATAACATGGATTTGCATCCTAATCCCCTCCCCAAACATACGCTACAGCTATTCTATGAGAGTGGGTAGGATTACATGATATACTATGGGTAAATTTCGTGCTGACTAGGTTCAATCTTTGCCTTTAAGACATTTTCCATCATAGTAAGTGCATAGTGATTATCGCGGTCATCAGCAGATGCCACGCAGTCGCAAGGGATGCAGAGTTTATATTCTCGCATGTAAGCATCGTTTGCCGTAAATAACACACAGATATTTCCGGCAATACCCGTAATGATAAGGGTATCCACTTTTAGCTGATGAAGCAATGTATTTAAAGCGGTCCCGTAAAAGGCAGAGTGCTTGGGCTTTATTAAAAAATAATCGGTTTCCTCCGGAAGCAATTTTTCATAGATAGGCTCGCTAAATGGATTTCGGCAATATTCGATAATTTTAGGGTAATCTGCTTGCCATAAATTATAATGATCATTAATAAAGATAACAGGCAGTTGCGCCTTATTAAAATGTTCTTTTAACCTTTTTATTGGTTCAGCTATTTTCAACGCTTTTTGGGCAAGAATGGGTCCATGAGAAAAATCAAAGTTATTGATCATATCAATAATTAATAGTGCAGGATGGCAATGATCATGATACAACAGGTCTCCCCCCTTTAAAGGTTATTTTGGAATAGCAGGCGTCATTTTATCCTGCCTAGTGATGTCAGGAACAAAGAAATACTAATTAGTCGGGTGATGAGTTAATGGAAGGTATTGAAACTCGAGATGAATATTTTATGAGGGAGGCAATAAAGGAAGCGAAAAAAGCGGAAGAAATCAATGAGGTGCCAATTGGTGCTGTTCTGGTGATGAATGGGGAAATCGTGGCCCGTGCTCATAATTTAAGGGAAATAGACCAAACAGCCATAGCCCATGCCGAACTGCTTGCCATTGACCAGGCATGCCGCCAGACAGGTTCTTGGAGGCTAGAGGATTCGACCCTGTATGTCACTTTGGAACCATGTCCCATGTGTGCAGGGGCAATCATATTATCTAGAGTGAAAAGAGTGGTATACGGTGCGAAGGACCCAAAAGGAGGCTGCGCCGGAACGCTTATGAATCTTTTGCAGGACGAACGCTTCAATCATCAATGTGAAGTTATAACAGGTGTATTAGAAGCTGAATGCGGGCAGATGCTTTCTGATTTTTTTCGAAGTATTCGAGATCGGAAAAAACGTGCTAAACAAATAAAGAAACATCAGGATTCGAATAATTTACAGTAATTTACAGTTGGATTATCATTGCTTTTTTTTACGAATGGTTGTATAGTAAAAAGGCGTCAGATACGACGCATGACAATTTAGGTATCAATTTTGCCGTGCTAGGTGGGGAGGCAGCGGTGCCCTGTACCCGCAATCCGCTCTAGCGGGACTGAATCCCTTCCCGAGGCTTTACGACCTGTAGGGTCTGCCTTAAGTAAGTGGTGTTGACACCCGGGTCCTGCGCAATGGGAATCCATGAACCATGTCAGGTCCGGAAGGAAGCAGCATTAAGTGGACGCTCCCATGTGCCGCAGGGCAGCCTGGGTCGAGCTAACTGCTTAAGTAACGCTTATGGGCGTAAGTCGACGGAAGGTGCACGGCAGTTACATAATGAACAAACTCATCTCAGAATTTGGGGTGAGTTTTTTTACATACACTTTGAAATATGGAATTTAAATAAGCTATAATGGATAAGAAAAGCGGAAGCGCCCTGGTTAGCGGCGTATGGCCTCCTCGGAAAAGCTATCGCTTTTCCTTCGTGCGATGCATATGCTGCCGAAGAGTTCCTTGTGGAGTGCTCCAACTGAGATAAAGGAAACACGAAGAGCGTTAGCTTTTTCGTGTTGACTTATCGTAGGGCGGAGTGCGAAGGCGTCTCGCCGCTAGGGTGCTGGAGCTAGACATTTCTCAAAGTGGATTTTATACTATTTTAATCTTTTAAAAATTTTGAAGGGGGCGGTGTCCATTGGCATATCAAGCATTATATCGTGTTTGGCGTCCGCAGAGTTTTATTGATGTAGTAGGACAAGAACATGTAACCAAGACATTGCAAAACGCCCTGCTTCAGCAAAAAATTTCACATGCATATCTTTTTTCCGGTCCAAGAGGAACAGGAAAAACAAGTGCTGCTAAAATATTAGCAAAGGCCATTAATTGTGAGCATGCACCTGTATCAGAACCATGTAATGAGTGTGCGGCATGCCGAGGAATAACAAATGGCACGATTTCAGATGTATTGGAATTTGATGCTGCCTCTAACTCCCGTGTTGAGGAGATGAGAGATGTCCTTGACAAGGTCAAATTTGCACCAACCGCCGTAAACTATAAGGTCTATATTATCGATGAAGTGCATATGCTGTCGATTAGTGCTTTTAATGCCTTGTTGAAGACGCTCGAGGAGCCGCCGAAGCATGTTATTTTCATTTTAGCTACTACCGAGCCTCATAAAATTCCACTAACGATTATCTCACGATGCCAACGTTTTGACTTTAGGCGCATAACAGCCGGATCAATCGTGAACAGAATGAAACTCATTGTGGAAGAGACAGGTGTGGACTGTGATGATGTGGCATTGCAAATGATAGCCCGTGCTGCTGAGGGTGGTATGCGTGATGCCTTAAGTCTATTGGATCAAGCAATTTCCTATAGCCAGGATCGTGTGACACTTGAAGATGCCCTAACTGTTACGGGATCCGTGTCCCAAGGGTTTCTAAATAAACTAGCTCATGCCTTTTCGGAAGGTGATGTTTCCAGCGGTTTAGAGGCATTGGATGAACTGTTATTCCATGGGAAAGACCCCGCTAGATTTATTGAGGACTTCATTTTATTTTACCGGGATATGCTCCTCTATAAAACGGCACCTAATTTGGAAGAATCGCTTGAAAGAGTGATGTTGGATGAGGACTTTCGACAATTGGCGGAAACTATTCCTGTTGAACAGATCTACCAGCTGATTGATTTGCTGAATAAAACACAGCAGGAAATGCGCTGGACTAATCATCCGCGGATCTTCTTGGAAGTTGCGGTTGTGAAACTTTGTCAAATGGAAGTGAAACCAGTTCTTCAAGCTGATTCTGCGCCTATTGGCCAACTATTAACAAGAATTGAGCAACTTGAGACAGAATTGCGTCACTTAAAGGCAAATGGTGTTGCCTCAAGCTTTCAAGAAGGAACCCCCGAGCAGCAGAAACCTGCTCAAAGGTCCTCGAAAAAGGCTTTCCAGCCGCAAGTTGGAAAAATAAATGAAGTACTAAAGCAAGCAACAAAAAACGATATAAATTTAATTAAAGCGAACTGGGGAGAAATGCTTTCGACTCTTTTAAAGTCTCAAGCCGCATTATTAAAAGATGCCGAGCCGATTGCTGCTTCCTCTAGCGCTTTTATTATAAAATTCAAACATGAAATGATTTGCCAAATGGCAATGAATCGCACCGATTTTCTCGAATCTGTTACAGCTGCACTACTGACCTTAACGGGTAAAAGGTTCCAATTATTAGGTGTCCCAGAAGATCAATGGCTGCCAATTCGAGAGAGTTTCTTGAACAGCCAGCATGGTGAAGAGGGAGATACGCTTATTAGTGAGCATAACAAGGAAGAGGAACCTCATATTGCAGAGGCGAAGAAATTATTTGGTGCTGAGTTTGTTGAAATTATTGACTAATGAATAAATAAACGGAGGTTAGGATTATGATGCGTGGTGGCGGAATGGGTAACATGCAAAATATGATGAAACAAATGCAAAAGATGCAGAAGAAAATGGCGGAGGCTCAAGAAGAGTTAGGCCAGCAAAAAATTGAAGGTACTGCCGGCGGCGGAATGGTAACGGTTATTGTGACAGGACATAAAGAAGTGGTTGATGTGCAAATTAAACCTGAGGCTGTAGATCCGGATGATGTGGAAATGCTCCAAGATTTAGTTCTTGCAGCTGTTAATGATGCCCTCAAAAAGGCAGATGAATTAACCAACAATACAATGGGGCAATTTACAAAAGGAATGAATTTACCATTTTAATTAAAGATATGCTGGGGTGCATGGAAATTGGGGCCAATGAGAGCCTCCAAGTTCAGGCACCCCTGCTTTTCTAGAGGAGAAATTAAATGCACTATCCAGAACCAATATCGAAACTGATTGACAGCTTTATGAAGCTGCCAGGAATTGGCCCTAAAACTGCTGCTAGACTAGCTTTCCACGTATTAAGTATGAAGGAAGACACCGTGCTTGATTTTGCTAAAGCACTTGTAAATGCCAAACGGAATCTTACGTATTGTTCAGTCTGTGGTCATATTACCGATCAAGACCCTTGTTATATTTGTGAGGACCAGCGCAGGGATAAAAGCATCATTTGTGTTGTTCAAGATCCAAAGGATGTTATTGCAATGGAAAAGATGAAGGAATTCAATGGGTTGTACCATGTGCTACATGGTGCTATTTCTCCAATGGATGGGATTGGACCAGAGGATATCAATATTCCTGACTTACTGAAACGTCTCCAGGATGAAACCGTTCAAGAAGTCATTCTTGCAACAAACCCTAATATTGAAGGGGAAGCGACAGCCATGTATATTTCCCGATTATTAAAGCCGTCGGGAATTAAGACAACTAGAATTGCCCATGGACTTCCTGTTGGCGGGGACCTGGAATACGCAGATGAGGTCACCTTATCGAAAGCGTTAGAGGGAAGAAGAGAATTGTAAACCGCCATAGGGGGTTTAGGAGTAGTACGTAAGATATTATAACCGGAGGAAAAACACATGTTTTTTCGGCGCAAAGGGCGGCTCAGAAAAGAGTATGATGAAAAGCTCTTAACACAATTAAATCGATATAAAATAAATTGGCAGCAGGAAAAACAGCTGTTGGAAAAAAGTTTTGATCCCTCAGAAGAAGTGATTTGCCAAACTAAAATTGCAGAAGCCAAATATATTTTTCTGTTAAGGGAAGCTAAGGAAAGAAATGTAACAATTCTTAAGTAAACCAGATTTCTCTTTGGATGGTCTATATGTAACATCTTGTACATATCTTGTTAGTAAAAGACCATAGAAGGGGGAGTCGTTTGCTTTGGAACCTATTGTAGTCATTTCAATTTTAGGAGGGCTTATCCTTTTACTACTATTTTCTGGTGCTCCATTTAAGCCAGCACGTTTTGTTGGTCAGGCGGCCATTAAATTTTTAATAGGAGCTCTGTTTTTATTTTTTCTAAATGTGGCAGGTAACAAATATGGAATTCATATCCCGATTAATTTTGCTACATCCGCGGTTTCAGGTTTTCTTGGTATACCGGGGTTAGTCGCGTTAGTTGCCATTCAACATTGGGTCATATAGTAAAAAAAACCGCTCGAAAACAGCGGTTTTTTTCTTTGTCATCAAGATATTTCATAGTTTGTATAAAAAATATAAATATTTTGTTGACGAAAGATTAATCATGATGTAATATTATAAAAGTCGTCACCGAGACGTCGCAGAAAATAAAAAAAGTTGTTGACTTTCAGTTGGTAACTTGTTATGATAATAAAGTCGCTTATCGGCGGCTGATAGTTCCTTGAAAACTAAACAAACAAAAACGTCAACAAACAATAATATTCATTTCTTATGAAATGAAGCCAACGTAACAAATGAGCTAATCAATCTTCTTGGAGAGTTTGATCCTGGCTCAGGACG
>NZ_JAFBEX010000047.1 GCF_016908975.1 Neobacillus cucumis
CCTATTGATTCGCTCGACTTGCATGTATTAGGCACGCCGCCAGCGTTCGTCCTGAGCCAGGATCAAACTCTCCAAGAAAGTTGATTAGCTCATTTGATACGTTGACTCGTATTCTTCATTATATAATAGAAGAAACACGATTAATTATTGTTTGTTGACGTTTTTGTTTGTTTAGTTTTCAAAGAACAATTTTTAAGACAACTTTTATATCGTATCATCTTTTAATTTCGTTGTCAACATTTATTTCGTTTGCATCAGCGACAACTTTTATATCATACCAAAAATACTTTTAATCTGTCAACAACTTTTTAAATGTTTACTAGTCTCGCTGACAGCTTTTAAATAATATCACCCACCGTATCAAAAAGCAACTACTTTTTAATAAAATAGTAACAGGCACCATTAACACTACGGATGATAGGTAGAGTTCAGAGGTGATTTCTTTGGTTGTGCCCTCTAAAGCTGCTAATCTTAGAATCTCTCGTTCTTTTACTGTTAATGGATTTTCATCACAGATAACATCAAAGGTGAGTTCTGGACTGAAGACTCGTTTACCATCCATTCCTTTTCGAATTGTTTCTGTAAGATCAACAATTTCCCCATCTATACTTTTCGGCACACCCATCCCATCATCTTGGATCACAAGATTCACTTTTTTCTTCCAGAATCGTAACTACAATAGTACAATGCGTGGCACGGCTATACTTTACAACAATTGAAAAAGATAAATCATCTACGGCTGTATATGTTGAAATGACTTGGTTACATTTGTTAAGCTTTAAATTCTATTCATATGGAACACCTCCAGCTTTCTTGATTTTATTTTATGATGCCAGGGAGGTATTTCAGGTGACAATTGTCATTTTATTATTGGGGTGCAGGTAGATAGACTCAGGAAATTTATGCGTGTTTGGCGATTTTTTCCACAGGTTATTAACATATTACAAGTATCTGTCCACAACAATTAAAAAGTTATCAACATTTATTAGTTATTTTTCCACAATATTTGTGAATATCTTCTGAATATTTGGTGCAATTACCACAGTTTTTTTAGATACCCACAATAGTAGCTTATTTTTCCACAAAACACACTACTTTATCCACAAACCAGGCTTCCATATCCACAATTCCTACTAATTTGTCCACAAGAAAACCTAGAACAGTTCTAGGTCTTTTCACGTAGTTTGGTTTTTTCCTTCTTGAGATGTTGTTTGATCGCTTTGTTGGACAATTTCCTCCAGCTCGCCCGTATCTCCTTTGGCATTGATAATTTCAAAAATCTGATTCAGTCCTTCACTTGTTTGATCCTTTTCGTCTTTCATACAACTCTCTCCTTTTTCTTGCGACTATTTTCCCGTTTTCATGAATGTCGAAAACATCTGAAGACAAGCTGACAAGTTTCATCTTTTTTCACTTATAGTATTTGCTATTCTTTAAAGAAATAATAGATAGGGGGATAAATAAATGTACTTTGAATCATTGTTGGACGCTGTACTAGGAGAAAGACAAATTTTCCATATTATCGAGTGCCCTGTCTGTGGTTTAGAAGAAATTTATTATGAACATTGCGGGACCAAGAGATTGATTGGCAAAGCATGCCGCAATTGTAACTTTGTTCAGAAATTCGAAGAAAGGCGTAAGCGCCTTGATCAGCCCCGACAAGCATAAGACGCTCCCAAAAAGAAGGCGCTTTTTGCCTTCATTTTGGGAGTGGCTTATGACCTCGAGGGGCTAGGCGCTGGAGCTAGACAATTCTCAAAGTCGAAATTTATACCTCCTTATCTTCGAACAAAAAAGCGGAATCACCCGTTCTACAACGTATGGATTGGAGCAGATTGACTGAGGTCCATTCTCAAAGTGATTTTTTAAAATTAAAAGCCTAGGAACGGATCCTAGGCTTCCTTTTTAAGTTCACTACAATTTTAACCCGATTTCGATTGCTTTACGGTTATGATAGGTAGCTTTGACTTTTAGTTTCATCCTTAATTCTTCACTCAAACAATCCTGCTGCAGTAATTGATTGTGACGATGAAGGAATAAATGATAATAGTATTTTCCCTTAATGAGTACTTTTAACACATGGAAACCTCCTCCATTGTGGTTTACGTAAATCGCAGGAATTTGTCATGTTCGGTAACTGGCGAGCATCGTTTAACACAAACATTAGCCCCTATAGTATGCGTCACCATCTTTCAATGGTTTTGCCGTTCGAACGATTAATGTACTTATACAAAATATAAGGATCCTTTTTAGAAATGAAAAGAGACTTTGGACCCATCGACACGTCCTATGGTTTTAGGAAAAATTCAAACCTATTTAAAGACTTATACTCTCTAGGAGATTATGACGTTTTAAAGTAATTCATTCTGTCCATTATGTTAAGGAAATGAATTTTTTTAAAGAGGACGTATATGATGACGAAAATACTTTTATTCATGTTCTGTATCATAGGGCTTGCTTTCCCATTGGGTGGCTGCTCATTGAAGGAGCCTTTTGCTGATGATCAACCGACCTCTCCCAGCAAAAATATGACAAAAGTACAAAATGAGGGAAACGAGGGTGGTATAGGGGTGGATTCAGACCCTTCAGCGATTCCAGTGCTTGTCAATAAGTATCATAAGCTGCCCGATAGTTTTAAACCGAGTGATTTGGTGTACCCTGACATTCCGTTTGTTTTTAAAGAGAAACTGGAGAAACGCAAGATGCGCAGGAAAGCCGCGCAAGCGATTGAAGAGTTGTTTGCCGGGGCCAAACAAGATGGAGTGAGCCTTCTTGGCGTGTCGGCTTATCGTTCTTATGCCGTCCAAACGGCTTTGTTTAACCGTTATGCAAGCATAGACGGAGTTAAGGCCGCTAAGAAATACAGTGCAGTGCCGGGGACGAGTGAGCATGAGACAGGCCTTGCGATTGATGTAACGGGCGGCGACGGAAAATGTGCTGCCGAAGATTGTTTTGCTGGGACGAAAGCCGCCAAATGGCTCGGGAAACATGCCGACGAATATGGCTTTATCATCCGCTATCCGAAGGGAAAAGAAGCAATCACAGGCTACCAATACGAGCCATGGCATTTACGCTATGTCGGCAAAACAATCGCCAAAGAAATAACAAAAAAGAACATCACCCTCGAAGAATATTTCGAAACCGTTCAGGTAAATAAATAAGAAAAGCGCAAGCGCCTTGGTCAGCCACGATATAGGGCGACTTGTCGACTGACCAGCGAAAGCAGGGTCAAAGACTAGTCGCCCTTAATGCGTACAGAAAGCGGTAGCTTTCTGTAGCCAAGCATAAGACGCTCCCAAAAAGAAGGCGTTTGTTGCCTTCATTTTGGGAGTGGCTGTAGACCATCGAGGGGCTAGGCGCTGGAGCTAGACAATTCTCAAAAAAAGGGTGACAGGCACCATTTGCAACCTCTAGATAGTAGCAATGGTGCCTGTCACCCTTATTTGTTTCCTTTTATATCGAGGAGTTTTAACCGAAGGTCGTTTTCCATGTTGGCAAGTTCTTGTTCGGCAAGTCGGCGTTTGTGACGGCCTTCTTCTTGTATCCGCATCGTTTCTTCTAATGTGCTGATTAAGTTTTCCTGTGTTTTCTTTAATGTTTCGATATCGACCAATCCGCGTTCATTTTCTTTCGCGGTCTCAATCGTATTGGTTTTCAACATTTCCGCATTCTTTAATAGAAGCTCATTGGTGGTTTTGGACACCATTTTCTGGGCCTCAACCGCATGACGCTGTCGGATTAACGTTAAGGCAATCGCCACTTGGTTTTTCCATAATGGAATGGCGGTCATGATGGAGGATTGAATTTTTTCCACTAGCGCTTGGTTCGTATTTTGGATTAGCCGAATTTGCGGCGCACTTTGGATCGTAATCTCCCGGCTTAATTTCAAATCATGAAGGCGCTTGTCTAATCGGTCGGCAAATTGAATCATGTCATTAACTTCTTGGAACTTCATTTGATCATTAGTCACTTCAGCTTCTTTTTTTAACCCCGGAATAATCTTCGTTTCCATTTCTTCGAGTTTGATTTCTCCCGCTGCAATATAAATATTCAGGGCATGAAAGTATTCCTTGTTCGTATCGTACAGCTGCTCTAATAGTTTAATATCCGATAGCAGCAGGTTTTTACTGCGCTCTAGTTTCACACTGATCCGGTCGATCTGTGCTCCTGTTTTTTGATATTTAGAGAGAACTTCTTGAATGGAGCTTGAAATTTTACCAAACATACGAGCAAATAAGGATGGCTTCCCATCCTTTAATTCATCAGGATTCACCTCATTTAACCTTTTCATCAGATCATTAATGATTTCCCCGATTTCGCCTACATCCTGTTTCTGGACGTGTTCAAGCATCGTATGAGAGAACGATAAGAGCTTTCCTTGAGCTTGAGTGCCATACGAAATCATCGCCTGGTGGTTGGCGGGATCAATTTGCTCGGCAAGTTGTCGGGCCTTGACCCGATTTTCCTCTGGGATGACATCAATTAACTTAACAGGTCTTGCTTCATTTATTTCTGTCGTTTTTTTGGGCGTCAGTTCAAACGGGCTGGAATCGCCAAACGGATTGGCAAGGATATCATCTAATAAGTCCCCCGATTTCGGAGAGGAATGTTGTTCACTCATTTTAGCCACCTATTTTCTTCAGGAAATTTTAATTCCTTTTTCTTTTGAATCGTGTGTTTTGCCACATCAATTTCGAAATTTAACGTGTTGATATCATCAGAGATGACGTGGTATAAATCGTCCTCTACTACTTTAGTTAATTCAATTAATGTTTTCCGCGTTTCAATGAGGGACTGCCCCATCTCGCTGTTTTGTTTGGGCTGTGAAGAAATGAAACTATATTTTTCAGTCAGTTCAACGAGGGAGTCAAGATGGGAGAAATAAAATTCCTCGGCCTTGTAGAATCGCTTTGGCTCCTTCATGGTCATCTTGTGTATTTTTTTGGTGATTCGATTGATGTCAATTCGCTGTTTGACTGTATGGATATCCCGGATATGGAAGATGCTTTTATTCAGGCGTCTGATTTTCTGTTTGGCCTCTTTTAGGTTTTTCTTAATATAGCGATATTCTTTCCTTGATAGCTGATGCTTTTTTAAATAGCTGATGTTTTGGAATAATGACAGAATGACATGGGTAAGTACTCCGCTTAGTATGGCAATGAAGGTGGCTCCCCAAAAGGTATAATCAAGTGGAATGTAACAGATTAACCATGTAATAACCGTAACGGGAACGGCCACAAACGAGCGGATTAGGAATGCAACAATTGGGTTCATTTGGATCGACTCCTGACTATTTATCCTTTATATTGATACGAAATAAGTAAATGAATGTTTCAAAAACCTAAAAACTTCAGCTATATAGAAGAATATGACATTCACTACTTCCACAATACATGAAAAAACTCCTGCACGCCATAGACCACAAACGGAAAGAACTCTAAGACTTAAGACGTATTTATTAGAGAAAAGGTTACATTGATTCAAAGGAGAAAATAGGGGGAGCTGAGGGATAGAAAGAGGAAACTCTATATTTATAGTGAAAGAGGGAGAAATGGTGACAGGCACCATTTATCTCTCATATAGTTCAAGCGGCAGACCATCTGGATCGTTGAAGAAGGTGTATTTTTTGTTGGTGAACGGATCGATACGGATGGGTTCTACCTTGATATCGTGTTTCACTAATTCAGCCACTTCTTCTTCGATATTGTCTACTTCAAACGCTAGGTGTCTTAAGCCCAATGCTTCAGGACGGTTCGGTCTTGCAGGAGGGTTGGGAAAGGAAAACAATTCGATTTGGTATTGACCACCTACTGCTAAATCCAACTTATAGGAGTCCCGTTCCTCCCGATACACTTCGCTAATCGGTGTAAGCCCTAAAATTCGAACATAAAAATCCTTTGATGTTTGATAATCAGAACAAATAACAGCCACGTGATGAATTTTCTTTAACTTCATGATTGATCTCCCTTTTAATGTGCTAACAATACCCGAGCCCTGCCTTTACCTTCATCCAAGACAAAAGGGCTCCCGTACATTATATCTTATCTTATCGTCCATCTAAACCATGAATTCACCTTTGTCCTCCTGAGATAGACAGTGTTCACAAGCGATGCCTGACACTAAAGTGTGAGAGGATGGCTTGGACGATTCGTTTGGAGGCGAATCCGTCTCCATATGGATTTGAAGCCTTCGCCATTTTGTCGTGGGCAGCCTTGTCTGAAACCAGTTCATCAGCTAAGCCAAAGATGTTCTCTTCATCCGTTCCTGCCAATTTCAATGTCCCTGCTTCAATCCCTTCAGGACGCTCGGTGGTATCCCGCAGCACGAGCACCGGTACTCCCAATGATGGTGCCTCCTCTTGCACACCACCAGAGTCAGTCAAAATCAGATAGGCCCTTGAAGCAAAGTTATGAAAATCAATAACATCTAACGGTTCAATCAGATGGATTCGATCATGATTTCCCAGAAACCGACCGGCAAGTTCACGAACAACTGGGTTCCTGTGCACAGGATAAACGACCTGTATATCCGCATGTTTGTCGACAAGGCGGCGGATCGCCCGGAACATATTCTCCATCGGTGTTCCAGTATTCTCCCTGCGATGCGCTGTCATTAATATGAGACGATCATTTCCGAGCTTATCTAATACTGGATGCGCATAATCTGGCCTTACCGTCGTTTTTAAGGCATCGATTGCTGTATTTCCCGTAATATAAATAGCTTCCTCGTTTTTATTTTCCAAGAGCAAATGACGCTTAGATTGGAGCGTGGGGGCAAAATGAAGATCGGCTAGCACCCCTGTCAATTGGCGGTTCATTTCCTC
Organism: Neobacillus cucumis; assembly: GCF_016908975.1. Classification (GTDB taxonomy): domain Bacteria; phylum Bacillota; class Bacilli; order Bacillales; family Cytobacillaceae; genus Neobacillus; species Neobacillus cucumis. The sequence goes on from NZ_JAFBEX010000047.1 coordinate 6,824, forward strand.
CGGGTATGGCGAATATTTATGATAAGTGCGAAGCCCTGCCTCCACATGTCCAATCGGGATAGCATGATAAAAAGCTGCTAAACTCGCCACAAACGTGGTAGTTGTATCCCCATGGACTAATACCATATCAGGCTTTACCTCCGCTAAAATCTTGTTTAATCCTTCTAAACTACGTGTCGTCACATCGATGAGCGATTGTCTTTCCTTCATAATATTTAAATCAAAATCAGGGGAAATTTGAAATATCGTTAAAACTTGATCGAGCATTTCACGGTGCTGAGCCGTAACCGTAACAATGGATTCTATTTCATCAGGATATTTTTCTAATTCCTTCACAAGCGGCGCCATTTTAATAGCCTCTGGTCTGGTTCCAAACACGGTCATTATCTTCCATTTTTTCTCCATCATAAGACCTCCAGGGACATGTATAAGGTCATTATACACTTGAAGCCTCTTCATCTGAAAATAATTTCCTAAAATACAGTTAGGCCTCCTACCCAAGGAGACCTAACTGTTCAAACTTATTCATCTTCTCTATTCGGAAAGACCTTATACCATTGATCACGGTCCAGTTCCCAATAAATATATTTACCGTCCCTCGTAAACACGATGATATGTTTTCCATCCGGAAGTTTACCGGCCATAATCGGCTCAATCTTTTCAAGTTGATAGATGGTTGGTCCATACCAAGGATAGTCATTGGCTTTGTTGTCCCTCAACCAAAAGCCGATATCACCATTATTTAGTTTACAGACCACCGCAAAATGCCCTGAATGATTTTCAAAGAAAAGTGGAATACCTGCCACATCTGTTGCAAATGTCTCACTTTTATACCATTTCCCCTTAGCTTGGCGATAATAGTGGGTCAACGTCGACCCAGAACGGACGACAAGCTCTTTATTCCCAAATTGCGTGTAAATTGGAATCGAAACCTCGTAATTTTGGGCATCCTCTTCATACCATGGATAATACTTGCTTTTGTACTTCTTGGTATTATGTTCATGTTCAAGGTGGAGAATTAATTTCCGTACGGGATCATCTTTATCACGCAAGATGGGATGACATAGGCAGCTGCTTTCAGAATCAGTAAGGCAGTACATCATTTCATCGATGGTAAAATAAGGGCGATAACGGATCATTTGTGTGTCCATTTTATTTGGGTACTTTTTTATTCTAAAACCAAGCTCTATAGCCATATTAACAAAAAAGATCTCATCAGTACCAAAGGAAGGGGTTTCGATTAAAGCATTTTTCAGAGTTTGCTTCCTTACTGGATCTAGCAATGCTTTCACAATAGGCCTAGAAATAACTTGGCCCACATTAAAGACTCCATAAAATGGATCCACATTAAATATTGCTTTCCATCTGTTAACGTCTTTCTTCAGTTCCTTTCCAATATACCAATCCTTTTCAGGGACACGCAGGTAGACCGCCATATAATCCGTATCCTGCATCTCAGATTGGATAAATTCTTCATATCCTTTCTTGATAAACAAAGCATCCGAATCAATATTAATAAAATACTCATACTCAATTCCCAGTTCTTCTAGCCATTCCATTACTTCGAGAAAATGAATCGTGGTCCAGCCCCGTTTTAACTTGTGGCTTGTTGGGCAAACCGGTACACCTAAACCCTCGCAAAGGGCCGGATCATTCCCGCCATTGTATAAAACGAATGTACTGTTAGGGCAATAATAGCGGACATTTTCAATCAGCTCTTTGACTAACTCTCGATCTTCATGAACAAGAATCGCAAAACAAATTTTACTTTTAGGTGATTCTGGTAGAATTTTTTCATTATTTACTAGAGCAGCATTTAGCTTTTTTTCTTGAATGAGCTCCAACATCTTTTCCTTGTTCCCACTAGCAGATTCATAACGATGCAGAAGTCTGCCATTTTCCCTACCGTGAGGATTGGTTTGATAGCTAGAAGCTGGGTGCCACAGATGGAACACTTTCCCCTTTATATTGATTAGGTCTCCACAGATCGTCCTAGCTGCATGGGAAAAAGCATCATCTTCTCCCCCCCAGCCAATAAATCGCTCATCAAAACCTCCGACTGCTTCGAAGTTCTCTCGAGAAATAACAATGAGTTTACCAGCAAATCCTTCATAGACCCAATTAGATCTATAAGCATATTCCGATTTTATGTTTAACGGCCAAGCTGGTTTGGTTTTAAGTAATTTCTCTGTACCATATTGTTCGACATTATAGACATCCGTAAATGGGACGACAAATCCTCCTTTTTCTAGCAGTGGAATCGACTCTAAAATAAGGTTAGGATCATATACTACATCCGCATCGGCGATGACCAAAATATCTCTGGTGGCGTTTTTAGCTGCCAGGTTAATCGCTCTCGATTTATTGATTTCCTTGTCATATATTATTCCTATACATAATTCTGCTTCAGGCATGGTACTGGCATAATAACGTTTAATCCATTCAAACGCCTTAGCCCTTGGACCATAATCCGATTGAAAAGGAATAATAATTGAAACATTCTCAAACAATTTCTCTCGCTCCTTTTATATAGAAATCACTGATTTATGATTTCTGACCCATTATTTTTATGAGCTCAATATATTCCTCTAACTTACCAATATCATAACGATCTCCGGATATGATTTTTCCATATACCGACTCATATTCAATCAAACCCTTTATCGCATCTGTCAGTTGTAATTCCCCGTCGACGCCTTCCATTAATTGCTCGAGGTGTTGAAAAATTTGAGGAGTGAAAATATACCTTCCGATAACAGCTAAGTCTGAAGGAGGGTTTTCTTTAGGCTTTTCTACTATACCTTCAATTTGAATAAGGTCTGTTTGTGCATCGCCTCGAATTACCCCATAATTCTGTAATTGATCTTCTTTTACTTTCTTTAGGCCTAATACACTGCTATGAGTATCCTGATAGATATCAATTAACTGTTGAAGAGCAGGAGTTCCATCGGAAATAACAAAGTCATCGGGTAATAGAACACCAAACGGTTCATTTCCTACAAATTGTTTTCCGAGTCGAATCGCGTCCCCAAGTCCCTTTGCATAATATTGTTTCATAAAGAAAATATCGATTTTGGGAAGTTCTAAATGTTGTAGCAGATGCTGTTTATTTTTATTTTTTAAAAAGGTCTCTAACTCCATGGAATGATCAAAATAGTCCAATATCGCATGTTTGGAGTTAGAGATGATAATTAATAATTGTTCAATCCCCGATTGAACAGCCTCCTCAACGATATAATGGATCGCTGGTTTTAAACCTATGGGAAACATTTCTTTAGGAATTGCTTTTGTAATCGGAAGACTTCGGGTACCGTATCCTGCAGCAGGGATAATCGCTTTCCTCACCATTGTTTTTCCTCACCTTCTTTGTATTGGAGATAGATACTAATCTATAGATAATTTATAGGTATGTAGCTTGCCAATTTTTAGATACGGCTTGTATCCCAAGCCCATACAAAAAATTTAATATAATCAGGCAAATGCACTAATTTCCGAATGAAATCAGGTGAAGAAACCCTGTCAAATTACTTTTGAGTTGCATTTCATAAAGTAATGGAAAGAAGTTTATTGTTTTTTTCAATAGATCGAAGGTAAGGAGAGAGTGTGTGTGAAACTGGCAATTATGTGCGGGATGCCGCTAAGTGGGAAATCCACCTACTGCAAATCGCTCCAAAGCAAGGGGTGGGTACGAGTATCCCTTGATGATATTAGGTTAGCTTTACATGGCGAAAGATATAAAGCTGAGGCTGAGCCGCTTGTGTGGGAAAGTGCTGAGCTCATGGTCCGATCTCTATTAAAAAGTGGTCATAAAGTGATTGTCGATACCACAAACCGGACTAGGGACCGTCGTAAAAGGTGGCGAAAGGTGGCGAAGGAGTTCGGACTGACTTTAAAAATTTACGTGGTGGAAACGGATTATGAAACATGTAAACAACGAAACAGGGAACTAAAACGATTAGATGATACGGTATTAAAACAAATTTATCAGGAATTTGAAAATCCTACTGCTGATGAGGGAACCATTATAAGAATTAATTAGCAGCATAAAACGACAATAGGGGGAAGTAAAATGAAAAAGTTTATTGCTTTTGATATTGGCGGGACCAAAGTAAAACACGGGTTACTAACAGAGAATGGAAAGTTTCTATCAAAAGGAATCTATGATACTCCCTCCAAAAATTTAGATACGTTCCTTGAATTGATGGTAGATACGATTAGGACATATACCATAGATACAGCTGTGTCAGGTGTTGCCATTAGTTTACCTGGTTTTATCGATCCTTACACAGGCTATTCAGAAAAAGCGGGAGCTATTACGGTTTTAAATGGCCAAAATCTTAAAAGATTACTAGGAACTAAACTCTCTCTCCCTATTGAAATTGAAAATGACGGAAATTGTGCGGCTATAGCAGAAAAAATTAGTGGCAACGCCCAAGATTGCAAGGATTTTATTTGTGTGACAGTGGGCACAGGAATTGGCGGTGGGATTTTTATCAATGGGAAGCTTTTGCGCGGACACGCCTTTAAAAGTGGCGAATTTGGATTTATGATTACCCAATCCCAAGGCACGGAGAAAATATTGCATACCAATGCTTCTACTACAGCGTTAATTAATTCTTATAAAAGGCTTAAGGGTATGAATGAATGGCAGAAAGTGGACGGGGAGACCATTTTATTCGAAACGACAAACGATTATGCCGTTAGACAACTAGTCGAGGAATGGACCCGAAGCATTAGCTATGGAATTTTCAACCTAGCTGCTACATTAAATCCAGAAAAAATCTTAATTGGCGGTGGCATTTTTACCCAGCCAGGTTTGATTTATTTGGTTAATCAACACCTTGAACAGCTTTCTTGGTGGAAGGAAATACAAATCCCTATTGAAAGTTGTAAACATCAAAATGACGCTGGAATGTTAGGGGCTATGTACTATTTAAAACAAAAACTACGCAGAAGACGCTCATCGTAAGATTAATTTTAAAAAACCTCGTAAGGAACCTACAGTTCAAACATCTCCTTGGCGGATTTTAATTCCCTTTTTAGTTCTTTAGTCTCAAAAAAATTTAATGAATTTTTAATTCATTAACATAAGACAATTTTCCAATCCATATCAATGGAATATATTGCAAAGTGAATTTTAAAATCAGCCAAGAGGTGAATTTACTTTGAAAAAAAGGGCCTTTTTTACCATTCCGCTAAGTTTGCTGCTTATTGCAGTGATTGTCGCCTCCTTTTTCCTCATTAATATCCAACCAGCGAAAGGAAATATTACGCAGGCACAAAAGCTTGCTGAATTCACGAAACCGGCGGTCGTTCGAATCGTCGATTATGCTGTAGTCAGCTGGCAATTTAACAATCCCAATGATCCTGAAGTCGCGGCCATACTTGAACAATTGAATAATCAAACGGTAGTGGGCGGATCTGGGTCTGGGGCTATTATCAGCTCTGATGGCTATATTGTCACCAATGCGCATGTAGTGGAAGCCACGCAAAAGAAAGATGAAGATATTGCGAATGATGCATTTGAACAAGTAGTCTCAACGGTTGCTGATTATTTTAAAGTTGATTATGAGACTGCCTATAACTACATGGTGTCATACACCCAATACACGGAAATTAAAAGAGTATTAAAGGTTGTTCTACCAGGTGGGGATGTTTTAGATGGAGAGGTTAAAAGCTATGGCGCCCCTATTAATGAAGGAAAAGATGTTGCTGTTTTAAAAATTGAAGGAAAAAATCTGCCTACGATCCCTCTAGGAAATTCTGATAACATTCAAAACCAAGATAATATTTGGGTAAGCGGTTATCCTGCCGCAGCGGATTCTGATCTTTTATCACCGGATTCATCATTGGTATCCTCGATGAACGCTGGGCAAATTTCTGCCACTTCGAAAAAGACGGAACAAGGAAGCCCAGTTATTCAAATTAATGCGGCAGCCACACACGGGAACAGCGGTGGTCCAGTCATTAATAACAAAGGGCAAATCGTCGGCTTGTTAACCTTCAGAGGTGATACGGTCAATGGCCAAGAGGTCCAAGGTTTTAATTTTGCTGTACCGGTTAATACGGTCAAGGAGTTTGTGAATCAAGCTGGAGTCAGAAATACCAAGAGTGAGACGGATACGCTATATCAGGAAGGTTTGGAATTATATTGGGGCGGTTATTATAAGGATGCCCTAGAAAAATTCGAAGCGGTGCAACGGATTTATCCAAATCACTCGGAGATTAAACAATATATTGCCAATGCCGAGAAGAAGGTCGACAGCAGTAAAACACTTTGGTCCGATTATGCGACCACCTTCTATATTGTTGATGGTGTAGCAGGATTGCTTGTTCTTATCTTGTTAGTATTTACGTTTGTCGGAGGTAAATCGAAAGGGTCCTCTGAGGCAGATGCTGTACCTTCCGCGGGGCCTGGACCGGCACCTATAGCACCAGAACAGACACCGCCTGCGGCACCAGAAAATACTCTTCAAGACCTAAATAATGATGGCAAAATCGACGTCGAAGACATCCTTCTCGCCCTCCAAGAACACCAGAAAAAACAACAGAAAAAAGATGAAGAATAAGATGTGATGATGGGTGCCTTCCACTGAATAATAAACGGTGCCTGTCACCATTATTACGATTCTTAACTAGGGTGCAGTGTTTTCATTGCACCTGTTTATTTTGTGGTCTTGCATGTATGTCAGCAGTATTTGTTCAATGGGGATAATCCATTTTGGTCACGCATTAGCTTATTTTCATGGGTAGTTGGCTCATTTCGGGCAGGTATTGGCTCATTTTTTGGCATCATTGGATTTTTTACCATTTATAACCAATTATACCATCATCAAAAAACCAAGCTTGCCACCTCGACCATACTCTAAGATGGCGGTTGGCTCATTTTCAAGGGGAAGTGGATCATTTCGGGCAGCCATTGGCCGATTTTTCCCCTTGATTGGCTCATTTCGGACAGGTATTGGCTCATTTTTTGGTATCATCGGATTTTTTACTATTTATAACCAATTATACTGTCATCAATAAG
>NZ_JAFBEX010000048.1 GCF_016908975.1 Neobacillus cucumis
TTTAATAATTTTATTATAAAACAAAAAAGCAGTTGAAAGGTCGATAAAATCTACCTTTCAACTGCTTAAAATGTGGACTTTTTCAGTGGCCTCGCTAAAGCGCCTGTGGGGTCTCCCCAGCCCCATACTCCCGCAGGAGTCGAGCGCCTTCCGCTCCAATCAACATCGTTCCAAAATCAGCAATAACCTTTAACCTTTAACACAGCCTTATTATTTAATACATTTTTAGTTTTAAATTTTTTCTTACTGGGCCTCACTAAAAGATTTTTTCACATTACTTTTATCATACTTGGAACGGAACTGCTCCTCCAACTCTTCAAGTGTAAAGCCATTTGTTTCTGGCATAAATTTGTAGACGAAAGCAATTCCCAATAAGCCAATGACAACAAAAGCAAAGAATGTAGCGGATAAACCGATCGTACTTAAAAGAATAGGGAATGTAAAACCAATCACAAAGTTGACAGCCCATAAGAAAAATACACTGATACCATTACCAAGGCCTCTTAATCTTTGTGGGAATATTTCCGCAGCAACTAACCAGGTTACCGGTCCAATACAACCTTGCATAAAAGCCAGGAATAAAACTGTCAAAGAAAGTACAAGATACGGCAGTACAGGAGAACCTTTGAGTATCATTGAAAATATGGCAATCAATAAAAGTGAGGTGGTTGTACCAGACAAACCAATGATCAACATTGGACGGCGGTTCACCTTACCAATCATCCAAATACCGAATATGACAGCAAGAACGGAAATAAGTCCATTTGCAATGTTTGCAATTAATGCCGTCTTCGTTCCAAAACCAGCCTGCTCTAGAATTTGTGTACCATAATACATAATGGAATTAACCCCTGTAATTTGATTCACGACGGAAATTCCGATACTAATCAACAAAATACGGCGTAACCATGGTGTAGAAAAGTCTTTAATGGTTGCTTTTTCAAGATCTGCGTCTCTTTTTACGGCTTCTTCAATTTCCTTAAATTCTGCAATAGCACGTTTCTCGTCACGGATTTGTTTAAGGACACTTAGCGCCTCATCCTTTTTTCCTTTTGATGCCAACCATCTTGGGCTCTCAGGAACCTTGAGCATACCAATAAATAACATAAAGGCCGGAATGGCACAAATAAAGAGCATGTAGCGCCAAACATGTCCAGTATCCCCCATTGTTACACCAAGAATAGCGTTAAAAACATAAGCTAGTAATTGTCCGCCGGTTATCATAATTTCATTCTGGGCAACCATTCTTCCCCTATTTTCGGCAGGTGCCATCTCTGCGAGAAAAGACGGTACCATTGAAGATGCTCCCCCAACAGCAAGTCCAAGCAAGAATCTAAAGGTAACCATGACCGAAACATTGGGAGCAAATGTAGTTCCGAGTGTTGCTAGTAAAAATAACAATGATAGATTAAGGATCATTTTGCGTCGGCCATAACGGTCTTGCAGCTTTCCTCCCAACAAGGCACCAATTGCTGCACCAGCAAGAAGTGAACTGGTCACAAGCCCTTCTGTAGTGGGTGAAAGATTAAGCTGGTCACGTTTTGCCATAAAAGGTAAGGCGCCATTCACAACTCCCGTGTCATATCCAAAAAGAAGTCCCCCAAATGTTGCAGAAATCATAATCGTTCGTAAATTACGTTTAAAATTCCCTACTTGATTACCCATGCATTTTCCTCCCAAGGTTTTATTTTTTATTAATCCTTTCCCTTAAGCCTTTCATTCTATAAAAGCCACAGACTGATTAAAGCGTTTTCAATTATTTTTACACAATAAGGCCTTTAAAATCATCAAAGGCCTTTATTGATGTTATTGGTATTCAACCCACACAGCACCATTATCTGCAGAACGTACACAGTTCTCAACCCAACGAACACCTTCTACTCCTGCTTCGATTCCTGGATACCAAGATGCATCAAACGTTTCTCCGCGATCTGCTGCAACCATCGCTTTTGCAAAACGAGAATATAGATTTGACCATGCTTCAAATAATCCTTCTGGATGGCCTCCACCGATACGATCATCTGTAAGTGATTGTGGATAGAGATAATCCATACCACGATCTAAAGTCTGTGCCGGTTGCCCTTGAACTTCATATCTTAATTGATTAGGATGTTCATCCCACCATTCAATGCTAGCTTTTGAACCTATCACACGAATCGTTTGCCCATGCATGGAGCCAGCATTTACACAGGAAGACCAAACATACCCAACAGCACCATTATCATATTCCATAATGGTAAATGCATTGTCCTCAAGTGGCGCACGGCTCTTAACAAAACTCTGGCGGGAACACATCAATTTTTTGATTTTTAAGTTTGGCAGCATGACCTCGGATATGTATAATGGATGTGTCCCTACATCCCCCAAAACATAACTTGGACCTGCAACTTTTGGATCAACTCGCCATTTGGTGCTTTCACTATTTTCTTCTACAGCAGCAGAATGGAAACCATGTGCAAACTGCATTTTTACAATCCTGATTTCTCCCAAATCTCCATTTTCAATCATACTTCGTGCCTGATCAATCATCTGGTGGCCAGCATAACCATATGTAACGCCAACAACAAGATTTTTGGCTTTCGCCATTTCTTGTAATTCAAGTGCTTCTTCAGTGGTAAAACATAGAGGTTTCTCACACACAACATGAAGTCCAGCATTTAGAGCTGCTTTCGTGATTTCATAATGTGTTCCGTTTGGAGTAGCAACAGAAACCGCTTGAATCCCATCTTCACGCTTTGCTTCTTCTTCAAACATTGTTTTGTAGTCAGCATAACAACGTTCTGGATCAACATGTAAATTAACTCCAAAATCTTTCCCACGTTGTGGATTAATATCAAAGGCACCCGCAACCAATTTGAAATTATGATCACGTAACGCAGCTGAACGGTGTATATAGCCAATTTGACTTCCACGTCCACCACCTACCATTGCCCAGCGGATTGGCTGCTCAACGTTTTTTTCACCATTAATCATGTTTTCATTCTCCTTTTTTCAAAATCTATTAATATCCAACACTCAATAAATAATCCACACTTTGCTTTACATCACGTAAACTGGTATCAGCGTTCCTAGGGTCCCGTTCCTGTTCAATCGTGATATAACCATGGTAATTGATCTCTTTTAACAATGAATGCATAGCATTATAATCGATAATTCCCTGTCCAATTGGGCACATAACGCCTTTGGCGCAAGCATCAAAAAATCGAATATGTTCTCCCATAACTTGATCGTAAACATCCAGATCAATATCCTTAAAGTGGATATAATCCAGACGGTCCTTGTTGTCTTTAAGCCATTGAACCGGATCCATTTTAGAATAGTAAAGATGCCCTGTATCCAAGCAAAGTCCTGCTATTTCATAAGGAATATCTTCTAAAAGCTGCTTAATTTCGTCTTCAAATTCAATATAGCCGCCTGCGTGCGGATGGATAACTGCCCGCACACCAAACTTGCTGGCCCGTTCTGAAAGAGCTTGAATATGGCTTATCATCCTGTTCCAATCTTGTGCAGATAATCTTGGTGCCCGATCTGGATGACCGGCATTATAATCCCTTTCGTCATGCCCCCAGTCAATGATAACCAAATAAGGGGTTGAAAATTTCTGTCCTTCTTCTGTTGGTGAAGGAGGCAGTTTCGTTATCAAAGAACAAATATCGTCGACCTGCTGTAACAAATTTTCCAAATTACTTTCTGAAACCAAATCATCAAAAATCGTCCCCGCGATGATCGTCAAGTCATTTTTGGCGAGCTCGGCTTCTACTCTAACAATATCCATAGGAATATAGCCATATGGACCTAACTCAATACCTTTATAACCAGCTTGCGATGCCTCATGTAAAACCCTCTCCCATGGCGGCAGATAAGGGTTTTTTGGATCATCTACACCCCAGCAGCAAGGCGCTCCTGAAATTTTTATACTCAATTGAAACACCTCCAAAACTTATAAATTAATTATAAATCCAGTCTAAGTTAACCGCTTTCACTATCTTGTTTAATTTAAGCGGTTTATTCTAGATAAATAATAAAAAGTTTCACTATCTTGTTTTTTGTAGTTTTTGAGAGATTTTGAATGTTTTTATCGAGAGTTCTTCAAATTTCCCGAGAAATGTAGAATCCTGTTATTTAGCTGATAATATGGTAGGTTTTAAAATTGGAAGGTCACTATTACCGTTTAAAGAGGAGCAATAAGAGGAAAAAATAAAAAGCAATAGTGACTATTGCTTTTAGTTTTCCTATATTTGAATAGACTAAGTTTCTACTTCCCACTTTTAATCCATAACTGTCGGTATTTTTTGGGAGACATGCCGACTGTCTTAGAAAAGAGGGTCGTAAAGTAACTGGTATTATCGTAGCCAACTATACCAGCAATATTTGTAACACTTTCATTTGTATTAATAAGTAATGACTGTGCTTCGCCAATTCGACGACGAATAATATATTGAATAGGAGAAAATCCTGTCGATTCCTTGAAAACATGTGCCAAATAATAGGGGCTTATATGAAGTGATTCCGAAAGAGAATTCAATGAAATTTCCTCCAGATAATGTTCATCAATGTAAGATTTAATGCTGTTAGATAATAATGATTCTTCGGCTTTTGATAAGACATGGTTTTCCTGCGGGATTTGCAAGATATGCGTAAGAAGTGCACGCAGCAGATAACTGCACATTTCCTCTGCTCCAGCTTTTTCCTCAGAAATTTGTAAATACATCATTTCTAACAATGATTCAATCATTGAAGCATCCTCTCCACAGCGCAAAACGTATGAAGATTCTTTGGAAACCAAATGATTTTTTGGTAACCAAGGGAGCTTCACATTTGTCATACCTAAACAAAAAACGCTCATATTTGTATCCGGATTCCCATATTCATCGTGAAGAACACCTTCGTTATAGATTAAAATATCACCTTTAAGCGTTTTATATTGTCGTTCACCAATCAAATGACTGCCATTTCCTTCTTTGATAAAAATGATTTCTAATAAATCATTGTGCATATGCATCGTTCTAGGTAAGCTTGTGTGGGTCGGATCAACATTACAAATATAGAGCAATTTGGGGATTGAACCATTTCCGAATGTTGGATTAAAGTCTTTTTTTACAAAATACTGAGTCATGATTATTCCTCCTAAAACATTGCTGTAGCTTTCTTTATAAATGAGACTGTTAACCCAGTGTTTTAATTACCTTCTAACTAGACTTTAAACGATGAATCCCACAAATGACAACTTATTTTATTATTCTACACTTCACGCCCCAGCAACATGGAGCTCCGAAATCTTAATACTCATTTGAACCCCTCCGGACTTAACATCTGCATTTTCTCGCTCTGACTTCTAAAGAAAATACCTTTTTATAGTGGGCTTCCTCATTTTTCGCAAAGTCGCCAACTTATCCCGCCGCCGTGATTCACACTTATTGCATTAGGGTCTATTTCTTCGCCTATGGACCTCTCGGTTTTCCACATCTCCTTCAGACAGCACCTCACGGCAACTGCCCTAGATTAGGCTTCCCGAGCTAGGGCAGTCTTCTCGGGGATGGACTTTCACCATCTGGAATTCTAATTCTTCTCTTTCAACCAGTCGTTTCATCGAGATGACGTCTCTGTCCTGAAAAAGAAAAAGAAGGGCAGTGGATTATTCACGCCCTATGCGACTGCCCGTCGCACAAAAAGCTGCCAAGATTGGCAGCTGGCTCTTCAACTCTTATTTCAGAGGCGAATTATATAACCTCCGTGATGAACATTTCTTTTTATTTCATTATTTCTTGTTTATCGTAATCCCTTAACGCCCACGTTAAAATATCATTTGCGTAAAGTCCTACATCGTCTGGTGAAATTTCAATAAATTTACCATCAATAAATGCAGCCCAATGGATGTTTTCTGTAGGTTTTTCAACCAATCCATTGATTCCTGTTATCATACCGTTTGTTTCCGCCACATCAAAGTTGTTTTTGGTTATGTCGTAAATAGTGTCTCCCTCTTCAAATGTTATATTTTTCTTTACTATAACATTATTGTTTTGATCCATAACCTGAATAATGCCATTTACTTCAACTGCATATGCTGGATTTGCAAGCCATAAAGCAAACAAAAAGGGGAATGCAAAAGCAAGTTTGTACATATATATCCTCCTCGATTTTTCTTATTTTTTCCTAATGTCGTTTAATTATGAGTGTTGCTTTCATATAAAAACACCTAACAAGTTATTAGGTGTAATTTCAAATATAAATAGAATTAACTATAACAAATTGGGTTAATGGCACAAGTTTATCGCTAAAATTTAATCTAAGTTTTAAGCAATCGCTACCCTAGTTTAAGCACATTGCTTCACAATCTTAACTACATTAAATGATAACATTTATTAATCATTCATAAACATTTGATTCTTCGATATACCCCTTCAGTTCAGAAGGACTGCTGACCTTTACCTAAGATTGTGACCAATCTCAGTTTAAGCCAGAAACATTTCGCACAACAAGCGCACCCTTTAATTGAATAATCTCTTTTTATTTTCACAAATGTATTGAAATCCATATAAGAGAAAAGCCTTGTAAAAGAAGTATAGGAAAAATTGAAATGCATTAAGTCGAACTAATTTAAATAATTTTATCTTTGCAAATAAACTTTTAGCTAAAAATGTAAAAAACACATGAAAAATGGCACTTATCATAATAAACTTTTTAAAACTCCCGTATGTCCATTTTAATGTCCATAAAGCCACCGCCAACATAGGACCTATTAAAAAAGGAAATTCATTATGAAAAAAGGAATGTGGTTTATTATAAAAATACCACCATCTACGTTTCTTTCCAATCGGAACATCAATACAATTTATTAAAAACACAAAGATAAAGGCTGGAAAAAATCTCTTTATACTTCGCTTTTCCAAAAAAGAAACTGTAATCCAAGAGAGTAATACCATTGCAATATTAAACAACCACTTATTTTTCATTGACATATTAATACCCCATTATTTAAAAGGAATCATTTAACTTATTATATCTCCTTCATATTTAACTATCCTCCCTGTTAGTTAAATAAGGAAAAAAAGAGCGACTTCTCAGCCACTCTTAATTAACCATTTTTTGATTTTTGTTTATTCTGTTTATAAATATAATCGATCCTATTCATCGTCCTATATCCTAAAATACCAAGGATGATTGTATATATCGTTGTTAAAATTAAGCCAAGTATAGCAATCCAAAATAACGACGTTATCTTCCCTTTTTTGTTAAGCACACTACTAACCTCCACCAATTAATTGTTATTATCTTACACTTCTTAAATGAGATTATTACAAGGTCTTTTAACCGAATGATTTGTTAGCTTATAATAATAACTAATAGGTGAATTTAGTTTTTATTTGGTGTAAATTACTAATGAGGACGATATTTTTTGTAGTTATAATAAAATAGGTCGGGGGATTGATGGTCTCGGCTTTTTCTTTTCTTAGTTAGCTATGGACAAGTGTTAGATGGTTCTTAACTATCCTGCCAGGTAGCCCAATTAAAAAGAAGCAGCCTAAAGCTACTTTTTATCCAATATTTTCACGTCATTTCTGTCTATTTCTTTGTAATTCGCTTTGTTTCCATATGTATTTTTTCATATTCTTCTTAAGATCTTCAGTCATTGATTTTCCGTTTTTTTCAACTGCTTCCAGAAAGTTATCTCTAACTTCCTTTACCTTATATCCGCCAAATATAGTAAACGCAATAAAATCAAAGAATAGACGTTGCTCCTCTATAATAACCCGCATCCAGCGGTTAACAGGATTTTGTGACCAATATGCTTTCGCATTTCTTTTTATATAAGCGATCTATTTCCCATTTATTTCAAAAATTACTTTTCTTATTTAATTTTGATAACAAACTATCCTTTTTCAAGTAGCCTCCCCTAAGTGGTTCAAGAAAAAAATGACCGCCGTAGTTATTACCGTACTATCGAATAAATTTTCTATTTATTGTCAAGTATATAATAGCCAATAATGTACGGAGGTAATGCAAATTGATTTTAACAAATCCTATTAGTGCACCGGAGATAGGAACACTTTGGACTACATACATTGAAAAAAACCTTATTATGAGAATGTTGGAATACTTTATTGAGAAAGCAGATGACCAAGAAGCTAAGAATATTATGGGCGGTTTATGGCAAGAGTTAAACTTTTATGTTTTGCAAATGGAAGAAATTTTTAAGAAGCAAGGAATGGCAACACCTATTGGATTTAGAAAAGAAGATGTTAATCTACAAGCCCCAAAGTTATACGACAATGGATTTGATGTTATGTTTCTGCGTATTTTAAAAGAAGTAAGTATGGGCATGTACACAATTAATATGAATATGTCCTATAACGATAAGGTAATGCACATTTATGAGGGGCTTACTTCTGTTACCCAAAAAGTTTATAAGCTGGCAACTCTTTATTTGCTTGAAAAAGGGATTCTATCCCTTCCACCAAAAGTGACAATGCCAATAACAAATGAGTTTATTGAAAGTAAAAACTATTTAAGTGGGTTAAATCCATTTAATCAAAAAAGACCTTTGAATGATATTGAACTTGGTATTCTTCATCATGGGGTTGAAACAAATAATATTGGACTGCAGTTAATTACTGGTTTTGCCCAATGTGCACAACACAAAGATGTTAAACAATACTTTGTAAAAGGAATGGAACTTTGTAGGAAACAAATTAAAATCTTTTCAGAAATTCTTTTAGAAAGTCATGTTCAGTTTTCTGCAACTTCAGGAAGTACGGTAACTCCTTCAACAGTAGCACCGTTCTCTGATAAACTCATGATGCATTGCGTTTACTTTCTTAATGGATTTAGTATTGTGGGAAATAGTTTTGGAACATTTTTTAGTTTAAGAAATGATATATCAATGAAAGCAACATTAATTGCGAAAGATATTTATTTGTATGGAAGAGAAGGAATTGAAATTAAGATTAAGCATGGTTGGTTTGAAGAACCGCCACAAATGGAAGACCGTTCTGGAATAATTAAAGGCAATCAATAGGACATAATAAGCATGGTGTTACTTTTAACACTAAATTTCAATGTGGGGGATATATTATGAATACTTCACTTAAAAGCTTATTATCAACTTTGCTTAGTCTGTTAATTAAAGTTTTCTTCTTAATTGATAAGTTTAACGCCAAGTTAAAATCTGCATCATTAAGAATACCAACTTTGGTTTAAGCATTAGTATTTTATATGTATCTTTATGTCCACATTGTTTTAAAAAGGGCGAGTACATTATCTGTACTTGTTCTTTTTAATGTCGAAAGTACAGTATTTCACAAACTTTCTTATGGAATAATAAAAAAGCAACCATCATTAAGAGGATTGCGAACGAAGCAACTATTGCAGGGGAATGCAACAACAATAACAAACTATAACAGTGTATAGTCAAAACACATAATTGGTGGCTTAATCGGTCACTCTTTTTTATTTGTTTCTTTTTCCATTAAAAAATCCGTTTAAGTACAAACTTTCACCATATGTTCGTATTGTTCATTACATTGTTCCAGAATACTTTCAAAATAGCCTAAAACTGAAACACTTCCTTAATCTTTTTATTATGTGATTTTAATTTAATGGAAATAATTCCATAACATTTAATAGCTATCCTTAATTAGTATTGAATCAATTAAAAAGGGAGTACCAAGCATGAAACTTAAAGCTATTATCTGTTTTTTTCTAAAAATGCATAAATTTAGTTTTAATTCAGGTGAGTGTGTTAGATGTGGTAAGATACGAGCACGAATAAGATGATCGATTATGCTTAAAACAATAGTTAGGGAACTCCCTGACTATTGCTTCAAGAACATAATATATGTCAAAAGCGAAAAAATAAGAGCTGCCACGCAAATCTATCTTCAGCTAACGCACTCGTTAGTGAAAATGTTTAAATTTCTTCTTGATATATTTCTGATTTTATCGGCTTTAATTCCAAAGGCGTTTTAAACTCCTTAAGGGTTACTATATGATTTAAAAAATCATCTATATCATTATAATCCATTGACCATTCCGATGTTTCAAAATTTCTTAATTCATCTGTTGGTTTAAATAAAAATTCACAGTGAAGTTGTTCCATATGAGAATACTCTTCTTCTTCATAAACAGTAAACTGACGTACAAAATCAAAATGAAATAGTTCCTCTCCAGTAAAATCATAAACACCACATTGAAATAGAATTTCTTTATCTTCTTCTCCCTCAACTGGTTCTTTACAAAAATCCTTAAATATTTCCCAAACTTTTTTTATATCATTGCCATCTTCAGCAATCTTTTCCTTGAGGTAACTTTTAGCATTTTTAACGGTAATCATTACAACACCTCCGTTAATATTATGTAATTATTCTTATTACACTAAACTGCCCATTTTGTTTAAGTGAAAATATTCACCATTACCTTACAACATCGGTAAGAATATAAAAAGAAAAACTCTAATTAATACAGGATTTTAATCAAACTTTATTTTAAAGCTACAGCATTAAAACAATAAAAGCCTACTCATTAACGAGTGGGCCTATTTTCGTTATCTTTATCCAATTTTACATTTACGCGCCTTAGAGGATTCGAACCGCTGACCTCCAGCCTACATAGCAGGTGCTCTCCCAGCTGAGCTAAGGCCCCAAGGCCCCATAGTGTTAATATCCAGTTCGACTGGTCGGGAAGACAGGATTATGCTGTTTATGTTCATGCTCTGGTCCATTCTTGTCAGCTGCAACTGTTCTTCCCAAATGCTTTCCCATTCTTTAAACCTTTCCAAATATGGTCCATTATAATACCGGCTCCTTTTCTTCCTGTTCCTTCAAAGCGCTATACAAGGAAGATCTTGAGACGGAAGTCATTCCCGTGATTTCTTTAACCGTGTATTTGTTCAATTTATAAAGCTCAATGGCGTGTTTAAGACCCGCGTGTTTCTTGAGGTATTTCTTCGGTCTTCCTTCATAAACACCTTTACTTTTAGCGATCTCGATTCCATTCCGCTGTTTCTCTTTTTGAAATGGTCCTTTCCATTTCAGCAATGCCAGCCATGATTGTTAAAAAGAATGTTCCTGTTGGCGTCCTGGTATCTATGTTCATATCAAGAATCACAAGATTAATATTCCTAGCTTCAAAATCCAAAACCAATTCTATTAGTTGTCTGGAGCTTCTTCCTAATCGGTCCAGCCGGATTACTACAATCGTGTCTTTAGATTCCAACTTGTCTAATAGCTTGTCTAATTCTGGTCTTTGTTTGGCAACGCCAGAAATTTTTTCATGTACAATTTCATCGACTCCGAATTTGGAAAGGGCTGCAAACTGAGTGTCCAAATTCCTTATTTCTTATTTAGATTTATAGTTATCACCTTAATAATCAATATTCATATCTGTAACCATACTTTTAAGTTCATGGGCCACACTAACCACCCCTACAATAGCCCCTATGGTAAGCCCTACACACAATAATGTTATAACTCTTCTCTTCAGCTTCTTCATTGCCGTTTCCTTTCTTTTATGTAATCTCTTATACTACAAAGTTGTATCCTATCCGCTTAAGTTTTGGAACAACCTTTTTGGGACACTCTAAAATATTAATCTTGCGTCCTCTTAAATTATCAGACAATTCGTTTCACAGGGTAGACTTTTGGGAACAGTAGAAAAAAAATATTTTTACCTCCTTCTTGTATTCCATCATTTTTGATAGAAAAATAATACAGTACATATTTTAGAACATTTAGGGGGAAATCAATTGGCGAAAAAAGTTGAATTAGAAAAAGTGACAATTAAGTTTTTTGATGCTGAATTTGACAAACAAGCTTGGGTATCAGGATGTTTGTTTGAACGACTTTATAGATCAAAGCTACAAAATTTAGATCTCAAAAATGAACTTGAAAAACTTAAAGAGAACTTGATGATATTAAAAGAAAAAAAACTGATTAAGTTGCATATTGTGAGAGCAAACGTCAAAAAGCCCGGTATCTAGGAATAGGAAAACCGGGCTTTTTGCTAGGGTTTACAACTATGTCATTCGTTAGAGATTGGTAGATCTAGGACCGTAATAAATATAACATTTCTTGTTTACAGTTTAGTTAGTGGATAGGGACAATTTGGTAACATTTCCATTACTTTTAAGGAAACACTCAGCTGATATGTAAAATGTTTGTCTAGATTTCTTTTGAGATTCCATTTTTGTTAAAATTAATGTTGTTTGTCCAAGACTAATTACCAAAACAAAAAGTGCAAAACCTAATTGAATAAATTTAGTTGTTCTAGCGTTACTCTAAATTTTATGTGATTGTACTTGAGAAACAGTAACAGCAGTTATCTTTGAACGAGACTAACTAATACAAAAGGTATATTAGTGTTGATGTTCTTCACCAGTCCATTTTTGTTTTAATAAAGCAACCCGTTAGCCATCCATGAATCGCAAAAAAACAGCTCTTCACCACAAAGAATGAAAATGTATTGAATCCGTCCATACTTGTTCTAAGGCTGGAGAGGAAGGTCGATGAACTATGGTGCCATAGAGCCCATCCGTTAGTCTGACTCCAACGACCACGGTGCATCACAAACTGTCGCTCCCTTACGGGAAGCACTCATGGTAGATTAATCCTAATTCTG
>NZ_JAFBEX010000049.1 GCF_016908975.1 Neobacillus cucumis
TCGACTTGCATGTATTAGGCACGCCGCCAGCGTTCGTCCTGAGCCAGGATCAAACTCTCCAAGAAAGTTGATTAGCTCATTTTGTTACGTTGGCTCATGATCTATATATATATATATATATATATATATATAGAAGAAACATGATAATTATTGTTTGTTGACGTTTTTGTTTGTTTAGTTTTCAAAGAGCAATTTCTTCACCGCTCAGAAGCGACTTTATTAATATATCATCTGCACTCAGTGAAGTCAACAACTTTTTTCGAAAAAGTAATTTTCTTTAAAAGCAGTGACAAGAAGTAATATTAACAGAAACAATTAAAAGTATCAACTGTTTTTTTTGTTAACCCCAATCACTTAGTGACAGGAATTCATTCTACTAGAATATCTTACATACGTCAATACCATAAAAATAATTATCATCCTTTTTTTTATAAAAAAAGCTTTATTGTATATTTACTCATGATCTGCCCATAAAACCAGTGGGGTGTTTCTCTATGAGAATCCATCGGCGGCCTAACATAAATAGGGTTGAAATGACCGATAAGAGATAGTGATTGGTTAAGGCTTTTTGCGATCTGGTGAATTTCGAATCATCAACACAAGAACTTGTCTGATTGGTCACAAAAAATAGCCCTCAAGACTGGTCTAAAACACTCCTTGAGGGCATTCAGTAATACTATATAAAAGGGGGGGAAGAAAAAACTTGTCTTTATAATACCCACCTATCCTTAAGAAAAACTTAACATACAAAAATATCTATCGACATGATATATAAAAAAGCAACAATATTCCCCGGAAAATGATAGATAATCTTGAGAATCTACATATTGTTACAGGAGCCCCTAAAGTCAGCTTTAGCACCCTCTTTTACAAAATAGCTATCATTCCCTTTACGTGCGACGCATATAAGCCCGAACCGTAATCGGCGCAAAAATCGCCACTATGACCGCAGCACCAATAAGAGAAATCGCACAATCCCATCCAACCTCTCCCTTGTTAGCAAGTTCACGGACCGCCGTAATGAGATGCGAGAGCGGGTTCACTTTGACAAACCATTGGAGCCAATTGGGCATCGTATCAACTGGAACAAAAGCATTGGAAAGGAACGTAAGCGGAAAAAGCACGAGCATCGATATCCCTTGTACACTCGAAGCCGTTCGCGCAATCACACCAAAGAAAGCAAAAATCCAGCTCATTGCCCAGGAACACACAATAACCAGCACTCCTGCAATAACCACATTCCCCAGCCCGCCATCTGGCCGATAGCCCATGATATACCCCATCGAAAAGGTAAGTACGGTCGCGATGGTATACCGGATAGTATCCGCCAAAAGAGCACCAGCCAAAGGAGCAATTCGTGCAATGGGAAGGGATTTAAACCGGTCAAATACACCCTTATCCATATCCTCACGAAGTTGTACTCCCGTAACAATCGACGTCGTAATCACAGTCTGTACAAGGATGCCGGGAATAATGACAGGCAAATAGTTCTTTACATTTCCTGAAATGGCCCCACCAAAGATGTACGTAAACATGAGCGTAAAAATAATCGGTTGGAGCGTGACGTCGAACAATTGCTCGGGTGTGCGCCGTATCCTCAGTAAACCTCGATAAGCCATGGTCAATGAATTTCGTACCGTCTGACCAAGACTCGTATGGTTTTTCAGTTGGCGAGTGGCCAATGACGGATATGATGTATTCCTCATCCCCTTACCTCCTCTACTACATCCCATTGTTCGGACGCACTAGTGGCGTCCTCCTTGGCACTATGCCCTGTAAGGGTCAAAAAGACCTCATCCAGTGTCGGTTTCTGTACACTCAACTCTGCCAGGTGGATTCCCGCCTCACGAAACGCAATAAACAGATCCGTGACTCGGTCCGCATCCGCCATCGGTGCAATAATCTTCCCGCCTTCGGACGACACGTTTGCCTTGGCCTGAAGCACCTTCTCAACGATGTGACGGGCTGCCTCAAGATTCAGTGGATTTTGAATACGCAAGTGCAAGGATGAGCTGCCAACCGATGACTTCAGTTCATCCACCGTGCCCTCTGCCACGACGATGCCTCGATCAATCACCGCAATCCTGTCAGCCAATTCATCTGCTTCTTGTAAGTACTGTGTGGTTAACAGGACGGTCGATCCCGTCTGCACCAATCGGCGAATGGTGTCCCACATTTGATTGCGTGTGCGAGGATCAAGCCCTGTCGTCGGTTCATCTAAAAAGATGAGCGGCGGCTGTGCGATGAGACTAGCTGCCAGATCCAGACGGCGTCGCATTCCGCCGGAAAAATTTTTCAACGGACGGTGAGCGGCTTCAGTTAAACCAAATTCCTCGAGCAGCTCCATTGCCTTTCGTTTGGAGTCTGCCCGCCCCAACCCTAGCAAGCGGGAGAAAATGATTAAATTCTCCGTAGCGCTTAGCGATTCATCAACCGAAGCATACTGACCGGTAACCCCAATCAATTGACGCACGATCTGAGACACCTTCGCCACATCATGCCCGAAGATGCGAGCCGAACCTGCATCTGGCCGCAGTAATGTCGCTAGCATTCTAATCGTGGTAGTTTTGCCTGCCCCATTAGGACCAAGCAGACCGTAGATGGTCCCAGCCCGCACGTTCAGATTGACACCGTCAACCGCACGATGATCGCCAAAAGTTTTGATGAGTCCGCGAGCTTCAACGGCCCAATCACCATTGTCTGGAATCGTTCCATGTATAGGTTTCATTGCCATTCCTCCTTCATAACTGGCTACAGCTTAACAGGCCTTTATGAACTGAATATGAACTTCCTAAATTTAGGGCTCTCCACTTTCTAGTTCATATTAAGTTCATAAAGAAGGAGTATGCTAAAAGGACCAGAATATTTCTTAAAAGGAATCATTACTATAAAAAAGGATGGAAGTCATGACAAAAATTTTAA
This sequence comes from Neobacillus cucumis, assembly GCF_016908975.1. GTDB lineage: Bacteria > Bacillota > Bacilli > Bacillales > Cytobacillaceae > Neobacillus > Neobacillus cucumis. Next base: position 2,923 of record NZ_JAFBEX010000049.1, read on the forward strand.
TCGTAGACGATGACCCTCATATTCGCAAATTGGTTCAGGTCATCTTGTCCGAGGAAGGCTTCTCCATTCTCGAAGCGCAGGATGGGAAAGAAGCTTTAACCTTGCTTGATAGGGAAAAGGTCGATCTCATTATTCTTGATATCATGATGCCCAACATGGATGGCTGGGATCTTTGCGAGGCAGTTAGGTCTTATTATCCTGATTCCCTCCCTATCTTAATGCTGACAGCCAAGGGCGAAACAGCCCAAAAAGTAAGAGGCTTCAATCTTGGGGCTGACGACTATTTGGTTAAACCCTTTCATCCTGCTGAATTGATGGCGAGAATAAAGGCATTACTCAAACGTTACCATATCACCCTTTCCAATAAGGTAAGTATCGGAAATGTGGAACTGGATCGCTCTACCTATCAGGTGTTAAATGGCACGAATGAAATGACCTTACCGCTTAAGGAATTTGAACTTTTGTATAAGTTTGCCGCCTATCCTGGGAAAACTTTTTCCAGGGAACAGTTGATTGAAGATATTTGGGGTTATGATTACGAAGGAGATGAGCGAACCGTCGACGTTCATATTAAACGCCTCCGCCAACGTTTTTCAGAAGAGAACTGTTCTTTTAAAATAACGACCATTCGGGGACTTGGTTATCGTTTAGAGGTCAAAAAATGAAAATCACCAAGATTTTTAAAAAAAGCGGAGAAGTATTGTCTGTTTTAATCCTTTTATTTTTATGTTGGACAGCAGCTTATTTCATTAGCTCTTGGTTTTACGATAGCTATTCAATCAATCGTTTATCTTTATACTGGAAACAAGTCATTGATTCTTTTTTGGGATTTTTCCTTTTTGGCCTGATCATGTTTGGCATTTCCAAAGTTCGCTTTTTCCAAGAAAAGCAGACTCTCTTTTTACGGCCTATGATTGAGGCGATGAAAAAGATGGCTCAGGGGGACTTTAATATTGATCTTTCTTTTTATAAGAAGGAGTTTGGAAATCGAAATCATCCTTTTAATGAAATAGCAGAAAGTATTAGCCATATGGCCAAAGAACTCGGCGAGATGGAACAAATGCGCCAAGAGTTTATCTCAAACGTTTCTCATGAAATTCAATCGCCTTTAACCTCCATTTCCGGTTTTGCTCATGCCTTAAAAAGTGAAAATCTATCGAAAGAGGAACGTTCACAGTACCTGCATATAATAGAGGTCGAAAGCATGCGTCTGTCAAAGCTAAGCGAAAATCTGTTAAAGCTCACTTCATTAGAGTCAGACCATCCGCCATTTGAGCCCAAAACGTATCGCTTAGATCATCAATTACGGAGAGTCATCCTTGCGATTGAACCACAATGGAGAAATAAGGACCTTGAAATGGAAGTTTCTCTACAAAAGCTAGCTATTACTGCGGATGAAGACCTGATGGATCAAGTTTGGATTAATCTTATCCATAATAGTATTAAATTTACACCCGCGAATGGAAAGATAACCGTGAAAGTAGAAAAACAAGAAACCGGTAGAATAGCGGTGAGCATTAAAGACACAGGAATGGGGATGACGAAAGAAGTTCAAATGCATATATTCGAGCGCTTCTATAAAGGGGATCCATCCAGAACCCGCACCAATGGCGGCAGTGGATTAGGCCTTTCCATCGTCAAGAAAATTATTGAAATGCATAAAGGGCATATACAGGTAGAAAGTTCCCCTAATGAAGGAACTGAAATAAAAGTAGTAATGGAATCATGGGGACGGTTCTAGTGATTCGGAATCACTAGAACCGTCCCCTTGATTCTCTTTTGATTCTACAATGAAGATTTCCCCGAATTTTGCTTCTCGATAATCGGTTCGCTTCCCGCGGCATATCGGTAAACCAGTTGCCCGCCAAGCCATCCCCCGATTAGAAGAAAGATAAGTCCTAAAATGGAGAGGGAAACGGAACTGATTAACCGCCACCCGGATGGAGTCTCAACACCGAAACGAATAAAGAAGCTAGCAGTATACAAGATAATCGCCGTCATCATAATGGTCATATGACTTATTGCAACACGCTCTGCTGCCCCCTTCTGAGGAATGGACATAAAATCCATCATACCCGTAATCAGTGCAGGAATTGACATAATAAGTCCTATTGCAAGAGTATAAAACGAAAAACTCCACCAGAATGAAGCCTCTATCCAGACTCGAAGCAGATCACCAAGTAACGACACTGGCAACAAGGACATCGGAAAATGCGTAATGACCGGATGTACCGGGTGCCCGAACAGCCTAAACTTGCCCCGCTGTTTCATTTTATCGTCCACCACTTACAAGATTCCGACCAGTAAAAAGACATAGGCGATAACAGCGACTAAGCCATGAATGACGATTAGGCCTTTAGGATGTGCCTTCCCGCGTAAATGGTAAGAAAATAGCACGAATCCGCCAAGCGCAGTGATGATGAATAATACCAAGGAAGTGATCAGAAGTGATCCTGCAGCCCCCTGGACGATGCCAATAATTAACGTAACTAGCCCCGCTGCAGCAACTAAGCCATGAATAATGGATAGCCACATCGGCATATTCCTTTGACGAAGCCCTGAAACCCCAAGCACCAGACCACCAAGAGCTGCAACCGCAAAAAGAACTGCTGATACATTAAGCATCTTTACCACTCCCTTTAGCTTAATAATTCTAATTAACCAAATGAGCTTTTGATTAATTAGAATATTGCAAAAACTCCATTCCCCATATTATACTTATGTATTAATCAAAGAATAACTTGTTTAATTATTTTTTTTGAAAAAAGCTCACTTCTAATAATGGAGGTAATCGGTGTGAGTATAAACATAAATCAGTTCCCAAGCGCTCGACGAGAGATTTTAGATTATCTGAAGCAATATAGACAGGCAACTGTTGCTGACCTCTCCTCCCATTTGCAGATGACGGGTGAGGCCGTCCGTCAGCATCTTCTCCAACTTATACAAGATCGATATATTGAGCGTCAATCTGAAAGAACCCTGGGTGCAAGTGCTGGCCGCCCTACTTTATCTTACAGACTTACATCAGAGGGTGAACATCTTTTTCCTAAAAGCTACGATCAGCTGTCCATAGAACTGATTGACACAGTTATGTTGCAGCTTGGAGAAGAATCTTTAAAACAAGTCCTTTCCAGTATGACAGAAAGCCGGGTAAAACAATTGGAATTTCGGTTGCAAGGGTTAAGTTTTCCGGAACGAGTGGCTGCCTTAAAGGATATTTATATGGAAAACGATTCATTTATTGAAATCGAACAGAATGGGGAAGAAATTTTACTGATTGAACGGAATTGTCCCTTTGCAAATGTTGCCATGAAACGACCAGCCCTTTGCAGTGTGACGGTTAACGTTCTCACCATGCTGCTTGGGTTTCATGTAGTCCGAAAAGAAACCTTTCAGAGCGGGGACGGCCGATGCGTTTTCAGCATTCTTACCAATAAACCGGTTGACACCAGGTCATATTCCTTTTTACTTGAAAAGGGCAGCTAATGTCTGGAATCTGAGAGTAAGTCCAGACTGTCAGCTCAAAAACCCGTCATCTATAGTTTTCCTTTATTCTTATCCTTAATCAAGTAACCAGCGAAATTAAGATAAGCGGAGATTTTCCGTTTAAATTCAGAATGGAGCTCGTTTTGGGGAAAATAAGGGGAGATTTTCCGCTTATGCAAAGAAAAATCCCTCTTTTTCACGTTATTCGAGAAAATAGGCGGAATCTCTCCGTCTATTTAAGCTATTTTAAATGCTAATTGCTAATTAAGCGGAATTTTTCCGTTTATCAGATATAAGGGAATAAGGGAGGTGTCAATATTCACTTAGAGTTCGAAAAATTCCATCCACAAACATAATTTTAAGATGATAAATCTTTGACTCTATGGAAATTGATGAAAATGATTTAGTAATAGAAATTGAGACCCCCCATGTAATTACAATTAAAAAGCAGAACACCAGTCCTATTATGGATTGGTGTTGTTCTGTTTCCCTAAAAAACCTCATTTACTTATGATACGGTTCACCGCACCAGTTTAAGTGGCAGTTTTTTGATAAAAAAAGAACACCTTATAAAAGGTGTCAATTGACCTTATTATTTTAGGATATTGTCAACTGCGGATTTCATGGTATAAATCACTGTTTTTTTGTAATGGACTGCTATTAGTAGGACTTTTATTTGTTCGGCACGCGATAAGGTTTTAAAACGGGGCTCTTGTTTTAGAAAGGAACGAACAATTGACCAGCTAGGGGGCATTAAAGGAAAGTCATCCAAGGGTTGCTTGTTTCGTAAACGATGAAACCACGACATCATACAGTTGGAACTATTTTTATCAACTATACACGGGGCATAAATACTTTTGGTGTGTTTTTTTAGGGATTCGAATCGGTCTTGCCCGCTAATAATGGTGTAGGTGCCATCCTTGCGATTTTTTTTCACAACCAAAACAAACATGCAATCCCACATTAATCTCTGAAGTTTCTTAATATGTTCGGTAATTTTCTGCGATAAATCAGGTCTGATTTTGCTAAGTGGTATATACTGTATCGTGAATTTCATACCCAGCCCCCCATTATCCTAAAAATTGGATTATAAACAAGAAGGGTTTCCCTTTCAACTCATATATTCAGTTTCTTAAAAAAAGTAATTTATATTTTATATGTATGAAATAGGTGCATGTCACATACGGAATAATTTCTAATAACAGGGGACCTATCCGACAATCTTTTTTCTGTGTTATTACATCACATTTAATTTTAGGTCCAGCACTGGAAATCACAAGAAAAACATGTAACTGTCCCATTTGTTCATTATTTCAGGAAATATCTAACTTGTTTAATTGAGGTAACATCTCCCTACACTAAGAAAAGTGGAATGCAGTATGAAAAAATTGCTCAATATAGGGTGATGAAATGGAAGCGAAAAAAATTAGTGAAACGCGTGTTATTCATACCGACCAAGTGTTGCTTAATGATTTGAATAATTATGATACATTATTTGGCGGGGTTCTGATGAAGAAGATGGATGCCTGTGCAACACTTTCGGCTCGCCGGCATTCACGAGTAAAACAATGTGTTACTGCATCGACAGACTCCGTTAATTTTCTTCACCCCATTCGGCAAAGCGATTCGGTCGCGATCGAATCCTTTGTTTGCTATACAGGTAGAAGGTCAATGGAGATTTTCTGCAAAGTAGTTGCTGAAGATCTTGAAACAGGGGAACGAAAAATTGCCGCTACAGCTTTCTTTACTTTCGTCCCTCTAGATGAAAATAAAAAACCTTTGCAAGTCTTAGAAGTCATTCCAGAAACGGACGAAGAAAAATACCTTTACGAAACCGGAAAAGAACGCGAGGAAATTCGCAGACTCAAAAGGGAGCAAAATAAAGAGCTCGTATCCAGACTCTCACCGAAAAAAGCATGTACTTAAGAGGTTGGAACATGTTAGTCTCAGCAAATTATGAAGATTTGCTTGACGCAAAAATGGCATTGAACAATTAGGTGAAACAACATTTACTTATGATACGGTTCTCCGTGACTATTCTAAATGAGGATAAAAAGGATATTCAAATTGAGAAATTTAATAATCAAATATTTATCCAACACCAATCTGCTCCTCTATTGTTGATCCTGACTCAGCCAGTCATTAACCTCATTGAATCAAACTTTTAATAAATTTTCTTGCAGGGTCATCCATTAATCGATGTACTGGATGCAATAAATAACACTTCTCATTGTTATTTATTGCATCCATAACTTCTTGTTCCGTATATTTAGGCAAGTAGCGCATCCATTTACCTACATTATGTGGATACGTTTTTGTTTTTACCCCTAGTGAATTGGCTAAAGTTATAAATAACATTTCTTCTAAAGCAAATACTTCCTTTTCAGTTTGCTTCATCATCTTTTTCATATCTTCAAACTTATTAAAAGATAGTAATTCCTTAACGAACTTCCGACTAAAAACTTGAGAACCAAAGCATGCATAAAAATGTTCCGTATTAAATATTGGCTGCCATAAATGCCATACTTTTTTCATGAACTTGGCTGGTCCCCACCACTCATCATCAGGTGGTACTATTTTAACATCGGCACCCATAAAATCAAATTCTTCCATTTCTGATATGATAAATTCCTCAAACCCCTTTTTCGTAAAAAGAGAATCTGAATCTAAATTGATGAAATAGTCATATTCATAGCCACTATTTTCAAGCCACTCCATCACATTTAAAAAGAACCACGAAAAATCTTGTCCCCATACCATTGGAAACGAAGTTGGGCAAACAGGTATACCTAATCCATTACATAAATTAGGGTCTTGTCCACTCTGAAAAAAGACAATTGAAGCATTTGGACAAAAGTAACGGATGTTCTCTAATTGATCTTTAATTACATCTCTATTTTCGTGAACAGGGATAGCAAAGCATATTTTTTTCATTTTAAATTCTTTCCCCCAAAAGTAAGTAGATAAGTTCTGATTTAAGGTGATTAGGGATATAGGAGCATTAGAATAAATCCTACTCCACAAACTTTATTCTCCTTTACTCCATTTTTTAATTTCGTCGTACGTACCCAAATCTCTATATCTGCCTTCATCGTAACAGTGAAGATTCACTTTGTTCTGTATTATTAAGGGTTTTAAAGCATCAGTTAGTATAAGTTCCTTTTCACTCAATGTATTACTTTCATTAGCAATAAATTGATGAAGGACTTCTGTAAATTCAGGATCCCATACCATCGCGCCCCACATCCACTTTAAGTTAGTAGATATAGGCTTATCATTTATACATTTAACCTTTCCAGTTAATTCTGAGAATTCAACCATACCAAACTTGGTAGGATTATCAGTTTTAAATCCTGCCATTGTCACTTCAGATGTCTCATCTTTCTGGTGAACATGTAACAAAGTTTTAAGGAAATCCAATGGTTGTACAAAAGTATCCGGCATGGAAAATACTACAATTTTATCTTTTATCAAGTGGTAAGCTTCATTTATCGAATGAGGAAGGGACAGAGGTTTGGGATGGACACAATAAGAGATTTTTACACCAAATTGATTACCATTCCCTAAATAATTAAGGATGTCCACTTTTTGAGGATTAATTGTAATGACTAAATGATCTATTCCAGCTTTTTTTAAAGCGTTAATTGTATATAGGATAATGGGGCTATAGTGTGAAGTATAGACATTAGGAAATAATTCTTTAGAAAAGGGCAAGGAAAGTCTACTTCCTCTTCCTGCACAAGGAATTAAACCAATTTTCTCCAGGAATATCAACTCCCATGTTTTAAATGTTTTATACTATAGTCTATTTAAAAATCAAAAGTTTGATTGGATAATTTAATCATTTAAGACATCCCATTCCTTAATGAATCTTTACCTGAAATATCGCTTTTAAAATTTAATTATATTCACCTTTTTTCGAATCCACGATTTGAGCCAGCGAACCACCCTATTCAAACCATGCCAAAAGTCTTTAGAAACTTACGTAACTATTGCTACATCAGCCACTTACCTATTCGCGATTGAATGCAATGTTGTTAAGAACAAGGAAGCCATGGCAAACAAGTTTTATACGTCTTACTCTACACAAGTAATATATTCAGTCATAGACTATTAGAAAATTACCTGTTGAAAAGCCCGGATCACAAATTGTTTGTGGCCGGGCTTTTTCATTTTATCTTATCAAAAAATGAAAGGACAAAAATTATAGATTTAAAAAACCTCATTTACTTATGGTGCCGTTCACCGCACCTGTTTAACCGGCAGTTTTATAGTGTAAAGATACGGGTAACTTTTAACAGAATATCCGCTCTTGTTTGTATTTCTTCGGGCATCGTCATCCTTTTTTGGTTTGCCCCTGTCCGAAATTGGTTCGTCTTCGGACACAGCCTCGCTCTTTTGGTTTTGCCTTGTCCGAAGTTGGTTTGTCTTCAGACACAACCTTGCTCTTTTGGCTCTGCCTTGTCTGAAATTGGTTCGTCTTCGGACACAACCTCGCTCTTTTGGTTTTGCCTTGTCCGAAGTTGGCTCGTTTTCGGACACAACCTCGCTCTTTTGGTTTTGCCTTGTCCGAAGTTGGTTCGTTTTCGGACACAACCTCGCTCTTTTGATTTTGCCTTGTCTGAAGTTGGTTCGTCTTCAGACACAACCTCGCTCTTTTGGTTTTGCCTTGTCCGAAGTTGGCTCGTTTTCGGACACAACCTCGCTCTTTTGGTTTTGCCTTGTCCGAAGTTGGTTCGTCTTCAGACACAACCTTGCCTTTTGGTTTTGCCTTGTCCGAAGTTGGTTCGTCTTCAGACACAACCTCGCTCTTTTGGCTTTGCCTTGTCCGAAGTTGATTCGTCTTCAGACACAACCTCGTTCTTTTGGTTTTGCCTTGTCCGAAGTTGGTTTGTCTTCGGACACAACCTTGCTCTTTTGGCTCTGCCTTGTCTTAAGTTGGTTCGTCTTCGAACACAACCTCACTCTTTTGGCCCTGCCATGTCCGAAGTTGGCTCGTTTTCGGACACAACCTCGCTCTTTTGGTTTTGCCTTGTCCGAAGTTGGTTCGTTTTCGGACACAACCTCGCTCTTTTGATTTCACCTTGTCCGAAGTTGGTTAGTCTTCAGACACAACCTCGCTCTTTTGGTTTTGCCTTGTCCGAAATTGGTTCGTCTTCGGACACAGCCTCGCTCTTTTGGTTTTGCCTTGTCCGAAGTTGGCTCGTTTTCGGACACAACCTTGCTCTTTTGGTTTTGCCTTGTCCGAAGTTGGTTCGTTTTCGGACACAACCTCGCTCTTTTGGCTCTGCCTTGTCTTAAGTTGGTTCGTCTTCGAACACAACCTCGTTCTTTTGATTTCACCTTATCCGAAGTTAGTTCGTCTTCAGACACAACCTCGCTCTTTTGGTTTTGCCTTGTCCGAAGTTGGTTTGTCTTCGGACACAACCTTGCTCTTTTGGCTCTGCCTTGTCTTAAGTTGGTTCGTCTTCGAACACAACCTCACTCTTTTGGCCCTGCCATGTCCGAAGTTGG
>NZ_JAFBEX010000050.1 GCF_016908975.1 Neobacillus cucumis
CCCTCCACCATAATGGCGGCTGTGGCGAAGTGGTTAACGCATCGGATTGTGGTTCCGACATTCGTGGGTTCGATTCCCATCAGCCGCCCCATTTAATATCTAAATGCGGGTGTAGTTTACTGGTAAAACCTCAGCCTTCCAAGCTGATGTAGTGGGTTCGATTCCCATCACCCGCTCCATATGGGCCTATAGCTCAGCTGGTTAGAGCGCACGCCTGATAAGCGTGAGGTCGATGGTTCGAGTCCATTTAGGCCCACCATATACATATTTTCTTATTGTTCCGCAGTAGCTCAGTGGTAGAGCAATCGGCTGTTAACCGATAGGTCGTAGGTTCGAGTCCTACCTGCGGAGCCATTTTTATTTTATGGGGAAATACTAAGCGCCTTTAGCTCAGCTGGATAGAGCATACGCCTTCTAAGCGTACGGTCAGAGGTTCGAATCCTCTAAGGCGCGTAATGAATTGTGATAAAAATAGCTAAATATCAACCTTCTAGGACATCTAGCAAAACGGTCGGTGTAACGTTCATAAGCCGAAATGACTAAAAGTTAGATGTATACTAGGAGGTTTTTTCTTATATTTTTAAAATATAAATTTGAATGAGAAGGTTCTTCGGTCAACTTTCTTACATTTATTTATAAATTAAATCTTTTAAAGAAATCAGGGGGACGGTTCTTGTGATTCGGAATCATGAGAACCGTCCCCTTGATTCTCCGGGGCTATAATTCCTTCAATTTTCTCCACAGTGTTGCTCGGCTGATGCCTAGTTTTTGGGCAGTTAGGTCTTTGTTGCCGTTGAATTTTTCAAGGTTGTTTAGGATGACTTGTTTTTCTATATCTCTTAGTGTTCCATCTAAAATAGAATGATGTTCTTCATATTTCCCTTGATTTTGATCGTTCCATTTGGGCTCATTTTGTTCCCTTAGTTCTTTCATCATTTCTTGTAAAATGATTTCTTTTGGAATTTCTGTCTGGTATAGTACGACGAGCCTTTCTAACATATTTTCCAATTCACGAATGTTTCCCGGCCATGAATAATCGGAAAATATATCGATAATTTCCTTCGGCAAACTCGGTATCTGACATTGGTAACGATTGCTGACCTTATCCAGTAACCTATTCATTAGTAATGGTATATCCTCTTTGCGCTCGCGAAGGGAAGGAAGCGGGATTCTCAAGACATTTAGGCGATAAAACAAGTCAGCCCGGAATTTTCCTTCGCGAATGTCTATTTGTAAGTCACGGTGTGTGGCAGCGATAATCCGAACATCTACCTTAATGATGGAGCTCCCGCCGACCCGCATAATCTCCCTTTCTTGTATAACACGCAACAGTCTTGATTGCAGTTCGAGCGGCATTTCTCCTATTTCGTCAAGGAAAATGGTGCCGGTATGGGCCAGCTCAAACAGTCCTGCTTTGCCATTGCGATTAGCCCCTGTAAAAGCCCCAGGTTCATATCCAAATAATTCACTTTCAAGCAGATTGCCAGGTAGTGCCCCGCAGTTGACGGGGACAAAAGGGCGGTTATTTCGATGACTTTGATTGTGAATGCTTTGTGCCACCAATTCTTTTCCTGTCCCGGTCTCGCCCTGTAATAGAATGGTAGAATCGGTTTTGCTAAAGTGCATGATTTTCTCTTTCACATTTTTCATATTAGGTGCCACCGCAACCATATCGGATAAGTTTTGTTTAGCGGTAAATCCTGTATCGGTTAACTGTCTGCGAATTTTTCGTTCCAGTTTTTGAACTTGAGTGACATCTTGTAAAGTGACAACCCATCCAATTTTATCTTCATCTACGGTAATCATTCGTTTGGATACGGTTACAACTGAATCATGCAGTTTCGCAATTTTCCCGTTGATTTCATGCGGCTCTATTATTAACTGAAGCAGTTCCTGTTCAGATTCGAGAGCGTTTTCGATGGATTGATGAATCACTCTGTTTCTCTCTTGGTTAAGAAGGTCTAGAACACGGCTGTTAGCTAAAACCATTTTATTTTCGTTCGAAATGATAAAGATACCGTCTTGTGCTGTTTCAAGAATCATCCGTAATTGTTCATTAACCTTCTTTTCTTGAAAGCCGGCAAGGACAAGGTTTTCTGACATATCCAATGCTTCTAAAACGCTCGCCTTTGAAGGCATTAATTTAATGCCGGGTAAGCCAAATTGTTTAGCGTGATCAATTGACATTCCATCGCCGACAATAAATTCGATCTTGTCTGAGATGGCTTCTCTCACTCTTATATCTAAATCATGTTCGTAGGAGAAGACAGGGTATATTTTTATATCGATATAACTGCCAAGTTCACGGTAATCGCAAATGATATTTTCTACACCAATGAGACCAATCCGTTGATACCTTGTTTTCAATGAGTGGACGGTTCGAAGAATATCAAGGACGGTCATTTTCACTTCGACAACCGGAATATTGACCTTTTGTTTTAAAAGAGTTGCTTGACCACCACGTGTGATAATCACCTCTGCACCATTTTGCTCTTCCTCTTTGGCAATGGGGATGGTTTCTTGAAAGGAAAAGTCCCGATCACTATCGGGAGCATAAATTTTGATATCGTTGCCAATAGCGGTTCGAACAATGTCAGCAAATTCCCTCGATGGTGCGATAACGACCATTTTACTCATCTTAGATCCCTCTTGTTTTTGATATTTATAGAATGTTTCAAAATGAAACGTAGATTTTCAATTTGATACAATTATAGCATAATTGAAATCGTTTACTATTCTTTTTGAAATGAAAACGTTTTCCTTTTTTAAATAGTGGAAAACGGAATTTTCCCTTAAATAAAGGGTTTTCACAAATAGTTCATAAAAAATTCGATTATTTTTCAATCTTAATTAAAAAGTTGGCACGCATCTTGCATATTAAGATATATGAAAGGAGGGTTAACTAGTGAATAAGGAACAAGCAAAGATTTCACAACAGTTAATCAATACAGGAAAGTACTTATTGGCTAATCAACTTGCCTGGGGGACATCGGGGAATATCAGTGCACGTTTAGATGATAAGCACATGCTTATTACGGCATCAGGCACAGAAATGGGAGACCTCAAACCAGATGATTTTGCCTTATGCAATTTTGAGACAGGCACATGGGAAGGAAACCGAAAGCCATCTAAAGAGGTGCCAATGCACACCGGAATCTACCAGGTACGGAATGATGCGAATGTAATCCTTCATTCTTCACCTTTTTATACAACGCTCATTGCTTCAAGTGAAGAACCGATTGTTTCTGAATTGTTTGTCGAAACAATGTATTACCTTGAAGATATCGCCTATGTGGATTATTACCATCCTGGTACGGTTGAGCTGGGCGAAGCCGTCAAGGAAAAGGCAGAAGAAGGGCATGTAATCATCTTAAAAAACCACGGAGTCATTCTTTTTGATGATTCGTTCTCAGATGCCATTATGCGTTTAGAAACATTGGAAATGGCATGCCGAATGATAGTAACAGCTAATTCAGCGGGAATTAAGCTTACGAACATCCCAGATCATGTGGTAAAAGACTTCTTGGAAAGTGCCAGATATAAACCACGGAAGCTGGTTAATCGAAAGCAGCATTTATAAATCACTTTATTTAACAGTTTAATAGAAAAAATGATAAGGAAGTGTAGTCAACATGAAAGCGGTTATGATTGATCGCCCCTATTCTGTAGTCGTTACAGACGTTAATCGTGCTCCACTAGGAGAACACGAAGTTCGCATTCAAGTTAAAGCAGCAGGTATCTGTGGTTCAGATATTCATGCATACAAAGGTCTTCACCCATTCCGTAAGCCACCGGTGATCATTGGTCATGAGATTTCCGGCGTAGTCATTGAACATGGCCGTTTAGTCACTCGTGTAAAGGTGGGAGACCGAGTAACGGTGGAACCACAGGTGGGCTGCGGTAAGTGTGAAGATTGTTTACAAGGCAGAACCAATTATTGTAATAACCGCCAAGCTCCTGGCATTGGAAATTGGTATGGTACAATGGCTGAAGAATTTGTTGCCCATGAAGATGTCGTCTTTGTTTTACCACAGGATATGGACTACAATCTTGGGGCTTTATCAGAACCTTTAGCAGTTGGAGTCCATGCTGTGCGTCAGGCAGATATTAAGGTCGGTGAAAAAGTGGCAGTTCTTGGGTCAGGTCCAATTGGACTATTGGTACTAGCGGTTGCGAAAGAAGCTGGAGCAACCACTATTCTTGCGACAGATGTATTTGATTACTGCTTAGATACTGCCGAAACAATGGGTGCCACTCACACTATCAACATTAAGGGTAAAGAAAACTGGATTGAAGAAGCGAAGGAAATGAATGGCGGTCCTTTTGATAAAGTCTTTGTTTGCATTGGAGTACCGGGAATTGTCAACCAAGCGCTCTCACTTGTTAAAAAAGGCGGACTAGTCGTTACGGTTGCCATGTTCCATGAAGAGCAATCCTTGGATATTATGCAGCTGCAAGGACAAGAGAAACAATTGGTTGGTTGTTTCTGTTACACGCGCCAAGATACCATTACAGCTGTTGATTTACTCGCTTCTGGCCGTATTGAGACAGATGCTATTATCACTCATGTATTACCATACTCCGAAGCAGCGGAAGGGTTTAGAATGATGGACAAGAAAGAGGGGAATCCTCTAAAGATTCTTGTAACGTTTGACTGAGACGAAAGACTTGAAATGGAGGGATGAAAATGGGAAATGCTCGTGTTCTTGCTACGTATCTGATTGAGACGCCGTATTCTTTGGAACACGCTGCAGCCGTCATGGCAGGAGAGCAGTCCACAGGTACTTTCGTTTCTGTACCTGGAGAAACGGAAGCACTTAAACAAACATACGGGGCGAAAGTATTGTCGATTCAAGAACTTGAATCGGTGGAACGACCGACATTGCCGGGGGCTAAGTTGCCTAAAGATGGGCATTCAGTATATCGCCGGGGAGAGGTTGTCCTTTCATTTCCATATCATAATTTCGGGCCCTCCATTCCGAATCTCTTGGCAACGGTGGCAGGTAATCTTTATGAATTAGAGGAGTTTTCCGGCCTTAGATTGATTGATTTAGAGCTTCCGATAGAGTTTACAGAAAAATATTTAGGTCCGAAGTTTGGAATTGAGAGAACTCGACAACTGACGAATGTATACGGCAGACCATTGATTGGAACCATTGTCAAACCGAGTATCGGCCTTTCGCTTGAAGAATTGCGGATTTTGGTCCGTGAATTGGCTCTCTCAGGAATTGACTTTATTAAAGATGATGAACTCAATGCTAATCCGCCATATGCGCCATTAAAGGAAAGAGTCAAAGTGGTCATGGAAGAGATCGAGAGAGTTGCAGACAAGACAGGTAAAAAGGTTATGTATGCGTTTAACATCACAGGAGATATTGATGAATTGCGGGAAAACCACGATACGGTGGTAGCTGCCGGCGGGAACTGTGTGATGGTTGGCATCAATAGTGTAGGTTATGCCGGTGTCTCCTACTTAAGAAACTATTCCGAGGTTCCGATTCATGGTCATCGTAATCAGTGGGGTGCCATGACACGCTGTCCTCTATTGGGAATGGATTTTAAAGTGTATCAGAAATTATGCCGTTTAGCCGGGGTGGACCATCTCCATACAAACGGATTAAACAGCAAATTTTATGAATCCAACGAATCGGTTATCCAATCTGTCAAGAGTTGTCTGACACCGATGTTTGGGAATGATACGATTATGCCAGTGCTCTCATCAGGCCAATGGGCAGGAACGGCAATGGAATCTTACCAAGCCATGAATACAGTAGACTTGATTCATTTAGCTGGCGGCGGTATCGTGGCCCATCCTGGCGGGGTATCCGCTGGAGTTAAAAGCATGAAACAGGGATGGGAAGCGGCTCTTGCAGGTACATCATTAACGGATTATGCCAATACTCATCAAGAGCTCGCGCTGGCTATAGAGAAATTTGGTCGTAAGAAATAACGTAAGCGTTTTTAGAAAACGATTTAAAAAATTATATTAGGTGGTGTATTTATGCTGGCGAATCAAAAACAGCAAGTGGCAGAGCAAAAGAAACGTTTTACTCTTCCAGGATTACGTTGGTGGATGTTTTCATTTTTTATATTAGTCATGATTATTAACTATATTGACCGTTCATCGCTTTCGGTCGCGATGCCATTAATTAGTAAGGAACTTCATATTGATTCGGTTACAATCGGCCTTATCCTTAGTTCATTTAGTTGGACCTATGTTCTTATGCAAATACCTGGTGGATGGCTCGTTGATAAATTGAAGCCTCGAAAAGTGGTCACCACAAGCTTAGTTGGCTGGGGGATTGCTGAGGCTCTTACAGGGTTTGCTACAGGCGTTGCAAGTTTGATTGGAATGCGTATGTTATTAGGTGTTTTTGAAGGACCTGTTCAAAATGGTGCCAATACCTCTTTAATTCGTTGGTTAAGAAAATCTGAAATTTCTCGTGGGAGCACACTTGTCGATGGTGGTGGACCGCTAGGTACGGCATTTGGCGGACTTTTTGTTACTGCACTGATTGTTTGGTTAGGTTCATGGAGACTCGCGTTTGGAGTCGTTGGGGCAATTACCGTTCTTATTGGTGTAATCGCTTGGTTGTTTATGCGGGATAATCCATCTGATCATCCACTGATTACAGAGGAAGAGAAAAATTATCTTGCTAAAATTGAAGAAGATGATGAGGATGAATCAGATCTTTCAACAGGTTCTGCAATTAAATATTTTAAGCACTCAAGTCCATGGATGTTACTTTTAGCTTTCTTAGGCTATGACATTGTTCTATTCGGCTTACTTACCTGGGCTCCGACTTACATTAGTCAAGCGCAGCACGTCTCTTTCGGGATGACAGGTATTTGGACATTTGTTATCTTTGGCGCAGGCTTTTTAGGTGAGGTTTTTGCAGGACAATTGGCCGACCGTTTGATTCGAAAAGGTAAATCTGTAAACGCTGTATTAAGAACGATGCTTGGATTTGCTGGTGTTGGTGTTGCAGGCGCGATTATGATGGTTAGTCATGTTTCTACTGCGAGTGCAGCAATCCTATTGATTACTCTTGCTAACTTCTTCCTTCGTTGGGGTGGTTTGTACTGGAGTGTTCCAGCAAGACTTGCTGCAAAAAAACATGTAGGTCAGTTAACGGGTGCCATGAACTTCTCTGGTAATATTGGAGGTTTGATCATTCCAATTTTAATCGGTTATATTGTTCAAACGACTAATAGTTATGCTGGTGTTTTCGCAATCTTTGCTTTCTCAGGTTTACTTATGGCAGTTGGTTCTATTGCCATCAACTATTCAGGTAAAATAAGAGTTTAAGATTTTAGGTTTGGGGGATATACGCATGGAGAATGAAACTTCTCAGGAAAACAGGAAAATCGTTCTCTCCTTCTATGGAGATGACTTTACTGGTTCAACGGATTCAATGGAATCCCTCACCATTAATGGGCTTCCCACTGTGTTGTTTCTGGATGTTCCAGATCAATCGGTATTGAGTCGTTTTCCTAATGTTAAATGTATTGGTGTCGCAGGTAATAGCAGGGTAATGAGCCCAGAGGAAATGAAGCAGACTCTGCCTTCCATCTTCTCAAGTTTAAAAGAATTGGGCAGTGATTATGTTCATTACAAAGTCTGTTCCACCTTTGATTCCTCTAAAAATATCGGAAACATTGCAACCGTTTTAAAAATTGGGCAGAATGTATTTGATTCTCAAGTCACTGTACCAGTGTATGTCGCTTCACCCGATTTGAAGCGTTATACGGTATTTGGTAACCATTTTGCCGCGATGGGAAATCAGGTGTATCGTTTAGATCAGCATCCGGTGATGTCTCGGCACCCGATTACACCGATGTCAGAAGCCGATTTACGGCTTGTTTTACAGGAACAGGGCTTAGATGGGCGTATTGACTTAATCAATGTTGTCGATCTCGAGCAGCCAATGAGCGAATTACAGGAAATTTATAAAGAAAAAGTTTCTGAAGATTCACAGGCTGTTTTGTTCGATTCCTCAAGGAAAGAGCATGTGGAGAAGGTGGGAGAACTGCTCGCTTTCTCTCGGAAACCTGAAGAGCCATTATTCTTAATCGGATCATCTGGTGTAGGACATGCTGTTGCTGCCGCTCATAAGCATCCAGATGTTGTAAACTCCGTAAACAGCAGTGAACGCCCATCATTTAAAAAGGTGGATCAACTTCTTGTCGTTTCTGGCAGCTGCTCTCCTGTTACAGAACAACAGCTTCAGTGGGCGATGAACAATGGTTTTGAGGGAATTCATTTGTCTCTTCAAGAGGTCATGGATGAGAACAACGGAAAGAAAGCGATGCAAGAGTTAGTCCAAAAAGCAACTGAAATCATTGTGCGGGGTCAGAGTGTGGTTATCTATACCGCATTAGGACCAGATGATCCGAGTATCAAGGAGAATCAACGTCAATTCACTGAAAGCGGTTCCTCTATCTCGGATTCAAGTAAAATCCTTGGTTCCTATTTAGGTGAGGTTGCCAGAATGGTGATTCAAGAGACTGGTATTGAGCGATTAGTGATTGCAGGCGGGGACACATCCAGTTATGCAACAAAACAACTAGGTGTTTATGCGCTAGAAATGGTCACATCTATCTCACCAGGAGCACCACTTTGTCGATGCTACTCCGATGATTCTCGTATCGACGGCTTAGAGCTATCATTAAAAGGCGGACAATTTGGTAGTGTAGACTATTTTGGTAAAGTGTTAAACTGTGCTCCCAACTTGGTCAAACTTTAACTGAACAAAGAATATGAATTGAAATCAGGGGGACGGTTCTCGTGCTTCCATAGCATGAGATGCCATTAGGAATCAGTGCGACGGTTTGTATATTAAGATTTTATTAAGAATAAGCGGTTATTATTAAGACAAGCATTTTCAGCCCCCCTTTTAATAATATTATTGGATGCCCTCAAGGATTGTTTTCGAACAGCCTTGAGGGTTATTTTTTTGCTGACCTATTCTAGGAAACAGGAACCTTACTATAATTATATAGGATGCAAACTAAGGGGAGTGAGCGGATGAAATGGAAGTCGATGATAGCCATTGCACTTGTTGTTTTCTTTACTGCAGGATGCTGGGGTGTACAAGATAAAAAGCCTGTTTCAGAAAAACCAACAGTTACCGGGGAGAATAAACCAGAACAAACTGGAGGTGAACCTGGAAAACCAGCCGGTGGAACGGAAAAGCCTAACACTCCGCAGGATACGCCGCCCGTTCAACCAGGAAAAACGACTGATCAGCAACCTAACATTTATCCGGAAAACACCAATCAAACGATTAAAATTCATGATGAGTCCATTGTGAAAGACAGCCTCAATATCCATATTATCTATCCGCAAATTGATGGCATGAAAGACAAAGTGGCACAAGCAAAAATTAATGATTACTTGAAGAAAACAGCGGAAGCAGCTGATGAGAGTCAGATGACGAATGAGGTTCCAAGTGCGCCATCATCGTTTGATTCAACATACAAAATCACTTTTCAGAATGGGCACCTTATCAGTTTTGTGTATGATCAATATTTTTATTTAAGCGGGGCTGCCCATGGCATGCCATCAATGGTTCCTATCTTGGTTGACTTGGATAATGGCAGGATTGTGGAATTGAGCGAATTGTATAATGGTTCGCCGCAAACCAAGCAAATCATTAGCAAACTCATCCTCAAACAAGATGTTTTGCATATGCTTGAAGTGATGGGGGAGTTTAAACAAATCAGCTCGGATGATTTAAAACAGGTTTATTTAACGAAGGATGGCTTAATGATGTATTTTCCTCCTTATGAATATACCCCCTTCGCTGCAGGGACGCTTTTGTATCATCTTTCTTTTTTTGATATTCAAAGTGTATTAAACACTACATTTTTCAAGAGTCATGGAATTCCTGTTTCACAACCGATTCATTCGACCACCATCTATGTTTCGGAAGGCTTTCATTTTTCGGTCCCAAAAGAATGGATGGATCGTCTGACCTTTGAAAGAGCCGATTACGCGGAGAATAATAAATGGACATCTGCAATCAATGTCTATTTCAATTCAGCTGATAAACCGTTGTTGTTTAGCTTCCATATGTATGAAAAACAAGTCTGGGCCTCGTTAAAGCCTGGAGCGGAAGTAAAACTTGCTGAAAAAGGAGATATGGTATATTCGTATTCTGTAGCCCAAATACCGCAGAATGATTTACAAGCTAATGACTTTATCAAGAATGTTGTTCCTGAAATTATGAAGACTTTTCAGATTGATTGATGAAGCATGGTGAAGCATGGGGACGGTTCTCATGCTTCTTTTTATGGACTTGGTGTCCTCATCGCCTAGTATGCCAACATACGTTCGGGTATATTTTGATTTTCATTATAGAAGAAAGGTTTTATTTTTTATGTATTGACGTTTGTAAGATATACTGGTAGAATAAATTCCTGTCACTAAGTGATAGGGATTAACAAAAAAACAGTTGATAGATTTAATTGTTTCTGTTAATATTACTTCTTGTCACTGCTTTTAAAGAAAATTACTTTTTTTAAAAAAGTTGTTGACTTCACTGAGTGCAGATGATATATTAATAAAGTCGCTTCTGAGCGATAAATAAAATTGCTCTTTGAAAACTAAACAAACAAAAACGTCAACAAACAATAATTATCATGTTTCTTCTATTATATAGAGATCATGAGCCAACGTAACAAAATGAGCTAATCAACTTTCTTGGAGAGTTTGATCCTGGCTCAGGACGAACGCTGGCGGCGTGCCTAATACATG
>NZ_JAFBEX010000051.1 GCF_016908975.1 Neobacillus cucumis
CTATTGATTCGCTCGACTTGCATGTATTAGGCACGCCGCCAGCGTTCGTCCTGAGCCAGGATCAAACTCTCCAAGAAAGTTGATTAGCTCATTTGTTACGTTGGCTTCATTTCATAAGAAATGAATATTATTGTTTGTTGACGTTTTTGTTTGTTTAGTTTTCAAAGAACAATATATCACTTTAATTAGCAACAGCGAGATTAATTATAATTTTTATCTTTTTAGAAGTCAACTTCTTTTTTTTATTAACTTCGCCGCCCTAAGAGACAAATAATAATATACCAAATACTCCATATGTAAGTCAACATCTTTTTATGAGAAATCCCCCCCTAATACATAAAGAAAAATATTTAGTTCTCCATACCACTGATCACTGCTTTGATGGAACATATTATACAAATGAAGAATTTATCATAAATTAATATTGCATACAAAAAGGGGCTTCCTTGTGGAAGCCCTTTTATTTATAACCAACCAAAAAGACTGGCAGACGAAGTTCTTACTATGTCTCCAATTAAAAAAACCCCGATATTGCTTTGCGGAGTCGATACCTTCTCGTTGCCTTCTGTTAATATCTACTCTCGCTTTTTCTGCACCGAATAATAATACTTTAAATACTAAATCAGAAATAAATGTCACTAAAAAACATGTGTATAAAAATAAAAAACCATCATTTTGATGATGGTCTTTATTTCCACTCAATCAAGAGCGGCTATGTACATATTATATAGTGGCGCTTGCACTCATTCCTACGTATCATAACGAGTGTCGGAACAAACAATATTTTCCGAGGAATTTATCGAGCGTTACCATCAGAACAACGGCACTTCTACGATTTAAGAATGCCCAATCAACCTATTGTATTTTAAATGATCCCCTAAATAATTAATTCGAAATCATCATTATCTTCAACCAATTCCCATCACTGTCTTTCTAGCTCATCCCTAATCAACTGTTAAATATCGTTCAATGAGATATTTCTTGCGGCATTAAAATCAGCATTGGCTGAATACCCACAAGAATTGTTCTTACACTTGAACACTTCTTGTGATTCTCGATTTTCTTTACATATATATCCACATTTCGAACAGCGCTGCGAAGTATATGCAGGATTAATGTATCGGATTTTAATCCCTTTTTCTTTTGCCTTGTACTCAATTTTTCTCTGCAGATCATAATACGGCCAAGCTCCCAAGAAGGTTTCTTTTTTATCTCCATCAGCTATCTTCGTTAGATCTTCCATCTGGATAACTCCGCACCCTTTTAAGACTGCAGTATCTACAACGAACTTACTGTATCTATGGTTGGTGGTATTTTTAAAGTTTTGAACCTTTTGATTTAATTTCTCAATAGGTTTAATACGAGTATTTCTACCATGCCCTTTACGTCCTTCACCGCAATATTTCCCTTGTCTTTGAACACTTATCCTTCTGGCTTCAACTCCTTTTCTAAATTTATCAATTTCCCCTCCCTAAATATTCCTACGATAAAGAGAAAAATTGACAGCCATGGTTACTGCATTGACAATACCTAGGTCAACCCCGAGTATTTTATCTTTATCTAATACTTCCTTGTTCGAATCACACGTAAAAGTAAGATTAATGAACCATTTCAATTTTCCTTTTTTTGAGGGGAGAATTTCCGAGCCACCCACTTTATAGTCACCATTTATTAATCGATCCAATATCGCCCTTTGGAAATTATCTCCAACTCTTATCAAGACTTTAATTACTGATTTTCTGTTTAATTCTTTGGCATATTCCCTACTCAATAAACCTACCTTATGTGTTTGAATCAGATCCTCTACGGGAGTGTTACCAGCTTTGTCATCAATGACTAATCCTTTTGCCAGGATTGAATCTTTATCAATATAGACAACAGAGAAGGAATCATGATGATCAGCTCCAGCAACAAGTGCTAAAGCTGCTTCATTTATTGTTTCCTCTGATTCCACTTCCCACGTCGATAGCGTATTCTGTTAAGTTTTTAAATCTATAGATATAGTGTCTGCATCTAAACTGTATATTCCAACCGTACCTGTTCCTGTATCTGGCCATTTAGCTCTAGCTACCTTTCTAACCAACAACGACATTTCACTCACTAAGCAGCTCCTCTTCCAAATCTAGGATTACTTGGTTTATATACTCCTGAAGCCAAGT
Source organism: Neobacillus cucumis (assembly GCF_016908975.1). Lineage (GTDB taxonomy): Bacteria > Bacillota > Bacilli > Bacillales > Cytobacillaceae > Neobacillus > Neobacillus cucumis. The sequence continues at coordinate 2,160 of NZ_JAFBEX010000051.1, forward strand.
TTCACCACAATCCACTCCATCTAGAATCTCTATGCAATCAGGACTTCCCCAATTTTCAAAAGAACGCACAGCATATTCTTTTACTTCGACACTCCTGTTACTTAAACCTGCCAAAACATTTGTTTGTCCAGTCATTACTATCCATGGCTTATGTCATACTCACGCATCCCTCCTATTTGAAGCTGGTGCAAGTATTAAAGAGGTGCAGGAGCGCTTGGGACACACTGATATTAAAATGACAATGAACATCTATACTCACGTAACAAATACTTTAAAGAGGCAAACAGCAGCGAAGTTCCAACGGTACTTAGAATTATAATCTGTGGTCAAATGCAGTCAAAAAATACTTGGTGGTCAAAATGTGGTCAAAAGTGATTTTAACCATAAAAAAAGACCCCCAACCAAATCGGTTGAGAGCCTTTGAAACGTTGATAATTAACGTTTTGAGAACTGAGGCGCACGACGAGCACCTTTAAGACCGTATTTCTTACGTTCTTTCATACGTGCATCACGAGTTAATAAACCAGCGCGCTTTAATGTTGGACGGAATTCTGGATCAGCTTGAAGTAATGCACGAGCAATACCATGGCGAATTGCGCCAGCTTGACCAGTATATCCACCGCCGCTTACGTTTACAAGAACATCATAGCTGCCAACTGTTTCAGTTGCAACTAGTGGTTGTCTTACAACAACACGTAATGCTTCGAATGGGATATAATCTTCGATTTCACGACCATTTACTACAATTTTACCTGTGCCTGGAACTAAGCGCACACGTGCGACAGAGCTCTTACGACGACCAGTACCGATATATTGAACTTGTGCCAAGTTATTTCCCTCCCTCTAAATTAACCGCGAAGTTCGTAAACTTCAGGTTTTTGTGCTTGGTGTGGATGCTCACTGCCAGCATACACGTGTAATTTCTTGAACATTTGACGACCAAGAGAATTCTTTGGAAGCATGCCTTTAACTGCAAGCTCGATCATTTTTTCAGCGTAGTTAGTACGCATTTCAAGAGCAGTTCTAGTTTTTAAACCACCTGGGTGCATTGTGTGACGGTAGTAGATCTTGTCAGTTAATTTCTTACCAGTTAGTTCTACTTTAGAAGCATTAAGAATGATTACATTATCACCAGTGTCAACATGTGGTGTAAAAGTTGGTTTGTTTTTACCGCGTAAGATTGAAGCTACTTCAGAAGCAAGACGACCAAGAGTTTTGCCTTCTGCATCAATCACATACCATTTACGCTCGATATTGTTGGCATTTGCCATAAACGTTGAACGCATGAGTTTCCCTCCTATTAAATCCTTTAAAGATTATTATTTTCGCACCTTTAAAGCAATCAGTGTTCATTCTGTTCCGGGAATTTACATCTGATGCCCTTGTGCAGTCATTTTTCAAATCATATATTTTCAATCACGATGAAGACTTTCCGGGGCTTTATCGTGGGATTAAAAACACGCACATCTAATATAATAAAGACTATAGGTCTAATTGTCAAGGAAATGTTACACCAGGAAAAGTTGTTTTAGAAATTTTATTCATAAAATACTTTCCAGAGGTAAAGTCCTTGGGCTGGAGCCGTCCTTCCGGCAAGGCGGCGGTCCTTTTTAGCCAATAATTCCGCCATTTCTTCGGGTTTTCGCTTTCCATTGCCCACTTCCAATAAAGTTCCTGTTAGAATACGAACCATATTATATAAAAATCCATTTCCTACAAAGCGTAGAGTCAGAAAGTCATTGTCCAAGATTAAATCAATGGCCTCAATGGTACGAATCCGATCCTCCACTTCCGTCTTTGCCGAACAAAAACTTGTAAAGTCATGCGTTCCGACGAAAAAGCAGCTAGCTTCCCTCATCGCTTCTATATTTAATTCATACGGATAAAGATAAGAGAAATTCCGCTGAAAAGGATCCCTTCTTTTCGAAAGCTGAAGGACATAGTGATATTCCTTCCCAATGGCATTAAATCGAGCATGAAATGTCGAATCTACCTTTTTGACCGAAAGAACTGAAATTTCCTCCGGCAGCAGCGAATTAAGTGCCATTTCCCATTTCTCCTCTGAAATCGGAAGGTGAGAATCAAAATGAATGACCTGTCCTTTTGCATGGACACCCGCATCTGTTCTGCCTGATGCAGAAACTTTAATAGATTCCCCTTTATGCATCTTGGCTAAGACTGCTTCTAGCTCGGATTGAACAGTCCGTTTATTCGGCTGTATTTGATATCCTGAAAACCCTGAACCATCGTAAGAAATGATACACTTATACCTTTGCATGGTTTCGCTCCATTATGACCGTAATAAAATTAGAAGAACTGTTAAAACAGCTAATAAAAGGATTTGCAGCGTATCCACTGTACGCCAGCTAAGCTGACGGTATTTTGTCCGACCCTCACCGCCGCGGTACCCGCGGGCCTCCATGGCAATTGCAAGTTCCTCCGCTCGTTTAAAGGCACTGACAAACAAAGGAATCAAGAGTGGAATAACCGCTTTGACCCGATCTTTAATTGGACCGCTATCAAATTCTACCCCGCGAGCCATTTGCGCTTTCATAATTTTGTCCGTTTCTTGCATAAGTGTCGGAATAAACCGTAAAGAGATCGACATCATTAGCGCCATCTCATGGACAGGAAACCGAACTTTTTTTAAAGGATTTAAAAGAGTTTCCATGCCGTCCGTAATCTCGATTGGACTTGTCGTAAGAGTTAATAAGGAGGTCATCAGGATTAAGAAAAAGAATCTTAACGAAATAAAAATCCCCTGTCTAACCCCTTCATCATATATCTCGATTGGTCCAAATTTAACGAGTAATACACCCTGCTTTGTAAAAAACACTTGCAAAATTAACGTAAATAAAACAAGCCAGATAGCAGGTTTGAGCCCTCCGTATAAGAATCGGGCTGGAATTCTTGATATACCAAGCATATAAAAAGTATAAATGCCAATAAGTGCATAGGTAACCCAATTATTAGCCAAAAAGATAATACAAACAAATAGAAATATAATCACTAGTTTTGAACGAGGGTCCATTTTGTGAACGGTAGAGTCAGCAGGAACATAACGGCCAAAAATCATTTTCTCCATCATAAGCGAACACCTCTGCTTAATACCTCGGTAACCTTTGATGTTAACTCATCAATCGTGAGATAAATTTTATCTAATTTAAGTCCTGTTTGTTTTTCTAATTTCAGCTGAAATCGCACGACCTCAGGAACATCAAGACCCATTTCCACCAGTTCAACGGGTGAAGAAAAGATTTCAGACGGAGTTCCTTGTTTAGCAACCCGTCCCTGCTGCATGATGACAATTTGGTCAGCATACCTTGCTGCATCTTCCATACTATGAGTAACTAGTATAGTAGAAAGCTGTCTGTCCTTATGAAGAGCATGAAACATATCCATAATCTCTTTTCGGCCTCGCGGGTCCAATCCTGCAGTAGGCTCGTCCAAAACAATCACATCCGGTTGCATTGCCAGTACACCAGCAATCGCCACACGCCGCATTTGTCCTCCTGAGAGGTCAAATGGTGATTTTCCTAAAACGTCCTCTGAAAGTCCGACTTGTTGTAAGGCAAGCCGTGCTCGGCATTTGGCCTCAGACTCAGAAACGCCAAAGTTCATAGGACCAAAGATAATATCTTTTTCAACGGTTTCTTCAAATAACTGATGTTCCGGAAATTGAAACACAATTCCAACCTTTTGTCGTACCGGCTTTAAATGCTTATTTTTCTGACCAGCCTTTATTTCATGACCGCCAATATTTACAGTTCCTTTAGATGGCTGTAAGAGCGCATTTAAATGCTGCAGGACGGTTGACTTGCCTGAACCCGTATGACCGATGATGGCCATGTACGTTCCTGCAGGAATATCAATGGAGACATCTTGAATCGCCAACCGCTCAAAAGGAGTGTTTGCTTGGTACCGGTAATCTATATGCTGAAGCGAGATGTCCATAGTTCTGTCACCAACTCTTCTTCCGATAAATAATGCTTAGATAGTTTCATTCCATTTTGACGGAACGCTTTGCTTAATTTTACAGAGAAAGGAATATCCAATCCTAATTGAATCAATTGCTCATCCATAGTAAAGATCTCTTCAGGAGTGCCCTCACGATATACTTCTCCACGGTTCATCACAATAATCCGATCAGCTTTAGCAGCTTCCTCTAAGTCATGAGTAATGGAGATTACAGTTAGAGATTTTTCCTGTTTTAATAAACGGACTGTTTCTAAAACCTCTTCCCGTCCTCTTGGGTCAAGCATTGAGGTTGCCTCATCAAGAATAATAATGGATGGTCTTAATGCCAAAACACCAGCAATGGCAACACGTTGCTTCTGTCCACCTGATAGATGGTGGGGCTCTTGATATAGAAATTGATCCATTTTCACTTTACTTAATGAATCTTCCACACGCTGCACCATTTCTTCCCGTGGCACTCCATTATTTTCTAAACCAAAAGCCACATCATCCTGTACTGTAGTGCCTACAAATTGGTTATCAGGATTTTGAAAAACCATACCGATCTTCTTCCGAACATCCCATATCGTCTCTTCATTCAACTTTAAATCATCGATGGTGATTTCGCCTTCTTGAGGAAACTGGAGGCCGTTTAGTAATTTTGCCATCGTTGATTTCCCTGAACCATTATGACCGACAATGGCAAGCCATTCCCCTTCATAAATATCAAAGCTCACATTTTTTAGGGCATATCGTTCCTGATTATCGTACTGAAAGGATACTCCCTTTAGAGATACAATTGACTTTTTCATCGTGCATTCTCCCTAGCTAGACTATTCTCTGCTCTTGTTGCAAGTATCATTTTACTTTTAATATAACAAAAAAAGCCTGCACCTCGTCCCTAAGCAGCACGTATTCAACTGCAGATAAAGGGATTTCTAAAAAGAAATGGGAGGAGGTGCATGAGCTAGACGAGACGCGAAGAAGAAAACAAAAGACTAAACCGTTTTCATTCCAAGGAATTAAGTAAATCCTTTTGGCTCCAAAGTTTTGGAGTCACGCTCATCATAACACTCGTTTGGCTTGTGTCGAACAATTATAAAAATTTCCTTTACAGAAAAAGGGCAAAGAACAAGTTTGTTTGTAAACTGTCCAGCGCCCTTGTTGTCTGTTAAGTGTATTAAACTAACTCGATAATAACCATTGGCGCACCGTCACCGCGGCGAGGTCCAAGTTTCATAATACGAGTGTATCCACCTTGACGCTCTTGGTAACGTGGAGCGATATCAGCGAAAAGTTTTTGAACTGCATCTTGACCATTTTCAGCATTAGCAACTTCGTGACGAACGTAAGAAGCAGCTTGACGGCGTGCATGTAAATCACCGCGCTTACCAAGTGTGATCATTTTTTCAACAGTTGAGCGAATTTCTTTCGCACGAGTTTCTGTTGTTTCGATGCGCTCGTTGATAATTAAGTCTGTAGTTAAATCACGTAGCATAGCTTTACGCTGTGCGCTTGTGCGTCCTAACTTTCTGTATGCCATGAAGGGTTCCCTCCTTTGTTGAAGTCATAAAACGGATTTCAGCTTTACTCTTGACTAGTCGTCTTTACGTAAGCCTAATCCAAGCTCTTCTAGTTTTGCCTTCACTTCTTCGAGTGATTTGCGGCCTAAGTTACGAACTTTCATCATATCTTCTTCAGTCTTG
>NZ_JAFBEX010000052.1 GCF_016908975.1 Neobacillus cucumis
CACTCGCACTACCTGTCAGCTTTACATTTCCGCCACAACGGCATGTTAGGGACTTACACCCTTTAGAGCGAAGCGCTGCCAAGCGCACAAAAGAACCTTGTTACTATTAGCAAGGTTCCTTTTAGTAAGGCTTTTGGTGTTACTATAAGAGGCTTATTTTCTTCCCGCTACCCAATTCATCCCCCAACCATAAGCACGATCCATTTCTTGATGGCCGTTGAAGTATTCTACTAAGCGCTGTACTTTAAAGGTTTCATTCTTGACATTTTCAATCATCGCAATCGCACACATAATTTGTCCGTTGCGGTGTTCGTTTAATCTCACTTCAATATCCGCACCATTTGGATATTTTAGGGTTACGACACCATCTGCCTCTGACCAGTTGGCCACTCCTTCGTAAATGAAAGAATATACTAATACACGCTTGATATCCGAGATTTTATTTCCGTTGATACGCAAGTTTTCACCGCCAGATACAGCACCGGTTCGGTCATCTCCGTCAAGCACCATGAAAGGGGCAGACTGGTAAGAACCAAAGGTATTACCTAATGCTTGAACACAACCCTTTTGCCCATTTCTTAATTCATATAAACATCCTAAATCTAAGTCAACTCCATTAGAACCGCCGCCAAACAAAGAAGAAAAAAATCCTCCTGAGCTTCTTGTTTTTTGGTTCCAGTTTAAGTTAACTAAAATTTCTCCAATGGATTGTTTGTCGCTTTTTGTAAGATTGATGGATTGACCTTTTTTTGTTAATTCAATTTTACTTAAATTGACCATCATATTCCCTCCTATATTCCAAATATCCCCACTACCCTTTTATAAAGGCAGCAGCCCTTTTGATACTTATTTATTATTCCTTTGACGCAGCAACTTCTGATTTTGCTGCTTTTGATTTGTTGATCGCATGAATAACAAAAGTAGCTAAAAATGCCACGATTAAAATAGCAAAGAACGCCATATGCGGTAATTCATAGCCGAATACACTAACAAACATCTTAACAGCAATGATTCCTATTAAAACAAATGCAGTATTTTCCAATTCTGGTACTCTCTCAATTAATGCTAGGAATAAACTTGCAACTGTACGCATCATTAAAATACCTATTATTCCACCCAAAAACAGCACCCAAACCTCGTTGGATACCGCAAAGGCAGCTAAAATACTATCTACTGAAAAAGCTAGATCCATGAGCTCCACAGAAACAACTGTTGCCCAGAACATGCCTAAAATTCGAACTGTCCAACTTCCCTTAAACTCCTGACCATCATCCTCTTCCTCTTCCCCGCTACGGAAATGCTTGAATACAATCCAGCCAAGATAAAGAGCGCCCAGCACCTTAATAAACCAGAATTTCACTAAATATACACCGATGCCTATAAAGATAAAACGGAAGAAATATGCGCCGAACATACCATACATCAAGGCTTTCTTGCGCTTTTCCTTCGGAAGGTGTTTTACCAAAACAGCTAAAACCAAAGCATTATCAGCTGATAATAATCCTTCAAGCACGACAAGTGAGCCAACTAACCCCCAAGCAACAGGATCAGATAAAACCTTCCCCCACATGTCTAGGTCAAAAAATAACCCGTACGTATGTAAAACTTGTTGAATAATTTCCAAGATAATTCCTCCGAGATAATATTAGGAGAGAGGGATCCATTCCCTCTCTAATGAGATAAAAAATAAAAGGATTTGTTATACACTTAATCCATATGAATGAACAAGTGATGCTAGCCCTCCCTGATAACCTGCACCAACTGCATTAAATTTCCAATCGTTTCCGTGTCTATAGATTTCGCAAAATACAACAGCTGTTTCAACGCTAAAATCTTCACCAAGGTCATAGCGTAATACTTCCATACCTGTATCCTCATTTACAAGTCTTACAAAGGCATTTGCAATTTGACCAAAGTTTTGACGGCGAGCCTCTGCATCATGAATCGTTACCGTAATCGCAATCTTCTGAACATCATGAGGAACTTTAGCTAAGTCAATTTTGATTTGTTCATCATCGCCGTCTCCCTCACCTGTACGGTTATCCCCGGTATGACTGACAGAACGATCTGTACTTTGAAGGTTGTTGTAGAAAATAAAATCTAATTCTGTACGGCACTTACCAGCTGCGTTCAACAAGAAAGCAGATGCATCCAAGTCATAATCCGCACCACCGTCATACTGCTTTACGTCCCAACCAAGTCCAACAATAATCTTTGTAAGTGTTGGATCATTTTTTGTTAAATCAATCCTTTGACCTTTGCTTAACTGAATTGCCATGTTTTATCCTGCTCCTTTTACCTGTGTATAAGTTATTTTTACAAAGCATTATCTGATGTTAGAAAAAGGCTTAGGTTAGTTACTTCAAGACCGAAGTCCTTGCAAAGTGCTGCATGACCACTTTGCTAACCGGAACCAAGACCATTTATAAGTTAATCGCTATTTTATCGCCCCTTTTCTAGCAAATTTAATACTAAAGTAAATTTTTTTGAGAGAACTAAACAAGCCAAAAAATAAGAATACAGTTATGTAGATGGTGTTTCAGACCAAATAATAACTGTCATTATAATTCCAGTATTATAAAAGTTTTGCGGAATATTATCTCAGCTTGTTAATTTTAACCAACATTATGTAAAAAAAGAAAATCTAGTTCTATTTTACCTATAATACATCCCAAACGTAAACCAGTTTTTTACAAAAAAAGTGTCCACTTTTGTATTTTCTTGCCAAAACTAAAGCATTCGACACAAAAAATTCCATTTTATTGTGACAAATGATTTTTTATAATTCATAGCTAAATCTAACCTTTTACCCATAAAGAGAATCAAGGGGACGGTTCTCATGATTCCTTTAGCATTATGAAATCAAAATTTCTTTATCTAAAAGAATTTGAATGTGTGGACACTTTAAACAAGAACTAGAAAAACACATAAAATACTATACTCACAAAAATTTAAAAGGCATGAGCCCGGTACAATACCAATCTCATGCCCAACAAGCTGCATAATAAAATAATATGTCTAACTTTACGGGGTCACTCCAGATGAAACACTCTTTTTCAAATGTCCTATCAATAGGTAATATTAATATTTGCAGCCCTCCTTACTTCCCCATATATGCAGCTGGAAACCGAATCGTAACCGTTGTTCCCTTACCTTTTTCACTTTCAAAGTGGATGGTTCCTTTATACTTGGTTGCAATATTAAAGCAAATCATCATCCCTAGACCCGTTCCCTTACTTTTTAACGAATAAAATGGAGTACCCAGAGAATCGATTTCTTCCTTTGACATCCCTTGTCCACAATCCACTACTTTTATTTCAACCAAACCCTTTTTACACTCAGCGGTAAGGACAACAGAATCACCATCTTTTGATGCTTCAATGGCGTTTTTAATAAAATTAATTAAAAGCTGTTTAAATTCAATGGTATTCGCAGCAATATAACAATCCTCAACGATAGTTAGTACAATCTTATTATCATGCAAGTGGCCATAAGTGTTGAGTAGATCCGTTACACTTTGAAGAACAAACGTTACATTGACAAGTTCCGTTTCAGTGTCTTTGTCGGGCTTGGCAATAGATAAATATTGAGAAATGACCTGTTCTGCCGTGTTTAATTCATTAATCATTAACGAGAAATGCCGCTTACTATCTTCATTAAATGTATCATCTTTCTCATATATCTGTAAGAAGCCTTTAACAACTGTTAATGGATTTCTAATTTCATGTGCCACAGCAGCGGCCATCTGTCCAGTTGTTCTCAGCCGTTCTGAATGTTTAATTTGCTCATAGTAGAGCTTCTGTTTCTTCAACCGTTTATATGATATGTAAAAAATAAAATAAAGAATGGCTTGGCTTCCTAAAAAATTAATAATATTGCCGATTAAGTCTTCTCTTATATAAGGATAAAGATCCCCTCGATCCACTATAGCAATATAGCTAAAAAGACTTATGATTAATAAAGTATTTAATAGTAAGGAAAGATAAAAAAGTTTTGTATCAAAAAATAAAATGGAAATGGCAGGAATAAAGCATAAAAAGATAAAATTAGACCAGGTATTCGGATATAAAAAGAAGATGGTATAAAAGTAAGTAGATGCTACGATGATCATAATGATTCTAAGAAAATGTGACTTATATAAAGGGTATATTAATAAGCAAATAGATAAAAGGAAAACTAAAGCAGCATGCGTAATATAGCCTAGTCCAAGATGATGAAGAAGTGGATTACCGGCAAACAGCCCCAGTAGCATAAGTACAATCACCATTAACACTGTGCCGTAATATAACATTTGATTAATTTGATTCTCTTTGTTCTTCATACATATCCCTTCTGCTAAAAACCCAAGCTTATTTTATATCAAACTACCTATATTCTACCATATAGAATAGGGACGGTTCTCATGATTCCACTAAAAAAGAAGCAAAAGAACCGTCCCCGTGATTCCTCCAAAAAAGAAGCAAAAGAACCGTCCCCGTGATTCCTCCAAAAAAGAAGCAAAAGAACCGTCCCCGTGATTCCTCCAAAAAAGAAGCAAAAGAACCGTCCCCGTGATTCCTCCTTTATTACTTCGAAAAATAATCGAGTAATCCAAGGTAGACTCCTTGAGCAACTTCTTCACGGTAAGCAGAACTTTCGACAATAGGATCATCTTGTTTACTTGAAAGGAACCCTAGTTCAATCAATGTACTTGGTCGCAAGTTGTTTCGCAATACACTCAAATTATCAAATCTCATTCCAAGATTATTTAATTTTGTTATTTTGATTACCTCATTTAAAATATCCGAGGCTAAATCGCTATCCTTAGATTTATTATAATAAAAATCAGTAATCCCATGTACAGATGGGTCATTTGAACAATTGTAATGAAAACTTATAAACGCATCTGCATGGTTTTGATTTGCGATCGCCGCCCGTTGTTCTAAGGGAATAAAGGTATCGTCGGACCGGGTCATAATAACATTAGCCCCCGCTTTTTCAAGTTTTTGTTCCACAATTTTAGCCGTTTCTAAGGTCAACGTTTTTTCATGAGTTCCAACATAGCTAGTTGCCCCATTATCTTTCCCGCCGTGTCCTGGATCCAGCACAATTGTTTTCCCCTTAAATGGTTCCTGACCATTTTGCACATTCTTTGTATTTTGGGCTGTTTTGTCTATGCTTTGATTGGCGGAAGATTCAGTTGATTTCGGTAAACTCTTTTTATCTGTTGTAACGCTAGTGGTCTTCTGTGATGGTGAACTTGAAATAGCCGGTTGGTTGCCAGATTTGTCTTTAGTGATGTAGTCTTCATTCACCCACCCGCTAACACCAGAAGGAGCTACCATTTTGGCCCATCCATCGTGTTCCATTTGGATGGTTATTTTTGTTCCGAATTTCAAATAATCTACAGCACTACTAAATAGACTTGGTTTTGCTCGGACATTTAAAGAGGGTGCTTCTACTGTTGCTTCTATATTTTCTGTTGGAGTTAGGTAGGCATTGCTAACCCACCCAGTTTGGTTACTTGATAGTTTAATTTGATCCCAATTATTCCTTTTCTGGATGACCTCAAATGTATCTCCTAGATGAACATGGTTAATAATGCTGCTCGAAATATCTGCAGCTTCCCGCACATTGAGACTAGATGCAGTTACCGTGACTTGGGAAGAAGACGTATGTGCATAAGTTGCATTTTGACTTTGAAGGAAAGGTACTATAGCAACACTAATGATCGCCAACACCTTAATTAGGCTCTTATTTTTTATTTTAGTTGTTATCATATTAGTAACCTCCATCAGTTTTAAACTTCAAAACTAGTATGGACAGGTTACTATAAAAATATAATCCACTTTAAAATTTCTCTATATTCTTCCTCATTCGTCATGCTATTTTTGACCTTTCCAAAGTTTTTCCAAAAAACTTTGGAAGATACTCTCACAATCTCTATGACATCACGCCTTATTCTATGTAAGATACCAATTAATAGAAACTTATTTAAAAATCCACTTTTTAGGGATTAATGTAAGGAGAGGATCAAGATGTATTTGAGAAAAGCAATAATAGGAGACAATATTGTTTCGGTTCATGGGATTAAAGGTAAAGTGGAAAAGGTCGGAGAGAACTCAGTCGTAGTTGAAATCCTCGAAAATTTCTCAGGTCGACAATTTGAAAATAACAGGACAGTTGTTTCACATAAAAAATATGTGGTTCTTTAAAGCAAAGGGAATCAGGGGGACGGTTCTCCTGATTCCGAATCATGAGAACCGTCCCCTTGATTCCTAGGACTGTAATTCTAGCGAATGTGGATAGCGCAGTTGTACAGGCATTCCTTCTGGGATTTCGGGTTTTACCACAACCGTATGGCAGTTTTTTTGGTTTTCTTCAATTTGTACCGCGATTTGTTCTACATTTCTCCCATCATAATATGGTGGGTATTGTTGATTTAATTTCATGTCATTTCTCCCCCTATGTAAAATAATCTGGTTCCCCATCGATCATACTTTGGATTCCCACTTTAATGGTAATCATTAGCAGGACTACTATATTAATAATAAAGTCGTAGTACTAAAGTTGTAAACCAATGGTTTTCGACAATATTTTTAGGTCTTTAGGTACCTATATTGACTATGGCTTATTCCCCGAAATTCGATAATACCTCCATTACAAAATCCCCCAACTCATTCTCACCAAATATAATGTTACAAATCTGACATATTCGTAATATCGATGTCATATATTTTATCAATCACCTAGAAAGGAGGAAAACCAAATGGATAATCGGATTTTCTTGTTTTTAGCTACAATTTTATCGGGTTTTGCACTTATAAAGGTTCCGTTAGCTGATTCATTTCTTGAAGGCGTTTCACCAGTAACAAATATCATTGGTATTCTTGTTGTAATAGTTTTCTCACTCGTTTTAGTTTATAAAGGCGTAAAAGGTCTATTCCAAAAGTGAAGCACGGGGACGGTTCTAGTGATTCGAATCACTAGAACCGTCCCCATTTATTCCTCTCTATAAAAAAGAAGCATGAGAACCGTCCCCATTTATTCCTCTCCATAAAAAAGGAGCATGAGAACCGTCCCCATTTATTCCTCTCCATAAAATAGAGTAGGCGCATGAAGTATTCATGCGCCTCTCACAGATCCGTACATGCGGGTCATCGCATACGGCTCCTCCATGCTTATCCCCGTTGGG
>NZ_JAFBEX010000053.1 GCF_016908975.1 Neobacillus cucumis
CAATTTATTTAATCGTTAACTCCAAATCAAGGGATATGAAATCCTGCGAATAAGCGAGCATTCGAGAGAAAATCGTATTTAACTGAGGGAGTTCAGCAAGAAAAAAATGACCGCCGCAGCGATCACATCATCCTGAACAAAAGCACCCGTTAGTTTAAGTACTTTTCTTCACAAACTTTGATGTTTATATCTAGAAACTCTCAGGGTAGTTGAATAATAATATGCAATTTCATCTTTCTTTTAAGTAGTAATCGTCCGTTTAAAAGGTGCCGCCACTTTATTTAACTTATCCTATTCTCACTTGGTAATATTGGCTTCTTCTTTTTATACCAGTAAAGTAGAATCTCATAAAAGGAAACAAGCACAGTGATCGCCAGAATGTAAGTCGAGAAAGAATAAACTAATTTCCATCCGTGATAATTAAAGACATGCATTTTCAATAATAAAAAGTCAAATCCTACGGCAAAAAACGTCCAACCTAAAATATAAAGTGCGATTTGTATGTTTCGGGGGTGGAGACATTCGTATAAATAAATGCATACATACCCAAACGGCATATATACCAGGTCCAAAAGAAGGTCGAAAAGTTCATACTTTTCTGTATCCGTGATGCGGTACAAATCATAAGGACGGATACTAGCTATAATTTGATCTAACATTTTAGGAATAAAAATACTTAATAATAAAATTAAAAAGGTGATGCTTGTCGGTATTCTCTTTGGAAGTTTCAATAAAAATGTTCCTAATATTATGAGGATAATCACACACCATTCATTTTCATCAAAATGTTTAGGCAAAGGCAACATGTTCAAATGAGCTCCTCTTTGAATAATAATTTTCTATACCGTTTCCAGAATCCGTAGCAAATAAACACGATGAGAATCCATTGAATCAATGAAAAAGCTACATTCCAATGTTGAATTCTGACAACCCCTAGAAAAATAAAACAGTATTGAAAAAAGGTCAGTAAGATGATTGCTGTTAAAAGAATGGTCACTTTTTCTACCTTACTTTTCGCCTTCAGTGTCAGGTCAAATAAAGAAATAATAAGTAAAGGGTCAAATAGTAACCATTGTATTGTATGGTTCCAATATTTTACCGATGACGTCGAAACTTTTAACCACTGGAGATTGACAACCACAATCCAAGATATATTTAAGGTAAGCACCCAAATGAAAAAACAAAGGAATAAAATTTCATACAAATGCATTCTTTTTGGAGTCACGCAAAAGCAAATTAAGAGGAATAGAGTTATAAATAAAAAAATCGGTAAAATCACTTTATTCCCTCATTTCAAAACAGGATATAGGAACAATGCAAATATATAACCTATAAAAGTAGCTGATGGCAAGAAACAAATGAAGGTTTTTAATCCTAAATGCGAGACGTTAACCATGAAATAGCAAATTTACAAATAGAAAGTATCTTCCTTTGATTAAACATAAAAAACCTCCAACATGTTAGATACCAGATTATTTTCTGTTATCCTGTCGGTTTTATACTCCATCAGCCTAGATAGAAACATTCTTCAACTAATCTGCCATTTAGTTGAACAATAAAAAAAGACCGCAGTTGCGATCCTAACTTGAACTCTTGCTACCCTTTAGTTTAAGTGCAATTCTTCACAATCTAACTTTTTAATTTAGCACTCTATTCCCCACCGTTGGACAGAATCTCATTTGATTCTGGCACATTATTATTTAATAGGGATTGAATTTAGAATTATAAGCAAAATTGCAATTGGGATGGATAGTATCATTGTAATCAATGGCATTTTATAATGTAACCGAAGAAGAATGAACAATAGTATATTAAATAAAAACGAGTCAAATAATGTCCACCCATGTTGGTAGGTAAAAGCACCTGTTATTTTTAATATCCCTTCATTTGCAGTATAAATTAATACCCAAAGAGTGGTCCACCAAGTCGATAATAAATGAGAACAAGGATACCTTCCCAAAAAAATTAATATAGTACTTGCGAATACAATAAACTCACCCGTTAAACATACAAGTTCATTTTTAAGAGGCCATGTAGGAACAAGTGACCAAAGTCGATGAGTATAAGTGACATAATAATAAAGCACATCCCCAAGAATGAAATAAAGAATAGTTCCATAATAATTCCGCCAGTTTCTCCAGTCTCCCCAACGTAAAGCTGCCAATATCCAAGTACTTACACCAATAATTTCAGCCATTTTTCGCCTCATAAATGAATTCATTAGATTATATAAAATATTATTAACCTTTTAAGCGGAAATTTACATCGAGTTATAATCCTATTTTTAGAACGATTTGGTCGACTGTCTGATTAACTTTCGAACAATTTTTAACGTAAAAATAAGGATATAGAAAAGAATAGGATAGCATAGAGCTGAGTACCAGTAAGTCAAGCCATTATGATAGAAATAGCCAGACTTTACAGCCGCATACTCGTAAAGAACTGCAAAGCCACTCCAAACAAATATGTATCCTAATTTGTGAATCACTTTTCTATGAACGGGATAGTAATTTAGAAAAATTGTGGTTATTGCTGGATAAATACCTATGATTGCTATCAATGCCTCCCACTGGGTACCTTTTGTAAAATATCCATATAGGTCTAATTTTAAATCTAGATAAATATCTACATTATCTTGTAAAGTCATAGCAAAGAAGACGGTGGCGAAGATTTCAATGCGTGTTAATTCCTTCGGCATAAGAATGCAATACAGACTAAATGCCAGAGCGGAAAGGATAAAAAACACATAGTTAGATTACACCACCTTTTCTTGCCATAGTTTGCCCAATTGGAGTAGAAAAAAACGTCGGATTTAACGGCAGAAAGCCGTATATTACAAAAATCTCAGGGGGTTATATTTTTTCACATAAATAATCGAAAGCGTGAAAAGAATGTTGACGTATATACATCTTATTGAAGTAACCTGCCCGTTAGCTGAAGAAGCAAAAGTTTAACCCTCATTTAGCACACCATATCTTCTGTTGTCACCCATCCAGTGACTTACATCACGCCACTTAACTCTTTTAGATGAAATCCAAGTAACTTCATCATCTTGGTTATTTGGTTTCCAATCATAAGAATCTGCCCAATAAAATGTCCCATCTTGTAATAAGAGGATGGCATCAAAGATAATTGAATCGTAATTCTCAGGACTTGGACTTAAATGCAATTGTGTTACTCCTTCGAATAACAATTCTATTGCCGATGGATTATTGAACTGTCTTTGAAAAAGCATTCGTACATTGGTATCAAGCCCCAATCCAACTCCCATAGACAGGTCTTTGTCAACATAACTGTCAGTCCACATTAATAACTCTTTCAAACAGCTGTCGTGAAAGTTACCAAACATTTTCAGAAACCTTTTAATATCTTCATTTCCTTTAATTTCAATCCATTCCATATTAGCACCTACTATAAGGATTATTTGTTTAAAAAAGAGGTAAGTTTCATAATGAAAACTGCTTAAATATAATAATATTTCGACTTATTAAAGACAAATCCTTCTTTCACTAACCTGCCATTTAGCTTAATAACGGCAATGAAAAAGGACTGCTGAAACAGTCCATTTGTTGTTTACCTCAAGCACCCGAAGGCATTTTATAGCCTTTCCAATACATCATACTGAAACAATTCCGTTTTTAAATAAATCGGATAGAGAATTCGCCACTTTAACTACACCGTTTTTTAGAATTTCATCGGCTTCGTCGCCTGAATCGTGATATATTTGATAAACAGGAGGATTATTGGTTTTAAAATTTACAAAGTAAGGGTCACCCGAACCCGATGGGTCGCCACCAATACATACATAACCCTTTTCAATAATGGGAATCCCAGGGTAATAATCAAAGGATTCTTCAATCATCTGTATAGGTTCAAGAATTTGAACATATTCTATTCCGTCATAATCATCATCAGATTCACTTGCTTGCCACCCTATTTCTATATTAATAAGGGGCAACTTGGAAATTAAATGATAAAACCAGCTTGGTATTTTATCTCCGAATTTTTCCTTCAGTCGTTGCAGTTATTCCTAATTTATTTCCTTCTGTTTTTCCAATATTTTCTATAAACCTTTTTGCTTCTTCGAAAATGTATTCTGACATATTAACACCCACTAAAAATTCACTTTATAAGACAGCCCAATAGTAAAAATTCGCTTTATTAAGGTGGAAATCCTTCTTGAACTAAACCTTTTAATTATCGCATTTTTAATTTATCGGATAAGAAAAAAGAGAGGATCATAGCAGCCCAATGTGGAATAGCAATCATAAACATAAGAATCCCTGCTCCTAAGTCATCTTGTGTATACAGATTTGGGAAAAGGCTGGATTCAATTGGATGAAACAACAACGCTCCAATAAAGGATGGGAGTAGGGGTATATAAAATATATATCTCATTTTTCCAAGGGATAATCTTGTGTTTATAAACGTATAAAGGGGAACCAATAGAATAGCGATTATTATAATTCCACTTAGGTTTATCCAATTATCGTGGGCGTATAACGTTGTGAACCAAATCTCATTCACTAATATATATAGTAAATAGAGCAAACAAAAATATAAAAATCTTAATAAGTATCCTTTAGGCATTTTGAAGTTGATCATTTAAAGGCATTTCCCTCCACTCCAAATAATATCGTCATTATTATATTAATCGAATGGTTCTATATATGGACATAGGAAATATAACCCTGTCAGCAACAATTCCATTTTGAAGCTAATCTGCCCCGTTCGTGGAACAAGCAAAAAAAGGCTGCCGCAGCAACCTGGCTTATTCAACTCTAGCACCCGTTTGTTTAAGTGTAATTCTTCGCAATATTTAAACAATTTTAACGTAAAGTCAAAATTATTCTTGGAAAAATCGCAAGTGAAAAATCGGCTAATCATTCTAAATTAAACTTTACATCTAATCTTAAAACTGGTCATCCTTTTATAAAATAGAAATTCATATCTCTAATGAATTGGTAAATAATATTCAAGAGGTGACAGGATGGAGAAGGATAAATTAAAACTCACATCTTCCGAAATAGGAACTTTGTGGGGAGAGTATGTGAATGGAACAGCCGTTGATATTGTAAATAGATATATGGTTTCTATGATTGAAGACGAGTCAATAAAAGCCATTTTTGAGGATGCTATCAAGACTTTCGAAAAGCAAAAGCAACAAATCGTTGCTTTTTTGGAGAACGAGAAATTTCCTGTTCCGATTGGATTTACTGAATCCGACCTTTTTAAAGGTAAACCGAGATTGTTCACTGATATTTTTTGCTTAAATTATTTACACATTATGACTTTACACGGTTTGCTAGGACACTCCACTTCATTAGGTGTTTCTGTCAGAGAGGACTTAAGGTTTTTTTACGACTCGTGCGATAACGATGGGAAAAGGATGTATCATCAAACAATTGATTTATTGCTTGAAAAAGGAAGTTTTCAGAGAGACCCTTTATTTTATCCTGCTGAAAATCCTGAATATGTTTCCAGCAAAGATTTCGCAGATGGAATTTTCGGAAAGGGTAGAATGTTAGCCGCAACAGAAATCATAAGTATTTCTTTCAACCTAAAAAAAAGTATTATGGCAAAAACTCTTGCAATTGCATTCAGTCAAGTCGCACAAACAAAAGAAGTAAGAAAATTTTTAGAGCATGCTGAAAAAATAGCTGATCAACAAATAAAAGATTTTTCAAAAATTATGCAAATGGATAATTTACCAGTTCCTAAGTCGTGGGAGACTGAAATTACAACTTCAACAAACTCTCCTTTTTCCGATAAGTTAATGTTGTATCATATTGGTTTCTTATTCCAAGCTGCACAGGCGTATCACGGGGCAGGTTTAGCATCTGCAATGCGAACAGACCTTGTATCTACTTACGAAGGCACCATTCTACAAAATCTAATGCTTACTAAAAAATGGTTTAATCTTATGGTGCAGAATAAATGGTTAGAACAACCGCCACTTGCCCCTAATAGAAAAGAAATTGCAAAAGAAAAATAACTTAAAATGCCCTTCCCAATCGGTCGGGCATTTTAACTTTTAGTAAAATCATTCTTCCACTAAACTGCACGTTAGCGTTCAACAACAATGAAACAATCCTTTAAATCGCAGCACCTCTTTCTCTTGCACCGTTCGTATAAAGTACAAATAAATATTGTAAAATATTCCCCCTTCAGATTGGCACGAACGTTCATTCGTGTATAATTATTATATGCTTATCAAAGGAGGAGCTTTTATGAATTCAATTGATTTAATTATTTTAAACTTAAATGAAGTTAGAAGAAGAAGCATAAAAGTCTGGAAATCTATTCCTGAAGAAAAACTAAGTTGGAAGCCAGATAATGAAGCAATGAATTGTCTAGAAATGGTCAGGCACGTACTGGAAAGCGAACATTATT
>NZ_JAFBEX010000054.1 GCF_016908975.1 Neobacillus cucumis
ACGGCACTCGCACTACCTGTCAGCTTTACATTTCCGCCACAACGGCATGTTAGGGACTTACACCCTTTAGAGCGAAGCGCTGCCAAGCGCACAAAAGAAGCACGAGAACCGTCCCCGTGCTTCTTTAATAACTCATATTTTTTAAGATTTGTTGTACTTGCTGGACCAAGTTGACGAATTCTTTTGTTTTATTTGGATTATTCAATGCTGTTACGCTTGGCGGGATTTCTGTGGGATATAAGGCATAAACGGATCGTTCATTACCTTGATGCAGCAGGAAGTATAAACTGTCAGCGAAATACGCATCTCTTGAGCGGCTTACAGCTGCCACAACTCCGATCTCATAGTCCGTCCCATTTTGAATAACATGAATTTCTTGCCCATGTACATCATCGATTTTGAGATAAGTAGGTTTAAGCTGTACTTCCATTGTGATTGGGAAATGGGCGGTTGCATACACCTTCCCATTCTCATCTGTTAGTTGAACATCTTTTTGGGTTGGTTTTTGCTGCTCTGTCTGTTCACGATTTACAGGTGTATTTTTTGGTTCTTCCACCTGTTCGTTATTTTGTTTTACCTCTTTTGATTCTTCTGCTTTTACTTGGGTGGGTTCTTGAATAACTGTTTTATCCGTTCCTGTTTTTACTGATGTTTCTTTTGGGGCACTTTTTTGAATTTGTTCTTTAGATTGCGTTGTTTGTTCATTAGTGGAAGAACACCCGCCCAATAGGCATAGTAACAAAAGTGCCAAAGCCAACCATAATATGTACCTGCTTTTCCCCTTCTTCAACATCATCCCCCCACCACACTTCATTATGGAAGAGTCTCATATCTCTATGAATCCCATAAATCTATTATACGGTATGTGGTAAAAATTAGTATTAGTGGAAAAACCCAAAAAAACTCAAATTTTCGGGCTTTCCCTCCAATAATAGACAAGGATTGTGGGTTAATGACGATTCCTGACGTTAGATATTATGTTGGATATGGTTGAATAATGCTATAACCATCGATCTCTTTTACAATGGAAGATTTAGTTGCCACGAAACCCCGAAGCGGTCATTTACCCAACCAAACTTTTTACTGAAACCATAATTGTTTAAAGGCATAAGTGCTTGTCCACCTTCATGAAGTTTCTCATAGAAATTGTCAAGTTCTTCTTCAGTATTACAAGTAACATAGATTGAAAAAGAAGGTGTAAAAGAGAATTGATGTTTGACAAAACTGTCAATACACATAAATTCTTGCCCTTTCAAGGTAAAAGTAGCCTGCATTACGGTGCCTTCTGGTCCAGCTTCATTAGCCCCATATCTAACAATGTTTGTAATTCGAGAATCCTCGAAGATGGATGTATAAAAATTCATCGCTTCTTCTGCGTTGCCATCTTGAAACATTAAAAACGGTATAACCTTTTCCATTCTTATTCCCCTCTCAATTTTATGTACTAGATTTAGTATAGTCGATTTTCTTGTTGAACTAAACTTCGTTAGCGCAATAAGAAAAACGATGCCATTAAAGCATCGTTTCTGTTTTACCTATTTTCACAGCCAAATCTACATAAAATGGTGGCTCACTATCATTCATACGGGCGTAAAGCCACATATGTCCTATGTGTTGAACCTAGTATATCTTTCATAGAGTTCAGAACCGTCCCCGTGACTCCATTTCAACCTTGGGCAGTTTTTTGTTGATAATGATTCAGGTTTTTTTCTTTAACGAATAGACTCATGACGAGGGCGAAGATTCCGACGATGACGACATACCAAACCACTTGTGGAAAGTTGACTAGCAAGTTGTTACTTTTTGTTGCAATGGTACCCATAATCGTTATTCCGATGGATGTACCGACATTTCTTGAAAAATTAATAAGTGATGTAGCAATTCCCTTTTGATGTCCCTCGACCGCTTCCTGAGCTCCAATGGTTGAAAGGGCAATGCCAAGACCAAATCCATAACCTGAAATAGCCAATGTAATAAAAATGAACCAAAAGTTTGTATGATTTCCTAGTAAAAATAAAAGCCCCGTCCCGATGAGCTCCATAAATGCACATAAAACAAGCGGTTTTCTTAAGCCGTATTTTAAATAGGTTTTTCCTGCAGGAACCGCTCCAATCATCCATCCAACCGATGTTCCTAAAAGAACAGCACCGCTTGCGAACGTAGAAGTGTGAATCACATTTTTCATAAATAGCGGGATAAAATTAGAAATGCCGAATGTTCCAGCACATACAAATAAAATATTAATATTTAAATCTCTTACTTCGTGATTTTTAAATATACCAAGTGGAATGATAGGTGAAGCTTGTTTGCGTTCATAAATGAAAAATAAAACAAGGAAAAGAACACCGATAACTCCTGATAACAGTAGATTGCTTTTAAGTACGGTTGTTAATAATAACGCGATAATACCTATGGAAAACAATAAAGCGCCTATAAAGTCAATCTTTGATTTTTTCGGTACATAGGTTTCATGATAAGGAAGCAAGAATAGAATAGCGATGATGCCTAATGGGATATTGACATAAAAGATCCATCTCCAGGAAAGGTATATGACAAAAATAGAGCCAAGTGCTGGAGCAAGAACGGCTGACAATCCCCACATTCCTGTGAATAAAGCTTGTATTTTCCCCCTTTGTTCAACAGGGAATAAGTCTCCTGCGATAATCACCGCAAGTGGGATAATCCCGCCTGCACCAATTCCCTGGAGTGCACGGTATATAACAAGTTGAATCATGGATTGGCTCGTTCCGCAAAGAATGGATCCTATTATAAAAAGGATGATGCTCAAACCAAATATTTTCTTCCGGCCAAACATATCTGATAACCTTCCGTAGATAGGAGCCGTTACCGTACTAATAATCATGTAGGAAGCAAAGCTCCATGCATAAAGACTATACCCCCCGAGTTCTTTTGTGATAATTGGCATCGTTGTATTCATGATGGTCGAATCAAGCGACGCAATCAACATGCCGACAACGATACAGATGAGAACAGATAAACGATTTTTCATTTTAATCTCCTTTTACCCCTTTAATTGGCTAAAAACCCAATCCTTATTATATTTATAGCTCCTATTTTTTGTAAAGATATACGTTCTCAAGAATCATGGGAATCATGGGGAATCATGGGGACGGTTCTCGTGATTCGGGAGCATGAGAACCGTCCCCTTGATTCATTCGGAAGCAGTAGAACCGTCCCCCGCTTCCGCAGCTAAGTTAAAAAAGCAAAAAAAAAAACGCTTATATTAGCGTTTTTTTACTTTTTAATCTTTTTGACGCGCCTTAGAGGATTCGAACCTCTGACCGTACGCTTAGAAGGCGTATGCTCTATCCAGCTGAGCTAAAGGCGCTTCTTGAGTATTTCCTCTTAAAATAAAAATGGCTCCGCAGGTAGGACTCGAACCTACGACCGATCGGTTAACAGCCGATTGCTCTACCACTGAGCTACTGCGGAACAATAAGAAAATATGTATATGGTGGGCCTAAATGGACTCGAACCATCGACCT
>NZ_JAFBEX010000055.1 GCF_016908975.1 Neobacillus cucumis
CAGACCAATCACTGGATTCATTAATTTTCTCCTCCTCCTAGTAATACAAATTAGTCGGTAACCCCTAATGCTCCTTGTAATGTCATAGGTTCGCTGGTTAAACGGGATCAAAGCCCCAACCAGCCTGAAACATGATTATACAAGTAGGGGGTGGACAGTTTACTTGACGGGATCAAAGTCCCACGGGTGCTACATCCTCCCCCGACTACCGATATAATAAAACTATATAAAAAAAGGTCAACCAGAAATATCTGGCTAACCTTATATTACGAACGGGTGCAAGAGTTACAGAAGCATGCTGTCATTTTGGCAGCTTTTCTTATTGCACTAAATGGCAGTTTACTTGAATAAGGATTCCTTATAAAATTCTGTAAAAAAAAAACGGCAGCAAATTCATGTTACCGTTCTTTTTGCGGTTCACCTTGGTTTAGCTTAGACTGGTACAGGTGGGTAGACGACAAAGTTGCTGTGATAAAAAATGTTCCCTAACTGTGGAAATCCAGCTGCGTTGATACCGAATAAGCTGATACGACAAGGACTTGGTGGAAATATCGCTGGAGTAAAAGCACCTGTCACACGTGCTTCAAAGATAGGGACAGGTGGACGGAAAGGATTTGGAATAGCATAAACCGCCAGTGTAGCCTTTGGAGGGATGGTAAACGTGATGGGTGTGAAGACTGGATTTGGGTTACAACATGATGGGTCGGCTAAGCAGTCACAGCCATCGTCTTCGGCTACTGGTTGGTTAGTCAGTTGCATACCATCTGGGGCAACTGGCTGTCCACATAAAAACGCTACCTTACCTAACTCAGGATTAGGGTTAGTACAATCCGAATGATCAATAACAGAGACAGTAACCGTCTGAGGTTTGTCCGATACATTTAAAACATTAACTACAATATTCTGCGTATCAGGATTTTGCCAAACTGGACCAGTTGTCAATGTAATATGCGGTGAGTTATGTGTTCCATTTCCGTTTGGATGTAAAGGATGATTAATCAAGGTAAAAAAACCACCTTTCGATGAATCTACTACTATAATATTTACTAGAGATGATTGAGAGACGGCAGTTTCACTACTACAATAGCCAATATTATCCAACTTAAGTGTTGCTGAGACTAAAAGGTTGTGAAATATTGGACTTAAACAAACGGGTGCGTTAGCAAATGTTGTGATTGTTGCTGCAGTCTTTTTTTCTTGTTGAGCTAACTTGCAGAAAAGTTTAACAATAATTTATGCATTTGGAGGGGAATAGGATGGGGAAATATGAGGTAAAGCATATAGATAATCTGTTAAATTTTGATTTGGATAGCTTAGTGAAGCAAAGCAAAGAAGAGGGTTTTCGTTTTTTAGAAAGATTAGTAAATGATTTTAAAAATGGCAGTAATACTTTTAACCATTTTGGCGAAGGGTTATTTGGCGTTTTTAATGAAGGTGGTGTACTTTTTGCTATTGGTGGATTAAATAAAGACCCATTTTCAAATGATCAATATATTGGTAGGCTGAGAAGGTTTTATGTCAGTAAAGAGTATCGGAGAAATGGTATAGGAAGCCTTTTGATAAAAGAGATAATTGAAGAAGCAAAAAGATATTATAGAATTTTGGTGCTTCATACCGATACCGAACAAGCTGATAAATTTTATACTTCTATTGGATTTTTAAAGAAAAACTTTATCCAAATTCAAGTCACTTTATAGATTTTAAAAGCTAAGGTTTATTAAGCTAACGGGTGCTTTACTCAAAAATCATTTGAAATTTGGATGTGATTATCATGAATGCAACTCCAGCTATAATAATTGGATTACTATTGGTAGCCTATTCTCTTTTTATGCGAAAAAAGAAATAAGCAAGATTGTGATGAAATGTACTTAATGTAACGGGTAGCTTTAGTTGAACAAGAATAAATAAGAAAAGTCGATTCCTTAACCAGGAAATCGGCTTTTTGTAATGGGTTGAAAATTCCTTAGCGTTATAAACCCGCACTTTCCTGACGGTACCCCATTAAGAGAGTATAATGGTATGTATTAAAAATAGGGAGTTAAAAATGAATCTAATTGAATTATTTAAAATGTGGGTAAATCATCCAAAAAGAGGAAGTGGGAGAAGCAATTTAGATCAAACAGATGAATATTGGAAACAGGTGTTACAAGATATTCGTAAGTGGGAGAACAGTGAAGATGAAGATGACAATGAGTTTGCAAAATATCTACTGTATACAGGAAAATAAGAAGAGTTCATATAGACCATGATGAAGTGAATTTAAATAATCATTATGTTTCATGGACATCAGCTGAAAATTTAGAAGATTTATATTGGTTCGATTCATCGTGTTCTCATACAATAATTACAGCAGAAGCAACAAAAGATAATCCGGGAATTAATGTTAAAGGATTTATAGAAGCTATGAAACTTGATATTGATAATTTCGAATTAAACTCACCGGCAATCAGAGCAGAACAAGAAGTGATTTTTCCATTACAAGAAAAATCAATATTAAGCATTGAAAAAATAAAAATAAAATAGAGATGAAAAATGACATTAAATCCTTAGGAACAGAAGGGCTTTTTGACGTTAAATAATAGTTGTAGTAACCACTAACTCTATGGAAAATATAACCTTTCATTCAAACTTACTTATGATATTGCGGAGGTTTTAAAAGTACATATTGAAGTTCTGTTTTGGTTTGAAGAAATGAACCCTAGCGCTATGATAAATTATGAAAATACCTTAAATAAAATAACAGCAAGGAATACACTTAATAATATAGGCAAGTATCTATTCCTCCTTCAACATGGAAACATACATTATTTTTGAAACAACTTGAGGAGGAGATAAAAATGGAAAGAATGTTTGGAATGGGCATGGGAGGATTCCCAGGTATGGGCATGGGAGGATTCCCAGGAATGGGCATGGGAGGATTCCCAGGTATGGGCATGGGAGGATTCCCAGGTATGGGTATGGGAGGATTCCCAGGTATGGGTATGGGAGGATTCCCAGGTATGGGTATGGGAGGATTCCCAGGAATGGGCATGGGAGGTTTTCCAGGAATGGGCATGGGAGGATTCCCTGGATTTATATAAGCGGTTTCATCAGAATGGATGTACCATGTATGCGATAACTTAAATTACAAATACTTTGATAAGTTAATGGTTCTTTTTGCGATAAACCATAGCTGTTGTTAGCAGCTTTTTCTTCTTCAACTACCATGAAAATTAACTTCTGTAAGGACCGAAAAATGGCAACACTTAAATAGACGCAGCTCATTCAACTTTTTTAAAAGGGTAGGAGCGTCT
>NZ_JAFBEX010000056.1 GCF_016908975.1 Neobacillus cucumis
TGTTTTTGACACCCATAAATTACCGATAGTTGAAGGTATTGCCTGTCCGGAAGTGGACGAGTATAATGTCCACGTATAAATCCGGAGAAAGGAAAAGACGCCTCCCATAGCGTATAACTGCGCCAACAGTTATACGGGAGACGTCCCACAAAAAACAACTGTGATTATTGTATCAGATTACAAACTTATTGAAAATACCCTTGGAGTTTTTAGTTAGGGGTGCGGGGAGGATTCCATCTCCCTGTTGTGGAAAAAGCATGAGTGTTATTGGGACTAGAGATAGGAAATCAAAAGAAAGATCAGGGGAAACAAAAGTTTATAATATTCGGCGTTTAAAATGTGATAATTGTGGAAGAATTCATCATGAATTACCAGATTTCTTAGTTCCCTATAAGAGATATGATTCAGAGTCTATTGAGATGGTTCTTTCGAACCCCTCCAATCACGATATACCCGCAGATGAATCAACACTTTTTCGCTGGAATGAGTGGTTTAAAAGTTTCCTAGATTACTGGGTCGGTTGTCTTATATCAATCATGCATCAAACTAAACAGGAAAATATCCCTTTGGATTTAAGGTCCGTAAATTCAGAGACCGCACTTCAAAGACTAGGACGACTGGTGGGCAATGCCTCCAGATGGCTGGCTAGAATTGTCCGACCCATTGTAAATATAAATTTATGGTTACATACCCGTTCTGCATTTTTGTCCGCAGATGGTTGATTTACACTCATGATAAACACATTGAGAGGAGTGTTATCGTGAGAAATTATAAAAAAGTTGAAGATACTGCAGTACAAAGATTCCAGCTTATTGCCCCTCTATTAGAAGCAGGCCTTGATGCTGGAAAGGCCAAGCAATTGAAGGAACAGATATGTAAGACCAGCGGTCTCTCTGAAAGAACAATAAGACGGTATGTTTCACAATTTCGTTCTGAAGGCTTTGGAGGGTTAAAACCTAAAGGCAAGAATTCTCATAGCAAATCAGAGGCGATTCCTTCGCATCTAATGGAACAGGCTATTCTTCTTCGTAAAGAAGTACCGAGCCGTAGTGTTGCACAAATCATTCAGATACTTGAGTGGGAGGGTTTGGCAGAACCTGGACAACTTAAAAGATCTACTCTTCAAGAGAAACTGACCGAAAGAGGATATAGTTCTAGACATATGAAGCTTTATTCTCAATCAGGGGTGGCTGCCAGACGGTTTCAAAAAAGGCATCGTAATCAACTATGGCAATCTGACATTAAGTATGGCCCGTATTTACCCATCGGCCCAAATGGAACGAAAAAGCAGGTATATCTTGTAGCAATCATAGATGACGCGACACGTTTTGTTTTACACGGTGCCTTTTATCCAACTCTTGATTCGAGGATTGTGGAGGATGCTTTTCGACAAGCAATACAAAAATATGGTGTGCCAGAATCTGTCTACTTTGATAATGGAAAGCAATATAGAACAAAGTGGATGTCTCGTACCTGTTCTAAACTGGGAACCCGCCTTATATACGCAAAACCATATGCTCCAGAATCTAAAGGCAAGATTGAACGGTTTAATAGAGTTATAGATTCTTTTTTAGGTGAGGTTACACTTGAAAAGCCACAAACGTTAGACAGACTAAATGAACTGTTTCAATCTTGGCTTACCGAGTGTTATCAGGAAAAACCCCATTCAGCCCTTGGTGAAAAAATCAGTCCACATACGGCATTTCGCAGTGATAAGAAAGCACTTCATTTTATTGATCCCGATACATTGGCAAATGCCTTCTTACATTGCGAAACCAGAAAAGTAGATAAATCTGGTTGTATAAGTTTCATGGATAAAAAATATGAAGTTGGACTTTCATTCATTGGTCGTCAAGTTGACATTGTGTACGATCCTTCGGATCTTGAGGAACTTACTATAGAGTATGAGGGGCATTCTCCTTGGAAAGCACGAAAGTTAGTTATTGGTGAAAAGGCTGGAAAACGGAATGAATTACCATCCCATCTTCAAGCACAAGAAGCTAATTCATCTAGACTATTAAAAGCAGCAGAAAAGAAACATCAAGAACGGCAAATTGAATTGACACCAGCAGTCACCTTCCGTGCCATCTGGAAGGAGGATTGAGGAGAAAATGTTTGAAGCTGCTTATGGAATGGAAAATACGCCTTTTTCAAGGGATGTCCCTACCGATAAATTATATGATTCTCCTATGATGCAAGAAATTCTTGGGAGGCTAAAGTATGCGGCAGAAAGACAGCTGTTTGCCGTTTTAACCGGTGATTGTGGCACTGGTAAAACAACAACAATTCGTAGGTTTGTAGATCGACTTGATAAGGGGAAGTTTCAAGTACTCTATTTGTCTGATTCAAAATTGACCCCTCGGCACTTTTATAAAGGATTGCTTGAACAATTAGGCTCAGAGGCAAAGTTTTATAGAGGTGATGCAAAACGGCAACTTCATCGGGAGATAGAATTGATGAGAGGAATCCGTGGTATTCAGCCTGTGGTTGTAGTAGACGAAGCTCACCTATTAGATAAAGAGATGCTTGAGGAGGTTAGGTTCCTGCTTAACTTCAAAATGGATGCCCAAAGTCCAATGGCACTTATTCTTGTTGGTCAGAGTGAACTCTGGGATCGCCTTCGTCTTCAATCATTCGCTGCGATACGGCAAAGAATTGATATACAGTTCAAATTGGGACATTATGACCGTGCTCAAGTGGGAGAATATGTAGCAAGGCACCTAAAATATTCAGGAGTAGACCAGCAGTTTTTTTCTGATGGTGCATTAGATGAAATTCACCGTTTTTCTGGAGGAGCCGCAAGGCTCATAAATAAGTTATGTACTCATTGTTTACTTTATGGGTCACAGAACGGATTCCGAATAATAGATGATCACATGGTTAAACGGGTTATTGAGGGAGAATTATCATGATTCTCCCTTTTTTCAGAAATATGGTCGGACAGTAATTCCGTCAAACTACGGACACCTAATACCGTCAATTTATGGACTATATAATATATCAATAACA
>NZ_JAFBEX010000057.1 GCF_016908975.1 Neobacillus cucumis
TGGCAGCTTCATGCGGACTGGATTCATTATCTTCCCGGCTTTCTTGTCCTCATGGGGCTTTCATATGGACAGGATTCGTTCTCTTTCCCGCTTTCCTGTCCTCATGGCAGCTTCATACGGACAGGATTCGTTCTCTTTTCCGCTTTCCTGTCCTCATGCAAGTGTCGGGGTTTAAAATTCTATAATTTTAAATGCGTTCTCTCGTAATCTTCTCGATTCCAATTAAAAAAAGCTGATAACACAAGTTATCAGCTTTTTTCTATGACCCCTACGGGATTCGAACCCGTGTTACCGCCGTGAAAGGGCGGTGTCTTAACCGCTTGACCAAGGGGCCAAATATTTAAATACAGAGAAGAAGGGATTCGAACCCTCGCGCCGGTCACCCGACCTACTCCCTTAGCAGGGGAGCCCCTTGAGCCACTTGGGTACTTCTCTATAAGGCTCCGCAGGTAGGACTCGAACCTACGACCGATCGGTTAACAGCCGATAGCTCTACCACTGAGCTACTGCGGAATAATTGTAAATTATTAGTCTTAAAAAAAACTATGGTGGGCCTAAATGGACTCGAACCATCGACCTCACGCTTATCAGGCGTGCGCTCTAACCAGCTGAGCTATAGGCCCATATTTGGAGCGGGTGATGGGAATCGAACCCACTACATCAGCTTGGAAGGCTGAGGTTTTACCAGTAAACTACACCCGCAAATCAATTAAATGGGGCGACTGATGGGAATCGAACCCACGAATGTCGGAACCACAATCCGATGCGTTAACCACTTCGCCACAATCGCCATAACTATTCAATTATAAATAAATGGTGGCTCAGGACGGAATCGAACCGCCGACACAAGGATTTTCAGTCCTTTGCTCTACCGACTGAGCTACTGAGCCATCAAATGGCGGTCTGGACGGGACTCGAACCCGCGACCTCCTGCGTGACAGGCAGGCATTCTAACCAACTGAACTACCAGACCGGATTGCGGGGACAGGATTTGAACCTGCGACCTTCGGGTTATGAGCCCGACGAGCTACCAGACTGCTCCACCCCGCGATAATAAAAATTATAAAGTTTGGAGCATGCTCCATGTTTTTGTTACTGACTGTCCCCATCTCAGAATGCATATTCAAGAAGCAACTCGATGGGTACAACTCGCAGATTCTTCATTGAAGCAACGCTCGTTGCTCCACCCGTCGATAATAATAATATTTTACTTAGAATAATATGGCGGAGGAAGAGGGATTCGAACCCCCGCGCGGTTTAACCCGCCTGTCGGTTTTCAAGACCGATCCCTTCAGCCGGACTTGGGTATTCCTCCACATTATTATACTTCTGGTGGACCTTGTAGGACTCGAACCTACGACCGGACGGTTATGAGCCGTCTGCTCTAACCAGCTGAGCTAAAGGTCCATGATAATGATATATATTGGTAGCGGCGGAGGGGATCGAACCCCCGACCTTACGGGTATGAACCGTACGCTCTAGCCAGCTGAGCTACACCGCCATTATATATTAAAGTTGGTGGAGTCTAGGGGGATCGAACCCCTGACCTCCTGCGTGCAAAGCAGGCGCTCTCCCAGCTGAGCTAAGACCCCATAATTTAAGAAGTACATGGTCGGGAAGACAGGATTCGAACCTGCGACCCCTTGGTCCCAAACCAAGTGCTCTACCAAGCTGAGCTACTTCCCGAATAATAAGCGCGCCCGAAAGGAGTCGAACCCATAACCTTCTGATCCGTAGTCAGACGCTCTATCCAATTGAGCTACGGGCGCATTATTTCAAATAGTGGTGCCGAGGACCGGAATCGAACCGGTACGGTAGTCACCTACCGCAGGATTTTAAGTCCTGTGCGTCTGCCAGTTCCGCCACCCCGGCACTATTTGGAGCGGAAGACGGGATTCGAACCCGCGACCCCCACCTTGGCAAGGTGGTGTTCTACCACTGAACTACTTCCGCATATTCTATTAAATGGTGCGGGTGAAGGGAGTCGAACCCCCACGCCTTGCGGCGCCAGATCCTAAGTCTGGTGCGTCTGCCAATTCCGCCACACCCGCATATTAATTTTAAATGGTGAGCCATGAAGGACTCGAACCTTCGACCCTCTGATTAAAAGTCAGATGCTCTACCGACTGAGCTAATGGCTCGTATTAGTGTACTTCCCTAAACTTTGCTTTTCGCCGGATGCCCACGCCTCAGAAAGCTTATTCAAGCAGCAACTCGGTGTGTACCCTGATGCTGTTTCAGTGAAGCTTACTCGATCGTGCTCTACCGACTGAGCTAATGGCTCGTACTAAGAATGGTGCCGGCTAGAGGACTTGAACCCCCAACCTACTGATTACAAGTCAGTTGCTCTACCAATTGAGCTAAACCGGCATAATATGGTGGAGGATGACGGGATCGAACCGCCGACCCTCTGCTTGTAAGGCAGATGCTCTCCCAGCTGAGCTAATCCTCCATATACAGCCTGGCAACGTCCTACTCTCACAGGGACAAGGTCCCAACTACCATCGGCGCTGAGAAGCTTAACTTCCGTGTTCGGTATGGGAACGGGTGTGACCTTCTCGCCA
>NZ_JAFBEX010000058.1 GCF_016908975.1 Neobacillus cucumis
TATTCATGCGCCTCTCACAGATCCGTACATGCGGGTCATCGCATACGGCTCCTCCATGCTTATCCCCGTTGGGGATGTAGTTCGTTATAAATGTCTAAAAGAAATACAAGTTTAATTTCACGAAACCTTTCATTAGGTATCGCAAAATGTACGTGCTGGGTCATCGAATTTCTCCATTTAGTCATGGACAAATGCGGAAGTTCACCCTCCCAGTTCCTTTTCCGAAGCTCCCTATGGAGCTTTCTGATTTTTCTCCAACTTCTTAACTGAATCATTCGCAATCTTCTCCGAATCCATGAATCAAGCTGTTTGAACAGGTTCTTTGAGAATCCAATGCCAAAGTATCTGCCCCAACCTCTAATGATCGGGTTTAGTTTGTGTTTAACGAATTCCTCCAAATTCACTGTTTGGTTTCTTTTCGTTGCCTCTTTGACTCTTGCCTTGAATTTCTTGACTGCTTTATCTGATGGTGAATGGTAGTAACCACTTTTAAATACATACCCAAGAAATACGAATGGTTCTTCCAAATTATTTACAATCTTAGTTTTATCAGGGTGAACCTTTAATCCAAGCCTTCCTTCTAACAGCTTCACCACTGTTCTTAATACCCTCTCAGCACCTTTTTGGGATTTACAACAGATGACGAAGTCATCTGCATACCTTGTTATTCGATGACCTCTTTCTGTCATCATTTCATCTAGTGGGTGAAGATAGATATTCGCAAGAAGCGGACTTATTACACCACCCTGAGGGCTGCCGTTATCATTTTCAAAAACCACACCATTTTCCAGGATTCCCGACTTCAAGAACTGCACAATTAAAGCCAACACACTTCCATCCACAACTTCTTCTTTGACTAACTCAATAAGCTTGTCGTGTGGAATTGAATCAAAATACGTCTTTATGTCGGCGTCAATTACATACGTATATCCTTCCATCAAATCCTTACGGATTTTGTCTATCGCCATATGCGCACTACGGTTTGGACGAAATCCGTAACTACAGTCTAAAAATTTTTGTTCGAAGATTGGTTCAAGTATTCTTTTTGCTGCGGCTTGGAGAATTCGGTCTTCAACTGTTGGTATTCCTAATGGACGCTTACTACCATCTGCTTTTGGAATATACACTCTTCGGACTGGTTTTGCTCGATATGTTTTAGTACGTAAAGATTCTTGGAGCACTCTTAAGTTGTGTTCCAATTCTTTTTCATAATCTTTAATAGTTACTTTATCCACACCATGTGAGCCTCGATTTTTCTTCACGTCATAAAATGCTTGTTCCAGGTTTTGATAGTTCCAGATTTTATCAATTAGGCTGTACCATTTGCGTTTCTTTTTAGAATTCTCTACTACACGTAAGCTTCGTTTTCCTATCGATTCCTCCATGTATTCGTTTCCTTTCCCAATACAATATCAGCTGTATAGGTTACCCAATGGTTGATATTTGATATTAGTACTACGCCCTAAACAACCTACTTTCTTTCGGTCTCGATTCTTTGGCTATCTGCCTCATCGACTTCTGTTTAGTACATGACGAGTAAATAAGTTCGTAATGCTTTTCTTACATGGGCAGACGGGCTTCGCATCAGTTCATTGCCTTTTGAGTCAATGTCTGTCCTACCAACAATGTGGTAAGTCGCTTGTCTTTGTGGCATTTCTGACAAGCTTATTCACTACTATCCCCTGCTCTGACTTCTCACCCTCCATAGTCAAAATCTTGTCCATCGCGGCTTTGAAAATGAGTTACCACCAACGGTGGAGAAGATGAGATCTCCTTGGGTCACGTCTTCGCCTTTCCCTCGAATCCAGTCCTCATAACTAATAAGACTCAAAGTGGTATAGGACATCCCTTTCCTTTGCAAGGTTATCCAGTCTTACCAGCCAACATGGTTTCAGCCACCTGTTCCGAGTTTTGCCTTCAAGTCCTCCGCACGAAGCCTCACGGCACTCGCACTACCTGTCAGCTTTACATTTCCGCCACAACGGCATGTTAGGGACTTACACCCTTTAGAGCGAAGCGCTGCCAAGCGCACAAA
>NZ_JAFBEX010000059.1 GCF_016908975.1 Neobacillus cucumis
TAAATAAAGTAGGGAAACCTCTCACGAGGCTTCCCCCTTATCAAACCGCACGTGCCCTACTAAGGCATACGGCTTACCAACATGTTACATTGAATGCTTTGTTTCACCCTGTGCACAGTTTATCATTTGGACTCTTTTGGTTGTGAAGTATACTTCTCCACGTTCTTTTGCTCTTTGTAGCGCTCTTTTATATTTCTTTTTCTGTTTTTCCTTCATGTACTGAATGTAGTCCTCTATGGTATTTCCATATTGTTTTCCATAATAGTATTGAAAAGCTGGAATTAATCCAATTCTTGCAAAGAACTCAATTCCCCATTTTGTTTTCATCTTATGTCCTTTATTTTGACTAGGATGGTCATGTATCATCGCAACTCTGAGCCTTCGTCTTATATAGCTATCTATGGCTAATAAGTCATTTTTGATAACGTTGAAGAAACATGAAAATTCTCTTCCATACTTTTTATTCTCATTTATCGCATTCCAAAGGGTTAAAAAGTAATTTACTTTTCCTCGTACTACTTGATTCACACGTTCTACCCACACATCTTTGCTAAAAGTTAGGGATTTCATTGTTTTACCCTTTATCTTTTGGCGAAAGTCTTTCCATGTAGAATCCTTTGGTTTAGCTATGTAGTATGGTTTGCCATCTTTCTTTCTTTTCCTCCAGTGCTCAAAAGTAAATCCAAGGAAATCAAAGTCATCATGGTTAAAATCGACGATTTTAGTTTTCTCGATGGAGATTTCAAGCCCTAGTTCTGCTAGCTTTTGCTTTGTAATAGATTCTGCACGTACAATTTCATCTTTTGTTTTGGAAAATAAAAGGAAATCATCGGCATATCTAACAAAGTGAATTCCATGGGTTTCGAGCTCCCAGTCAAGTTCATTTAGAAAAAGATTTGCAAGTAATGGCGAAATCACACCCCCTTGAGGGGTTCCCGAGTCTACTTCGTGATACTTCCCTTCCTCCATGAAGCCGGCTTTTAACCATTTCCAGATTAGGTCGAGTACAGTTCCATCAGCTATATATTTATTAAGTATCTTCATCAACTTCTTGTGAGGAATATTGTCAAAGAATCCCTTAATATCACAATCATAAATATAGTTGTAACCACTCTCGATATTCCATGTAATGATTTGCATTACTCTTTTAGGTCCAAGATTTGGACGATAGCCGCATGACCATTTGTGGAAAATGAGTTCTTCACATTTAGGTTCAAGGACATTAACAACAGCTTGTTGAACAATGCGGTCTTCAATATTTGGAATCCCCAGTGGACGTAGTTTTCCATTCTTTTTGGGAATATATTTTCTTCGAACTGGTGACGGAGTGTATTCTTTAAGTCTTAGTTTCTGAAGTAACTGACTGAGATTCTTCTCTTCGTTACTTGCGTAACTTTGGACTGTTTCTCCATCTATACCTCCAGCCCCATTATTGCTTTTAACCTTTTCCCAAGCTGTTTTAAGCTTTCTATCAAAAAGAATTTGTCCATATACACTATGCCATTTGAACTTTAGTTCTTGATTCAATGCTTATTCCACACCTTTCATTGTGCACTTCCAGTTCGTTTTTACCGAGGTAACGTATACTGTTGTCATTACACACTTTCATAAATGTAGAGCCACGAGGTCGCTCCCCCTTCCGTTCAGATTGCGTTTGGTCGCAATCCTACTTCCGTACTATGAAGGCGTCTGACTTCTCCACTTGTATTGATAACTTCGGATTTCCCTTATATATCAACACCTAAAGTTAAAGTGGAGACCTCACGGGGTCATCGCACTTTCCTTCTGAACATACCCAGCAC
>NZ_JAFBEX010000060.1 GCF_016908975.1 Neobacillus cucumis
GTGGAGGGGGACGGATTCGAACCGCCGAACCCGGAGGGAGCGGATTTACAGTCCGCCGCGTTTAGCCACTTCGCTACCCCTCCACATTTAGAAAAGAATCTTTTTAAAAAAATGGTGGCTCAGGACGGAATCGAACCGCCGACACAAGGATTTTCAGTCCTTTGCTCTACCGACTGAGCTACTGAGCCACACTAAAAATAGATCTATATCAACAGCAGGTTTACCTACTGGGATAAAAATGGCGGTCCGGACGGGACTCGAACCCGCGACCTCCTGCGTGACAGGCAGGCATTCTAACCAACTGAACTACCGGACCATATTGCGGGGACAGGATTTGAACCTGCGACCTTCGGGTTATGAGCCCGACGAGCTACCAGACTGCTCCACCCCGCGATAATAATAATTTGTTTAAAGTAAATGGAGGAGGAAGAGGGATTCGAACCCCCGCGCGGTTTGACCCGCCTGTCGGTTTTCAAGACCGATCCCTTCAGCCAGACTTGGGTATTCCTCCGTGTAAATAAAATGGACCCTGTAGGACTCGAACCTACGACCGGACGGTTATGAGCCGTCTGCTCTAACCAGCTGAGCTAAGGGTCCTTGTAAAGTTCTTCTACTTATAGGGTTAAAACCCGTCTGTCCCCATATCAGAAAGCTTTTTCTAGATGCCGCTCGATGGGTACAACTCGTAGTTTATTCTTGGAAGCCTTGCTCGTTGCTCTAACCAGCTGAGCTAAGGATCCATTAATAATATAGCGGCGGAGGGGATCGAACCCCCGACCTTACGGGTATGAACCGTACGCTCTAGCCAGCTGAGCTACACCGCCATTATATATAATTTGGTGGAGTCTAGGGGGATCGAACCCCTGACCTCCTGCGTGCAAAGCAGGCGCTCTCCCAGCTGAGCTAAGACCCCATCATTTAAAAAGTACATGGTCGGGAAGACAGGATTCGAACCTGCGACCCCTTGGTCCCAAACCAAGTGCTCTACCAAGCTGAGCTACTTCCCGAAAAACAAGCGCGCCCGAAAGGAGTCGAACCCATAACCTTCTGATCCGTAGTCAGACGCTCTATCCAATTGAGCTACGGGCGCATGATATTGATTGTTATTTTGCTATTGTAAAAAAATGGTGCCGAGGACCGGAATCGAACCGGTACGGTAGTCACCTACCGCAGGATTTTAAGTCCTGTGCGTCTGCCAGTTCCGCCACCCCGGCAGCTTGATTTAGTGGTGCGGGTGAAGGGAGTCGAACCCCCACGCCTTGCGGCGCCAGATCCTAAGTCTGGTGCGTCTGCCAATTCCGCCACACCCGCATATATGGTAAGTTATTTTGCTAGCGCAAAAAACTGGTGAGCCATGAAGGACTCGAACCTTCGACCCTCTGATTAAAAGTCAGATGCTCTACCGACTGAGCTAATGGCTCAAAAAAGAAAAAAATGCCGGCTAGAGGACTTGAACCCCCAACCTACTGATTACAAGTCAGTTGCTCTACCAATTGAGCTAAACCGGCATATTTATGGTGGAGGATGACGGGATCGAACCGCCGACCCTCTGCTTGTAAGGCAGATGCTCTCCCAGCTGAGCTAATCCTCCAAAAATGGTGACCCCTA
>NZ_JAFBEX010000061.1 GCF_016908975.1 Neobacillus cucumis
TTAAATAATCTAAATGAAGCTATTGTGGGGATGGAGCCGACTGGACACTACTGGATCAATCTTTCAAAATGGCTTTCTAAACAAAACATCGAAGTGGTAACGGTAAACCCTCATTTAGTAAAAAAAAATAAAGAAAACCGTGATAATACTCAATCAAAAAGTGATAAAAAAGATGCCTTAGTCATCGCTGATATGGTGAAGAATGGTTACTATTCGGAAGTTAGATACACATCAGAATCATTTGAAAAACTAAGAGTTCTAATGTCTAACCGTGATGTAGTTGTTAAACGCCTTGTCAGTTCTATTAATCAATTAAATCGTTGGGTAGATATTGTCTTTCCTGAACTCCGACATGTGTTTAAAGATATTAAGGCTAAAGGGGCAATCGCAACCCTTCGTTTATTCCCCTCCCCTGTTGACTTAGAGAATATGCAGCCTCACGAGGTTATTACAGGTTGGAAATCTATAATGAAGAGGCAGCCTGGATTAAAAAAGGCCCTATTACTCATCCAGTTAGCTAAGAAATCTGTTGGTAATAGACAAGCACTTGATGCTTATAAATTCCATTTGGAACAATTATTAGAGGAATATGATTTAGCTTTAACTCAACTCGAAAGAGTTGAACAACAAGTTACTGAGGCATTAAATAAAATTCCTTTCGCTAAGAAGCTCCTTACCATAAAAGGAATAAGTGATATTTCTTTAGCTGGCATACTAGGTGAAGCTGGTGATTTAAGCAGCTTTTCTCATGGCAATTCTTTACTTCGCCATGCAGGATTGCATTTAGCCGAAGCAAGTTCGGGCAAGTGGAAAGGCCAGATTATCATTTCTAAGCGAGGACGTTCCAGATTAAGGCGATTCCTCTACTTAGCGACAATGAGCCTTGTGATGAATAATCCAGAATTTAAAGCAATACATTTTCATAATGTCAAAGTAAAAAAAATAAAGAAAATGAAATCTATTATGAAGCTAATTGGCAAATTGGCAAGGATTTTTGTAGGTATTTCTAGACGAAATGAGTCTTATTGCCCTGATAAGGTCAAACCATTATCACCGTTAGCTGCCTAATAAATTACAGAAATTAAGTTAATCGTCCCCTTGAAATAAGAAATACGGCACACTTGTATTGACCGAATGTTGGCTTATTTGCAGGATTTCAAATATGTACGGAGTACCAGGTTTGTTGAACATAAGGGCACAGACCCATTCCGTTAGCATAACTGGCCTCCACCCCTTGGATAGGCATGACGAAGGAATGATAGGGCGTTTGACCCGTTGAGACATGGGAGGGAAAGCCTCCAGGGGCGGCGTGGAGCACGTGCATTATATGGTAAAATATGGAGTTTTTATTCACTCCTCTATTTCACTATGCCTTCACGAAGCCATAATGATCTGAACGCAATTTATTTAATCGTTAACTCCAAATCAAGGGATATGAAATCCTGCGAATAAGCGAGCATTCGAGAGAAAATCGTATTTAACTGAGGGAGTTCA
>NZ_JAFBEX010000062.1 GCF_016908975.1 Neobacillus cucumis
GAGCTGTGATGCCGAGGGAATTATAGTACCGAAGTTCCTGATTCCACACTGCCAAGAAAAGCCTCTAGCAAGATAAAAGGTGCCCGTACCGCAAACCGACACAGGTAGGCGAGGAGAGAATCCTAAGGTGAGCGAGAGAACTCTCGTTAAGGAACTCGGCAAAATGACCCCGTAACTTCGGGAGAAGGGGTGCTTTTTAGGGTGCATAGCCCTGAAGAGCCGCAGTGAATAGGCCCAGGCGACTGTTTAGCAAAAACACAGGTCTCTGCGAAGCCGCAAGGCGAAGTATAGGGGCTGACGCCTGCCCGGTGCTGGAAGGTTAAGAGGAGGGGTTAGCTCACGCGAAGCTCTGAATCGAAGCCCCAGTAAACGGCGGCCGTAACTATAACGGTCCTAAGGTAGCGAAATTCCTTGTCGGGTAAGTTCCGACCCGCACGAAAGGCGTAACGATCTGGGCACTGTCTCAACGAGAGACTCGGTGAAATTATAGTACCTGTGAAGATGCAGGTTACCCGCGACAGGACGGAAAGACCCCGTGGAGCTTTACTGTAGCCTGATATTGAATTTTGGTACAGCTTGTACAGGATAGGTAGGAGCCTGAGAAGCCGGAGCGCCAGCTTCGGTGGAGG
This sequence comes from Neobacillus cucumis, assembly GCF_016908975.1. Taxonomy (GTDB): domain Bacteria; phylum Bacillota; class Bacilli; order Bacillales; family Cytobacillaceae; genus Neobacillus; species Neobacillus cucumis. The sequence goes on from NZ_JAFBEX010000062.1 coordinate 630, forward strand.
CGTCGGTGGGATACTACCCTGGCTGTATTGAAATTCTAACCCGCACCCCTTATCGGGGTGGGAGACAGTGTCAGGTGGGCAGTTTGACTGGGGCGGTCGCCTCCTAAAGAGTAACGGAGGCGCCCAAAGGTTCCCTCAGAATGGTTGGAAATCATTCGTAGAGTGTAAAGGCACAAGGGAGCTTGACTGCGAGACCTACAAGTCGAGCAGGGACGAAAGTCGGGCTTAGTGATCCGGTGGTTCCGCATGGAAGGGCCATCGCTCAACGGATAAAAGCTACCCCGGGGATAACAGGCTTATCTCCCCCAAGAGTCCACATCGACGGGGAGGTTTGGCACCTCGATGTCGGCTCATCGCATCCTGGGGCTGTAGTCGGTCCCAAGGGTTGGGCTGTTCGCCCATTAAAGCGGTACGCGAGCTGGGTTCAGAACGTCGTGAGACAGTTCGGTCCCTATCCGTCGTGGGCGCAGGAAATTTGAGAGGAGCTGTCCTTAGTACGAGAGGACCGGGATGGACGCACCGCTGGTGTACCAGTTGTCTTGCCAAAGGCATCGCTGGGTAGCTATGTGCGGACGGGATAAGTGCTGAAAGCATCTAAGCATGAAGCCCCCCTCAAGATGAGATTTCCCATAGCGTCAAGCTAGTAAGATCCCTGAAAGATGATCAGGTTGATAGGTCAGAGGTGGAAGCGTGGTGACATGTGGAGCTGACTGATACTAATCGATCGAGGACTTAACCAA
>NZ_JAFBEX010000063.1 GCF_016908975.1 Neobacillus cucumis
GAAACTTCGTTCCCTCCTGAGTGGATCCTGAGTACGGCCGGACACGTGAAATCCGGTCGGAAGCAGGGAGGACCATCTCCCAAGGCTAAATACTCCCTAGTGACCGATAGTGAACCAGTACCGTGAGGGAAAGGTGAAAAGCACCCCGGAAGGGGAGTGAAATAGTTCCTGAAACCGTGTGCCTACAAGTAGTTAGAGCCCGTTAATGGGTGATAGCGTGCCTTTTGTAGAATGAACCGGCGAGTTACGATTACATGCAAGGTTAAGTTGAAGAGACGGAGCCGCAGCGAAAGCGAGTCTGAATAGGGCGAATGAGTATGTGGTCGTAGACCCGAAACCAGGTGATCTACCCATGTCCAGGGTGAAGTCCAGGTAACACTGGATGGAGGCCCGAACCCACGCACGTTGAAAAGTGCGGGGATGAGGTGTGGGTAGCGGAGAAATTCCAATCGAACTTGGAGATAGCTGGTTCTCTCCGAAATAGCTTTAGGGCTAGCCTCACGTAGTAAGAGTCTTGGAGGTAGAGCACTGTTTGGACTAGGGGCCCTCATCGGGTTACCGAATTCAGACAAACTCCGAATGCCAAAGACTTATCCGTGGGAGTCAGACTGCGAGTGATAAGATCCGTAGTCAAAAGGGAAACAGCCCAGACCACCAGCTAAGGTCCCAAAGTATACGTTAAGTGGAAAAGGATGTGGAGTTGCTTAGACAACCAGGATGTTGGCTTAGAAGCAGCCACCATTTAAAGAGTGCGTAATAGCTCACTGGTCGAGTGACTCTGCGCCGAAAATGTACCGGGGCTAAACGTATCACCGAAGCTGTGGATTGACATCTTAGATGTCAGTGGTAGGAGAGCGTTCTAAGGGCGTTGAAGCTAGACCGTAAGGACTGGTGGAGCGCTTAGAAGTGAGAATGCCGGTATGAGTAGCGAAAGATGAGTGAGAATCTCATCCACCGAATGCCTAAGGTTTCCTGAGGAAGGCTCGTCCGCTCAGGGTTAGTCGGGACCTAAGCCGAGGCCGAAAGGCGTAGGCGATGGACAACAGGTTGATATTCCTGTACCACCTCTTTATCGTTTGAGTGATGGGGGGACGCAGGAGGATAGGGTAAGCGCACTGCTGGATATGTGCGTGTAAGCAGTTAGGCTGGTGAATAGGAAAATCCGTTCACCG
>NZ_JAFBEX010000064.1 GCF_016908975.1 Neobacillus cucumis
ATGGATGTTATCATTGAAAGAGCATGTGGATTGGATGTTCATAAGGACAATATCACTGCTTGTATTATGACTTCTCAAGGAAAGGAGATTCAAACATTTTCAACTAAAACAGTTTTTTTATTAAAGTTATTGGACTGGATTAAGGAGAATAATTGTACCCATGTAGCAATGGAGAGCACTAGTGTTTATTGGAAACCTATCGTTAATTTATTAGAATCTGAAGGAATAGAGTTTCTAGTTGTCAATGCTCAACATATGAAAGCTCTCCCAGGTCGCAAGACCGACGTAAAGGATGCAGAATGGATTGCACAACTTCTTCGCCATGGTCTTCTTAAAGCTAGTTTTATCCCAAATCGGACTCAACGGGAATTACGTGAACTAGTTCGCTATCGTCGTAGTATTATTGAGGAACGTGCCAGGCAACATAATCGGATTCAAAAGGTATTAGAAGGAGCCAATATTAAACTTGGTTCGGTTGTATCTGATATCATGGGTGTTTCATCTAAAGATATGCTTCGGGCTATCGCGGATGGTGAAGATGATCCTGAAAAACTAGCAAGCTTCGCTCGGAGAACTATGAAAAAGAAAAAAGAAGAACTAGAATTAGCTCTCCAGGGTTATGTTAACCCACATCAACGATTAATGCTTAAAACGATTTTAAAGCACATTGATTTTCTAACTGAGCAAATTGAAATGTTAGATCAAGAGATTGCCCAACGGGTTCAGGATTATGAAGAAGATATTGTAAGACTAGATTCAATTCCTGGAATCGCTAGAAGAATGGCTGAACAAATCCTGGCTGAAATCGGTACTGATGTTAAAAGTCAATTTCCAACTGCGGCTCATCTTTGTTCGTGGGCAGCTCTCGTACCTGGACATAACGAAAGTGCAGGGAAAAGAAAATCAACCAGATCCAAAAAAGGAAATAAATATTTAAGATCAGCATTAACTGAAGCAGCTCAATCAGTCAGAGGTTCAAAAAACTATCTTGGTGCATTATATCGACGAACAGCAGGAAGAAAAGG